>CAWKFV010000014.1:0-686714 GCA_963848865.1 uncultured Flavobacteriaceae bacterium | reverse complement strand
TAAGGGTCATCGAATCGCTTATGATATCGGATTGGCGAATATGGTGCTAAACCATATCACTGCAAAGATCGGTTTACCATACGACAGTGGAGGTCGGCTTGCAAGAAGGGGGAATATCAATGTAAAGCTGTTGAGGCAATTGAACCAGCTCGCATATTATAAACTACCCTTTCCAAAATCGACCGGTTATGAATGGTTTGTCGAACAAGTGGTCCCTATTATAGACCGATACAGGGATGACACTTCAGATATGTTGAAAACCAGTATATACCATATATGCGTGCAAATAGTTGAACAAGTCAAATCTTTTGAAATCGGTAAAGAACAAAGCATGTTGGTAACGGGGGGAGGTGCCTTAAATAATTACTTGATGCATGTTCTAGAAGAACTTTTGGGCCCTAATGTAAAATTGATTACCCCGTCAAAGGAAATCATAGAGTTCAAGGAGGCCTTGGTATTTGCATTGATGGGTGTGTTAAAGGATGCGAACGAGCCCAATGTTTTGGGATCTGTAACGGGCGCAAAAAGCGATTCGATAAGCGGAACACTTTATGATCCCAGGTAGCATAGTCTTTTCTAATTAAAGTTCACAAACATTGGATACCGCACAGATTTTCTTCGTCATTCTATCTTACTTTCTGGTGCTTATGGCCATTTCTTACTTTACCTCCAGGGTAAGCGACGAAGAAACTTTCTTTACGGGAAACCGTCGGTCTCCTTGGGTATTGGTGGCTTTTGGAATGGTCGGTGCCGGACTTTCGGGCGTGACGTTCGTTTCATTGCCCGGAATGGTAGGGAACAATAATTTCCACTTTTTTCAATTCATCCTTGGAAACGTGGTAGGATATCTGTTCATAACCTTTGTACTTGTTCCATTATACTATCGATTAAAGCTGGTATCCATCTATTTCTATCTCTTCGATCGATTTGGAAATAACACCTATAAGACCGGGTCTTTGTTTTTTTTGATTTCACAGTCTTTTGGTGCCGCATTGCGTTTATTGTTGGCGGCCAAGATTCTGCAATTTGTGTTCTTCGAAAAGATTGGAAGCCCATTTCCGGTATCGGTAATGATCATTTTGTTAATGGTCTGGCTTTATTCATACAAATCAGGAATAAAGACGATTGTTTGGACAGATACGCTCCAAACTACGTTTTTAATTTTAGGTGCGTTGATCACATTTTACTATGTCTTGACCAGTTTGGATCTTACGTTTATGGAATCAATCGATAAAATCTCCCAGCATCGTTACTTTGAAATTTTTAACTGGGAAGGTAAATCCGATAATAATTTTCACAAACAGTTCATTGCCGGTATCCTCGTTGCGATCGCGATGATAGGATTAGATCAAAATATGATGCAAAAGACGCTGACCTGTAAAAATGTTTGGGATGCCCAAAAGAATACCTTAAGCTACAGTCTGATTCTAGCCGGTACCCAATTCCTTTTTATGGGCTTGGGAATCCTGTTATATATCTATGCTGAAAATATCGGGATAGCACTGCCTTTGGGACAGGATGGTGCTTTGTTGGATACGGATACCTTATTTCCGGAAATAGCTTTGAACCAACTGAGTCCAATTACGGGGATCTTTTTTTTACTGGGCATTATTGCGGCCTCATTTTCCAGTGTCGACTCAGCGTTGACAGCGCTGACCACCTCCTTCACCTACGACTTCTTGGATATTTCGAAGAAACCCGCCAGGCAACGAAAAAAAACAAAGAATTTGGTCCTATTCGGTTTTTCAATGATCATTTTTATGATAATAATGCTGTTCTCCAATAGTAGGGGTGACGTAATATCGCTGATTTTTAACGTTGCCGGTTACACTTACGGTCCATTGTTGGGCCTATATTTAGTCGGTATGTTTACCAGGGTCAAGGTCAACGATCGTGTGGTTCCGTTCATATGTATTTCGGCACCCGTGGCAACATATCTTTTAAGTTTCTATCTTGAGAGTCAATACAATTTTGACATGGGATTTATCACAATCGCAGTGAACGGATTTTTAACGATATTGGGTTTATTGCTCATTAAAATAAAAAAGTGAATATGCATAAATTTTCGACAGAACAGCCATCAAATTATAATAATCTGGAACACATGGACACCTTGGAGCTGTTAATCAATATAAACAGGGAAGATCAATCCGTTCCATTGATCGTTAAAAATGCAATACCTCAAATAGAGGAATTTGTGGACCAAACGGTTTTAAGAATGGAAAACGGGGGTAGGCTATTCTATATTGGTGCGGGAACCAGCGGTAGGTTAGGTGTTTTAGATGCTTCGGAATGCCCTCCCACTTTTGGGGTACCTGCTACGTGGATTATAGGACTTATCGCAGGTGGGGATAAGGCCCTACGAAAAGCTGTTGAGAACGCGGAGGACGATAAGGATCAAGCATGGCAAGATCTAAGAAAGTTCAATATCAATGATAAGGATGTGGTTTTGGGTATCGCTGCATCCGGCACCACACCATATGTTATTGGGGGAATACGAAAAGCCAGGGAAAACCGGGTTCTTACAGGAGGTATATCCTGTAATATGAACGCACCCCTTTCTAGGGAGGCGGACTATCCAGTGGAATTGGTGGTAGGCCCGGAATTCGTTACCGGGAGTACAAGAATGAAGGCCGGTACGGCCCAAAAACTGGTATTGAACATGATATCCACTTCAATTATGATAAAACTAGGAAGGATTCGAGGAAACAAGATGATCGACATGCAGCTTTCCAACAAAAAATTAGTAGACCGAGGTAAGCGAATGCTAATGGAGGAACTTGACATTGATGAACAATTGGCAGGCCAATTATTGGAAAAGCATAAGAATATCAGAAAGATTATCGAAATGTTTGATTCCCAAGCCAAGGATTGATTGGCACATAATTCTTGCAAACCAATATTTTATGTTTAAGTGTTAAATTATCCTTTTTGATATTGAAATAAATTCAATGTAAGACTAATAGGGCTAATAATTACTATGGTCATTTAGCTTTAAGTTTAAAAAATGAACTTTACAGAAGAACAAATACAGGACTTTTTTGCTAGAATTGACAAGTTGGACTCTTCGCAAAAACCTAAATTTGGTAAAATGAACGTCAATCAAATGGTATGCCATTGTACTGACTTTTTTAGAATGGCAAATGGGAAAAAAAAAGCACAGGAATATGGAGTTATTAATCCTAAAGATATTCTTAAACTTTCTCGCTCAGGAAAAACCGCACCTGCTCCCAAAGGATTTGGACAGACTGAAGGCGAAGGAACCACGCCTACAGATTTAGAAAGCGACAAAAACATGTTAAAAGAACATATTCTCGAATTTTCGAAATTAAACAAGGATTTCAAGTTTGCCGAACATCCATATTTTGGGAACATCGGTTTTGAACGTTGGTTCGAATTGGCTGTTTATCATCTCAATCATCACTTGAAACAATTTTATGTTTGAATATTTAAATAATATAAAAACCTATAAGCAAAGTTCAAATAAACGATAAGTTGGAACAGTATGTCAAAAAATGGAAATAAGAATATTTTTATCTTTTAATTAAAAAATACTTAATCTCCTTTCTTATACTTGTGAGGTTTTAATGAAGGTGTGTTTTTAGGAGTTTCCTTATTATCTCGTTGCCGCCTATCTGGTTTTCCTGTTGAATCAGCAATCCTTTTTGGCCCTGGTTTAATTCCCATATTATTGTCTTAAATTAGAATTCTAAGATAACAAATAATAAACTACAATTCTGTAAAAATTATTAACACTCTAGAGGTGAATGGTTAAAGCTAAATTGACTTGAATTAAAGGTCAATTATAATGATTATGAACTTCAAATCGGTCAAAATGGAGATTTGACTGTATATTGTAACTTGTTGAAACAAGATTGACCGAATTATAAAAAGAAGTCTATGGCTAAGAAATCATCAAAACCTAAACCGCCACCACAACCAAAAAGAACGCACGTTGTTAAGCGTGATTCTGGCTGGGCAGTGAAAAAGGAAGGAACACAGAGAGCGACTAAAGTATATACAACTAAAGAACAAGCAGTTAAAGGAGCTGAGAAAGCTAGAAAATCAGGTAGTGATGTTGTGATTCACAAAAAAGATGGCTCAATTCAAAAATGGGTGAAATCCAAAAAATAACACTAATGGATTTCGACAAAAACATTTTTATTAATTGCCCATTTGATGATGACTATTTCCCTCTATTAAAGCCACTATTGTATACTGTGAAAAAAATTGGATTTAAACCTAGAATTTCATTAGAAAGAAATGACTCTGGAGAAATACGATTGCATAAGATTAAGGAACTAATTGAATCATCTAAATATTCAATACACGATTTAAGTAGAGCCAAAGCAAAAAAAAAAGGTGAATATTTTAGACAAAATATGCCATTTGAATTAGGTTTGGATTTGGGTTGCAGAGATTATAATACTGGAAAAGAGTTTAAAGGAAAAAAAATATTAATTCTAGAAGAGGAAAAATATAGTACACAAAAAGCATTATCGGATTTATCATTTGCTGACTGTAAATGCCATAAGGGAGAAGCCGAAGAATTAGTTTATGAAGTGAGGAATTGGTTCGCCGAAAATGGACACAAAAAAGTTCCAAGTGCTAGTTCGATTTGGGATGGGTACAATGTTTTTTACGCTGATTTGTACGAAGAGAAATCGAAACAAGGATTTAAACCAAAAGATATTAATCGTCTTCCAATACCAGAATTTATGGATTACATAGACGAGAAAATAAATTAGCTGCATGTAACAATGCATCCTAAGAAAAGGACTAGTCCAGTTCCCTAAATTTCAAATAAAGGAGTCTCGTAAGTCGACTAAAACAACCCAATTTTCCATGTGGGGAATTATTTATCTTAGACCCTATGAAACGCAATGAAGAATCTACATTAGTGGACTTATCGTTTTGCTATTGACCATTGCCTGTAAAACTGAAAAAAGGAAGGCTGACCAATATCCGACTTCGATTTTGGCCAAAATCGATTCGTTGGCCATGGCAAATGATTTCAACGGAGTCATTCTGCTGGCGCAAGATTCCATTACCCTATACAAAAGGGCATTTGGACACTCCGATTTGGATAGACTGGTAAAAATGGAAACCGATGACCAATTTTACATTGGCTCCATTAGCAAACAGATTACAGCAGTGCTTATATTAAGAGAATACGAAAAGGGGAATCTTGATTTGACCGATAATATAGGCAAATACCTCCCGGAAATAGTGCAAACTTGGACGAACCAAGTCACCATACACCATTTACTGACACATACCCATGGGATTGTCGCCATTGACAAACCGCTAGAGTTTGAAGTCGGAACGCGGTTTCATTACTCCCAAATAGGGTTTGGACTCTTGGCCCAAATACTGGAAAAAATAGAGAATAGTACTTTTGAAGAATTTATAGACACGATTATTCACCCAATATCATTTGTACCACACTTATCATCCTGATAATAAGAAGTACAAAAATCTGGTGAAAGGTTACGAAGAGGACGAAACGGGAGAACTACGGATTGCGGAAGGAAACCCTGTAGATTATGTTGCGGCGGGAGGGTTTATCTCGAGTGTCGAAGACCTGCTAAAATGGAATATTCTATTGTATTCGGGAAAATTGGTTAATAATACAACTTTGGAACTGATGGAAACGGGGTACGCCATAAGAAAGCATCCGATACTCGGTAACATGGAATATGGGTACGGGCTACTTTTCAAAGAAGGAGAGATGAACGTCCAAATTGGCGCTTTCGGTTATACGCCGGGTTTTCCTACTGCGAATTATTTTTACCCTCAGACCCGAATGAACTTGATTATATTGGAAAACAAAGGGGTAAATCTGAAAGATTTTAAAGTAACTTTCAAGACCCATTCTGAATTGATGGCAATAATAAAAAATTATAAGCCAACATCTATCTTCGAGGTTCAAGGTCAATTTAATTAAAAGACCCGCGAATTCATATTTTTGACTAGTTGAATTAAGCAACTTAAAGTTTAAAAAAAAGATTGAAAATTAACAACTTAATGAAGAATATTAATAAATGGATGGCGATCGCGATATTAACGGTCTTAATAATTTTTTTCCTTCTATGGGCAGTGACTCGGTATTGGTATCCTATTCCGTCATCGGCATCTGAGTTCGGCGATAGTTTTGGTGCTGCAAATACCCTATTTTCCGCATTGGCATTTGCATTTCTAATAGTAACGGTTATAATGCAAAAAAACGAACTAAGCTTACAAAGACAAGAACTTTCCGAAACTAGAGAGGAACTAAGAAAATCAGCGGCAGCACAAGATTCATCTCAAAAAGCTCTTAATATACAAGTGCGCATAATGGCGAAACAAGCAATGTTGGCTTCTTACCAAAGTCTTTATCAGGCACATTTACCAAATACAACTAGTATGAGAGTTGACAATAGGACAAAGAAAATTGCAACGGCAAATTGTGCAAAATATATTGCATTGATAGAACAGACCGTGACAGAATTGGAGAAGGAACAAGAATTATTTGCAGATCCTCTTTTATTTGAAAAAATCAAAGCTATGTTTGATGAAAACGAAGATATGGACTCAAACGGAAATTACGCTATACGTTAACTTTGGTATTGAATTAAAGTTCAAATAAACGATTGGAAAAACTAGTATTAATTGGGCAATGAGTTAGTTATGAAATTAGCCGAACTTTTAGGGTTTAAGCGAGACTCGAAGCTATTGATAATCCATGCCGATGATGCAGGTCTGTCACATTCTGAAAATATGGCCACAATCGAGTCCCTTAAGCATGGGGTAGTCAATTCCTATAGCATCATGCTCAACTGCCCATGGTCTTTTGAAATCTGCCAATTTGCCAAACAGAATCCGCAATTCGATTATGGTATACACCTAACCTTGACTTGTGAATGGGAGAACTACAGATTTGGTTCAGTATTGCCGAGTAATGAAGTGCCCAGTTTGCTAGATCGGAACGGATTTTTTTATAAAAAAGGGAACAACTTATTAGCAATGCAACTTTGGTAGAAGTAGAAAAAGAACTAGATGCCCAAATCCAACGTGCATTTCAATTGGGATTGGAACCTTCCCACATCGATTCACATATGTACAGTGTGGGTGCATGTCCGGAACTCTTTAATATTTATCGGGAGTTGGGCGCAAAATATCATTTGCCCATTATGGTCAGTGAGCAATTAATGGAAATGGTCGGATTAAATTCAAAGAACTGCATCAAAACTGAAGATTTACTTATAAAAAAGGCCCATTACGGAATATTCGACTACTTTGAATCCAATAGTCTAAGTGAATACTACTCAACAGTTTTAGAAAATTTGGTTTCCGGACTGAATATAATTTTGATACATCCTGCTTATGATAATCTTGAAATGCAGGGCATTACCGTGAATCATCCGAACTTCGGTTCTGAGTGGAGGCAAATAGATTTTGATTCGTTTACTAGTGATCATTTTAAAGAACAGCTAAAAAAAAGAGATGTAGAGCTGATAACATGGAGGGATATAAAAAATGTCTTGTATACTTAATACTAACAAACTTTTAGGAAAGTTTAAATAAACGATTTAAATGACAAATCTAACACCTAAGGACATTGAGGATTTTTGGATAAGAGTTTATCTTAATCCTAAATTGGATTTCAGAACCGCATGTGCTAATCGGTCGTATCGGGATTTGAATAGAACTATTCATGGGATGGCTAGAAGTCAATCAAGGGAAAAATATCAAAAAATCAGTGAAGTTTTGATAGGTGTTTCAGATGAACTAATAAATATGGATTTTAATGACCAAATTTCTTTCGATATCTCCCATAAATTAAAATGTAACGAACTTATAAAAGCCTTTAAAACAAATTATGGTACCATCGATTTTACCATAGGACAAGCTCAAAAATGGATTAATATGAATCTGAAGTATTTGTTTGCGTTAGGTGAAAGTAGAGTGCCGGGCATATCAAAGAACTATATTTTTTTTCATATCCCAGTAGATAATATTATTCAAGATTTACTCCTTCATAAATCCAAGATTAGTAGAATCCCAGTAGCTTGGAGCCGTATGAATAATTACGATATGTATATTAATTATCAAAGAGAAGTAAGAAGAGTTTATGCAGACATAACTCCTTTGGATGTTGAGTTTAAACTTTTTAATGAAGTGTTAGAAATTTAGAGTTCAAATAAAAGATTAATTCCTTCGCGAATAGATAAAATAAAAAAGCCGATAACTTTTACCGGCTCAAACTAGCTAACTCAAACTTATGAACGTATCCACGAATGGCACTGCGAAGTTATTTTGTTCAAATGGGATAGGATAGAAATTTAGTTATCGAAATTGTTATTAAATTGTATTGTGAAAGTTCAATAAAACGATGAAAAACAATGGGATTTTAAAAAACTATTCAATGAACAAACTGGTAACGGGTTTATTATTGTTTGGGTTTGTAGTTACAGGATTTTTAGATTTACTCTTGCATATACAATCTTCTTACTCTTCAATTATGGGAATGGATACCAGTAGAGTTTATTTCTATACATTCTTTTTATTGGTAATAGGTTGTTGGCTTCTTTATAATAAATGGTTTGTAGGTATAGGTTTTATAAGTTTAGCAACATTTAGCTCATATTTTACTGAATACATTTCTATCCATAATTATTTTGCATCAATAGCGATATATATTGGTGTAATTATAGATATTGTTACACGAAAGAAAAAGAAATGGTTAGTTCCCCTGATTATTATTGGAATATTACAAGGGATTGCATTTCAAACTGGTTGGCTTGGTTATTATACGGTTGGAATCATGGAATTTTTAGCACTTTGTGTAGGTTCTGCTTTTATCCTAAAGACAATAGAATAAAATTAATTTGGGGAACAACAGATAAAAGTTCAAATAAAGGATTATTTAAAGCCAGTAGAAACATTTTTGTCCACTATTTCTAGACTTGAAAATACAAGTTTGATATATAAAATTGGAGCATCTTATATCGTGTATAATTTACATTTCCTTTATTATCGTTATTCCTGAATCCCGTCCTTACAATTGATGTGAAATAACCAATCTTTTAATATCTTGCCCTTCGATTAATCGAAATTTATGAAAATTAACAGGAAAGCTATATCTATTGCCATTGTCATAATCCTAATATCAACTTTTGTTTTGGGCTTCGGCAGCGGAAGGGATAATGGTTCGGGTACCAACTCAAGGATTTATCGACGAACCGAAGCAAAAGTATTTAAGGGTGATTGGGGGGAAATGAATATCTATACTAAGGAGAATATGACTACGTATGGGACCGAGAGGATGTTCACCGCATTAACGGACGTACTACCGGGTAAATCGGTTCACCCCAGCCATAGGCACGGGGAAGAGGAATTCTTGTTAATATCCCGAGGGGAAGGCATCTGGGTATTACAAGGGGATACCATCCCGGCAAGGTCCGGCGACATGTTATATGCCGATCCCTGGGATTTCCATGGACTGGTCAATACCGGTGCCGATACCCTTACTTTTTTTGTTATCAAATGGAAAAACAAACGTATCGACATGCCCAAGGAACCTATTGGCGATCATGGTAATTAATGTAGCCTATTTTTTTGGAAATCAATGGCGAATCTCTATCTAAAATATTTCATTGACCAAGCCATACTATATAGACAAGAAAACCATCCTATTATGTCAGAACAAGAATTGCGCGACGGTCAAGTTTTTAGGTATATGGACCTATATGAAACAGTAGAGGTGGATGTACGATACTCCAAGACTTTGGAAGGATTTAAAGCTTTTAAGATTCGTGTGAACAAAAAACCGGTAGTAATAACCAAGGACTTTATATTCGCTAAAAGTAAATTAAGGGACTTGATTTCGAAATACGGATTGATAGAGTGCAAGTATAGTTAATTGAAAATAGAGTATATTTTCATTCCTTTAACCTTATTTCGATTATCTCAAAAAAATCCGCACAGATATCCTCTGTATCAAAAGATTCAATAATACAGCCACTGAAGACTTCCTGTATTCCTTAAATCCTGAAATCATCATTTAGATTACAAGGGAAAAAATAGCCAACAGGGTTATTATTAACTTTTTCATTTGGGATTATTATAGAAATTGTTAACATTGCCGTGAAATAGTGTCTTCTATATTTAGTGGCCAATATTTTTCTGTTGTCGTCTTGAAAGCAACCAAGCTTGATATCATTAGCACAGCCGGAAAAAATAGCTGAAATTATAAACATTAAGCGGAGTTTTCAAAAAACTGTCATTACCCGTTCTACTTTAAGATGTGATTTCTGCCAAGTAGTTGCGTTCTATAGAAAGATTAAATCATTTTGGGATTTTTCTTTTATTTATGTTTTAATAAATCTCTAACAGCAAAGCGAAAGTTTAAATAAAGGTATAGCTTATAAAATTTATGGGTCAAGTAGCGATTCTTTGGGGAAGGGAATGGTAAGACATTTAGGCGATAATTGAGAACCATTAGGAGAGGAATAGCAGTAGGTAATTTTGAAGGGGAATTACAGTTTTATTTAGCTGTTGTAAAAAGAGATTTAATAAAGATTAGTTAATCTTTTAATAGAATGAATAAAAATTCTGAAGATTTGCTAATTAGGGTAACTGATTTTATTCTTGATTCCCTGGTCGAAAATGAACTGGTTAAGGAAATTCCTGTAATTGGTACATCCTATAAGTTTATTGGTGCTATACGAAGCCTTGACATTGCTTATATCAAAAAGGTAAATACCTTTTTTAAATCAAGTAGGTGAAATGAACGAAGTTCAAAAACGTCGGCTAATCTTAGAATCAAAGAGGAGTGAAGAAAAATAGATCTAAATTCGGAAATGCTCTTTTTTCATCCATCGAGCAAAGTGATTCCCGAGTCAAAATACGATATATTGCCAATGCCTTTGAAGCGTTCTTAAATACTGATATTCAGGAGCATGAACTGCGTATGATTTGCCATATTATCCACAATACTTTTATGGATGAATTGATAGAAGTTATAGAAACCGATAATCATCAAGTAGATTTGAAATATGTTGTTTCAAGTGGGCTAGTCGAAAGTCATTCTGTGTCTCAGACGATGCAGGGCAGGAGCGGCCGACCTATTTATGAACTATCTAGTGCGGGAAAACAACTAAAAGCCGCATGGAAGAAGTATGGTAAGGTTTAACTAATTGAAATATTAAAGAAATAATTTTGAAATACCCAATTGGAATTAATATGAAAGTAATTTTTTTTTAAAGTTCAAATAAAGAATAATTTCATATACCCGAGTATCCGTTGTACATTATTATGGTAAACCTTAAGCTAAAAACCAAATGAGGCATTATTATTTAACATTCTTAGTGATTTTTTCCTTCTCTATATGTGTCCAAAGTCAAGATACGCTAGTAGATATTGGAGGCTATAAAATGCATTTTAAAATATTCAGAGGAGAAGGAACTCCAATTCTTTTTGAAGCTGGTGCGGGTAATGACGGTTCTGTCTGGGGCCATATCTTAGAAAAAATTCATAATGTTACGGGTACAACCTTAATTACATATGACCGCTCTGGATTTGGACAAAGTGAATTAAACCCTAATCTAAAGAAAGATTCCGATTTCGGAATAGAAAATGGTCTTAAAGAACTGGAGACAGGACTTTCAATGTTGGGGTTTGATAATGAAATCATTCTGGTTTCCCATTCTTACGGTGGATTATATAATCTGATTTACGCAAATAAGCATCCAAAAAAAGTCAAGTCCGTAGTTTTAATAGATGCTACACTAAACAACTTTTGGAATGAAGAATTACTCATAATGAGAGACAACAATGTAGATATTAGCGCAATAGACAAACCTTCAGGCGACTATTATCTAAATGCCAATTATAATGAAACCATGCGATATGCTAGAAACATACATTTTCCAGAGAACATCCCAATTTTAAATATTTTTCCTGAAAACACTTTTCCAGATCTTCCACCCGAGATACTTTCAAATAGATGGAGAAAACTTCACGAAGAACTTGGCAACCAAAAAAATAATGTAACAAACATTCTCGCAAAAAGAAGTGGTCATGCTGTATTTCAAGATAACCCTTCATTAATTATCAATACCATTATTAAAGCATACTCAAAAACACTAGAGGAAGGGCAACAAAATGGGCTATTACAAAAGGTTTTAGATAA
Source organism: uncultured Flavobacteriaceae bacterium (assembly GCA_963848865.1). Taxonomy (GTDB): domain Bacteria; phylum Bacteroidota; class Bacteroidia; order Flavobacteriales; family Flavobacteriaceae; genus Maribacter. The sequence continues at coordinate 674,539 of CAWKFV010000014.1, read as the reverse complement.
TGCAATAAATTTATCTATCGAAACTAAGATGAATAATCGTTCAGAACAAGATTTGAATACTCTTGGATATTCATTTTTGGGAAAAGAAAAATTGGATAATGCTTTAGAAGTTTTCAAATTAACTACAATTTTATTTCCAGATAGTTTTAATGCATACGATAGTTACGGTGAAGCTTTATTAAAATCAAATCGGAAAGCAGAAGCAATTGAAATGTATGAGAAATCGATTCAATTGAATCCAGAAAATGAAAATGGAAAAAAAATGTTACAGCAATTGAAACAAAAATAACTGAGTTAAACCAAAGTTCAAATAAACGATAGTTGTTTTACTAATTTTTTATTCCTAAATTGAACCAATATTATTAATAATGGTTCATTATGGCGGTAATCAGAAAATCTATCACATTTACAGAACAGCAGGAGGCCTATGTAAAAAGTCTGATCGAGCAGGGTTTTTATACTAACGATAGTGAATACGTTAGAGATATTATTCGGAAAGACCAAGAGCGAAGAAAACGCATTGTGGATTTAAACGAGGCGTTAATAGATGGAATGGGGAGCGGACCAACGGATGCTACCATAGAAAGTATTTGGGAGGAAGCGATAAACGAGCACAATGCCGAGAACTAGTTATGTAATTAGTGCCAGGGCAAAGGACGATATCAAATCAATTGCCAAATACACTATTAAAGAATTTGGTGAGGGCCAATCTCTGAAATATGCTAAGGGCTTAAAGGAAATATTGACGGAACTTGCCAATAATCCAGAATTGGGTAGAAGATATGTGGCCGTAAAAAATCAAATGCTACTGCGGTATAGATACAAATCACACGTAATCTTCTACTATCTAAATCAAAAAGGCATATTCATTGTCCGAGTCCTGGGCGGCATGATGGACTTCCCAAAACACCTTAAGTAAAAGTATAAAAAAGGATAAGTACAAAATATGGAAATTGAAAAAATATTTTATCAAGACGCCAATGTCTTAGTAACCCAATCAAGGATAGTGGCCTTTGGAAAGACATACGCAATGAGAAATATTTCCTCTGTTGGTATGTCCGAAAATTCAAAGTTATTCCTCAAAATTGCATCTACGATTATGCTCGTTTTTGCGTTGATAATATTATACCTAAGAGATTATTGGATGGGTATTGCAGCCCTTGGAATTGCAATTATTATTTTGTTTAATGCCAGAAATGAGTATGTCATGATAATATCTAGTAATTCTGGAGATAATAATGCATTGAGCTCAAAAAACAGAGATTATATTCAATCCGTAATAGATGCAATAAATGAGGCAATTGTGCACAGAGGTTAGATTAAGATAAAGTTCAAATAAAGGATGTGATAACACACTATTTTTTTAAAATTTAATTTCCAATTAAAAGAATCACATGGCTAAAATTGAAATAATTGGTTCCGCTGAAGAGCTTGAAAGAGTAAGTACTTTTCTAACTAATAACAATATAAAATTTAAGGTGATAAGTGACTTTGGAAATCACTCTTTGGAGGACTCTGAAAAATATAATAAACTTATTGAAAAGTTCAAAAAAAGGATGAAAACTTATTTAATTAAAGTCAAATGGAAGACAATTATTTAAAAAGTGTAAAACTGCAATTTGAGTATTACAAAACACTTGGAGAAAAAACATTTGACCAACTAAATGAGGATGAATTATTTTGGCAATTTAATGAAGAAAGCAATTCAATAGCTGTTATTGTTAATCACCTCTGGGGCAATATGAAATCGAGGTGGACAGATTTTTTTACATCGGATGGAGAAAAAGAATGGCGAAATCGAGATTTGGAATTTGAATCGATTATAAAATCAAAATCCGAATTACTTGAAAAATGGCATGAGGGGTGGAATTGTCTTTTTGAGGCTTTAAATTCAGTAAACAAAGATAATTTTCAGAGAGAGATATTTATTAGGAATCAGAGTCATTCAATAGTAGAAGCGTTAAATAGACAAATGATGCACTATGCAAATCACATTGGACAAATCGTTTATATTGGAAAAATGATTAGAGGACAAAGTTGGAAAAGCTTGTCAATAGTGAAAGGAAAATCTAAAGATTTTAATACTAATAAATTAGGGAAGGGTAAACATGGTGGCCATTTTACTGATGAACGAATGCGAAACTCTTTGTATTTAAAAGTGTAAATAAAGGATAGAAAACGCCCTTTTCTTTAACCAATGGTTTGGTTGAAGAAAGTTTTTCTACTTTAGAAGGAATCAATCCGTATAAGTATGCGTTCATGGGTATTTTTATTTTTCACGGTTCTCTTATGTGCCTGTAGCCAAACTTCTCCGAATGAAATCATAGATGGGGTTTTGGAAGTCCCCGAAAATCGAAAGAAATTTAATTCCAGGACCCTCAAATTAGTATATAAGGTGTTGAAGGCAAAAAATGAAGGTTACCACAAAGCGCCCATTTTATTTTTGCAGGGAGGCCCAGGGGGAGCTACCTTGATCATGGAAGATTTCTGGAAAAATCATCCGCTTAGAAACGATAGGGATATTGTACTAATGGATCAACGTGGAACAGGTGCCTCAGAAGCGAACTGTATCGAAATTGGTGCTGCCGCGTTCACTATAATAAGACAGGACCTTGACTACGAGGGAGAAATTAGGGCACTAAAGGATGTATTATCCCAATGCAAGGAAATAATGAGACAAGATGGGATAGACGTTTCTGGTTTTAACAGTGCAGAAAATGCCGCGGATTTTGAAGATTTACGAAAAGCGTTGGGTTATAAAAAATGGAATATTTTCGGTGGTTCCTATGGTTCTAGGTTAGGCTTGACCATAATGCGTGATTTTCCAAATAGTGTGCGAAGTGCGGTACTAGCAGGAATCCTTGCGCCAGAAACGGATTTTGTAAACGATTATTTCCGAAATTTTGAAAACTCCCTTTTAACGGTTCTCGAGCGCTGTGAGAAAAATAAGGACTGCAACGACCGATACCCAAATTTGAAAGAGCGTTTGTTTAATGCATTGAAAAAATTGCAGTCAGACCCGCTATGTTTGGACTATAAAGGTGAACCTTTCGTGTTAAATCCTCAAGATGCCCTATTGGTACTTTTTCATTCACTCTACAATCGCCGTTCCATTGGCAATATACCCTTACTTATTGAGACTTTTGAAAATAAGGAAACCGAACCTCTTGTAATGGCTTTGAAAGGGATCGAAAACATGTATACCTTCATTAATTGGCCCATGAGCTATTCGGTGCTCGCTTATGAAGAAATTCCATTCTATGACGAATTGGATTTGGTCGAATCTTTAAAACAATCTGAAATTCCGTTCAAGTTAACAGGGACTTCTGATCTCGGTTTGGAATTATTGGACAATTGGCACTTTTCTAGGGCTTCCGAGCTTGAAAACCAAGCCGTTGTTTCCGAAATCCCAACGCTGATGGTAAGCGGGGGATTAGATCATGTTACCCCAACGACCAATGCCAAGAAGGCGTTAAAGCATTTGAAAAATGGTTATGAATTAATATTTAAAGATGAAGGTCACGGTCTATATAATCCCTGTTTTTTCCGGATTACCGAAGATTTTTTCAATAATCCCTTCCTTAAACCGGATTTGGAATGTAGTAGTATCAGGAATCCAATTGAATGGAACTAAGCGATTAACCATAAACTTGAAATATGATTTTCGAAGGTTCAATTAATGGATTAGTTTGTACTAGCAAAAGAACTATCAATTAAAATTAACTGTTAAATAATATTATTATGGGAAAAGGTCAAGACGCAAAGAAAAATATAAAAAAGGCACCTGAGAAAACTGCAAAGGAAAAGAAACAAGAAAAGAGATTGAAAAAGTCAAAGTAGGATGGTGATAACCACTAAAAGTTCGAATAAAGGATGAGCATTTACTGGAAAATATTATTGATATTTTTAACCTGGGCATTAGTTTTCGTTTGGAATAAATATGTAATCTCAATGATGGTTGATAAGAGTAGTAGGGATGAATCCTGAAAACGATTGGTTAGCCGGAATACGAATAGTCTTAACAAAGTCCTTCCAAGTCTTCTTTTGGTTATTTTGTCTTTTTTTCACTATAGCAATAGCCATTTCAGATTAAAATTCAGAATAACGATGAGGAAACAATTTTCAATCATTATTCTGGTCACTTTCCTTTTATATGGATGTAATGAAAAATCATTAACACCATGTGACTGTTGCCAAACTGCTTATACTAAAATGGATGATGCTCTTAAATGTATTGACGAAAATCCTCGAAAGACTTCCTATGATAATCGTCTGTTATTGTTGGCTTTTAGTAGTTTGAAGAATAAAAGTTGGGATATTATTGAAGACCTAGAAACAATATCAATAGCAAAAAGAAACTATTTGCTGGTTGTGACGAATACAGAGGTTGTTAGCAATTATGCTAAAACTACCCCTGAATTAAATAAGCTGATAACAAAGTATGAAGGACAAGAAATATTCTTTGTTGTTGTAAACCAAGCTTTATACCCAATTCGAGATTGGGGCGAAAATGAATCAAAAGAACACATAATAAATGAACTACAACTGGGAGATGGACCATAAATCAGATTCCATATAAGTTCAAATAAACGATTAATTGTATAAGTGTTATATTATCTTGACAATTTTCAATTGTTGGCCAGAATTTGAAAAATTGAGATTGAATGGCAGAAATTATCGATTTAAGTCAAGAAATTTATGAGGGAATGCCTGTTTACAAGAATCTTCCTCAAGTTAAAATGACAATCCATAATTCTCACGAAGAATGGAATGGAATAATAAGTTCGGGCACAAAAACACCTGCCGTTCATAAACTAGAATTAGGAGAGCATACTGGAACTCACGTTGATGCCATAAATCATATGGCAATTCAGTATAAGGAAAATCAATCGATACAATGCCTTTATCGATGTTCTATACGGAAGGAATCTGTTTGGATTTTTCTCATAAGGGGCTGAATGAATTGATTGAACCAGACGAAATCGAAAGAGCCTGTTTAAAAGCAGCCGTGCAAATAAAAAAAGGAGATACCGTATTAATTTACACTGACCATTACCGTAAATATTTTAATGGAAAAGATTGGGGGAATGGTCCCGGGATTACTTCAGATTCTGCTAGGTGGTTAGGAAAAAATAAAATATCAGCTTTCGGAGTTGAAACCATGTCTCCAGGGGTTTCCGGTATATCAAATAGAGAGGTCCACTATATTTGTGGAGAACTAAATTTTACGCATTACGAAAATATGGTAAATCTTCATTTGCTAATTGGTAGAGGAAGATTTCGTTTTATAGGGTTTCCTTTAAAAATTAAAGGAGGAACGGGTTCACCGGTGAGGGCTGTTGCCATATTTGAAAAAATAAGCTGAACTGTGGGCAACATGGTGGCCTAAGAAAGTCCTAGTCCAGTCCTCTAAAGTATAGATAAACGATAAGTTCATGTGGAATGACCTAATGTAACAGCCCCTCCACAACGAAACCGTTAAAACGACCATCGGAAACTACAAGCTTGCTATCCTTTAACCCTGTACCATATAGAAAAGTTGCCTTTAACGGTATTTCGAAATTGCCCTTGATCTGTCCGTTCTTCTCCTCATTATATTCCGTGATGGACAGAACACCCTCGGACCCTTGTCCAATGGCATAACTACTGATCAGGACGTCCCCGCCTAGGGTATTGTAATAGATACCTTGCTGATTGTTCAATCTATACCTTCCTACACCATCGAATTTTACCTTGACGATCACGACACCATTATCAAGACCTTCACCCCTTCCCAAGAAAATAAGGGTGTCATTGGCGGTCAGGCCGATTTCAGTGGTACCCGTCCAGGTCCCGTTATCCCGCCGGGCTATAAAAGAGTTTTCAGACAACATAGTATCTACATCATCGCTCATGTCACAGGCAAAGAACAATCCGGATAGTAATAGCAAGAGAAATTTCGTTCGCATAAGCAGCGTTTATACTAAAGATGCCGATAATCCATAAAAGTTGCGTTTGCTTGTAAAGAAAGACAATTTGAAGGTTTCCTACAACTATTGAATAAGTATTATATACGTCTTCCAGGTCTTAACAAAATTTCCTATATTCAAAAATCGAAGTTCAAAAAAAGGATTATTTTTCTATAAAAGAACAGCTTTCCGAAGCTGTTGCTTTCAAAGACTTGGGACAGTGAATACGGAACCCCTTTCTTATCCAGCAAGGGACAAACCACAATGATCCGGTATTTCGAAACAACATTCCATGTCTGCACAACATCTATTGGACCGGCAGAGGAAACCGAACTATTTTACGATTCATTTCCATATAACAAAAGAAGCTTCGGACAATGGGGTACGTGGCTTTTTTTATGACCGCCATTATCTATCCATTCCGAACAGTCTTACTATCCTAAGGACAGTAAATCTTGTACAGACCTAATAGTTTTGTTCCTTTCGCCGAATTTTCCTACGTTTCAACAGAGGATTAGATTAAACACTCAAGCACTCCCGTTTTCTGATAATACCATGACCAAATATCTACATTATGATATTTAACACAATTATCCTCGACGATTCCCCACTCCAGTTGATGGCCACCAACAGACTGGTGCACTCGCACCCCGCCATGAATCTGGTGGGTTCATTTACCAGTATAGAAAACGCCCTGCCCTTTATAGAGTCCAACAAAATAGACCTCCTTTTCACCGATGTGGAAATGCCAGGGCTCAACGGGTTCGAGGTCATGGCAAGGGTTCCCGAAAACATAAAGGTTGTAATGAACTCGACAAGGTCCGAGTTCGCTGTTCCCGCCATGGAGGCCGGCGCCGAGGCCTTCCTGACAAAACCAATCGACCGTAGCTCGTTCAATGAAGCGGTACGTAGGGTCAAAGGTCTTTCCGAAAGAGAAACCGCTTTTTTCCGAAATGAAGGAAGACTGACCCTTGAAAAAATCCCGGTATGTTAAACCTGAGTGTATCAACACGAAATTCTAAAGACTCCTTGTTAATGCTCCGTCGGGACATCGGACATACACAAAAGGTTGGAAAGATTCTGTTTTACGGTGCCCTGCTGAGCGGTATGATTTCCGTACCGATATCATTTTACGGGTTCATGTACATCATTTGTCTACCGATACTGTTATTGGGTTCGTGGGGCATAAACCTTTACTACCTGAAAGGGCTGGTGAAGCTTTACCAAAAGTGGAAGGGCAACGTTTAGCTGATTTTCGTACCATATTTAAGGTGAAACAAACGGTAATATTCCAGATATCCATTCAAGACAATGCTAAGTCCAAACATTACGAATTCGGAAAACAATCGAAAAATTCCTGACATCGGTTATTAAGATTAAACAAGTAGGTTCTTTTTTTAAGCGGAACCGGACAATTCATACACCCCGTCAAGCCGAGTCCCTTTCAGGATGTGTCCAACATCCTAGTCGTACGTTTATCGAAAATAATCTCATCGAGACACAAACGTCCGCTATTTTTTATAAATTGAAAGAAAAAAGCTACTTATGGCCAACTATATCAACCTGTTCTGTTTTTTTGCCATATGTTTTGTCGTTGTTTCTTTGATCAAGGTGTTTTTTCAGGAAGATTCGGGCGATGGCAAAACTTAGCTGTAATCGTTCGTGTCCAGTATGACCAACTTTCAAAGAGAGCCCTCGGATTATACCGGTAACTTTAAGGATAACTAAAAAATCTCTATAAGATTATGACAATGGATGATTTTGATGAACTACCCACCGAAGAGAAATTAAGGGTATTGTTCCATCAAGGTCAATATGTCGAAAGCGTGAAGGAAGGCCATACCAGTTATGCGCTCTACGCCTTGTCCTATTTCTGGGTGGAGTTCGAGTTCAACGGTCCTATGACCAAAATAGAGTGTATCGTGGCATTCGTATATGGCAGATCGTTAGATCGGTATAGCCATCTTGAAATTTAGGTTCCAGCTGCCATTCGCACGATTCGCCTGCCCAAAGGATCTCCAATTCGCATTTAATGTTTATGTATTGTAAATGGGTGGGGCTGAATATGGCGAATGCCAATTTTTTAAGTGAAAATCGTCACATCAAAAAAAGCTTTGTCCCATCGGGACAAAGCTCTCGTAAAAACATTATATGGGAATGAAAAAATTTAGGGTCTATTGGATAACAGAGCAAATGTAGAACGTTTATAGTAGTTCAGTAAATTTATGTTGTGAAGGGCCGAATTATCGTTGTCAAGCAGAATTATTTGAACATATGCGCATCAGTGCTAATTCAAACTATTGAAGAATAACTCAACTAAAACAGATGAATGGCTAAGATTGAAATTGTCGGATTTCCTGCGGAATTGAATAGAATAAGTTTTTTTTAATCAACAACCATATCAAGTTCAAAAATTGTAAGCGATTATGGAACCCATTCTATTGAGGACGAAAAAATGTTCAGGGCATTGATGAAAAAGTTGAAATGAAGGATTGATGTAATAGGCCGAGAAGTTAATTTGAAATAGATTGTGTAACATAAATGAGAAATGACTACTCATATAGAATCAATCAAAAACAATCAATCGAATGAAAAGTCACACTTCTACCTTGGTCTATTTTCTGCTTTTGACGGCTATTAACTCCCATTCACAAAATCTACCCAGCTTACTGACCCAAAAAAATATCAACGCTACTTTCTCAATTCTCGCCTATGATGAAATAACCAAAGAATGGGGAGCTGCAGTTGCTACAAACAACATTTACGTTGGAAGCTCTACGATTTACATAGAACCTGGACTAGGGGCGTTTTCAGTAATTGCGGAAACCGAACCAAGGTATGCGATTGAAGGATTTTTAAAACTAAAAGAGGGCAAATCAATTAAACAGGCGATTACCGAAGTCAAAAATAGCGATGACGAGGCGAATTATAGACAAGTTTCAGGTATTGACGCAAAAGGCAACGTTTTTGCTTTCACCGGTCAATCGTTGAAATACCGGAACGGGAAAGCGTCTGAAATTTTGGGTACAGAATACGTAGTAATGGGCAATCAACTTGCCGATGAAGTATTGTCAAATATGTCAAGTACTTTTGAAAAATCAGAGGGAACTTTAGCCGAACGACTTTTAAAAAGTCTAGTTGCCGGACAAATGCGGGCGGACAAATTTCAGGAAAGCAATCTGCCGCAGTTGTTGTAAAAGGCGCGAATAACGAATGGTACAACCAAATCGACCTTCGTGTTGACAATTCAAAAAATCCTATTGAGGAATTGCAGACTTTAATGGATTTCCATTACGGCCGAATACGATTAAATCAAGCCTTGTACGCTCATCGAGAGGGAAATGCAAAAAGGGCAAAAGAAAAATTGTTGGAAGCCGAATCAATGCTGGACGGTTGGAATGGAATGTATGCTAGAATCGCAGGGGCCAACATTTCCTTAGGTAATGAAAATGAGGCGGTGAAGTGGATAAAAAAAGGACTTGCGGAAAATCCCGATTGGTCGATCAATATTCCCGCCTTCTATTTTTTAAGAAATCATCCGGAGATGAGGGATATTGTAAATACAGAATCATTTACGATTAAGGATTGGGAAAGTGCTCTGGGTATGTTGAGTAATCTTGGACGGGAATTGCAAGCAATAGAATTGGCACAAGATCTCATTGACAAAAAAATTGATTCCTCATATTTGTATTTCTTGTTGGGAAGGAGCTACTTTTATGAAAAAGAGCAGGACAAAGCACTAAAATATTTGAAACGAGCCGTTGAAATAGATAAGGAAAACATTGAGGCCGAAAATTTACTGAACAAACTTAAATCTTAATTGATTTTATTCCAGATAAGCAAAAGGTAGATTTTTAAAGTTCAAATAAACGATAGACTCTTTGCAAATTGCACATTTTGTATAGAGTATATAAAAATGTAGTCTTGCTTGTTATTCAAACAGTTTATAAAATCAATTATTTACTTTCTAAGATGATATGATTTATCGATAATGATTTTAATATCTTCCCTCAAAAAGTTTGAATCCCTCCGCGGTCACGAATAAAGAAAAAAGTCGTTCGTCAAATCAAGTTTACTTGAATTTGAAAGTGCGGCTTTTTTGTTTTCAAAGCGGAGCTTTGAGGGAAAAACGAGCCAAGCGAAGTTAATCCGACGTAATTTATATAGCCTTTATCAAACTGCTTGAATTTGAAAGTGCGGCTTTTTTGTTTTCAAAGCGGAGCTTTGAGGGAAAAACGAGCCAAGCGAAGTTAATCCGATGTAATTTATATAACCTTTATCAAACTGCTTGAATTTGAAAGTGCGGCTTTTTTGTTTTCAAAGCGGAGCGTTGAGGGAAATACGCGCGGAGATAAACCTAAAGCTCCGTAATCAATACGTTGAAAACCAATTCACTAGATTGAATTAGTTCTTAGATAAAATCAGATTTGTGCTCTGGGGTAAGCTGGTCGAATCCCTTTCGGGTCAGTAAAGTACGTTCAATAAACAAAAAGTGAAGATGGAATTAATAATTAAACCGTCATGTATATCAGTCAAAAATAGAATGTAGAACTCACGAAAGATTAATGGATGATTTCTACTCATTATTTAGCAAATGCGATAGCATTAAGTAAAATAGAAAGGGTTTCAACTTACGGTCCTTTAAGAATCCTTACATATTTCCATATTTCTTGTCTTAACTTAGATTTATCCACTAACTTCTACACGGTTCTTTTAAACGTTCTAAGGGTAATTTGAGCAATACGTAATGTATGGTAATCAGGGATTTGCTACTTCATAAAAAAGCTCGGAATACCCAATTTTTCCATTTGAAGTTATTCCCTCGCAGATAATCACCATTCTCCCGGTAAGATCACCATTAAAAAAAGTTGTTTTTGCCCGACCATTGCTATCGGTAATAATGTTTGGCTTCCAATGTAACAGTGCTCGCCTGTCGGGAATATTCCAATCTATTTTTTCAGGTTCATGATAGTCGGGAGCATAATATTCCCGTATTGGAGTGTATTGGGGTGCCGCGTCGGTTATAAGATTCGTTCTATTAGTTTTTGGGAAAGCACCATGTAAACCTTGTCCCGAATAGGTATAAATAGCCAATATAGCAGGAAAAGGGGGAGGTGGACATATTGGCGCACAAGGGAAAACTTCACTGTGATAAGTATTGGCTGTATATGTATTTCGGATAATCTCGACACTTTTAACCGTACTTACCGGAATATTTCCAATAAGCTTGTAATCTTCCAAATGTACGGGTATACCATCTATAACCACATAGGTCCATTCCGCACCATTAACATATGCAAGTTCAAATCCTACCGCGCTGCCAAACCGATCAACGCGTATATCCTTTGGATGATTAAAAAGTAACCATCTGTACAGATTATTTGTCCATTTCTCTTTTTTATCTATCAACTCTTCATTGTCAATAACCACATCAGGTATCCCATGGAGTTCTACCATTTTGGCACGCTCTGGGGTAACCTTATAATCACTCACCACCACTTCGTTCAACGCTATGGTATTTGCATATAGAAAAGGATCCGATCTTATGTCTTCTTCTATTTTTTTAACCATTTTCTTTTCAATAATACTATCTACCGGTAAAATGATTTTTTCTATTTCATAATCCATTTCAGGAACTTCATAGTCTGGGATATTAATTTTAAGTTCACCCCTTTTGTTGCTCGCCTCCGTGGGCTGTATCACAAACTTTCTACCTAGCCCATAACTGTCATTTAAATTAAACTTAAAGTGTCCTAAATTATCGGACTCTTGTGTATAGGCTTCCAAAGGTTCTCCCATTAGAAGTAGATTTAATTCATAACTGTTTCCTTCTCCCTCAGTATTATCAACCTTGCCTTTAATTTCCAACCCTTTTTCAGCTAGGTAAAGTCCTGGCCTTTTCTCTTCTTTGTATTTATAATTGGTCCAACCCTGGGTCAACATCAAATAATCAAGTTCGATTAAGTTTTGGGTTTCCTTAAAATAGTACGATGGATTTTCAATCCTTCCCTTTATATCGGATTGCAAGAGAAAGAAGGAAACAATAGTGTTCCTGTCCGGATTGGTGCCATAAAAATAGCTGGAGTCAACGGCCATAACAGAGACCGATGCGGGTACGGATCGGCCGTTTTGCCGTGTAGCTATGGAAACCTGGACGCTATCCCGAACAAGATAGGAATCCTTATCCGTTTCTATGGTGACGCCAAGTTCTTCTTCTTTTAATTCATTGAAAAAATGACGCTCCGCCACGGGTCTATAATTTTTATCAAAGACCGTAAGTCCAATAACCCCATGTGGAAGGTCTTCTGGCCGAATTTTATATGAAAACATCCCATCCTTGAATCGCGCCTTGAGACCAAAAAGATTCTTACCCCTGTGGAACAGCTTGATAAAAACACTATCCGAATTCTTTTCTTTGTTCCAAATTCTTAATTCCCTATTTGACCCTTTGGTTATCAAACTCAAAACCTGACCCGTTTTTTCTACTTTGGGCAATGCATACTTGAATGTATGCCCACTATGCGTAGTCAAAACACCATAATACATTTTTTCCGCTTTTGGCATTAGGACGGTCATTCCCATACCCAGAGCATTACTTTTAAATTCTGCAACTTTAGTATTATTTTCATCTACAATCTTTCCTTGGATTCCTGCGCCCTTTCCCCTGTAGTCTAAATATTTGAATCCAACTACGCTCTGTAGGCCCTCTACCAAAGAACCCCCTTCCGGGAAAAACTGTAGCGAACCGTATTCATCATCGAGGACGATAGACTTGTTAAAGACCTCATTCTTGGTTACTAAACGATAATTTAGTAACGGTATGTTTAAAGGAATGCTATGTAGTACATTAACAGAAGTTTCTTTCTTTTTTTGTTTTATTAGTATAGAATCTTTGCCCCCTTCCCATTGTATATATAACATTGCGTCATCCGTAGTAAGACTATCCAATTCCTTTATCGAAATGGTCGAAGATAAAGAGAACGTATTCGCATTTAAGTCTTTTGTAAAGACTATATCCGAAATGGGATCTGGTTTTGTTTCAATCTTTTGTAGCCGATAAATGTTAATGGGTACTGAGCTAATGAAATCTGAGCCAAAATTTTTGTTCCACTCTGTGTATGCCCTGACCATATATTTTCCTTCTGGGTAACTTGAATGCAACTGAAAAAATCCATTTGCCACTCCACTACTAATTTTTAGAAGATTTTCATCAAGTATTCGCTTATTCAAAGGGTCTAGCAATTCTACGTGAAGTACACCACTTTTTGTTGTAGGGACATGGTCAAGTACGTCAGTTACAATCGCTTTGAACCAGATGGTTTCCGAGGTATTAAAGGTAGTTCCGGAAAGCTGTAGGTATATTTTTTCGGCCTCTGTGGCATTTGCGAATACCTCTGCTTCATTTTCCAAAAGATTTTGGGCATAACTCTTCGTTGCAAATAAGAATACATAAATAATATAAAGAATAAAAATGAATATCTTATTCATGAATATTTGCAGTTTTCTTTAAAAATAAAAACAAAGTCAATAAAATAAAAACGCTTCCTACTTTCGTTGCTGCCTCGGTCCGAAGTTTTCATTAGAATTGGATTTTAATTTTTTCAGTGCCCTACTTCTGCTAAACAGCCATTTTGTCTTTAGATTGTAAATTAATAATATCATGTTTTAATCGGACATGTTAATCAACAAATATCCAAACCATACCTTCTCTTGAGTTTAGCTTGTTATTTTCCATTATCTTGTAAACTAGAAATCTATGAAGATGAAATTCGTATTAGCTCCTGACAAATACAAAGGCTCGCTTACAGGTCTGGAATTTTGTGATGCGGCAGAGGAAGGTATTCTAACGGTTTTTCCGAAAGCTACGATTGTAAAAAAACCATTGGCCGATGGGGGGGATGGTACCCTAGCGGTAGTTCAGCATTATCTGCAGGCCGATATAATAAAGGTACCAGTTAGCGATCCTCTTTTTAGAACCATCGAAGTAGGCTATCTATTATCGAAACACAGGAAAACAGCGTTCATTGAAATGTCCGAGGCCTCTGGATACAAACTATTGGACAAGGGCGAGTTGAATTGTATGTTCACTACGTCCCTTGGAACGGGAGAGCTCATTGTGGATGCTTTGGAAAAGGGGGCAAAGGAAATTATTCTGGGGATTGGCGGCAGCGCTACCAATGATGGTGGTATGGGTATGGCTGTTGCACTGGGTTATGAATTTTTGGATAAAGACGGAAAAGCGATTAAACCTATTGGCAGGAATCTTTCGAAGGTAGCCAAGATAGACGGTGATTCTATGCTAAAAAAGTTTCCCGATGTGGAAATTAAGATTGCTTGTGATGTTTCAAACCCTTTCTATGGTAGAAACGGTGCTGCTTATATCTATGGACCTCAGAAAGGGGCGACCGAGGAAGAAGTTAGAATTCTAGATTCTGGATTACAAAATCTCGCGAATATTATCAATAGTAAGTACGGTGTTAATGTACAGGAAATTCCAGGTGCTGGTGCCGCTGGGGGAGTCGGTGGAGGGGCAGTTGTTTTTTTGAATGCGGTATTAGCTTCAGGCATCGACTTGATAAAGGAAATTGCTTCGTTTGACGATGATATAGTCAAAGCGGATTGGATAATTACGGGAGAAGGAAAGTTGGATGCCCAGACATTATCCGGCAAGACCATATCCGGAGTCCTGGCATCCGCACAAAAACAACAAATTCCGGTGGCAGCCCTTTGCGGGGCGGTCGACTTGTCCCCGGAACAACAGGAAAAGATAGGTTTGAAGTACACCACTTCCATACTTAGGGAAACATCCACTTTGGAAGATGCCCTGGCTAGTAGCTATAAAAATCTGGTAAATGCAAGCTATAATTTTGCAAAACTCATTTCTTCAAAAGACTAAATAAAACATAATGTTAGAGCCAAGAATATGTGGTGGAACCCGTTCGGACTTTAGTCCAATCTAAAAATAATATTAACATTTATTTATTCCTTTTAGTTCGGAACTTTACGAACTAACGAATACTTTTACCTTTCAAATTTTTTGAAATGGATAGTATTTGTTCACAGGAAAAAAAGGATTTAGTAGAGGAGTTAGGCCTTTTTTTTCAAAATAGACATAATCTTCCTCCGTTGGCGGCACGTATCTATGCAGTACTGTTACTTACCTCCAATGAAGGTTACACATTTGATGAGCTAATGGAGATTACGAAAGCGAGTAAAAGCTCTGTTTCCACAAATTTAACCTTGCTGATTTCCTTAAAATTTGTTGACTTTTATACCAAAACCGGGAACAGAAGGCGCTATTTCAGAAGTAATGGTAGTTACGTAAAGAACATGTTACAGGAGCGGATAGAATCTGTTTCCAAGGAGTTGGCGATAGCGGATAAGGTAAATGCCTTTAATAGGAACAACAATCCGGACAAATATCAACAACGGGGTTATATCGGGACTATTTTTCAATCCTATCTAGTATTGGAGAAAGAGAATTTGGAACGAGCGATTCAAAATATAAATGAATATCAGACTAACAATTAAATCAATCCAACAGACCAAAATGGAAAAAATAAAATTTATAACATGGTTATTTCCGGTAGTATTCCTTATTTCCTGCGAACAGAAAACCGCCAATCAAAATGCGATGGACAACGGGTCAAAACCTTTTCAAGTTGTGGTAGTTCCTACACAGGGATATAACATCCTACACCACCTATCCGGCAAGTATAGAAGGTATAATAAATAGTGAGGTAAGGGCTAAGATTTCCGGATATATCACCGATGTTCTTGTAGACGAAGGTCAAAGGGTTAGAAAAGGTGAAACGCTATTTAAATTAGAAACCCAGTCCTTAACGCAAGATGCGGCGGCGGCAAGAGCCAATATAAATGCTGCTCAAGTTGAGGTGGATAAGTTAAAACCACTAGTGGAGAAGAATATTATAAGTAATGTACAATTGGAAACTGCAAAAGCAAAACTACAACAAGCAAAAAGCAGTTACAATTCCATAAATGCCAATATAAATTATGGGTCTATTAAAAGTCCCGTAGACGGTTTTGTGGGGTCTATTCGCTTTCGAAGGGGAGCACTGGTAAGTCCCACAAATCAATTGCCGTTGACTACGGTAGCGGATATCAGTGAAGTTTTTGCTTATTTCTCCATGAATGAAAAGGATTATTTGGATTTTATCCAGGATACAGAAGGTACCGATATGTCAGAAAAAATTAAGAACCTACCCAAGGTGAAACTTATTTTGGCCAATGGCCGTGTTTACGACCAGGAAGGAACCATTGAAACCATAAATTCCCAAGTTGACGAAGCTACAGGAGCAATTACCTTTAGGGCTAAATTTGATAATCCGTCAAGAATCCTTTCCAACGGAAACAGTGCCAAGATACAAATACCCAAAACATATAAGGATGCAACCGTAATTCTTAAGGAGAGTACGTATGAGCGTCAGGGAAGTACCTACGTCTATAAGGTTGATGAGGATAGTATGGCCGTTTCCACGGCGCTAAAAATCCTTACCGAAGTGGATAACTTGTACTTGGTAGAAGATGGATTGAAACCCGGTGACACGGTTGTAGCGGCTGGAGTGGACAAAATCCGGGGTGAGACCAAGATTATTCCCAAACCGGTTTCTTTCGATAGCATCGCCAAACCAATTCAAAAAGTATTCAGATAATAACGGTTTAATCCAACAACATATGTTAAAGACTTTTATTGACCGCCCTGTACTGTCTACGGTTATTTCCATAATCATCGTTATTTTGGGTATTTTGGGGCTCTCTACTTTGCCAATTACACAATATCCAGATATTGCACCGCCCACGATAAGTGTGAGTGCCTCCTATCCTGGAGCAAACGCTGAAACTATTTTGGAGAGTGTTATTATTCCGTTGGAAGAGCAAATTAATGGGGTAGAAGGGATGACGTATTTGACATCCACCGCCACCAACAGCGGTACCGCTTCCATAAATGTATTTTTTGATCAAGATGTAAATCCGGATATAGCGGCAGTAAACGTTCAGAATAGGGTGGCAAGGGCAAATTCGTTTTTGCCGCAGGCAGTTCTTCAGACAGGAGTAACAACGCAAAAACAGCAGACCAGTGCATTAATGTACATGTCTTTTTACAGCAGTAATCCAGATTATGACGATACTTTCATACAGAACTATCTTAAAATAAATGTTATCCCGGAATTGCAGCGAGTTAATGGCGTTGGAGATGTAAACGTATTCGGTTCCAAGGATTACGCAATGCGGATTTGGTTACAACCGGAAAAATTAGCGGCCTATGGATTAATACCCACGGATGTTACGACAGTTCTAAAGGAACAAAGTTTGGAAGCGGCTGCAGGATCACTCGGTGAAAACGACGGTGAGGCATTTAGCTATACCATTAAATATGGTGGTCGTTTTAAAACAGAGGAACAATACAGCAACATCATTGTTAAGGCACTGGACAATGGTAGATTTCTACGACTCAATGATATTGCGGAAATTGAATTAGGTGCTCAATCGTATACCGGAAGTTCCATGACATCGGGATATCCGGCCGTAAACATGGGGATTTTTCAAACTAAGGGTTCCAATGCGAGGGATATTATTTTAGAAATAGAAAGTCGTTTAGAAACCATAAAAGCCGATTTACCATCGGGTATGGAAATCTTTATTCCCTACAACACCAATAACTTCCTTAATGCCTCTATTGAAAAAGTGGTCAGCACGCTGGTAGAAGCATTTTTGTTGGTCTTCTTGGTGGTATTCATCTTTTTACAGGATTTTAGGTCAACCTTGATTCCCGCAATAGCGGTTCCGGTTTCGATTATTGGTACATTCTTTTTTTTGAACCTGTTCGGTTATTCTATCAACTTATTGACTCTTTTCGCTTTGGTATTGGCCATTGGTATTGTGGTGGATGATGCCATTGTGGTAGTGGAAGCGGTGCATGCCAAATTGGACGAAGGTGCCAAAGATCCGAAGAAAGCTACGATAAATGCCATGCAGGAAATATCTGGGGCTATTATCTCCATAACCTTGGTTATGGCAGCGGTATTTATCCCTGTTACATTTGTTCAGGGACCTACAGGGGTGTTTTATGAGCAATTTGGAGTTACGCTGATTGTTGCCATTATTATCTCTGCAATTAACGCCCTAACTTTAAGTCCAGCGCTTTGTGCCTTATTGTTGAAACCGCATAAGGAGGAAGATGAAAAAAAGAAAAATTTTGTACAGCGTTTCTTTGATGCTTTTAATGCTGGTTTCAAGGCCACCACACAAAAGTATGGGAAGGCAGTTGGTTTCCTTTATAGGAACAAATGGGTTACGGTTGCGATTTTGGTATTGGCGGTGGTTGGAATATGGTGGTCATCGAGTAGTGTAAAAACAGGATTTGTGCCCGATGAGGATAGGGGGATAATATTTGTGAATGTTGAATTGCCGGCTGGATCTTCCATAGATAGGACGCACAAGGTAAATCAGGAACTCTATAACAAATTGAAGCAAATTCCGGGTGTATTGGAAGGTTCTGTTGTTGAAGGACGAAGTTTTTTAGGCGGATCCGGTAGTAATTACGGTCTAGGATTTATCCGATTGCAAGATTGGGACGAGCGTGGTGCCGACTCTCTTTCTATTGAGAATGTAACGGCAAAAATGTTCGGGGTTGCGGCCACGATTCCGGAAGCCAATATAGTATTTTTTGCCCCACCTAGTATACCTGGTTTTAGCAGTTCTGCTGGTGTTGAAGTAAATTTATTGGATCGTTCTGGAGGAAGTTTTGAGGATTTGGATGTTACAAATCAAGATTTTATAGCAAAATTGTCCCAACGCCCAGAGATACAATATGCCCAATCTTCCTTCAATACCAAATACCCGCAGTATGAGCTGGAGCTAAACGTTCCCCGTGCAAAGGAACTTGGAGTATCCGTAAGTAGTATTTTCTCCACGCTACAAGGGTATATCGGGAGTGTTTTTGCATCCGATTTTTCACGATTTGGAAAGCAATATCGTGTTTATGTACAGGCGTTACCTGAGGATCGTGCCGATCTGGGCAACTTAGATCAAATCTTTGTTAGGACGGATTCAGGAGAGATGACCCCGATAACGGAGTTCATTACCCTGACCCGTGTCTATGGGCCGCAATCCGTAACGCGTTTCAATTTGTTCAATTCAGCAAAAATTACGGCGGCGACAAACCCCGGTTTTAGTAGTGGAGACGTTATTGCAGCAGTAGAAGAAGTTTCGGCCTCCCTTCCTGTAAACTATACAACTGCCTATTCTGGATTAACTAGGGAAGAGGTAAACGCAGGGAACCAGACTACCACTATCTTTTTGTTGTCATTGGTATTTGTTTATTTCCTGTTGGCAGCTCAATATGAAAGTTATTTGATTCCGTTTTCGGTCTTATTATCGTTACCGTTAGGAGTATTCGGAGCTTATTTTTCGACTCAAATAGCAGGTCTACAGAACAATATCTATTTCCAGATTGCCCTGATAATGTTGGTAGGGCTTTTGGCCAAAAATGCCATATTAATTGTGGAGTTCGCGTTGCAAAGAAGACGGGAAGGCATTAGTATTTTGGAATCTGCCCTGCAAGGAGCAGAAGCTCGTTTAAGACCAATTTTAATGACCTCTTTCGCCTTTATATTTGGTCTTATGCCCTTGGTTTTAGCCAATGGAGTGGGTGCAGCAGGAAACAGGTCTATAGGTACGGGGGCTGTGGGAGGCTTGTTGATAGGAACCATCACAGGGGTTTTTGTGATACCAATTCTGTTCATTTTCTTTCAATGGTTACAGGAAAAAATAAGCGGAGCGCCGCAAACGGATAAATTAAATACTGTTAAAGATTAATAGTAGTATGAAATTAGCAAGAGTTATAAAATTTTATTGGGTTGCGATGTTACCACTTTTATTGGTGTCATGCTTTTCGGCAAAAACTTATGAGCGACCTGAAAATACCACATTGAACGCGCAATATTTTCGGACGGATTCCTTACAGAGGGACAGTGTTTCTTTAGCAATGATATCTTGGAAGGAACTTTTTACGGACCCCATCCTTCAAGGTTATATCGAGGAAGGACTTGGGAACAATATTGATATACGGAAAGCCATTCAACAAATTTTAATTTCCGAAGCCTATTTAAAACAGGGGGAAGTAGGTTACCTTCCTTCAATAAATGGTACTGCACAATACACACATAACGAACTTTCATCCAATAGTCAGTTTGGTGGTCAGTTTGATAGGTTGGATCAATATCAATTAAGTGGCGGATTATCTTGGGAAGCGGATATTTGGGGAAAGATTAGGAGCAATAAACGCGCTTTTGAGGCTACCTATCTGCAATCCGTTGCGGCACATAAG
The DNA here is from genome assembly GCA_963848865.1 of uncultured Flavobacteriaceae bacterium. GTDB lineage: Bacteria > Bacteroidota > Bacteroidia > Flavobacteriales > Flavobacteriaceae > Maribacter. Next base: position 654,241 of record CAWKFV010000014.1, on the reverse strand, counting down.
GCCGTTAAAAGTACATTGGTTGCAAATATCGCATCAATCTATTATCAACTTTTAAGCGTGGATGAGCAGATAGCGATTACCGAAATGACCATAGCAACCCGTGAGAGTGGATTGGAAACAACCAAAGCACTTAAAGAGGCCGGTAATGTCACAGAGGTTGGGGTAAAGCAGACCGAAGCGCAGTTGTATACTGCCCAGGCCATACTAATCGATTTAAAAAATTCCGCGAACCTGTTAGAAAATTCATTATCTATTCTTTTAGGAGGGGAGCCCAAGGCGATTTTTAGAAGTAGTTTAGAAGAACAGCAAATTACTACACCCCTAAAAACTGGTTTGCCCTCTGAGTTGTTGGCTAACCGACCAGATGTAATCTCCGCGGAATACAGGCTTATAAATTCCTTTGAATTGGCCAACGTTGCTAGAAGTAATTTTTACCCCTCGTTGACCCTAACCGCTAATAGTGGACTTCAAAGTTTGGATTTTGATAAGTTATTCGATTCAAGTTCCCTTTTTGTCACAGTAATCGGGGGATTAACACAACCTTTATTTAATGGAAGAAGAATACGTACACAGTTTGAAGTGGCCCAAGCCACCCAGGAACAGGCAAAACTTGATTTTAAATTGACACTGCTAACAGCTTCAAAAGAAGTTTCGGATGCGTTGTATTCATATGAGGCTGCAAACAATAAAATGGAGGTGAAACAAAGGGAATATGAAGCATATAATTTGGCATTGGAATATTCAAAAGAACTTTTGGATAATGGTTTGGCAAATTATATAGAGGTGCTGAACGCCAGACAAAATACCTTAACCACAAATTTAGACTTGATCAACACTAAAAATGCTAAACTCCAGGCGATAGTAGATTTATATCAGGCTTTGGGTGGTGGTTGGCAGTAGGAAAAAAGTCTAAAAATTGATATTCTTTACTTCTTTGACAGCAAGGATTGAACGATTATTTTGGCATGAACCCTTGAGTTTTCTATAAACCATTTGTGCGTTTCCATACCTCCGCAAATAACACCGGCCAAGTAGAGACCATCAACATTACTTTCCATGGTATCCGGATTGTATTCCGGTAATTTTTTTTCGTCATCGGAAAGTTTTATGCCAAGTTTTTCTAAAAACTTAAAATTGGGCATATATCCGGTAAGTGCCAATACAAAATCATTGGGGAGGGTGAGATTTCCTTCCGGCGATTGCAAAATAATCGAGTCTTCTTCAATTCTGATAACGGTAGTGTTATAAAGAGCATTAATGCTACCCTCCTCTATGCGATTGATAATATCCGGCCTTACCCAATATTTTACGCGTTGCCCAACTTCCGGCCCGCGGATTATCAATGAAACCTCCGCTCCTTTGCGATAGCATTCCAAAGCTGCATCTACCGCAGAATTGCTTGCACCGATAACCGCTAACTTTTGACCAGCATAAAAATGTGGGTCATTATAATAATGGGAAACTTTGGACAATTCTTCTCCTGGAACGTTTAGTTTGTTTGGAAGGTCATAAAATCCTGTGGCAATAATTACGCTTTGTGATTTGTATGTATTCTTATCGGTAGTGGTTTTGAAGATATTATTGCCCTTGTTGACATTTTCCACCTTCTCAAAAAGATTGATGTGCAATTTGTTGGAAGTAACTATCCTTCGATAATATTCCAGTGCTTCATTTCGTTTTGGCTTTGCTTCCTTGCTTATAAAGGGAATTTCATCAATCTCCAACTTTTCGGAAGAGGAAAAGAACTGCATGTTTACCGGATAGTTAAAAAGTGAGTTTACTATCGGTCCTTTTTCGAGAATAATATAAGTAAGTCCTTTTTTTTGAGCTTCAAGACCACAGGCAATACCAATAGGTCCGCCCCCAACAATTACCACATCCAAATCTCCCATCAGCCCGCAATTTCTTTCAATTCATGTATGGTGTTGGTTGGATCGTCACTTTTAAAAACAAAACTTCCCGCTACCAGAATATCCGCCCCAGCCTCGGTCAAGGCCTTTGCATTTTTTGAGGTTACACCGCCATCGATTTCTATTAAGGTATTAGCTCCTTTTTTATCGATTAATATTTTTAAAGCTTTTATTTTATCATACGTATTTTCAATGAATGATTGACCACCAAATCCTGGATTTACGCTCATGACAAGAACTATATCAATATCTTGAATGGTATCCTCCAGCAGCATTACATTGGTGTGTGGATTTAGGGCCACGCCGGTTTTCATTCCATGTGCCTTAATAGCCTGCAGGGTTCGATGAAGATGAGTACAGGCTTCATAATGTACAGTTAGGTTTGAAGCTCCTAAATTGGCAAATTCTTCAATATAACGGTCTGGGTCTACAATCATCAAATGCACGTCCAAAGGTTTGGTCGCATGCTTTTGTATACTTTTAATTACAGGCATTCCGTAAGAAATATTGGGAACAAATACCCCGTCCATTACATCAATATGATGCCAATCTGCAACGCTTTTGTTAACCAGTTCAACGTCGCGTTCTAAATTACCAAAATCGGCTGCGAGAAGTGATGGCGCTATAATTGTTTTACCCATAATCTTTAAAAACAAACATTTTGTGCAAAAGTAAACAATACAAGCCTTATTTAATACAGGCTTTGCGAACCTTCATTCATCTCTTACTCAATTGACGTTCCTCCTGCTTCGTTTAAGACCATGTTTACTTCCGATTTATTCTCGCTCATTATTTGCGTCAATGCATCCAAATGAGTCCTTAGTTCAGCAGAAAGTTCTTCATAGACTTTATAAGCTCCATCAGTTGGTTTTGCATCCCCGCTTTCTACACTTCGCCTTAAAGAAGCCAAACGATTGTTAAGTTTTATTGGAAAATTCAAAGGGTCTTGTCCGGATTGATTTTTTACTTGGTACAAAGCTTCTTCGACCCCTGAAATTTTTTCAAGGAAAGGCGATATGGTTTGGGTATAGTCGTCATCGGATATTTTCGCTTTTACACTGTCAATTTGATTTTTGATTTTTCGTATTTGTATTACCGCATTATTGGCAGCCGTTGTTTTTTGCATGATTTTATTGGCCAGTTCAAATTGTTCATCCAAGTCCTCTTTTGTGATTCCTTTTAAATTTGGGTCCATAGCGATATTAAAACCGAACGATTTTTCATAATCCTTGGTTTTCATACGTACTTTATAACTGCCTAATGGGGCTTTTGGTCCACGTTGTGGACGTGCGCTCCAAATAATCATTCCATCAAATTCGCTGGCACCGGGATATCTCAAATCCCAAGTAAATGTATTGATTCCCGCAGCGGTAGTTGGTTTTGAGGAGCCGCCCTGTTCCCACCAAGGGGCGTCCGGGTCTTTTTCGTATTTCGGCTTGCTCCCGGTAAACGTGTTGATTAAGTTATCATCAGCATCCAAAATCTCAAAAGTAATGGTATCCAATTCTTCCTTAAGATAATATTGGATTTTAGCATCTTCTATACCTCGCATCGCATCAGCGGGTTGGAACAATATCGCCGATTGATGCTTCATTTCTTCTTTATATTGTCTGATAGGTTGAATATCATCTAGAATCCAAAATCCCCTTCCATGCGAGCCTAGAACAACATCGTTGTCTTTTACAACTAAATCCCTTATCGGCGTATCTGGCAGTTTCAATTGAAGACTTTGCCATAGTTCACCATCATTCATGGAGAAATAAACCCCATGTTCCGTTGCTAAAAATAACAGACCTTCCCGAACATGATCCTCCCGGACGGCTCTGGCAAAATGTCCATCTGCTATTCCGTTGGTAATTTTAGTCCATGTTTTTCCATAATCATGTGTTTTGAACACGTAGGGTTGACGGTCATCAACTTGATACCGATTAGCGGCTACAAATAAGGTTCCAGGCCTATGTTTTGATTCGTCTATAATACTGACCCGAGAGAATTTAGGCAATTCTTTTGGGGTGATGTCATCCCAATTTTTTCCACCATCTCTAGTAATATGGATTTTTCCATCATCGGAACCTGTCCAAATCGTGTTAATATCATGAAATGAAGGCGCCAATGCAAATACCGTTGCGTAAATTTCAGGACCGTTCATATCCATAGTAATAACTCCACCTGTTTTTCCTAAGGTGGATGGGTCGGCATAGGTTAAATCCGGACTTATTTTCTCCCAGGATTGTCCGTCATCCGTAGTTTTCCAAACATGCTGTGAGCACGTGTACATTACGTTGGAATCTTGTGGTGCGAACATAATAGGGAAGGTCCACTGCCATCTTTCCGGAAGTGCGCTCGCAGGTTCTCCCGAAAAGAATCGGGGATACACTTGTATGTCCCGAGTTTGTCCATTGCTACGGTCGTAACGCGTTAAAAGTGCCCCTTGACTACCCGCATAGAAAATATCTTTTTTCTCCGGATGTTGGGTTATCCAACCACTTTCACCTCCACCAACTGCATAATACCATCCGTGGTTAGGTCCACGTGCCTGCATATGCTCCCAACCATCACTGGGCATGGCTAGGGTGCTATTGTCCTGTTGGGCGCCGGCAACATGATAAGGCACATCACTCGTGGTCATTACATGATAAAATTGGGTGGTAGTATAATCCTCTTCCGTCCAGGTTTTACCGCCATTAATGCTTACAACGCCACCTCCGTCATTTGATGAAATCATCCGCTCAGGATTGTTGGGGTCTATCCAAAGGTCATGGTTATCTCCATGAGGGACTTTTATTTCTGTATCGAATGTTTTTCCACCATCGGTAGATTTCCAAAAATCGACATTAAGACCATAAACGGTTTCTTTGTCCAAAGGGTCTGCATAGATTCTGGAATAGTAAAAGGCACGTTGTCTTAATTTTCGTTCATCGTTGGTACGTTCCCACGTTTTACCGGCATCGTCCGACCGGAAAACGCCCCCTTCATTTGCCTCCACTATTGCCCAAACCCTATTAGAATCTGCCGGTGAAACAGTAACCCCAATTTTACCTATAGGCGGTGCGGGCATCCCGGAATTACGGGTTAGGTCCGACCAACTATCGCCTCCGTCCGTAGATTTCCATAATTTGGAATCCCCGCCGCCGCCCCACATCTTCCAGGCCTTACGTTGTACTTCCCAAGTTGTGGCGTAAATTACTTCGGGATTATTTCTGTCGATAATTAAATCTACTGCGCCGGCTTTTGGACTTACGTATAAGACTTTCTCCCATGTGCTGCCACCGTCCTTGGAGCGAAAAACCCCTCGCTCCTCATTATCCCCATAGGGATGGCCTAAGGCTGCAACATAAACTAATTCAGGATTTGTAGGGTGAATGCGAATACGTGCAACCGCCTGAGTTTCTTCAAGTCCTAGATGCTTCCAAGTCTTTCCGCCATCGGTAGTTTTGTAAACTCCGTCTCCTTGGGTAATACTTCCGCGCAATTGCACTTCCCCCATACCTATATATACGATGTCAGGATTTGTCTCTGCCACGGCTACAGCCCCCACTGAGGAACTTGTAACCTGTCCGTCGGTGACCGGGGACCATTCATTGCCACCGTCCACTGTTTTCCAAAGACCGCCACCAGTAGCTCCAAAATAATATTCATTGGGTCTGCTAGGACTACCGGCAGATCCCAATGAGCGTCCGCCCCTATTGGGTCCTATATTTCGCCATTCCAAACCTTCGTAAAAACTTTTGTCAATGGTTTGGCTGGGTTCAGCAGTTTTATTCTTCTTGTTTTGTCCCTGTATAGCAAATGTTAGGGACATTAATAGGAGCAATAGTGGTTTTCTCATAGTGGTTTTATAACGAATCTTAAAATTAACCAAAAGTTGGTCTTTGTAATCTAATTATTGATTATGTCCCTGGTAGACTTCATGGTTTGCATCTCCACCCGCCTGTATATAGGCAAAAAGATTTTTAATTTCCTTAGGGTTTAAACGATTAAGTAATCCGGAAGGCATAGGGGACAACGGCGACAGTTCTCGTTTTACAATGTTGGTTTTTTGAAGCTCCACCGTGTACCCCTCATTAAATGGGTTTGGCATTAAAGTTACTACATCATCCGTTTCCATTTTTATACGACCGGATATTTTTTTACCATCTTCCAAATGAAAAAGGGTATTGGCATATTGATCGGATATCTCATCATTAGGACTATAGACGGCAAAAAGCATCTCATACGTACTGAATTTGGTATGGGCCTGGGTCAAATCAGGACCTGCGGCTCCCCCTTCCCCGCGCATACGATGGCAAAGAATACACATTCCTGCTTGATAGGCTCTTTCGCCACTAGCAAAATCAACTTCAAAATTGGGAAGCGCATCTCCCCAAATTATATCACCTATTTCGTTGCCACCATATTCTCCTCCGGGTCCTATGGGTTGGGGAATCTCAGCTACCGCCGTAGCTGGGGAATAAACACCGGATAGTTCCTGAAAATATTCTTTTTCTCCATCCGGAACATGCTTCATAGCTGCTAGTCGAACATTCTCCATACCAGGTTTAAAACTCAATCCACCCTTGGAATTCAAAACATCATAAAACCATTGAAAATAGCTTTCGCGGGCTTCTTTCGTCCATCCGACATCGGCATGACTTAATAATACACCATAATAAATAGCTTCGCTTGGCGGCATTTTTGCAATAATTTCACGAATTAACGGACCGTACTGCTCACTGCGCAATGTAGCTTCCTCGGACAGATAGTTGTTAGTGTCAACATTTCTCTCTTCAGTATATTTTTCAAGAAGGGCCACCAATTCTTCGGTTATGCCATCCGCTTCTAGGTAGAGAAGTAACTGACCCAATTCCCGATTCATTTTGGAATTTGAATTAGGGAAATAATTTTTTAATTTTTTGGCAACGGCCAAGCCCTTCGCCGGATTGGGTTCTCCCATTCTAATAAATTGCAGCTGATAAGTTCGTAACAAATCCAACTGCTGTTCTGGAGACAAGGTTTCCATACTAATGGAATTCAATTTGTCCAAAATCCTAGGTTGCATACTTTCATCGCCCTGATGCGCCAAACCAATACTGGATTCCAAAATTTTTATAGGGTCTTTTTCCGTAAGAAATAAAGGCAACCACTCTTCAACCGGTTGATTTTCCAAAGCAACCCTGGAAGCATATCGGATAAATCGGTCTACATGGTTTAGATTTTCCCATGCCAAAGCAATGCCCTCAGCCGATTTTTCCGTGTGGTACTTTTCAATAGAATGTCTAAGCGCCCTTAAATCACTTTCATTGGTGTCCAATGCTATTTCAGCCTCCATAATAGGTTCGCCTACATATTTTAAGCGAAATAGGCGAGAATCAATTCTTCTACCTCCTGTGGCAAAGTAAAGATTTCCATCTGAGCCAGCAATCATGTCGGTCAATGGTAAGGGAGTGCCAGAAAGAAATTCCTCCCGTTGGGCGGTATAGCTGCTACCTTGTGGTTTTAAATCGATAAAATAAACTGTGCCAAAACTCCAGTCCATTACCAAAAGCCCATTGGTATATTTATCTGGAAAATTTAAAGTCGACCCAGAAAGTACTGCGGTGGGCGAGCCTTGTTCCAAATTATGAACGGCAGGTAAGGCATCGGGATAGTATTCTGGCCATTTTCCTGATCCAGTGCGCCATCCATATTCACTCCCGCTGGTAACGTGACAAATCCTTGTAGGGCGGTACCATGGCATACCAATGTCCCATTCCATATCCGCATCATAAGCGAAGAGCTCACCATCTTTATTGAAAGCAATGTCAAAAGCATTTCGATATCCTGCTGAAATCAGTTCCCAATTGGTGCCTTCTGGATTGAATTTACAAACCCATCCACCAGGTGCCTTCACATCATTGGCATGGCCCCGCGCATCAAGGTAAGGTTCAAAGAGATTATCCTCTCCCCAATTGGTTGGTAAGCGGCTGTTTTGAGAAACAGATTCGGGAATCAATGTATGGTTTCCTGCGATAAAATAAATTTCCTTTCTATCCGGTGATAGGGCAAAACTATGTGGGCCATGTTCTCCGTCACCCTCCAATTTCAAAAGCATTTTTACCGCATCTAGTTTTCCATCATTATCGGTATCGGTCAGTCTATAAATTCCACTACCATTTTTTTGACCATCTGATATAGCTTCGTTCCAGTTTTTGTTGACCGCAACATATAAACTATTAAAGGCCCATAACAGTCCATGGGCGGCTCCTATTTCAAGTTCAATTGGCTCCACTTCGGATTGTTTTAGCGTTTCACCTTCAGCGGGCTCTTTAAACCTGTAAATTTTTCCATATTGATCGCAAGCAAACAAAGTTTTGTTTGGACCTTGGGTTAATGCCACCCAAGAACCTTGGTCGTAAGCACTGGGATTGTAAAGCTCCTCCAATGCAAACCCATCAGGAATATTAAATTTTATTTTCTTTTCATTTTCAATTTTGTCCGAGTCTCTTTCATTAGTACAGGAAATTAAGTTTAAGGAAAGAATCGCTAGGAGCGCAACGATAATCTTAGGATGGTACATAGGTCGGTAATTAATGACTTAAATATACAAAACGAACCCTTATGATAGTGTAATTTGGCGTAGTCCCTCATAGATTACAATTCCTACAGCATTAGCAAGGTTTAAACTTCTGATATGCGGACTGTAAAGCGGGATTTTGTAAAGTTCTTCGTTATGTTTATGCGTTATGTCTTTTGATAGGCCAACAGACTCTTTCCCAAAAATTAAAAACATATTATCTTCAAAAGGAATGGACCAATGTTCTTTTTTTCCGTGACTTGAAAAGAAAGCCATTTTCTTGTCACTATGGAGTTTGAAAAAGTCACTTTCATTTTCATAGATGGTAAGGGAGAGATGTTGCCAGTAATCCAGCCCGGCTCTTTTGACCCTTTTATCGTTCAGATCGAAATCCGAAAGGTCTTACCAAATGGAGGTGCGACCCCGTAGCCAATGACAATCGACCAATATTACCTGTATTATTGGGAATTTCAGGAGCTATTAGAACAATGTTAAAACCCATTACTTTCGGAGAGATTTCAGGTATAACTGTTCAACTTTCTCCCGTGCCCAAGGGGTTCTTCTTAAGAATTTTAAACTTGATTTTATGGATGGATTACTTTTAAAACAATTGATGTTTATTTTGGACGCTAAATCCTCCCATGTGTAAAGTTGCGTAAGGTGTTCCAAAATAGTCACCAGTTTTACACCATGTAAGGGATTGTTGGGTTGACTCTCAAGATTTGGTTCCATAGATTTCAAGGTATCATTTTATGTCTTCGTCTTATTTCTATATTGGGTATTGCCATTTCCTTAGGACGAGTGGTTTTGTCTTGACCTAAATTAGTAATTAGTTTTTGAAAAGGAATAAAATGAAAAAACTCCGGTAATCAGCCGGAGTTTATTCATCAATCAAAAAACGAACAGTCATGATAAACTGTTGTTGCTGTTAAAATTACAACTTATATGCCAAATTTCCAATTTAAGGAATATTTAACGTGTAATTATTTCTAGCTATCCTAGATATGTTTTTAAAATCTTACTTCTAGACGTATGCTTTAACCTACGAATCGCTTTTTCCTTTATTTGACGGACTCTTTCCCTTGTGAGGTCAAAAGTTTCACCAATTTCTTCCAAGGTCATAGAATGCTGACCTGCAAGACCAAAGTACAAACGAATAACGTCTGCTTCTCTCGGTGTAAGCGTTTCTAAAGCACGCTCAATCTCCGTACGAAGTGATTCATGTAAAAGTTCCCTGTCTGGATTTGGAGACTCACCACTACGCAATACGTCGTAAAGGTTGGAATCCTCACCATCGATTAAAGGAGCGTCCATGGATACGTGACGACCGGAATTCTTCAAGGATTGTTTAACGTCCTCAACGGTCATATCCAATTCTTTGGCGATCTCCTCTGCCGAAGGAATACGCTCATGCGCTTGCTCCAAAAATGCAAAGGTCTTATTAATCTTGTTAATAGACCCAATTTTGTTCAATGGCAAACGAACAATTCGGGATTGTTCTGCCAAAGCTTGTAATATAGATTGACGGATCCACCATACGGCGTAGGAGATAAACTTAAATCCCCGCGTCTCGTCAAAACGCTGTGCGGCCTTGATCAGACCAAGGTTGCCCTCGTTGATCAAATCCGGTAAAGTAAGTCCTTGGTTTTGATACTGCTTCGCAACCGATACCACGAATCTGAGGTTGGCCTTTGTAAGTTTTTCAAGAGCGATCTGGTCGCCTGCCTTGATGCGTTGTGCCAATTCTACTTCTTCATCAGCGGTAATCAAGTCAACTTTTCCAATTTCTTGTAAGTACTTGTCCAAAGATGCGGTCTCCCTATTGGTGACCTGTTTTGTAATCTTAAGCTGTCTCATTAAAGTAAATTAAGTTCAATTTGCATAGAATGCATATACTTATACGTAAAAATCTTGCAAATGTTACAAAAGTTTCAAAAAAGTTCATTTTATCCGTTCAACAGCAAAAAAAAGCTCCATCAATTTTGATGAAGCTTTTATATTTCTGACCAATCTAGAATTAATCCCTTCTCGGTTTTCTATCACGATCGCGGTTTCTATCGTTTCCACGACGGTCATCCCTATGCTTGTTATCACGTGGAGGTCTTTCCTTGAACCCTTCAGGTTTTGGCAAAAGTGCTTTACGGGAAACTTTGTCCTTTCTCGTTCTTGCATCAACACCAAAGTATTTTACATCAAAAACGTCGCCCATGTTTACTACATCGGAAACATTCTCCGTTCGTTCCCATGCAAGTTCAGATACGTGTAACAATACTTCGTTGCCCGGAGCATCCATATATTCAACCACAGCACCAAAATCCAACATTTTAATAACTTTTACTTCGTAAACGCTACCAACTTCTGGTTTGAACATTAAAGAGTCGATCTTAGCAAGTACGGCATCGATACCTTCTTGGTTTGTTCCAAGAATTTCAACTATACCTTCTTCGGTGACAGGATCTTCATTAATTACAATAGTGGTTCCTGTTTCTTTCTGAAGTTCTTGAATCACTTTTCCTCCTGGTCCAATTAAAGCACCAATGAATTCGTTCGGAATAACACGTGTAACCATTTTTGGAGCATGCGCTTTCACGTCCGCATTTGGTGCGGAAATGGTGTCCGTCAATTTCTCTAGAATATGTAAACGTCCGTCCCTAGCTTGTTTCAGTGCATTTACCAAAATTTCGTAGGAAAGTCCTTTTACCTTAATATCCATTTGACAGGCAGTGATGCCATCAGCAGTACCCGTTACTTTAAAGTCCATATCTCCTAAGTGATCTTCATCACCCAAAATATCGGAAAGAACGGCATATTTTCCGGATTCGGTATCCGTAATCAATCCCATTGCAATACCTGAAACTGGTTTTTTCAATTGAACCCCGGCATCCATCAATGCCATAGTACCGGAACAAACGGTAGCCATAGAAGAGGAGCCGTTAGATTCCAATACTTCGGATACGACACGAACTGTATAGGGGCAATCTTCTGGAACCATACCTTTTAATGCGCGTTGCGCCAAGTTACCGTGACCGACTTCTCTACGGGAAGTTCCACGAATAGGTCTTGCCTCACCAGTTGAAAAAGGAGGAAAGTTATAGTGTAAATAAAAACGCTCTTCCCCTTCTTGGGATGGCATGTCTATTTGATTGGCATCCCTAGAAGTACCTAAGGTTACCGTAGCCAAGGCTTGTGTTTCACCACGTGTGAAAATTGCTGAACCATGGGTTGATGGTAAGTAATCTACTTCACACCAAATAGGTCTAATTTCATTGGTCTTACGACCATCCAAACGAAGACCTTCCTCTAAGGTTAAGTCGCGCACAGCAGCTTTTTCGGCCTTATAGTAATATTTGGAAACCATACCGCCGTAATCGGCCAATTCCTCTTCCGAGAATATAGCTTTTATTTCTTCCTTAATCTCGTCAAAAGCCGCACTTCTTTCGTGTTTAGCAGAACCTGCCTTTGCAACGGCATAGACCTTATCATACGCCATATCATGAATTTTCTTCTGCAAGTCCTCATCTTCTCTTTCTGGCTCGTATTCGCGCACCTCTTTTTTGCCAAATGCTTCTGCAAGTTTTACCTGCGCTGCACATTGGATCTTAATGGCTTCATGGGCAAATTTGATGGCTTCTGTCATTTCCTCCTCGGAAATTTCGTCCATTTCTCCCTCTACCATCATCACAGAATCCGCTGATGCACCAATAACCATGTCAATATCACTCTCTGCTAATTGAGCAAATGAAGGGTTAATGATGAATTCACCGTTCACTCGACCTACTCTTACTTCTGAAATTGGACATTCAAAAGGAAAATCTGATAATTGGATTGCTGCAGATGCCGCCAAACCAGCCATTGCATCTGGCATAACGTTCTCATCATGAGACATTAGCTGAATCATCACCTGAGTTTCAGCGTGATAATCTTTTGGAAAAAGCGGACGCAATACACGGTCGACTAAACGCATCGTCAATACTTCGCCATCACTTGGCCTTGCTTCTCTTTTAAAGAAACCACCTGGGTAGCGACCTGCGGCCGCAAATTTTTCACGGTAATCTACCGTAAGTGGAAGAAAGTCAACATCACTTTGTTTGTAATTGGAAACGACTGTACATAACAGCATACATTTTCCGGATTGTACAACAACAGAACCATGTGCCTGTTTTGCCAATTTTCCGGTTTCGATAGAGATTTCCCTACCGTCACCAAGGTCTATGACCTCTTTAAATACTTTTGGAATCATAAAATTGAATTAAACCCGATATTTTTCGGGATTTGTTAAACAATGGTCTTCCCGCCATTTTTCTTCTGGCCGGAGTTGTTGTGTTGTTGTGTGGACCAATGAAAAACTAAGTGTAGCTTTTTTACGCTGAACAAAGTTCAGTGCCTGCTTGTCATTTTTTGTTTCTTAGACTTGAAGAGATTAAAAAAAGGGATTGCTAGCAATCCCTTTTTTTAATTATTTTCTAATACCTAACTCTTTTATAAGTTCTCTGTACTTTACAATATCTTTTTTCTTTAAATAATCAAGTAGGCTTCTTCTTTTACCTACCAATTTTACCAACGATCTTTCCGTGTTATAATCTTTGTGATTATTTTTCAGGTGACCTGTCAAGTGATTGATTCTGTGTGTGAACAAAGCAATTTGCCCCTCAGTAGAACCCGTGTTCTCTGCTTTTCCGCCGTGTTTCTTAAAGATGTCGGCTTTTACTTCTTTGGTTAAATACATTCCAATATTATTTTAAATGATTTTTATGTATCCGATTGATTTTCAATCAGGGCGCAAAGATATACATTTTTCGCATTTCTTCGCCCATTTTCGTAACAATAGTGTGTTGTGAAGCTTTATTTGCGAATTGGATTGTTCTGAATCAAATCGATATAAAGATTGATTTTCTTTTTTAAGTCCCTGCGATGGGAAATAAAATCTAGGAAACCATGCTCCAACAGGAATTCCGCAGTCTGGAAATCGTCCGGAAGTTCTTTACCCGTGGCCTCCTTTACTACCCTCGGCCCTGCAAATCCTATCAATGCCCCCGGCTCGGATATATTAATGTCTCCAAGCATCGCGTAGGAAGCAGTAGTTCCGCCCGTTGTCGGGTCGGTACAAAGAGAAATATAAGGTAAGCCGGCCTCTGACAATTGCGCCAATTTGGCCGAAGTTTTTGCCAGTTGCATTAAGGATAGTGCCGCTTCCATCATCCGTGCACCACCGGACTTTGATATCATGACGAAAGGTGTTTTTTTCTTGATGGCATGGTTTATACCACGGGCAATTTTCTCTCCAACAACACTTCCCATAGAACCTCCGATGAAAGAGAAATCCATACAGCAAATTACAATATCCTTACCTAGTGATTTTCCAAAACCTGTTCTAACCGCGTCCTTTAAGCCTGTTTTTTTCTGTGCCGCCTTTAAACGATCGCTATACTTCTTTGTGTCCTCAAACTTCAAGGGGTCTTTTGAGGAAAGCTTGGCATCCAACTCAGTAAACTTGTTGTCATCAAAAAGAATTTCAAAATATTCTTTACTTCCAATTCGGACATGGTAATCGTCTTCTGGACTTACATAAAAATTCTTTGCCAAGTCATCCGACTCTACAATCTTACCTGTTGGGGATTTGTACCAAAGTCCTTTTGGGGTGTCTTTCTTTTCTTCTGTAGAAGTTTGTATTCCTTTTTCCTTTCTTTTAAACCAAGCCGTCATTTTTTCCATGTTAAAAGTTAGTGATTTTTTGGAATTACAACGTATTTACATTGTTCAAATCCTCAAAGGCCTTTTTAAGTCTTTCCACGAACGAAGTTTCTCCAGAGCGTAACCAAACTCTTGGGTCGTAAAATTTCTTGTTTGGTTCATCCGAGCCTTTGGGGTTACCTATCTGAGACTGTAAATAATCTTTATTATCCTGTACATAGTCCCTTACACCTGCAAGAAAGGCATACTGTAAATCTGTATCAATATTCATTTTAATAACCCCGTAGCTGATACCTTCACGAATTTCTTCAACGGTTGAACCCGATCCGCCATGGAATACAAAATCAATATGATTGTGCTCAACTCCGTATTTTTTGGAAACATACTCTTGAGAGTTCTTAAGAATCTTCGGAGTCAGTTTTACGTTGCCCGGCTTATAAACCCCATGCACATTACCAAATGCCGCAGCTATGGTAAATCTTGGACTTACTTTTGAAAGTTCTTCGTAGGCATAGGCTACTTCCTCCGGTTGGGTATATAATTTGGAGTCATCAACGTCTGAGTTATCTACACCATCTTCTTCACCGCCCGTAATTCCCAATTCTATTTCCAGGGTCATATCCATTTTGCTCATTCGTTCCAGATATTCCTTGCAGATTTCAATATTTTCCTCCAAAGGCTCTTCGGAAAGGTCAATCATATGCGAACTGAACAATGATTTTCCAGTTTCTGCATAATGTTTTTCGCTGGCATCCAATAATCCGTCTATCCAAGGAAGTAATTTTTTAGCGCAGTGGTCAGTATGTAAAATGACTGTTGCACCATACGCTTCTGCCAATTGGTGTACGTGCTTAGCACCTGCAACCGCTCCTTGAATGGCTGCGTTCTGCCCTTCATTGGAGAGTCCTTTTCCAGCGTTGAATTGCGCACCACCATTGGAGAATTGAATAATTACAGGAGCATTAAGGCTTGCAGCTGTTTCCAGGACACCGTTAATAGTATTAGATCCTATTACGTTTACTGCAGGAAGGGCGAACCCTTTTTCTTTTGCATAATTAAAAATTGCCTGTACTTCATCACCTGTGGCTACGCCTGGTTTTATATTGTGGGCCATATTGTTTTTAGTCTATTTGGTTTATCTAAAAAATGTGGAACAAAAGTAATAAAACAATTAGATCTAAAAAGGATAGTTAATACCTATTTGTAATACGGAATTGGCAAAATTATAGTCCCTAAACCATCTTTTGGACTGTATTTCCGCTGGATTATAGGTTTTGAAGCCAAGGTCTAATCGAAATAAAAAGTAAGTGAAATCATAGCGTAAACCAAACCCTGAACCTAGGGCGATATCCTTTAGGGAGGAGAAACCGTCAAAGGTGGCATCTGGATTTTCCACGTCATCAAAAACGTTCCAGATGTTTCCAGCGTCCGCGAAAATAGCACCATTGATATTGCCTACGACAGGAAAACGATACTCTAAATTGAAGGCCAGTTTCAGGTTTGCCTCATTAAAATCATTTATTGCAGATGTACTTCCGGGGCCAAGGGAGTAAGGGAACCAGGCGCGATTATCATTAGAACCCCCGGCGAAGTAACTGCGCACAAAAGGAATGTTGGTCGAATTTCCGTAGGGAATCGCAATGCCAAAGAACGTTCTTGCCGCAAGTACATTAGATCGGGAGAGGTCCCAATATTTTACAAAGTCAAATTCGGTTTTTACATATTGTGAAAAAGGAACGCCAAAGACCAAAAGGTCACCATCCTCTTCTTCATTAAAAGGAATTATGTTGGATAATCCGGAGAGTAGGTTTCCAGCACTTTCAACCTTAAATCTGAATTGGTAAAAGTTATTGTCCGCAATACCGTTTCTATTGTTCTTGTTAAACGTATAATTACTGGCAAAAATGAGGTTGTTTTCGGTTAACCGTACGCGCCTTTCCTCAATACGTGAAACTTCATTGAAATCCGCTGTAGAAGTTGGTAAGCTCCTGTCCTGAACCGCATTTATGAATCCAGTCGTACCTTCCGGAATGATCAAGACCGGATCCGTACTGCCTTCCGGGGTCACAAAGAAATCGGTTAATAATGGGTCGTTTTGATATTCGTCCGCAATATCATCCAATTGTTCAAAGGTGTTGCGGTAAACCCCAAAAAAACGTTCCCGGTTTACGTTTCTTACGAATTGGATATTTAGGAGCTCAATAGTATTTCTTTTAAAATCGCTAGGTGTCCAGTTGTACCCAAGCACCGTGTTGAAGGTCTGTTTGTCTAAACCAATATTTTTTTGGAAACTGGTCCCAATGGCTATTCTTGTCTTTGGCAAGGTATAATTGGGGATAATCTTGGAAGTATTCAAAAATGGAAACCATATTCTAGGAAAGTCCAAGGTGATTTCTCCACCAAGCTCAGAAAAATAATCCTCCTGAAATGAAGAACTGCTGAGCAATCCAAATGCGCCGTCGGCAGAAATGCTGAGGTTTTCAGCACCTTTAAATATATTTCGGATTAGCAATGAGGCGCCTACTCCCACGCCCAAACGCCTTAAATTGGACCTGCTGATTTCAAAATCCGTTCCCAAGGAATATTTTGGTTTAGGCGCCAGATAAATATTCGTATTGGTTCGGGTTCCCGTACTATCCGAATCAAAAATGATGTTGGGGTATTTAAAAACATTTAAACTGTTTAGCTGTCTGGCTGTTCTTATTTTATCAATATCCCTATAAATACTATCCTTCTTAAAAAAAATAGCATTTGCCAGGGTTTTTGGCTTGATTTGGAATTTATCGGAATAATGAAAGTTAAAATCCCCATACCTAACAGTGCGAATAGAATCCGTAGCATTAGAAGATAGGTAATCCGTGTAGACATCAATTGTATTGATGCGTTCTACTTTATATTCGGATGTAGTAACCTGGTTTTCTCCTCTTTTCCGTAAATCACCTATGTTAAGGGTGATGTTCATTTTTTGGTCATCCGCCAGTCTGGTCGTATCTCTTACGATATCAAAAGTTATTGAGCTTTCCTGAAAATTGCGTACACCGTTGTTTCTGAAAATTTCCGTCAGGCGTTCGCGCTCGTTGTTGAAATCGTCCAAATCAAATTGTTTCCCGCTTTGGATTAAAGATTCATTAGCATTTATGAAGTACAGCGAATCAATTGCTTTTGAGGATATTTGATTGGATATGGAATCCAAGATAAAAGGTTCGTTCAAAAAAATCTGATAATCCACCTTTGCCCTTTGCTTACGGCCAGTAGAGTCAATGCTATAGGAAGTCTTATTGTTGAAATATCCTCTACTATCGTAATATGCACTTAACCGTTCCAAACTCCGTCTAGTTCTAGAAGTGTCAAGTACCACCGGAGCCTCTCCTATATCCTTCAACCAAACACTGATTCCTTTGACCAAAAAAGATTCTCCCAAGCGATCCACTTGTTTTGGGGAAAGTAATTTATCCAGTCTTTTTTTTCTATTTTCTTTACGATACAACCAATCTTGATACAGTGAATCTGGATTCTCCTTTGCGAGGTTATATAAATTTAAACGTAAGGGGTAACCCAAAATGGATGTATTGGGTTTTTGATAAATCAAACTTTCAACAGCTTCGTTATTGATTTTTATAGAATCTACAAGAATGGTATTCTTTGCCACCAAATACTCGTCAACTTCTACCTTTTTGAGGGAATTACAGGAAAAGATGATCATTGCCAGTAGCGATAATAAGCTTATTTTAGCTATGTTGTTTTTTTGGCATATCACCGTCCTCATAGGAATCAAAAATACATTATTTGAATGGTTGTTAAAAGTGAATTGAAACTAATAAAAAGCTTACATCAAAAAAAGTACCGAACTCAACATGGGCTTTTTATTGTTGAAGGGATAAAAGCCGTTGAGGAGGTTTTGAATTCCGATTTTGAAGTCCATAAAGTATATTCTAGCGCATCAATTGAATTGAGTGTGTCCAAACCTCTTTTGACCTTGGTCTCTGAAAAGGAATTACGCCAAATTAGTGGTCTTAAGAACCCGAACGGAATCTTGGCCGTTTTCAAGATTCCACCCCCTAAAGAAGTAGAAACGCAGGATTGGATTTTGGTTTTGGACGGTGTTCAAGATCCCGGGAACCTTGGTACGATCATCCGACTTTGTGATTGGTTTGGCATCAGGCACTTGGTCTGTTCCGAAAATACGGCGGATTGCTATAACCCCAAGGTATTGCAAGCTACAATGGGTTCTATTACAAGGGTTAATATGGTTTATCAAGATTTAGAGGAATTTCTCAAGTCGGTTCAACTTCCAGTGTACGGGTCGTTTATGAATGGCAAACCGATTAAGGAACTAACGCTTCCTAAAAAGGGAATATTGGTCATGGGTAATGAGGGAAACGGGATTTCAAAAGCGGTAGAAATGTTGTGCAAGCACACTGTTGGTATTCCACAATATGGAGAACAAACTACTGAAAGTTTGAACGTGGGAACTGCTACGGCTATCCTATTGAACGAAATACGAAGGGGGTAAGAATAAAATTACTCAAAAGTAAAGTTGATAAATATTCCTCTGGTGCGCATGGCATCAATATTACCGGTCCATGGGCTGTTAGGGTCATTGTCCCGCACCAGTTCATCGCTAATGGCAAAGACACCGCGAATAGAAGGGCTAAATTTAAAATATTCCAGATAAAAGTCGATTCCAAAACCTAGTTCGTAATTATAGACCCATTTAGTCATACGAAAAGTCCCTGCGCTATTATCGTCCAAACTATCCTCGTTGCTGCCTAAATTAAGGGTCATGGAACCACCGCCAACAAGAAAAGGCTTCCAGTTGCCCAATCTTCTGGTACTTGCTTTAAGCAGTAGTGGAAAGTTGATGTAAGTAGATTTTACCTCGCGGATGGCATCTTGTTCCTCATCAAACCCTGGGAAACCAAGGGTACGTGAGGTGTAGTGTAAACCTGGTTCCAGACGAAGGTCAAGAAACTCGTTTAATCGCAGTTCCCCAATGAGTCCAACGTTGAATCCGAGACTTTTACTGACCAATACGTCTTGTGCATTATCAATGTAATCAAATTTGAAATCGTACTGGTTGAAGCCTAAGAAGTAACCCCAGTTCAATAATTTTTTGTCCTCATTTTCCTTGTTTAAAATGGGGTCTTCGTTAAATTGTGCACTTAGCGATGGGGTGAATATCAGCAGCCCCATTCCTATCAAAATCCATTTCCTCATCTAGAAGCAATTACTTTTTCAATTCTATGTTTCTTAAAAGAAGTTAGCAGCCTAAGCTTCTTTTTTTGCCACATAAATTGATGCTACCCCAAATGTCTGGGGTCTGTTCGTTACATCTATAAACCCGATTTTGCGTAAAATATTGTTGAAGTTTTCACCGTAAGGAAAAACTGATGCGGATTCGCTTAAATAGCCATAGGCAGAATCGTCTTTAGAAAACATTTTTCCTATTACTGGTAGTATTTTTTTTGTGTAAAATCCATAAAATTGTTTGTAAGGCGTTTTGGTTGGAACGGAGGTTTCCAAAATAACCAAAGTTCCGTTAGGCCTTAAAACACGTAGAATTTCCGTTAGCCCCGTTTCCAATGTTTCAAAATTCCGAACTCCAAAAGACACGGTAACCGCATCAAAAGAATCATCTGTAAAAGAAAGTTTTTCACTATCGCCTACTACCATTTCAATAGTACCTTCAAGTCTTTTTTCTAACACTTTTTCTTTTCCCACGGAAAGCATTCCAGGCGAAATGTCCAATCCTAATTATTTTTTCGGCACCGGTCTTGTGTGAGGGCTATAGCCAAATCTCCCGTACCTGTGGCAATATCCAGAATTGTTTTTGGCTGCTCCTTTTTAAGAAGTTCCACCACCCTTTTACGCCATTTGATATCAATTCCAAACGAAATAACCCGATTTAGGCCATCATAATCTTTGGAAATAGTATCGAACATTTTTGTAACCTGCTCTTTTTTTCCAAGTTTTGAATTTTTATAGGGCGTGACTTTTTCTGCCATGAACAATTTTTTGTCAAAGATACAATTTAGCTTACGCTTTTAATTTGCTTTAGGTTTGAGTTGTGCCCGCAGATAAGGTTAAAAGATTGAAAATAAAGGAAAAACTGATAAAATTATGTAATTTTGCCACATAAAATTTGCCGATTTTTTCTGATATTTCTTCGCGAACAAACACTTAAAGGTACTTTTGTATCTAAGAAAAATAGGCAACGTAAGAAATTAAATGAAGATAATAATTGCAGGAGCTGGTGAAGTGGGTTTTCATTTGGCTAAATTGCTTTCCTACGAATCTCAGGATATAACCTTAATAGATACGCACAAAGAGAGTCTTGCTTATGCGGACAATCATTTGGATATAAGGGTGCTACGTGGAGATGCTACATCTATAGCCGTATTAAAGGATGCCCAAGTAGAGGATTCCAACCTTGTAATAGGTGTTACTTCTTCGGAGACTACGAATATAACCCTTTGTATGTTGGCCAAACAATTGGGATGTAAACGGACCATCGCAAGAATATCCAACACGGAATTTATTGATAATAGGGAGATACTTCATTTTTCAAATCTTGGAATAGATGAATTGATTTCCCCGGAGCAACTTGCGGCAAGGGAAATACAATTGTTACTTAACAAATCCGCTTTTAACGATACTTATGAGTTTGAAGAGGGAAAGTTGATAATGGTTGGTGTTTCATTACCAAAAACTGCACCTTTTGTAGGTAAAATGGTAAAAGAAGCTGCCAAGATTTTTCCAGAACTTCACTTTATGCCCATAGCATTGCAACGCATGGGGACGCAATATACTGTTATTCCTAGGGGGGATACTGTTTTTAAAGAGGGTGATCAAGTCTATTTTATTACGGTTAAGGAAGGTGTGGACGAGCTGTATAAGCTGACTGGAAAGAAAAAGGAGGATATTAAAAATGTCATGATTCTAGGAGGTAGCAAAGTTGGGTATAAAACTGCAAGAGACTTATGCTTGAACAAGTTCAACGTAAAACTTATAGAAAAAAATAAGGAAAAGGCTTTTGATCTGGCAGATGAACTTCCCAATGCGCTGGTTATTAACGGGGATGGAAGAAATGTAGAGCTTTTGGAGGAAGAGAGTTTGGAATCCATGGATGCCTTTATTGCCGTTACGGGAAATTCAGAAACCAATATAATGTCCTGCTTGGTGGCGAAATCCAAACACATAAAAAAAACGATTGCATTAGTGGAGAACATGGACTATTTTCAGCTGTCACATTCCATAGGCATAGACACCTTGATCAATAAAAAATTATTGGCCGCCAATAATATTTTTAGGCACATACGAAGGGGCGAAGTAGTTGCTTTGATGCGTTTAAACAATTTAAATGCTGAGATATTGGAATTTGTAGTAAAAAAGGATTCCAAGGTGACGGGCTCCACCATTAGGGAATTGGATTTTCCAAAAGCGGCTACAATTGGTGGTGTTGTTAGAGATGGTGAGGGGATAATTGCCCTCGGTGGTTTTGAAATAAGGGAAGGAGATAGGGTGGTAGTTTGTTGTTTGCCTACCGAAATTCCAAAAATAGAACGAATGTTCCTTTAACATGCGTCTTAACTCAAGGATTATATTTCATTTAATGGGTCTGCTGCTATTATGCAACGGAGGTTTTATGCTTCTGGCTGCGGTAGTAAGCGGCATCTACAGGGATGGTGCTACCTTGAGTATAACATTGGCATCGGTAAGCACTATGTTTGCCGGTGTTTTTGCAATGTTTTACACCCGTGGACACCGGAAGGAGGTAAAACAAAAAGAGGGGTATATTATTGTGACTTTTGGATGGATTGTCATGTCTATTTCAGGAATGTTGCCCTATTTGTTTTCGGGCGCTATTCCAGATATAACCAATGCATTTTTTGAAACCGTCTCAGGATACACCACTACAGGTGCTTCCGTTGTAAACGATATTGAGGCGCTGCCAGAGGGCATTCTCTTTTGGAGGAGTCTTACACATTGGATAGGAGGGATGGGAATCATTGTATTGGCCATAGCAATTTTACCATTGTTGGGCATTGGGGGCATGCAGTTGTTCGCAGCTGAGGCACCAGGGCCGGGATCGGACAAACTACATCCAAGAATTACAGATACTGCAAAACGTCTATGGTTAATTTATTTTGGTTATACCATAGCGGAAACCGTACTGTTGAAAATGGCGGGGATGTCTTTTTTTGATGCCATTAACCATGCTTTAGCAACACTTTCCACGGGTGGATTCTCTACTAAAAATGCTAGTTTGGCCTATTGGAACGATCAGCCGCTGATACAGTATATTGTAATAGTTTTTATGTTCTTGGCGGGAACCAATTTTGTATTGAGCTACTATGCTTTTAAAGGTAAGGTCCAAAAAATAATTAAGGATGAGGAATTTAAATACTATATGGGTTTTATTCTGGTTTCCACCGTTGTTGTTTCGCTTGTCATTTATTTCAAAGCAAATATTACGGAACTAACACCTGGTTATCATATGGTATTGGGGAAAGGGGAAAGTTCTTTTAGGCATGCACTTTTTCAAGTGGTTTCCGTAATTACCACTACAGGTTTCGTAAGTGCCGATTTTACCCAATGGACACACTTTTTAACCGTATTCTTTTTTGGCCTATTCTTTTTGGGGGGTTCGGCGGGATCCACTTCTGGGGGAATTAAAGTAATGCGCCACATTCTAATTATCAAAAATGGTATATTGGAATTTAAACGGACTTTACATTCCAATGCCATAATACCGGTACGTTATAATAACAAAACGGTAAAGGAAAAAATAGTTTATAATGTCATTGCCTTTTTTGTGCTTTACATGTTGCTTTTTATTATTGGTGCTTTGGTTCTTGGTGCTCTTGGACTGGATTTTGAATCGGCTATAGGTGGAGCAGCTTCTTCGCTGGGTAATGTGGGTCCCGCACTAGGTAGTCTTAACCCAGTAAGTAATTTTAATGGTTTGCCCGTATTGGCAAAGTGGTGGTGCGGCTTCTTAATGCTGGCTGGAAGATTGGAACTTTTTACCGTATTGATTTTATTGACTCCTTACTTTTGGAAGAGTACCTAGTTAAATTTAAAAAAAAACGCTTCAAAGTTTTAGCTTGAAGCGTTTCTATATTCAATTTGAAATATTTACTAAGTCACCACTTCTTTAATTCTAGAAATAGCTTCCTTGATCTCTTTTTCTGACGCCGCATAGGAAATCCGGATACAATTTCCATTTCCAAAGGCATCTCCGGTTACTGTTGCCACGTTGGCATGTTCCAACAGATACATGGCAAAGTCCGAAGCATTGTTAATTTTAAAACCGTTCAAAGTTTTGCCGAAATATGCTGTTACATCTGGATAAACGTAAAAGGCTCCTTCTGGTTCGTTGCATTTGAATCCATCAATACCGTTCAGAAGATCAAGGATTAATTTTCGTCGCCCTTGAAATTCGTCCACCATGTATTTGATCCGTTCCGGAGACTCTTCCAATGCCGTAATCACCGCACGCTGAGCAATACAGTTTGCGCCGCTGGTAACTTGCCCTTGAAGCTTGTTGCAGGCTCTTGCGATATATGCCGGAGCACCAATATAACCTATGCGCCATCCGGTCATGGCGAAAGCTTTTGCCACACCGTTTACGGTTACCGTACGGTCAAACATGTCATCAAATTCTGCCATGGAAGCATGAGCGGTAACGCCATAGTTGATGTGTTCATAAATTTCATCGCTGACCACTATGATTCGAGGGTGTTTTTGCAATACATCGGCAAGGGCACGTAATTCGGATTTGCTGTAGATAGAACCGCTAGGGTTACAGGGTGAACTATACCACAACATCCTTGTTTTTGGTGTAATAGCCGCTTCCAACTGTTCAGCGGTCATTTTAAAATCGTTTTCCAAAGAAGTAGGAACTTCCACGGGAACGCCGTCGGCCAATTTTACAATGTCCGAATAACTTACCCAATAAGGACAGGGAAGTATAACTTCGTCACCTTGGTTTAAAATTACTTGGGCTACATTGTACAAGGATTGTTTTGCCCCTGTAGAAACCACAATCTGCGATGCATCATAAGTAAGGTTGTTATCACGTTTGAACTTGGTGATAATCGCTTTCTTAAGTTCTACATAACCATCCACTGGAGTATAGGAATTATACCCATCATTTACTGCTTGGATGGCGGCATCTTTTATGTAATCTGGGATATCAAAATCTGGTTCTCCCAAACTCAGTCCAATAATATCTTTACCGGAAGCCCTAAGTTCACGGGCTTTTGCGGCCATTTCTAAAGTTGCGGAAGGAGTTACACTATTTATCCTGTCCGAAAGTTGATTGCTCATATATGATTTAAAATTACTAGTACTGTAAGGCGGGCTGCTTGCCCAATTCCTTTAAATGTTTGAAGTGCGAAATTATAGCTTTTCTAGTAGTTTTATATTCATTGTACGGCAAATTAAATTCAGCCGCAGTTTGTTTCACAATTTTGGAAATTTTTGTGTAATGTACATGGCTGATATTAGGAAAAATGTGATGCTCCACCTGATGGTTAAGCCCTCCTGTAAACCAATTCACGATACGGTTCTTTGTGCCAAAATTAACGGTAGTAAAAAGTTGGTGTATCGCCCAAGTATTTTTCATGGTACCACTTTTATCGGGTAAAGGGGTATCCGCTTCATCAACGATATGGGCTAGTTGAAAGACTACACTTAAGATTACTCCGGCAACATAGTGCATTACAAAGAAACCAATTAATATTTTCCACCAAGCTATGTCTAAAACAAGCATTGGCAAAACAATCCAAATGGTCACGTAAAGTGTCTTTGTTATTAATAAAGTACTCCAATTCACAGCAGCACTGGGTAATTTTCCATAAGAAAGCTTTCGTTTCATATACCGGTACATTTGCTGAAAATCTGTAGTAATGGCCCAATTAAAGGTTAAAAGTCCATAAAGAAATACCGAATAGAAGTGCTGGAATTTATGATATTTTTTCCACTCCGCATGTTTTGAGAAACGCAATATGCGCCCGGCTTCCATGTCTTCATCGTGTTCATGTATGTTTGTATACGTATGATGTAGTACGTTGTGTTGTACCTGCCAATTGTAAACATTCCCGGCGAGGATATAGATGCTGCTTCCCATAAGTTTGTTTACCCATTTTTTATTGGAGTAAGAACCGTGATTGCCGTCATGCATCACATTCATTCCCACGCCTGCCATTCCAATACCCATAACTATTGTTAGCAGGAGATTGGCCCAATTTGGAAGTCCAAGAGTCAATATGAGGAAATATGGAGCCAAGAATAACGAAAACATTATTATAGTTTTCAAATGTAACTTCCAGTTACCCGTCTTTTTGAGTTCGTTTTTTTTAAAATATTCGTTTACCCTTCCGTTCAAAGTCCTAAAAAATTGGGCGGAGTCCTTTCTGGAAAATCGAATGGTATTTTGTTTCATAGCTTAAAAGTCTTTTCTTTTAATATAACGCAATAAATTTCGCAATAGTTTGAAAACTTGAATATAAAGAAATTTAATAAAATTGAATATACTAATTTTATCGCTTCACAAAGATAAGGATGACAGCTGAAATCATATTTGAATATTTTCCCAATTTATCTGAAATACAACAGAATCAGTTTAAAAAGCTGGAACATTTATATAAGGATTGGAATCAAAAAATAAACGTAGTCTCTAGAAAGGATATTGAAGAACTTTATTTACGTCATGTTTTGCACTCTTTGGGGATAGCTAAAATCCAAGAGTTTAAGAATGACAGCAAGGTTATGGATGTAGGTACAGGGGGTGGCTTTCCTGGGGTTCCTTTGGCGATATTGTTTCCGGAAGTGAATTTTACCTTAGTTGATTCAATAGGAAAAAAAATAAAAGTGGTTGATGAAGTGGTAGCAGGTTTAGCCTTGGAAAATGTGAAAACCATTAACGCCAGAGTAGAGGAAGTTTTTGGGCAGTTCGATTTTATAGTAAGCCGTGCGGTTGCCGCCATGCCTACCTTTGTACATTGGGTAAAAGGAAAGATAAAAAAGGAATCTAAGCACGAAAGAAGAAATGGAATATTATACTTAAAAGGGGGAGATTTAAGTGAGGAACTAAAAAACTACAGAACGGCCGAAACCTATGATTTAACTGACTATTTTAAGGAGGAATTCTTTCAGACCAAAAAGGTGGTCTATTTGCCTTTAAAATTTAAGGGGTAGACCTAAAGAGCCAACAGGCTGTAGTAACAGTTTTTGTACTTTCTGCCGTAGGTTTTTAAGTGTGCCCAAATGTATATTCTAGCGCACCTTAAAGTCATCGTGAAACTTTTGTATTTATTTACCAACTTCATAATCAATCTTTTAATGGACTACAAAGTTGGGAAATTATTAATTAATTTACAATTAATTAACGTTAAATTTACATTAGAATAATAATTCTTTTCTTTTCTGGCTTTCAACTTTGGTATTTGATAACCGGTATTTAAGATTATTCTACTACGGTTCGCATGCAAAATCCGAAGGTCTGAAAATAATGGTTCTTCTAGTTATTGTTGCCACATCATTGTTTTCGTCTCCTAAAAAACCAACAGAAGTACCCGAACAATCCAGAACGGGCACAACCTTATTCACTAAGGGATTACAATCATTGTAAATAAAAATCGTCTCACCATTATTTATGGCCTGTTCAATGTAGCAGTACACCGCATCCGCCGAGGTGTCGTTTTTTCTTCTTTGAACTTCGGACTTTAACCATGCTAAATCTTCAATTGGATTATCAACACCACAAGCAGCAATTACTGGAAAATTTAAATCGTCGTCACTGCATCCAAAATTTAGTAGTACAGCAGAAAAAATGATAAAAAGAAGCTTTTTCATTCCAAGTTTCTTTTTAAGATGTGTCTTTTGCCAATTGGTTGCGCAAGAAAAAAGCCTTTGACCTATTTTTGGTCAAAGGCTTGCGTTTAAAATTCTTTCAGGTGTTACTCACTCCATGGCGGAACAACTCCGTTGGACCGTGCATAGGCAATCAATTGTCCTTTGTGCTCGCCGTTATGTTCCATTAAGATTAAAAGGCCTGCCATCTTATTGGTTTTCATAAAACCAAAATCAACTTCTTCGGATAATTGATCAGAAGGCACTTCCATTATTTTTTCCAAAACAAATTCGTTGGACTTTTTCAAGGCTGCAATGATATTGTCTTTACCGGTAATCTTACCAAGGTTCATCATGTCCACATCTTCCGGTGGAGCAAATCCCATTTTTGATGCCAAAAAATAATTTCCTCCCGCTACATGTAATAGCGCTTCCCCAACGGAGTTTACTCCTTCCATTGGCCGCCAGTCATATTGATCTTCGGAAAATGCCTCAGCCAATTGAATTACTTGTGCTTGATTTCCCGTTAGGACACCTTGTATGGTGGCCTGGGCCAGTTGTTCCTGTGCGTAGGTCATGGTAACTGCCATGAGCATAATAGCAAATATTAGTTTTTTCATTTTAATTAGGTTATCGTTATTCAAAAGCCCCAAGGGATTATCCTTCAGGGCTTTAAATTTAATAAAAACTTATCCTTGTTTTTAATTTTGGTATTTCTTTAACATTAAGCTTATCCTAAGAACGGATATCTATAGTTTTCAGGAGTAACGAATGTTTCCTTGATTAACCGCGGGGATACCCATCTAAGTAGATTTTGAGCAGAACCTGCTTTATCATTTGTTCCAGAAGCCCTAGCGCCACCAAAAGGCTGTTGCCCCACTACGGCTCCCGTAGGTTTGTCATTAATGTAAAAATTTCCTGCGCAGTTCTGCAATACCTTGGTGGCCTCATCAATGGCATATCTATCCGTTGAAAGTACGGCTCCTGTAAGTGCATATTCTGAAGTGGAATCCACTAATTTCAATGTTTCGCTCCAATCCTGATCTTCATAAACATATACCGTAACAACAGGTCCAAACAGTTCCGTTTCCATAGTGGTATATTTTGGGTCGGTCGTAAGAATAACTGTCGGGTCAACAAAATAACCCTTGGATTTATCGTAGGTTCCACCAGCTATTATTTCTGCATTTTCATCATTCTTGGCTTGATTAATATACTTTACCAATTTATCAAAAGAACCTTCATGGATTACTGCGGTGATAAAGTTGGACATATCTTCCGGAGAACCGGGTTTATTGAATGATGCAATATCCTTTTTGACCAAATCCAATATTTCCTTGGATGTTGATTTTGGTAGATACACTCTAGAAGCAGCACTACATTTTTGTCCTTGGAACTCAAAAGCACCCCTAACAATTGCGGTTGCTACTTGTGACGATTTTGCCGTTGGATGTGCCACTATAAAATCCTTACCTCCTGTTTCCCCCACAATTTTAGGATAGGTTTTATAGATGTTAATATTATTTCCAATTTGTTTCCATAATTCCTTAAATACATGGGTGGATCCGGTAAAATGAATTCCGGCAAAGTCGGGACTGGAAAGCACGGTTTCCGTAATCATTACGGGGTCTCCATAAACAACGTTGATAACCCCATCCGGAAGCCCGGCTTCTTTAAATATATCCACAATTACCTTAGCTGAGAAAATTTGGCTATCACTTGGTTTCCAAACCACTACGTTACCCATCATGGCGGCACTGGCAGGAAGATTACCCGCGATTGCCGTAAAATTGAATGGTGTAATAGCATATACGAAACCTTCTAATGGGCGATATTCCACTCTGTTCCAAATACCTTCGGCAGAATCTGGTTGCTCCTCATAGATTTGGGACATATATTCTACATTAAATCGGAGGAAATCTATCAATTCGCAGGCTGCATCTATTTCCGCTTGATGAATGGTCTTTGATTGTGCGATCATGGTGGCAGCGTTTATTTTTGCACGGTAAGGTCCGGCAATAAGTTCGGCCGCCTTTAAGAAAATTGCCGCACGCTGCTCCCAGGCCAAATTGGCCCATGCTTCCCTAGATTCCAAACAATTCTGTATTGCTGTGTCCACATGCTTTTTTTCTGCCAAATGATAGTTGCCTACCACATGCTTATGATCGTGGGGCGGGGACATAGGTTTGGTATTTCCCGTTCTAACTTCCTCCGAACCGATATACATAGGTACATCAATTTTATCGTTATAATAGGCTTTATACTGTTGCAGAACTGCATCGCGCTCTGGGGTGCCCGGAGCGTAGCTTTTAATTGGTTCATTAAATGCTGTTGGTACTTGAAAAACACCTTTACCCATGGTCAAAAATTTAGTAATTAAAAGTTGCCCAAAGGTACTAAAAGGGATAGGTAATAGAAACTAAAAGGAAGTTAAATGAAGGCTAGTTCAATGCGAAAGGAGCACTAAATTTAAAAGTGGGTATGTAGACCCTGAACTTTTCCGTAGAACTGAAATTGACCATATTGTAATGCCCTTTCATTGCACCAATTGGAGAGGTCAATAAACAACCGGAATTATAGGTATGGGATTCTCCTGGTTTAATAACGGGCTTTTTGCCGATTACACCTTCTCCGTCCAAGGTATCCATATCATTCAAAGAATCATAGATTTTCCAATGACGTGAGGTAAGCTGTACGGAATCTTTGCTTTGATTTTCTATAGTGATAGTGTAGCCAAAAGCATAGTGCATCTTATAATTTTTGAAGAACGTTCCCTCAAAATTAGTATGAACCGAAATCTTTATGCCTTTTGTAACCTGTGTTATCATAAACGGACTAGTAGGTGAATATGCTTCCTGCTAATAATAAAATCACCCCTATAGATGCTAAAATAACGAATATAGTGTTAAGAAAAATGTATTTAACAATAGTTTTAAATCTTCCTTGCTTATAGAAATTTCGCATTGCCTTGTACAGGTAAAATGAGAATATCAAAAGAAAAATTCCACTGCTATCCGTTTCAAAAATAGTATCTATCAAAGAGCTAATTATCAGCAAGATAAAAAACAGGGACTGATTATGGAAACTAAAGATCAAATGATCGGTGTACGTGTATTTTTTCCTGATATACATCAACCAAATGAATATGGCGAACACGGGAAGAAAGAAAAAAGTGGAAAAAGGCAATTTGGATAATACGGATTCAAAAAACGTACCGGGTCGTCTTTCGATCTCTACTAAACTGCTGGCGAAATTATAGGTTAGCTTGTTCTCATTGGTCGAGGGGATTTCATATTTGTCAACACTTTCCTGAAAACTGTAAATCGTATCATTTCTGATTACAGTGCTAAAAAATTGCGTTTTTGAACCATATCGATCAAAAAAACCTGGTTTTTTAATTTGTTTGAAATATTCTTTAGGATTTGCGAGAATTGTGGAATCAGTATCACTTATTTTTTTATTGATAAATTTTTGAAATCTAATAGAGTCAATGGCCGCCAAGGCTGCTGATTTTTCTTTCTCGTTTTCAAATTCAATATTGTTTATCTGTTCATTAAGGTCAAAGACGGGCATTTTATTTCCAGAACCATATTTGTTCAAGGATTCAAATTCGCTATTATAGCCCATTAATAAAAAATAAATAATGGCCAAGCTCAAAAGGAAACGAAAAGGATTTGTATAGGATACCCGTTTGCCCGCAATGTAGTCATGTGTAATTCGCCCAGGCTTTAAAAGCAGTGCGCCCAATGTTTTTAGTAATTTGGAATCGTAAGAAATGATGTTGGAGAAAAACTCTTCAAAAAAGTCTTTTATCGTTAGTTTTTTAGTGCTGTTCGCCTGTGAACATTCCGGGCAATATTTGTCACTTAAATCCAAAGGGTGCCCACAGTTGAGACATTCTACACCCCTATGTTTTAATTTGTATCGTCCTGCCGTATTAACACTGGGTTTGGTCTCCATAGCAGTTTAGGGTAATGGTTTTTCTAGTTGGTAATATTCCTGGAGTTTGCAGATCCTACACCAATGATGCTGTCATACATGTCCCCAAAATTCCTGTAATATACCAAAATCACGTAGTTATTTTCCGTGAAATGAAAATTTCCACCTACGGCATTCAATCGGGTCTTACCATTATCTCCTAGAATAACATACTTGTAGTTATAAAAACCTTGCTTTAATTTCATTGTAGCTTCCATCATGCCGTTATCCTCATTATAGGTCATCCGGTTTTCATCCGTAAGGGCATAATTGTTATACTTTCCAAAAATGTAAACATCATCCAAAGCAATTGTTTCCGTGTAGGGAAGGCTAAAATGTACGTAAGTGTATTCCGCTTCCCTGGAGGCATTGTCTCCCTGCAAGGTCCGCACCACAAAATCACCATTGACGTCAGGGAAATAGGTGTAGGGTTGATTATTACGGAAACCATCTGGGAAAAGAAAATGGTTGTAAAGATCATTGACTTCTATTCTGGCAATTTGTGAACTGGGGGCCCTTAAATCGCTGGTGTCAAATAACAAATATTCATTACCACCAAAAAAGGAAGTTTCTTGATCGTATTTGTAAACCAGCTCGTTCCCCAAGGTGAATTGCGGTGGAATATTGTAGATGGCGGTGGGCCAATAGTAATTCTGTATAATCGCAACTTTCACCTCTTTTTTAGGATTTACCAGCCTGAAATTCCCGGAATTTATTGAAAATTGAACAACTTGCTTTTCGTTCAGAAAATCAAAATCCCTTGACCTTTTTACAGTAGCGCCAATTTTCACAAGGTCTTTATAGACTACAAAACGTCTGGAAAATTGAAGCTCGTAACTGTTGTTGTAGATTTCCAATAAATAGTTTCCGCTTACTTTTAGGCTCACATTTTCATTAGGAATGGTCAATTGGTAGTTGGAATAGGTCTCAAGCGTGGTGTAACTATTTTCATAATTAATAATACGTTGATTGTCCACACCATTCAAAAACTGGGATTTTAAAAGATCGGAAGGAGTCCAATCGTAATCACAATGAACAATCTTGTAATAATAGTCCTGCTCATTGGCCAAAAGATCGTCAAACTCAAGATAAATGGGTTCGCCAATCTGGATTATTGGAAACTGATCTTCCGTAGGTCCCTTAAAAATAATGGATTTGATATTTTCTGGAGGGTTGACCTCTTCTTGAACCTGTCCTAGAGCTATTTGAGCAAAGAGGAGGAACAAAATCTGTTTAATAAATAAACGCATTCGGCAGCCAAATTTTGAGTAAAGGTAAACAAAAAGGATGCCGAACAAATTAACATCGATATAAAGCCGAAATTATGGGGTAATTATTATGAAAACTTTTCATTTAGTAGTAAATTCGCACCAAATTTTGTTAACCTAAGGTCTACACGTATATGTCTAAAGACATCCGAATTAAAAAAGGGTTGAACATTAACTTGGTAGGTGCTGCAGAACTAACCACTTCCAAAGCAGTTTTAAGTAATGTTTACGCAATAAATCTTGAAGATTTTCATGGCATAATACCAAAAATGTTGGTAAAACAAGGTGCTGAGGTAAAAGCAGGAGAGCCGTTGTTCTACAATAAGAATGTTGAGGATATGTTGTTTGTGTCGCCTGTAAGCGGTGAACTAATAGAGATTGAAAGAGGTGCTAGAAGACGTATTCTTACCTTGAAAATATTGGCGGACAAGAGTCAGGAAACGTTGTCGCATAAAAAAATGGATGTTGAAAAGGCATCCAAGAAAGATATCAAGGAATATTTGCTTAAAGGTGGATGCTGGCCATTCATAAAACAACGTCCTTACGATGTAATTGCCAATCCGGACACCACGCCAAAATCCATATTTATTTCTGGATATGCGACCTCACCGTTAGGAGCTGATTTAGATTATGTATTACAGGGCAAAGAGGTTGAATTGCAAGCCGCTATTTCAGCTTTGGCCAAATTAACCCCCGGTAAGATTCATGTTTCGGTTGGTAAATCAGGAAACTCTCCGTTATCGTCCTTGAACGGAATTGAACTGCATAAAGTTTCAGGTCCACACCCTGCAGGATTGGTAGGTACGCAGATAAATAAATTGGACCCCATTAATAAAGGAGAACTGGTATGGACTGTTTCTCCTCAGGATTTGATAATAATAGGGGAATTTTTATTGACGGGTAAGTTTAATGCGGAGCGTTTGGTTGCTTTGGCTGGTTCGTCCGTTAAGTCGCCCAAATACTACTTAACCAAAATTGGCACGGAAATCTCCACATTCTTGTACGCAAGCGGAGTGAACGAAGAAAAATTTAGGGTAATCAATGGAGATGTCCTAACAGGTAGGAAGAGTAGTCAAGATGGATACTTGGGTTTTTATAACAACTTGGTGACGGCAATTCCGGAAGGTGATGATTATGAGTTTTTTGGATGGAACAAACCTGTTTTCAATAAGATTTCCAATACTAGGGCGCTTACTTTTTCGTGGTTGAAGCCTAATAAGAAATATGATTTAAACACTAATACCAATGGGGAGCATAGGGCATTTGTGGTAACCGGGCAATATGAGGAGGTTTTTCCTATGGATATATATCCGCTGCAGCTTCTAAAAGCTTGCATGGTAAAGGATTTGGACGAGATGGAGCAACTGGGCCTTTATGAGGTTTCCCCAGAGGACTTTTCCCTAACAGAATTTATATGTATTTCTAAACAACCACACCAGAAGATTATTCGTGAAGGATTGGATTTATTACAAAAAGAAATTGGATAAGAGATGAGTGTAAAAAGCAAAATGCATGAACTTAAAATGAAGTATAAGGGCAAGAAAATGGCACCTGCCATTAATGCCTTTCATACTTTTTTGTTCACCCCGGATGAGACCACCCATCCAGGTGGTACGCACGTTAAGGCAGTGGACGATTTAAAAAGAACAATGAATACGGTAATCATGGCGTTGATACCCATTTTACTGTTTTCTATGTTCAATGCTGGTTACCAGCATTACTCCGCAATCAATGGTTTTCCGGAAAACTTTTCCCTTATGGAACGACTTTTTAACATGGGAAAACTTTTGGATTGGGATAATCGAAGTACTGCCCTTGGTAGTGGTCTCTTACGGTGTTGGGCTTCTTGTAGAATTTATTTTTGCCGTAATAAAAGGTCATGAGGTAGAAGAGGGTATTTGGTAACCGGATATGTTGGTTCCCTTGATTGTTCCCGTTGATACACCGTTATGGATGTTGGCCGTAGCCGTTGTTTTTGGTGTTGTAATCGGAAAGGAAGTTTTTGGCGGAACCGGAATGAATATCTTGAATCCCGCACTCACCATTCGGGCCTTTTTGTTCTTTGCCTATCCCACTTGGATGAGTGGTGATAAAGTATGGGTATATGAGGCCGTGAACGCGCTGAACAAATTTTAGCGGGGGTCCCAATGTGATGTATATCCGGGGAAACCATACTAGGCTATCTTGGCGCAGAACAATGAAGTGAATACTGCAACATATATTTCCGATATGTTTTTTGGGTTTATTCCCGGTTCGGTAGGTGAAACGTCCACGTTTTTAATATTGTTAGGAGGACTTTTCTCTAATCTTCAGCAAAATCGCAAGTTGGCGTATCATGTTAAGTGCAGTAATCGGTTCGCTTGTTATGGGACTTCATGTTCAATCAAGTCGTTGAATTTGGATGGATTGCCGAAACTAGTAAATTTTATGGATTAATGAGCTTTGAATTTCTGGAAGCACCTCATTGTCGGAGGGCCTTGGCTTTTGGTATTGTTTATATGGCCACAGATCCGGTAACCGGCTCCCAAACGAATAGAGGTAAATGGATATATGGGTTCTTTATCGGATTTATGTCCGTAATGATACGGGTGTTTAATCCTGCATATCCCGAAGGTGTGTTCTTGGCAATTTTGCTAATGAACGTATTTGCGCCTACCATAGATCACTATGTCATCAGTGGAAACGTAAAAAGAAGAATGAAACGATTTAAAAAGGCGACAATCTTGCCGAAAGATTCGGAAGGTGAGGCAAAAGGAACTTCAACTAGAAACCGTATAGATTATGGCAATCAATACAGATAAAAATGTTTACACGGTGATTTTTGCCGCCGTTATGGTGGTAGTAGTTGGATCATTATTGCCTTTCTGGCATCAGGCCTGAACAGTCCGTATTAAAGAAAACGAAAGTTTTGAAAAACAACAGAACATTTTGTACGCCATGGGCGTCAATGAGAACGGTGATGAAGGCAGCGTAAATTTCGTGCCCACTGATAATGTCGAAGACGAATTTGAAAAGTATATTGTTAATCAATTGGTTATTAAAGGAGATAATATTTTGGAAGATGAAGAAGCCTATCTAATCGATATTAAAAAACAGTTGACGCTTGCCGGTAAGAAAGGTCAGACTTATAAACTACCCTTGTTTATTGGAGAAAAAGATGGAAAAAAATTCTGGATTATTCCCATGTACGGCAAGGGGCTCTGGGATGCCATTTGGGGCTTTATAGCTTTAGATGAGAACATGAGGTAGTGAAGGGCGTGTTTTTTGACCATAAAGGAGAAACACCCGGATTTGGGGCAAATATCAACAAACGCTATTTTATGGATGATTTTACGGGAGAGAGCATTATGGAAGATACCCGATACGCCGGCATATGCGTAGCAAAGGGCAACAATGATCCCCTGAACAAGACGAAAGACGACAACGAAGTTGATGCCCTTGGCAGGAGCAACGATTACGGGCAATGGAGTATCTGCTATGATTAAGAAAGCGTTAATTTTACAAAGATTACCTAGACAACAATTAGAGCGAACTAATATGGCACTACTCTGACAAAAAAAGATACAAATCTGATTACTGGACCCGCTAGCGGACAATAACCCGATTACTATTCAGGTACTGGGTATATGTTCCGCGTTGGCAATTACCGCCGAGCTTGAAGGCCTCCTTCGTTATGGCGGTAGCGGTACTATTTGTGACTTGGGTGCAGGTAACGTGGTCATTTCCCTAATGAGAAATATCATTCCGGCAAAAATCAAGATTATCGTTCAATTAATTGTAGTGGCAACATTAGTGATTATAGTCGATCAGGTGTTGAAGGCATTTGCATATCAGTTAAGTAAGACCCTTTCGGTTTTTGTGGGTTTGATTATTACCAATTGTATCATTATGGGTCGTTTTGAGGCGTTTGCCCTTGGAAATGGAATTTGGAGTTCTTTCTTGGATGGGATAGGTAATGCCCTTGGATTATGGTCTTATTTCATCATCGTAGGTTTTATCAGGGAATTGTTAGGTTCAGGAACGTTGTTTGGATTTCCAGTATCTAGGAAATCCTATCGCAAAAACAGGCCTCTATGCGACGGGATATGAAAACAATGGTTTTATGATTATTCCACCGGCAGCTTTGATTGTTGTGGGAATCATTATTTGGGTGCAGCGTTCCCGAAATAGGGCATTGATCGAAGAAAATTAATACATACGAAGCAAATCAAGATAAAATATTATGTTAGAACATATTGAATTATTTTTTAAATCCATTTTCATCGATAACATGGTTTTCGCCGTGTTTTTAGGAATGTGTTCCTATTTGGCAGTTTCCAAAAAGGTGGCTACTGCCGTTGGGCTAGGAGCGGCCGTGATATTTGTCCTTGGCGTTACCGTACCTTTAAATTGGTTATTGGATCAATACCTTCTTCGTGATGGTGCGTTAGCTTGGTTGGGCCGGAGTATGCTGACTACAATCTAAGTTTCTTATCCTTCATACTCTTTATAGCGACAATTGCGACTATGGTCCAATTAGTCGAAATAGTAGTAGAAAAATTTTCACCGATCTTATATAATTCGCTTAGGTATATTTTTGCCCCTTATCGCCGTGAACTGTGCAATTTTAGGTGGTTCCTTGTTTATGCAGGCAAGAGAAATTCAAACATTCGGTCTGGCGGTTAATTATGGAATAAGCTCAGGTATTGGTTGGTTTTTGGCAATTTTGACCATTGCAGCAATTAGGGAAAAAATCCGTTATTCAAATGTACCGCCCCCGCTTCGAGGTCTGGGTATTACGTTTATCATTACAGGACTTATGGGAATTGGATTCCAGAGTTTTGGGGGAATGTTGACCGGTGGGGATGAGTCCGCTGCCGTAGAGGAGACTACGGCCGGAGTATCAGGAAAAACAGATGATTCTACTACGGAGGAAAAAGCATTTATGATCCGTGACGATGCTGCTACTGAGGCAACGATCGGCAAACTTGGTAGCGACGGAAGTACTGACGATGACCAAAAGGGCGGATTGTCTTCTACCACCGAGGAGGAAGAAATCGAAAGAGAATTGGCCAAAAAAGAAAAAGAAGTATCCTATAACGACGTAATAAACAACTAAAAATGATTCTAGCTAGCACTGGTGGAACAATATTGATTACCGTAGTCGCCTTTTTAATACTTTCAATGGTCTTGGTCGCCTTGTTGTTGATTACCAAAGAGAAATTGTCACCCTCAGGTCCGGTGACCCTCACAATAAACGGGGAAAAGAAGATAGAAGTAGAATCCGGCAGTACATTACTTTCGACGCTGGGAAACAAAAAAGTCTTTCTTCCCTCGGCCTGTGGAGGTGGAGGTACCTGCATTCAATGTGAATGTCACGTACTTTCCGGTGGTGGGGAAGCCCTTCCTACGGAAACCCCGCACTTTTCAAAGAGCGAATTGAACCAAGGGGCGCGACTGGCCTGTCAGGTCAAGGTAAAGCAGGACATGGAGATTACCATACCCGAGGAAGTTTTTGGAATCAAAAAATGGCCTGCCAAGGTAGTTACGTAATTATAACGTAGCTTCCTTTATCAAGGAATTTGTTGTCGAGATTGAAGAGGATATGGGTTACAAGGCTGGGGGATATATTCAAATTGAAATTCCCAAGTGTGAGGTTAAATATTCCGATATTGATATTACGGCGCATCCTGAAGAGCACGAGACACCGGACAAATTTCAGGCCGAGTGGGATAAATTCAATTTATGGCCTTTGGTCATGAAAAACCCTGAGACAGTGGAAAGGGCCTATTCCATGGCGTCTTTTCCAGCAGAAGGAAAAGAAATCATGCTGAACGTGCGTATTGCAACCCCACCATGGGACCGTTCAAAAAATGGATGGATGGATGTTAATCCCGGGATTGCGTCATCCTATATTTTTGCCCTTAAACCTGGAGATGACGTAACCATTTCAGGACCTTACGGTGAGTTCTTTATAAATGAGTCGGATTCTGAAATGTTGTATGTGGGTGGAGGAGCCGGAATGGCACCAATGCGTTCCCACTTGTACCATCTTTTCAAAACGTTGAAGACAGATAGAAAGGTGAGCTACTGGTATGGAGGACGCTCTAAGCGAGAGCTGTTTTATATAGATCATTTCAAACAATTGGAAAAGGATTTTCCAAACTTCAAGTTTTATATGGCACTCTCGGAACCACTTGAGGAGGATAATTGGAAAGTAAAAGAAGATATAGATGCCCCAGGTGATGGTTTTGTAGGCTTCATACATAATTGCGTTATCGATAATTATCTTAGCCACCATGAATCTCCTGAGGATATAGAACTCTATTTTTGCGGTCCTCCTTTGATGAACAAGGCAGTGCAGAAAATGGGAGAGGATTTTGGTATTCCGGATGAGCATATTCGTTTTGACGACTTCGGAGGATAGAAGAGCGTTAGGTAATCTCATAAGTTCTTTTATTTCAAAGAATATATTTTATAAAAGCCGATATTTTAATATCGGTTTTTTTGTCCCCCTCCCAATAGGGAGGAATTAAGGAAGGTGTAACATGCAAGCTTTAACAGAACAAGAACTTCATAACTTGGCCATGAACATTGTTGGAAGGCAATTGGAGGCTGACGGATTTGAATTTTTGACGGTAAATAGCAAGCTTAGGAAGAATCCGCAATTCGTCTGTACTAAGAATAAAAAGCTTCATTTTATAGTGGTAAAAAGTATTGAATATCCTGGTAATCCTAGGGATTTGGAATT
The DNA here is from genome assembly GCA_963848865.1 of uncultured Flavobacteriaceae bacterium. Classification (GTDB taxonomy): domain Bacteria; phylum Bacteroidota; class Bacteroidia; order Flavobacteriales; family Flavobacteriaceae; genus Maribacter. The sequence goes on along the minus strand of CAWKFV010000014.1, from coordinate 615,274 downwards.
CTACCGGTCTGATTTAAATAAAATGAAGGAACATGCCCTCAAGTTTGAGGCGACTACCTACTATGCACCCGTTGGATTGGTGAACGCAAAAGACTATGATCTTCCGGTTTACCTTAATGAGGAATATATCGTGGATTATGATGGTTTAATTGAAATATGAAGAAGATTTTATTTTATTGGCCGACGGTTTTCGCTTTGTTCTTTTCTTGCAATGGGCGTGATATAATGAAAAACCAATCCGTTGGAGAGGCTTTGGGCACTACGTATAACATTATCTACCTCTCCGATGAGGATTTGGATTATGGGCAAGAAATTGATTCTGTATTCAATGTGGTAAATCAGTCCTTATCCACTTATATACCAAATTCGGATATTTCAAAAATTAACAGAGGAGATTCCAGTATTAATGTAGACCACATGTTCAAGGACGTTTTTAAACTCTCCAAAAAGATTTATAAAGCCACGGATGGCTATTTTGACCCGACCGTGGGTACTTTGGTCAACGCCTGGGGTTTTGGTCCCGAACATCAAATCACAATGGATAGTACTAGAATAGATAGCCTACTCCATTTTGTTGGATTTGAAAAAGTTTCACTTACTTCAAATGGTCAAATTAAAAAGTCGGTACCCAATATGTATTTTGATTTCAATGCTGTCGCCAAAGGATATGCAATTGATCGTATAGCGGTGATGCTTGATCAAAAGGGAATTGAAAATTATTTGGTAGAAGTGGGTGGTGAGTTGGTCGCCAAAGGAATAAATAAAATTAAGGATAAACCATGGGTAGTTGGGATTGATGATCCGCAATTCACAGCTACTAGAGAATTGAAGCTTTTGATTAATCTTAAGGATAAGGCACTAGCTTCATCCGGTAATTATAGAAAATTTAGGATTGATGAGGAAACCGGTATCAAATATGTTCATACGATAGATCCTAAAACAGGCTATACCAAAAACTCCAATACTTTAGGCGTTACCGTGTTAGCAAACGATTGTGCCACTGCAGATGCGTATGCTACAGCTTTCATGGCCATGGATTTGGATAAGGCGTTTAACGTAATCTCGCAGAATAGGGAGCTTGAGGCCTATATTATATATCTTGATGAAAGAGGAGAAACCCAAGAATTTCTGACGGCAGGATTTAAAGAATTGGTAGTGCAATAGTGTTATTTACGAACCAAAGGTATAAGTTCTCCTTTCGCTAATCTGTATTTGTCCACTTCCTCCTGGGTTAGTTCATCTGTATAGTCTATAGCTTCAACTTTAAAACCTACGCTTCTTAATTTGTCAAAATAATCCAGACCGTATATACGGACATGGTCGTATTGGCCAAATATCCTTGCTCTTTCTTTCTTGTCGGTTATTGAATTATCTTCAAAAGTCTTTTCCCTTTTAATGTCTTGGGGTATTTGAAAGATGCCCCATCCATTTGGTTTCATCACACGATATAATTCTTGCATCGCTTTTGTATCGTCTGGTATATGTTCTAAAACATGATTGCAAAGGATGACGTCGAAAGAATTTTCATCAAATGGCAAATTACAGATGTCTGCTTTCACATCGGCAAGTGGAGAATTAAGGTCCGTAGTCGTATAATTTATATGCTTTAGTTTTTTAAATCGCTTGTAAAAAGCCTGTTCCGGAGCAAAATGCAGCACCTTTGCGGGGGATGTGAAAAACGTTGTTTTATTATTTAAAAATAACCATAGTAATCTATGTCTCTCCAATGATAGGGTAGAGGGGGAAAGCACATTTTCCCTTGATTTTTCATAGCCATAAGGTAGAAAACTTCTGAAATTCTTTCCATCTATCGGATCCTCATATTTCTCACCGGAGTAGTATTTGGCAAAAATTGGTCTGATGAGATAACTTAAACTGATGAGTAATGGTCTAGGAACGATATTGAGAAAAAATCGGAAAATTTTCTTCATCGTTTTTAAGACCTAAGACTGCAATTTAGTTTGCCTAAATTCATCTTCTTCATCACTTTTAATGCCCAAAGCATCATAAATATACTGAAAGGTAGAAAGTAGTTCTGGCTTCCCGTTTACCAAGGCAACATCGTGTTCAAAGTGTGCGCTCGGCTTACCATCGGCAGTTAGGATTGTCCAGCCATCCTTAAGTTGTTTTATATTCTTTGTACCCATATTGATCATGGGTTCAATGGCTACAGTCATGCCATCAACAAATTTTTTACCTCTTCCTCTTCTTCCGTAATTAGGCATCTCCGGACCCTCATGCAATTTCTTTCCCAAACCGTGTCCTACTAGTTCCCTAACTACGCCATAACCATGGCTTTCACAAAAAGTTTGAATGGCATAACCTACATCCCCAACACGATTTCCGGCCCTGAACTCCCGTATACCAACATAAAGTGATTCTTTGGTAACTCTCAAAAGCTTCTTGGTTTCTTCATCGACTTCACCAACCTCAAAGGTATAGGCATGGTCTCCAAAGTAACCGTTCTTGACCGCACCGCAATCCACGGAAATAATATCACCGTCCTTTAAAGGTTCTGAGTTGGGAATGCCATGAACAACTTGAGCATTTGGACTCATGTTTAAGGTGTTTGGAAAACCGTACATGCCTAAAAATCCAGGTTCGGCGCCTTGCTCCCTAATAAATTCTTCCGCAAGTTTATCTAGATACAAGGAATTAACCCCTGGTTTTATTTCACCTGCTATCATTCCCAGCGTTTTGGAAACAACAAGTGCACTTTCGCGCATCAATGCTATTTCTTCGGCTGATTTTAGTTTTACCATAGCTGCAAAGGTAAATTAATTTATAAAATTGCTAATCTACCAAAGATTTCTGTGTCATAAGGTCAGGTTTTGGTATACCCATTAACTTAAGAATTGTTGGGGCTATATCTCCCAAAATTCCGTCCTTTATCTGTTTTAATTCTCCGTCTACCAAGATCAAAGGAACAGGATTGGTCGTATGGGCAGTATTTGGACTGCCATCTGGATTAATCATGGTTTCACAGTTGCCGTGATCGGCAATGACCAAAGTGGAATATCCATTTTTCAAACCAGTATCTATTACTTCTTTTGCACATTCATCCACAACTTCGCAGGCTTTTATAGCAGCAATCATATCCCCGGTGTGGCCAACCATATCTGGATTGGCAAAATTAAGGCATACAAAATCTGCCTCCCCTTTCTCTAATTCGGGTATAATGGTATCCTTAATCTGATATGCGCTCATTTCAGGTTGTAGATCATAGGTCGCCACCTTTGGTGATGGACAAAGCAGTCTCGCTTCTCCATCAAAAGGTGCTTCTCTTCCACCGTTGAAGAAAAAAGTGACATGCGGATATTTTTCGGTCTCGGCAATGCGTATTTGTTTCTTGCCCGCTTTGGACAAAACCTCGCCAAGGGTTTCGGTTAGATTGTCTTTGTTATAGATTATGCGGACATTCTGGAACGTATCGTCGTAGTTGGTCATGGTCACGTAGTATAGGTTTAGCTTATGCATATTTTGCTCATGCATATCTACTTGACTCAGTACTTGTGTCAATTCTCTTCCGCGATCTGTCCTGAAATTGAAATATATAACAACATCCCCTTCTTGAATTTTTGCAACAGGATTTCCATCCGCGTTGCACATTACGATAGGTTTTATAAATTCATCCGTTATGTCCTCATCATAACTTTCTTGAATGGTATTTCCAATGTTGGTGGATTTTTCACCCTCCGCATTTACCATCACATCATAAGCCAATTTTACGCGTTCCCACCGCCTGTCACGATCCATGGCGTAGTATCTGCCAACGACCGAGGCAAGTTCGGCGTTTTTGTCCGAACAATAAGTAACCAAATCCTCCAGAAAACCTTTACCGCTTTTAGGGTCAACATCCCTACCATCCGTAAAGCCATGAACGTACATATTTTCCAATCCATAATCGTTTCCTGCGGATATCAGCCCTTTTATGTGATTTATGTGACTGTGAACGCCACCATCGCTCAATAATCCTAAAAAATGTACCGGTTTATTATTTGTCTTAGCATGTAGAAAAGCTTCTTTTAAAACTTTTTCGTCCTTCAATGTATTTTCCTGTATAGCCAGATTGATCTTAGCCAAATCTTGATAAACAATCCTTCCGGCGCCCAGGTTCATATGTCCAACTTCGCTATTTCCCATTTGTCCTTCGGGGAGGCCTACATTCATCCCATCTGTCAATAGATTAGCATTCGGATATTTGGTATATAAACTGTCTATAAAAGGTGTATTGGCGTTATCAACTGCTGATATTTTTGGATCTGGAGATTTACCCCAACCGTCCAAAATCATTAAAATCACTTTTTTGTTCATCTTTTCTGATATGAATTCCGTTTCAAAAATAGGGTGATTTGCTAAGTTTAACTAGCATTCCCAGTACCTTTTTGCGTAATAAGGAACGGGATGTTAATTCTTTTAACGCTCAACGGGTCCTATTTGTTAAACTTTAGTTATTTATCTGTTAATGGTGAAACAAATCGAAATAGAAGGCGTCTATATTTATATAATCAAAATCTATTCATCAATTAAATTCATTCATCATGAAAAAAACAATCCTAACATTGTCCCTAGCCTTTATGGCGATGGGAACAGGCCTAATGGCCGCCGAACCACAATCCAACGTTACATTTGATTCAAAGGTTAACGTAGTTACAGTAGACATTAGTTCTTTTTGCAAAGCTGTTATGCAAGGTGATGTTGATACGGTAAAACGTATGATAGAACTTGGCGAAGACGTTAATCAAAAATCTTTGGGAATGACCCCTGCTATGTTCGCTGCCAGATATAATAAGGCAGAAGTACTTCAAATGCTGATAGATCATGGTGCAAATCTTAAGATAAGAAGCAACCAAGGTTTTTCGGTTAAGAAATATGCCGAACTTTCCAATGCGACCGATGCATTGGCCGTGTTAGAGTCTGCCTCAGGAAGTTAAGACACGTTGTCAATCAAGAAACGAAAAACCCGATACCTAATTGGTAACGGGTTTTTTGATTTTTATGCTCGTTTTAAAGATTAGTTGGGACATTAAATATTTCGTAAGTGATTTTTTTTGATAAACCTATATTCCTAGTTATTGATAGCGACATTATCAATGTGTTAAATATATATTATATCTTTCTTAAAATGACAATAATGTAATTTATGAGGTGTAATTTTACAATATTAATAATCACTGTAGTGTGTAAAAGATAAAAATTATGAAAAAATCAATTTCGATAGTACTGGGGATGTGTTTGTTGGCTATTACGGGTTCTTACGCAAATACCGAATTGCGAACCGCAGACTCCGCGGTAGTTCATGTATATAATGATGAAATCAGTGCGCTTTGTAAAGCTGCTATGAAAGGAGATGTAGATCAAGTACGTAGCCTGATTGCCACGGGAGAGGAAGTCAACGAAAAGTCATTGGGGCTGACTCCCGCAATGTATGCGGCTAAATACAATAAGGCCGAAGTGCTGAAAGTATTAATTCTTAACGGCGCTAACTTGAACATGAAAAGCGATAAAGGTCTTACTGTAAAGGAATACGCCAAAGTTTCCAATGCTAAGGATGCTTTGGAGGTTATGAATTCAAATTCATAACAATACATTCTATTATATAAAAAGACCCGCTATGTAACATAGCGGGTCTTTTTTGATTTTGAGATTTGCTCTTATAGTGTTCAGGTAAAAGAGTTCAAAGTTAAAATTCAAAACCATTCAAAGCTCTATACATAAAAGCATATACTGCCATAAACAACATTAGTGCACAAAATACGGAGTACACTTTTAACAGCACCACCAATATTTCAGGTTTACAATTTTCAAATGCCTGTACATAAAGATTTTTAAAGTGTAATAGTGTTCCCATTATAGTTCTGTTTAAATGATTAAATCAAAGCTATAAGGGTCAAATCTAATGTAGTAAGACTTACTATGGGATTCTCAAATATACAAAAATCCAAAATGCATTTGTTGTGTTTTAACGTTCATCGGTAAAAATAAACGTTTAACCCTCGCCTTTATATTTTTCAATGGCCTCCTTTATTTTTTCAATACGATTCTCTGGATCGGGATGTGTGCTTTGAAACTCCGGAACCCTGTTTGGGCCACCGGCCGCCTTTAAAATTTCCATAACCCTTATCATCTCATTGGGGTCGTAGCCGGACTGTATCATAAATAGTACACCAAGATCATCACTCTCCAATTCATCGCCTCTACCGTTCGTCAACAAGGTATTCTGTCCTATACCCCCTACTATATTCCCCATATCGGCCCCAACAGTGGCACCCATTGTCAACGTTTGCCAGAAATTACTTTCCGCAATACGCTCCGCGGAATGCCTTCCAATCACATGACCTATTTCATGGCCTAGCACCCCAGCCAGCTGTGCCTCGTTCAATTGCGAAAAAAGGGCGTAGGTAATAAAACATTGGCCTCCTGGCAATGCAAATGCATTAATGGTCTGGTCATCAGCCAATAAATGAAAATCATATTTATAGGGTGTTTCGCGGGCAATGCTATTGTTTACTAATTTGTTGCCAACATTGTCTACAAGATCCTGCAAACGCTCATCGGGATAAAGGCCACCATGTTGTTGCGCCATCTCTGGAGCAGTTTGCAGTCCAATGGCAATTTCCTGCTCGGCCGTCATATTTATATGCTGTGAACGGCCCGTATAAGGATTTTCTTCCTTGTTGCTACATTTCTGGATAAAAGCGAATGCGACAATCGCCAAACCGATAAATATTCTGATTTTCCAGCTCCCTCTTCTCATAATGGTAGAATTCAGATAGGAAGTCTAATATACAAAAGTGTTAAATAAGGTCTCTATTAATGTCTAAAATATTATTTTGAATGTAATTCTTTAGAAATCCGATGGTAAAATGTTCTGCACCGTAGAAGGTCTCCCTTTGCAATAGTTGAACTATATTTTTCCTCCTAAACGCTTCTAACATGGGAACGGAGAGTGGTGCGTAACTATAGTGCCAAGGTTCGTATTTAAAGCCCCTTCTTTTAGGGTCATCGGTATACACCAAGTGGTAATTATAAGTTTTTGAGTTTTCGTCCATCCACTTTTTAAAATCAACATAAGGACCTTCCCCTTCAAATTTTTCAGGAACTAGAACATCTCCCTCCACTTTTCTATAGCCATCCACAATATCTATATCGGTACCCCAATGGTGGCGACTGGTGCCGGGAATGGTAGAATACTCAATAATCTTGTCAATAGCGGCCAGTGGTTCCATCCTATCATCTTCCGTATAGCTAAGGAATTTCCTTTCGAAAATTTGCTCTTGTCTTGTAAAATTTCTGTAACTGGACACAATTTTTAGATCTATACCATCACTATAAGCCGCTTTTTTCATTTCTAGATAAGCATCGTGCGCCTCTTTTCTGAGATTAATATCCTTCCCATACAGTTGAACATCACTTTTTCCCATGAGTTCTAAAATGGAATATTCCTCATCTTGAGTCATGAAATAGGTTGGTGCTATGGCTACGGCCAAGCCGGTAGCTCCACTTCTCTTGATAAACGACCTTCGTTTCATATGCTAGGATGCTTTGTATTTGTTACTGAATAACCGGATGTTATCCACGATTTAAAATTAAACAAATAATTCTGGATTCTTCATCAAACCAATTTTCATGCCATAGAGATTATATGACATTTTCTCAATTGCTCTGATAGGTGGTTAGGTAAAGATATCCCTGATGCCTAATTTTTAAATCGTTTAAAGTAATGATGTAGTAGTAAATACCCGAGGCTAAACCTTTGTTTCGCGATAAGACACTTTCCCTATTTGAGATACCGTTGAACTCGTTATTGTAATTCTGTTGTGAATAAACCATAACCCCATACCTGTTGAATATCTGTATGGAATTATTAGGAGAATTTTCAATACCCTCTATTACCAAAGTATCGTTTACACCATCCCCGTTGGGTGTCATGTAATAATTATCCAGCTGTATATTGCTCAATGTCTCTAAGAGGTCATTATTACCGCCGATGGTAAGTATCTGATAATCGTTGGGAACAAATTCTGCAGAGGTGATGCTCCCATTTTCCATGTCTCCTTGAACATCTGTATTGCCGAGGTTCACCCATTGCTTTTCCTGTGCGCTCCATCCAACCACTTTCAGGTCGGTAATAAATTCCGCCAACAACGATAAATAACTATTCTCGTCCCATGTAAGGGTTACTTTGGAAGGAACAGAACTGTCCAAATGCCAAAATTCATAGGTATTTACCGATAAAAATTCATTTTCAAGATTGTCTGTGTTGAATGATGTTCCAAAAATACTTGGACTGTTCGGATCTTCATAAAAATAAGCACTTTTGGCATAATCGTTACTTGTGTTTGAGGCAATGCTTAATGGTCTCAATCTGTTGTTCTGACCAATGGGGAACGTAAAAGTATCTTTGTTGCTAATGGCAGCATATCCATCAATTTTGGTTTCATTCCCTTCACCCGTATAAAATGATTCGTTTTGAAAATTGATATTTACATCGGAATTTGACCTGGACGTTATGATATCTCCTGAAATAAGATTCAAGTTGTTCAGTATACCGATGGTGTTGTTCACATACAGATTTTCATCCACCGCAACTTCGGTATCATAAAAAACGGGGTTTGAACTTCCGGATAAGGATATGGATTTATTTTCACCATAAAACCCGACCAATCCCATATTTTTATTAAAAGCCCCGTCATTGATAACATCCATATGAAATCCTACCAATCCTGTTTCATGAATCTGCATGGTTCCGAAGTTGTGCACCGCTTCTTGACCGTGGGATATGAAGGTTAAAAGGAATATGAATTTAATTAATCTCATCAATTATTTTAATTTATTTATAACGAAGCTGGACTCACCGCTGGCGCTAAATCGTACAGTTCCTACATTAGCTGTCCTATACGTTCTAATTCCAACAACATCATTGGCATTTAACTGTAAAATTTCGTTTACATGAATACTGGATTGTTCATGGCTGGAAGCAAAACGAATATACCCTGAAGCGGCTAGAGCACCGACAGGATTTCCATTTACGGTTATTCTTGCGCCCACGTTGGTTCGTTGCTCACGTCCTGCACCGGAATCAATACCCAATAGGGAAATATTAGCTCTGATATCGTACCTCCCCGTCTGTCTTACGGTCAAAGTGTTAGTTGTAGCGGTATATAAATTAGTGGGATCGTCATTATAATCCGAATTACCAAAAATTGGTGCTGCCACGCTACCAGCATTAAGATCTGTAGTAATGTCCGTATTGGTCCACCTAGCTCCTTGGTTTATTTTAAGAAATGCGGCTCCATCATTACCCGTGGTTATTAAATTGTTGGCATCGGTTGAGACGATGCTGCCAGTCCCAGAGGAAATAGTATTCCATGAGGTGCCGTTGCTTTGAATCTGGATAGTGCTATTAGCGGAAATGGTACCCACATTGGCGCCAGTACTGTTAAGGTAATTACTTATGTTAATAGCGTTATTGGTAACATTCTTGATTATGTAGACTCGACCTATACAGCTGTTTGCCAGAGGCAAGGTTATAGTGCTATTGGAATTTACGATTACCGTATGGTGTGTTTCGTCCAAGGTTAAATTTCCGTTGGTAGAAGTGATGGCTGTTGAAACAGAACCCTTAACCTGAAGTGTTGAATTGGCTAACTGTCCGGTATTTATCCCTACTCTTGGTAAAGCGTTTTGGGTATCTGAACTTCCTTGGATTCTAAAGAGTTCCTTGTTCAATTGATCTCGGTAATCATAACGCTTGAAAATAAATGGTTCGGCTCCGTCATCCCCAATTATGAATTCCATTACCCCCGCATTGGAAACTCCGGCTGAACCGATTTCAAAAAAATCCGTTCCGGCAGCACTTCCTTTGAGTCTAAAATTCCCTTCAGCGTTTGTAAAGAACATGGGTTTGTAAAAACTAGCGGCATCTGCCTGAAATTGAAGTGCAGATATCCCATTGGCACCTTTGATATAGGTTAGGTATTGGTTATTATCGGTATAATCGGGATAGTTTTGAACTAGACCTAACGTCTGTCTTCTGCCCACTTGAAGAACACTTGTATTATTTGATCTAATCTCCATTCCAATGTCATTGGTTGACCCCAAAAATGCTCCTGGATTCACTACATTTCCGGTATTTAACCAGTTAGAGTTGGCTGAGGTTATCCAAGTAGTACCGTTGTAGACGAACAATTCCTTTGTATCGGTATTATAGAGCATTTGACCTTCCTCCATACCGGTAATGGCACTGATTTCGGATGATGTAGCTTTGGTCAATCCGAACAACAGGCCACTTTCAATTTGAGCCTGCATTAAGGTAGTTGCGAATAAAATACAAAATGTAATTAGTCTTTTCATTTCTTTATTCATATGCTTGATATAAAACCACTAAATTATCTGCATGGCTATTCACGTTTATGGTAAATCCGTTTGTGTTGAAAGAACTCAATCTTGCCGATGTTATTCCAAGATTGTCCCCGTTTTGATTTGAATAACGAATACCTATGCAATGTGTACTGGATGAATAGCGTGAAATATCATTAATGGAATTCCCGCTCCCTCCAACATAAATTACCTGTTGGGTTGTTGACCCACCACTGTTTCTGGCAAATCCGTTCATAGAGCCAAAAGAGTTTGCAATACCACTATTGTTGTTTCCAACACCATTATCACTATTAATATTCAGCGATTCAATATTTGCATGGGCCGAAAAACTGATTTGAGATGGGGCAAACGGTAATCCGGTTATATTTTGGTTGCCGGTTCCGGTAATGGTAAAAACCCCAAAATAGACACGCTGCTTTTTCATTGAACTCCATTGCAAACCATCATAAACATAAACCTGATTATCATCGGAATTATAGAGAACTGATCCTTCTATTGGGTTTACAACACTATTCATTTCCGTAGTAGTTGCATTGGTCAAGCCTAGTAAAAGACTACCTTGGATTTGTGCGTTTGCAAAACCAAAAAATAGAAAAAGTAAATAGAAAATATTTTTCATTCTAATTATAAATCTAAAATGGTGAACATAAATTCCGAATCAAACCTACTTCTATCGGTTGCACCATTATCATTATCCCCAATGATAACTTCAAAACTAGTTGCAGTCTGATTGGTATACGAGATGCCTGGGTCGTCGTTCCCGGCACCACCTCTTCCCGGTTGCGTTAACTGAATAATGTAGTTTGCGTCAGAAACCAATCCTGAAGAAAGGTTTACACGATAATGTCCATTACCTGTAAGTTTAGTTACGGTTACACCGGTGGTAACTTTGATCAATCCGCCTCCAGCAGCTATTTTCCCAAATGCCTTAATAGGGCTTGCATAGAAAGCACCGCCGTTTGCACCTGCGGAAATACTGTTATTAGTTTCTGCCCCAATAATCTCCTGGTCGCCGGTGTTGGTACCGGAAGTGTTCGCGATTATCGCTGCCTGTGCGGGGGTGATCCCTTCCTTGGCAGTGTTGAGGGCTATGGCGTCGTTCTGCGTTATCTGCTCGGCCTCGAGTGCATCGATGTCGGAAGCGTTTATAGCGATACCCGAGATGTCCTGGTCGCCCGTGTTGGTACCCGATGTGTTGGCGATTATCGCCGCCTGTGCGGGTGTCATCCCTTCCTTGGCGGTGTTCAGCGCTATGGCGTCGTTCTGCGTAATCTGCTCGGCTTCGAGTGCATCGATGTCCGTTGCGTTCGTCGCGATGTTGTTGTTCTGGGTAATCTGTTCGGTTTCGAGTGCATCGATGTCGGTTGCGTTCGTCGCGATGTTCGTATCCTGTGTAATCTGCTCGGCCTCGAGTGCATCGATGTCCGTTTCGTTTACGGCTATACCCGAGATGTCCTGGTCGCCCGTGTTGGTACCGGAGGTATTGGCGATTATCGCTGCTTGTGCGGGTGTCACCCCTTCCTTGGCGGTGTTCAGCGCTATGGCGTCGTTCTGCGTAATCTGCTCGGCTTCCAAAGCATTTATGTCCGTTGCGTTCGTCGCGATGTTGTTGTTCTGTGTAATCTGCTCGGATTCCGAGGCATCGATGTCGGTTGCGTTTATAGCGATACCCGAGATGTCCTGGTCGCCGGTGTTGGTACCGGAGGTGTTTGCGATGATGGCTGCCTGTGCGGGTGTTATCCCTTCCTTGGCGGTGTTCAGCGCTATGGCGTCGTTCTGTGTAATCTGCTCGGCCTCGAGTGCATCGATGTCCGTTGCGTTTATAGCGATACCCGAGATGTTCTGGTCGCCGGTGTTGGTCCCGGAAGTGTTGGCGATTATCGCTGCCTGTGCGGGTGTCACCCCTTCCTTGGCGGTGTTGAGCGCGATTGCATCGTTCTGTGTTACCTGTTCGTTCTGTAGGTCAGTGATATCGGTTGCGTTCGTCGCGATGTTGTTATTCTGAGTTGTCTGTTCCGATTGCAAATCGGAAATATCGGTAGCGTTTACTGCGATACCGGAAATATCCTGGTCGCCGGTGTTGGTGCCGGAAGTGTTGGCTATGATTGCCGCTTGGGCCGGGGTTATCCCTTCTTTGGCGGTGTTGAGCGCGATTGCATCGTTTTGTGTTACCTGCTCCGCTTCGAGTGCATCAATGTCCGTTGCGTTTACCGCGATACCCGAGATGTCCTGGTCGCCGGTGTTGGTCCCAGAGGTGTTGGCGATGATGGCCGCCTGTGCGGGTGTCACCCCTTCCTTGGCGGTGTTGAGGGCTATGGCGTCGTTCTGTGTAATCTGCTCGGCCTCGAGCGCGTCGATGTCCGTTGCGTTTACCGCGATGTTCGTATTCTGTGTTATCTGTTCGGCCTCGAGTGCATCGATGTCCGTTGCGTTCGTCGCGATGTTGTTGTTCTGTGTAATCTGCTCGGATTCCAAAGCATCGATGTCGGTTGCGTTTATAGCGATACCCGAAATGTCCTGGTCGCCGGTGTTGGTACCCGAGGTGTTCGCGATAATGGCGGCCTGTGCCGGGGTTATCCCTTCCTTGGCGGTGTTCAGTGCTATGGCGTCGTTCTGTGTTATCTGCTCCGCTTCGAGCGCGTCGATGTCGGTGGCGTTTACGGCTATACCGGAAATGTCCTGATCGCCGGTGTTGGTCCCGGAAGTGTTGGCGATAATGGCGGCCTGTGCCGGGGATATCCCTTCCTTGGCGGTGTTCAGCGCTATGGCGTCGTTCTGTGTTATCTGTTCGGCTTCCAATGCATCGATGTCCGTTGCGTTTACGGCTATACCGGAAATGTCCTGGTCGCCGGTGTTGGTCCCGGAGGTATTGGCGATTATCGCTGCCTGTGCCGGTGTCATCCCTTCCTTGGCGGTGTTCAGCGCTATGGCGTCGTTCTGTGTTATCTGCTCGGCCTCCAAAGCATCGATGTCCGTTGCGTTCGTCGCGATGTTGTTGTTCTGGGTCGTCTGTTCCGATTGCAAAGCGGAAATATCGGTAGCGTTTACGGCTATACCCGAGATGTCCTGGTCGCCCGTGTTGGTACCGGAGGTATTGGCGATTATCGCCGCCTGTGCGGGTGTGATCCCTTCCTTGGCGGTGTTCAGCGCTATGGCGTCGTTCTGCGTAATCTGCTCGGCCTCGAGTGCATCGATGTCCGTGGCGTTTATAGCGATACCCGAAATGTCCTGGTCGCCCGTGTTGGTACCTGAAGTGTTGGCGATGATGGCTGCCTGTGCGGGCGTTATCCCTTCCTTGGCGGTGTTCAGTGCTATGGCGTCGTTCTGCGTAATCTGCTCGGCCTCGAGCGCGTCGATGTCCGTAGCGTTTATAGCGATACCCGAAATGTCCTGATCGCCCGTGTTGGTACCGGAGGTATTGGCGATTATCGCCGCCTGTGCGGGTGTGATCCCTTCCTTGGCGGTGTTCAGCGCTATGGCGTCGTTCTGCGTAATCTGCTCGGCCTCCAAAGCATCGATGTCCGTTGCGTTCGTCGCGATGTTGTTGTTCTGGGTAATCTGTTCGGCTTCCAATGCATCGATGTCGGAAGCGTTTACGGCTATACCGGAAATGTCCTGGTCGCCGGTGTTGGTCCCGGAGGTATTGGCGATTATCGCTGCCTGTGCCGGGGATATCCCTTCCTTGGCGGTGTTCAGCGCTATGGCGTCGTTCTGCGTTATCTGCTCGGCCTCGAGTGCATCGATGTCGGAAGCGTTTACGGCTATACCCGAAATGTCCTGGTCGCCGGTGTTGGTACCTGAAGTGTTGGCTATGATGGCGGCCTGTGCCGGGGTTATCCCTTCCTTGGCGGTGTTGAGGGCTATGGCGTCGTTCTGGGTTATCTGCTCCGCTTCCAAAGCATCTATGTCCGTTGCGTTCGTCGCGATGTTGTTGTTCTGGGTCGTCTGTTCGGTTTCGAGCGCATCGATGTCGGTTGCGTTTATAGCGATACCCGAGATGTCCTGGTCACCGGTATTGGTACCGGAGGTGTTCGCGATGATGGCCGCCTGTGCCGGGGTGATCCCTTCCTTGGCGGTGTTCAGCGCTATGGCATCGTTCTGGGTTATCTGCTCGGCCTCGAGTGCATCGATGTCCGTTGCGTTTACCGCGATGTTCGTATTCTGTGTTATCTGTTCGGCCTCGAGTGCATCGATGTCGGTTGCGTTCGTCGCGATGTTGTTGTTCTGGGTCGTCTGTTCCGATTGTAAAGTGGAAATATCGGTAGCGTTTATAGCGATACCGGAAATGTCCTGGTCACCCGTATTGGTACCGGAAGTGTTTGCGATGATGGCCGCCTGTGCCGGGGTTATCCCTTCCTTGGCGGTGTTCAGCGCTATGGCATCGTTCTGCGTAATCTGCTCGGCCTCGAGCGCATCGATGTCCGTTGCGTTCGTCGCGATGTTGTTGTTCTGGGTCGTCTGTTCCGATTGTAAAGCGGAAATATCGGTTGCGTTTATTGCGATACCCGAGATGTCCTGATCGCCGGTGTTGGTCCCGGAAGTGTTCGCGATGATGGCGGCCTGTGCGGGTGTGATCCCTTCCTTGGCGGTGTTCAGCGCTATGGCGTCGTTCTGCGTAATCTGCTCGGCCTCGAGCGCATCGATGTCGGTTGCGTTCGTCGCGATGTTGTTGTTCTGTGTAATCTGCTCCGCTTCTAGCGCGTCAATGTCGGTTGCGTTTATTGCGATACCCGAGATGTCCTGATCGCCGGTGTTGGTCCCGGAAGTGTTCGCGATGATGGCGGCCTGTGCGGGTGTGATTCCTTCCTTGGCGGTGTTCAGCGCTATGGCGTCGTTCTGTGTTATCTGCTCGGCTTCCAAAGCATTTATGTCCGTTGCGTTTACCGCAATGTTGTTGTTCTGTGTTATCTGTTCGGCCTCAAGCGCATCGATGTCGGTTGCGTTCGTCGCGATGTTGTTGTTCTGGGTCGTCTGTTCCGATTGTAAAGCGGAAATATCGGTAGCGTTTACGCCTATACCCGAGATGTCCTGGTCGCCGGTGTTGGTCCCGGAAGTGTTCGCGATGATGGCGGCCTGTGCGGGTGTGATCCCTTCCTTGGCGGTGTTGAGGGCTATGGCGTCGTTCTGTGTTATCTGCTCCGCTTCGAGTGCATCGATGTCGGTAGCGTTTATAGCGATACCCGAGATGTCCTGGTCGCCGGTGTTGGTACCCGATGTGTTGGCTATGATGGCCGCCTGTGCGGGTGTTATCCCTTCCTTGGCTGTGTTCAGCGCTATGGCATCGTTCTGGGTTATCTGCTCGGCCTCGAGTGCATCGATGTCCGTTGCGTTTACCGCGATGTTCGTATTCTGTGTTATCTGTTCGGCTTCCAATGCATCGATGTCCGTAGCGTTTACCGCAATGTTGTTGTTCTGCGTAATCTGCTCGGCCTCGAGCGCATCGATGTCGGTTGCGTTCGTTGCGATGTTGTTGTTCTGGGTCGTCTGTTCCGATTGTAAAGCGGAAATATCGGTGGCGTTTATAGCGATACCCGAAATGTCCTGATCGCCCGTGTTGGTCCCGGAAGTGTTCGCGATGATGGCGGCCTGTGCCGGGGTTATCCCTTCCTTGGCGGTGTTCAGCGCTATGGCATCGTTCTGGGTTATCTGCTCCGCTTCGAGTGCATCGATGTCGGTTGCGTTGTTGGCTACGGCTGCGGAATTGTCATAAACCGATAAATCTACCAATGTAGCATCCGGATCATTTGTCAAAGAAATTACTCCACCTGTAAATTGCAGGTCTTGAATTTCATTTCCTGCATCGGCATCAGTATCATCAACGTTTAGCGTAATACTGTTGCCCCCATCAATACTTATGTTTCCTGACGAACCATCGGTACTTAAATTTGGTGTGCTGGACGTACTTGAAGTAATTAATGTTTGAATTCCATTTTCATTGGTATAGGTATACGTCCCATCCAAATTATCCACCAAAGTAGAAAGCGTTTCAGGTGAACCATTAAAAGTTAATGCTCCTCCGTTGCCATCATTAAGGGTAATTGTACCATCACCATTATCATTAAAAGAGAATCCGGTAGTGCCTGTGCCAGAACTATCAGATAGGTTATTCCATTGTGAACCATTATAATAATGCACACAATCGGTATCCGTGTTGTACACCAAAGCACCGTTCAATGGAACTATAGCCTGCATCTGGACAGTAGAAACCCTTGTTAGCACAAAGGCCTTATTGGTACTCTCCAATTCTACAATGGAGGCCGAATTGATGCTATTGGGGTTTTCACCAATTTTTACCTGTGCATTTAAAAAGTGTACGCTTAGTAAAAAAACTAGTGGAAGGATAATCTTATGGAGGTTCATAATAATTGGAATTGGGGTAATTTCAATACGATAAAACTACAATGGAGACTTCAGTGATGCAGATATATGTTGTGTAACGAACGGATTCTGTTGTAAACGGAAAGCTTATACTCGTTAGTCCGAAAAATAAGTGCTTTATCGACCTTTAACAAAGTTGTTCAAACGTCTCTAAACGATTATTTCCATGGTTTGAAAGACCTATTTTTTTGGATTTAGGAAGATAAATCCTACCAAATTTGAGCAGAAATATGCTATAGATAGGGCTAAGTTTAGCGATACCTACATTTTTAAAATTATAATAAATACCAGCTTAATCGCAGTCGAAACCTGTCTATTACTACTAAAAGTTCTCGACTCCGCTCGAACGGACCAACGGCTAATTATCTGGCCAAATAGAGAAAGCCTTGGTAGTTAAGGTCCAAATCTACCATATAAATCGTGTAGAAATAAACGCCGACCGGAAGTCCTTCTTCCCTTTGGATGACAAAATTGTCCACATTGGAAACCCCGGCAAACTCATCGGTGTAATTGTCCATTTGGAATACTTTTAACCCATAGCGATCATAGATTCGCACCTCATTTTTGGGGGATTCCAGCAATTCCGGAATAAAAAAAGTATCGTTTATACCATCTCCGTTGGGGGAAACAAAGTAATTGTCCAAACTCAAGACCTCCATTTCCAAAGGTTCGAACGGAATTTTGGAGATGCCTAACGTAATAATCTCATAATTGTCCGGAATAAAGGGTTCCGACGTTACAAAGCCCTCATCCAAAGACCCCAAAACGGTGGTATTGCCTAGATTGATCCATCGGTTGCCTATTTTGCTCCAACCTGCGACCACCACTTTTCTGGGATCGTCCGTTAAGGCGCTGATGTCGCTTCGGGTGTTCCAACTTAAACTTACGGTAGAGGCTACGTTGCCCTCCAAGCGCCAAAACTCCAACTCGCTTACAAACTCTAAATCCAGGTCCAGTTCATTGGTATTAAAACTACCGCTTAGGGAAGCAGGATTGCCCGTATTTTCAAAGAAATACGCACATTTGGCACTGAGGTTGGTACTTTCTGAGTCCAGCACCAAAGGTCTTAATTGTTGCCCATCCCCCACGGGGAAGATAAAATTCTGTTGGTTGGTGATACCGGCGTAACCGTCTATTTTGGTTACGTCACCATCGCCCACATAAAAGGCGTTTTCCAAAAAGTTGTAATACACATTGGGTTGCACTCGTGGTGTACGAATATTGCCCGAAACCAAATTGGTATTGTTGGCATTGTCAATGCCCAATTCCAAATCAAGACCGTTAGCGGTGGCCGATTCCACATCAAAAAATAAGGGCACTACGGAACCCGAAACCAATAAGCTTCCCGACCCGTAAAATCCGGCCAACCCCCTATTGTCATCAAAAGGGGAGTCATTGATCAGATCGGTATGAAAACCCAGATTGCCCCCCTCATGAATACGGATGTTCCCATTGTTATACAGGGCGGTCTGTGCGCTGACAAGCGCAGTAAACAATAATAGCGATATGTAAAGCAAGTTCCTCACTAGTCCTTTACGCTTTTGGTTTCCAATAGTTGTTTTATGGCTTCTACATCATTTTGCAATGCTTCCAATTTTTTGGTCAACACCTCATTTTCAGCAGATAAGGTTTTTATTTTTTTCTCTTGCTCAATGGTATGCAAGAAGAGTTCCTCTATTTTTTCCAAGTTTTGCAAATTGGATTTGCTAAGATTCCAAGCACCTTCTTTTTTAGCAGTAATAGCTGAAGTTACTCCAGGCAAGTGATGATTTTTTTTGATAAAATTTTCAATTGCTTCTAGAGTTTCAAAACTGTAGTCATTTTTTAATTCTGATTTGCCTAAAAAGTATTTTTGGAAAACATAATCGGGGACATCAATTGTCTGATCTGCTGATATAAACCCTCCATCTGCTCTTACCTCTCCATTTACATGTAAGTTCGCTAGAGGATTGGTTACACCGATTCCTACATCGCCATTTACATCGATTCGCATGGCTTCAGAAGTTGCCGTAGAAAATGCTAACTCGCCGGTTCCATCAAGCCACATTCCTGTATTTAAATCGTCTTGAAAACGATATGCAGGTAAAGATTCTGTACCACTACCATTTGCCATAGTACTCGCCCTAATCTGACCGAAAACATGTAGTTTAGAATCCGGGTTTGAAGTACCTACACCAAATTGTAATGTTGTGCTGTTCCAAAAGAGTTGAGCGATGTTTTCATCAATGCCGCCATTTCCATCAGAAAATAAAATTGCTCCGGTATTCGCCGGATTTGTTAAATTTCCCCACTGGACGTCCGTACCGTTGGTTATGAGCACCTGTCCGTTGGTCCCCTGCTGAATCTTTGCGGGAGTTACGTTGTCGTCCAGTATCTTAATGGTGGTCACGGCATCGTCGGCGAGTTCGAGCGCGTTGCCGGTCGTACCGTCCCCGTCTATTGTGGTTCCGGTCACGGATGCTCCTGCTGGCGCGCTTCCCCACTGGACGTCCGTACCGTTGGTGATAAGCACCTGTCCGTTGGTCCCCTGCTGAATCTTTGCGGGAGTTACGTTGTCGTCCAGTATCTTAATGGTGGTCACGGCATCGTCGGCGAGTTCGAGCGCGTTGCCGGTCGTACCGTCCCCGTCTATTGTGGTTCCGGTCACGGATGCTCCTGCTGGCGCGCTTCCCCACTGGACGTCCGTACCGTTGGTTATGAGCACCTGTCCGTTGGTCCCCTGCTGAATCTTTGCGGGAGTTACGTTGTCGTCCAGTATCTTAATGGTGGTCACGGCATCGTCGGCGAGTTCGAGCGCGTTGCCGGTCGTACCGTCCCCGTCTATTGTGGTTCCGGTCACGGATGCTCCTGCTGGCGCGCTTCCCCACTGGACGTCCGTACCGTTGGTGATAAGCACCTGTCCGTTGGTCCCCTGCTGAATCTTTGCGGGAGTTACGTTGTCGTCCAGTATCTTAATGGTGGTCACGGCATCGTCGGCGAGTTCGAGCGCGTTGCCGGTCGTACCGTCCCCGTCTATTGTGGTTCCGGTCACGGATGCTCCTGCTGGCGCGCTTCCCCACTGGACGTCCGTACCGTTGGTTATGAGCACCTGTCCGTTGGTCCCCTGCTGAATCTTTGCGGGAGTTACGTTGTCGTCCAGTATCTTAATGGTGGTCACGGCATCGTCGGCGAGTTCGAGCGCGTTGCCGGTCGTACCGTCCCCGTCTATTGTGGTTCCGGTCACGGATGCTCCTGCTGGCGCGCTTCCCCACTGGACGTCCGTACCGTTGGTTATGAGCACCTGTCCGTTGGTCCCCTGCTGAATCTTTGCGGGAGTTACGTTGTCGTCCAGTATCTTAATGGTGGTCACGGCATCGTCGGCGAGTTCGAGCGCGTTGCCGGTCGTACCGTCCCCGTCTATTGTGGTTCCGGTCACGGATGCTCCTGCTGGCGCGCTTCCCCACTGGACGTCCGTACCGTTGGTGATAAGCACCTGTCCGTTGGTCCCCTGCTGAATCTTTGCGGGAGTTACGTTGTCGTCCAGTATCTTAATGGTGGTCACGGCATCGTCGGCGAGTTCGAGCGCGTTGCCGGTCGTACCGTCCCCGTCTATTGTGGTTCCGGTCACGGATGCTCCTGCTGGCGCGCTTCCCCACTGGACGTCCGTACCGTTGGTTATGAGCACCTGTCCGTTGGTCCCCTGCTGAATCTTTGCGGGAGTTACGTTGTCGTCCAGTATCTTAATGGTGGTCACGGCATCGTCGGCGAGTTCGAGCGCGTTGTCGGTCGTACCGTCCCCGTCTATTGTGGTTCCGGTCACGGATGCTCCTGCTGGCGCGCTTCCCCACTGGACGTCCGTACCGTTGGTGATAAGCACCTGTCCGTTGGTCCCCTGCTGAATCTTTGCGGGAGTTACGTTGTCGTCCAGTATCTTAATGGTGGTCACGGCATCGTCGGCTATGTCGGCTGTGGCTATGGTTCCATCTAATATTTTAGCTGAATTTATTCCATCATCCCGCACTTGAAGGACATTTGGACTTACCCCATTTCCTTCTATGGTAACTCCATCTGCTTCAACTGTACCACCTGTACCTGCAGGTAGATTTGCCCATGTTACCGCACCAGCTGTTGTACTTAAATACTGTCCGTTAGGTCCCGGCTCAATTTTAAAAGGATCTCCAACTGTACCCAAACCTGAAATTGTATTTTGATCCGCAACTTCTGTACTTCCAGTTCCGCCAGAAGGGATATCAATCCACTCGACTACACCCGCTGTACTTGTCGTTAAAACCTGAGTGTTTGCCGGAGTAGCTGCAGCCGGTGCAATATCTCCGGTAGCAATTGTGCCATCCAATATATTAGCAGATTGTACAGCATCATCGGCAAGTTTGGCATTGTTCACCGAATCATCTGCCAGTTCTGAAGTATCAATTCCAAATGGTGCTACATCAATTGTGAGAGGATCAGCAGCAGTTCCCGCTCCTGTAAGGGCAAGCGTTGCGTCAGCAACGGCTGAGACTTCATTCCCAATAATTCCATCTATTTCCGCTGCACCTTCGGGTACATCAATCCATTCCACAACTCCGGCAGTATTGGTTGAAAGTATTTGTGTATTTGCTGGTGCGGCAGCTGATGGAGCAATGTCAATCGGTGTAATAGTTCCATTAACAATGTTTACGGATTGTACGGCGTTGTTCGCAAGTTTTGCGTTGTTTATAGAGTTATTTGCCAGTTCTGCAGTACCAATTCCTAGAGGTGCTACATCCAAGGTATAGGGGTTTGTAGCGTTTCCAGTCCCGGCACGTATCAAAGTCCCATCCGTTGCATTGGTTACTTCATTCCCAATAATTCCATCTACTTCTACCGTGGTTAAACCACCCAAATTTACGGTCTCCGTGCCACCATCTTCTAATGTGAGGGTAAGTATTCTAGTACTAGCATCAAAATTGAAGAACTCGATGGCCTGATCATCAGAGCCAATCAACGATGACAAGTCGGTGGTTTGCCCAACTGCTGTTTCGGATCGGGTAAGGCTTAGGGTATTGGTTAGTTTGTCAAAAGAAATGTCCGTCAATTCATTACGGTCATCCGTATCATTGTCATTAAGTATGTGATCTGCAATGTCCATGGCATTTTCGGTAATTTCCAGTTCCACTTCCGCGGTCAGCACAGAACTGTCCTGCCATAAGGGAATACCGTTTTCGTCCGTTGTAAATACCTGGTCCGGACCACTAAGTGCAAAATCATTTGGCCGTAAACTGCCATCTATAATTTCCAGGCTTCCCACGGAGTTATCCACCAATTCTTCCGCTCCAACGGCATCCCTGCCTATTTGGTTTATGCCTATAGAGTTCTCCTGGATATCGTTTGCATTAATGCCACCGTCTACAATGTTTTCGCTCCTAATACTGTTCTGCGCCACTTCCAAGTTTATCGTAGTCCCGTTATCCACAATGCTAATGGTACTCGCAATATTTTCAATAGGGTCATTGGTAATGCTAAAACTAACGGCATCGCACAGGTTTATCCACTGCGTACCATCGTAATAGTGCACACAATCCGTATCGGTATTGTAGACCAATCCTCCACGTTGCGGGGTAATCGCCTGCATATCCGCCGTAGTTACCCTGGTGATCACCAGCACCCTATTGCTACTTTCCAGCTCCAAAACGGATGCCGCATCTATATTCTGCGGGTTGTCACCTATTTTGATCTGTCCGATCGCTACGGGAACACTCAGTAAAGCAAGGAGTAAAAACAGGACTAGTGATTTCATAATTAGGGCTTTAAACTTAAAAATATTGGGAAAACAAAAATAGGATTATCTGTATATTTACCTAGGCTTGGCGGGGAAAATAATGACGCAATAAGCTAAAGTGATGACTATCTTCGGTAAACGGAAAACCAATTTGGAAAAAGTAGCGGAAAAGGCCTTATTGTGCATTTGGATAATCTGTTATTTCCAGTCAATTTTATGATGAAAGACGAATGCAATTTGTATGGCGTATGGTAATTTAGGATTTACATTAGTTCTCGATACAATTTTCTGTTGAAAATAACACGAACTTACACTCTAAAGCTGATTTTAAACCCAATAGTACACAAAGGGGTAACAAGAATTAGTATCGGCCCGTAGTAACCAACAGAAAGAAATTAACAAAAGTTTATTGACCCCTTTTTTTTTAAAACGCCAACATATCTTTTCTTTATAGACTAAATTATAGGGAAATGCTTTACAACGTAGCCCTAAATACGATTATATGACCAAGAAACTACTTTCCCTGCTATTTCTTTTGAGCCTATTTTCAGTTGCCGCACAAGATGATTATCGTCGGCTCCTGTTGGGGACGGTGCTCTACAGAAATACCGCGGTAAGCAATGAGAACGTAATCAATTCTACCTCGGAAAGGGCTACAATTACCAACGAGCAAGGGGAGTTTGCAATAAACGTGAAAGTTGGGGACGAGCTGGTCTTTACAGCGGTGAACTATCAGATAAAGGTAGTGACCGTTACCCAAGAAATTTTGGATAACAATCGTCTTGTGGTAGAAGTGAACGAAAAGGTTACGGAGTTGGATGAAGTAATTGTAACCCCGGAAGATCAAGAGCGATTCCTAAAGCTTAAGAACGAGGAATTTAAGGAGTACGAGTATGAGATCGATAGGAGCACGGAGGTGGAGAATATCGCCTTGTCCCAAGCGGAACGGGGAATGACGGACGGTATCAATTTTGCCAATATATTTAGGGCGATTTTTAAATCGAAGGCCGAGACCGAGGAGACGGGCCCCAAATTATTGGTGAGCGATGTGCTGAGACAGGTCTATGACGACGAGTTTTTTGTTCAAGATCTTAAACTGCCACAGGACAAGATCGATGCCTTTCTTTTGTATTGCGACACCCGAATGCCCGCCCAATCGTTACTCAAAAAAGAGAACGAGTTTCAATTAATCGATTCCCTGGTGAATCTTAGCAAATCTTTTCTGAAGGAGTTGAATGAGGAGTGAATTCCTTTTTTTCTTTTTTTGTACCACCACATTTGTAACGGCACAGACCGGGTTACAAAAGGATTTGGAGGGCCGTGTACAAAGCAAGGACGGCGATGTGGCCGCCACTCACGTGCTGAACACCACTACCCAACGTGCCACGATTACCGATATCAACGGGTTTTTTTCCATTCCCGTAAGCGTTAACGATACCTTGATTTTTTCCGCCGTGCAGTTCAAAAAAAAGGAATTGATCGTTACGCCATCTATTTTTGAGAGCAAGTTTCTGTTGGTTCCTTTGGAGGATGCCTTAACGGAGCTGGATGAAGTTGTGGTGACCCCTTATAATCTTTCCGGGGATATTTCCCGGGATTTGGGAAGGTTGGAAACCGAACCCGTGATTACCTCTTCCACGTTAGGACTCCCCAACGCGTATGTGCGGGTGCCATCAAAAGCGGAACGCGAACTTTTTGAAGCCACTTCCGGTGGTATAGGGATTCCTCTTA
Source organism: uncultured Flavobacteriaceae bacterium (assembly GCA_963848865.1). Classification (GTDB taxonomy): domain Bacteria; phylum Bacteroidota; class Bacteroidia; order Flavobacteriales; family Flavobacteriaceae; genus Maribacter. Next base: position 591,045 of record CAWKFV010000014.1, on the reverse strand, counting down.
ATCCCATAATCAATGGAATTACCGGACGTACTAAAATGCTTAAAAAACGTCTTGAAAGAAACAAATTATATGACCGCACGGCAAGGGTGCGGGAATATTACGTGGATTCCTTATACCGGACAGAACTGAAAATACCGGAAAACAAAACTGATGATTTTTTCTACTTTTGCGAGATAGATACCGATTTTCAGGCTGTAGTGGATACCCATGACCTTTTTAGGATTTGGGAATATCTAAAAGCGAGAAGTCTGGTTTATAGGGAAAACAATAATCTGGATTAGGAGGTTTTTTGGCATATGATTTGTTTGTTAAGGTAAACTGAGCATTTTATATAAATTAACCCGGTGTGCATTTTGATTGGATTGATAATAATGGATGTCAATTCGAGTGTTTTTTCGAAATACAATGGAGAAAAAATGTATCGAGAATAGCTTTTGGACCAACAAGGTTCTCGATACACTGTATTTTACAATGAAAAATTGAAAAATAAAGTACTCGAACTGACAATTTGCACGTAAATTATTCAAAATGCACAATGGGTTAAAGTAGTATTAAACATCGGTTCGATTTCCTTGAAGATGTGAAACGAATCGAATTATAAATGTCAGACCGAGTGGTTTTCAATAGAAAATCGTATCGAGAACATTTTGGAACATGTCGCTTCTTGATACCCGTCCGAACGGCACGGGCGGGCTGTTTTTGCTTTTTCAAAAGGAAGGAAAACCCAGGCGAAGGGACATATCAATAGGAAAAAAGTTAGTATGAAACTATTTAAAAAAACGATGCTCATTTTAGTACTTCCGTTGCTCGCCTTTGCGGCCGCGCATAAATTTTATATAAGCGTAACCAATGTGGGCTATTCGGAGAAGGACAAGGCCATTCAGATTACCACACGAATTTTTGTGGATGATATGAACGCGGTGCTAAAGGAACGCTATGATTTACCTTCTAAATTGGGCACGGATAAGGAGTCCGACCTCGATAGGGAATATTTGGAAAAGTACCTACGCAATAAATTTGTGGTAGAAGTGAACGGTAAAATCCAAGAATACACCTTTCTAGGAAAAAAGTACGATACCGATATGCTTATCTGTTATCTGGAAGTACCAAAAATAGACTTGTCCAAGGTTTCCAGCATCACCATTCAGAATGAAGTCCTGACCGATATTTATGACGAACAACAGAATGTGGTGCATTTTAAGGTGGATGGAAAGAAAAAGAGCTTTGTCCTCCTGAAATCCGATACTAAAGGAATGTTAAATTTATAACATAGGTTAAGAAATCCTTTAAAAAACTTTATTTTTCCGAGATTAAAAATTCACTAAAACATGAGAAAATTCAATTATGCAATTGCCTCTATTTTGTTCTTGTTCGCCACCGTATTTTAACAGCACAGGAAGAAGAGAAGACCGAGCGGGAACCGGGGCACTACAATCAAAGTAAATTCAAGCAACTCTACGAGGAATTTGCGACTCCAAATACCTATCGTTCCGCTTCCGGAGCGCCAGGACCGGATTACTACCAGCAGCAGGCGGATTATGTGATGGACATTCGCTTGGATGATAAAAATGCAAAAATATATGGGGAGGAGACCATAACGTATACCAATAATTCCCCAGACGATTTGGAATACCTATGGGTTCAGTTAGATCAGAACGTAAGGGCGAAGGATTCTAAGGCGCCATTGCGCGACGGAGGGGGAGTGCCACTTGCAGAGCAGGCGGGATCTTTTGCCGGAAAGTATATGGGCGAGCCTTTTGATGGTGGTTTTAATATAGACTATGTACAGGATGCATCCGGGAAAGCATTGCCCTACACCATTAATTTTACGATGATGCGGGTGGATATTCCTTCTCCGCTAAAAAGTGGGGAGCAATATACATTCAAGGTAAAATGGAATTACAATATTCCAGATCACACCGTAAATCGTGCACGTTCCGGATATGAGTTCTTTGAGAAAGACGGGAATAGGGCGTATGTAATCGCACAATTTTTCCCAAGAATGGCAGTATATAGCGATGTTGAAGGCTGGCAAAACCATCAGTTCTGGGGCAGTGGGGAGTTTGCACTTCCTTTTGGAAACTATGAGGTAAACATCACAGTGCCAGCGGACCATGTTTTGGATGGTACCGGAGTACTGCAGAACAGGAAAGAAGTGTATTCAAAGGAGATGATGCAAAGGTATGAGCAGGCAAAAAAATCTTATGATAAGCCTGTTATCATCGTAACCCAAGCCGAGGCTGAAGCTGCCGAAAAAGGCTTTTCCGATAAAACAAAAACCTGGGAATTAAAAGCGGAGAACGTAAGGGACTTTGGCTTTGCCACCTCCCGTAAGTTTATTGTGGATATGCAAGCGGTTAAAATGGGGAATCGGGATGTAATGGCCGTATCCATGTATCCAAAAGAAGGGAACCCGTTGTGGGAAGAATATTCCACCAAAGCGGTGGCGCATACCCTAAAATCATATTCGTCACATACTTTTGATTATCCTTATCCTAAAGCAATTTCGGTACATGCCAAGAATCAGGGTATGGAATATCCAATGATTTGTTGGAACTACGGTAGGCCTAATGAAGACGGTACGTATTCCGATAGGGTAAAATACGGGATGATCAGTGTGATCATACATGAGGTAGGACATAATTTCTTCCCGATGATCGTTAACTCCGACGAGCGTCAGTGGGGTTGGATGGACGAAGGTCTGGATACTTTTATGCAGTATATGGCAGAACAGGAGTTTGGAGAGGCGTATCCAGAGGCGATTGCGCCAAACACCGCTTATCCATCCAGAAGAGGTGACCCGGCCAAAATAGTACCTTATATGAGCGGGGATCAGAGTACGATCGCCCCAATAATGTCCAATCCAGAAAATGTATATCAATTAGGTGCCAATGCCTATGGCAAACCGGCTACCGCCTTGAACATTCTTCGTGAGACGGTGATGGGAAGGGAGCTATTTGATCATGCGTTCAAGACATATTCCCAACGTTGGAAGTTTAAACATCCAACCCCGGAGGATTTCTTTAGGACTATGGAAGATGCTTCCGCGGTTGATTTGGATTGGTACTGGAGAGGATGGTTCTATACCACCGATTATGTGGACATTGGGGTGAAGGGCATCAAGAAATATTATGTTAGCGATAAGCCTAGCAAAAAGATGCAGGAATATATGGCTGCCCGTAACATGACGGAGGCGGATTTACCACCTTTGGTTTATTTGGAAGACGAAGAAAGTGAGGGTTTTGATGAAAACCTGAAGGGGAAATCACCGTCCGAGAGTTCAACGACCTTAAAGGAATTTATGATGGACAACATGACGGAAGCCGAAAGAGCGGCCGTAAAGGAGCCAAAATATTTTTACGAGGTTACGTATGACAAGCCCGGTGGATTGCCAATGCCGTTAATAGTGGAATATACCTATGCAGATGGTACGGTAAAAAACATTACCTATCCGGCAGAGATTTGGAGAAAGAACGACAAGGAAGTAAAATTGGTAATTTCCTCTACCAGCGAGCTTACCGGAATTGTTGTAGATCCGAAGATGGAAACAGCGGATATTGATACGACCAACAACAGTTGGCCCAAAGAAGAGGAGCAAAACGATTTTGATAAATTCAAGGAGGATATCAAAGGGAAATAGTAAAATTTTTTAGATGAAAAGCCCCGTTAAACAACGGGGCTTTTTTATTTTGGAGAAGGAAACTTGTTTATATTTGTGATATGATTTCAATGTATTTTTTATTCATTAGCGGGGCAGAGATATTTTTTATTCTCTTTATAGTGGTGATGGTTTTTGGTGCGGATAAAATTCCGGGAATTGCTAAAGGTCTAGGAAAAGGTATGCGCCAGCTAAGGGATGCGACGGACGATATTAAGAAGGAAATTCAAAGAAGTGCGGACAAACAGGGAATTGATACCAGTGTAATCAAGGATATCCAAAATGACATTGATGACGTAAAAAGTAGTCTTGGCGATTCAGGCATCGGAAAGGATATTAAAAAAGGTATTGGGGACGTAGGTAAAAGTATAAGCGATGTTACCGGAAGTATAAAAAGAAAGTAGGTCCTTATGTTGGATGAGCTGTTGCAATGGGATCGGGATACTTTTATCTATTTGAACAGTTTAGGGATAGAGGATTACGATATGTTTTGGTCTACCGTTACCAAAATACCTACTTGGACGCCGCTCTTTATACTCTTTGGTTTTCTCTTCTTTAGAAAATATTCCAAGCGGGAAGCATTATTAATGATACTTACCGTTTTGGTCATGGTGTTTTTTGTGGTTACACTCACCGACCTTACCAAAGAAGTCGTTGCCCGCCTAAGGCCAAATAACGATGAAGAAATGAACACACTGATCAGGATTTTAAGAAGTCCAACGGGATACAGCTTTTTCTCCGGACATGCTTCCTCTTCCTTTTCAATAACTACTCTTGTTTATCTCTTTTTACGAAAACATTTTAAATGGACCATTGTTTTTTACATTTGGCCCTTACTTTTTGCAATGAGCAGGATTTACGTAGGTGTGCATTTTCCGATTGATCTTATTGTTGGGGCACTTGTGGGTATGTTTTCGGCTTGGCTGTTTTATAAGCTTTATTTGCTGCTTATTTTACCCTACTTAAGGTTAGACCGTCCCGTATAGGCAACAATACGGTTTCTAGCAAAGGATGCGCTTTCAGCATTTTATTATACTCTATTAGAACTTTGGTCGGCTTATCTTTTTCCGCCACAGGTTCCACTACTTTTCCGGACCACAGCACATTGTCCGATAAAATCACCGATCCGGATTTCGTCTTTGGCAATACCGTTTCCAAGTAATTTGGATACTCTTTTTTTTCGGCATCGATAAAAATTAAATCGAAGACCATATCCATTTTAGGAATTAGCGCTAACGCGTTTCCCACGTGTTGTTTGATGTTTGGCCCATAACCACTTTTGTCAAAGTATTTTCGTTGTATGTCGTACAACTCGGCATTTACGTCTATGGTGTGAAGTGTTCCGTTTTCCTGTAATCCTTCGGCCAAACAGATGGCCGAGTAACCGGTATAGGTGCCAATTTCCAATATATTTTTTGGGCTCATTAATTTGGATAACAAGCTAAGTACGCGTCCTTGAAAATGGCCCGTTAACATGCGCGGTTGTATGACCTTCAAGTGGGTTTCCTTAGTAAGTTCTTTGAGGATTTCCGGCTCTTCCTGAGAATTGGCCGTGATATAATCTTCCAATGAAGAAGAAAGAAAATGCATGGATTCTTTTTTGTAAAAATACTATTTAATCCAGTACTTTAAGACTCCAATACGCTACTGATATGAATGGAGAACTAAAGATAACAAAGGCCAAATTTTCGGATTTGGATACCTTAATTGAAATGGAACAAGGGGTTATTGCCGCCGAACGTCCTTTTGACCCAACCATTAGGGAAGACCCGGTTTCGTATTATGATTTGCGCAATCTGTTGGCCAATCCCAAGGCATTGCTATTAGTAGCCAAGATTGCCGATAAAATAGTTAGTTGTGGGTACGCTATGGAGAAAGACGCTAGACCCTATTTGGACCACAAGACCTACGCCTACCTAGGGTTTATGTTTACCCTATCGGAGTTTAGGGGAAGGGGAATTAACGCCATGATTATTGACGAGTTGAAACAATGGGCAAGGAAAATGGGGCTGCACGAAGTTCGCCTTACGGTCTACAATGATAATGAACCTGCTTTACGGGCGTATGAAAAGGTAGGTTTTAAAAGGCATATTATAGAAATGCGATTGAACACCAATAAATAACTAAAATGCCAGTTGAACCCAGGGTGGGAATTAGCACCTAATCCGTATTTTTACTAAAAATAGTCTATGAATTTTCAGAATACGTTGGCCTTTGCAAAGGAGCTTGACCAAGCCGACCCGCTTCACAAATATCGAAATGAATTTCATTTTCCAAAGGTAAACGGTAAGGATGTCATCTATTTTACTGGAAACTCATTGGGTCTGCAACCTAAAAGCACAAAGAAGTATGTGGATGAGGTGATGAAAGATTGGGCCGATTTGGCGGTGGAAGGTCACTTTTATGCGGACAAACCTTGGTGGGACTATCATGAACGATTGGCGAAACCCTTGGCAAAAGTAGTAGGGGCCAAGCCGGAGGAAATTACGGTGATGAATACGCTGACCGTGAACCTTCATCTTTTAATGGTCTCCTTTTACCACCCTACGGCCAAGCGCTATAAAATTATTTGTGAGGAAAAAGCTTTTCCCAGTGATCAATATATGCTTCAGAGTCAGGCTCGTTTTCATGGATTCAATCCAGATGAAACCATCGTTGAGGTCAAAAAGAGGGAGGGGGAGCATTTTTGGCGCACCGAAGATTTTTTGTCTAAAATTCAAGAAGTAGGGGAGGAGCTTGCCTTAGTACTCATTGGGGGTGTCAATTACTATAACGGTCAGGTAATGGATATGGAAGCGATTACAAAAGCCGGAAAAGCTGTTGGAGCCAATGTCGGATGGGATTTGGCGCATGGCGTTGGCAATGTGGAATTGAAACTTCACGATTGGAGTGCCGATTTTGCCGCTTGGTGCAGTTATAAATATATGAACAGTGGCCCTGGAAATGCCTCTGGAGTTTTTGTACATGAACGCCATTTAGGAAAAAAGGATATACCAAGGTTCGAAGGTTGGTGGGGTACAAAAAAGGAAACCCGGTTTTTGATGAAGCCCGAGTTTGAGCCCATGGAAAATGCGGATGCATGGCAATTGAGCAATGCTCCCATATTATCGGTTGCACCATATTTAGCTTCTTTGGAGCTTTTTGAGGAAGTTGGAATGACCGCGTTAATTGAAAAGCGAAATACGATTGTAGCCTACTTGGAATTTGTCTTGAAGGAAATAGACGATGAGGTGGCTGAAAGTACTTTTGAGATCATTACTCCAGAGGATAGGGGTTGCCAATTGTCGGTTTTTCTTCATGGGCAAGGAAAGTCGTTATTTAACTATCTCATGGAAAACGGAGTGATTACGGATTGGCGTGAGCCAAATGTCATTAGGTTGGCACCTGCACCTTTTTATTGTTCTTTTGAGGACATGTACCGTTTTGGACAGCTTTTGAAAAAGGGCATTCTTTCAAACTAACGGACTCCTATTACATAAATAACCGCTGCGCTTCCTTATGAAATCACTCAAACTCATTCTGACGAACGCTAAGTATTTTGGGCCATCTTGGGTTTTTGCAAGTCTAAATATTTTGTTCGGAACTTGGGCCATTTATATTCCTACCGTAAAGGAAACCTTGAACATAGATAAATCCCAATTGGGATTTGCCATTTTCTTTCTGTCTTTAGGTGTTTTTTCAATTTTTCCATTTGCATCAAGCATAATCAATAAAATTGGAGTGGGTAGAGCTACCTGGTACGGAGTTTTATTGAGCTGCACCGCTGCAATGTTACCGTTAATGGCACCCAATTATTACATGTTGATGGGGGCACTTTTTCTTTTTGGCGCTTCCAATGGTTTCACGGATATCTCCATGAATACATTGGTTACCGAGCTTGAAAAAAAGGACAGGGCAAAGTTTATGTCGGCATCTCATGGGTTTTTTAGTTTAGGGGGCGTTTTGGCCGGTTTGGGGAGTTTTCTCATCGGTCCTTTGGGTAACCCTGTCCTCCATATGGGTATGGCGGTAGCTTTGGTGTTTTTCGTGAATCTTATTTTTTATAGAAAGTATGTCCATGAAATTGCCGAACCTATAGAGAAAGAGCCTTTTAACCTAGGCTTGTTCAAACCTATTTTACTCTTGGGTCTCATTTCTTTTGTTGCTATGGGGAGTGAAGGCGCAATTGTGGACTGGAGCGGACTCTATTTAATGGAAGTAAGTCTTGCACCGGAGGCCTTATGGGGTGCCGGTTTTTTGGGTTTTCAGATTACCATGACCTTGGGACGTTTTCTGGGAGACGGAGTAAGTGCAAGAATGGGATCTGTAAAAATGGTTGCATTGGGTGCGGCTCTTGCCATGGTAGGGTATATTTTGGTATTGACAACAAATACCTATTCTGCCATTCTGGGATTTGCCATAAGTGGATTGGGTTTTTCAGTGATGGTACCGGAAATTTTTAGGATAGGCGGTAATGTTAAAGGGATAGAATCCTCACAAGGTATCGCTTTTATTGCAGGTTCAGGATATGCAGGGTTTTTATGCGCTCCGCCAATACTTGGCTTTCTTGCCGAAAGCTATACGCTAAAAACCAGTTTTTGGGTGCTTTTATGTTGTGCCTTGTTGATACTTGGAGCGACTTTTAGGCTAAGTAGAAAAAGGAACTAGTTGGAGGTTTGTTCAATACTGTACCTTTCTGCAGTCCGATCGACCGATTGAGAGTTATTCACTTTTCAGACCAAGGTTTTTACAGTACTTAATCTTACATTCGATATGTTTTATCCGCTACTGCTTAAGTCCTTAGGCTCTAGTCCAAATTACTTCTTACTTTAAACTGACTATTTTTATTTTCCATTCTCCGAATAAAATCCAACATTTCATCGGTTAACAAAAGTTGATTTTGAGATTGCCAATAGACTTCATTATACGGATGTTTTAGTTTGAATATATCCTTTTGCTCGTTAACATTGCTTTTGACCCTTTCATTTCCAAAACTTTTGGTGGTATATAAAATTATTTCCATTTCAAATGTGGTAATCTCGGATTTGTCGTTGGGCTTTATTTCCCAAAACCCTTTTCGTTTGGCAAGATTCATGTAATACCGCTGAGTTAATTGATTTTTGGTAAAAAGCATCAGCACTTCTACTTTTGACATTTTAGAATATTTTGTCTCATTTTCAATTGTTTCTGGATAATAGGGAATAGAGGTTGCGGTAAATGAGAGTATAGCATTGTCCTTGCCATTAATGATGTAATTCCCATGGCTTTCGCCGGAATTGTCATTAGTATTCGATTTAAAATCTACTTTTATTTCATCACCATTTTCAAAAGGTTGTTCCGTAACTTCAAAATCAGGGCCCATGGCATTTAATCGAACGGATTCACTATAAATATTATATAGGGAGGGGAAGCCAAAATAAATGTTGTCATCATCTTTGGTAATCCCCAACTGGCGCATATTTTGAAGTTCTATCTCGAAGTCGTTTTTGTCCAGTTCAAGATTACCCGTGTAGATTGATGTTTTCCGTTTTACTTTACCCTGCATGTCCTGTATGCGCACAATGGTATCGTTGCGCCGTAACAATGCCCTTATAAAAAAGCGCTCCGTATGAGGCTTAAGAAAGTAGTTGCTATTGATGGAGTCCTTTATTTTTTGGTAGATGGTCTTGGCATTAGTCACGACCACTTCGTCCAATTCAAAAAGACTTTTTTCAAGATAAATAGTATCCGAAAGTTGGTTTACGGGAAGCTGTAGTTTTTTGTATCCTATTCTGTACAATACCACTGAATCCAATGCAGTGGAAAATAGGAATTTTCCATTTGTATTGGTCAGGGTATGATCTTGCTGATTAAAAATACCTACAAACTCTACAGGCTCTTTTCCCTCGGCGTCCAAAACAATACCCTCATATTGTTTTTGTGCGGTTAGGGTAAAAACTAGAAAATAGCAAAATACTGAAATTGATTGTCTCATAATGCAAAGGTTTGGCAATTATTAGAAATCAATTATAGTGCCAGTTATTCTACTTCCAGTCCCGTAAAATAAAGCTGAAAATTACTATCGGGCATTTTGTGCATAGTGGCAATATCCAAGCCTTCCATCGATTTATAATCCTCCCAACTGGTAACCATACTAGGTTCTTCTTGATTGGCCTTTCTAAAAACCCATTCCTGGATTACATAATCATCACCAAAGTAAAAATCATAGGCATCACCTGGAGTATAGCCACCTTCATTGCCGTAAACTATAGTCAGTTTTTGAAGGGTATCATTACTTATAGGGGCCAACGAACTTTCCGAGTGTCTGTAGTTAAAATTATCATGGTCCCATACCAATTGGTAAGGTGCCAAGAGCCAAAATTTATCGTTTATGAAACCACCATCCGTTTTTGCGATGATAGAGTCAACAGCTTTTCTGTTATAGGAAATGGTGTCCTCTCGCGTCATTAAAACCACATCATTGGATTCAGTGTTCCATAGCCAAGTGCGTTCAAAATGGGATGAATCCCTATCCACGTTAAAAGTGAACTTAAGCCTGGAAACGTCCTTCCAATTATCATAACCATGGGCGTAGGCCACTTTTTCCAGTATATTTAATTCTTTTTCAGGCTCCGTAGTTTCCTGTTTTTTATCGGTCTTACAGCCCAATAGGGTTAGAACTAAGGTTACTGCTATAAATACGTGCTTTTTCATGGTTCTTGTTATTTGTGGTAAAGATACATAACGGTTTTCTTTCAACTATTTATAATATTTACTTAAAAGTCTGAACTCCGTATTTGCTTAACTGACAAATAGATATAACCAAGGGGTGCCATGAAGTATTTATACGCCAGTATACCATTGTAGGGATTGTAGGTTTCATAATTAATTCCTTAATTTTGATTTTGATAAAAATATAAATATATGAGTGCTAAAAAAGGGAAAATACAAGAAGCCATAGACGAAAAAATGTTGGAGGAAAGAAAGGTATTTCTATGGGGTATGGTAGATGACGATTCCGCAAAACATGTTATAGATAGGCTACTGTATTTGGATATGCAGAACAATAAGGAAATTCAACTGTACATTAATAGTCCAGGGGGGTACGTTACTTCTGGTTTTGCCATATACGATACAATTAAGGCGTTAAAGAGCCCAGTTTCCACAATTTGTACCGGATTGGCCGCGTCAATGGGAAGTATTCTCCTATCGGTAGGGAAAAAAGGAAAACGTTTTATACAGCCGCATGCCCAAGTGATGATACACCAACCCAGTGGTGGGGCTAGGGGACAGGCTTCCAATATTGAAATCCAAGCCAAGGAAATCATCAAAACAAAGGAATTGAGCGCTCAGATTTTAGCGGATAATTGCGGACAGAAGTTTGAAAAAGTATTAAAGGATTTTGATAGGGATTATTGGATGAATGCCAAAGAATCTATAGAGTATGGAATTGTTGACGGCATCTTAGAATAGCAAAAAATGATTCGTGCTCTTGTTTTAGAATACAAAAAGTCCTTTTCAATTTTTTGAAAAGGACTTTTATATATATAGACGCTCTCGCGGAATAGTCTTAATTATTTACGTTATAAAATTAAGTTTTGGACTTTTGGTTAGCGTTAAAAAAAAGTAAAATCCAGATTAATAATCATCCGGATCGGAAATGACTTTTTGAGCGCGGGATTTTAACTCTGCCAACTCGGTTTTATCTTTTTTGTCTAAAAGGCTCATCATCATTGCCATGCGATTGTTGTTTGAAAAATATTCCCTTTTTTCGTCTAAAAAATTCCAATACAACGCATTGAACGGACAGGCATTTTCGCCAAGTTTTTTGGTGTGACTATAGCTGCAATTTGTGCAGTAGTTACTCATTTTGTTAATATAGTTTGCGCTGCTTACGTAGGGTTTGGTGGCTACGATACCACCATCTGCGAACTGACTCATTCCTCTGGTATTGGTTATTTCAACCCATTCAATGGCATCTATGTATACTCCTAGGTACCATTTATCAACTTCATCTGGGTGTATTTGGGTAAGTAAGGCATAATTACCGATAATCATCAAGCGCTGGATGTGATGGGCGTACGCTTCATCTAAACTCTGGCCAATGGCATGTTTTAAACAGTTCATTTTGGTATTGCCGGTCCAAAAAAAGTCTGGTAGTTTATTCTGATTGTTTAGCTCGTTCAGTTTGGAGTAGTCCGGCATTTCTTTCCAATAGATTCCCCGCATATATTCCCGCCATCCCAAAATTTGCCTCACAAACCCTTCAACTTGGGAGATGTGAATTTCATCCGTGTGCTCATAATAATAGTCCAGGACCTTATCCAAAACTTCTTTTGGAGAAAGTATTTTACAGTTCATGGCGAACGAAAGCCTGGAATGGAATAAAAATTTCTCGTCGGTATGTATGGCATCCTGGAAATCCCCAAAATGAATCAATAGGTTTTTGCAGAAGTAGTTTAAAACCGACAGGCAATCGGCCCTATTAATAGGCCAGCTAAAATTTGAAGTTTCAATATTTCCAAATGTCTTTACATCCTGACTTTCCAACTCTTCCACTAGTTTTGAAACGTCTTTTCTAAAACCTCGTTCATGAGGTATATCCGGTTCACCCTGCCATTTTTTTCTATTGCTCTGGTCAAAATTCCACTTTCCGCCTTCGGGTTGTCCGTTAACCATCATAATATCATACTTCTTTCGCATCATCCGGTAAAAGTTTTCCATGATGAGTTGTTTTTTTCCACCGAAAAAATCTTTTACTTCGTAACGTGTGGTGTAGAAATGCTCCGTATTAAAACTTTCCGATGGTATTTCCAGTTTGTTGCAAATCGATATTAATTGTTTATCCAACCTGTATTCATCGGGTAACTGATATTCGAATTTTTGAGCCTTTGTCTCATCAATATATTTAGAAATGATGTTCTCCAAATCCTGCGGATTCTCGGCATCAGAAATTCTTAAATAGATAAATTGATGCCCTTTTTCTTTCATTTCTTCAGAAAAATTGCGCATCGCCATAAAAAATGCCACCACCTTCTGTATGTGGTGTTTTACATAGTCGGTTTCCTGGCGCATCTCGGCCATGAGATACGTAACGTTATCGTCCACGGTGTCAAACCAAGAATGGTTCTGATTTAGCTGGTCGCCCAATATTAACCTAAGTTTCTTCATATGAGTTTTAAAATAAGGTTTCTTGCAGCCAAAGATTTTGGAACTTTCCGTTTGCATCGTACCTATCGGCCTGTCTTTTTATATTGAACTTTCGGTCTCTAGGGTCGTTGCCCACTCCGCTATTGTACATCCAATTTCCCCAATTGCTATGAACGTCGTAGTCGATTAACATACTCTCGAAATAAGCGGCGCCAATTCGCCAGTCCTGTTCCAATTCTTTGGCCCAAAAGCTGGCTACATTTTGACGGCCTCTATTGCTCATCCATCCAGTATTGGAAATTTCCTTCATATTGGCGTTAACAAAAGGTTCTTTGGTTTTCCCAGAAATCCATTGTTCTTTTGCTTCCGTTGAATTCTGCCAATCATATTCCTTATCTAAAATTCCGCCTATGTGAAAAATTTTATCTCCATGCTTTAAGGATATATACTTAAAATAATCTCGCCATATCAGTTCAAAAACCAACCAATAAGTATCCTGATTTTTCTTCACTTCCCGTTCAAAACGTTTTACTTCCCAATAAATGGAACGTGCAGAAATACTGCCGTTGGCAAGCCATGCGGATAGTTTGGAACTATAATCCTTACCTACCAAACCGTTTCTGGTTTTCTTATAATAAGCAAGTTTTTCTGTCTCCCAGAAATATTCATCAACACGCTCTAAGGCTTGAAGTTCCCCTCCTTGGAATGGAAAAGCGGACCTTGAATCTAATGTGACCTCTTCCAATCCTAAATCCGTCAGAGTGGGTAAGGGGTTGGATTGAACGAGGAGATTTTCTTTTGGGCGGGGCTTGGGAATGGGTAACGTTTCAAGAACCTTACAATACTTTTCACACTTTTTCCTGAAATTGGTAAACACCTCAGGTATGGCATTGAAATTAGTGTAGGGAATATCTTTTGGGTGAAATAGAAACTGGTCGTAGGATTCCTCAAAATTCACAAGCGCAGGTACGTTAGCTATTACGGCGTCTAGAACTAGATTTTCATCTCTTGTCCACTCTTTTTGTAAATAGATGTTTTTGATATGGTACTCTTTTACCAGGTTTGGTAGTATATCTTCCGGACGTCCGTGGAAAATAAACAATGGAATATTTAATTCTGCCAGTTCCTTTTTTAAACATGCAATGGTCTCCAATAAAAATTTGGCCCTGTATTTTTCTGTTTTTTTGAATCCGAAATCCCCTAGGTCATAATGTCTAGGATCAAAAAAATAAACACCTATAACTGCGTTTTCGGCACAGGCATTGGTAAGCGAAGAATTATCCGCAACACGTAGGTTATTTGTAAACCAAACCAGATTCATGATACACTTTTATTAGGTTAATTCCTTATGTTTGGTACCGCTACATTTTTTACTACAGTACTTTACTTCCTCCCAGTTATTCTGCCATTTTTTACGCCATGCAAATGACAACCCGCAGTTAGCACATATTTTTGTCGGAAGATGTTCTTTTTTATGTGCCACTTTCTAAGATCTTTGTTTTCTCTTTTGGTCTGGCGTATTGTAACCGATTCAAAAGTTTGGGTAGCGCATAACCATCCAATCCAATGGAAGTCATTGTTTCCATTTGATCCAATTGAACCCAACCATCTTTGTGCATAACTTCCTCAGGTAAATACAAGTGTTCTATGGCCCCGATAATAAGTAGACAACCATTTTCTACAATTTTGTATTCATTTACATAACTACATCCAATTTTCAACATGCTTTCTTTTACATAAGGTGCTGGAAAATCATCTAAATAGTGCTCGGTCAAATCTGTTTTTGAAAATTCAGAAATATCCGCTTCATATTTTGCGGAAGTGTGATGAGCATCCTTATAAATATCTTTATTTACATGATTTACCGTGAAAAAACCTGAATTTTTAAAATTAGAATAGGTATCCCTTCGGACCGTTAACGGACGTAAAATAAATCCAAGTAATGCAGGATTGCTGCCGATATGAATTACAGAATTAAATAGTGCCAAATTAGGAATTCCGTTTTCGGATATTGAACCTAAGAGATTACAGGATTTATACCCTACACAGCTATTTATAAGATTTGCCCTAAACCGGTTATCAAGTTCATGCAATTTATCTTTAGAAAAATGTTTCAAGCTTTTCAATTTTGTTTATCAAAAATAACAAATTGTTAAACACCTATAGTTAAGGGAATACTAAATCAGCATAATATTAATCGCGTATATTTTCCTATTTTTATAGCTTAATTCAATTATTGCATTAGCCAGGGTCCATGACATTTACAAAAAAGAACATTGCTATCATCGGGTCTGGTCTAGTTGGTTCCCTATTAGCTATTTACTTAAAGAAATACGGTCATAAAATTACTGTTTTTGACCGAAGACCGGATATCAGGAATATTAACTTTTCCGGACGGTCTATTAACTTGGCCATGAGCAATAGGGGCTGGAAAGCACTTAAAGAAGTTGGGATTGAAGAAGAAATAAGGAAAATTGGAATTCCCTTGGACAAAAGGGCCATGCACGTTGTTGGAAAAGAGGAATATTATCAAAAATATGGCAAGGAAGGAGAGGCAATTTGGTCCATTTCTAGAGGCGTTTTGAACAAGCGGATGATTGATTTGGCAGAGGAAGCGGGAGTAATGTTTAAGTTCAATGAAAAAGTATGGGATGTAGATCTCCCGGAAGCAAAGCTTTACACCGGTGAAACTGAGAAAAGTGAATGGAAATCCTACGATTATGATCTTATATTTGGTTGTGATGGAGCGTTCTCCCGGGTTAGGCACAAAATGCAGCGAAGAAGCCGATTTGATTATTCCCAAGATTTTATTGATGTCGGATATAAGGAACTAAGTATTCTTCCAAATGAGGACGGCACCCATAAATTGAACAAAAACTCCTTTCATATATGGCCACGGGGAAGGTTTATGCTGATTGCCATGCCCAATCTGGATGGCAGTTTTACCTGTACTTTATTTATGCCATTTGAAGGCGATCTGTCTTTTGAAAGCATAAAAACAAAACAACAAGCTACTGCTTTTTTCAAAGAGTATTTTCCAAATGTGAGAAAGGATATTGAAAATCTAACGGAGGATTTTTTCAAGAATCCGACCAGTGCAATGGTGACCATGAAATGTTACCCTTGGACGTATTGGGACAAAGTGGCCTTAGTGGGAGACTCCGCTCACGCCGTAGTGCCCTTTTATGGCCAAGGTATGAACGCTGGTTTTGAGGATATTTATGAGTTAAACAGAATTATATGTAAATATGGTGATGATTGGGAGTCGATCTTCCAAGAGTACCAAGAAGTAAGAAAACCAAATGCGGACGCCATAGCCGAATTGAGTTACAGGAACTTTATCGAAATGAGCAGTAAAACGGCCGATTCAAAGTTCTTGCTTCAAAAAAAGATTGAAAAGCATTTTGCGGCAAAACATCCTGACAAATGGATTCCAGCTTATTCCCGGGTTACGTTTTCAGATAGGCCCTATGCAGAAGCTTTGGCCGTAGGGGATGAGCAGGAAGAAATTATGCAAGAAGTGATGCGCATAGAGAACATTGAAGCAAAGTGGGATTCTAAAGAAGTGGAAGAAAAAATGCTTGCTCTTTTGGAATCTAAGTCCTAGTGTCCATTTTTCATTTCGGCGCGTCTCATGGGCATGCTATCAATAAGTTCAAAGATTTTCTCAGGTGCCACAATGAATTCCTCCTTCATTTTTACGCCCCCATCTTTTCCAATCAACAACAATCCATTATAGTCTTGATATGGGACTGAGTTTGGGTTTATACCCGTAGTTTCGTTATTAACATCCAGCACCTTATTATTTTCGTGCCTGAAAATTATCAAATCCCTTTCAACTAGCTCTTTTTTAAGGTCCGTAAGTAGGGATAGCTGTTCTTTTACTTTATTGGATTCTCCGTTCATCAAAAGAACAATCCGATTTTTCCATCGGTAGTCGGATAATTTTTGGGCAGCAGTATTTGTGGGTAGTAACATAAGAAATGGAAATAAGATTATCAGGAAACGCATATACTTTTATCTACCTTCAAGATAACAAAAAAGCCATCCGTTTCGGATGGCTTTAAGAATACTTTAAACTAAATGATTATAGTTTGGAGAACATTTTTTGCATTTTCTCGGATTCTTCATCCGCCAATACTGGGTCTACCAAAATACGACCACTATGCTCATCTGTAATAATTTTTTTTCTTGAGGCAATTTCTACCTGTACCTGTGGTGGAATGGTAAAAAATGAACCTCCAGAAGCCCCTCTTTCAATAGGTACTACTGCTAAACCGTTCTTTACGCTGTTGCGGATACGGGCGTAGGCTTTTACCAAACGCTCCTCTATTTTATCCTGAAACTTAATGGATTCTTCCAATAGCGCTTTTTCTTCTTTTTCGGTTTCTGCCAAAATAGCGTCCAACTCACCTTTTTTGTGCTTTAGATGCGCCTCTCTTTCGGCTAAACGTTCCTTTGCTTCGGCGATTACCTCTTTCTTTTGTTCTATTTGAACCTTAAATTCCTTGATATGCTTCTCGGCCAACTGAATTTCCAATTCTTGGAATTCCAACTCTTTGGTTATGGAGTTGAACTCACGGCTGTTACGCACGTTTTTTTGTTGTTCCGTATACTTTTTAATTAAGGCTTTTGCCTCATCGATTAGATTCTTTTTGGCTCCGATCTCAAAATTAATTGTTTCTAAATCGGTCTTTAGTTTGTCCATCCTAGTTTTTAGACCAAGCACCTCATCTTCTAAATCTTCTACTTCCAAAGGTAATTCTCCACGAACATTACGTATTTCGTCCACCCTGGAATCAATTAATTGCAAGTCGTACAATGCCCTTAACTTTGCCTCAACGGATGAATCTTCTTTTTTTGCCATATTTAAAAATACTTGATAGGATTTGTTATACTTTCCGATAAATGGATTGCAAAATTAGGAATTTTTTCCGTAAGATAATCAACTAAAAGGTTTTTTGTAAACTGCTCAGTTTCAAAGTGTCCAATATCCGCGATTACCATTTGATTTTCGGCTTCGTAAAATTGATGGTATTTGACATCTGCAGTTACGAAAACATCCGCTCCGGCTGCTTTGGCGGCCCCTATGGCAAACGATCCGCTGCCGCCTAAAACGGCTACCTTTTTTACTGTTTTCCCCAGTAGTTCGGAATGTCTAACTACCTCGGCGTTCATTTTGGATTTAAGATGGGTCAAAAACGATTCTTCGGAAATAGCGTTGTCCAATTCACCGACCATTCCCATTCCAATATGCTTGTTGGTGTTTTCTAGGGGCAAAATTTCATAGGCAACTTCCTCATAAGGATGATTTTCTAGCAATGCGGAAATAACGTCGGCCTCAGCGTGTTTGGGGAATGTGACCGAAATCAAAGACTCTTGTTCATAATGAAGTGTGCCTTTTTCCCCTTTGGTTGGATTGGCATTTTTACCTGCTTTATAGCTTCCTGTTCCGGTTGCTTCAAAACTACAACTGCTATAGTTGCCAATGTTTCCGGCACCTGCATCAAATAGTTTCTGTTTTAAATTTTTCGCGTCCTCAGTGGGAACGTACGTAGTTAGTTTTTTTAGGGTAGCTTTTTGTGGAATCAGGTTTTGCGTATTGGTAAGGCCCAAAACATCGCAGATTTTTGCGTTAACTCCTTTGGGCGAATTATCCAAAGCCGTATGAATGGCATATATCGAGATATCGTTCTTTATTGCCTTTAAGACCGTTCGTTCAACATAATTTTCCTCAGTTATTTTCTTTAATCCACTGAAAATTATGGGGTGAAAACTAATTATTAGATTGCAGTTCTTAGAAATTGCTTCATCAATTACATTTTCAAGGGTATCCAAAGTTACCAGTATTCCGGTTACATTAGAAGATTTGTTTCCAATCAACAATCCAACATTATCAAAGTCTTCGGCATAGTGCAATGGTGCCAATTCTTCTAAAATACGGGTAACCTCTTTTATGGTCATTTTCTCAAAATATAAGGGTTTTCAAAGATAAAATATTATAATTTCGTTCTGATGCAAGTGCTAAGAAAACTTCTTTTTCCTTTTTCGCTGGTCTACGGTGCCGTAGTTTTCTTCAGAAATCTTTTTTATGACTTGGGTGTTTTCAAATCGGAAACATTTGAAATTCCAACGATATGTGTGGGAAATCTAAGTGTAGGAGGAACGGGTAAGACCCCAATGGTAGAATTGCTTCTTGGTTTTTTGGGCCAAACTAATCAGGTTGCTGTTTTGAGTAGGGGATACAAGCGAAAATCAAAGGGTTTTAAATTGGCAGGCGTGGATACTACCGTTGCCGAACTAGGGGATGAGCCTTATCAAATTCATATAAAATTTCCGGAAGTTACTGTTGCAGTCGATGCCGATAGAAGAAATGGTTTTTTGGAACTAACCAAAAAATTAAACCCGGATGTGATTCTATTGGACGATGCTTTTCAACATAGGAAAGTAAAGGCTGGGATGAATATTCTGTTAACTTCCTTTGACAATCTCTACGTAGACGATTGGTTTTTGCCAACAGGCAATCTTAGGGACGCTAAAAATCAGGCCAAGAGGGCCAACCTTATTGTTGTGACGAAATGCCCTTCAAATTTGACCCCAGCTACGGCAAATAAAATTGTTGCGGACATAAAGCCAACCTTAGCCCAACAGGTCTTGTTTGCTACATTGGAATATGATGATAGACTAAAAGGAAAACTCGAAGATGTTGGTATTGCAAGCCTTAAGGGGAGTAAATTCACTTTGGTTACAGGTATTGCTAACCCAACACCGCTCGTAAAACATCTAAAATCTAAAGGGCTGCATTTTGAGCATAAAGCTTATGGGGACCATCACTTCTTTTCGGATGGGGAAATCAATGAGCTTAATAAAAGGAAATTAATAGTAACTACAGAAAAGGATTTTGTGCGATTAAAGGATAAATTGGAAAATCTTCTTTATTTGGAGGTAAAGCACAATTTTCTTTTCGACGGGCAAAAGGTTTTGGAAAAGGAAATTAGACAATTCTTGAAGTAGCGCTTTTCGCTTTTTTGTCAAAGATGTTCTCTCCAATTTTTTGATAGAAAATTTCTGGTTTAAAAGGTTTTGTGACTACATCATTACAGCCTGCTGCGTAGAAGCTTTCCAAACTATCGTCCAGAGAAATAGCCGTAAGGGCTATTATTGGCGTATTTTGGTCAAACCGCCTTATTTGTATGGTTGCCTCCTCGCCGCTAATTCCAGGCATGTGAATGTCCATTAAAATTGCATCATAGACATTCTCTCTGGCTAATGTTACCGCATCCTCACCATTACTGGCAATATCACTGGTAATTTCCTTTTTGCTCAACATTTTCTTGGTAATCACCTGATTTATCTTGTTGTCTTCAACAATCAATAGATGAAGCCCTTTGAAGTCATAGTCACGTTGGGTAATTTCAAATGACATATCATCAAGCACATCATCCATACTCTTCATATCAATCTCAAAAAAGAAAGAACTGCCTTCGCCCAGTGTGCTTTTTAACTCAATCTTACTTTCAAACAGCCCTAACAAGCTTTTTACTATGGTAAGTCCCAAACCTGTACCACCGTATTCCCTATTTATTTGAATTGAACCCTGCTCAAAGCCTTCAAATATGCTTTGTTGTTTTTCTTTTGATATACCAATTCCGTTATCCTTTACTTCAAAGTAAATGGTCACATCCTCATCTTCTTTCTTCAATAATTTGGTAATGACCCTGACCTCCCCATTTTTGGTGAATTTGATGGAGTTGCCTATTAAGTTCATAAAGACTTGGGAAAGTTTCAATGGATCACTCATTAAGTGACCAGGTATGGTGCTATCGTATTCCAAGACAAGTTTTGTATTATTTGCCTTTGCACTTTGTTGCAGCGAGTCCATAACCTCGTTCAAAACTTTCTTTAGGTTAAATTGCAAGTTTAAAGGCTCCAACTTGTTGGCATCAATTTTATTGATGTGAAGAATATCATTGATGAAATTCAATAGGTAATCTCCGGAGAACTTTAATGCTTTTAAATGTTCCAGTTGATGTTTGGAAGGATTTTCTTCCAATAGCAAATGGGTTAACCCCGTTACAGCGTAAAGTGGTGTTCTAAGCTCATGACTTACCGTAGAAAGGAAATTGGTTTTAGCTTCCATGGCCTGTACTGCTCCGTCACGGGCTATGGACAGTTCTTTGTTCTTTGTTTGTAGTAAGTCATTGGTTTTCAGTTTTATTTGATTATTCCTGTACAATGAAACCGCCAACAGCGAAATTATGGTCAAAAACGCCGATACTAAAATAGAGACTATCTCTGATCGGTTCTGGGATGCAGTAAGTTCTTCAATCTTGTTCTCTTGTCTTGCTATTTCCTCGGTCTTGAAATCATCCCGAATTTTATCGGCTGTTTTGGCTTCCGTCCTTAACTTTTCAATGTTGAAAACCGAATCCTTAATTTTTAAAAGATTCTGGCTATTTACCCATGCTTTTTGATAAAGTCCAAGCTTTTCATAAATAATGTTCAGCAACTCATTAGCTTTTTTAACATCAATGGCAAAACCATTGGCCGATGCCAATTGCAACGCATTTTCCGCATTTTTTGCACTTTCACTATAATTTTCTGTCCGGAGGTTTAAGTGCGCAAGACCAAGATAGGCTTGGGTTGCAAGGTACTTTTGCTCATAAACATCGGTATTTACAACTAGGGAATTGAAGTTTTTTGAAGCACTGTCGTATTTTTCCAGATTAAGATATACGCGGCCTTCCGCAAGTGATATTTTGTTGAAGAAGTTCCTGTCATTGTTGAGCTGCTTGGCTTCGTTTAACATGAACAAGGCTTGAAAGTTTTTTCCACTTCTGTACAATAGTTCCGCTTCAATATACTTGTGCATAGCATCACCGTAGGGATATGCTATGTCTTTCATAAGTACACTGGCACGGTCCCAATAAAATTCGGTATCTCCTTCTTTGTCCAATTGCAAATAGAGCAAGGCAATTTCATGCAGACTATCAATAAGTGCTTTTACATTTTCATTATTCTCTGCTTCCTTAGATGCCTGATCTAATTTTTCCAGGGCTAAATCTATCTTATTTTCATTTCTAAGTTTACGGGCTTCATTAAAATAAGGTGAAAGATCCCTATGAGGAACAGAATCTTGAGCGTAGGAGAAGTGTGCAGATACCGCTAATAGCAGTAACAGCAAGATATTCTTAAAACTTTTATTTAGTAAAGTAAAAATCAAATATATTCCTTATTTATCATGAAATTTAAAAGGTCAATAATTCTACTACTATACCCCGTTTCATTGTCATACCATCCTATAATTTTTACCATTTTTCCAATAACCGAAGTCATCTGAGAATCAAACGTACAAGAGTAACAACTATTGTTTATATCTATAGAAACTATAGGGTCTTTCGTATAAAAAAGTATGTTTTTTAGTTCATTTTGACTTGCTTTTTCAAATGTATCATTAATTTCCTTAATGGTAATAGCCCGTTTAACGTTGAAAGTTATATCGGTCAGGGAACCATTTGGAACGGGTACGCGAATCCCGCAACCACCTATAACATGGGCTAAATCAGGGAAAATACGTGTCAAGGCCTTAGCTGCACCTGTGGTTGTTGGAACAATGGATTGTGACGCCGCCCTGGCCCTTCTCAGATCATGATGTGGTTGATCGTGTAAACTTTGGTCACTGGTGTATGAATGGATAGTGGTAATATAGGCCTGTTCTATTCCGCATAGGTCATTAATCACCTGTATCATTGGTGCGGCGTTGTTCGTGGTGCAAGATGCGTTGGATATTATAGTATCCGTATTCTCAATGGTATTCTCATTGATGCCGTAGACAACCATTTTAATATCATCTTCCAATGATGGTGCCGATAAAATCACCTTTTTTGCTCCAGCTTGCAGATGCCCGGAAAGGCTTTCTTTGTTCCTGAACTTTCCCGTGCATTCTATAACAATGTCAACCTGGGTGGCGCTCCAGGCTATATCCTTAGGGTGCAAAGAATTGCTAAGAAAAATTGGTGTATTATCAATAATGATGTGATTTTCATCGTAAGAAATGTCACTGGATAAAACTCCGTGTATACTATCGTACTTAAGCAAGTGCGACAGGGTTCTAGAGTCGGAAAGGTCGTTTATAGCAACTACTTTGATGTTTTTATGATGTTGGAGTAACCTAAAAAGCGTTCGGCCTATTCTACCAAAACCGTTTATTCCGATATTTAAAGTTTTCATAGGTCAATTTTTATGGGGATTGGCTTTTTGATTCTTACCTATAAATTCGCCTCTTGGTCAAGGAAACTATAATAACTTCTAAAACGGATAGAATCCTAAAGGATATGTTTGTGTGCTTTATAAGACGATCTTACCAAAGCTCCACTTTCCACATGTCTAAAGCCCATTTCTAAACCAAGTTCCTCATATTTTTTGAACTGCTCGGGGGTTATAAATTCTTTCACCGGAAGATGTTTTTTTGAAGGTTGAAGATATTGTCCTATGGTCACTACATCAACATCTACTTTTCGTAAATCCTCCATGGTCGTAATCACTTCTTCTTCCATTTCCCCTAACCCAAGCATTATTCCAGACTTAGTTCTATTTACGCCTTCTGATTTCAAGTATCTTAAAACCTCCAAACTACGTTCATATTTAGCCTGTATACGTACTTCCCTAGTCAGCCTTTTCACAGTCTCCATATTATGCGAGACTACTTCTGGGGAAACCGCTATGATACGATTTAGGTGTTTTTCTATTCCTTGAAAATCTGGAATTAACGTTTCTAGGGTAGTCGCGGGATTCATTCTTCGAATCGCTTTTACCGTCTCCGCCCAAATAATAGATCCCATATCCTTAAGGTCATCACGGTCAACGGACGTTACCACGGCATGTTTAATACCCATTATTTTTATAGATCGCGCTACTTTTTCTGGCTCGGCCCAATCTATGGTTTCAGGTCTACCGGTCTTGACGCCGCAAAAACCACATGACCGTGTGCAAATATTTCCTAAAATCATAAAAGTTGCAGTACCTTCTCCCCAACACTCACCCATATTAGGGCAACTACCGGAAGTACAAATGGTGTGAAGGTTATATTTTTCGACAAGACCACGTAATTGCGTGTATTTTTTGCCTGTAGGAAGTTTTACCCTAAGCCATTTTGGCTTTCCCTTAGGTGGTAAAACATTCTCTTTGATAGCAACGGACATAGTTATTTTTTTACAAATATACGAACTAAATTAAGGAAGCTATAGCGTGGAAAATGAATAAGAAAAGCAGACTTTGAAGGAAAATAAAATAAATCGGAAATGAAACATTACTTTCTATCCCTAATCAATTCCGCCAGTAATTTTTTTGCCCTTAGCAACTTTACTTTGACGTTATTCACGGGCTCATTCAACGTATCTGCAATATCAACATAACTAAGTTCGTTGAAAAACCGAAGATTGATAACCTCCTGGTAGTGAGGCTTTAATTTTTTTATATCCTGCAGAAGATTGGCAAGGTTCTGTTCCTGAATTAGCTGATCTTCCATAGAAGGAGCATTATCCAGTACCTTTTTTATCGCATCTCCATTGCCTCCGCTGTTCAAAAGATTTCTTTTCCGCTTCCGGACCAAATCTATGTGTATGTTTTTTGAAATGGTGATTAACCACGTTTTAAAAGCATACGATTCGTCATACGTGCGAATTTTGTCAAAAGCCTTGGAAAATGTTTGGATGGTAATATCCTCCGCATCGTTTTCGTTTTCCGTTCGTTTTAATTGAAAACCGTAGACGTCGTTCCAGAAAGTGTCCAATAGACGGCTAAAGGCAAGCTGGTTGCCTTCTTTTGCCTTGTTTATGGTTTTCTCTAAACTTTCGGTTTTGTTCAAACAAGAAGTTTTAAAATAAGAATTCTGGATTATTTGTATTCAGAAGCGGTTTCCTTTCTGCAATCCTGTTCATAGGGCATTTTTCCACACATTCCGCAAGCTTCCCCGTCTTGGTTCAAGAATGGACTTTGACTTGCGCAGGTGCCCGCAAATTTTCCGTCTTTTTTAGACCATATTTTTATAGCGATTCCTGCAAACGCAAGTGCCAAAAGTCCAATGGTCAATAAAAATAATTTCATAATCGGAATTTTTACAAAGATAAAAAAATAAAGCCCCAATAAGGGGCTTTAACATGACTTTACGTCTATATTCTTAGTAAGAAATGTTCGCTACAATATTGTCAACGGTCGGGTTTTCGTTACCTCCCTTTGGTTCAATGGTAATGTATCCCACCGTATTCTCGGCATAGGGTAGGGCCGTAAGATTTTTAGAGTCTCCCGCTTCTTCTAGAATTCCTAAATTTATCATTTCACCATTTACCTCTGCCCACATCTGAAAACACTGGTCTTCTGGCAGATTAGGCAGCTTGCTAACATTAATATAGGACAACTTTTTAATGGGGTTGATGTAGGCAACGGCCTTAAGTTCTTTGGCTTTGGTATTTCCCCGTACGTTGTATTTTTTGGTCCCTGGATTGTTAAGGACAATAAATTGATTTCTAACATCTTCCAATTGCTGCTTCATATCCGCCTCAAGCAATTTAATCTTATTGCTGACCATAATGTTCTCTTCCTGAAGGTTCTGATTTTGGTCCCAAAAGAAATAGGAGAAACTTGCGAACATGAGAACTGCGAAACTAGCGGCCATGGCATATACAAAGAATCTTTTTCTTCCTTGACGCTCTGACCGTACTCTGGCAATTATCTTCTCTTTAAGTCCTTCCGGGGACTTAATGGCATGCAGTTTAGCAAAAGTTTCCAAATTCTCCTGAAGCTCATCATAACTCTTCCTCACCTCCGGATACATAGCTATATAACGTTCCACTTGCTGGGATTCCAACTCAGTAGTGGAGCCTAAAAGGTAGTTCTCCAATAAATCGGAATCTAAAAATATTTTAATTTTTTCTTTCATAACACTGAATTTAAAAGTAGTGCAATTACGGCAGGCCCATATATTTTACCGAGTTCCCTCAGCCCAATTTTGAGTCTTGATTTGATTGTGCCCAATGGTATGTCCAGTTCCTCACTGGCCTCTTGTTGTGTCATCCCTTGAAAAAATAGTGCTTCTAAAACTATTTGATACTTAGGCTCAATCTTCTCCAAGTTCTCCTGTACGTCCATGAACTCTGGCCTGATACTATCAACACCTAAATTATATACGTCAGAAACGTCTATTTGGATTTCCTTATCGGATTTTGTTTTTACACTCCTTAATTTATCAATTGCCGTATTTCTGGTAATTCTAAATAACCACGTAAATAACTTGGCCTTGGAAGAATCATATGAGTCCGCCTTTTTCCAGATTTTCACAAAACTTTCCTGTAAAACATCCTGGGCAAGTTCCGGATCGCGGACAACTTTATTTGCCACTCCCAATAGCGTATCTGCATAGTTGTCGTACAATAAAGAAATGGCTTTCTCATTGCGCTCCTGCAGTAGTTCAACTATATGTTTTTCAAGTAGTGTGCTCATAAGTTATAGATGAACCAAAATTCTTTAGGTTCAAACATCCAAAAGGGCTAATTACATCGTAAATGAATAAACGCTAAATTATAAAATTGATTGTTAAGGAGGCGTTATCTAAAAATATTAATCCCATAAGTGTGCAGCTGGTAACTGTCCACTTAGTTTTTGGTTAGTTTGGTTTGGTATAACCCCCGTAATTCTTATTACGGGGGTTATTTTATTAGATTAACCTCCGGGACAATGGTAATTCCGAATTTTTTCTTCACATTTTCAATGATTTTAGTGGCCAACTCCAGTATTGCCGCACCACTGGCATTCCCATAATTAACTAGCACTAGAGCTTGATTTTTATGTACCCCGGCATCACCGAAACGTTTTCCTTTGAAGCCACATTGTTCAATCATCCATCCCGCAGGGATTTTATAGCTTGATTCTGATACCTTATAATAGGGTGCTTCTGGATTTTTCTCAATGAATTTTTCAAACTCCTCTTTTGATATCATCGGGTTCTTGAAAAAGCTTCCGCTGTTGCCAAGCTCATTTGGATCGGGGAGCTTACTTTTCCTTATTGCGATTACCGCGCTGGAAATATCTTTAATGGTGGGATTTTCCACATTGTTTTTTGCTAATTCCTGCTCTATCGCACCATAGCTGGAGTTTATTTCATGGTTCTTTTTTGTCAATCTAAAGGTAACGGACACGATAACAAAGGAGTTTTTCCCCTCGTTTTTGAAAAACGATTCACGATAGCCAAATTGGCAATCGGTCAAAGAAAATAAAATTAATTCCTGAGTTGATCTATGCAACGCCTCGCAGCTTACGAACCTATCTTTTAGTTCAACTCCGTAAGCTCCAATATTCTGGATTGGTGCAGTACCGGTATTGCCTGGAATGAGGGAAAGGTTTTCCAGTCCGCCATACCCATGATCCAAAGTCCATAAAACGAGTTGATGCCAGTTTTCACCCGCCATAACTTTTATGAGAACTGTGTTCTCATCATCTTCAAGCACTTGAATGCCCTTGATGTTCACATGAATTACAAGAGCATCAATATTTTGGGTTAACAACATATTGCTTCCCCCGCCAAGAATAAATTTATTCGGATATTCCTTTAGTTTTAAAACCTGAATAAGTTCATCAACCGAACTGACTTCAACAAAAAAACGTGCTTTGGCGGAGATGCCAAAAGTATTGTAGTTTTTGAGGGAAAAATCCTTTTGTATTTTCATTAGCCAATATAGCTTTTTAGGGCTTCCCCTAGAATATAGACTGCCTTTTTAAGACTATCCTGATCTAGTACATAGGCTATTCTGATTTGATTTCTACCTAGTCCGTCAGTAGCATAAAAACCACCGGCAGGCGCAACCATAACGGTTTCGTTGTCAACTCTAAAGTCCTCTAACAGCCATTGCGCAAAATCTTCGGCATCATTTATAGGTAATTCCGCAATACAGTAGAATGCACCTTGCGGACGTGCAACCTTAACTCCTTCCAATTTTTCTAGTTCGGAAATTAATAGGTTTCGCCGGGCCACATATTCCGTTTTTACTTCGTCAAAGTAACTTTGTGGGGTTTCCAAGGCCGCTTCACTAGCAATTTGCGCATAGGTGGGGGGCGATAATCTCGCTTGACCGAACTTTAGGGCCGTAGCGATAAACTCTTTGTTTTTGGAAACTAAAAAACCGATTCGTGCTCCGCACATACTGTACCGCTTGGAAACGGAATCGATTATAATAGCATGCTCATCCAGTCCATCTTCTTTTAAAATGGAATAGTGCTCTTTGTCATCATAGGTGAATTCACGATATACTTCATCGGCAATTAGGAAAAGATCATGCTTTTTGACGATGCTGGCAAGCTTTTGTATTTCTTCTTTACTGTAAAGGTATCCCGTAGGATTACCCGGATTACATATTAATATAGCTTTGGTTCTTGGTGTTATTAATTTTTCGAATTCTTCTATAGCGGGCAGGGCAAAGTTTTCCTCAAATTTTGAAATGACAGGGACCACTTTAACGCCGCAAGCCGTCGCAAAACCATTATAATTTGCATAAAATGGTTCTGGAATAATAATTTCATCATCGGCATCGGCAATAGTACCCATAGCAAAAGAAAGTGCCTCGGAGCCACCTGTGGTAACTATTATATCATTGGCACCAACAAGAATATCGTTCTTAGCGTAATATCCCGCAATCTTTTCCCTAAAGGTTTCCGATCCTTCCGTTCTACTGTATTCCAAAACGGTTAGGTTATTGTTCTTCACTGCATCCAGTGCAATTTGCGGAGTTTTAATATCAGGTTGACCAATATTAAGGTGAATTACCTTTACTCCTTTTTTCTTGGCATTTTCAGCATAAGGAACCAATTTTCTTATCGGGGATTGGGGCATGGACTGCCCTTTTTTGGAAACTAACGGCATTTACTTTCTATTTTTCACAAATGTGGGAAATCCTTACCGATCGTACAATAATAGATGGTTTTATTTGCTTGGACGAAACAGATGTTAAAAGATGTAGACGAAAGAAAAAAAGTTGTAACTTGAAGAACGTTAACCAATTAACATAGGTTGTGCTGAAAAATATACTGCATATCGTTTTGTTCCTCTCGCTGACATCTTCCTATATTGTGAGCGCGCAAAAGTTTTCTCTCCCTGAAGAAGTAAAGTATCAAAAACTAAATTTTGAACTTATCAATAATTTAATGGTAATCCCTTTGGAGGTCAATGGTACGGAATTGTCCTTTTTGATGGATTCTGGAGTAGGTACCCCTATTCTGTTCAATCTGTCAGATCAGGATTCCATCCAACTAAAAAACGTGTCCGAGATTACCATTAACGGTTTAGGTGATGGCGATGCTATAAGTGCTTTGAGTTCCTCTGGAAATTTTTTCAGACTTGGAAACATAACCAATAGGTCCCAAAAGTTATATGTGGTCATGGATACCGATATTAACTTTTCACCAAGTTTGGGTGTCACCATACACGGGATTATAGGCTATGATTTGTTTAAAGACTTTATCGTTGATATAAATTACGCAACCAAGACAATCAAATTTTTCGACCCAGATAAATACGAGTACAAAAAACATAAAAAGGTGCAGACCCTGGATATATCGTTAATTTCTAGAAAAGCCTACTTGGATGCTAGTATTGATTTAACGGATCAAACCGAATTGGATGTAAAAATGCTATTGGATACGGGAAGTAGTGATGCCATATGGCTCTTTGAGGATGATAGGATAAAGGTACCGGAAAAATATTATGAGGATTTTTTGGGAAAGGGTCTCGCGGGAGATATCTATGGGAGACGAACAAAAATTGATCGTATTTCAATTGGTAAGTTCAATTTGAAAGATGCTAAAGCATCATTTCCGGATATGATCACTTTTACAAACCTCAAAGACCTTGGCAACAGAAATGGAAGCTTGGGCGGGGAGATTCTTAAAAGGTTCAATATTATTGTCGACTACCCCAATGAAAAAATAACACTTAGAAAAAATTCTAATTTTAAGAAACCTTTCCACTATAATATTGCAGGTATAGATTTGCAACATGCGGGAATGCGCTATGTATCCGAACGTATTGCAAGTCCAAATGGTGTGGTGTATAATGAGGAGAGGAGTTATGGGGATGTTCAGATTATACTTCAGGATGCTACTAGGTTAAGCTTAGTCCCGGAAATTGTGGTTTCTGCCATCCGTAACGGAAGCCCTGCACACTCTGCTGGATTAATGGAAGGGGACATTATCCTTGCCGTAAACGGAAAGCGAATCCATAGGTATAAACTTCAGGAGATTATGCAGATGTTGAACGATAAAAAAGGGAAACGGGTAAAGGTACTAGTGGAACGCTCCAATAGGGATTTGCTTTTTAGCTTTATCCTCAAAGATCTTTTCAAATAAAAAAGCCCGAAATTTTCGGGCTTTTCTTAATGATATTTTTATGTTATTTGGTTCCTGTGGCTCCAGCAGTAACCTCTCCCTTGATTTTTAAAACTTTGGTAGGTGTATCTGCGTTGGATATAACCGTAATTGCCTTTCTAATAGGACCTACACGGTTCGTGTCGTATTTTACCTGAATTTCTCCAGTTTTTCCTGGTAAAATTGGGTCTTCCGGTTTTTTAGGTATGGTACAACCACAACTGGAGCTTACTTTGCTGATAATCAAAGGTGCATTACCGGTATTCGTAAATTCAAATACACGAATGCCATCAGAACCTTTAGCGATTTCACCATAATCTACGGTTTCGCTTTTAAATTCAATTTTCGCGGCCGTATCTTGTGCAGTTAAGCTTAATCCAAGTAGACCTACAAATAATACAAGTACTATTTTTTTCATTGTTTTTCGTTTTGGGTGGACCTCAAAATTAAATCTTTTCAGATGAACCTCAAAATCCTTTTCTTATACTCTAACGTTACTTATTTTTGTTTCGTATTCAATTAGGGTCTAAAACTGCTGAAAAAGTACGTGTAAAAGTATATTTGCAGCGTTGTTTTAAAAACCAGAATACACTATTCAAAAACTATTCCAAAAATGGATATTCCATCAAAATACGACCCAAAGCGGGTAGAAAATCAGTGGTATGATTACTGGATGAAAAACGGTTATTTTCATTCAAAGCCAGATAATCGGGAGCCATATACAATTGTTATTCCTCCACCAAACGTTACGGGAGTACTGCATATGGGGCATATGCTAAACAATACCCTGCAAGATGTTTTGACAAGAAGAGCCCGTCTTATGGGTAAGAACGCCTGTTGGGTACCAGGTATGGATCATGCTTCTATTGCTACGGAAGCTAAAGTGGTTGCCAAGCTTAAAAAGGATGGAATTTCAAAATCCGACCTGTCAAGGGCTGAATTTCTTAAACATGCATGGGATTGGACCGATGAATATGGAGGGGTGATTTTGGAGCAATTAAAAAAATTAGGATGCTCATGTGACTGGGAAAGGACAAAGTTCACAATGGATGACGATATGTCAGCATCGGTAATCAAAGTTTTTGTAGACCTTTTTAATAAGGGGCTTATTTACAGAGGACATAGAATGGTAAATTGGGATCCAGAAGCACAGACTACCCTTTCTGATGAAGAAGTTATTTATGAGGAAAGGCAAGGCTTATTGTACTATTTGGCTTATGAAGTTGAAGGGTCGGATGAAAAAGTGACCATCGCTACCACAAGGCCTGAGACAATTTTGGGTGATACTGCAATTTGTATCAACCCAAATGATGAACGATTCAATCATTTGAAAGGGAAAAAGGCGATAGTTCCAATTGCCAATCGTGTCATACCAATTATAGAAGACGAATATGTTGATATGGAATTTGGTACGGGATGTCTAAAAGTTACCCCTGCCCATGATGGCAATGATAAAGCTTTAGGTGAAAAGCATGAGTTGGAAACCATAGACATTTTCAACGATGATGCTACCCTGAACAGTTTTGGTCTTCACTATGAAGGAAAAGATAGGTTTGTGGTTCGGAAAGAAATCGCAAAAGAATTGGAAGAAAAGGGGTTTTTGGTAAAGACTGAAAATCATGTAAATAAAGTGGGTACTTCCGAGCGCACCAAGTCCGTAATTGAGCCCAAGCTTTCCGATCAGTGGTTTTTAAAAATGGAAGATTTGGCAAAGCCGGCATTGGATGCTGTAATGTCCACAGGTGATGTAAAGCTTTACCCTAAGAAATTCGAGAATACCTACAGGCACTGGATGGAAAACGTGCGGGATTGGAACATTTCCAGACAACTTTGGTGGGGACAACAGATCCCCGCCTATTATTTTGGTGACGGTCAGGATGATTTTGTTGTGGCTGAAACTGCTGAGGAAGCCTTGGAACTGGCAATAGCTAAATCTAAAAATCCCAATTTAAAAGTAGACAACCTACGTCAAGACCCTGACGTTTTGGATACTTGGTTTTCTTCTTGGTTATGGCCCATAAGTGTTTTTGGAGGAATTTTGGAACCGGATAACGATGAGGTAAATTATTATTATCCTACCAATGATTTGGTTACGGGCCCGGATATCCTATTTTTCTGGGTTGCTCGTATGATCGTTGCCGGATATGAATTTAGGGGAGAAAGGCCTTTTGAAAATGTTTATTTCACCGGTTTGGTGCGGGACAAGCAGCGAAGAAAAATGTCCAAATCACTTGGAAATTCCCCAGATGCTTTAAAGTTGATTGATGATTATGGGGCCGATGGGGTTAGGGTTGGTCTTTTGTTGAGTTCTGCTGCAGGGAATGATCTAATGTTCGATGAAGACCTATGCCAACAAGGGAAGAATTTCGCTAATAAAATATGGAACGGTTTCCGCTTGATCAAAGGATGGGAAGTTAAGGATTTGCCCCAACCCGAGGCTTCTAAACTTGGGATTGCTTGGTATACGTCAAAACTAAACCAAACTTTAGCTGAAATAGAAGACCATTTTAGCAAATACCGTATTTCCGATGCATTAATGGCAACCTATAAATTGGTTTGGGACGATTATAGTTCTTGGCTTTTGGAGATAATAAAGCCTGCTTACCAGCAACCTATAGATAGCACCACATTTTATGCGGTACTTCATTTGTTCGAGCAGAACTTGAAATTATTACATCCTTTTATGCCTTTTTTGACGGAGGAGGTGTGGCAGCATATTGCTGAAAGAACCCCGGAAGAAGCCTTAGTAGTATCACAGTGGCCTAAAATTAAGCCTGTTGAAAAGGAGCCGATTTCAGGATTTGAATTTGCCGCCGAGGTGATTGCAGGTATACGGACCATTAGAAAGGAAAAAAATATTCCGATGAAAGAAGCTTTGGAATTGTCCCTTTTAAACGAAGAAAAGATAGCTTCGGATTGGGACGTAGTCATCTGTAAATTAACCAACGTTTCCAAAATCACTTATGTGGATAGCCCGTTGGAAGGTGCTTTGACCTTTAGGGTAAAAAGCAATGAATATTTTATCCCGATTAGCGGCACTATAGATGTGGAGGCCGAAATTGCAAAAATTCGTGAAGAACTGGATTATACCAAAGGTTTTTTAAATTCGGTTCAAAAGAAATTGTCCAATGAACGTTTTGTGAACAATGCTCCTGAGCAGGTTATTGCTATCGAGCGCAAGAAGCAGGCAGATGCTGAGGCAAAAATAGAAACCTTAGAAAAGAGTTTGGCGAGTTTGGGTTAGAAGTGGTTTGAAAAATAGTTTTACTAAATTCATAACGGTTTACTTGTTAAGCCCTTTTTTTATGAGATAAAAAATTAGGGAAATTTTATTTTCTTCTTGTTGGAAATAGAAGATTTTACGTTCTTTGTTTAAAATGATTCTAAATAATGAAAAAACAACGTGAATTTTCCAACAAGATGAGGACTTACCATAGGTATTTGGGGTTCTTTCTTGCCGGTATTATGGCTATGTATGCTATCAGTGGTATTGTATTGATTTTTAGGGATACCGATTTTTTAAAAAATGAATATCTAAATGAAAAACAATTAGAACCCAATCTTACTGCTGAAAAAGTGGGCCAAGAACTTCGGATTCGAAATTTAAAATTTCAGGAAAACGACGGAACCATGGCCAGTTTTGAACAAGGTACATATAATACAAAAACGGGTATGGCTCAGTTTACCACAAAGCGTCTGCCCTTAGTGTTGGATAAAATGACACACCTGCATAAGGCAAAATCCGCGGACCCACTTTATTTTCTGAATATCTTCTTTGGACTATCACTTTTGTTTTTTGTGCTTTCTTCCTTTTGGATGTTTCTGCCCAATACTACGATATTCAAAAAAGGCCTTTATTTTTCGGCTGCGGGAATGGTACTTGTGATTATACTACTGTATCTCTAAGTTTTGTATCTTTTGATGTGAAATTAAACTAAAGAACATCATGAAAAAGCTTAGAAAAGAAGAGATAAAACAAGAAGTATTTGACCTGTATGATGCCTATGCCCATAACAAACTTCAAAGAAGGGAGTTTATGGAAAAGTTATCATTGTATGCTGTTGGTGGTGTAACGGTCGCATCGTTAATGAGTTTTTTGATGCCCAATTACACCGATACTTTCTTGGTAGATAAACAAGATCCAAGATTGGATTCAGGATTTATAACCTATAATTCTCCAAAGGGTGGAGGTGAGATAAAAGGATTGCTTTCCAAACCAAAGGAATTTGAGGGTAAATTGGGTGGGATAGTTGTGGTTCATGAAAATCGCGGTTTAAATCCCTATGTGGAAGATACCGCAAGACGCGCCTCATTGGACGGATTCATAACTTTGGCACCGGACGCCTTAAGTCCATTAGGGGGTTATCCTGGTAATGACGATGAAGGCAGGGAAATGCAAAGAAAACGCGACCGAAACGAAATGTTGGAGGACTTTATTGCAGCTTTTGAATATTTGAAAGCACATCCCGATTGTAGCGGAAAAATTGGGGTCGTAGGATTTTGTTTCGGCGGATGGATTTCCAATATGATGGCGGTAAAAGTTCCGGATTTGGCTGCGGCCGTTCCTTTTTATGGAGGACAGCCCACTGAGGATATAGACCAAATAAATGCTCCATTAATGTTACAATATGCCGGACTGGATGAACGTGTTAACGCGGGATGGCCGGAATATGAAAAGGCTTTGAAAGCTAATGGGATATCATATCAGGAATTCTTTTATCCAAATGTGAACCATGGTTTTCATAATACCAGTACCCCACGTTATGATGAGGAAGCTGCAGAGTTGGCTTGGGGTAGAACAATGGATTTTTTCAAGAAGCATTTAGTTTAGAGTTTATGGTTGGCCACAACCTTTTTTTGAGTTAGGAATAAATCTAATTGAGGACATAGGAGGTGCTTTTCTTTTATATCTTTCTTTCGTAAACCAAAAACTAAAATTATGAGAAGTATTTTGTGGCTAGTAGCCGTTATCTGTATTATTATCTGGGTCTTGGGAATGTTAGGAATTGTTCCTGGTCTAGCAACGGGAAGTTTAGTGCATATCCTTTTGGTCATTGCTGTAGTTGTAATTTTGTACAATATAATTTCTGGTCGTAAGCCTCTATAAAATAGCTTGATAAATTTTAAAATATAATCCCTTGGGTTTGTTGTTCTTTCAATAAATCGAAGGGTTTTTTTGTGCTTCTATTTCTAAATCCGTTGGATTGTTTTAAATGGTATAGTTTCTTATCTTTAGAAAAACCATGGCCATATGATACGTCGTATTACTTTCTTAGGATTATTTTTAATCGGATTCGCTATAAACGCCCAGGAGAAAACATCGAAGATTCTTCCCTCTGATATTCAAATAAAAACCGCTGTTTTGCCAGCTCCCGAGGCCGAGAAGGATTTGGCTATGGTTTATGGATATAATAATGAAGGTGAATTTGTTGTGCTCCGTGAAGGAAGTAACAACCTAATCTGTTTGGCAGACGACCCTAATAAAGAAGGGATAAGTGTTTCTTGTTACTCCAAGAAAGTTGGAACCTTTTATGAAAAGGGGAAGGGAACTTAAGCTGAAGGAAAAGATTTTAAGGAGAAACGGGATATTAGGGGTATGGAGGTTGCCCAAGGAACTTTGGAGATGCCCAAAGAACCGAGCATGACGTATATTTATTACGGAAGCGAAGCAGCATATGATAAAAGTACAGGAGAATTGGCGGACGGTCAATTCAGGTATGTGATTTATACGCCTTTCGCGACCACCGAGTCAACAGGTTTACCGGATAAACCTCATGCAAAAGGGATGCCTTGGTTGATGGACCCAGGTACTTTTAGGGCCCATATTATGGTTGGTCCTTTTAACTAGTTCTATTTCCTTATGGAAACCTATGCAACTGCACTGCTATATGCAATTCCATTTTTTATGCTCCTATTGGGTATTGAAATTGCCTATGGACATTTCGTAAAAAATCAAAAACATAAGGTAATGGACTCGGTTTCTAGCATTAGCTCGGGTCTTACCAATATCATTAAGGACTCACTAGGTATTGGGGTAATCCTGGTTACTTATCCATTTCTTTTGGAGCATCTGGCAATCTATCAAATAGAGAATACTTGGATTACTTGGGTGGTTGCCTTTGTAGTAATCGATTTTGCTGGCTACTGGAACCATAGGCTTAGCCATAAAATCAACTTTTTTTGGAATCAACATGTTATCCATCATAGTAGTGAGGAGTTTAATTTGGCCTGTGCGCTTCGCCAGTCCATTTCTAATCTTTTGGGTTATTTTCCGCTATTATTGCTTCCTGCGGCCATAATCGGTGTTCCCAATCAAATTATCGCCGTATTGGCCCCCATACATTTATTTGCACAGTTTTGGTATCATACGCAGCATATTGGTAAAATGGGATGGTTGGAATACATTATTGTTACACCATCACAGCACAGGGTTCACCATGCTATTAATCCGGAATATATTGATAAGAATTTAGGTCAGTTATTATGTGTTTGGGACCGATGGTTTGGAACGTTTCAGGAAGAGTTGGAAGATGTTCCACCACAATATGGGGTATTAAAACCGGCTGGTACATGGAATCCCATACATATAAACTTTCAACATATTTATAGATTGATGCAAGATGCATGGCGTACAAAAGGTTATTGGGACAAGATTAGAATCTGGTTTATGCCTACAGGATGGAGGCCGGATGATGTGAAAGAGAAATATCCGGTTTCCATAATCGAGAACGTCTATGATTTTAAACGATACGAAACCCCCAGTTCACCCTTGTTCAATGCTTACATAATTTTTCAGCTGTTAGCAACCACCGGCCTATTGCTTTTTATGTTCTATAATTATTCCGAAATTGGGTTTGAATCGCTTCTATTCTTTGGAGCTTTCGTTTTTATTGGTATTTATGGGTACACAAGTCTAATGGACGGCGCCCCATATGCTGTTTGGATAGAGGTTATTCGAAGTTTAGCGGGGATTTTTTTAGTAGCCATCAATGGGGATTGGTTTGGTATAAACTCTTTTTTTCAAATGGGAAGTTTCTTGGTTTTAGTTTATTTTGTACTTACGTTATTTGGATCAGTCTATTTTACTTACTTCAGGAAGAATATTTTACAAAATAGTATCCCTACATAATTTAGATAAAAATCATGATTAGACCTTACATTTTGGCCGAAACAAACTGGGACTCGCTTAAAGAACAGCGGTTTGATTTGGCCATATTGCCATGGGGCGCCACCGAGGCGCACAACTATCATTTGCCCTATGCAACGGATAATTACCAGGCGGAAGCCCTTCTTGCCGAATCGGCAAAAATGGCGTGGGAGAGTGGAAGCAAGGTTATTGTCCTACCAACCATTCCTTTTGGGGTAAATACCGGACAACATGATATTTATTTGGACATCAACCTTAACCCGAGTACGCAATTGGCCATTCTAAAGGATATTATAACCGTATTGAATAGGCAAGGGATATACAAATTACTGATTTTCAATGGTCATGGCGGAAATGGATTTAAACCTCTTGTGAGGGAATTGGGTTTAGAGTTCCCTAAAATGTTCCTCAGTTTTTGTTTTTTCCCTCAAATGCTCGACAAATCCGAATACTTTAAGGAAGAAGGAGATCATGCGGATGAAATGGAGACCAGTTTAATGCTTTACATAAGACCGGACTTGGTATTGCCACAGTCAAAATGGGGTAGTGGTAAAGCCAAGAAATTTAAGATTGAGGCTTTTAGTGAGGGCTGGGTATGGGCAGAACGTCAATGGTCACAGGTAACGGAAGATACCGGTGTTGGTAATCCAAAGTATGCAAACGCGGAAAAGGGAGAAAAGTTCTTTAATGACATTTGTAGTAAGATGAGTGCGTTGTTGGTTTCCCTTTGCAAGGCAGATTTGAACGACCTGTACGAATAAAAGTAGTAAAACCTACAAGTTGCTTAATTCGGATTTCACCAGTTTAATGTAGGATTTCATAGCTTGATCTCCGCTTACATTTTTGGCCTGGATCAGCGCATTTGCCTTGAACGCGTTTATCAGAGGGGTTTTACTTCCTGGATTATCAAAGTTTTCGTTGGCAATTTTGTAGTACGCATAGAGTTTAAGCAAAAGATCTGCGGGAATAGGACT
Organism: uncultured Flavobacteriaceae bacterium; assembly: GCA_963848865.1. Taxonomy (GTDB): domain Bacteria; phylum Bacteroidota; class Bacteroidia; order Flavobacteriales; family Flavobacteriaceae; genus Maribacter. Next base: position 552,749 of record CAWKFV010000014.1, on the reverse strand, counting down.
CTCATAATTGTTAACGAATTCTACAGCCTTTTGAAATTCAATACGTAAATTATTCTTTTTCATTGGGATTTACATATGATGCGATGCATGTTTTTGCCCCTTTTACTTTCTGATTTAGCACAACGTTGATTTCACATTCCAATGGCAGCAATAAATCTACCCTAGAACCGAATTTAATAAATCCTGAATCATCGCCTTGTTGTACACTTTCCCCTTCTTCGGCATAGTTGACGATTCTCCTTGCCATTGCTCCCGCAATCTGTCTAAAAAGAATATCACCAAATTTTGGGGTTCTAACAACTACCGTGGTTCTTTCATTTTCCTCACTGGACTTTGGATGCCATGCTACCAAGTACTTACCAGGATGATATTTGGAATATCGTATATAACCACTTACCGGGTATCTGGTTACGTGTACGTTAACAGGTGACATGAATATGGAAACTTGCCTACGTTTATCATTAAAATACTCCTTTTCCTCAACTTCTTCAATTACGACTACCTTGCCGTCCACAGGCGCCAATATTTCATCAAAATTTTTGATTGTAACTCTTTTCGGATTTCGAAAAAATTGAAGTATCAGAATTAAAACAAGAAGAGCCAATACCTGAACCGCAATTTTCAACCAAGGTATATCGATAAAAAAGTGGGCTAAGAGCACACTCAAACCAACAATCAAAAAGGTCACCAAAATAATTACTTGACCCTCTCTATGAAACATAACTGAAAATATTTAAAGTTAAATAGGCAAAAGGCGCAGCAAAAACGAGACTATCCAGCCTATCCAGCATACCTCCGTGACCAGGTAATATGGCACCGCTATCCTTCACTCCGGCCATTCTTTTAAATTTGGACTCTATTAGATCTCCAAGGCTACCGGCTACTACGATTACTGAAGCCAATATCATCCATTGCCATGGACCGATTATCTGTTCCTGTGTACCCATTATGTACGCCGCTACAAGTGCAAATATAAAACCTCCAACCGTTCCCTCAACGGTTTTTTTAGGTGAAACCCTTGGAAACAATTTGGTTCGACCGATACTTCTTCCAACTAAGTAAGCAAATGAATCGTTTACCCAGATGAGCACAAATATTCCCATAATCAAAAGTTTTGCAAATGCATCATTTTTGTAAGGTATCATGGTAAGAAAAATACACCCTCCCCCAATATAAAACAGCCCAATAATAAATTTTTGAAATTTCGAAAAAAACTTTTCTTTCTTGGAAAATAGATAAAACAATAAAGCAATATCAATTGCGATTGTTATGAACATTAGAATGTTTATCAATATTTGGTCGCTTACAAAGTAGATAAACGCCCACCAAATGGCCAAATACGCAGCAAAAATATGATATCCTTTCAGGTTTACAAGTCGTTTGTATTCGTATAGACAAGCGAGTCCAAAAGTCATAAAAAGAAAATCAAAAGCATCTGTATTGAGGAAAACCGCTGACAACAACAGTATAATGTATACCGCTCCTGTAAGTGCCCTTCTTAATACTTCCTTCATACTATAAATCTTCCAGAAGTAAAAGATAAAGATTTTTAGTACTACTTCCGTAAGTTAGGAAATCATCGGCGTTTTCTTGTGTTGCCTTAAAATGTTTTAATGTAGTGATATTGGCAGGAATTCGCTGGCCATATTTTTTCTTGATAGTTTTTAACCCTTCACCTATGGATTCTACCAACTGACTGGTTGTGGCGTAAACGATAACGTTACTGGGTAGCTCATTTAATTTTTTCTCGTTCAACTGATTGGAACAAACTAGAATAGAACCATTTTGGGCCACCAAATGCTCACATGTGGTAAAAAACACTTCACTATCTTTTGAGCTTTGCGTAAAAATAAGATCTTCCTTGCTGAATTTCTGGATAAGTCTATTGTCCATTGCAAAAAAAGATTGGTCTTGCCAACCATTTTCTATTATGATATTGCTTATTGCTTTTGAAATTTCCTCGGTGGAAGTACAGTAAATAAATTTTCCACCGTTTTGTTTAAAGTGAATGGTAAACTTCTCATCCACTGGAATATTCAAATCTGGCATATGTTGTCCACGGGTCTCCGCCGTTTCCTTTGAAACTTTCTTTTTTCCACCACCAAATAAAATGTCTAAAAGGCCCATTTACAACTATAATGTAATGCTAATATCCAAACTTAAAATAACAACGATTGCTTTATAAGATTTATTTTTTACTCTTTCTTTTCCTTAGCCAGCTCCTCACTGGCCAAAGCTTCTGTTTTTCTTTCTTCCTCTTCCAAAAGATCTTTTTGGAACGGTCTTTTTCCGAATATTTTTTCCAAATCTTCCTTAAAGATAACCTCTTTCTCCAATAATCTTTCTGCAAGGGTTGTAAGTTTATCCTTATTATCAGTAAGGACTTTTATGGCACGATGATATTGCTCCTCGATTATCTTAGAAATCTCTTCATCAATTGTCTTCGCGGTCTCCTCGCTATAAGGTTTTGAAAATCCATAGGAATCCTGCCCGGAAGAATCATAATAGGTTAAATTACCAATTTTGTCATTAAGACCGTAAATGGTAACCATTGCCCTTGCCTGTTTCGTAACTTTTTCCAAATCGCTCAAAGCACCTGTAGAGATTTTGTTGAAAATCACTTTTTCCGCGGCTCTACCGCCCATAGTGGCGCACATTTCATCCAACATCTGTTCTGGTCGGACTATGAGTCTTTCTTCAGGCAAATACCAAGCTGCACCAAGGGATTGTCCTCTGGGAACTATTGTAACCTTTACCAACGGAGCGGCATGTTCCAACATCCAACTTGTCGTGGCGTGGCCAGCTTCATGATATGCAATAGTTTCTTTTTCCCCTGGAGTTATTATTTTGTTTTTCTTTTCCAGACCACCAACAATTCTGTCAACGGCATCCAAGAAATCCTGTTTGTTTACGGATTTTTGCTCCTTTCGTGCCGCAATCAGTGCAGCCTCATTACAAACGTTGGCAATATCTGCACCTGAGAATCCCGGTGTTTGTCTTGCCAAGAAATCCAGATCAAGGGTTTCCGCCGTTTTGATTGGTCTTAAATGCACCTCAAAAATTTCCTTTCTTTCCCTAATGTCCGGAAGGTCAACATAAATTTGTCTGTCAAATCTACCAGCACGCATCAAGGCCTTGTCAAGCACATCCGCCCTGTTTGTGGCCGCCAATACAATAACGTTGGTATTAGTGCCAAAACCGTCCATTTCTGTCAATAATTGATTCAGGGTATTTTCACGTTCATCATTGGAACCTGTAAAATTGTTCTTTCCCCTTGCCCTACCAATGGCATCGATTTCATCAATAAAAATGATTGCTGGCGATTTATCCTTGGCTTGTTTGAACAAATCCCTTACACGGGATGCCCCAACACCAACGAACATTTCTACAAAGTCCGAACCGGAAAGTGAGAAAAAAGGCACTTTCGCTTCTCCCGCAACTGCTTTTGCCAATAATGTTTTACCAGTTCCCGGAGGTCCTACCAATAAGGCGCCTTTGGGTATTTTTCCACCTAGAGAGGTATACTTGTCAGGATTTCTTAAAAACTCAACAATCTCTTCTACCTCTTCTTTTGCACCTTCTAGACCTGCAACATCCTTAAATGAGGTCCTTGTATCGGTCTTTTCATCAAAAAGCTTTGCTTTGGATTTACCTATGTTAAAAATTTGACCACCTCCACCGCCGGCACCTCCGCCAGACATTCTGCGCATGAGGTAAATCCAAATACCTATAATAAGTACAAAAGGTAGTAGGGATAATATGAAATCCAGAATTGCAGTGGATTCCTTTCCGAATTCAACAATCGTATCTAAATTATTTTCCTTCTTTATTTCAGTTATTTCATTTTGAAAAATTTGAAGGTCACCATAATCTAAAGTGTATTGGGGTACATTACCCGTAGAAGGAAGAAAAGATTTATCATTAACATCCCTGTGAACATCCTTGGCCAAAGCCTCATCGGTAAGAAAAACCTTTGCTTGATTGGTATTGGTGATGATCATTATTTTTTCGATATCACCATTCCTCAAATACTCAAAAAGCTCTGAAGTAGTCGTCTTTTCGGTACTTGCAAGATTATCACTATTGAACACCTGAAAACCTATAAGTAGCACTGCTACCAATCCATAAATCCACCAAGAACTGAACTTCGGTTTTTTAGGAGTTGTATTATTATCTTTTGCCATCTTTTTTTTATTGATTAATGCTACTTTCTACTGTTGTAAACTTTGCATCTCCCCAAAGTCCTTCTATGTCATAGAATTCCCGAACCTGCTTTTGGAATACATGGACCACTACATTTACGTAATCCATAAGTACCCATTCGGCATTATCCTCACCTTCTATGTGCCAAGGTTTGTCCTTACTTGATTTACTAACTGTTTTTTGGATAGAACCTACAATTGCATTTACATGCGTGTTTGAAGTACCATTACATATTATGAAGTAGTCGCAAACTGTATTTTCAATTTCCCTAAGGTCGAGTAGATTTATGTTGTGCCCTTTTACATCCTCTATTCCTTGTAAAATTAATGCAATTAACTCATCTGCACTAGCTTTGCTTTTCCGCATTCAAAAATTTTAGTTTTTACAAAGTTATTATTTTTTTGTTCTTTTAGGTCTAGTTTTTAACAATAGATTAAAGATTGCCAAGCACACGCCCAATGCAGATAATCAAACTTAGTGCCACGGAGTCTACAAACACTTATCTAAAAACTCTAGCATCAGAACAAAATCTGCCCGATTTCACGGTAGTGATTGCCGAAAATCAAACCAAAGGTAAAGGTCAAATGAACGAATCCTGGGAATCCGAACCTGGTAACAACCTTACTTTTAGTGTTTTAAAACATCACCAAAGCTTAAACGTAAAAAATCAGTTTTTAGTAAGTATATGTGTTTCTTTAGCTATTTATGAGGTGTTAAATGACTTAAAATTGCCTAGAGTACAAGTAAAGTGGCCTAACGACATTCTGTCAGGTAGTTTAAAAGTGTGCGGAATTCTTATTGAAAATATGTTAAAGGGACAAGAAGTCAAAACCTCTGTCATTGGAATTGGTTTAAATGTCAATCAAACCATTTTCTCCAAAAACTTGAAAGCAACCTCAATCAAACTTGGATTGAAAAAGGAGCAGCACCTTGATTCCCTTCTAGGTAAGATTTTGGAAAAGCTTCAATTTTTTCTCCCTAAAGCAACCGCTTTCAATGAAGTGCGACTTATAGATGCGTACAAGAAGGTACTATTTCGTCGGGGTATTCCTTCCACTTTTCAAAAACCGAATGGAAGTGTCTTCATGGGTATAATTTCTGAAATTACAACAGAAGGAATGCTAAAAGTGAAATTGGAGGATGATACCTACAAGCAATTCGGTCTTAAGGAAATAAAACTATTATTTTAGATTTTACCTAAATTAGTGGACAGTGTGTTGATAAAATTAGTGATCGGGGTTTTTATCATCATCGCCATCATCGCATTAAATTCCCCGGAAAAACTAAGTACTACTTCACTTGTATTTTCCTCAAGAGAAGTAATATCTGCAGTTAAAGTAAATGGGAGTTTGTCACTTGCAGCGCCTAAAATTATTTTATTTGGAGGTATTTGATCTTTTCTCTCAAGAACAATTTCTGGCATTCCTTTAAGAGCGAACAAAAATCTATTCTCATTTAAAACTTCGAACTTATCAATATTATCAGGCATCAGTTTTTCAAAATTGGCCAGATTAGAAAGAAAGTTATAAGTCTCCTCCGCACTTTTTGCGACTGTAGTTTTCGGTGTTTCTATAAACATATTATTGTAGCCATTTTGATGGAGCTATTCTCCATTCCATTAATGTTCTGAGCTGTTCTTCTTTGATGTAGCCTGTTTCGGAAGCCTGCTCAATTAAATACGCATAACTGCTCAGAGTGTGTAATTCAACCTTCGAAGCTTCAAAATTTTTACGTGCGGTTTCAAATTCATAGGTAAATATGGCCAACATTCCTTTTACGTTGGCATCTGCTGCTTGGAGCGCATTAACAGCATTCAGGCTACTTTTTCCAGTGCTTATCAAATCCTCTATTACAACCACGGTTTGATTGGCTTCCAGTTGACCCTCGATTTGATTTTGTCTGCCGTGTGATTTAGGTTCCGGTCTTACATAAATGAATGGCAACCCCATGCTATCCGCAACAAGGGCCCCTATTCCTATGGCACCGGTAGCAACACCTGCAATAACGTCTGGTTTCCCATAAAGTGATTCTACCTGCTTTGCCATTTCCTCCCTAACATAGTTCCGGATAATAGGGTAAGAAAGTAAGATTCTGTTGTCACAATAGATCGGTGATTTCCATCCGGAAGCCCATGTAAAAGGATTTTCGGGTTTCAATTTTATTGCATTAATTTGCAACAGAAGTTCTGCTGTTTTTTTAGCGGTGTTCTTGTCTAAAACCATGTAGCAAATGTATAAAGTTTTTGTTAATGAATTGCCCTTGATTTTAACAAATAAGCTATCGGAAACAGCCAATGGGGAGTACTTTTTGTTGAATCAGGCTTCAATACAAGGGGCCATTAAGGCTTTGAAAAAAAAGAAGTTGACAGAAGCTTACATCTACCATCCCAATCATGAAGAAATTTTAAAAAAGTTCACTAAGGAAATACCATTGATTGTAGCTGCTGGGGGAGTAGTGACAAATCAAGAAGGGAAGGTATTGTTCATTTACAGGAACGATAAATGGGATTTGCCAAAAGGTAAATTGGATAAAGGTGAATCTATTGAGGATTGTGCCGTCCGTGAGGTAATGGAAGAAACAGGAGTACAGGACTTACGAATAGAGAACTTTCTTAGAACCACCTATCATGTATTTAACAATAGTGGAACCCCTACTTTAAAACAAGTGCATTGGTATGCCATGAAAACCGAGTACAACGGTAAGCTTAAACCTGAAAAGAAGGAAGGAATTGTTAAGGTAAAATGGAAAGGACCTAAAAAGATTCAAAAAGCGCTTCAAAACTCCTACGTAAACATTAAAATTTTGTTTGAAGGAGATTGATTATTCGATGGCATCTTATTTCTTAGGTACTCTATAAATTGGATATTGCATATGTGCCTTTTCATACAAATCCGATTTTTCAAAAATCCATTGTAATTGATCGTACCAATTTTCTGAAAATGTTTCATCATTTTCCTTTTTCTCTATAAACTCCTGCTTCAAAATACTATCGTTTTCCAATAGCTGCAATGCGCTATCCTCAAAGACATAAGGGGAAAACCCCTCTTTTTGTTGGAGAATGGTATCGAAAAAATTCCAGTTAAAGAATGAATCCACTGCCGATGGTTCCAGCGTCTCAAGAATATATCTAATTCCAGGTTGATTCGTTCCAATTATTATATCGCCTTCCTGGAACAAGACCGGTTCAAGTTTTGAACTAACTTTTGTGTTATAGTGCAAATAATGACCTTCGTATGGATTTTTTACCGTTTCAAAATCTTTTATCCGATAGGATTCCACGGTCATTGTAGTGTCAAATTGAACTACTTCATGTTTAATTTCATTGGCCTTAAGCAAATCGATGGCGTTCGTCCATTGTTTTTTAATAATATAGTATTGGGGGATTTCAACTGAATCTGAAGGGATAAAATAATCCTGATAGACAACTTCTTTTTCAAAAGGCATTTCCCGATTGTATTTTAGCCTTGGAAAACCTGTAATTTCGCTTGTAATAGTATCCGCTTGATAACCTTTAAAGTTAAGTATGGAACTTCTTGTAGTATCCACTTTCCAGTCCGTGGGATAATATTTCCAATCCAGGTGTCGATTTTGAGCATCCATTCGCAATTCCTTGATTTTTGCTCCTTCTTTTTCCGAAATGGCAATCATTTTTTGTAATAGGGCATAAGTTCCCTCCACGCGTTTTTTATACGGTTTTAGCATATGCGTTTCCACCATCATCCCAAAGGTATTCCAAAGTGTGGTGTAACCGGTAGAGTATCTTGGATAGTCCATAAATTGATCGAATCCTATTTCGGGCGGAGCATTGAAAACATTTACGTATGGCGTAATTGCCCAATTGTCCTTGGCCAAAGAATCTTGAAGGTCAGGCATCAAGCTTTTGTGCAGGTATTCTCCCAATTCCCCTCCCAGTTTGTTATGCTGAGTGAACAAATGGGTTAACGTATATTGATAGTCAGCACCGTTACTTACATGATTGTCAATAAAAATATCAGGTTTTACCAAATGGAAAATCTTGGTAAATGTTTGGGCGTTCTTGGTATCGTTTTTTATAAAATCCCTGTTAAGATCATAATTTCTTGCATTGCCTCTAAATCCGTAAGAATCTGGACCATTCTGATTGGCTCGGGTAGTAGAATTTCTGTTTAATGCTCCGCCAACATTGTATACCGGGATAGTTACAACTATTGTTTTTTGGGGAGCACTAATTTTACCACTAACCAAATCTCTATACAATAACATGGTGGCATCAATACCATCGCTCTCACCCGGATGAATCCCATTATTTATTAGAATGATAGTTTTATCGTCAGCAATTTTTTGGAAATTGAAATTTCCGGCTTCATTGTAGGTGACTACATGCAATGGTTTACCACTATCAGTTTGTCCAATGGTCTGTATGTTAATTTCAGGAAATTCCTTAGCAAGATTAATGTAGAAATCTATGGCTTCTTGGTATGTTGCAGTACTAATTCCTTCGGAAACATCGAAAGGCGTAGGAAAATTGATTTTCGCATCTTCAATTTTTTCCTCACAGGATAGCAAGAGGACAATAATCACCAAAAAAAATAATCTCATTATTTTCAACCTTTGATTTTTTTTGAAGTAAAACTTCAAATTTTGAGGGTATAAAAGTAATCAAAAGCTGGAATGAAATATTAGGCAACTTTGGTTATTTCAGCTAATTTTTCCTTCCTTATAGGTTTATTGTTGAAGGTAATAAGATGGTGTGTCCTGTTTTTAAAGTTTTCCCAATTTTGGTAATCTGCTGGGTCTATTGATGAAGTGACAATATTTATCCTAACTTTTTCCAGAACGGGCAGGGAGATAAATTCTTCTAAAAACTGCCACCCGTCCATTATGGGCATGTTAATGTCCAGAAAAATAATATCGGGTATAGGCTTTTTGCTGTTTAATTTTTCAATAATGGCATCCATTGCCATTTTGCCATTCGCATAGGATTCAACCGAATCGCAATTAACGGTGGTACTCAACATTTTCCGTATACCGAAGACCGTAATAGGGTCGTCATCAACAATTCCTATAGATTCAATTTTATTCATTGAAATAGATGTCAAATTTTGTTCCTTCTCCAATAACACTGTTTACCGTAACTTTTCCGTTCATAGCTTCTATTTGATTTTTGGCAATATATAAACCTATACCTCTTGCATCTTTGTTGTCATGAAAAGTTTTGTACATACCAAATATCTTATTACCATATTTCTCCAAATCAATTCCAAGACCATTGTCCATTATGCTTAGCACCGTATAGTTTTCTACTTTTCTTGTGCTTAGTGTTATTTCTGGTTTTCTATCTGGATGGCTGTATTTAACGGCATTGGTGATAAAATTTATAAGGATACTTTCTAAATAAGCGGGTTCCACTTTGATGATAATATCGTCCTCAACATTGTTAACGATTTTTGCGCTGTTGTTCAGCAAAAACCCTGAAAGATTGTGTTTTACAGTTATAATCTTTTTATTTAGATGAATTGATTTTTTCTCTAGATTCAAATTGGTGCTGATAGCAACCACTTCATTGAGGTTGTCCAGGGTTTCCAACAAATTGTTGGAAGCATCTGTTAACATACTTAGAATAGTTTTTTTCTCGTCTTCGTCCGTTTCATGAACTAGAAAATCCAGTAACATGGAGAAATTAGCACTGTGGGATCGTAAGTTATGTGATACAATGTGCGCAAAATTGAGAAGCTTTTTATTTTGCAAGGAGGCTACGTTTATGATATTTCTAAGTTCTTTTTCCTTCTCCTTTAGATTCGTGATATCTAAGCTTATCCCTATAAGACCATTGGCTTGACCTTTATCGTCTATTAAGGGAATTTTGGAAGTTAAGAAATTGGTCTGAGTGCCATCTTTTTTAATGTTAACGGTTTCTACGCTTAGACTGGGTTTTAAGGTTTCCATAACCTTTAAATCTTCATTTCTGGAGATTTGTGCTACTTCCGAATCGTAAATATCAAAATCATTTTTACCAAGTATTTCCTCTGCATTTTGAACACCTATATATTCGCATTCCGACTTGTTGACCAATATTTTTCTGGACTCCGTATCTTTTATGTAGACGTTTAAAGGTAGATTATCTATAAGGGTTTTTAATAATTTTTCATTTTCCCTAATCTGCATGTCTGCTTCTACCTGATCATGAATATCCTGGAACGTACCTATTAGCCCGATTAATTCCCTTTTGTAGTAAATTGGTTTTCCGGCAGCCATTACCCATTTGGGCTTTCCACTGGCTGTTATAATTTGAAGCTTTAAGTTCCAGGGTGTACCCTTATCCGTAGCTTCAAATATGGCCATGGAGATAGCGTTTCTACTATGGCCTTCTTTATAAAAATTGATTGCTGTTTCAACGCTAGGTTGAAAAGTTGGAGGCACTTCGTGAATGGCTTTGGTCATATTGCACCATTGCAAAGAGTTTTCCGATAAATTGAGTTCCCAGCGACCAATTTTTGCAATCTCGGATTGCTGTCTTAGTAGTTTTTCAGTTTTTTCTACCTCAAGTTGGATTTTTAAGGAATCGGTGACGTCGTTAATCTGGATTATGGCACCAATGATATTTTCATCTGTGTCGTACCAAGGAGAACAGGACCACTCATGCCATTTTTCTTTTTTCTTTTTAATGCATGAGCGTTGCAAGCCCATAGGTTTGGGCATACCTTCAAAGCAATCCGCCAACACAGGCTTCCATTTTGTACTTAGAAGGGGATATACTTCAAAAAGATTTTCTCCGTAAATAGCAATACCGGATTGTTCAAAAGAAGCTGTCCATTTATCTGAGACATGGACGATATTGAATTGTCTGTCTATAAAAATAATGGCAGCAGGTAATTGTTTAATAAGGTATGAGGCGGAAAAAGTTTGGGAACCCTTCAACATTTTAAAGTAATTTCTTACAAATCTAATTTGATTATGCGACTGGTCTAAAACTTTGTTGTGAATCCATCAAATGTTGTGGTAACAGTGGACTGGAGCAACGTAGCGTATGGTCTTATATAACATTAAATGGATTTACACTTCTATGAGGTTTTGTGTTAAGGTAATCTCACGGAATTAGGGACCAACCCTGTGTAATCTCCCCCATTTCTAATAACATCCCTTACAATAGATGAACTTATGTAGGATTTTCCGGATGAGGTGAGCAGAAAAACGGTCTCTATTTCGGATAGTTTTCTATTGGTATGTGCAATTGCTTTTTCAAATTCAAAATCCGCCGGATTGCGCAATCCCCTAAGAATAAAGTTAGCGCCAATTTTTTGACAAAAATCAACCGTTAAGCCTTTATAAGTAAGGACAGTTATCTTGGGTTGATTCTTGTAAGCTTCTTTTATAAACGCGGTCCTTTGTTTAAGACTAAACATATATTTTTTCTCTGAATTCTCACCAATTGCAATGACCAGCTCATCAAAAAGGGTAATGCCCCTTAGAATTATATCATGATGGCCAAGGGTTAGTGGATCAAATGAACCAGGAAAAATTGCACGTCTCATAGTTTAGCGTATGGTTTTAAAGATAGGTAAATTAGGATAAAACTTCTTCAATTGCGCTCCCGAACAATTGTGTTAAACTTATTCCTGCCTCCTTTGCCTGTTTTGGAAGAATACTTTCTGTGGTAAGTCCCGGGGTAGTATTCATCTCCAATAAATAAGGTTCATCACCTATGAATATAAATTCGCTTCGGGAGAAACCGCTCATTTTAAGAACGTCATATATAGTTTTGGCACTTTTCCTGACGTTTTCTTCTTGCGTTTTTGAAATTCTGGCAGGGGTTATTTCTTGGGATTTACCTTCATATTTTGCTTCGTAATCAAAAAAGTCATTCTCCGTAACAATTTCCGTAATAGGTAATACCTTTGTTTTGCCTTTATATTTAATTACGCCTACAGATACTTCCGTGCCTTCCAAAAACCCTTCAATAATTATTTCATCATCCTCTTTGTAAGCTACTTCTATGGCACTTTTTAGTTCTTCCGCTTTATAAACCTTGGTGACACCATAGCTGCTACCGGATTTATTTGCCTTTACAAAGCATGGTAGTTTAACTTTAGCAATTATCCCATTTTCATCGATTTTATCGCCTTTGTTCAAGTAAAAGGAAGGAGCGCATTTAATCCCATAAGGTTTTAGTACACTTAATAAATCCCTTTTGTTGAACGTTAATGCTGCTTGGTAGAAATTGCAGGAGGTCTGCGGAATATCCAATAATTTAAAATACCCCTGCATTAGGCCATCTTCACCAGGAGTACCGTGAATTGCGTTAAAAACACAGTCGAATTTTATTATTTCGTTGTTTAATTCCAACGAAAAATCGTGTCGATTAATTGAAAACTCTTTATCCTTATCATTAACGTAGACCCATTTTTCTTTAAAAATGTGAATGCGGTATGTATCATACTTTTTTTTATCCAGATACGTAAATACTACATTTCCACTCTTCAATGAAATTTTATACTCACTGGAGTAGCCTCCCATGATAATCGCTACTTTTTTTCTCATTTTAAACACCTATGGTTACCAACACAAAGATGTGGTATTCCTTTTAAAGAAAAAAGAAGAATAATTGTGATTGCTACAAGGCACGCTAAAATATTTATGTGAGCAACAATTGCATAGGCTTCTAAAAAGGTACAGTGGCATTTATTATATTTGTGGCGTTAATGTATGTACATGAAGAATTTTATAAATTTCTTAAGGAGCAGGACTTTTTTGATTCAATTAGGACTTGCTTTGTTGGTAACGGTAATATTAGTTTTTCTGGTACTACGATGGCTTAACAGTACTACCAACCACGGGGAATTCGTAGAAGTTCCGGATTTTTCCAAGCTGTCCGTCATGGATATGCGTAAAACCGTAGAGGAGGCCGGTCTGCGTTATGAAGTTTTGGATTCTGCCAATTTTGACCCGGACTATCCTAGATTTTCCATTATTACACAAGATCCTCCTGCAGGTACAAAAGTAAAGGCAAATCGTAAAATTTATTTTGGAGTAAATCCATCAGGGTATAAGAAGGTAACTGTTCCAAAAATAATTCAGGTTACCAAAAGAAATGCATCTTCCATGTTAAAGGCTGTAGGTCTGGATGTGCAACGTGTTACGTATATAGACCAATTGGGCAAGGATATGGTGTATTACATTAAGTATAAGGGGAAAGATATTAAGCCCGGCGACAAACTTCCCAAAACTTCCAAAATAGAACTTATCTGTGGAAATGGCACCATTCCAAACAGTGCTAGAATTCAGGCGGATTCAGATTAATTTATGGAATCCGTAGAAAATCCCGAAGAAGAGGACAACGAACTTTTTGAACACCATCGATTTTTGGCTTCTAAGGGCCAAGAGCCATTGCGTGTGGATAAGTTCCTAATGAACTTTGTTGAAAACGCTACACGTAACAAAATCCAACAGGCTGCAAAAGATGGTCATGTTTGGGTCAACGATTCTATTGTAAAATCCAACTATAAAGTAAAGGCAGGGGATGAGGTAAAAGTACTATTTGAACATCCTCCACATGAATTCTTGTTGGTTCCTGAAAATATTCCATTGGATATCGTTTATGAGGATAATGCACTTTTGGTGGTGAACAAACCCCCGGGAATGGTCGTACACCCAGGACATGGTAATTATTCTGGCACCCTTATTAATGCTTTAATATATCATATTGATAATTTACCCGCTAACGCTAGTGAGCGTCCTGGATTAGTGCATCGTATCGATAAGGATACTTCAGGTCTTTTAGTAATTGCTAAGACCGAGGCTGCCATGACACATTTGGCAAAACAGTTTTTTGACAAGACTTCTGAGCGGGAATATATTGCGTTGGTTTGGGGAAATGTGGAAGAAGATGAGGGAACCATTATTGGAAACGTGGGTAGGAATCCAAAGAATAGATTGCAGATGACCGTATTTCCTGATGGTGAGGAAGGGAAAGAAGCAGTTACCCATTTTAGGGTGTTGGAAAGGCTAGGCTATGTTACTTTAGTATCATGTAAGCTGGAAACGGGAAGAACCCACCAGATTAGGGTTCATATGAAATATATTGGGCATACACTCTTCAACGATGAACGCTATGGGGGAGAAAAAATATTGAAAGGCACCACATTTACAAAGTATAAGCAATTTGTAGAGAATGCTTTTAAGATACTCCCCAGACAGGCACTACATGCTAAAACATTAGGTTTTGTCCATCCCGTAAGCGGAAAACAAATGCGCTTTGATTCTGAAATCCCTGAGGATATGCAAGCTTGCATTGAAAAATGGAGAAATTACGCCAAGAATAGTACGGAATCATAGTTTTCTTCAATATGCTTATTGGAAGTCTTTTTAATTAAGAATAGGTAGTACGTCAAAAGCTTTTTATTTTTAGCTTCCGTTAAAGTAAACACCTTATGAAAATCGTCATTTCTCCCGCCAAGTCATTGGACTTTGAAACAGAGCTCCCAACATCAAAATATACGGAACCTCAATTTTTGGAGGAATCCCAAAAGCTAAATAAAGTCTTGGTAAAGAAAAAGCCCAAGGCCCTTATGGAACTCATGTCCATTTCGGATAATTTGGCGCAGTTAAACTGGGAACGCAATCAAAATTTTACCGTTCCATTTATACCAAAAAATGCCAGACCGGCTATTTATGCCTTTAATGGCGATGTTTACCAAGGTTTGGATGCCTACACAATTCCAGAAAAGAAATTGGAAAGATTGCAGGACACGCTACGTATCTTATCCGGCCTCTATGGGATTTTAAGACCTTTGGATTTAATGCAGCCCTATCGTTTAGAGATGGGCACATCATTAAAAGTAGGACGTAAGAAAAACCTATACGAGTTTTGGAAAAAATCAATTACTGATAGTCTTAATTCGGAACTCAAAGATGATGAGCTGTTCGTTAATTTGGCAAGCAATGAATATTTTGGAGCGGTGGATGCCAAAGCGCTAAAAGTACCGGTAATTACACCTGTTTTTAAGGATTGGAAGAATGATAAGTTAAAAGTAATTAGTTTCTACGCTAAAAAAGCAAGAGGTTCCATGGTGCGCTATATATTGGATTCCAACGCCAAAACCCTGAAGGATATTAGAGGCTTTAATCTGGATGAATACCAGTATAGTAAGGAGCATACCCTTAAGGAAAATGAACCTGTTTTTATACGGTAAAATATTCTTTCCCCTTTACCGTTTGTAAAGTAAGGTTGACGCCTAAAATTACGGTTATGAAAAGATTGATTTTACTTGCGCTTTTTCTCTTTGGAATAGCAATTTCCTGTACGGATAGGGATGATGATGTGGATATGGTGAATATCCGGATTAAGAATAATACCGATTTATTTTTTAATGAGGTCAGGGTGGTGCAAAAGGATACGATATACGAAAATATTGGAGCGGGGGAGTTTTCGGAGTATTATGAATTTGAACAGGCTTTACAGACAATGGCACTTACCATTTCCACAGATTCTACGTCTTACAATTATGTACCGTCTGGAGTACCTACTGATTCGTTGCCAATTGGGTTTTACACCTATGAATTAGGCTTGGATGAGGAAGATGGCGTCACGTTTACCTTTAGGATAGACTATTAACCTATTTCTTTTTATTCACTTTTATTTTCTCCTCAACAGTAGGTCTTTTTTTTATTTTCCTTGGTCGTCTGGCACCAAAGGAATTGTTAGCTATTTTCCCTCTTTTGGATTTTTTATCGCCTTTTCCCATATCTTCTATACTTACTGATTATTTTAAAGTTAGTAAATTCGATAGTGAATAACAATATGGATTCGTAATTAATAGATTCCTCTGCTTCTTAAAAATGTTCCTACATACCCATCCTTACAAACCTTTTCTTTTTGAAGAAGCCACCAAGCTCATCGTTGGCACATTACCGCCACCTAGATTTACTAGCGGTAAACTTAAGGAAGGCGATGTGAATTTTTGCTATGGCAGTAGGGATGGACAATTATGGCCGATACTGAATACTATTTTTAATTTAGGACTTTCTTTTGAAACCACTGAAAAAGCAATTCAAGAACGAAAATCTTTTTTAAAGCATCGGAAAATTGGTATTTGTGATATTGTAGCGAGTGCCGAACGCGAAAAGGTAGATGCATCGGATTTGGGAATGCAGAATATACAATTGCGAAATTTACTTCACTATTTGGAACGGTATTCAAAAATTGAAACTCTTTTGTTCACGGGTGGAAATAGTAAAAATGGTCCTGAATATTTTTTTAGGCGACACCTTAAAGAATTTGGAGTTGCTCTAACAGTTGTCTCTAAAGATGTTCCAAGAATACACGAGTTTGTTCACCCAAAGACAGGAAATATTATTACAACCGTTTCGTTGACGGCTCCTTCTGGGGCTGCAAATAGGGCAGTGGGCAGCAATCCGTTATATAAAAAGCTAAAGAATGAAAATCCAAATTTCGATACGCTGGATTTTAGGGTGATGCAATATAGGATGTTTTTTTAAAGTAGATTTTGAAATCCATCAAGTAAACAAATCAATTTCTTAATGCTCAATTACGGTTCCACATACTAATCTTACACAGTTTAGTTGCACCTAACAGCAGTTGTTATATGTAAATACTTCTCCTCTTCTAAAATTCAAAGAAGTGTATGTCAAATAAATCAAAATGTGGTTCTCTTGGTCAGTCAGATACGGGTGAATCAATAGATTCATATTAAGCGTGAAATAAACTAAAAAGAGTCCAGTCATCTATGACCGGACTCTTTTACGAGAACACTATATGAAAATGAAAAAAATTGTTTACTTAATTACATTATAAAGCTATAGCTCTTTCTCGCTATTTTTTAATTTATGTTGTCAAACCTGTTGTTTTTGTGGTGTCCCAATTGTATTTTGTTATTTACGGGAAATCATGCCGAGGATTCTTATAGAATAGCGATATTTATAACAGAAAGTCTTGAAAAGATTGAAATAGAAGAAAATAATTAATCGAGTAGATTTATGCAGCAGTTAGAACGCTTAGAAGAATTTAAAAAATCTGTCCAAAATAAGTTCAATGTATACAACAGCTTGTTTTTGAACCTACCTTATAGAAATATTGAAAACGTAGGGATGTTGATTCCCCTGTTATTGGATCAATCCCAAAAAGGTTTGGCTTCCGGACATAACCCGAAGGAGATACTGGAAAACTTTTTTGACAATTTTGCCGATATAGAAGAGGAAAGGGACCGTATAGATTTTATGTTCCGCATCATCCAATATGTAGAAAGGCAAGTGGTACTTTACGACAGTGTGGAAGACGCTGCGTTCCCTAAAATTCATCGCCATACCAGTTCGTTGTCGTTAAAGGATTATTTTCAATTGGTGGCAAGAAACGATTCTTGGGACGATGTTTCGGACAAGCTGGCTTCTTTTAGTGCTCGGATCGTGCTTACGGCGCATCCAACCCAGTTTTACACACCAGCGGTTTTGGATATTATTGAAAACTTAAGGACGCTTATACTAGAGGATAGGATAGACGAGATTGATGTTGCCTTACAACAATTAGGACTCACATCTTTGATTAATGCCAAAAAACCTACGCCTTTGGATGAGGCCAAGAACATTATTTATACCCTTAGACACGTATATTACGATGCAATAGGGGACTTGTACGCTCACATAAAGAATAGTATAAACCAACCGGATTTTAACAACCATAACATCGTAAAACTTGGATTCTGGCCTGGCGGTGACCGGGACGGTAACCCTTTTGTAACCTCCGATATTACTCGTGACGTGATGAACGAGTTAAGGTTAACCTTAATGAAATGCTATTATAATGATTTAAAACGTTTACAGCATAAACTTACCTTTAAGGGGGTTCAGGATCCTTTGGACAAGCTTAGGAGTACGCTGTATACCGCAATGTTCGACACTTCTAAAGACGTGGGTTATGAGGATATCATTAATCCATTGAATAAAATAAGGGAAGCTCTTGTAGAAAAATATAACAATTTGTATATCAAGGATTTGGACCAATTCATAGACAAGGTAAAAATCTTTAAAACGCATTTTGCTACTATCGATATACGTCAGGATCACAGTATCCATACCAAGGTGATGAACGAGGTTTTGCGTAAAAAAGGATTTATAAAGGAAGAATACACGGAATTATCGGAGGATAAATTGATATCTATATTTCTTAATGAAAAATTCACGCTTTCGCCGGATGATTTTGAGGAAGACATTGTAAAGGACACTATCCGAAATATTTCGCAACTAAAGACCATACAGGATAAAAATGGGGAGGAAGGTTGCAATAGGTATATCATTAGTAATTCTGAAGATATTTATTCCGTATTGTTTGTAGTCGCCTTATTTAGATGGTGTGGTTGGGGCGACAAGGAAATTACGTTTGACATTGTACCCTTGTTTGAGACCATGATCGGTATGGAAAATGCGGAAGCAACTATGGAAAAGCTTTTCAGTCTTAAATGGTACAGAAAACACCTCGCCAACCGTGGCGAGAAGCATACGATAATGTTAGGTTTCTCCGATGGCACCAAGGATGGCGGTTATCTAAAAGCCAACTGGTCCATCTTAAAAACAAAGGAAACCTTATCAGGGGTTTGTGATGCCAATGGAATTGCGGCCATTTTCTTTGATGGTAGGGGAGGCCCACCAGCAAGGGGAGGCGGTAAAACGCACCGTTTTTACGCGGCCCAGACCAATAAAGTCGCCAATAACGAAATTCAATTGACAATTCAGGGTCAGACCATCACCAGTACCTACGGGACTAAAGAACAGTTTATCTACAATAGCGAACAGTTGCTTACTGCTGGTCTTTCTAACACAATTTTAGGTAAGGAAATCACCATTTCCGAGGATTCCAGAAAGTTGATAGAAGAATTGTCCGAGGATAGTTTTTCAAAATACGATGCGCTTAAACACCATGAGAAGTTTATGCCCTATTTGGAGAACATGAGTACATTAAAATATTACACTAAGGCTAATATTGGAAGTAGGCCCGGGAAACGCGGCAACAAAGCCAAATTGGAATTATCGGATTTGAGAGCGATTTCTTTTGTAGGGTCCTGGAGCCAACTAAAACAAAATGTACCTGGTTATTTCGGAATAGGGACAGCACTTAAGAACCTTGAGGACCAGGGAAGGTTTGGCGAGGCGGAGAAATTGTATCAGGACGTTCCATTTTTTCAGGCATTGATGATGAACAGTATGATGAGCCTTTCCAAATGCTATTTTGAACTAACGAGTTACATGAAAGAAGACAAGGAATACGGAGCTTTTTGGGAGATTCTCCATGCAGAATATGAACTTTCCAAAAAGATGTTGCTGAAGCTTTCCGGAATGGAAATACTGATGGAGAAAGAAGCAATTTCTAGGGAATCCATTAAAATAAGGGAACATATTGTACTGCCCTTATTGGTGATACAACAATATGCTTTACAACAAATAATTGGGGGAACCAATTTTAAGGAAGAATACGAAAAGATAGTCACCAGATCCCTATATGGTAATATTAATGCGAGTAGAAATTCGGCTTAATACATTGAAAATAAAATAGATAGTTGTAAAGATATGTTCTTCCTATTTCCAGCAAAGTAGGGTATTTCAATACAATTTCTCTTGTGATAGTTTTGAAATCTATTCTATTTTACTCGATAGAATAGTATAAAATACCTCTATACCGTAAGCAATTTGTCCTATTCTCAGATTTTCGTTAGGGCTATGTTGGTTATTGTCAGGATTCACCATGGGAACTATAAATGCAGGTATCTTTAACTCATTAATGAACGGGGCAATTGGAACGGTTCCACCCATAATTCGTATTTGTACGATGTCGTCGTTCATTTTGTACTTGAGGGTATTGACCAAAAATTTACCATAAGGGTTATCAAGATCCGTTCTAAAAGCATCCGTAACTGTTCCTTCCAGCACGGTAATGATTTTATCATAAGCCATACGCTGCGCTTTAGTTGGAATGGTATCGATAATAAAAAAGCCTTCTTTTTCAATATGTTTTTTTACCAAGGATTTTAATTTGTCACCATCGGATTCTGGAACTAGTCTTAAATCTAATTCTGCGGTTGCCATAGCGGGCACAATAGTTCGTGCCTGTTCCCCAATCCAACCAGATCCCATTCCCCTTATATTAAGGGATGGATATTGCAACGATTCCTGATAGTAGGAACCCACCTTTTCTGACGTCTTAAATTGAAGTTTTTCCGAAATGCTTTTATCATTGTCGGGTACACTTTTTAAAACAGTTTTGGTAGCATCGTCTAAAATTACACCGTCATAGTAACCGGGAATGAGAACGCGCCCTTCTTCATCCTTCATAGAGGATAGTAGATGTGCCAATTGAAATCCTGGATTAGGGGCATAATTCCCGTAATGGCCGCTATGTTGGGATTTAATTGGACCATAAGTGGTCAAAGATAATGTAGTGATGCCACGACAACCATATACAACTGTTGGCTTGCCCGAAACATGGACAGGTCCGTCGTTAATTATTAAAAAGTCCGCATTTAATAGTTCACGATATGTTTTAACGGCATTGGGCAACGGGGCACTACTTTTTTCCTCCTCACTATCTAAAATAACCTTTACGTTAAAAGGAATTGAAATATTGTCTTTTTTAAGGAGGTCTATCGCATTTAAAAACATTACAATAGGGCCTTTGTCGTCCGAGGTTGAACGTCCAAACAAGCGCCAATCATAATTAATGTCATCAGTTAATTCATCAAAAGATTCATTTTCCCATTGTTCCCCATCTTTGGATTTTAAGATTGTTTCATATGGATTAGGCTGGTCCCATTTGGAAGCATCCACGGATTGGCCGTCCAAATGCATGTAGAACAAAATGGTGGGTTTACTATCATCCATGGGAAGGGCGGCAAAAAATAAGGGCAAGTTTTCCGTTTCTAAGATAGAGGTATTAAATCCGCGCTCGTTGAACTTATTGCGCAACCAGATTAAGTTTGAATCTATATCGTCGGCATTTAACGCATCATTCGGAATTTTTACAAAATCTACCAATTCATCAATACTATGACGGACTTGAGATTTTATTTGGTCAGGATTTTGGGGGAAAACTGAAAATATAGTTGATGATATAAGAAATAGGACTATTCTTCTCATAAATGAAGTGGATTTATTAAAAGTTCAATTTAGTGAATTCCAGCTACAAAATCTCCAATGTCCGTAGTTCCTTTTTCCGTCAAAAATTTTATAAAAGCAGACCCTATAATGGCCCCTTTGGCTGTTTTGGTGGCTTGCTGAAAAGTCTCGGCATCCTTAATTCCAAAACCAACAATTTGAGGATTCTTTAGGTTCATTTTGGCAATACGCTTAAAATACGAGGTTTGAACATCCCCAAAACCTGATTTGGACCCCGTAACACTTGCGGAACTCACCATATAAATAAATCCGTCAGAAGCGGCATCAATTTGATGGATTCGTTCATCACTGGTCTGCGGAGTGATAAGAAAAATATTCAATAATCCGTATTTTTTAAAAATATCCTCATATTCATTTTGATAAACGTCCAATGGAAGGTCAGGAAGAATCAATCCGTCTATTCCTATTTCTTCGCATTTTTTACAGAATTCCTCCACCCCATATTGCAAAACCGGATTAAAATACCCCATGATAATTAGGGGTATGGACACGACTTTACGGATATCCTTTAATTGTTCAAATAGCTTTTCGGAAGTCATTCCGTTCCGTAAGGCAGCAGTTGAACTTTCTTGGATGGTGGGTCCATCTGCCAATGGATCACTGAACGGAAGACCAATTTCAATCATATCCACCCCGCTTTTTTCCAAATCCTGAATGATTTGCACAGTGTCATCCAAGGCAGGATACCCAGCAGTAAAATATATGGAGAGGAGTTTTTTGTCCTCCTTCATTTTTTGTTGAATCCTATTTGTCATTATGCTAACTTAAAATAATCAATATAGGTTTGTAAATCCTTGTCACCTCGTCCAGATAAACTGATAACAACTATATCTTCAGGCTTAAACTTTTTATATTCAAAAATGGCAAACGCGTGTCCTGTTTCTATCGCCGGAATAATCCCTTCCAATTGAGAAAGTCCCAACCCTGCGGTCATCGCCTCATCGTCTGTAGCGGAATAAAATTCGGCACGTCCAGATTTATATAGATGCGAGTGCATAGGTCCTACGCCAGGATAATCCAATCCGGCGGAAATAGAGTAGGGCTCTGTTATCTGTCCGTCTCCTGTTTGCATCAACATTGTTTTGCAACCATGGATAATTCCCACTTTTCCCAAAGCGGATGTGGCCGCGCTTTCGCCTGATTCTACTCCTTTCCCGGCAGCTTCAACGGCAATGATTCCAACTTCTGGCTGATCTAGAAAATGATAATAAGTTCCGGCGGCATTGCTGCCGCCCCCGATACAGGCCACCACATAATCTGGATTTTCACGACCTTCTTTCTCCTTTAATTGCCATTTGATTTCTTCCGATATCACCGATTGAAATCTTGTTACCATATCGGGGTAGGGGTGAGGCCCGATGGCTGAACCTATAATATAATGGGTGTCAACCGGATTGTTTATCCAATCACGAATTGCTTCATTGGTGGCATCTTTCAACGTTCTACTGCCAGACTTGGCTGGACGCACTTCTGCGCCCAACATTTTCATTCGTGCTACATTCGGGGCTTGGCGTGCAATATCTATTTCTCCCATATAAACAATACATTCCATGCCCATGAGGGCACACACGGTCGCTGTTGCAACGCCATGTTGGCCTGCACCCGTTTCAGCTATAATTCGGGTTTTGCCCAGTTTTTTGGCCATTAAGATTTGACCAATAGTATTATTTACCTTGTGCGCTCCGGTATGGTTAAGGTCTTCTCGTTTTAAGTAAATTTTACAACCATGTTTTTCCGAAAGGCGTTTCGCAAAATACAATGGTGAAGGACGGCCTACATAATCCTTCAATAATTGATGAAATTCCTTTTGAAAGGAATCCTCATACATTATGTCCAAATACTTTTGGCGCAACTCTTCCACATTGGGGTACAGCATTTCTGGAATAAAAGCTCCACCAAATTCTCCGTAATATCCTTTTTCGTCAGCGTGATAGCTCATTTTCCAATCTTATTTTGAATTCCTTTAATTTTTCAACGTCCTTTAACCCCGGTTCAATTTCAAATTTACTGTTCAAATCAAACGCATGGCAATATTTTGATTCGGGCCTGTATAAAAAAGTCAATACATCGTCAATATTTTCCATTCCTATGCCACCACTTAAAAAGAAGGGCTTAGTTGAGGGATAATCTTCTAAAACTTCCCAATCAAACGTGTAACCGTTTCCGCCTGGTAATTTCCCTTTCGTATCGAAAAGGTAAAAATCACATACTTCTTCATAAGGGTCCAAAATAGAAAAGTCAAAAGCCTCATCGATACTGAAGACTTTAATCACCTCAATGCCAACATCTTTTATTTTTTTACATAACTCGGGTGATTCATGTCCATGGAGTTGTACCATTGCGAGGCCATATTTTGCTGCCTTCTGCAATGTTTCTTCTATGGAGGCATTCACAAAAACCCCAACCCTCTTAATTTTTAACGATATGGAAGGAATAATACCTGAAAGGTAACGAGGTGATTTATCCCAGAAAATAAAACCCATGTAATCTGGCTGTATAGCTTCAACCTCATCTGGATTATATTTCATACCACAGACCTTGATCTTCATTTCGAAAGTTTTTGAATAAATTCTGATGCGCTTTTGCCCGGATTTATGGTCTTCATAAAATTCTCGCCAATCAAAAAACCTTGATAGCCATATTGCTTTAAATCCTTTATCGCCTTAATGGAACTAATGCCGCTCTCAGAAACCTTTACAAAATCATCTGGAATTAGATTACTTAAGGTTTTACTTGTTTCAAGACTTACCTCAAAGGTCTTTAAATTACGATTGTTTACCCCAAGCATATCCAAATTGGGCATAATTGATTTCTCCAATTCCTCTTTGTTATGGACTTCCAATAACACATCCATTTGTAAACTTTTAGCCAATTCGGAAAGTAGTTTTATTTCATTTCTGGACAGTACGGACGCTATTAACAAGATGGCATCCGCACCATTTGCCTTGGCCTCCAAAATCTGGTACTCGTCAATCATAAACTCTTTTCGGAGTAAAGGAATAGCAACGGAGGCACGCGCTAGTTGCAAATCTTCCAAGGAGCCACCAAAGTATTTAATATCGGTGAGTACGCTCATCCCGCAAACTCCGGCATTTTTATAGCCTTTTGCAATTTGGCCAACATTGGTGTTTTGATTGATAGTTTCCTTAGACGGAGAACGTCTTTTATGCTCGGCGATAATTCCGGTGGTGCTAGTTCTTAGCTTTTGGGCCAAGGAATAGGTTTTTCTTTCAAAAAGAAAGGATTTCTCCAACTGCGCTACCGGAACAATCAATTTTTTTAAATCGACTTCCTTACGCTTATCGGCCACTATTTTATCTAATATGCTCATCCTTTAATTTCTACTAAGTTCTTGCAGCTTTTTTAAGGTTTTCAATCCATTGCCGTTTAAAAGCGATTCTTTCGCTTTTTCAAATCCGGCTTTCGGAGAAGTGTTTTCCGCCGTGGCAATTGCAATCCCCGCATTTGCGCAAACCACATTATTTTGTGCTTCGGTGCCTCTGCCTTGTAAAATATTCAAGAATATCTGAGCGGAATCCTCAATGGAATTCCCACCTACTATTTCAGATTGTTGCACCGTATCTACTCCAAAATCGGATGGTTTAAGCAATCTTTCCGTTGTATTGGAAATGGTCTTAGTGTTCCCAGTTAAGGATATTTCGTCATAACCATCCAAGGCATGGAGTACCGTAAAATTCTTATCTGTATTTTGGTACAGGTAACCATACATTCTGGCCAATTCCAGATTGAAAACGCCAACTATCTGGTTTTTTGGAAATGCTGGATTTACCATAGGACCCAACATATTGAAAAAGGTTTTAACGCCCAACTCCTTACGTATAGGAGCAACATTTTTCATTGCGGGATGAAACAATGGTGCATGAAGAACACAAATCCCCGCTTGATCAATACATTTTTCCAGAAAATCCTTCTCATTACTAAACTTAATACCCAAAAACTCCATTACATTACTACTTCCACATGTTGAAGAAACACCATAATTGCCATGCTTGGTAACATTTATTCCAGCTCCCGCCGTTACGAAAGAGGCCAAAGTGGAAATGTTAAACGTATCCTTACCATCTCCCCCTGTTCCACAAAGGTCTATGGGGTTATAGTCAGACAAATCTATTGCCAAGCATAATTCCAGCAATGCATCCCGGAAGCCTTCCAACTCATCTGTCGTAATGCTGCGCATCATATAAACGGTTAAAAAGGCCGCTATTTGACTGGTGTTGTAATCTCCCTTAGCAATATTCACCAGAATTTGTTTTGCTTCCTCCTTTGGAAGAATATCGTGGTTTATTAATTTATTTAGTGTTTCTTTCATTTTCTAAAATCTATCGTCTAATATCTAAACTCTATTTTAACCAATTCTCCAATAGCTGTTTTCCAAATGGTGTTAAAACCGATTCCGGATGAAATTGTACTGCGCAAATATCATAATCCTTATGTCTAAGGGACATTATCTGTCCGTTTTCGTCTACTGAGGTAGTTTCCAAAACTTCTGGTAATTCTGGACTCACAACCCATGAGTGATAACGGCCAACCTCAATTTCCTTTGGCATTCCCTCGAACAGTGGGTCGTCTTTGATAATATTTATTTTGGTGGCAATTCCGTGATAGACTTCATCCAGGTTGATTAGCGTGCCACCAAAAACTTCCGCAATTGCCTGCTGGCCCAGACAAACCCCGAATATTTTTTTGGAAGGAGCATATATCCTTATGATGTCTTTTAACAGTCCCGCCTCATCCGGTATTCCAGGACCAGGTGAAAGGACTATTTTATCAAAGGAATCAACTTCATCAAGGGAAAGCTGGTCGTTTCGTTTTACAGTTACCTCACAATCCAAATCCTCCAAATAATGAACAAGATTATAGGTGAAACTATCGTAATTGTCTATGACTAAAATCTTTTCCATGTTTAGATAGTCTCGGCTATTTCCAGCGCTTTGGTAAGAGCGCCTAATTTGTTATATGTTTCCTGTAGTTCCGTTTCCGGATCGGATGCGGCAACTAGTCCTGCACCTGCTTGGTAATGTAACTGGTGGTTTTTACTCAAAAAGGTTCTAATCATGATAGCATGGTTAAAATTCCCATTGAAATCCATAAAACCGATGGCACCGCCATAGTAACTTCTTCCCGTTTTCTCATATTTTTCAATAAGTTGCATGGCCATATGTTTTGGAGCCCCGCTTAATGTGCCCGCTGGAAAGGTATCTGCAACTACTTTCATAGTAGGAATATCCGCTTTTTTCTGACCGGTTACTTTGCTCACCAAATGAATCACATGAGAAAAAAACTGTACTTCCCTATAATTTTCAACTTGAACTACGTTACCGTTTCTACTCAAATCATTTCGGGCAAGATCTACTAGCATTACATGTTCGCTATTTTCTTTATCGTCAATCTTTAGCTTTTTTGCAAGTTCCGCGTCCTGTTCGTCATTACCGGTTCTTTTAAACGTCCCTGCAATAGGATGAATTTCAGCTTTTCCTTCGTTAACTATAAGTTGGGCTTCTGGAGAACTTCCAAATATTTTAAAGTCGCCATAATCGAAATAGAATAGATAAGGTGATGGGTTCACGGAGCGTAATGCCCTGTATACGTTAAATTCATCACCCTTGAAACCTTGTGAAAACCTTCGGGACAGTACCAATTGAAAAACATCCCCACGTTGACAGTGTTTTTTTGCCAAAGCCACATGTTCCCTATATTCCTCATCATTTAAATTGGATGTTGGCCCGCCTTCAATCTTAAAGTTATAAGAAGCAAAATTTTTGACATTCAAAATTTGCTCAAGCTCCGGAATATTATTGTCAGAATTAAAGCAATGGGCAAAAAGATAGGCTTCATTTTTAAAATGATTGATGGCGATAATATTTTGGTATACGGCATAATAAATGTCCGGAATATCCAAAGTACCTTCTTTTTTTGAAATGCTTATATCTTCAAAATAGCGAACGGCATCATAGGCCATATAACCAAAGAGACCGTTGTTTATGAACTTGAACCGATTGTTCTCCGCCTTAAATTGTTGGCTGAATTCATCGATTATTTTGACGACATCGGTATCCTCCCCAATTTTTATTTCCTTAATTGAACCATCCGGATATTGTTGTAGAATATTCTCCTTTTCTATTTTGATGGATGCGATGGGATTGCAGCAGATATAGGAAAAACTATTGTCATTTGCATGGTAATCACTACTTTCCAACAAAATGCTATTGGGAAATTTATCCCTTATTTTTAGGTAGACACTTACCGGAGTGATCGTATCGGCAAGTATTTTTTTGTAGTGTGTATTTAAGTTAAAAGTCATAGTACATCATATAAAAAAGAAAAAAGCTTGTCGTGATGACAAGCTTTTATATAGTTTAACTACAAGGATGCTCAGCTCACGACGACGTTCGTAAGTTGTTCCACCACCAAGTATTTACGTTTCTATTTTTCATTGAAGGTCAAATATAGAAATCATTTTTCTAATTGCCAATACGAATCCGATAAAAAAAATCCCACTAAACCAGAGGAATAGTGGGACCAAAACTTGTGAGGTCAAGTTTATTATAACTGCAAATCTACAACCAAGTCAAATTCATCATAGATGGTCTTGTCTCCTAGATTGTCAAAGAAACTTCCAGAACCGTAGCGTACGTCATATTCAGCTCTATCAACTTTCATAGTAGCCGTAGCTTTGTTCTCGTAAACGGAAACAACAAATGTAATTGGTTTTGTAGTTTCCTTGATGGTCAAATCTCCGGTTACCGTGTAAGAATTTTTATTAAGCGGTTTTACGGAAGTAAAAACCAATTTAGCAGTTGGATAAGTGGCTACACCAAAAAAGTCATCTGATTTTAAATGCCCTTCCAATTTTCCTTTTGAATCTCCTTCTAAATCAGAATTGGATAGGGAAGTCATATCAACTACAAACTCTCCTCCTGTTAGTTTTTTGCCATCCATTTCTAGGTGACCTGATTTCAAGGAAATAGTTCCTTCGTGGGACCCTGTTACTTTGTATCCTTTCCAAGTAACGGTACTCTCACTTACTTTTACTTCTTTCTTCTCTGCATCGATGGGCTCCGTGGCTGTTGCGGAAAATCCGAAAACCAATGCAAGTGCAATACTAAAAACTGTTTTTTTCATGTTTGTTAATTTTAAATTTAAAGTGTTAATGATTTATATATGTGTGAATAGTTCTTCTTTTGCTCTTCGGACTTTAGGATGATGCTGGGTTTGGTCTTCTTCAGACCTGTAACCAACCGCCAAAACAACTGCGGCGTTCAACTGTTTTTCATTTAGACCTAAAATCTTGTTATACTGTTCCGGTTCAAAACCCTCCATAGGGCAGGTATCTATTTCTAGCTCGGCAGCGATAGTCATAGCATTGCCCAACGCAATATACACTTGGTTCGCAGTCCAAACTTCTTTTTCGGTATTGCTAAGCTGCATCAACTTGGATTTCATAAAATCTGAATATCCTTTTAAATCCTCTTTCTCAATTCCTCTGGTAGAAGATACGTTATTCATGTAGTCATCTATCAATTCTTCCCTAACACCTGTCTTATTAGCAAAGACTATAATTTGTGAAGCATCGGTTATTTGCGATTGTCCCCAGGATACTGGTTTCAATTTTGCCCTTATATCCTTATCTTCTATTACAAAAATGTGATAGGGTTGAAGTCCGTAGGATGAAGCACTTAACTTTATGGCCTCCAATAATGTATTGAGGTTTTCTGCACTTATTTTTTTGGAGCTATCAAATTTTTTAGTGGCATACCTCCAGTTTAATTTATCTAATGTTTTACTCATTTCTGTGGTTAAAATTTATCCAACAACCTGTTTAGTTCTGACAGTTCTTCGGTAGATAAATTACTTACAATTTGCTTTTCTTTTTCAAATAGTATGCCATCTATGTTATCTAGGAAATCTAAACCTTTATTTGTAATGCTTATCTCTACTTTTCTTCTGTTACGTTCACAAACTTCCCTTCTAACGTAATCTTTGGATAGCAATTTGTCTACCAATCTTGTTGTATTACTGCTTTTAGTAACCATGCGTTCGTTAATGGTGGACAAGTTCGCCGGTTTACCCTTTTGTCCTCTTAATATGCGGAGAACGTTAAATTGCTGTATGGATATATCATGGGGTTTAAGAGCACAGGCCATCTGTTCATCAATCTTATTACATACTAGTGACAAATGAATTATTGTCCTTCGGTGCAAGGGGATGCTTGTAGAGGTTTTTATAATTTCTTCAACATTCATGTATCTACAATAATTGTACGTACAAATGTACATACTTAATTTAGTCTTCACAGTTATTGATAGTTTAAATTTTTGTTAAAAAGTAAAATGCTTCTGTTTCCTTGAAATCGATTATTTTTGAATCCTAAAAAGTACACAATGGCAGATTTATCACAAGAAGAATGGGAAGAGCAATTGTCACAGGACGATAATGCTTTTATTTTGGACGTTAGGACACCGGAAGAAATGGAAGAGGGATATATTCCAAACGCCAAAAATATTGATATTTATTTGGGTCAAGAGTTTTTGAACGAACTGGAAAAATTGGACAAATCAAAAAACTATTATGTGTATTGCAGGTCGGGCAACAGAAGTGGGCAGGCTTGTGCCATTATGAACAGTATAGGTATTGAGAACACCTATAATTTAGAGGGAGGCTTCATGAATTGGGAAGGCGATGTAGAAGAATGAATTTGAAATAAACAAATTACCCGCTTTAAAGCGGGTTTTTTACTTTTAGAGCATGAGGGAAGATTTACTACATTTTATCTGGAAATATAGGAAATTCCCTAGTTCAAATTTGCTTACTACCACTGGAAATTCTTTATCGGTACAGTCGGTAGGGAATCATAATAAGTTGGCAGGGCCGGATTTTTTTAATGCGCGACTTACTATTGATAATCAGGTTTGGGCAGGTAATGTGGAGATTCATATAAATTCTTCGGACTGGTATGCACATAATCATGAGCGAGATAAAAATTATGATAACGTTATCCTACATGTTGTTTGGGAGGATGATGTATCGGTATTTCGAAACGATGAAACTATAATACCAACCTTAGAGCTCAAAAATTACGTTAGTCAGGATTTGTTGTCGGCCTACAATAAGTTATTCGATAACAAGAAGGAACAATTTATAAACTGCGGAAAGGATATCAATACAATATCAAGATTTCTGTGGGCTAATTGGTTGGACAGACTCTACTTTGAGCGCCTGGAACAAAAATCAGTCGTCATTTTAGAATTGTTGAAAACCTCCCAAAACGATTGGGAAAAGGTGCTTTTCATCCTTCTTCTAAAGAATTTTGGATCTAAAATAAATGGAGATATTTTCTTTGAATTGGGCAAGAACGTCGATTTTTCTATAATCAGGAAACTTAAAGAAAAGCCTTTGCAAATGGAAAGTCTATTGTTAGGGCAAGCAAAGCTGTTGGAATCGGACGAAGTTTTAGATTTCCATTATTTAAAGTTAAAAGAGGAATACTCTTTTCTAAAATCCAAATATGGTTTGGAAGAATCCTTGATCAATCCACCTGCCTTTTTTAAACTGAGACCTGTTAATTTTCCAACGATACGCTTGTCACAGATCTCCGCCCTATATGCTACTAATTCGAATTTATTTCATCAATTGATTGAAGCCGAAAACCCTGACTATCACCAAATCTTTAAAGTAAATATAAATCAGTACTGGGATAATCATTACACTTTTGGCAAGCTATCCAAAAAGCGGGCAAAATCCATTTCAAAAAATTTTGTGGATTTGCTACTTATTAATACCATCTTGCCCTTAAAATTTTGTTATTGGAAATATAAAGGCTTAACGGTTGATGAAGTATTTCTCAAATTAATTAAGAGCGTTGCCAAGGAAGAGAATAGTATCGTTAAAAGCTATGAAGACTTAGGTGTTGCCATTAACTCTGCGAAAGATAGTCAGGCATTACTCCAGCTATATGGTAATTATTGTTCTAAGAAGAAATGTCTGCAATGTGCCGTTGGCGCTGAATTATTGAATTTAAAACGCTAATTTTAGCTTATGAACAAATTTTATGACTTACTCCATTATCTACAAAAAAGGGGGTTCGAAGTTTGTAGAAGAATAGCGGAAAGATTAGGTATAAGGGCTCGTGTTGTACGGACTTCCTTTATTTACCTGACTTTTGTGACGCTAGGTTTTGGTTTTGCTTTGTATCTTTTTTTGGCGTTTTGGTTAAAGATTAAAGATTTGATTTATACTAAGCGTACTTCGGTATTTGACTTATAACCATGATAAAGCTTTTTCGTTCTAAAATATACTTAGCATTATTCCTTGTCCTTGTGGTTTTGGTTTTTGGAGTGATAGGGTATCGGTTTATTTCCGATTATTCTTGGATTGATGCTTTTTACATGACTATTATCACGGTGACCACCGTTGGTTTTTCCGAGGTAAGGCCCATGGAGGCGGAGGGGAAAATTTTTACTATTCTTTTAATTTTGTCCAGTGTCGTTATTGTCGGTTTTGCCATTTCGGTAATTACTGAATATATATTGAGTAGAAATTCTTTAGAACTTTTAAAAAAGAAAAAGGTGAAAAATATGATAGAGAATCTAACCAACCATGTTATAGTCTGCGGATATGGCCGTAACGGGATGCAGGCGGCTGAAAGACTAACGGCGTATAAAAAACCTTTCGTTGTAATTGAAAGAGACAAGGAATTATTGGGAAAATATGAGGATGAAGTACTGTTCGTGGAAGGAGATGCAAATGACGATGAAGTGCTACTGGCGGCAGGCATCAATAAAGCACAATATTTAATCGCCGCTCTGCCAGACGATGCGGCTAATTTATTCGTGGTTTTATCCGCGAGGCAATTAAATAGAGACCTTTTTATTATAAGTAGGGCTTCCCTGTTTACTTCTCAAAAAAAATTGCGTTTGGCCGGCGCGGACAAAGTAATAATGCCGGATAAGATTGGCGGTGACCATATGGCATCTCTTGTAGTAATGCCCGATTTGATAACCTTTATGGACAAGCTTTCTATGGAAGGGGATCACACCATCAACTTGGAAGAAGTGGCTATAGAAGATTTTGCAGATCAGGTGGACTGTAATTCTTTACGCGATTTAGACCTTCGTAAAAAAACAGGCTGCACCATTATCGGCTACATAGCTCCAGATGGGGAATATATAATTAACCCGGAAGCGGATTTACAACTACAACCTAAGAGTAAGGTTATTGTTTTGGGTAGGCCCGAGCAAATAAGAAAATTAAATGAAATGTTCCACATAGAATAATGACGATCTTTTATACATATATTTGATTCGGTACATTATTTTTAGGATATTGCCATTCTTTCAAACTAACTAAATAAACTAAATACGATGAAGTACAGACTTCTATTCTTTCTTACATTTTTGCTTCCCGTTGTTTCTTTTGCTCAGGAAAAAGGCTTGGACGAAAAAGTGAACGATGCCTTTATGCCTATTGCGACATGGTGGGAAAATACGGTTTTAACCTCCATACCAATAGCTGGATATAATTTACCGATTGTTTTGATTCTTCTAATTGTTGGTGCCACTTTTTTTACCATTTACTTTAAGTTTCCTGGAATTACAAAATTTCCTTTGGCAATAAACGTGGTACGTGGAAAGTATGAGGAAATTGAAAAATACGGCTTGGAGAAAGTTGAACTTCACATGACGGAAGATGGCGACATTCCTGATACGATAAGGGATGAAAGTGAAGAAGGAGAGGTAAGCCATTTTCAGGCTCTTGCGACCGCAGTTTCTGGAACGGTTGGTTTAGGTAACATAGCTGGGGTGGCCGTTGCTATTGCTTTGGGTGGTCCGGGCGCCACGTTTTGGATGATTGTTTGTGGACTAATAGGGATGTCTACCAAATTCGTTGAATGTACACTCGGAGTAAAATATAGAGATGTCGGACCGGATGGTACGGTCTACGGAGGTCCTATGTACTATTTGTCCAAAGGTCTTAGCGAAGATAATATGAAGACCTTGGGTAAAGTTTTGGCAGGTATTTTTGCGGTGCTGTGTGTAGGAGCTTCTTTTGGAGGGGGCAATGCTTTCCAATCCAATCAAGCTGCCGTACAATTAACCACAATGTTGAGTTTGGAAGGTGGTGCTACCGGAGTTATAATTGGTGTTATATTGGCGATTTTGGTAGGTATAGTAATTATTGGTGGAATTAAGAAAATTGCCAGTGTTACGGAAAAAATTGTACCATTCATGGCGGGTATTTATGTCTTGGCTTCTTTAGTAATCATTTTTGCCAACATAAAATATATTGGTGATGCTTTCGGAATGATTTTCGCAGGGGCTTTCTCTCCAGATGCGGCCATAGGCGGTATTGTTGGGGTAATCATCGTGGGATTCCAAAGAGCGGCATTTTCCAATGAAGCTGGTGCTGGTTCTGCTGCAATAGCTCACTCAGCGGTTAAAACAAGATACCCTGCTAGTGAAGGTATTGTTGCTTTGTTGGAACCTTTTATTGACACTGTGGTCATTTGTACGATGACAGCTCTGGTTATCATTTTCTTTAATATGGATGCCGGTGCATTTGACTATGGAAATGGAGTAGGTAGTACAGTTTTACTTAATGAGAGTGGAGCTTATGTTGGGGGAGTGGATTTGACTTCCATGGCCTATGATTCTGTAATACCTGGATTTAGATATGTTCTTACTATTGCGATAATACTTTTTGCCTTTTCTACAATGATTTCTTGGTCCTATTATGGTCTTCAATCATGGAAGTACCTTTTTGGAAGGGGTAAAGCAGCTGATATCATTTATAAGGTTTTGTTCCTGATATTTGTAGTAATAGGAGCCGCTGCTACTTTGGATGCGGTGATTAAATTTTCTGATGCTATGATTCTGGCATTGGTATTCCCTAATATGATAGGTTTGCTTATTCTTTTTCCAAAGGTTAAAAAGAGTTTGACCAGATATGTTAATGCCATTAATAAGGTATATTAAAGGCTAGCTCAATTGAAAAATCTCAAATCCCACTTCAAGTTCAGTAAACAGGAACGGAGTGGGATTTTCTTTTTATTTCTGTTGTTGATAGCTATCCAAACCGGTTATTTTTTCTATAAAAAGTTTAAAGTAAATGCCCCTCCGCCGTTAGCCTCTAACACCGAGTTACAAGAAAAATTGGATAGTTTAAAATTGTCCGTGTCTCAAAAGGATACCATAAAATTGTATCCTTTCAATCCCAATTTTATAACGGATTATAAAGGGTATACTTTAGGTATGTCGGTTGAGGAGATTTACCGTTTGCATCGGTTTAGGGCGCAGCATAAATTTGTGAACTCGGCGCAGGAATTTCAAAACGTCACACAAATTTCAGATTCGCTCTTAAATGACATATCCGGTCAGTTCAAGTTTCCGGAATGGACGCAGAAAAGTAGAGGCAACGCCATAGCCCCCAACAGGGATTCACCTCCTCCTAAAGGCGCAAAAGAACCGAATGAAAAATTTGAAATTGCTGATTTAAATGCGGTCACTGCGGAGGAGCTTAAAAGTATTAATGGTGTTGGAGAAACGTTATCCGCTCGTATTGTCAAATTCAGGGATAGACTTGGGGGCTTTTTGATAGACAGGCAACTAAACGATGTTTATGGTTTAAAACCGGATGTGGTGCAACGCGTTTTAGAACGATTCAAGGTTATTACCGTACCCAAAGTCACTACAATAAATCTAAACAATGCATCTGCACAAGAACTCTCAAAATTAGTATATATTCAAAAAAGCGTAGCTGAAGACATAGTGAATTACAGGAATCTCAACGGAAGTATTAATTCGTTGGACGAATTAACAAAAATCGAAAATTTCCCGACCGATAAGATAGATAATATTGCTTTATATTTGTCCCTCAAAAAATAAAGCTATGCAAAGTATGTACTTCACTGAAGAACATCGACTATTCAGACAAAGTTTAAAGGATTTTTTACAAAAAGAGGTAGTTCCGCATATAGAGAAGTGGGAGGAGACCGGAACCATTGAAAGGTTCATTTGGGAAAAGTTTGGAGAGATGGGCTATTTTGGCCTTGCCACACCGGAGGAGAATGGTGGTTTGGGACTGGATTTGTTCTACACCGTTATCCTTCTGGAAGAACTTCAAAAAATTAATTCAGGAGGTTTCGCCGCCGCCATTTGGGCACATGCCTATTTAGCAATGACCCATTTGAATAAGGAAGCAAGTGTGGAAACCAAAAAGGCATATTTAGAACCCAGTGTTGAGGGTAAAAAAATAGGCTGCCTTTGTGTTACGGAGCCTTTCGGAGGGAGTGATGTGGCCGCAATGCGAACAACAGCCAAGAAAGACGGGGATGTTTACGTTTTAAATGGTTCTAAAACATTTATAACTAATGGTGTTTACGCGGACTACATGGTGGTAGCTGCAAAGACAAATCCGGAATTGGGAAACAAGGGCATCAGTATTTTTGTGGTAGATAGAAATAGTAAAGGTGTTACTGCCAATAAATTGAACAAATTGGGTTGGCGGGCATCCGATACCGCGGAGTTGGCATTTGACAATGTGCGTATTCCCCATTCCAATCTTATGGGAGAGGAGAACAATGGCTTTTCCTATATCATGGAACATTTTGCCTTGGAAAGATTGATTATGGGTATAAATGCGCATGCCAGATCAGAATATGCATTGGAATATGCGCTACAATATATGTCTGAAAGGGAGGCATTTGGAAAAAGTATTGATGAGTTTCAGGCCCTACGCCATAAGGTTGCAGACTTGTATGCGGATTTGGAGGTCTGTAGGGAGTATAACTATGGTGTTGCTTACAAGTTGGATAAAGGGCAGTATGCGGTAAAAGAAGCTACCATTTCAAAACTACGTTCTACAAAAATGGCGGACGATGTTGCGTATGCATGTCTTCAATTTTTAGGAGGCTACGGATATATTGAAGATTACCCTATGGCCAGATTATTTCGAGATAGTAGGTTGGGGCCTATTGGAGGTGGTACTTCAGAGATTTTACGAGAAATTATTGCCAAAATAGTAATCGATAAAAAGGAGTACAAGGCGCCTACTGATTAAGATTGGGGGTTTTGGCCAAGAAAATTTTATGTCGATTTAGCTTGATGCATGATATTCCAATACTTTTAAAAGTTCAGAACTCACCATTTTATTTCATTTTAAAAATCATAATAATAGTTGGATACTTCAAATTAGTTCCTATATTTGCGCCCTTAATCACTAAAGAAAGGAGGTTGTAGCCCATGTTAATAATACCAGTTAAAGAAGGAGAAAACATAGACAGAGCTTTAAAGCGCTTTAAGCGAAAGTTCGATAAAACAGGTACAATGAGACAGTTGAGAAAACGTCAGCAGTTCACAAAGCCCTCCGTTGAGCGCAGAGCGCAGATACAAAAAGCACAATATATTCAAGGTTTAAGAGATCAGGAAGAAATTTAATTTTCTTTTCTTTTACAGGTTAAATCCCGTCCAGAGAACTCTCCGGACGGGATTTTTTTATTTGGAGGTATAATCAAAGCAAACTATTGGTAACTTTGACTATGCATTTGGAGCAATTTTCCGACTACCTGAACTTAGAAAAGAACTATTCGGTTCATACCGTTAATGCCTATCTGAGGGATTTGACAGAATTCTCAACGTTTTGTCTTGATAACTATGACTTGAACAATATTGACCAGACCGCTTATACAATGGTGCGAAGCTGGGTTGTTCAATTGTCGGAAAATAAAGTTGGCAATCGCTCCATTAATAGAAAGGTAGCATCTTTAAAAGCTTACTTCAAATTTTTACAGAAAATAGGGGAAGTAGAGATTAATCCTTTGTCCAAGCATAAAGCGTTAAAGACCGCAAAAAAAATAGAAATACCATTTTCAGAAGCCGAAATGACGGCTGTACTTTCCTCCATTGAATTTGGTAATGACTTTGAGGGTAATAGGGATCGTCTTATTATACATGTTCTCTACGCAACAGGAATGCGAAGGTCGGAATTAATCAATTTAAAACTTTCCGATGTAAATTTTGAAGCCAATACCATAAAGGTCCTAGGTAAACGGAACAAGGAAAGGATTGTTCCCATGCTCCGGGAAACCAAAGCGCATTTTAAATCTTACTTTAACCATCGAAATCAGCTTGAAAAAATAGCCGATAAAAACTTTGTTTTGCTATCCAAATCTGGCAATAAAATATATGAAAACCTTGTTTATAGAATTATAAATAAGTATTTTAGAGAGGTTTCCACAAAGGTGAAAACAAGTCCGCATATATTAAGGCATACTTTTGCTACACATCTTATTAACAAAGGGGCCGACTTAAATGCGGTAAAAGAGCTGCTGGGGCATTCTAGTTTGGCATCTACACAGGTTTATACGCATAATAGTATAGCCGAGCTAAAAAAGGTGCATGCTTCGGCTCACCCAAGAGGTGAAAAGTAAAGGTATTTGTTAATAATAGTTTAAGTAAAACTCAAAATTAGGCCTATGAAAGTAAACGCGCAATCAGTTAACTTTAATGCAGATTCCAAGTTGATATCATTTTTGCATAATCGTATGGACAAATTGGAAACTTTTTATGACAAAGTAATAAGTTCAGACGTCTATTTGAAGGTAGAGAACACAAGCTCGAAGGAAAATAAAATCGTTGAGATTAAATTAAATGTTCCTAAGGATATGTTTGTTGTTAAAAAACAGTGTAAATCTTTTGAGGAGGCCGTAGATTCTGCCTGTAATTCCTTAGAACGAAAACTGATTAAAAAGAAGCAGAAATTGCGTTTGCATGCTTAATTAAAATTTTCCAAATTTTGTTTTGAATAAACAAATAAATCAATACATTTGCAGTCCGTTAGAAATAGCGGACTTTTTTATGCCAAAAAAAGTGCTGTAATGCCGATGTAGCTCAGCTGGCTAGAGCAGCTGATTTGTAATCAGCAGGTCGTGGGTTCGAGTCCCTCTATCGGCTCTTAAGTTCTTAAAATATTGGTTAAACGGGGAGATACTCAAGCGGCCAACGAGGGCAGACTGTAAATCTGCTGACTACGTCTTCGCAGGTTCGAATCCTGCTCTCCCCACTTTGACTTTTGTTGATGGGACTAATTTGAAATATTGAGATTTTTATAAGCGGGAGTAGCTCAGTTGGTAGAGCGTCAGCCTTCCAAGCTGAATGTCGCCGGTTCGAACCCGGTCTCCCGCTCAAAACTTGAAGTTTAAGGTTTCAAGTTGTAAAAGTTTAAGGTAGTACACTTTGGGCTTGCAACTTTAAACTCTAAACCTGAAACACAATAAGCCGGTGTAGCTCAGGGGTAGAGCGTTTCCTTGGTAAGGAAGAGGTCACGAGTTCAAATCTCGTCATTGGCTCAATTAAGATATAAATTCGTACACTAATATAAACTAAGATTAAATTTAATAAACATGGCAAAGGCAAATTTTGACCGTTCCAAACCCCACTTAAATATTGGTACTATTGGACACGTGGATCACGGTAAAACTACATTGACTGCCGCTATCACAACTGTTTTAGCGAACGCAGGACTTTCTGAAATGAGAAGTTTCGATTCTATCGACAACGCTCCTGAGGAAAAAGAAAGAGGTATTACAATTAATACGTCTCACGTAGAGTACCAAACGGCTAACCGTCACTACGCACACGTTGACTGTCCAGGTCACGCGGATTATGTGAAGAACATGGTTACTGGTGCTGCCCAAATGGACGGTGCTATTTTGGTGGTGGCTGCAACTGATGGTCCTATGCCTCAAACACGTGAGCACATCCTTTTAGGTCGCCAGGTTGGTATTCCTAGAATGGTCGTTTTCATGAACAAAGTGGATATGGTTGATGATGAAGAGCTTATCGAGCTTGTTGAAATGGAAGTGCGTGAGTTACTTTCTTTCTATGAGTATGATGGTGATAATGGTCCTGTAATCGCTGGTTCTGCCTTGGGTGCTTTGAATGGTGAGCAAAAATGGGTTGATACAGTTATGGAATTGATGACTGCTGTTGATGAGTGGATCGAGCTTCCTACCAGGGATGTTGAAAAGCCATTCTTGATGCCTGTCGAAGATGTATTCACCATTACTGGTCGTGGTACTGTTGCTACCGGTCGTATTGAGACTGGAATCGCCAACACGGGAGATGCTGTTGACATTATTGGAATGGGAGCTGAGAAATTAACTTCTACCATCACAGGTGTTGAGATGTTCCGTAAGATATTGGACAGAGGTGAAGCTGGAGATAACGTTGGTATTCTTTTAAGAGGTATTGAGAAATCTCAAATTAGCCGTGGAATGGTAATCTGTAAGCCAGGTTCTGTTAAGCCACATGCTAAGTTTGAAGCTGAGGTCTACATCCTTAAAAAAGAAGAAGGTGGTCGTCACACACCTTTCCACAATAACTATCGTCCACAGTTCTACGTAAGAACAACCGATGTTACTGGAAACATTGCACTTCCTAGCGGAGTTGAAATGGTTATGCCTGGAGATAACTTAACTATTACAGTAGAGTTGATACAGCCTATCGCATTGAGCGTTGGTCTACGTTTCGCTATCCGTGAAGGTGGTAGAACAGTAGGTGCTGGTCAGGTTACAAAGATTTTAGACTAATCTTTCGATATTAATAGTGTTACATCAAAGGGTGTCCGTTTTAGACGGATACCTTTCGATGTAAATATATACGGGTGTAGCTCAGTTGGTAGAGCACTGGTCTCCAAAACCAGGTGTCGGGAGTTCGAGTCTCTCCTCCCGTGCCAAATAATAAAGAGTTTTTCTCTTTTTGAATCTGAAAAAAGAATTAGGAATGTTCACATATATAAAAGAATCTTTTGAAGAGTTAAGGAACAATGTAACACTTCCTTCTCGTGCAGAGTCCTCAAACCTAATGGTTATTGTTGCCGTGTTTTCTATTTTGTTCGCATTGGCAACTTGGGGAGTGGATACTGTCTTTAGTAAGATTATCAAACTTTATTTTAACAACGTTCTAAATTAATTGAAGCTCATGTCAGAAGTATTGGATAAGAAATGGTATGTGGTGAGAGCTGTTAGTGGTCAAGAAAATAAAATTAAGGGCTACATAGAGAGTGAAGTGGAACGTCATGGTTTTTCCGATTATTTGGAGGATGTTTTGGTTCCTACGGAGAAAGTTATTCAGATCAGAAACGGAAAAAAAATCAATAAGGAAAGGGTTTATTTTCCGGGTTATATTATGATTAAGGCAAATTTGGGCGGAGAAATGATTCATATCATACGCTCAATAACCAATGTCATCGGATTTTTAGGAGAAACAAAAGGAGGAGATCCAGTGCCGCTAAGAAAATCCGAAGTGAACAGAATGTTAGGAAAAGTTGATGAACTTGCCGTTAATACGGATAGTGTTGCTATTCCTTTTGTATTCGGTGAAACCGTAAAAGTTATTGATGGTCCTTTTAACGGATTTAATGGTACGGTAGAAAAGATAAATGAAGAAAAGCGTAAGCTAGAGGTAATGGTTAAGATTTTCGGAAGAAAAACGCCTTTAGAACTTAGCTATATGCAAGTTGAAAAAGTATAAAAATAATTGTTACATATTTAAAAGTTGTGTTGCTTCCAAAAACACGCTTTCAATTTAATTTTAAACAATGGCAAAAGAAGTAGGTAAAGTAGTTAAACTACAAGTTAGGGGAGGTGCAGCGAATCCATCGCCACCGGTTGGACCCGCCTTAGGTGCTGCCGGCGTTAACATCATGGAGTTCTGTAAGCAGTTCAATGCTCGTACACAGGACAAACCAGGCAAAGTTTTGCCAGTTGTTATCACGGTTTACAAAGACAAGTCATTTGACTTTGTTGTAAAAACACCGCCAGCGGCAGTTCAATTGATGGAAGCGGCTAAGATTAAAAAAGGATCTGGCGAACCTAACCGAGTAAAATTAGGTAGTGTAACCTGGGACCAAATCAAGGCGATAGCCGAGGATAAAATGGTTGACCTTAATGCATTTACTGTAGAATCCGCTATGAGTATGGTAGCTGGTACTGCACGTTCAATGGGTATGAAGGTAGCGGGTAAACGTCCTTTTTAATTCTTAAAAAGCAATTTAAATGGCAAAGTTAACAAAGAAGCAAAAAGAAGCTCATTCTAAAATAGAGAAGGATAGATTATATTCTATAGATGAGGCTTCAGCTTTAGTAAAAGAGATAACCAATACAAAGTTTGACGCATCTATAGATTTAGCGGTTCGTTTGGGCGTAGATCCTAGAAAAGCGAATCAAATGGTTCGTGGAGTGGTGACACTTCCTCATGGAACGGGTAAAGATGTAAAAGTTTTGGCTTTGGTTACACCAGATAAAGAAGCCGAAGCTCAAGAAGCAGGTGCTGATTATGTTGGATTGGATGAGTATTTGGAGAAAATCAAAGGCGGTTGGACAGATGTTGATGTTATCATCACCATGCCAAGCGTAATGGGTAAGTTAGGACCATTGGGACGTGTTTTAGGACCAAGGGGTTTAATGCCCAATCCGAAAACAGGTACAGTTACTATGGATGTTGCCAAAGCGGTATCCGAGGTAAAAGCAGGTAAAATAGATTTTAAAGTTGATAAAACGGGTATTGTGCACGCTGCGATAGGAAAGGCCTCCTTTTCTGCCGATAAGATTGCGGGCAATGCAAAAGAGTTATTGGAGACTTTGAACAAAATGAAGCCTACAGCCTCAAAAGGTGTTTACATGAAAAGCATTTTTATGTCCAGCACCATGAGTCCAAGTGTTCAATTAGACCCTAAGTCAGTTTAAACACTGCTAGTTAAAAATATCAATTATGACAAGAGAAGAAAAAGCAACGGTTATACAAGATTTGACTACGCAGTTGGCAGATAGCCCCATTATTTATTTGGCGGATATCTCCGGTTTGGATGCTGGAACAACTTCGGATTTGAGAAGGGCATGTTTCAAAGCAAACATAAAGCTTGCAGTAGTTAAAAATACATTGCTTGCAAAAGCAATGGAAGCTTCCGAAAAGGAGTTTGGCCAACTTCCCGAAACATTAAAAGGTAATACGTCCTTAATGCTTTCTGAAGTAGGTAACGCTCCCGCAAAACTTATTAAGAATTTCAGAAAGAAATCTAATAAGCCTTTATTAAAAGGAGCTTTTGTAGAGGAAGCAATTTACATAGGTGATGAAAACTTGGATGCTTTGGTTAGCATTAAGTCTAAAGAGGAAATGATTGGCGAAATTATTGGATTACTACAATCCCCGGCCAAGAATGTTATTTCTGGACTTAAATCTGGTGGTGGTAAACTTGCCGGAATCCTTAAAACATTATCTGAAAAATAAGTACGCACTATAAACTAAGTATATTTTAAAATTTTATTAAACGATAGAAAATGGCAGATTTAAAAGATTTCGCAGAACAATTGGTTAACCTTACGGTAAAAGAAGTAAACGAGTTAGCTGATATTTTAAAAGAAGAATATGGTATTGAGCCTGCAGCAGCAGCTGTAGCTGTAGCCGCTGGTGGTGGTGGAGCTGAAGCTGGAGAAGCAGCTGAGGAAAAATCAGAATTCGATGTAATTTTGAAAGCAGCCGGTGGTTCTAAATTGGCAGTTGTTAAATTGGTTAAGGAATTGACTGGTTTAGGATTGAAAGATGCTAAGGACATCGTTGATAGCGCACCTAAAGCTGTTAAGGAAGGTATTTCTAAAGACGAAGCAGAAGGTATCAAAAAATCATTGGAAGAAGCAGGAGCAGAAGTTGAGCTTAAATAATAGCAACAACCATATCACATTTGGTTTAGGTCTTTCCGCTTTTTGCGGCTAGACCTAAGCCTTTTTATAGAATTAGGTATATGAAGCTTTATACCACCTAGTAAGTACTCACGATCAAAACACTGTCCGTAGATGTTCACAAATCAGACTGAAAGAATAAATTTTGCCTCGGCTAAGAATACTCCGCAATATCCGGATTTCTTGGATATTCAGATTAAGTCCTTCCAAGACTTTTTTCAATTGGAGACAAAATCTGACCAAAGAGGGGATGAAGGTTTGTATAATACCTTCATGGAAAATTTTCCAATAACTGATACTAGAAATCAGTTTGTTCTAGAATTTTTAGATTATTTCATTGATCCGCCAAGATACTCTATCCAAGAGTGTATAGAGCGTGGTCTTACCTATAGCGTACCATTAAAAGCTAGGTTAAAATTGTATTGTACAGATCCGGAGCATGAGGATTTTGAGACAATCGTGCAGGACGTGTACTTGGGAACCATACCCTACATGACCCCAAGCGGAACGTTTGTTATTAACGGAGCTGAAAGGGTCGTAGTTTCCCAACTTCATAGATCTCCAGGTGTTTTCTTTGGTCAATCTTTCCATGCCAACGGAACTAAATTATACTCTGCTAGGGTAATTCCTTTTAAGGGTTCTTGGATTGAATTCGCTACCGATATTAATGGTGTTATGTATGCCTATATCGATAGAAAGAAAAAATTACCGGTTACTACTTTGTTCAGGGCTATTGGTTTTGAGCGGGATAAGGATATTTTGGAGATTTTTGACCTTTCTGAGGAAGTAAAGGTTTCCAATGCCGGACTTAAAAAAGTTATGGGCCGTAAATTGGCCGCTAGGGTATTAAATACTTGGCATGAGGATTTTGTAGATGAGGATACTGGTGAGGTAGTTTCCATTGAGCGAAACGAAATTATTCTGGATAGGGATACCATCCTTGAAAAAGACCACATTCAGGAAATTATTGATGCAGACGTAAAAACTATTCTTTTGCATAAGGAGAATAACGCACAATCTGATTATGCGATTATTCATAATACCTTACAGAAAGATCCAACAAACTCCGAAAAGGAGGCTGTTGAACATATCTATAGACAATTACGTAATGCCGAGCCGCCCGATGAAGAAACCGCTCGTGGCATTATAGATAAATTGTTCTTTTCAGATCAGCGCTATAACCTAGGTGAAGTTGGTCGTTATAGAATGAACAAAAAATTACAGTTGGATATTGGAATGGACAAGCAGGTCTTGACCAAGGAAGATATCATAACGATTATAAAATATTTGATTGAGTTAATCAACTCGAAAGCGGAAATCGATGATATTGATCACCTTTCTAACCGTCGTGTAAGAACGGTAGGTGAGCAATTGTCTTCACAGTTCGGTGTCGGATTGGCGAGAATGGCGCGTACGATACGCGAACGTATGAATGTGCGTGATAATGAGGTATTTACACCAATTGATTTGATTAATGCGAAGACCTTATCTTCTGTAATTAACTCATTCTTTGGTACCAACCAGTTATCTCAGTTTATGGATCAAACCAATCCCTTGGCGGAGATTACGCACAAACGTAGATTATCGGCATTAGGGCCAGGTGGTCTATCAAGAGAGCGTGCTGGTTTTGAGGTACGAGATGTTCACTATACCCACTACGGTCGTTTATGTCCGATTGAAACACCTGAAGGACCAAACATTGGTTTGATTTCTTCACTTTCAGTTTTTGCGAAGGTAAATCCTATGGGCTTCTTGGAAACTCCTTATAGAAAGGTTGAAAATTCCAAAGTTGACATCAACAATTTCGTGTATTTAAGTGCAGAGGAAGAAGAGGGAATGAAAATTGCACAAGCAAATATTCCTTTGAAGGATAATGGT
Source organism: uncultured Flavobacteriaceae bacterium (assembly GCA_963848865.1). Lineage (GTDB taxonomy): Bacteria > Bacteroidota > Bacteroidia > Flavobacteriales > Flavobacteriaceae > Maribacter. Next base: position 507,763 of record CAWKFV010000014.1, on the reverse strand, counting down.
CAGATTGATACCGATAAGGTTATTGCAAGGGAAGAAGGCGATTTTCCAGTGGTTGACCCAAGTGAAATCCAATATACCGATGTTGCTCCTAATCAGATTGCATCTATTTCAGCTTCATTGATTCCTTTCTTGGAACATGATGATGCCAACCGTGCATTGATGGGATCAAACATGATGCGTCAGGCAGTTCCATTGTTAAAACCTCAGTCCCCAATCGTAGGTACTGGTTTGGAAAGACAGGTTGCTTCGGACTCAAGAGTATTGATTAATGCGGAAGGCGATGGTGTTATTGAGTATGTTGATGCTGAAAAAATCACTATCAAGTATGATAGAACTGATGCAGAGCGATTAATTAGCTTTGAGGAAGATCAGAAAACCTACTACTTGGTTAAATTCAGGAAAACGAACCAAGGTACAAGTATCAATCTTAAGCCAATTGTGAAAATTGGAGACAAGGTTAAAAAGGGTCAAGTACTTTGTGAAGGCTATGCTACTGAAAAAGGTGAATTGGCCTTAGGTAGAAACCTTACCGTAGCATTTATGCCTTGGAAAGGATATAACTTTGAGGATGCCATCGTAATTTCTGAAAAAGTAGTTCGTGAGGACATATTTACTTCTATTCACGTAGACGAGTATTCTTTGGAAGTAAGGGATACAAAATTGGGTGCGGAAGAGTTGACTCATGATATTCCAAACGTTTCTGAAGAAGCTACAAAGGATTTGGATGAAAACGGTATGATTCGTATCGGAGCCGAAGTTAAACCTGGAGATATTCTTATAGGTAAGATTACGCCGAAAGGGGAATCTGATCCCACTCCAGAAGAAAAATTACTTCGTGCCATCTTTGGTGACAAGGCGGGTGATGTAAAAGATGCTTCATTGAAAGCTTCACCTTCGTTAAGAGGTGTCGTAATCGATAAGAAGTTGTTTTCTAGGTCTGTAAAAGACAAGCGCAAGCGTTCTGAGGATAAAGAGGATTTATCCAAATTGGAATTGGAATACGAAGTGAAGTTTCAGGAATTGAAAGATATTCTTGTAGAGAAGTTGTTCACCCTTGTTAACGGAAAAACATCGCAAGGAGTAATGAACGATCTTGGTGAGGAAGTTTTACCTAAGGGTAAAAAGTACACCATGAAAATGTTGAACTCGGTTGACGATTTTGCGCATTTAGTGAGTGGTAGCTGGACAACTGATGCTGACACAAACAACTCCGTTGCCGATTTACTTCACAATTACAAAATAAAATTAAACGACCTTCAAGGAAACCTGAGAAGGGACAAGTTCACCATTTCAGTAGGTGATGAGTTACCAGCAGGAATTATGAAGTTGGCCAAGGTTTATATCGCCAAAAAGCGTAAGCTTAAAGTAGGTGATAAAATGGCCGGTCGTCATGGTAATAAGGGTATTGTTTCTAGAATTGTTCGTCAGGAAGACATGCCTTTCTTGGAGGATGGAACACCTGTGGATATTGTTTTGAATCCATTAGGAGTACCTTCCCGTATGAACATTGGTCAGATTTACGAAACTGTTTTAGGCTGGGCTGGTCTTAAATTGGGTAGAAAATATGCAACTCCAATTTTTGATGGTGCAACCTTGGATGAGATAAATGCATATACCGATGAGGCAGGAATACCAAGATTTGGTCATACCTACCTATATGATGGTGGAACAGGTCAACGTTTTGATCAGCCTGCAACGGTGGGCGTTATCTATATGTTGAAACTTGGTCACATGGTAGATGATAAGATGCATGCACGTTCCATTGGACCATACTCCTTAATTACGCAACAACCTTTGGGTGGTAAAGCACAATTTGGTGGTCAGCGTTTTGGAGAAATGGAAGTTTGGGCCTTGGAAGCATACGGTGCTTCAGCAACTTTACGTGAAATTCTTACGGTGAAGTCGGATGACGTTATCGGTAGGGCTAAGACGTATGAAGCAATCGTCAAGGGCGAAACGATGCCAGAACCTGGTTTACCAGAATCTTTCAATGTATTGATGCACGAACTTAAGGGATTAGGTTTGGACATTAGACTTGAGGAATAAGGGATAGTTGAGGAGACTATCAAGAAACAAAAATTAAAATCATTATCAGCACGCTATTATGGCTAGAATAAAAGATAATAACCCAGTAAAAAGGTTCGATAAAATTTCAATAGGATTAGCTTCTCCAGAAGCAATTTTGGCAGAGTCCCGAGGTGAAGTTTTAAAGCCTGAAACAATTAATTATAGGACGCACAAACCAGAACGTGACGGTCTTTTCTGTGAGCGAATTTTCGGTCCGGTAAAAGATTACGAATGTGCATGTGGAAAGTACAAGCGAATTCGTTACCGAGGTATAGTTTGTGACCGTTGTGGTGTAGAGGTTACAGAAAAGAAAGTACGAAGAGATAGGGTAGGACATATTAATTTAGTAGTGCCCGTTGCCCATATTTGGTACTTCCGTTCTTTACCTAATAAAATTGGATACCTTCTTGGTTTGCCTTCCAAAAAACTGGATATGATAATCTACTACGAGCGTTATGTAGTTATCCAACCAGGTATTGCAAAAGGACCCGAAGGAGAGGAAGTTCAGAAAATGGATTTCTTGACAGAGGAGGAGTATCTGAATATTTTAGAGTCAATACCACAAGAAAATCAGTACTTGGATGATTCCGACCCAAATAAGTTCATCGCCAAAATGGGTGCTGAGTGTCTTATTGACCTTTTGGGCAGAATTAATTTGAAAGAACTTTCTTTTGAGTTAAGACACAAAGCAAATACGGAAACTTCAAAACAAAGAAAAACCGAGGCGTTAAAAAGACTTCAAGTTGTAGAGGCGCTTCGTGAGTCCCAGGATAATAGGGAGAATTTACCGGAGTGGATGATAATGAAAGTAATTCCGGTGATTCCACCAGAATTGCGTCCATTGGTTCCATTGGATGGTGGTCGTTTTGCCACATCGGATTTGAACGATTTGTATAGAAGGGTAATTATCCGTAACAATCGTCTTAAAAGATTAGTAGAAATCAAGGCTCCTGAAGTTATTCTTAGAAACGAGAAACGTATGCTTCAAGAAGCGGTTGATTCACTTTTTGATAACACCAGAAAGGCATCGGCTGTAAAAACCGAGTCTAACCGACCATTGAAATCACTTTCTGATTCCTTGAAAGGTAAGCAAGGACGTTTCCGTCAGAACTTGTTAGGTAAGCGTGTGGATTATTCTGCTCGTTCGGTTATCGTTGTTGGACCGGAAATGAAGTTGTTCGAATGTGGACTTCCAAAGGATATGGCCGCTGAATTATACAAGCCTTTTGTAATCAGAAAACTGATTGAAAGAGGTATTGTTAAAACGGTTAAATCCGCTAAGAAAATAATAGATAAAAAAGAGCCTGTTGTTTGGGATATTTTGGAAAATGTATTGAAAGGTCACCCAGTTTTATTGAACAGGGCCCCTACATTACACCGTTTAGGTATCCAAGCTTTTCAGCCTAAATTGATAGAAGGCAAAGCAATTCGCTTACACCCGTTGGTATGTACTGCATTTAATGCGGATTTTGACGGTGACCAAATGGCGGTGCATTTACCCTTAGGTCCTGAGGCTATTTTGGAGGCACAGCTGTTAATGTTGGCTTCCCACAATATATTGAACCCTGCTAACGGTTCTCCGATTACGGTACCGTCTCAGGATATGGTTTTGGGTCTGTATTATATGACCAAAGAACGTAAATCCACTCCAGAAGTGCCTATCAAAGGTGAAGGAATGACTTTCTACTCCTACGAGGAAGTGGAAATCGCCTTTAACGAGGGTATGGTTAATTTGAATGCCGGTATTAAGGTTAGGGCGAAGGATTTCAATGAAGAAGGACAATTGGTGAATAAAATTATCCCAACAACTGTTGGAAGGGTTTTATTCAATATGGAAGTTCCTGAAGCTGCGGGTTACATCAACGATGTATTGAACAAAAAATCCTTAAGGGACATTATCGGTGGAATTTTAGCCGTAACGGATGTTCCAACCACTGCGGATTTCTTGGACAAGATCAAAACCATGGGATATGAATTTGCCTTCAAAGGCGGATTGTCCTTTAGCTTAGGGGATATTATTATTCCGGAGGAAAAGCATGAGATGATTGCCGATGCCAATGGTCAAGTTGATGGTATTATGGCCAATTACAATATGGGTCTTATTACCAACAATGAACGTTACAATCAGGTAATTGATGTATGGACTTCTACAAACGCAATGTTGACAGAGTTGGCAATGAAGCGAATTCGTGAAGACCAACAAGGTTTCAACTCGGTGTATATGATGTTGGATTCTGGTGCGAGGGGCTCCAAGGAGCAAATCCGTCAGTTAACCGGTATGCGTGGATTGATGGCGAAACCTAAAAAATCAACTGCAGGTGGTGGAGAAATTATTGAAAACCCGATTCTTTCCAACTTTAAGGAAGGATTATCGATTTTGGAATACTTTATCTCAACACACGGTGCTCGTAAAGGTCTAGCGGATACGGCGTTGAAAACAGCGGATGCTGGTTACTTGACAAGACGTTTGGTGGATGTATCGCAAGATGTAATCATTAACACTGAAGATTGTGAAACACTAAGAGGAGTTGAAGTACAAGCGCTTAAGAAGAACGAGGAGATTGTAGAAACGCTTGGGGAACGTATTTTAGGACGTGTATCCTTGAATGATGTGTATGATCCTATGAGCGAGGAATTGTTGCTCAAAGCTGGTCAGGAAATCATGGAGTCCGATGTTAAGAAAATTGAAGCTTCGCCGGTTGAGAAAATCGAAGTGCGTTCAGCTTTGACTTGTGAAGCGGACAAAGGAATATGTGCCAAATGTTATGGTAGAAACCTATCTACCAATAAAATGGTTCAAAGAGGGGAGGCCGTAGGTGTTGTGGCAGCACAATCCATTGGAGAGCCAGGAACACAGCTGACGCTAAGAACGTTCCACGTAGGTGGTATTGCAGGAAACATTTCCGAAGATAGTAAGTTGGAGGTTAAGTTCTCCGGTATTGCTGAGATAGAGGATCTTAGAACTGTGAAAGGAGAAAATTCAGAAGGAAAAGCGACTGAAATTGTAATTTCTAGAACTTCGGAAATTAAGGTAGTGGATGCGAAGACTGGAATAACGCTAAGTACCAGTAATATTCCTTATGGTTCTCAACTGTTTATAAAGGATGGTGCCAAGGTTAGTAAAGGTGATATCGTTTGCTCTTGGGATCCATATAACGGGGTAATCGTTTCCGAATTCCCTGGTAAAATTGCTTACGAAAATATCGAGCAAGGTGTTACCTATCAGGTGGAGATTGATGAACAGACAGGTTTCCAAGAAAAAGTTATTTCAGAATCAAGAAATAAGAAGTTGATACCTACCCTGTTAATTCAAGATGGTAAAGGAGAGACGTTACGTTCCTATAACTTACCGGTTGGATCACACATTATGGTAGATGATGGCGATAAGATTAAGGAAGGTAAAATCTTGGTGAAGATTCCTCGTAAATCCGCAAAATCTGGGGATATTACAGGTGGTCTGCCAAGGGTAACGGAACTATTCGAAGCTCGTAACCCTTCTAATCCAGCTGTTGTTTCAGAAATTGATGGTGTGGTTTCTTTTGGTAAAATAAAGAGAGGTAACCGTGAAATCATCATTGAATCCAAATTGGGTGAAGTCAAGAAATACTTGGTGAAATTATCAAATCAGATTTTGGTTCAAGAGAATGATTATGTACGTGCCGGAATGCCACTTTCTGACGGATCTATTACTCCAGAAGATATATTGGCGATAAAAGGACCATCAGCCGTACAACAGTACTTGGTGAATGAAGTACAGGAAGTATATCGTTTACAAGGTGTGAAAATTAATGACAAGCACTTTGAAGTAGTTGTTCGTCAAATGATGAGAAAAGTAAGAATTGTTGATCCAGGAGATACCATTTTCTTGGAGAATCAATTGATACATAAAGATGACTTCATTAATGAGAATGATGAAATTTATGGAATGAAGGTTGTGATGGAAGCTGGAGACTCCGAAAATCTTAGACCTGGTCAAATTATTAGCCCAAGAGATTTAAGAGACGAAAATTCCTTATTGAAACGAGCGGACAAAACGCTAGTTGAAGCAAGGGATGCCGTGGCAGCAACTGCAACACCGATACTTCAAGGTATTACAAGAGCATCGCTACAAACAAAATCGTTTATTTCTGCGGCTTCTTTCCAAGAAACCACAAAAGTATTGAACGAGGCTGCGGTTAGCGGTAAAGTAGATACCTTGGAAGGACTTAAAGAAAATGTAATCGTTGGTCACAAGATACCTGCAGGTACTGGAATGCGGGACTACGAAAACATTATCGTTGGTTCTAAAGAGGAATATGATGAAATCATGGCCAGAAAAGAGGCCTTACGATTCTAAAGCTAAGCCCTCAACCATGTTGAGGGCTTTTTTTTAATTTTCAATAAAATGAGCGATACCAAAAAACAAAATCAAAAACAGATAAATATAGAGTTGGATGAAAAAATCGCTGAAGGTATTTACTCCAACTTGGCCATTATAAACCATTCCGTTTCGGAATTTGTTGTGGATTTTATAAGTATGATGCCCGGTGCCCCAAAGGCTAAGGTTAAAAGTAGGATAGTGCTTACGCCGCAGCATGCGAAAAAATTCCTAAAAGCTTTGAACGATAATGTGCAACGTTTTGAAAAGGCGCACGGCACTATAAAGGATTATGAGCAGCCACCGATTCCAATGAATTTTGGACCAACGGGAGAGGCTTAAAACAAAAGGCGCCAGCAATTGCTGGCGCCTTTTGTTTTAAAAGTTAATTGGTTAAAAGTAAAAAGTTATTGTCAGTATTATTTTTAACTTTTATCTCACTCGAATTCCGATGTGAAATGTAGTTTTACGGATGGATATTTTTGTTGCGTCATTTGTAAAGAAAATTGGGAATCGGCAAGAAACACTAATTGACCTCTTTTGTCTTTCGCCAGAAATTTTTGTTTTACCCTCTCAAATTCTTTGAACTCCTCACTCTTTCTATTTTCCGTACCTACCCAGCATGCCTTGTACACCGGGAAATTCTCATAGCTACATTTGGCTCCATATTCATGCTCTAATCGGTATTGAATAACCTCAAATTGTAATGCCCCAACAGTACCTATCACCTTTCGTCCGTTCATTTCCAAAGTGAAAAGCTGTGCCACCCCTTCGTCCATCAACTGGTCAACGCCTTTATTAAGTTGTTTGGCTTTCATCGGGTCTGCATTGTTAATGTATCTAAAATGCTCGGGAGAGAAGCTTGGAACGCCTTTATAATGTAAAACTTCACCTTCGGTCAATGTGTCCCCAATTTTAAAATTACCGGTATCATGTAGCCCAACAATGTCTCCTGGGTACGATTCGTCAACAATTTCTTTCTTTTCTGCAAAGAACGCATTGGGACTGGAAAACTTAAGGTTTTTGTTATGTCTTACGTGTAGATAAGGCTTGTTGCGCTCAAATTTTCCTGAAACAATTTTCACAAAGGCCAATCGGTCCCTATGTTTTGGATCCATATTGGCATGGATTTTAAAAACAAAGCCTGTCAAATCTTTTTCATCCGCACTTACCAATCGTTCTTCTGCCATTTTTGGCTTTGGTGAAGGCGCAATTTCTATAAAACAATCCAATAGTTCACGTACGCCAAAATTATTCAAAGCAGATCCAAAAAAGACAGGCTGTTGTTCTCCCGCCAAATAAGCCTTTTTGTCAAAAGGAGGGTAAACGCCCCAGACCAATTCTAAATTATCCCGTAATTCTTGTGATGCTTTGGAGCCAATAATTTTCTCCAATTCATCACTATTGATATCGTCAAATTCTATAGTTTCTTCAATATTCTTTTTGCTGTCGCCACTAAAAAGATTGATGTTCTTTTCATAGATGTTATAAATACCTTTAAAATCGTACCCCATTCCAATGGGAAAACTAAGAGGTGTAACCGACAGTCCTAGTTTTTGTTCCAATTCATCCAAAAGGTCAAAAGCATCTTGTCCTTCACGGTCCATCTTGTTTATAAAGACAATCATGGGTATATTTCGCATTCTACAGACCTCGACTAATTTAACAGTCTGCTCCTCCACACCTTTGGCAACGTCTATTACCACGATAACACTATCTACTGCTGTTAATGTTCTGAATGTATCTTCTGCGAAATCCTTGTGACCAGGTGTATCAAGGATATTTATTTTCTTGTCTTTATAAATAAAAGCAAGAACAGATGTGGCCACAGAGATCCCTCTCTGTCGCTCTATTTCCATAAAGTCGCTAGTTGCGGTCTTCTTTATTTTATTGTTTTTTACTGCACCAGCCTCCTGAATGGCACCACCAAACAGTAATAACTTTTCGGTAAGTGTGGTTTTTCCTGCATCAGGGTGTGAAATAATCCCGAAAGTCCTTCTGCGCTCAATTTCTTTCTTAAAACTCATCAATAAAATTTGCGCAAAATTAGACAATTTATAGGTACTAAAGGAAACCTTAGAATAATCTAAAAACAAGGAATGTCGCTCGTTAAGAGGATTTTACTTAGAGATAAATCTATAGTCCTATTTATTATTCTATAAAACGACTTTAATACGGGATAAAAAGTAATAAGAAAATAAGAAAATCTTCTTCAGATAGCAGTTTATCGAATAAATTTGCTATTCGAAGTTATAAGCTTTTTAATAAATGTTAACAATTTGAGAATGCCGATATAAGAATTATCTTGCATCATATTTTTCCAAAGTAAGTCCCAAATCTTACAGCGATAATTTCCTACACGCCATGGTGATAAGTTGACTAAAACTTTCATCTATGAGAACATTATTACTTTCTTGTTTCAAGAATTCATTGCTTATTAGATCATTACTTTTAATTAGCTTTCTTACTTTTCAAATAACAAATGCATCTTTTAATGCTAACATAATTAATTCTGACGTACCGTCTTCGATTGCATTTCAGGATACTGATGGTGATACAGTACCGGACCATATTGATATTGATGATGATGGAGATGGAATTATAGATAGTGTTGAAGATGCCAATGTTGATGGCGATAATGACCATACGACACATCCAACCGATACAGATGGAGATGGTATTCCCGATTATTTGGATATTGATTCCGATAACGACGGAATCTTGGATAACGTGGAAGCACAGACCACTGAAGATTTTATAGCTCCATGTGGAATAGATACCGATGGAAACGGATTAGACGACCATTATGAGGAAACTCCAGGAAGCTGTGGTGGTTTAATTCCGGTTGATACCGATAATGACCATATTCCTGATTATTTGGATATAGATTCCGATAACGATGGGATTTTAGATAATGTAGAGGCTCAGCCATCTGATGCTTTTCAAGAACCCTGCGGTATGGACAGTGATGGTAATGGCTTGGATGACCATTATGAGAATCACCCCGGTACAGGGGAAGGAATCACTCCAGTAGATACCGAAGGAGATACAAGACCTGATTTTAGGGATTTGGATTCCGATAACGATGGAATCTTGGACAATGTAGAGGCACAGACTACGGAAGATTATCAACCTCCATGCGGTATGGATAGTGATGGTAATGGTCTAGATGACCATTATGAGCACTCGCCTGGTTCTGGTGAAGGTATTACGCCAATAAACTCAGATACGGATAGTAATCCAAATTTTAGGGATATCGACAGTGACGATGACGGTATCCCGGACAACGTTGAGGCGCAGACGACCGAGGGTTATATTGCCCCCAACGAGGACGATGCCGCGACCTATGCATCCAACGATGGTGTCAACAGTGCGTACCCGGACGGTCTGACCCCTGTGAACACGGACGGTACGGACGAGGTCGACTATCTTGACGACGATAGCGATAACGACCTTGTACCCGACAACAACGAAGGGAACGACTTCAACTATGATGGCATACCCGATCAGACCTATACGGGCATTGATACTGACGGTGACGGACTTGACGATGGCTACGAGGGCAGCGACGTTAACGACGGCTTCGATGTGAACGACGAAATAGACGACCCTGCGAACGACCTTCCCGATACGGACGGTACGGAGGACGTGAACTACCGTGACCTTGACGACGACGGTGACGGCATCGATACCCCAGACGAGGACGCGAACGGCAACAGCGACCCTACGGACGACGACACCGACATGGACGGTACACCGGACTATCTGGACCCTGACCCTAACTCCGCACCTGACCCCGATACCGATGGTGATGGCGTTCCGGACAGTGTGGACCTTGACGATGACAATGACGGCATTCTCGACACGGTCGAAGACCCGAACATAGATGGGGACAACAATCCCTTGACAGACCCTATCGATACCGATGGTGATGGCTATCCGAACCACTTGGACATCGACAGTGACGATGATGGTATCCCGGACAACGTCGAGGCGCAGACGACCGATGGTTATATTGCGCCGAACGAGGACGATGCCGCGACCTATGCGTTGAACGATGGTGTCAACAGTGCATATCCTGACGGGCTTACCCGGTGAACACGGACGGTACGGACGAAGTCGATTATCTTGACGACGACAGCGACAACGACCTTGTGCCTGACAACAACGAGGGCAACGACTTCAACTATGACGGCGTACCTGATCAGAGCTATACGGGAATGGACACGGACGGTGACGGACTTGACGATGGCTACGAGGGCAGTGACGTGAACGACGGCTTCGACGTGAACGACGAGATAGACGACCCTGCGAACGACCTTCCCGATACCGACGGTACGGAGGACGTGAACTACCGCGACCTTGACGACGACGGTGACGGCATCGATACGCCCGATGAGGACGCTAACGGTAACGACGACCCGACGGACGACGATACGGACATGGACGGTACACCAGATTATCTGGATCCGAACAGTGATGGTTCTGGATGTAGTGGACGATGTTGCGTCAACGGACGAGGATACGCCTGTAGATATCGATATACTTTCAAATGATACGGGCATTCCAAGCGACGGTACGTTGACCGTGAATGACCCCTCCAACGGAACGGTTGTTGTAAACGATGGCGGTACACCGGACGATATCAGCGACGATACCATAACCTATACGCCGAACGACGGTTTCAACGGAACGGATACCTTTGAGTACACGGTATGTGATGCGATGGACAACTGTGATACGGCTACCATTACGGTAACAGTCGGTACACCTCCAATGCTGGATGTTGTTGATGATGTTGCCTCAACAGACGAGGATACGCCGTCAATATCGATATACTTTCAAATGATACGGGTATTCCAAGCGACGGTACGTTGACCGTGAATGACCCTTCCAACGGAACGGTTGTTGTAAACGATGGCGGTACGCCGGACGATATCAGCGACGATACCATAACCTATACCCCGAACGACGGATTCAACGGAACAGATACGTTTGAGTACACGGTGTGTGATGCGATGGACAACTGTGATACGGCTACCATTACGGTAACTGTCGGTACACCTCCAATGCTGGATGTTGTTGATGATGTTGCCTCAACAGACGAGGACACGCCGTAGATATCGATATACTTTCAAATGATACGGGCATTCCAAGCGATGGTACGTTGACCGTGAATGACCCTTCCAACGGAACGGTTGTTGTAAACGATGGCGGTACGCCGGACGATATCAGTGACGATACCATAACCTATACCCCGAACGACGGTTTCAACGGAACGGATACCTTTGAGTACACGGTCTGTGATGCGATGGACAACTGTGATACGGCTACCATTACGGTAACTGTCGGTACACCTCCGATGTTGGATGTTGTTGATGATGTTGCCTCAACAGACGAGGACACCGCTGTAGAAATCGATATACTTTCAAATGATACGGGCATTCCAAGTGACGGTACGTTGACCGTGAATGACCCTTCCAACGGAACGGTTGTTGTAAACGATGGCGGTACGCCGGACGATATCAGTGACGATACCATAACCTATACCCCGAACGATGGTTTCAACGGAACGGATACTTTTGAGTACACGGTATGTGACGCGATGGAGAACTGTGATACGGCTACCATCACCGTAACAGTCGGCACACCTCCAATTCTGGATGTGGTGGATGATATGGTGACCACGGATTTCGAAACACCAATTGACATCGATATATTAGTTAATGATATAAACATCCCAAGCGACGGAACATTGACAGTAGGAGACGCATCCAATGGAACCATTACCGTCAATGACGGTGGTACACCGGATAATATCAGTGACGATACCGTTACCTATACACCGAACGACGGATTTAGCGGAACAGATACCTTTGAGTATACAATCTGTGATGCAATGGACAACTGTGACACGGCTACGGTAACCATTATTGTTGAGGAAGCAAAAACGTTTAAAATTGAGGTAAATCAGATGGTTACTCCAAATTCTGATGGTAAGAACGACTTTTTGTTCATTCGGGGAGTTGAAAATATTAGAAATAGTTCATTAAGAATTTTCAACAGATGGGGAGTTGCGGTTTATGAGGGAGAAAATTATAACAATCAAAATAATGTCTTTGATGGTCGGTCAAGAGGTAGATCAACCTTAAGTGTGGAGGATTATTTACCCTCAGGTGTTTATTTCTATATTTTTGATTACACCACCTTGGACGGAGAGAATATTGTAGATAGTGAGTATCTTTACATCAGTAGATAATAGTATAACTATATGAATATCAGCAACAAGTTTTTAGCTTTATTAGTTTTGTCGTTTGTAGGTATTGCTTCGGTAAATGCCCAACAGGATGCCCAATATACCCAATACATGTTCAATACAATGAGTGTTAACCCTGCCTATGCGGGATCAAGGGGGCAGTTAAGTATTGCTGCGCTGTACAGGGCACAGTGGGTGGGGCTGAACGGTGCGCCAACATCACAAACGTTAAACCTGCATTCGCCGATAAGAAATAGCAAACTTGGCTATGGTATTTCTATAGTTAACGATGAAATTGGAGATGGAGTTGTTCAAGAAACCTATTTTGATGGGGTAATTTCCTATACTATTGATGTATCAAGGGAAGGTAAACTGTCCTTTGGTTTAAAGGCTGGTGGTAATCTACTTAACCTTGACTTTAACAAGTTAAGGAACTTTGATTCAGAGCCAGTCAATTCCGATAATATTGAAAACAGGTTTTCACCAAATTTCGGATTGGGCATGTATTACCACTCCAGTAATTTCTATGCTGGACTCTCGGCTCCAAACCTTTTACAAACGGAACATTTTGATAATTCCCAAAGGGACGCCAATAGCGTGCAGTTTTTATCCAAGGAGCGGATAAATTTTTACTTTATTACTGGCTATGTTTTTGATTTGAACGGTAACCTAAAGTTTAAACCGGCTTTATTGACAAAGGTTGTAGGTGGTGCGCCTTTACAGGTAGATTTATCGGCAAATTTTATGTTTAATGAAAAATTCACCTTCGGTGCCGCTTACCGTTGGGATGCCGCATTGAGCGCCATGGCAGGTTTTCAGATTTCAGACCAGTTTATGGTTGGTCTAGCTTACGATAAAGAAACAACGGAATTAGGTGGAACACAGTTTAATGATGGTTCTTTTGAGGTGTTCCTAAGATTTGAATTGGTCAAGTCTTTCCAAAGATTGGTATCGCCCCGTTTCTTCTAAAATGATCAAATAGATGATGAAAAAATTACAATTATTCGTTCTTGCTTTTATGATGCTTGGCCTGGGTACGACTATTGCACAGGAAAGACTCATAAATAAGGGAAATGAAAAATATGAGGAATATTCCTTTAGTCCGGCCATTGATATTTATAAAAAGATTTTGGATAAGGGCTATGTATCCGCTGAAATTCTTAAGAAGCTGGGTAATTCCTACTATTACAATGCGGATTACCAAGATGCAGCCGAAACCTATAAGCGTTTGGTAACGGATTATGCCAATGAGGTGACTGCCGAAGATTATTTTAAATATGCACAAACATTAAAATCCTTAGGTGACTATGAAGCTTCTAATGAAGTAATGGCCAAGTTTAGTGAGGTTGCCAATAATGATGTTAGGGCACAGTCCTATAAAAGCGAAAGAGACTATTTGCAAGAAATTAAGGATAATTCTGGCAGATATACCTTAAAACCTTTCGAATTCAACTCATCTTACTCTGATTTTGCTCCATCATATTATAAACAAGGACTTATTTTTTCTTCCGATAGGGATACCGGCAATTTTGCCCGCTATCGTCATACATGGAATTCCAAGGACTTTTTGGATTTATATAAAGTCAATGCCGATAGTACTTCGCTTAATAAGGTCACAAAAATAGGGGAGGATGTGAACACACGTTTACATGAATCTACATCGGTTACCACTAAAGATGGCCAAACCTTATATTTCACTAGAAATAATATTGTAGAAGGTAAATATGTAAAGGATGAAAAGGGAATTATAAGATTAAAAATATTCAGGGCACAAATGGTGGATGGCGAATGGGCGGAAATAGAAGAACTGCCTTTTAACAACAACGCCTATTCTGTTGCGCATCCCGCTTTAAGTCCGGACGAGAAAACACTGTATTTTGCTTCGGATATGCCAGGTACGTTGGGCGAGTCAGATATTTTTATGGTAAGCATAAACGATGACCGAACTTTTGGACCTCCGCAAAACTTAGGGGCTAACATTAACACGGAAGCCAGGGAGACTTTTCCTTTTGTTACAAGTGATGAAAAACTTTATTTCTCATCGGATGGTCATCCGGGTCTTGGTGGTCTGGATGTATTTGCATCCAAAATAAACCGTCAGGATTTTAGCGGAAAAGTGCTGAATGTTGGAGAGCCTGTTAACAGTAGGAATGATGATTTTACCTTCATTTTTAAGGAGGAGGACAGGACTGGTTACTTAGCATCGGACCGTGAAGGAGGAATGGGAGCAGATGATATCTACAGCTTTGTGGAACTGGAACCGTTGGTATTTGATTGCATCCAAAAAGTTACGGGAACGGTTAGGGACAAGATTTCAAATGAGGTATTGGTGGGTGCAACAGTTAAGGTTATTGATGAGGACAATAACGAGATTATGACCACTATTACGGATTCAGATGGAAATTACAGTTTGGAATTGGACTGTAATAAAGGCAATTTCGTCAGGGCAATGATGGACGGTTATATTCCCTTTGAAGAGTATATTGGTATTTCCGACGGAAAACCAAAAATCATCGATTTTTATTTGGAACGCGATACAATTACCGCCGGATTTGGTGATGATTTGGCAAAATTACTTCAGTTAAGCACTATTTATTTTGATTTTGACAAATATAATATCAGAAAGGATTCTGAAGTAGAGATAGAAAAAGTCATTGCAGCAATGGAGAAATATCCAAGTTTAAAGTTAAAGGTAAATTCGCATACGGACAGCAGGGGCCCTGCCGCTTATAACTTATGGCTTTCCCAGAAAAGAGCGGAATCTACAGTCAATTATATGATTAAAAAGGGGATTTCATCAGATAGGCTTGTAAGCGAAGGTTTTGGAGAAACCAAGTTGCTAAACGAATGTTCGGATGGTGTTAAATGTTCGTCAGCACAACATGATGTGAACAGACGCTCAGAGTTTATTATTTTAGAGTAAATATTTAATACGCAAGTTGTTCTTATATTTTTTGGAAAATCAATTATTTTATACTCTTGCTGAATAATTTAGGATTTAACTCAATTTCATATACTAATACCACTGGTTCACAACAATATTTAGGAAAACGAAAGGACTGTAATTAGTTTTGCTAGTTGTTAATGTTCCTATATTGAGAATTAAATTTTTTATTTCATTTGGTTTATTTCTTTTTGTCACACTATTGGTAGAGGGTCAGCAGACTTATTCGGATAATTTTAATGCCTCTTCTTACACATATTCCAATAGCAACGGTACATTAGACTGGTCAACGACACCTTGGACAGAAACAGGGGATTCCAATCTAGGTCCTACGGCGGAGTACATCAGTGTAACTGGCGGCGAGCTACAATTTTGGTGGTTGTATCAAAATGCCGAAAGTATTAGAAGAAGTGCCAACCTTTCCGGCGCCACTTCCGCAACGTTATCGTTCAACCGCCGAACCCAGAATTTAACTACAAACCGCAGACTTGATATACAGTTGTCCACTGATGGGACGACATTCACCACTATTGCATCATTGACGACAAACGGTACGGCGCCTTTCAGTCAAAACATTACGTCTTACATATCGGCGAACACAACCATACGATTTATAAATACAGGTACGAATTGGGGCGATACTTCAGCGGCTTGGCTCGATAATATTCAAATATCGGCTACATTTCCTGCAACGGACTCTGATGGCGATGGAATTAATGATTCGGAAGATAACTGCCCTTTTACTTCCAACGCAAGCCAAGCGGATCTTGACGGAGATGGTATTGGCGATGTTTGTGACGAGGATATGGATAATGATGGCATTTTAAATTCTGTAGAATGCAGTTACACTATTTTATGGGTCACCAATGGTACAGCCGAAACTGAGGAACAAAATACGATAAATAAACTAACCGCCTTGGGGCATTCCGTAACTATAGTGAATCAGAATACGGGCGGTAACGCCAATAATTACGATGTAACTTTTATTTATGAGGATGTAAGTAGTGGCACCGCAGCTGCTAACCTGACCAACATGGTCACTACTACCAAAGGGGTTATGACCAGCGAATCATTCTTACATGACGATATTTTAGGTGGGCCTACTGGTGGTAGTGATACTTCCGCAACGGTAAACATTATCAATAATACCCATCCGATAACTCAAGGTTTGTCCCTAGGGAACTATAACATCGGTAGAGCGGGACATTATGCGGGCAATTTAACTTCAGGCACGGTTTTGGCAAATCATGCCAACGGTAATATCGCTATAGCTATATGGGAAAGAGGTCAGGTCACTGAATCGGGAAACGCGCAGGGAAGAAGGGCTATTGTCCCTCATTCAAATGATGGCGGACCTTTCAATGCAGCGGGTGAGGATTTGTTGGTAAAAGCAATTGTATGGACTGCAGGTGGATCTGGAAGTTGTGGTGGCGATTCCGATGCAGATGGTGTCAATAATAGTCGAGATTTGGACAGTGATAATGACGGTATTTATGATGTGGTTGAAGCGGGCCACGGTGTCACTCACGCCAACGGTAGACTAACGGGCGCTGTAGGTACTGATGGCATACCAAATAGTGTTCAAGCCTCAGGTCAGACGAATTCGGGTACAGTTAATTATACCGTTCGCGATTCGGATAGCGATGGAAACAAGGACTACATGGAAATAGACAGCGACAACGATGGCTGTAACGATGTTAGGGAAGCAGGCTTCACCCAAAGCGGGTCTAAAACAGGTGAATTACAAGGTACAGGATACAATACAAATGGAAGGGTCACCGGCAACGCCAATGGTTATACTACCCCTACTGATGGTAATTCCAATAGCACTTTTGATTATCGAGAGGCTGGTTCGGTTCCTAGTATTTCGGTACAACCGCAAAACCAGAGCGCAAACGAGGGTAGCAGCACTGTATTCTCCGTCGCGGCGTCCGGCACTGCGTTAACCTATCAATGGCAGGTTAGTTTTGATGGCGGTACCAATTATGCCAATATAACAGGTCAAACGAGCAGTTCATATACTATAGCTAGCGTAGCCTCATCACAAAATGGTAATCGCTATAGAGTACTGGTAAGCAGTAGTAGCTTCAGTTGTAGTGTCCTAACATCTTCAGTCGCAGTTTTGACCGTTACCTCTTCAAATGAACCCCCGGTGGTTACTGCCACAGGAGATCAAGCTTATTGTCCTGGCGGAACGGTACCTGTAGTAGAGACTATAGATATAACCGATGCAGACGATACGACGTTGTTTGAAGCATCCGTCCAGATTTCGTCCGGTTATGTAAATGGGGAAGATGTATTGACCTTGACGGGAACTCATTCCAATATATTAGCGAGTTGGAATGTATCAGAAGGTAAATTAACTTTGACAGGCCCTGCAACATTGGCTGAATTTGAAAATGCCATAATTGCAGTTGTTTATTCTAGTAGTGCAATCAATCCTATTGGTAGTAGAGGTTTTTCAATATCCATAGGTGATTCTAATTATTTGCCATCGTCTGGCCATTATTACGAATTTGTATCGGATATAGGAATTACATGGACAACAGCAAGAACAGCGGCAGCATCAAGAACATATTTTGGAATTCAAGGATATTTAGCCACTTTCACATCACAAGAAGAAGCCGATTTTGCCGGATCTCAGATTTCTGGAGCCGGTTGGATTGGTGGTAGTGATGCGGCTACAGAGGGCGAATGGCGATGGGTCACTGGCCCGGAAGCCGGAACCATATTCTGGAACGGGCTTGCCAATGGTTCTACACCAAATTTTGCATTTTGGAACAATGCCGAACCCAATCAATCCGGGAATGAGGATTACGCTCATATTACGGACAATAGCGTTGGTGTAAACGGATCGTGGAACGATTTGAGCAATACTGGTGCGGGCAGTGGTGCATATCAGCCAAAGGGTTACGTAGTTGAATACGGAGGAACACCAGGAGACCCAATAATCAATATTTCGGCAAGTACTAATATTACGATAAACAATCCAATAATTACAACGACTACAGCCAATTCTAGATGTGGTACCGGGACGGTAACGTTGGAAGCAACTGCATCTATAGGTACTATAAACTGGTATACGAATGCAACGGGAGGCATTTCACTATCAACAGGGAACACATTCAACACGCCTAGCATTAGTAGTACCACTACGTATTATGTAGATGCGACTGCTAACGGATGTACAACCGCTACGCGAACTCCTGTGGTTGCAACGGTGAACGATAATCCAAGTTTGGATTTAGGCGCTAACCAACAGATTTGTAATGGCGATACTGTAACATTGACTGCAACAACAACCGGAGGAACGGGCACATATTCATACTTATGGAGCACGGGCCAGACTTCGGCAAGTATTTCCGTTACGCCATTGGGTGACCCTAATGCCCACATCAATTATGACTATACGGTAACGGTGACAGATCAAAGTGGTTGTCAGGATACCGATACGGTCAGGGTAACGGTAGAGTCGAATCCAACGGCAACCGTCAGTACTGTAGATACTACCTGTGGCCTGGACAATGGCGAAATAACATTTACCTTCCCCGATCATCCAAACAGAACAGGAATTTCGTTTAGTATAGACAATCAAGCCACATACGGTACAGGTGGTTTTTTGCATGACAACAGTGGTTCAATAACGTACTCAAATCTTGCAGCCGGCACCTATAATCTTTGGGTAAGATGGGGTAACGGTGAATGTCCGGTCAGCCTAGGTAGTTACACCATAGGCAGCGACCCTCTTGTTACCATAGACAACCAGCCACTAGACCAAACAGTTTTGGAAGGAGCGAATGCTATTTTCCAAATAAATGAGGTTAACGCGGACACCTACCAATGGCAAGTCAGTACCGACAGCGGTACTACCTTCGGGAATATTACTGACGGAACTGAGTACAGCGGCACCCAGACGGCTACACTCACTGTCATAAATGCTCAGCAGAGTCAAAACGGCTATTTATACCGGGCGATTTTATCCAATTCAACTACAAGCTGTGCTCCAGTAACTTCAGATAGGGCACAACTGACTGTTAACGTTAGAACGGTAATCACCAATCGTAGAATCACGTTTAGGGTCAAAAGGAATTAAACATAGTGATGTTTTTTGAAGCATTTTCAAGATAGATAAAACTCGATTTTTTTAGACTCATTGAACCTCTTTGGATCACCAATCAATGTAATTATTAACCAGCTGCCTATCTAATCGAAAACGGTATGTTTTTATCAAAATTAATTTCCAGTTCAACAATTTTATTGCTCGTTTCATCGATTTTCAATAAGAAGAAAACGGCTACAAAACCGAATGAAATCGGTGCATTCTCGATAAAATGTCCCTGTCAAACTGGCCTAATTTTTAAAACTCAAACCTCATGTTTGCGTACATATATGATGCAAATAGACCTCTACACAACATTTATTTTAAAGAGTACCCCTTATAATGAATATTTGTGGGATGTGATTGGAGGTAATACGTCTTGTTCAGAACAAGAGTGAATTTCCAATTAACAATTTTAGATACCAATATGACCATAGAAATTCTAAAAGTGAACTTGAATTTTAAAAATATGAAGAGTCGAGCTACCACAACCAAAAGGCACTCCATGAAAAGTTTAATGGTAATTTTTGCCTTATTGTTGACTACGATATCCTTTGCCCAAACTACCGTTACCTTAGAAGACCAATGTAATTGTGAAGTATTACAGGGAACAGCTGTTTCAGCTCCAGGAGCAAGTACGCCCATAGGTGCAGACTTGGGCGACTTATATGTAAATACAACTACGGGAACCATTTATTTTTGGGATGGCGATTCTTGGGAATTAACCACGGCTTCAAATACGGATAATCAACAACTGCAAAATTTTACTTTTGACACTGTCACCAATGTGCTAACGTTAGATTTAGAAAATGGAGGAAGTGTAAGTGTTAACTTGTCTGACCTACAGGATAGTTTTACGGATACCAATACAACAAACGATAGAATAGAAATCATTGGGACGGATTTGGTTATAACTGATAGCGAGGCTAACTCAATTTCAATTCCCTTAGCTGACATTCAAGCTCAAATAGATACTGATACCAATACGACCAATGATAGGTTTGAAGTTATAGGCACTGATTTGGTCATTACAGATTCTGATAATAATACTGTTGCCGTGCCATTAGCGGATATTGCTGCTTTGGTTAATACTGACGACCAGGATGCAACAGAAGTTAATCTGGGTACTCCTATAGATGTTGATGGAGATAGTGTAAATGAAACAACGGTTGAAGAAGCTATCGCAGATATTGTTGCCAATAATGCTTTGGATTTGGACATTGACCCAACCAATGAGCTCACGGAAAGCGGAACTGGGGCACCTATAGGGGCTCCTGCCAATAATAATCCTGGGGCAACCTATTTGGACACGATAACAAATGAACTTTATGTATATGATGGTGCAACCTGGAACATGGTTACAGATAATCAGGATGCATCAGAAGTTTTATATGACAATTCAGGGACAACCTTAACTGCAGGTAATGTACAGGACGCATTAAATGAACTCGACGGTAACATTGCTGCAACCGAACTAACTACATCCGTAGTGGAAGGTAACGGAGTAAATGTTACATCATTAACTACCGGAAACAATACAGAGTATACGGTAGCAACTGAGATTAGCGGTGCCTCAGGTAATAACTTATCCGTTGTCGGAGACGGACTTTTCGCTGGCGATGACCAAAATGCTGCTGAGGTAAATCTGGCTACTCCTATTGATGTAGATGGGGATAGTAGCAATGAAACAACAGTGGAAGAAGCCATTTCTGCACTAGCGGCAAGTAGTTCGGATAATCAGCAGATTAGTAGTAGTGTGGTTACCCCTAATGAATTAGTGAATATTGCCTTGGAAAGAGGTGGCAATACTAGCATTGATATTCGTGACGCGGATTCGTCGGACAGTAATGAAATACAGAATATTACTTCCAATGATGGAACCGTCAATATTGCTCGTACCGTGAATGATTTTGATCTTTCAGTTGATGGTACCGAGACCATTGTCAGTGGTGCGGGAATCAATTTGGTTACCGGTGATGGTTCAGCCGCTACTCCATATGTAATTACGGGTACGGAAGTAGATGGTAGTATCACAAATGAACTTTCTCAAGTAGGAGCGGGAACACCCGCAGTTACGGGAGCCACTGCTAGTAATGTTGGTGAAACTTATGTAGATACCAATACAGGCCAGTTATATGTTTGGGATGGTAGCGCATGGACACAAGTAGGCGGTAATGCCTCTCCCGATGCAGATCCTGACCCTGAAAATGAGTTGTCGGATTTGAGCTTAACGGGAACCACTTTGGAACTTACAAACCCTGCACCGGGAGCAACTGGTGTGGATTTGAACAATACGTTTGCCACAGATCAGGAATTAAGCGATGCCATAACTGCGAGTGAACTGGCAGATGGTGATAAGGACGACCAAAATGAATTGCAAGATTTGGAAGAGGTTATTTTAAGAGACCCTAGTGCTGGTGGTAACGTCATAACTAATCTAGGAACCCCTGTTAATCCAAACGATGCAGTCAACAAAGCGTATGTAGACGGACTTGCGGACGACGATATCAGCGCTGCGGTTCTTGACGCGCCCACGAACATACTTACCATAAGTGAGGGTGCTACCGATGTAACGGTGGACCTTAGCGATCTGGACGATTCCGCGGGTGTTGCCACCAATGCTGCCAATATAGCTACGAACACTACGGACATCGCCACGAACGCCGCCGATATTGTCAACAATTCCAACGATATTACGAATAATGCGACCGATATCGCGAACCATATCGCTAACGACAACGATATGGACAATCAGAACGAGATTCAGGATCTGGCCAACGTACTTGGAGAAGGCGCGGATGCCAATGGCACGGTGATTACAAACCTGGGCACTCCGGTCGCCGGGACGGACGCCGTTACAAAGGATTACGTTGACGGACTTGCAGACGACGACATCAGCGCTGCAGTGCTTGACGGACTTTCGAACGTACTGACCATAAGCGAGGGCGCTACGGACGTAACGGTGGACCTCAGCGATCTGGACGATTCTGCGGGTGTTGCCGCCAATGCCGCCAACATAGCGACGAATACTACGGACATCGCCACGAACGCTGCCGATATTGTCAACAATTCCAATGATATTACGACCAACGCGACGAATATAGCTACGAACACGACTGACATTGCCACCAATACAGCAGATATTGCGACCAATGCGACCGATATCGCGAACCATATCGCTAACGACAACGATACGGACAATCAGAACGAGATACAAGATTTGCAATTAACAGGCGATAACCTTACTTTGACCAGTGATCCAACCGCTACTGCAATCAATTTATCCGATTACAGGGAAACTGTAGTGGGTACCAATGACATTACTGTAACCAATGATGGTAATGGGAATTATACGGTAGATTATCTGGACAACGATTCCGACCCAACAAACGAACTTACGTTACGTGGGACCGGAGGCCCTACGGGATCACCGGCGGAAGGTACCACATATGTAGATACGGCAAGCGGACAGTTGTATGTTTACGATTCTGGTGCCTGGGTGCCGGTAGGTGGCAGTGCTACCCCTGGTGATGCGAGCGATACCAACGAGCTTATTACTTTTTTCGGAATAAACGGTACCGATCTTCGTATTACCGAGGCAGGGAACGATTTTGATGTCCCCTTAAGTAGTCTCGGAACTGACAGTCAGGATTTGACTTTGACTGGAGATAATCTGACGCTAACCAATGACCCAACGGCAACTCCGATTGACCTTTCCGATTATAGGGAAACTGTGAGCGGAGCAAATGATATATCAGTCACGGATGATGGTAACGGAAACTATACGGTCAACTATATTGACGGTGATAAGGATGATCAAAATGAAATAGAACTCCCAATTGGAGGCAACAGTGGACAAGTACTTTCTACTGATGGTACTGGAACTTATTCTTGGGTTGATCCTGACACAGGCCCACAAGGTCCCCAAGGCCCAGCAGGCCCACAAGGTCCCGCAGGAGCGGACGGTGCTGACGGAGCAGATGGTGCGACAGGCCCACAAGGTCCCGCAGGCGCAGATGGAGCTGACGGATTGGACGGTGCGACAGGCCCACAGGGTCCACAAGGAATACCAGGGAACGATGGTGCAGATGGTGCTGACGGATTGGACGGTGCGACAGGCCCACAAGGTCCCCAGGGCGACCCAGGCCCACAAGGCCCAGTCGGTCCCCAAGGTCCCGCAGGAGCGGACGGAGCAGATGGTGCGACAGGCCCACAGGGTCCACAAGGAATACCAGGAAACGATGGTGCTGACGGTGCGACAGGCCCACAGGGTCCACAAGGAATACCAGGAAACGATGGTGCAGATGGTGCTGACGGTGCAACAGGTCCCCAAGGTCCACAAGGAATACCAGGAAACGATGGTGCAGATGGTGCAGATGGTGCAACAGGCCCACAGGGTCCACAAGGAATACCAGGAAACGATGGTGCAGATGGCGCTGACGGTGCAACAGGTCCCCAAGGTCCAGCAGGCCCACAGGGTCCACAAGGAATACCAGGGAACGATGGTGCAGATGGTGCTGACGGATTGGACGGTGCGACAGGCCCACAAGGTCCACAGGGCGACCCAGGTCCCCAAGGCCCAGCAGGCCCACAAGGTCCTGCAGGAGCGGACGGAGCAGATGGAGCTGACGGATTGGACGGTGCGACAGGCCCACAGGGTCCACAAGGAATACCAGGGAACGATGGTGCAGATGGTGCTGACGGATTGGACGGTGCGACAGGCCCACAAGGTCCCCAGGGCGACCCAGGCCCACAAGGCCCAGTCGGTCCCCAAGGTCCCGCAGGAGCGGACGGAGCAGATGGTGCGACAGGCCCACAGGGTCCACAAGGAATACCAGGAAACGATGGTGCTGACGGTGCGACAGGCCCACAGGGTCCACAAGGAATACCAGGAAACGATGGTGCAGATGGTGCTGACGGTGCAACAGGTCCCCAAGGTCCACAAGGAATACCAGGAAACGATGGTGCAGATGGTGCAGATGGTGCAACAGGCCCACAGGGTCCACAAGGAATACCAGGAAACGATGGTGCAGATGGCGCTGACGGTGCAACAGGTCCCCAAGGTCCAGCAGGCCCACAGGGTCCACAAGGAATACCAGGGAACGATGGTGCAGATGGTGCTGACGGATTGGACGGTGCGACAGGCCCACAAGGTCCACAGGGCGACCCAGGTCCCCAAGGCCCAACAGGTCCACAGGGTCCACAAGGAATACCAGGAAACGATGGTGCAGATGGCGCTGACGGTGCAACAGGCCCCCAAGGTCCACAGGGCGACCCAGGTCCCCAAGGCCCAGCAGGCCCACAAGGTCCTGCAGGAGCGGACGGAGCAGATGGAGCTGACGGATTGGACGGTGCAACAGGTCCCCAAGGCCCAGCAGGCCCACAAGGTCCCGCAGGAGCAGATGGTGCTGACGGATTGGACGGTGCAACAGGCCCACAGGGTCCACAAGGCGATCCAGGTCCCCAAGGCCCACAAGGCGACCCAGGTCCCCAAGGTCCAGCCGGCCCACAAGGTCCCGCAGGAGCGGACGGAGCAGATGGTGCGACAGGCCCACAGGGTCCACAAGGAATACCAGGAAACGATGGTGCAGATGGCGCTGACGGTGCAACAGGCCCCCAAGGCCCAGCAGGCCCACAAGGTCCTGCAGGAGCGGACGGAGCAGATGGAGCTGACGGATTGGACGGTGCAACAGGTCCCCAAGGCCCAGCAGGCCCACAGGGTCCACAAGGAATACCAGGAAACGATGGTGCAGATGGCGCTGACGGTGCAACAGGCCCCCAAGGTCCACAGGGCGATCCAGGTCCCCAAGGCCCAGCAGGCCCACAAGGTCCCGCAGGAGCGGACGGTGCTGACGGAGCAGATGGTGCGACAGGCCCACAGGGTCCACAAGGAATACCAGGAAACGATGGTGCAGATGGCGCTGACGGTGCAACAGGTCCCCAAGGCCCAGCAGGCCCACAAGGTCCCGCAGGAGCGGACGGTGCAGACGGAGCAGATGGTGCGACAGGCCCACAGGGTCCACAAGGAATACCAGGAAACGATGGTGCAGATGGCGCTGACGGTGCAACAGGTCCCCAAGGTCCAGCAGGCCCACAAGGTCCCGCAGGCGCAGATGGTGCTGACGGATTGGACGGTGCGACAGGCCCAGCAGGCCCACAAGGTCCAATCGGAAATACTGGTCTAGCCGGTCCAACTGGTGCTGAAGGACCACAAGGTAATGTTGGACCACAAGGTCCAGCAGGCCCACAGGGACCAACTGGAGCAACAGGTCCAACCGGAGCAACGGGTCCCCAAGGTCCAGCAGGTGATCCGGCAACCGATGATCAAACATTGGCAACAACCGGTGCACCTGGTCAAATTTCAATAACAGGAGGTAATGCCATTACCCTGAATGTAAACGACGCGGATTCAAATAGCAGTAATGAAATTCAGACATTGACTTCTAGTGATGGCTCTGTAACGCTTACCCCGAGTGGTAATGATTACGATTTGTCCGTTGCAGTAGCCGATGGAACAGAAACGGTTGTGACGGCCGGTACTGATATTTCCGTTACTGGTAACGGAAGTGTCGCAACCCCCTATATTATAAATAATACTAGGCCGAACATATTCTATCCTCCTTCCATCGCAGTAGATGTATCTACTACAGGAACTGGGCGGACAATTAATTTACATGCGGAATACTTATCACAGTATGGATCACCAGCGGTCGTTAGTTCGGGTGCACCCGGAGCAATTCCAACGTACGCAAACAATGAATTGTACTATTATGTAACTTATTTCGACCCTACTGTATTTTCTAATATAAGTATTAGTCCTACAGGTGTTATGACCTATGATGTTATAGCAACACCCACCGACTACAATACTTTGATTAACGTTGTTTTTGTAGCACAGTAATTTTTACATTCCTGAACTAACCAAGATTTGAAAAAAACAGCACCACATAAAAAGGTATTCCTCAGTATTGTTTTTACAATATTGGGGATGGCTTTGTCCAATGCCCAATTCTTGTTGCAGGCGCCAAACAGTACCGACGAAAATAATTATCGTTGGTACGAAGCTTCGGATACTTCAACGGTTTTAGGAACCGACTTCTTTTATGAGGTTACCAGTCCTGGTATCTATTTTGCAACATATGATGGTACCCTTTGTGGCTCTAATGCTACGGGTTATTTTATAGTAACCAATTGTAGTTCACCGGATAATCAGGTTACTATGGATATAGCGTCCAATGTCACTTCTGGAGCTTCGGTAAGCTGGAATCCCGCTGTTACAGGAGACCAATTAAGGCCGGTGGTAACTGCTACGGAAACCGTGGTGAGATATACGGCGACGGTTACCAAAGTGGGTAATGATACTGCTCTGCCAAATTTTACGGTGGTTTGCCTACAACAAGCCGCAACTTTAGTTGATGATGTGGTTACAACGGACGAAGACCTTCCAGTTGTCGTTGATATTTATGCCAATGATTCGGACTTGCCAACGACAGGAGTACTTACAGCCACGAACCCAACAAACGGAACTGTAGGTATTGATGATAATGGAACGGCAAATGATCCTACGGATGATATTTTGACCTATACTCCCAATCCTGATTATAATGGTCCAGACAGTTTTGACTATACCGTTTGTAATAGTATTGGGGATTGTAGTACCGCTACCGTAACAGTAGATGTATTACCAATTGTGGATACCCTGGATGATTCTGTGTCTACAGAGGAAGACATTGATGTTACTATTTCTTGGAGAATCAATGATAACGACATCCCAACAGATGGTACCATAGCGGTGACTAACCCCATAAATGGTACGGTGATACTTAATGATGGAGGTACTCCTAGTGACCCATCCGATGATGACATTACCTATACTCCTGACTCAGGTTTCTTGGGTACTGATAGTTTTGATTATACTGTTTGTGACAATTTGGGCAATTGCGATACGGCGACAGTAACGGTCATGGTAAACGCCCCAGGTGCTGATTTGGATAGCGATAATGATGGTATCGTAGACAGTTTTGAAGACCTTAACCTAGATGGGGATAATGACCCATCCACGGACCCAACAGATTCCGATGGAGATGGCTTTGCCGATTATTTGGATATTGATAGTGATAATGATGGTATTCCAGATAATATTGAGGCTCAGACTACCCAAGACTATATTGCTCCAAGTGGTGTGGACGCCAATGGCAATGGACTCGATGATGCTTATGAGATAGATGGCAACGTAGGATTATTCCCAATAGATACGGATGGCGACAGCCTGCCTGACTATTTGGATGAGGACAGTGATAACGATAATGTTCCAGACAATATAGAAGCACATGATTATGACCACGATGGTGTTCCGGATGTTGTTTTCATTGGTTCCGATAAAGACGATGATGGTCTTGATGACGGCTACGAAGGTGAATTCTCAGTGGATGTTGATGTCAACGATGAGTTGGATAATCCATTTGGTCAGTTGCCAAATACGGATAGTGATAATGAATCCGATTACAGGGATACCGATGATGACGATGACGGCATTGAAACCATAGACGAAGATCTGAACTTAGACGGTGATTACGCTAATGATGATTCTGATGAAGATGGTATTCCAAATTATTTGGATTCGGATTTAGGAGAACTGGCGGAAACTATCGAAGTGTTTAATGTGATAACGCCCAACGGTGATGGTGTACATGATGTACTTCAAATAAGCGGATTGGAAAATTATCCAAACAATACGATTAGAATTTATAACAGATGGGGAGTTTCGGTATTCACGACCAAAGCATACGGTACTGAAGGAAATGAGTTCGATGGTACATCACAAGGTAGGGTAACCATAGATCAGGATAATAAATTGCCTGTGGGTACGTATTTCTATATTTTGGATTACGAGGAGCCTAACGGTACTATGAAACAACTATCAGGTTATATATATATTAATAGATAAAAATGTCCATTTATAAATTGACACTTAAAAAATCACATATTTACTTCTATAAACTCCTGTTTTTAGTATTATTTACTGGAATGGGTATGTATGGACAACAGGATGCCCAGTACACACAGTATATGTACAATACCGTAAGTGTAAATCCTGGATACGCTGGCTCTAGAGGGCAAATTAGCGTAGCGGCATTGCACCGATCTCAGTGGGTAGGTCTGGACGGGGCTCCGGTAACCCAAACATTCAATATACATTCTCCTATAGGTTATAGAGGAGTAGGTTTGGGATTATCCATTGTAAACGATAAGATCGGTCCGACTTCAGAAACCAATTTTGATGTCGATTTTTCATACACCATATGGACCTCTACAGAAGGAAGACTAAGTTTTGGATTAAAGGCTAGTGCTAACCTGCTTGATGTCCGTTTTTCGGAGTTGAATCAATTTGCTCCTGATCAGACCTTGCAGCAGGATATTGATAACAGACTTTCACCTAATATTGGAGCAGGGGTGTACTATCATACCAACAAGTTCTATGCTGGACTTTCCGTACCAAGATTTTTGGAAACCTCACATTTTCAAGAATCCTCATTGTCTACGGCTAAGGAACAAATGAATTTTTATTTAATCACGGGCTATGTTTGGGATCTAAATCCATCTTTAAAATTCAAACCAACGCTACTTACAAAAGTGGTTCAAGGTGCACCCTTACAAGTAGATCTTTCGGCAAACTTTATGTTCAACGAAAAGTTTATCCTAGGTGCTGCCTACAGATGGGATGCCGCTTTTAGCGGTATGGCCGGATTTAATGTTTCGAATAAATTCCTAATCGGAATCGCATATGATCGTGAAACTACCGAGCTTGGAAATGCCGCATTTAATGACGGTTCGTTTGAAGTTATTCTCCGATATGATTTCATAACCACAAAGCAGAATTTGAAGTCTCCTAGGTTCTTTTAAAATTTTAGGAAAGAATATCCCAATTTCTACATCTATTTATTTTATATAATCAGTTGCCAAGGCTGGTTTAAAGATGTTATTTTTACATCATGAAGGAAGAAGAAGTTATTCTTGTCAACCAAAATGATGAGCAAATTGGCACCATGCCGAAAATGGAAGCGCATGAAAAGGCAAAATTACACAGGGCGTTTTCTGTGTTTGTCCTGAATAATAGCGGAGAAATTATGTTGCAGCAAAGGGCACCCCAAAAATATCATTCCCCCTTGTTGTGGACCAATACGTGTTGCAGTCATCAACGGGTAGGGGAGACGAATATTGAAGCGGGAAAAAGAAGATTGCAAGAAGAGATGGGTTTTAGCACGGAGCTTAAGGAGCTTTTTTCTTTTATTTATAAAGCGCCTTTTGATAATGGATTGACAGAACATGAATTTGACCATGTTATGTTAGGGTATTACAATGATGCACCCAATATTAACTTGGAAGAGGTGGGGGATTGGAAATGGATGACCCCAAATGCGGTCAAACAAGATATTACTGATAACCCAAACGACTATACGGTATGGTTCAAGATAATATTCGAAAAGTTCTATGAGCACTTACTCTCAAATATAGAAACCAAATGAAGGTGAAAATAAGCAGAAAGGCGCATTTCAATGCTGCGCATAGATTATACCGCAAAGATTGGGATAATGCCAAAAATGATAGGATATTCGGTAAATGCAACAATCCTAATTTTCACGGTCATAATTATGATCTGATTGTAAGCATTTATGGTGAAATTGATAAGGAAACCGGGTTCGTAATGGATATGAAGGTTCTAAAAGATTTGATTAAAGCCGAAGTGGAAGATGCGCTAGATCATAAAAATTTGAATCTTGAAGTTCCGGAATTCAAGGAATTAAATCCGACCGCAGAGAATATTGCCGTAGTCATATGGAATAAGCTTCGTCCTCATATTGATGATGAGAAAGAGTTGGAAGTTGTTCTCTATGAAACACCTCGTAATTTTGTAACTTATGATGGATAACTTTTTTAGTTCAAGGCTCATTTTTTGGTAAGCACAATTCTTACTCAAAAATGTAAATCAATAACTCAAAAAAAGGAATATAATATATTCTCCTCTAAATCGTTACCCTATTAAATGTAGTATTTTTATTGTTAAAATATTAAAGATGATTTATCCATTAAAATTTAAACCGATTCTAAAAGAACGACTTTGGGGCGGTACAAAGTTGGAGGAAGTTTTGGGCAAACCAATAACAAGCGAGATAACTGGGGAAAGTTGGGAAATTTCTACGGTAAAAGGGGATGTTTCTATTGTGGCAAACGGAAATTTCGCCAATAGTTCTTTACAAGATTTAATAAACAAATATCCGGAAAAATTACTGGGTAAAAGTGTGGTAGAAAGGTTTGGCAAGGAATTCCCAATTCTTATCAAATTTATAGATGCAAAACAGGATTTATCCATTCAATTGCATCCTAATGACGCACTGGCGAAAGAAAGGCACAACTCTTTTGGTAAAACCGAGATGTGGTATATCATGGATGCCGACCCAAGTGCAGATTTAATTGTAGGCTTTAATAGAGATGTTACCAAAGAGGAATATTCCAAAAGTCTTGAAGAAAATAGATTACCGGAACTATTGAACTATGAAAAAGTAAAGGAAGGAGATACGTTCTTTATCAATACCGGAAAAATACATGCGATTGGGGCGGGAGTCTTACTTGCGGAAATCCAGCAAACTTCAGATGTTACCTACCGTGTGTTTGATTTTAATAGAAAGGATAAGGACGGTAATTTACGGGAACTTCATACAGAACTTGCGTTGGATGCCATAGATTACAAACGTAAAGATGATTTTAAGGTTAGTTATTCCAATGAAAAGAATAATGTAAACGAAATGGTTGATTGTCCTTATTTTAAAACGAATTTCCTTCACCTTACCACTCAATTAGACTTGGATGTTAAAGATAGGGATTCATTTACCATTTATATGTGCGTTGGTGGCCATGCAGACATTAAGACGGATGAGGGTACGGCTTCTGTTAAAAAAGGAGAAACCATTTTAATACCAGCAATGGCGTCCAAAATTGAAATTACCACGGCTAATGCTAAACTTTTGGAGGTAACGATTTAATTTTTGTCTCGGACAAAGGTAAAGTTGTATTTTTGCCGAAAATAATAGTCATATGGCAAGTATTAGGGATTTAAAAAAAGATATCAATTATGTTCTTGGGGATATCATTGAAGCGGTATATATTGTTGAGGAAGCAAATGGCAAACCCAATTCAAAAGAGGGTGCAAAAGTGATTGATGAAGCAATAAATACTTTTGACGATTTGATAGCAAAGGTGAACAAAAGAGATGTTGAAGACAGAAAAAAGCACCTCAATCAAGTTCGTGCCGAACTGGAAACCAAAGCGAAAGGCTTGGTTGAAGACCTGAATAAATTGAACTAAAAGTTACAGTTCTGTAAACAGAAAAGCATCCCATCGGGATGCTTTTTTATTTGATGTTCTCCAAATGCTTTTGAAGGGCTTTTCCATATTTGGATTGAGCAATTGAATCTGGTAGTACGTTATAAATTGAATCTAAATATTTCACATTGGCATCCGGGATTTCCTTGAGTGCAATATAAGGGGCTATGTAAGAGTCCTTGTTATTAATGGCAAAATTGATGGCATAGAGATAACCCCTTTTTATATTGTTGTTGGTTACTTGCTCTAAAGAATCCAACTCTGCCTGAGTAAACGGGTTTTCCGTACGCGCCGATAGTTGCAATACTTCTAAACTTCGTTTATTGACTTCGGTCATGATTTTCTGGTATTCCTCCATTCTTTTTTGACTTTCAGAACCAGTAATTTTTGCATCGGTATCAAAGGTGTTCCAATTTGTTTGAACATTAATGTTACCTGGTTCGCCAAAAAAAGTTAGGCGGTCATTAACATCATTGTTGTCCTTTTTATCCAAGTAAAGATAAAATAGCTCCGGGCTTTCAATATGGGTTTTGAATTCGAAACTTCCATCACCATCAATTTCTAGAGAATCTATGGTTAGCAGAACAGAGTCCGGCGCATGTTGAAAGTATAAGGTTCCTTTTTTTAGTCCTTTGATATTTCCGGAAACTGTCATATTCTCTTTATTTTCCGCGCAGGAAATAGTAAGAATTAGTAGGATGATGAAAGGAATAAATTTTTCATTGATTTGTAATTAAGTAAATTTTATTGGTTCTTTTACATTCCAGTTAAGATATCAATCTTTAGTCTTCTACGACCCTTTTGGGTGCGTTAAAAATGTCATATTGAATAGCCTGCAAAATCAATTGAAACCCTAAAATTATAGATAATGTTATAATCATTATTGTTCCGGTAGGAGCAAAAATATCCGATGTAGCATAGTAAATCCATTGAATTGAACCGAATATTACCCCAAAAAAGAAAAGCGGTACTCCGAAAAAGATATAAACTGAACCAATGTTAAAATCATATAGAAAATAGGACTTCAATATTCTTTTATAAAATGTTTTGGATAGGTTAAGTAAAAAGACAAAAATCATTTTAGAAATATTCATATTGGATTTTTCATCAGCATAGATTGCCGGCATTGATACATCTATAATAGAGACTTTTTGAAAATACAATTGGGCCAATAATGAGGTTTCAAAATAATATCTATTAGAAAGCTTTTCAAAGTCAATTTTTCTCAAAACTTCAGATCTCAGGGCAATAAATCCGTTAGTTGGGTCAAAGTTATGCCAATATCCGGTAGCTATCTTAACCAAAAATGATAGGATAAGGTTGCCTAATTTACGTCCAACTGGCATTCGTTGGAGTTCTTTGGTATTTCTGAATCGGTTACCCTTGGCTACGTAGGCTATTTTATTTTCTAACGGGTGTATTAGGTTTGGGAGGAAAGTTAAATCCATCTGATTGTCAGCATCAACCTTTATAATGATTTCAAACCCTTTTTCAATAGCATATTCAAAACCTGTTTTTGTTGCGCCACCAACTCCAAGATTAATTTTATTTAATAGGAAATGGCATATTGTTTTGGTATTGATTTTCTCCAAAATAGCACTTTTGGGTAATTCCTCATGACTTTGGTCATCAACGATAACAACCAAATCTACATATTCAGGTATTTCAGAAATAACACTAGTAATTTGAGCTGAAGCATTATAATAGGGTATGACAACAGCAATTTTAGAATTGTACAAATGATCCTTAGTCATAAACTTAAGGTTGTTTATTTTTATTTTGGGCCAATGCGAAGTTTAGGTTGCCTTGAGCAAGAGCGTTTTCTGAATCCAAATCTAATGCTTTTTTACAAGCTAAAACTGCCTTATCATATTCTTTAAGCTCATTATGTGCTGCGCAGATATTGTTATAAGCTATGGAACTAGGCGACAAAATGTTTGCTTTGTTGGCTGCACGTATACATGCCCTGAATTTTTTGAGATTGTAACATTTTAGACTAAAATTCAATAATTCTGTTTTTGTCTTAAGGTTATTTATCTCTTTTTCCAGACCTATTTGCGTATTTCTTTCTGAAATAGCATTAGCAAGATTGTTTCTCGCCAATTTAAAATCTTTTTTAAGCTCTAAAGCTTTATTGTAGGCAACTATTGCACTATCGTAGTTGGCTAGTCCGAAATATGCAATTCCCATGTTGTTGTAAGCTTCAGGATAGTTGTTTTTTAGTTCAATGGCTTTTCTTGAGGCGGAAATAGTTTTTTTAAACATTTCATTTTGAAAATAGTTCAAACTTAGGTTTAGATATCCACTAGCGGTAGGAGTGCTACTTAGTTCATCTTCGAGAAGTTGAAGCTCAGATTTTTTTTCATTCGCTATAACCAAATACTTTGATGCGTTCTCATTTTGAGGACTACTTGCCAAAACTTGATTACATAATACTTTTAGTTGCTCCCAGTTTTGCAATTTATGATAAACTCTCATGAGCAAAGTGAAAGTATTTTCAAAATTCGGAGCAATTTCATAAGCCTGCTTTAACAAATCTCTTGACTCGGTGTATCTATTTTGTTCAAAAAGAAACCTGGCATAAAAATAAAGCGTTGTGTGCTTATTTAATCCCAATTGCAACGCCTTCTTAAAATTTTCCTCTGCTGCCGTTGCATCACCCATGGCATTTTTTACAATCCCAAGATTTACATAAAGCGGGGAGTAGTTAGGAATTAGGACTTTAGCCTTGTTAAAGTTCTCTTCTGCTTTTTTATAATCACCCTTGCCCATCAATGCAAGTCCATAGTTCATAATTCCTCTACCATTTTTAGGACTTTTAAGAGTTACGTCTTTCCATAGTGTTAGGTCATTTTTCCAAACTTTGTTTCTTTCTCTAATGCCATAGATATTGGCGCTAAAAAAACATACCAATAAAATTACCCCTGTTGCCTTAAGGTTTTTAGAAGAAATTTTTTGAATTATGTAATTGTCTATAAGATACTTTGAAGTAAAGACAACACTTATTGTTAATCCAATATATGGTATAAAGGTTCTATGGTCATTCAATACCTCAGAAAATGGGATGAATGATGAAGTTGGTAATAAAGAGATAAAGAACCATAAAAGTCCAAAGGATATCAACCTTGTCCCTTTATCCTTTGAGAGTTTTAAGGCTAAATAACACAGGTATCCCACAATAGCTATGCCTACTAATGCCCTATGGTTAAAAATGGAATCAAAAACCTGCCAATCCGTATCCGCTGACAAATTATAAGGAATAAAATAAGTTACTAAGTAATGGCAGATTACAAATGGTTGGGTAATTAAGTATTTATAAGCGCTTACACCACCGGGATTGAAAGTTTCGGGCAACATTTGCTTATAAAAAATTAAAAATCCAACGGTCATTATAAATGCTGGAAAAACCTTTTTGAAAGAAATCAGACATTTTTCGAATTCATTCTTTTTATAAAAATGTAAAAGATAAACTTCTTCTTCAAATAACAAGAAATAAAGAAATAGAAGGGGAGCAAATACAAAGGTCATCTCTTTGGCAAAGAAACCAATCAAAGGGAACAAAAGGTAAACATAATATTTTCTCCATCTACCTCCAGATAGAAATGCCACAAAACCTGCCAGAACAAAAAGGGCGGATGTTATTTCTGCTCTTTGTATAATGTAATTAACCGTTTCCGCATTAACGCACAACAGACCAAAAATAGAAGCCGCAAGCAATGCCCAATACTTATTACTTTCAGTAAACTCAATCCTTTTTACAAGTTTTTCGACCATAAAAAAAATCAAAAAACAAACGATGATAAAAGTCAAGAAAATATGGATATTTAAAATTTTTGGATTTAACCCACCTGCTATTTTGTAATCAAGTGCATTTTCCATTGTAGTAAAGGGCCTGTAGCTTTGGTTGGTAACCAAGGAACTAAAGGTTTTACCATCAGTAAAAAAATCCACAATATTGAACTCCTTAATGGAAGTATTATTAACTATAGTGTGGTCGTCATCAAAATGAAAGGCATTTGAAAAGTGATTTGAATATGCAAAAAAAATCAAGCATATTAAAAGAAGTGATAAAAGAATAAAGTATTTATCCTTGTAATTGGATTCCGATTGAAATTCTTTTTGGGTACCATAAAGCTTTTTTTGTTCGCCACTCATTGAATTAATCAAGACTATTTGGTTGAATAATAGTTAACTATGCTCAAATTTAGTATTCTTATTTTTACAATGGACTCTTCTCCGCCTTAAAGACCTCAAAAAGAACAAATGGAAATAAAAGTTTTTTTATGGTAGTTACCTTAAATGTTCCACTGAAGGTGTTTTTTATTTTTGAAATGTTGGTTACATGGTAGTCACCCGTAAATCTACTTCCCGCAATTTTTCTACCTATTTTATACAAAAAATTTTCTGTAGGTCCCGAGACAATAATAACACCATTCGGCTTCAGGAGTTTATGAAAGTGTTGTGTATATTCTTCCAAATTTTCTACGTGTTCCAAAACATCCATCGCAAAAATAATATCAAAGGTAGCTTTCGGGAAGTTTTTGCTAATAAGTTCACCTTCTATGAAATCTATGTTTTTGGGAAAATTGATTCTCTCACGAATTAGATTAAGTGGCCCTAATTCTAAGTCTATTGCGGAGACATCATAACCATTTTTTGCCAAATGGTAACTCAATACCCCAGAACCACATCCAAAATCTAAAATGGTATTGTCTACGTTTTTATTTTTCACATAATTGCAAGCAATTTTTATGCGCTGCCAAAAAAGGAAATCTATAAGAAAGTTTTTGTGTGCATATGCAGGGAAGGCGGCCTCATCTATTTCGTAGCTATTGTTGGTTTTAAGAACATCTTCAAAAGCTTTTTTAAACTCCCTTTTGGTTGATTTAAAATTTGTCATTGGATATAACTTATTTATTTGTTTCTTTTTTGAATTGTGGAACAAGGAATTTAAAGATTCTTCTCTAGAGTGTCCTATTTCCAATTTATGTTGTTGCTCAATGGCTATTTATGTGTAGCTATATGATTACTATGTAAATTTTTCTTTTGTCCAGCTGACCTAAAAAAATCAGACCTTTATTTGAATATTGCGAGCAAATTGTCTAAAGTTGATTTCTTTTGAACGGTAAACTACAGAATTCCACAGCCTTTATCACATTCTGGAAGCAATCTCCATAAGATATGCACAGAGCAAAGCCCCTCCTGTACCAACTACATAACCCAATACCGCCAAAAGAACCCCAACTGATGTCAACGACGGATGAAATTCTGCTGCAACCACCGGAGCCGATGCCGCTCCGCCTACATTTGCCTGACTACCAACGGCAAGAAAAAAGTACGGGGCTTTTATCAGTTTTGCGACTAGAATCAAAAGGCCTGCGTGAATCGCTATCCAGATGAAGCCTATGGCAATCAGTCCCGGATTTTCCAGTACTTTTCCTAAATCCATTTTCATCCCAATGGTGGCGACCAATATGTAAATGAACATACCACCTATCTTACTTGCACCAGCACCTTCATAGTTTTTTGCCTTTGTGAAGGAAAGTGCAATTCCAACCCCTGTCGCAATAACCACCATCCAGAAAAAGCCTGAACCCAAAAAGGAAAGAAAACTTTTGCTATCGCTAACAGCATCAAAAGTGGTTGTGAGATATTCGCTTATTTGGTCTCCAAAAAAATGAGCCAAACCCGTTGCCGAAAATGCCAAACACAGCATAATCATATAATCCTTCAAGGTAGGAACTCTAGTAATTCGCTCTGTAAACTGTGTCACCTTAACTTTTAAAGTTTCAATTGCCGAAGTGTCCGCTTTCAGCCATTTATCAATGCGTTTTGTCTTTCCCACACCAAGAAGAATAATCGCCATCCAAATATTGGCGACAACAATATCTATCAGAACCATCCCGCCATATTTTTCGGGGTTATATTGAAAAATTTCCAGCATAGCAGCCTGGTTGGCGCCACCACCTATCCAACTCCCTGCAATAGTGGCCAATCCTCTCCATATCGCATCAAAATCGTTGCCACCCACAGTTTCAGGTGAAAAAATGGAAACAATTAAAATGGCAAGTGGCCCACCAATGATAATGCCTGCACTACCCGTGAGAAACATTATTAGGGCTTTTGAGCCCAAATTGGCGATAGCCTTAAGGTCTATGCTCAACGTCATCAATACAAGGGCTGCAGGTAAAAGATACCTACTGGCCATAAAATAAAGATTTGATGTTTCGTCCGAAATTAGTCCACTGCTAGCAAATATTGCGGGAAGCAAATAACACATGAGCACCGCGGGAACAACCGAATAGAATTTTTTCCAAAAACCACTTGTTATGGAAGAAGTATAAAAAATAAAGCCCAAAGCTAAGGCTAAGAGACCAAAAACAACGGTATCATTTGTGATGAGGGGTTGGGCAATAGCGTTTTCCATGCGTTGCAGATGAGTTGTGGTTTTTCAAATATAATCAAATATGCACATGACGTTGGATAAAATGGGCGACGCCTTCATCAGTATTACTACCAGTTATATAGTCTGCAATTTTTTTTACCTCTTCCCTCGCATTACCTACTGCCACCCCAGTACCGCAATAAGTTAGCATTTCCATATCGTTATAGTTGTCTCCAAATGCCAGTACATCTGCCAAAGTTTCGTTGGAGTCTAAAAGTAGTTTTATGGCTGTAAGTTTGGATACGGATTTAGGAGCAATCTCAATTAGTGTATCGTTTGAACGGTAAATATTTATAATACTTCCTAACTTTTCGGACAACATAGGCATTAATGCGTCCGAGCTTTCTTTTGTGCCCATCAGCATTATTTTATGGGCACCAATATTTCTGGATGTCCAATCTAAAAGTGTCTCTTCCGTCGCCTTAATTTTCACATTGGTTTTTGTGTACTTAACCTCCTTTTCAACACGTTCCGAAGTCTTTGGAACATACCATTCATCCATGTAGTAGAGACCCAAGTCAGTTTCTAGGGGATTGGCTAAAGCATAGATTTCATCCACTATTTGTACAGGAATGATTACCGAATCAAGTACTGCAGTGCCATCCAATACTAGCGCTCCATTATAACAGATAATCGGTTGATTCTGAATTCCCAAACATTCTTGCAGATATCGAATTCCGTTTGGCATTCTTGCGGAAACCAAAACAATGCGTGCTTTATCCTTAATTCGATTTATTTGCGAAATCGTAAAGTCCTTAACATCGCTCTTCGTTGCTAGCAACGTGCCATCCAAATCTGAACATAATAGTTTGGGATTCATATTAAATGTTTAACCAATAGGTTAATTTCAGGTTTATAGAACGGTATTTGGGTTCAAAAATAGTTACTGAATAATTATCGTTGTATACAATGAACAAATCTGAAAGCGGAGCAAAACGCCATTGCAATCTTGAGTTTATACCAAGATTGTTCCTTTGGTTACTGTATTGGAACAAGGTGGACCAGAAAACAGATTTACTGAATGTAAATCCAAATTTCGGGCTTACTAGCCAAAGGTCTGCACTTGGATAAGGGTCGGGAAGGGATATTTTATCATAATTTACATTGAGACTTATCCTAACTTTTGGTTGAAGGCGTAGCGTGGCCTCTCCCCCAATTGAAAATCTGTCACCATTAAAGAAATTTCCAAAAGAAGTTTCTCCTTCAAAAGCGAACACCCTTGCCACATTAGATTTATATTGCAGATTAACCGTTCCAAACCTATACTCCTCGTTTCCTGGTAATTCGATGGCACCCTCCGTTCCTGTTGGGTCAAAAGATTCAAAAAGATTAATATAGCTAGAGGTGTATCCTGCCCCAAATTCCGTAAAATCTTTTAGAATAAATTTATAGCTGCCCCTAACATCGTAGTCGGCTAGTTCATAATCTAAAGTGGGTCTCCAGTTCACAATTCCAAAAACCTCGAGACCATGGTTGTTTATATTTCCTGTTTTTGGCCAATACAGACGTTCTACTGCAGTAACAGCTTTAAAAATATCTGTTCTAGGAATAAATCCTAAATCCGACTGGAAATCCTCATTTATATAGGCTAAGTCTACAAAAGAATTCCAATATCTGGTATTTCTGCTCAATAGGGCTCCAGCGGAAATATTACCCTCGGAATCTCCTGGCTGAAAGGATTTGTGGGTGTAAAATTTTCCAGACCACACATTATCTGGACTTGCCAAATAATAATCTATTCCCATAATCCTGTTGTACTCTTCATCTTCTGTTGTGTAAGGCTCATTACCGAAAGCCTGTCTATTTATGAAAAACATCCCAATGTTGGAACGGGAGAATACTTTGTGCTGCAATGCAAACATCATATTATTGTTAGATGCAATTTCCTGTTCCTCGTTCTTGGCCGTTTGAATGTTTAAAAGGCCTAACCTAAGGTTTTTGTTCAATTTTCCACTCAACCTTAGACCGCCCAAAATATCATTTTGAACCGAATTACCCAGTCGGTCCGTAGCTATACCGATTCTCCTTGAGAAGAATGGATTGGAATGTCTTACACTTCCGTAGCTGCCAAATAAATCATTATTGTCTATGAAAAATTGACGTCTTTCCGGGAGTGAAACTTCAAAACGGGTCAAGTTGGTAATAATGTCATCAACCTCTACATTAGAGAAATCAGGATTAATAGTAACGTCCAGGTTCATGGCGTTTCCTATAGAAATTTTAGCATCTCCCCCAACTTTTAATTTATTGTTTCCCTCATCCGCTATAAAATCCTTATCGGATATCGCATTAATATATGGGATAAGGGCTAGTGGAGTTCTGGACTTGCCCAAAGGCTTCTCAAAATACATGTCGCCCATAAAGGCTAGATTGATTACACTCTGGTTCTGGGGAATTACAAACCAATTGCTCCTTTCGTTGGATTGCATATCAAAACGGTAACTCTGGAAGCGCCACTTGGTCTCACCTTCGGTGAATTTCATGGAGGTCAGCGGAATGGCAATTTCTGCCGTATAGTAATTATCGTAAATTTTTGTTTCCGCTTTCCATTTTACGTCCCAGGAAGTGGTGAAATCGGTGTCTACGTTCTGCCCACCACCTGAAATCAATACCTCACGTCTTACGCCATAAGGATTGATGCCAAATAAAAAAGCATTGGTACCATCATTAAAAGTGTCGAATATCAAACTTATATTGTCATTGCCACTTGCCCTAAAATCCCTTTCCAATGAA
The DNA here is from genome assembly GCA_963848865.1 of uncultured Flavobacteriaceae bacterium. Lineage (GTDB taxonomy): Bacteria > Bacteroidota > Bacteroidia > Flavobacteriales > Flavobacteriaceae > Maribacter. The sequence continues at coordinate 466,481 of CAWKFV010000014.1, read as the reverse complement.
GGAATGATGTAGTTGGAACCTGGCGTATAGACCGTTAAACCAACATAAAGTGTGGTATCATCTGTAAGCATTCTAATATCTGTTTGATACTGTGCTGGGACATTGTCAGCCGGGAAATATTGTTGAAATTCACCAGCACTTTCAGAGAAGGTCCATACCGGTTCATTTAAAAGCCCATCGACTATGATTTTTTCCGAGGTATATTTAACGGTAAAAGACTTGGTGGAAATTTGGCAGTAGGAGGTAATAGAAAAAAAGAAAAGTGCGAGTGCACTTGCTGGTTTGGTCATTTTAAAACTGAATTAGCAATCAAATTTAGCTTTTTAACTGCTTTAACAAATCTTATTTCACTCGTTTTTTTTGTCTTTAGGCTCACGTTTTGCTTCTTTAAGGCTTTTCAAAAGCATCCATTCTATCTGCCCGTTAGTACTTCGGAACTCGTCCGCAGCCCATTTTTCTATAGCTTTTAGCATGTCCTCATTCACCCTTAATGCAAAGGCCTTTTTCTTACTCATTACGCGTTTTAAAATAACGTTCTACAACTTCCTGTGCATTTTTTTCTTGTTGGGTACCCAATAACAATCGCTTACCATTTTCAAATTCTATTTGAATGCCCTTGTTTCCCTTTACATTAAAAGCTTTTCCATTTTTCCCCATCGATATGCGATATCCCCAACCCCCATATTCCCGAATTGGGTTATAGGTTCTAATGTAGCAATCCTCAATTTCACTCCATCGGATAGTCCGTTTTGAAAAATGAAACGGGAAAAATTGATAATGGATGCCAACTTCATCAATAAGAGTATTAAGCTTTAATAGATACAGAAATAATACCACAGGTAAAACTGAAACTATAACCACTAATTGTCCGGTAATATCACTTTCCGCTACTTTATCAACAGCTTCTTTTGCGATGAACCATTTATAGCAACAATAGCCTAAAAAAACCAGAAGTCCAATATTTAGACATTGCAACCACCATTGGTTGAAACGTTGTGTTTCTCTAAAAACACGCATATGTTAATGGTTTAAAGTACCGGTATTTACAATTGGTGCTACATCCTTATCCGAACAAAGGACTACCATTAGATTGCTTACCATAGCCGCTTTCCGTTCTTCGTCCAAATCTACCAGTTGTTTTTTACTAAGTTCTCCCAGGGCCATCTCTACCATGCTTACCGCGCCTTCCACGATTTTATGTCTGGCAGCAACAATCGCGGTGGCCTGTTGTCTTTTTAGCATGGCATTCGCTATTTCCTGCGCGTAGGCCAAATACCCTATTCGTGCCTCTAAAACTTCTATTCCGGCCATTGCCAAACGCTCCTGAACCTCTTTCTCCAAAGCCTCGCTAACTTCGTTTAAACTGGAACGAAGTGTAATATCCTCGTCCAGACCTTCATCTGCAAAATTATCGTAGGGGTACATACTTGCCAATTTCCGTACCGCGGCATCGGTCTGTACGCGTACAAAATTTGTATAATCATCAACTTCAAATGCAGCTTTATAGGTGTTGGTGACACGCCAAACCAAAATGGTGCTGATCATTACCGGATTCCCCAATTTATCGTTCACCTTAAGCCTTTCGCTATCAAAATTGCTGGCGCGTAGCGAAATTTTCTTTTTGGTGTAAAAAGGATTCACCCAAAAGAATCCGTTTTTCTTAATAGTGCCTACGTATTCCCCAAAGAGTAAAAGCACCCTTGAACCATTGGGATTGACCAGCACAAAACCTGCCAAACAGATTATGGCGACGAAAATCATGAATGCCCCAACATAAATCCTTAATAGCGCTACGCCTATAATGATGAGCATTAAACAAACAAAGAGCATTACATAACCGTTAATGGGATTGTGGTTTTTTTCAGTTGACATAGTTTATGATATTAAAATGATATCATAAATATATCATATTATTTTGACTTTCTCCCTCAGCTGCGAAATTTTTTACGTTTTTTCTTGTCCGGATTCTTGAACAGTCGTTTGAAGAAACCGTCACGTTTTACTGGTTCACAATCCAGGGCATCCACCACACTTTGGCTTGGTTGTGGGAATTTAGCCTTGGTTATGGCATTGAAACGCAGTGTCCTTATTCAGTTTTTGGTACCAAAGTGCAAACATCGGTAACGCTGCATTGGCACCTTGGCCTAAGCTCGTACTTCTAAACCCAATTTCATGATTATCCAGTCCAACCCAAGTGACATGAATCAATTTTGGTGTAATCCCAACGAACCAAGCATCCTTATTGTTTTGGGTTGTACCTGTTTTACCAGCAACATCATTGCTGATACCATATGTGGTTCTTATCCTTGAAGCCGTTCCGTCGTTTATAGTAGATTTCATCATTTCTACCATAATTTGCCCATTTTCTGAGGAAAATGCAGGTATTTTGGCTATTTTAGGTTTAAATTTGGCCAAAATACTATCATTTCTATCGGCTATCGTTTTAATGATGAAAGGCTCTACGGATTTTCCTTCGTTGAGGTAAGTCGTATAGGCACGTGCCAGTTCTATCATTTTAATTTCACCTGTGCCAAGAGCCAAGGAGGGTTCATTGGGAAGCTCTTCTGTAATCCCCATTTTTTTGGCTTGCTCCAAAACATTACTTATTCCTGTTTTTTCCAAAACCTTTACCGCAATGGTGTTTACGGAGTTGCTTAACCCTTCCTCCATGGAATAGTTCAAGTATGCCTCATCTTTGTCGCCTGAATTACTGGGCGACCAACCTTTTAGATTTTCATATTCTACCTCTTGTGCGGAAAAATAGGTACAAGGTTCTATCCCTTGCTCCAATGCCGCCGTATAGACTATTGGTTTAAAGGTTGATCCCACCTGACGCTTACTTTGCGAAATATGGTCATATTTAAAATATTTGAAATTAACCCCACCTATCCACGTAAGCACCTCTCCAGTGCTAGGATTTAATGACAATGAACCCGTATTCAGGAATTTGGCATAATGCTGTATGCTATCCATAGTACTTGCTTCCCGTTCTAGATTACCTTCCCAACTTGCCAAGGTCATTTTTCGTTTTACTTGCTGTATGCTATCCATTATCTGTTTTTCTTCCAACCCCTGTTTTTTATAATTTTTATAGGCCGCTGTCTTTCTTGCAAGTTTGTTGAGCAGGGTTTTATCTTTTAACCAAGGTGCATTTTCCCCATAGCTCTTCTCGAATTGTTCCTGCAGTTTTACCATATGGGCTACCATGGCCTCTTCGGCCAGTTTTTGCATTTTATAGTCAAGGGTAGTATATATTTTAAGACCGGAAGTATATATATTAAGCTCACTTCCAGCATCATTTTGTTCCTTGATCCAAGACAGCGTTCGTTTTCTAACTTCTTCCCTAAAATAGGGTGCTAGTCCAGAATTGTAGTCATAATCCCGATAGTCCAGTTTTAAAGGGGTCTCGGTATAGGTTTTAAAATTTTCTTCATCGATAAAATTATTGTTTCGCATGGTGGTTAAAACCAGATTTCGTCTAGCGAGACTTTTCTCTGGAAATATCCTTGGATTGTAGCTATATGTCGCCTTTAACATGCCGACCAAAGTGGCTGCTTGAACTAATGATAAATTTTCGGTACGTACATTAAAAAATTTCACCGAAGCACTTTCAATACCAAAGGTGTTGTCCCCAAAAGAGACGGTGTTTAGATAATGCGTAAGGATTTCTTCCTTGGAATAAATTCGCTCCAGCCGTTTGGCAATGATCATTTCCTTGATTTTGTTCACGACGATATTGGTCTTATTCCTGTCCTTCCTGGGATAGAGGTTTTTTGCCAACTGCTGTGTCAACGTACTACCACCTCCTGAAGATTCATCACCCATTAATACCGTCTTTAATCCAACCCTGAACAAACTAGGGAAATCTACACCGGAATGCTCATAAAAACGCTCATCTTCAATGGAAACAAGAGCTTGTGAAAGATGTTTTGGAAACTCCTCAAAAGTTATTGGTTGTCTGTCGTTTAAATAGTATTTGCCAATGAGTACACTGTCGGCAGTAAACACTTCGGAGGCAACCTGGTACTGGAAGTTAGACAGTTCTTTTTTACTGGGAATTGGTCCCCATAACCCAATATTTATACTTAGAATAAATACTAAGACAAAAGTAAATAGTCCTAAAATCCCCAGAACCAAGATAGCGGAGGTAGGGCGATTTTATTCTTTTTAAAAGCGATTTTATCCTGTTCATGGCCGCAAGTTCTGATTTAAAATTAAGCGGAAAGAAGTTTTAACAATACCTTAAAATTTGATATTCTATTTTTGAACAAATTTATACAATGAGAAAAGTCTATATTTTATTCCTGGTAGTATGCCAATTTTCCTTTGCCAATGATATGGTATGGTCCAAGACGGGTCATAGGGTAATTGGGGACGTGGCGGAGGAATATTTGAGCCGAAGAGCCAAAAAAGCTATTGCGGATTTGTTGGATGGTCAAAGTTTGGCGGCGGTTTCCAATTTTGGCGATGAAATAAAGGCGGATAGAAAGTACCGGGAATTTAGTGCTTGGCATTATGTGAATTTTCCGGCAGATAAAAAATATACCGATGTGGAGCCAAGTGAAGATGGGGATTTGGTGACGGGAATCAAGAAATGTATAAGTATTGTTAAAGGACCCAAATAGTAGTAGAGCGGATAAAGTATTTTACCTAAAATTTCTAGTTCATTTGATAGGAGACCTGCATCAACCCATGCATATAGGTAGATTGGAGGACAAAGGCGGAAATGATATACAATTGCAGTGGTTTGGACGGGGAACTAACCTACACAGACTTTGGGACAGCAATATGATAGACGATTATGGAATGAGCTACACGGAACTATCGGATAAGCTTCCAAAATTGTCGAAAGAGGAAGTAAAGGATTTACAAAAAGGCAACTGTTTTGGATTGGGTGGAGGAATCCCAAGATAGTTGCAAATCAACTTTACGAATCCGTTGAGGTGGGGGAGGACTTAGGTTACCAATACGGTTACAAATGGTGGGATACCGTGGAGCAGCAACTGCAAAAAGGAGGCATTCGGTTGGCGGTAGTGCTCAACAATATGTTCAAATAGAAATGACTATCGCTTAGAAATCTTGTTTCCCGTAATCTGTTTTTGGCGGGAAGATTTAAACCGGTCAACATCGATTGGTCTCAGCTTGGCATGTTTGGTAGCTCTACCTTGAACCCTTTTCCGCCACATCCTAAAACTACTAGGCTTTATTTCTTTGCGCACGATTTCTATAGTTTCCTGCTCGGAAATCCCAAATTGAAATGTGATAGCGTCAAAAGGCGTGCGGTCTTCCCACGCCATCTCTATAATACGGTCCAATTCCCGTTCTGTAAATTCTTTTTTCATAGCTCTACAAATATACGAACATGAAAACGACTTCTTTTGGCATAACATTTGAAATAAAGTAAAAGAGGCTAATGATGAGGACATTAAAATGGCGTGCTTCTATTTTAAAGACAGTTGTTAGGGTTCATAATAAAAGGCATAAAAATCGGTTCCCACGGCCGATTTTTTATTTAATAATACGGAAGGTCAGGTTGATGCGCTCCCCAACATCTTTGGCAGTCTTTGGTATTTGATGTTTCCAAAAATGCTGTGTTTCACCCTGCATCAAAAGAAGACTTCCATGTTCCAAAACTAACTTTTGTTTTAACGGCCTGCTATTGTGTTTGAGGTGGAAATAGCGCTCAGCGCCCAAACTTACCGATGCAATAATCGGATTTTTACCTAATTCCTTTTCATTATCTGCATGCCAGCCATTACTATCTTGGCCGTTGCGATAAAAGTTCAATAAACAGGTCGTGAATTCACTTTGCACAAGTTCTTCAATCTTACCCTTTATTTCATCGAGCTCTTTTGTGAATTCTTTTGGATGCATAACGATATTGGAATAGGAGTAAGGTTTATCATTATTGGAATAAAGGGCTGTAAGTCTTGGTTGCGGGTAAATCTTGCCAAATACCTTAATATCATCCTGTTGCCAATCAATGGTTTCTTTAAATGCTTTAAAATAGGTATCTGCGGATTTCTCCGTCAGGAAATCAGAATAGTACGTAACAGCTGCATCGGGGAGATTTAAATCAATACAGTCATTAAATAAACCTGGCATTATGTCAATACCGTTTTTAATTGATTGCGATATTCCGATGGATTCTGACCAGTAAATGCTTTGAATGACTTATTAAAGTGAGAAAAGTTGTTAAAACCACATTCAAAACACACTTCTGTAATGCTCAAAGGTTTTTCCGCCAAAAGCGTAGACGCATGTACTAACCTGTATTCGTTTACGAACTGTATAAAAGTCTTGTTGGTTATTTTCTTAAAGTAGCGGCAAAAGGAAGGTATGGTCATACTTACCATATTCGCTATTTCCTCCAAAGTAATCTCTTCCTTAAAGTTGTTTTTAACATAGTTGAAGACAATGTTGATGCGATCATTGTCCTTAACATCCGTTTCCAAAGAAAAGCCTTCCGCGTTCAAGAGTTTGAACTCGGAGGAATTACTTAGTTCATTAAGAATGTTTAGAATGGACAGTAACCGTTGAAAATCGGTCTGATACTCCAATATTTCAATCTTTTCACCAATTTTCCTTTTGGTTTTCCCTGAGAACGAGATTCCGGCGTTGGCAGTTTTAAAGAGCGACTGTATCTTTTTCATTTCCGGGATATTGAAGAAGTCGTTCCCTAAAAAATCCAGTTTCATCTGTATTACGGTCTCACTGGTGTTCCCGGTAAGCCTGTCCGTTAATCCACAATGAGGTAGATTACTGCCAATAAGGATGAGCTCCCCATTTGTGTAGTAGGAAACGTGACTTCCAATTTGTCTTTTTCCTGAACCTCCATTTACATATACCAATTCAATTTCTGGATGGTAATGCCAAAGGTAATTTTTGTTCAATTTGAATTCGTCAAACTTCTGATATGTAAAGGAATGACCAAAAGTAGGCTCAATAGCTTCAAAAGTAGGTTTCTGTGCAATCATATAAATTGATTTCCTAGTATAAAATTATATAACCTATAACGAAGGGTTATTTACAAAATTACCTAAAACATGTGGAATATTACCTTTTAAGAGTTTTTAACACCTATGGAAGGATAATTTAGGACATAAATTGGAAAAATATGCAGTAGTGAGGGTCTTAGATGCGTGGTAGATTTGTCCTGTAAGTTATTTATCAATCTTTTAAAAACAGATTATTATGAAAACAATTTTAAAAATTACAACAGTTGTTGCCTTTATGCTTTCTACAGTAGTTAGCACGGCAAGAGAGCCAAAAGTAAACTTGGTAGCTTTTAACGAAGCAAGGAGTTTAGTTTTATCTATGGAAAATACCTCCTCAGATTATGGTATACGCTTCATAGATGAGGAAGATCACGTCATATATGCCGGAAAACTTACGGATGGACGTTTCGTTAGAAAATTTGATTTGTCAAATCTAAAGGACGGTATGTATTACGTTGCTACCGAGGATGAAGTTAAAAGTTATGTGTATACCATTAGCTTGAAAGGGAATGAGGTGAAAATTGTTGAGAAAGAAGAAACCAACAAGCCTTTTTTCAGAAAGTCTGGCGACAGATTATACCTGAACTTTTTAAACTTGGACAAGTCCAATGTAGGGATTAAAGTTTATGATAAAGAGTATCGCGTGGTTTTTGAAGATACCTATAAGGATACCATGATTCTTGAGAAAGCATTCAACTTTATAGATGCTTACAAAGGAAGCTACAAAGTAGTTGTTTCTACAAACGACAAAACATACTCAGAAGATTTCATAGTTAATTAAGTAGTTGTTTAAGTTAATTTCAATTGAAGAGGGGACTGGAGAGTCCCCTTTTTTTGTTTTATAACTTTAGATACCAATAAGCCCAGTACATTAACCCGAATTGAAGTGGTATACGCAGCAGTAATAGCCATCTAGGAATGCCGGCACCCTCTTTCTTGCCTTGCAGCATATAAAAATGAACTAACAGGAATACAACAAGCATGACTATAATTCCGTAAATGGAACTATTTTTGGAGAACGGAAAGCACAACCCAAGTCCTAAAATTACCTCAGCTAGTCCGCTTAAAAAGACCAAAGCCTTATGATTTGGTAAATACCTCGGCATTATTCTAAGATAGGTCTTAGGTTTTATAAAATGCATGATGCCTGCAAATACGTACATAGCTGCCATAAGGTATAGGTGCCACGGATAGACTATGCTCATTGCATATATTTTTTAAAACGGTCTTTTTTGTATTGTGGAACTGCTTCGTTAGTCATAAAAAGTTCTAAAGTTTCTTTTGGCTTTTTCTTTATGAACATTAATTCATAAAACTGTTGAACCGTAAGCGGATTTTCCGATTCTTTAACAAGTTCTAATTTGTCACCTTTACTCACATGGCCTTCCTCTAAAATTTTCACATAGGTTCCCGGATGGTTGTGATCTATGAACTGCTTAAGAATTTCTTGGGTGCCAAAACGAATCCCTAGTTTATAGCAGGGTTCCCGCGGCTGAGAGATTTGTACCAATGCTTCACCTATCTTATAAGTGTTCCCAACCTTTATCATGGACTCGTCCAATCCTTCAATTGTCAGGTTTTCACCGAACATGCCCCAATCCCACTCATGATTTGGATACAATTTTTTCCAGTAAGGATAATAATCCTTCGAGAACAGATAGCAAGCTTTGTTGGTGCCTCCATGATGAACACGGTCTATTACCGTATCATTTTTCACATCGTTTTTAGTCAAGTACAACGGATTGGAGGTGGGGTATTTGAAAATACCTGTTTGTTCTTCTTTTCCGTTCCATTCAAAAGTTACGGGTTTGCCAATATTGGTAGAGATGACCTTCATGTTATAAAAGTAGAAAACCACTGTGAGAGCACAGTGGTTTTAACCATAAATTTTATGCTATGGAATTTTTAATCTTCTCTATCCAATTTTTTAGTCAGGAAAAACCCGATTAGAAGCCCTGTACCTGCCATGAGGAATATTGAGCCAGGCATGGCAATTTCGTCATCTACATTTAAGGAACTATCCAAAATGCCTCCGATCATAATTCCTGCGCCTATACCCATTAGAAGTAGTGCGAGGTTTAAAATTAATATTTTCCAAAAAGGAGCCGCTTTTTCCCTTTTGCCACGAACAAAAATACTTGCGTCTGCTCCTTTATCTATTAATGCTAAGCGTTCCTTGTTTCGAGTAGAGAAAAATAGGTAGCTAATACCGAATACCACTAAAAATAAACTGATAAAAATAATTGCTGGTCCTTCCATTTTGATTGTTTTTTAATTGATTTATAAACTCTTGCTGCTACATATGACGATTACTTTTAAAATCAGGTTACACTTTTTTATAATTTATTTCTGTAACCTTCATCATCAATTTTTCGTCTTATCCTATAATGAGCCAAGAAACAGACCAACCTTTAATCATGCTTGTCCTTGATGGGGATATGCAGGCATTTGCAAAATTGGCATCAAAATATCAGCATATGATATACAATTTGGCTTTAAAATTAGTGGGGAACGCGGAGGAAGCGGAAGAGCTTACACAGGACACTTTCCTGAAAGTATACGAAGCACTACCCAATTTTAAGGGAGAATCTAAATTCTCGACTTGGCTTTACAGAATAGCATATAACAAGAGTTTGGATTTACTTAAGAAAAGGAAAAGAAAACTAGAGGTACATTCGATTGATTCTTATCCAAATTTGGACATACCTTCCTTGGAAAACCATTGGGATGCCTTAGAATTTGAGGAACGACGAGTAATAATAAAAAACGCGGTAGAAGAATTGGAAGGGGCTGATGTCGCACTAATCACGCTATTTTATTTTGAAGAACTATCTTTAAGTGAAATTGCCGAAATCCTATCAATCAAGGAAAATGCCGCGAAAGTAAAATTGTTTAGGGCAAGAAAACGGCTGGCAGTGCTATTGAGAAAAAAATTAGAACCTGAAATAATTGAAGGTTATGAAAGCAAAAGATGATAAAGAAATCGACCTTTTTCTAAGAAAGGCGATTAAAGATTTGGAATATCAGGAACTTCCATCTGATTTTACTACAAGGTTGTTGGAGAAAATTGAAGAATCCAAGGTGGAAAATTCATCCTTAGGTTATAAACCGTTAATTTCCAAACCAGCGTGGTTCACTATTGCGCTTATTTTGATTGGGCTCTTTTTCGTTATGGGACGATATGGCAATTTTTCCAGTAAGGGATGGTGGTTGTCAATTAAATGGAATACGGTGGGGAATCTGAATTTACTGAATTCTTTTCCGAAATTTGATTTTTTCAATAGTACCGTTTATGGGTTTATTGGATTTGCACTATTTATATTAGTTCAAATAATTTATTTGAAATATTACTTTTCTAATAGGGATGTGATTATTTAGCGATTTTTAAGGCAAAAATTTTAGTTGTAATAACTTATACCCGATATCCGTAAGGTTTAGCCTTAATTATCTTCCAGAGTAGAAAATTAAAAAACAAAAAACCACTCCAAAATTTTGAAGCGGTCTTTTTTCTAAATTTTAAAGTCTCAAGTCTATTTCACCATTTCGTAACTACGTTTAATAAACTCGGTTAACTCAGCACCTTTTAAAAGACCTTTTGACAATCTCGCCAAATCCAGTGATTGATTTATCAAACGTTCTTTCTTTTTAGCCGTTTTAGTACTTAGAATTTCACCAACCAATTCGTGATTGGTATTTACGATGAGGTTATACATTTCTGGCATATTTCCCATCCCGAACATTCCACCACCACCGGTCTGCTGCATCTCTTTCATACGGCGCATAAACTCAGGTTCTGTGATAATGAAGGGAGATGCATCACTTTCCATAGCCTCCAATTGTACCGTATAGCTGCTTTTCTCACCAATTACCTTCTCCAAGTCTTTCTTTAATGTTTCTTTTTCCTCGTCCGAAAGTTTGGATATTTGGGTGTCTTCCTTTTGAATTAATTTGTCAATATGGTCGGCATCCACACGGGCAAAGGATACTTTTTCTTTGGAAGTTTCTAATTTTTGCATCAAATGACCAATAATTGGGGAATCCATTAGTAAAACTTCATATCCTTTAGCCTTGGCAGCCTGAATATAGCTGTGCTGTGCTTCCTTGTCAGATGCATATAGAATAACAAGCTTATCATCCTTATCGGTCTGCGTTACCTTTTATTTTCTCCTGTAGTTCCTCAAACGTATAGTAGGAACCATCTACCGTTGGATACAAGTGCAAACTTGTCCGCTTTTTCAAAGAACTTGTCCTCGGAAAGCATTCCGTATTCAATAACAATTTTAATATCGTTCCATTTCTTTTCAAAATCCTCTCGGTTATTTTTGAAAAGGGAATTCAATTTATCCGCTACTTTTCTAGTGATATAGGAAGAAATCTTTTTTACCGCACCGTCCGCCTGTAAATAGGATCGGGATACGTTTAATGGTATATCCGGGGAATCGATAACACCACGTAACATGGTTAAGAATTCCGGTACAATTCCTTCTACATTATCCGTTACAAAAACCTGATTTTGATACAGTTGAATTCTATCTTTTTGAACGTTTAAATCATTTGTCAGTTTTGGGAAATATAGAATTCCCGTAAGATTAAAAGGATAATCCACATTCAGGTGAATGTTGAACAAGGGTTCTTCAAACTGCATGGGGTACATCTCCCTATAAAAACTTTTATAGTCTTCTTCCTTAAGATCTGTTGGTTGTTTCGTCCAAGCAGGATTGGGATTATTGATAATATTGTCCACTTCCTTTGTTGGAGCTGGATCTTCCTCTTTTGCCCCCTCTGGTTTGGGAAGTGTTTCCGTTTTAGTTCCAAATTTGATAGGAACTGGCATAAACTTATTGTACTTACGTAACAACTCGGTTATTCTGTTTTCCTCCAAAAATTCCTTAGAATCATCAGCTATATGAAGAATAATTTCCGTTCCGCGCTCTTCCTTTTTTGATTTTTTTATCGAGAATTTTGGGCGAACCGTCACAAGACCAATGTACTGCGGGTTCATCCTTGTAACTCTTGGTAATGATTTCCACTTTTTCCGCAACCATAAAGGCGGAATAGAAACCAAGTCCAAAATGACCAATGATACCAGCGTCCTTTGCGGAATCATCATATTTGTTTAGAAATTCCTCCGCACCTGAGAAGGCTACTTCATTAATGTATTTTTTTACTTCATCTTCCGTCATTCCCAAACCTTGGTCTATGACATGTAATTTTTGTCCCTTTTTATCGACTTTTACTTCGATAATCGGATTTCCATACTCCACTTTGGCCTCTCCAATAGCCGTGAGGTGTTTCAATTTTAAGGTGGCGTCCGTTGCATTGGATATTAATTCCCTAAGAAAAATTTCATGATCACTGTACAAGAATTTCTTGATTAAGGGAAATATGTTGTCTACAGAAACATTTATTTTACCTGTTGCCATATTTTATGTTTTTAATTTTGTTTACAGGTTACTTGTCAAAAAAAATACCATTCTGTATAACGGTGACAAACTGACAGGATTTCATGAATAAAATTTTAACAAAATATTTGTTTAATTTATTTTAAATAAAGTTAAACAATAATTATATTTGACATGTGATTGGAAATTAAATTGCTATGAAAGAGTTTTAAAAGTATAATCACGTTTTTGATTATTTATTGGTTAGGTTGTTTGAAAACGTGCTTTCTCTCGGAAGCACGTTTTTGCTAAATAAAACTTAAACTTTTTATTCTAAGCATCAATCTTGTCCATGCATTGTAACTTTAATATAAAATTCATTTTACTATGGCCACTAAAGCAAAGAAAGTAACACGGGAAGGATTGATAACGGCTTATATGGATTACGTCTTGGAACATGAGACAATTCCAAAATCAATTTATAAATTTTGCAAACTTCAATAAGATTCAAGAAGAGGATTTTTATCTTTTTTATGGTTCTTTGGAAACTTTGAAAAAGGGAATTTGGGAACAGTTCTTTACCAATTCACTTTCCTTGATGGAAAAGAACAAGGAATATGATGCTTTTAGCAACAAGGATAAAATGCTGACCTTCTTCTACACCTTCTTTGAAACGCTTACGCTCAATAGGAGTTATGTATTGTTTACCCTAAAACATAGTGGCAATCCGCTAAAAAATATGGAGGAATTAAAAGGACTTAGAAAACATATCAAGGCTTTTTCAAAAGATTTGATAGAGGATGGAAATTCCGATAAGAATTATCAAGATTACCAAACATAATCCCCAACTTTTCTCTGAGGGTGCTTGGCTTCAGTTTTTGTTTTTACTCAAATTTTGGATGAATGACGATTCTGCCGGATTTGAAAAGACAGATATGGCAATTGAAAAATCGGTGAATACCATTTTTGATGTTTTTGACAATACTCCGCTGGACAATATCATAGATTTTGGAAAATTCTTATACAAGGAAACCTTTGCTTAACCCACTTTATCCACATAAAGATTGAAAACATTAGATAGAATTCCTACGGGAAAGATTGAGCGAGCGAGCAAGCTGGTAAGAACAGGTGTAAAAATTGGAGGAAACTATGCCAAATATTATGGTAAAAAGCTTGGTTGATTCCAATACCACCAGAAATCAATTGGACGAGGACAATGCAAGCGACATCTATGACGGATTGAAAGATTTAAAAGGTAGTGCGTTAAAAGTTGCACAGATGCTGAGCATGGAGAAAAACCTCTTGCCAAATGCGTATGTGGAGAAATTTTCGCTCTCACAATTTTCAGTCCCTCCATTATCTGCTCCTTTAGTGCGTAAGACTTTCAAAAAGTACTTGGGAAAATATCCAGAAGACGTTTTTGATACGTTTGAAAAAGACTCCATAAACGCAGCAAGCATAGGGCAGGTACATAAGGCCACAAAGAGATGGAAAGGAGTTGGCCGTAAAGATTCAATATCCAGGCGTGGCTCAGAGTATCAGTAGTGATTTGGCATTGGTAAAACCAATTGCTCTGCGCATGTTCAATCTTCAAGGAAAGGATTCGGACAAATTTTTTAAGGAAGTTGAGTATAAACTCTTAGAGGAAACCAATTATCTGTTGGAAATAAAACAAAGTCAAGAAATAACAAAGCGTGTAGCAAAATCGATAATTTGAATTTCCGAAATACTACAACGAACTTTCCAGCGAACGGATTATTACCATGGACTGGATGAAAGGTACACATCTTGGGGAATTTACCAAAACAAAATTTAGTAAGGAATTAGGGGATAAGTTGGGACAGACCTTATGGGACTTTTATATGTTTCAAATTCATGGACTAAAAAAAGTACATGCAGATCCACATCCAGGAAATTTCCTTATTAATGACAAGGAAGAATTAATTGCCATAGATTTTGGTTGCATAAAGGAGGTACCTGATACTTTCTATAATCCTTACTTTGAACTTGCCAAAAAAGAGAACATTTCCAACGACCTTATTTTTACCGAGAAAATGTATGAATTGGAAATTTTAACGGAGCAGGACAGTCCGGAGGAGGTGAAATTTTTTAAGGAACTGTTCCATGAAATGCTTAGCCTTTTCACCTCTCCTTTTCATCATGATACGTTCGACTTCGGGAGCAACGATTTTTGGAGTAAAATTGCCGAGTTGAGCGAACACTATGCATCGGACAAGCAAATCCGGAAAATGAATGGTAACAGAGGTTCCAAGCACTTTCTTTATATGAATAGGACTTTCTTTGGATTATTTAATCTATTGCACGACCTAAAGGCGAATATTCAAGTGAACAACTTTCAAAAATATTTGAATTAAGAATTAACGTACAGGTAAAAGTAACTTGGGTTGCAAATAGTTAGCTATATTGCGATGTTAATCTTACACTTATTATTAGCTAATAATATAATTTATGTACAACTCAAAAATTACAGGTTTAGGCTATTATGTTCCGGACAACGTGGTTACAAATGAGGATTTGTCCAAGCTTATGGATACAAATGACGCTTGGATTCAGGAACGGACGGGAATTAAAGAACGAAGACATGTAGTAAAAGGTGGAGAAGATACCACTACTACAATGGGGGTAAAGGCAGCTAAAATTGCTATTGAAAGAGCTGGTATTGACAAGGATGATATTGATTTTATTGTTTTTGCCACGCTAAGTCCCGACTATTATTTTCCTGGTCCGGGTGTTTTGGTACAACGGGATTTGGGAATTAAAACAGTTGGTGCGCTGGATGTTCGAAATCAATGCTCCGGTTTTATCTATGGAATTTCCGTGGCGGACCAGTACATAAAAAGTGGTATGTACAAGAACATTTTGGTTATTGGGTCGGAATTGCATTCCCACGGTCTGGATATGACTACGAGGGGTAGGGCCGTTTCCGTTATTTTTGGGGATGGGGCTGGTGCTGCCGTTCTTTCCCGCGAAGAAGATTTGTCAAAAGGAATTCTGTCTTCCCATTTACATTCGGAAGGGCAACATGCCGAAGAACTATCTTTGATTGCGCCTGGAATGGGCAAAAGGTGGGTTACGGATATCATTGAAGAGAATGACCCCAATGATGAATCCTACTATCCTTATATGAACGGCCAGTTTGTTTTCAAAAATGCTGTGGTACGTTTTAGTGAGGTGATAATGGAAGGTTTAGGGAAGAATAATTTAAAACCTACGGATATAGATTTGCTAGTACCGCACCAGGCCAACTTGAGAATTTCCCAGTTCATCCAGAATAAATTTGGTCTTACAGACAATCAGGTCTATAATAATATAATGAGCTATGGGAATACCACGGCAGCCTCTATTCCTATTGCGCTTACAGAGGCTTGGGAGTCCGGTAAAGTAAATCCTGGGGATTTAATTGTTTTGGCCGCTTTTGGAAGTGGATTTACTTGGGGCAGCGTTATTATTAGATGGTAGAACAAAAACCCACGACCTAGGTCGTGGGTTTTTTAATTGATAACCTGTGAGGGAGAAAACCAACCAATCCTCTTACTACAGGAATATCAACTCTTATCTAATAGACTGGCTTTTATTAAAAATGTTACGTTAAATTCGTGTTTTAACGTGTAATTAACGCAGATACCGCGCCATCAAAATTTTTGTAAAATACAAAGCCCGGACAATCGTCCGGGCTTCGATGTTGATAGGCTATACTAAACACTAACCATTAACTATAAATATATAGCACTATCAACTATTTTTCATTACTTTTTTTATCGCAAGTAACTATTGTTACATTTACTAAAAGACGGAATTATTTCTAATTAGTTACAACCGGACCAAAGTTTAACACCTTAATTAACATATGAAAAGAACATTAGTTTTCGGCGCATCCTTAAAACCAAACCGGTATAGTAATCTGGCCGTAAAGAGACTTGTTGACAATGGAATAGCAACGGAAGCTTTTGGCTTAAAATCAGGGGAGATTTCTAATGTCCAAGTTAAAACCAAATTAGATGAATTCCAAAATATTCATACAATAACACTCTACATAAATCCTAATAAGCAAAAAGAGTACTACCAAGAAATTATAGATTTAAAACCAAAACGGGTCATCTTCAATCCCGGCACCGAAAATCCAGAATTTTATAAGCTCTTAGCTGATAACCAAATTGAGTCTGAGGTTGCTTGTACTTTGGTTTTATTGTCCACAGGACAGTATTAGGTTTGCTTTGAAAATTTTATTTTCACAAAGCTTTCTCATAGGCTTCCCTTAACCAATTTTCTAGCTGCTGGTCAATTTCTTCAACGCTGGATAGTTTAACCCTATGGGTGCACATGGTGCCAAAAGGCCCGGAGTTTTCTAAACGCACCGTTACTGGAGTATCGGTTAGTTTTAAACCCAAATCGATTCTAGTTTTCGTTGCCGGTTTTATAAGTGCAAACTGTTTGTTTCTAATAATGCTCACACTTGTCTTTTTTGGGGTAATTTTCACATCATTTCCGAAACCTTTCATAAGGGTCAGTAGATTTTCATAAATGGGCAACAGATCTTCCTTACCTTTGTATTGATTTGCAACCAAATCTGCAGGTGTATTATTTTCTTCCTTTGATAAGGCAACAATGGTGTTTGCAAAGCCGTGGGTAACCTGATGTTCTTTTTTCAGGAAGTTAACCGCTTCGGAATGTTTTGTAAATGATTTTGTGCCAAGTAATGCCTTCCATTCATTCAATGATTTGCCTGTTTTTTCAGGCATATTGTCTATCATTGTTTGAAGTGCCTTTTCCATGATTGTATGACTAATTTGTTTTCATTCGCTTTTTATCCCTTATGAGCCAGAGTCCGATAAAGGTCAATAACCCATTTAAAGGTAACAATTCATAGCCAAAAACATACCCCCCTAAATTTTCCGAAGGAATTTTGGCCAGTAATACTATGGTAAGGACGGACAACAACGCCACTACCCAAACATAGTTGTCCTTAACTTGGTATTTGGTAAAAATCCCGAAGGAAAAAAGTCCGAGCAAAGGCCCATACGTATAAGAAGCTACCGTTAGAAGACCGTCTATTACATTGCGGTCCAGAATATACTTAAACGAGATTACCACCAAAATAAGTAATACGCTCATACCTACATGTGTAAATTGGCGTGTACGTTTAGCAGCTGCTTCTGGCTTTTTTCCCGTTCCCAGAAAATCCACGCAAAAAGAAGTGGTCAAGGAAGTAAGGGCACTATCCGCGCTGCTGTATGCGGCAGCAATCAAACCCAACATAAAGGTGACGGCCACCACAATTCCCAGACCATTGTTTAAGGCGATTTCGGGAAAAAGGAGGTCGGATTTTGGACTGCCGTCCATCATAGGTAAAGCAATGTTATTCGCATCGGCATATATAAATAACAAGGCTCCCAATAGCATAAAGACAAAAGTTACGGCAACCAACACAACACTAAAACTTACCATATTCTTTTGAGCATCCTTTAAACTCCGGCAAGTAAGGTTCTTTTGCATCATATCTTGGTCCAGGCCAGTCATGCAAATGGTAACGAACATTCCTCCGATGAAGGATTTTAGCCAATTGTTTTTGGCAAAGAAATCATCGGTGACCCAAATTTTACTGTATTGCTCAAATTCAGTGGATGCTAAGAACTCGCCAAAACTCCAATTTAGTTGATCCAGAATAAAATAGATGGATAGGCCAACCGATATCAACATAAATAAAGTTTGTAGTGTATCCGTCCAAACGATTGTTTTTATACCACCCCTAAACGTATAGATCCATATGAGCAATATAGAAAGGGTAACGGTAGCTTCAAACGGTACGTTCCATGCATCAAAAACAAATTGTTGCAACACTATGGCAACTAAAAACAATCTGAAGGCAGCTCCTAACACTCGGGAGACAAAAAAGGAAATGGCACCCACTTTATAGCTGACAAACCCAAAACGCTCGTCCAGATATTCATAAATAGACGTTACGTTTTGTTTATAATAAATAGGTAATAATACATATGCCGTAATCAGATAGCCTAAGAAGTAACCAAACACTACCTGCATATAACTGAACTGGGAGGCCTCTACCCATCCAGGCACTGATATAAACGTAACTCCGGAAAGCGAGGCGCCCACCATTCCAAAAGCGACCAGATACCAAGGGGACTGCTTCCCGGCTTTAAAGAAATCCTCGTTGGAATCGTTCTTTCCGGTGAAGTAGGAAATCAACAATAGTAGGACAAAATACCCGCCAATCAATAACAAAATATGGGAAGCAGTCATGGGAAATAATTTAGGGGCAAAGTACAAAAAGTAAAAATAGTATGTAATTTTACGTTGTAAATAGACGAGATGGATTTTTCTTCTAAATTATTGGAAAACGCAGTTTATGAAATGTCCCAATTACCGGGAATTGGCAAGCGAACTGCGCTTCGGTTAGTGCTTCATTTGTTGAAACAACCTGAGCGTCAGACTTCCGATTTGGCAAATGCGCTTCAGCAATTACGGGACAAAATTATTTTCTGTAAAAACTGTCATAATATTTCGGATGTTGAGGTATGTGAGATATGCGCCAATCCAAAAAGGGACGGTTCAATTGTATGTGTGGTGGAAGATATACGGGATGTGATGGCGATAGAAAACACAGGTCAATATCGCGGTCTGTATCATGTTCTTGGAGGTAAAATATCGCCAATGGAAGGGGTGGGGCCGCAGAACTTGAACATTACATCTTTGGTAGATAAGGTAAAGGAAGGTGAAATAAACGAATTGATCTTTGCGTTGAGTTCTACCATGGAGGGGGATACCACCAATTTTTATATTTTCAAACAGCTAGAGGGATTGGAGGTGCAGACTTCAACCATCGCTAGGGGAATTGCAGTAGGGGACGAGCTGGAATATGCGGATGAGGTCACATTAGGAAGAAGCATCTTGAACAGGGTTCCGTTTGAAGGTTCTTTGAAGTCCAATTGATGAGTTAATAATGCTACAAAATCAGTAAACAGGCTTTATTTTTTATATTTTTGCAAAAAATAGAGTCAAAAGAAGGTTTAAATTATCGATATGTCAAAATTTGAATTGAAACTACCACGAATGGGAGAGAGTGTCGCAGAGGCTACTCTAACTTCATGGCTAAAGGAAGTTGGCGACACCATTGAAATGGACGAAGCAATTTTTGAGATTGCCACGGACAAGGTAGATAGCGAGGTTCCAAGTGAGGTGGAAGGTGTTTTGGTTGAGAAATGCTATAGTGTTGATGATGTTATCAAAGTTGGGGATACTGTCGCTATAATTCAAGTTAACGGAGTCGAGAATGAGTCCCCAGAACCTGAGGAAGTTGCGGAAGAAGGTGTAGAGGAGGAAATGGTAGCGGCTGCAGAATCTGCTATGGATAAAGCAAAGGAAACCATTGGCAGCCAAAGAGCTGATTTTTCAAGTTCTGACCGTTTTTATTCGCCACTAGTAAAAAACATTGCCAAGGAAGAAGGTATTTCCCTGGAAGAACTCGATTCCATTTCTGGTACTGGAAAAGACGGTCGCGTAAGCAAAAATGATATTTTGGATTATGTGGCAAGTAGGGGAGGGCAAAAACCAGTCCTAGAAAAGCAATCAGCTCCAAAAGAAGGGCCTGTTAGTGAGCGCCAAGTGTCTGCAGCACAACCAACAGAACAGCCTACTACTACAAAAACTGTTAGTGGAGATGAGGTGATCGCCATGACTCGCATGGGCAAACTCATTGCTAAACATATGACGGAAAGTGTTGCTACATCTGCGCACGTACAGAGTTTTATAGAGGTAGATGTTACCAACATCGTGAATTGGCGTGCCAAGATGAAAAGCGCTTTCGAGAAACAAGAGGGGGAGAAATTGACCTATACGCCCATTTTTATGGAGGCCGTTGCCAAAGCATTGAAAAAATATCCCATGATGAACATTACCGTTGATGGTGATACGGTAATAAAAAAGAAAAACATCAATATAGGTATGGCTGCCGCGTTGCCGGACGGGAACTTAATTGTTCCAGTAATCAAAAATGCGGATCAACTAAACTTGGTGGGGATGGCCAAAGTCGTCAATGATCTTGCGGAACGTTCTAGGGACAATGCTTTAAAACCGGATGAGGTTCAAGATGGCACCTATACGGTAACCAATGTAGGTACTTTTGGAAGTGTGTTTGGAACTCCTATTATAAATCAGCCACAAGTGGGAATATTGGCATTGGGTGCTATACGAAAAATCCCTGCGGTCATAGAGACCAATGAAGGCGACTATATTGGTATTCGTAGTAAAATGTATCTTTCCCATAGTTATGACCACAGAGTGGTGAACGGTGCGTTGGGAAGTATGTTCGCCAAAGCAGTTGCAGATTATTTGGAAGCTTGGGACCCGGATAGGGAGATATAATCAATATTCAGTCTTACGTATTCATGCATAAATAAAGGGTTTGGTTCCTACGGGAAATATGTAACTCTTATCTTTGCCCAAAGCCCTAAAAATGGAATTAAAACTCACCCGTCCAATTTGTTTTTTTGACTTGGAAACCACCGGTACTAATGTTGCTAAGGACCGTATTGTGGAAATATCGATTTTAAAGGTATTCCCGAATGGAAATAAGGAAAGCAAGACTTGGCTGGTAAATCCGGAAATGGAAATACCGCAAGAGGTAGTTGACATTCATGGTATTTCCAATGAAAAAGTTACAAACGAACCAACTTTTAAGGAACTTTCGAAAGAGGTATATAAAATGATCAAGGATAGTGATTTGGGAGGATTTAATTCTGACCGTTTTGATATTCCTCTATTGGCTGAAGAGCTCTTGCGGGCGGATATAGATTTTGACATGAAAAACACGGTTTCAGTGGATGTCCAGACCATTTTTCATAAAATGGAAAAGCGCACCTTGGAGGCTGCCTATAAATTTTATTGCGATAAGGATTTGACCGATGCCCATAGCGCCGAGGCCGATACCATTGCTACTTATGAAGTGCTATTGTCCCAATTGGACCGCTATCCGGAACTAGAGAATAATATTAAGAAGCTATCTGAATTTTCCCGTAGAAAGCAATCAGTGGATTTTGCCGGTTTTATCACATTGAATAAGGAAGGAGAGGAAATTTTCTCCTTTGGCAAACACAAGGGTAAAAAAGTTCATGATGTTTTGGAGCAGGAACCTGGTTATTTTGGTTGGATTCTGAATGCTGATTTTCCATTGTACACCAAAAAAATATTAACTCAAATAAAATTGAGCAAACTCAACACCAAGTTGAGCTAAATTTCCATTAGCTTTTATGAAGATTATCTGCATTGGTAGGAACTACACAGAGCATATTGAGGAGCTCAAAAACGAAAGGCCAACGGAACCTGTGGTATTTATAAAGCCGGATTCAGCGGTGCTGCCAAAAGAGCAAGATTTTTACATACCTGAATTTTCTAACGACGTTCATTACGAGGTGGAGGTGTTAGTCAAGATAAAAAAGGTCGGTAAACATATTGATGAGAAATTTGCGCCTAGCTATTATGATGAAATTGGGTTGGGTATCGATTTTACGGCAAGGGATGTACAATCTAAATTGAAGGAAAAAGGATTGCCTTGGGAAAAGGCCAAAGGATTTGACGGAGCCGCAGTTATCGGAAAATGGGTTCCAAAAACACAATTCAAGAATCTTAACGAACTGAATTTTAAATTGATAAAGAATGATGAAGTGGTTCAAGATGGCAACACAGGTTTGATGCTTTGGAAGATAGATGAAATAATAGCCTATGTTTCCAAGTTCTTCATGCTTAAAAAAGGGGATGTTATTTTTACGGGAACCCCAGCGGGAGTTGGCAAAGTAAGTGCAAATGATTACCTTTCGGGAACACTGGAGGGCGTAGAACTTTTTTCTTTAAAAATTAAATAATGATTTATAGTCTGGATAAAATAAATGAGATGGCAGAGGGCGATCAGGATTTTATAAATTCGGTCGTATCGGTTTTTTTGGAAGAAGTTCCAGAAGATTTGGAGGCGTTGGAAGTCGCGTTGCGTGAGAAGAATTACGAACAGGTTTATAAACTGGCACACAAAATAAAACCAAATGTGGATTTATTGGGAATGGAACAGACCAGGGCGGCTGCATTAGAAATAGAAACCTTGGGAAAAAATGAGGCCAATATGGCCGATATAGAAAAGATTTTCCCAGCCCTTAAAGCGGATATTCACCAAGTAATCGGTGAACTCAAAACCGATTTCAATTTGTAATGCTTGCAGAAATAATTACCATTGGCGATGAGATTCTCATAGGTCAAATCGTGGATACTAATTCCGCATTCATCGCTAAAGAACTCAATAAAATAGGTATTTCCGTATATCAGATTACCTCTGTTCAAGATGAAAGGGAGCATATTCTTAATGCCCTCTCTGAAGCAAAATTAAGAGCCAATATCGTTATTGTGACTGGTGGTTTAGGTCCTACCAAGGATGATATTACCAAACATACGTTCTGTGAGTTTTTTAACGATACATTGGTAGAGAATACTCAAGTTTTACAGCATGTAGAGGGACTTTTTGCTAAGTACATTTCTACTCCAATTTCTGACCTCAATAGGAAACAGGCCTTGGTTCCCAGTAAGGCAGAAGTATTGCATAATGCTAACGGGACTGCACCGGGAATATGGTTGCACGAAGGTAATACGACATATATTTCCATGCCGGGAGTCCCTTTTGAGATGAAAGGCCTTATGGTGAATGAGGTGATTCCAAGGCTCGTGGATTTCTACGAGCGGCCCTTCATCATACACAAAACTATCGTTACATACGGATTGGGTGAAAGTTCCATTGCACAGCGAATAGAGCAATGGGAGGATGCACTACCAAATTACATCCGTTTGGCCTATTTGCCTAATCTGGGAAAGGTACGGCTGCGATTAACGGCCAAGGGTACAAATTATGATGAATTGGCAGCGGCAATAGAGGGTGAATCCCAGAAATTAATTCCATTAATTGGGGATATCATTTTCGGAACAGAGGATGAAGAAACCATTGAGGAGGTAGTCGCCAAATTGCTAACCGCAAAGGGAAAGACTTTATCGACTGCGGAAAGTTTTACCGGGGGCAAAATAGCGGAACAAATCACGGCAATACCTGGCGCGTCAAACTACTTTAAGGGAAGTGTAGTGAGTTACGCTACCGAGGCTAAAATTAATGTTTTGAGCGTCTCGAAGGAATTGATTGATAAACATTCGGTAGTAAGTGAAGCCGTTGCCATTGAAATGGCCAGCGGGGTGAAAAAACTATTACAAACGGATTTTGCGATTGCTACTACTGGAAATGCGGGACCAACAAAGGGAGATTCGGATGCTGAGGTGGGTACGGTATATATCGCCATAGCTTCCCCAAATGGAGTTTTCGCAGAGCGATATACCATGGGAAATCATCGGGAACGGATTGTGCAAAAGTCTGTAAATAAGGCATTTGAGCTACTTCAAAAAGAAATTTTAAAAATGTGAAGTAGAATGTTGTCGGAAAGATAAAAATGATATAAATTTGCACCCTGTTTAAAAGAAAAATTCGACACGATGTCTAAAGTTTGTGAAATTACTGGGAAGAGGGCTATGTTTGGGAACAACGTATCGTTCTCTATCAATAAGACGAGAAGAAGATTTGATGTAAATCTTTCCAAGAAGCGTTTTTACATTCCTGAGGAAGACCGTTGGATAACTTTAAAGGTTTCAGCGAGAGCTTTAAAAAGCATCAATAAAAAAGGAATTTCTGCCGTGTTAAAAGAAGCAAAGGCAAAAGGATTGGTAAAATAATCTGGATAAAATAGGGTACGATGGCAAAGAAAGGCAACAGAATACAAGTAATTTTAGAATGCACGGAGCATAAAGAGTCCGGGCAACCTGGAACTTCCAGATATATTACTACAAAGAACAAGAAGAACACTCCTGAAAGGATGGAAATTAAAAAATTCAATCCTATCCTTAAGAGAATGACAGTTCATAAAGAGATAAAATAATTCATCCACTTTAGTGGAGATTGCATAAAAAAGATTAGTCATGGCAAAGAAGACGGTAGCAAGTTTACAAACAAGTTCTAAAAGATTGACGAAAGCCATTAAAATGGTAAAGTCGCCTAAAAGTGGAGCATACGTTTTTGTAGAATCGGTAATGGCACCAGAAATGGTTAACGATTGGTTGGCTAAGAAATAAGACAACAAATAACTTACACTATTTGTATAAAGCCTCTTTCTTTACGAAAGGGGCTTTTTAATTTTTATATTTGATGAATTATTGATGATACAATGAGTTTATTTAAGAATATTTTCTCTTCCCAAAAGAAAGAGACCTTGGACAAAGGTCTAGAAAAGACCAAAACGACTTTTTTTTCAAAACTAGGTAAGGCCGTCGCTGGAAAATCCAAAGTTGATGATGATGTATTGGATAATTTGGAAGAAGTTCTGGTTACTTCAGATGTTGGTGTGGGCACTACCCTAAAAATAATAGAACGTATTGAAGCACGTGTAGCCAAGGATAAGTATATGGGTACGGACGAGCTAAATGGAATTTTAAGGGAAGAGATTGCGGGACTACTCTCCGAAACCCATTCCGGAGAAGCTACAGAAATACAGATTCCAAAGGATAAGAAACCTTACGTAATAATGGTTGTGGGCGTAAATGGTGTGGGTAAGACCACTACTATAGGTAAATTGGCCTACCAACTTAAAAAACAGGGTTATAAGGTCATTTTAGGTGCTGCGGATACCTTTAGGGCCGCTGCTATTGACCAGCTTCAGGTTTGGGCGGATAGAGTGGGTATACCCATAGTAAAACAGCAAATGGGCAGTGATCCTGCCTCTGTTGCGTTTGACACTTTAAGTTCTGCCGTAACCCAAGATGCAGATGTGGTCATTATCGATACTGCTGGTCGACTTCATAATAAAGTGAACCTGATGAACGAGCTTACCAAGGTGAAGCGGGTCATGCAAAAAGTAGTTGAAGGCACGCCACATGAGGTTTTGTTGGTATTGGATGGCTCAACGGGTCAAAACGCTTTCGAGCAGGCAAAACAGTTTACAAAAGCTACCGAAGTTACCGCACTTGCAGTTACTAAATTGGACGGAACGGCCAAAGGTGGCGTGGTCATTGGCATATCGGACCAGTTTCAAATTCCGGTCAAATATATTGGAGTAGGGGAAGGTATAGAGGATTTACAGGTTTTTAACAAGTATGAGTTTGTAGATTCCTTCTTTAAAGTTTGAAATTGAGACTGTCTACGCTATTTATCGTTTTATTTTTTTGTGTTACTTGTCATTCTCAAATAAATCATCCCAAAGCAAGTCCGTTTTCTCAAACAACTCAAGAAGTAGGACTTTCTAAAATCACGGTAGCGTATTCCAGACCGGCGGTTAGGGGAAGGACTATTTTAGGAAATCGTTCAGATGGTCTCATGGGTTTAGTTCCTTACGGACGTATATGGCGTGTGGGCGCAAACGAATCCACAAAAATCACTTTTGATACTGATGTTGAAATATTGGGAAATGACCTTTCCAAAGGTACGTATGCACTCTATGCCTTTCCAGAGGCAGATACTTGGGAAATCGTATTCCATAAGAATATTTCCCATTGGGGAGATGGAAGGACAGCTTACAATTCTAGGGAAGATGTGCTGAGAATAGAGGTTACGCCAATAAAAACACTAAGTTTTCAAGAGAATTTTTTAATTTCTTTTGATGGATTGACTCATAATTCCGTCACCATGACCTGGCAATGGGCAAATACAAAGATTGAAATTCCTATAAACGTGGATACAGCAGCGGTCATGCAGCTTCAAATACGGGAGAAACTGAAGAACTACCCTTCCGCACAAACCTATTATGAGATTGCGAGGTATTATCAGGAACAGGGCATTCACTATACGGAAGCCTTGGACTATTTAAATAAGGCTATTGAACTTGGTGGTGACACCTATTATTTTTATCGGGTAAAGTCCTTGGTAGAGGCGGAACTGGAAGATTATTCATCAGCTATAAAATCGGCTGAAACTTCATTACTATTGGCGGAAAAAGAAGGAAAGGATGAGTTTGTTCTTATGAACAAGAAGAATATCCAGAAGTGGAAAGGAGTTCTCAAAAATAACTAATCAACCTTTCAAGTTGGACTCCATATAAAGTTTTGTGGTAAAAAAAATATCCCAAACTTTTCATGAAAAGTTCGGGATGTTCGGTTAGAAGGACCTGTATCTCTTAATGGCCCCTGCCACCACGTCTATGACCGTAATTACCATGATTACCATGATTGTCTCGGCAATCATGTCCTCTTCCGCTAGAAAATTTCTCCACACCTTTTACGTTCATCTTTATCGAGGATACAAAAGGTACTGAGGTAATAAAGAGTTCCTTATTATTCTTCCCGGCAAAAACGTTGTTTGTCGCCCCATCTGGCATATCAATATTCATAACGTTGTTCCCATCCGGATCGTAAACTTTTATTCCCCCACTACTCACATAAACATTTCCCTCGTCATCCATTGACATACCGTCACAAAAGTTTAAACCGGTTACGAAATCCTGTAAGTTGGATAATGAGCCGTCAGGATTTATATCAAATTTAAATACACCGCCAGTACCGTTATAGTGCCATTGATTGATGTACAATTTCTTACCATCTGGACTACCCACTACACCGTTTGGCCAAGAATCTGCATTCCATTCGGGCATTGTGGTAACCCTTACCAATTCCGATGCGTCTGGTGCCAAGTAATATACATGGCCTCCTTTGCCTGTTTCCGCTTGCTCGGAGCGCGTAGGCTCCCAAGGCTGTATTCTTGGATCTCCCTCCTCCCAATAGTCCCTTGGAAAAATGGGATCGGTAATATATATGCCGCCCGTCTTTGGATTGATCCATACATCATTTGGTCCGTTAAGGAGTTTACCATTGTAATTGTCAACAAGTACCTCATGGCTGCCATCTGGAAAGATTTTCCATAGTTCGCCGTATAGGTCTGCGCAAGCAATTAAGTTGCCATCCGCATCAAAGGCCATCCCATTGGAGCGTCCTGTCCCTTCCAGAAATAACGATACATGACCGCTTCTTGCAGACCATTTATAGATTCTGTCGTTAGGTTGATCGGTAAAGAATACGTTCCCATCTTTGTCCACTGCGGGTCCCTCGGTAAACCCAAAGCCATTTTGAATGGGAGTCAATTCATCATGTGCGCTCGGGGAAATTAAGGATAAGGGGTCGTAAATTGTTGCATTTACACTCCAATCTGGTTGTTGTCTGTGTTTGAACGTTACAGCTTCCAATTGAAGTTCCTCTGAAGATTCAAGATTCTCATTTGTACAGGCAACCGTTAAGAGCTGAATACCTGTGACTACGCAAATAATAGTTTTGATTTTCATAATACCATAATTTTAGGATTGTTTTACATAGTTTGTAATAATTATAATGTTAATTATTTTAAGCATTCTTAAAATTATAATTTTTGCTCGAAGAAAATTTAAAATAAGTGTATTTTTAACACTTTTGTTTTATTTTAAACAATTTTGTTGCGTAAGCTTCACTTTTACACGTAAATCGGATTTTTTTGTTCACTTAGTACTCTAATATTTAGTTGTTTAGAAGTAGTTGATGTTTCGTTTGCGAGCGAACTCAGAATTTTGAAATTTTAAATAATAAAAAATAGGTATACATAATTTCTGACGCTACCGTATAATATTTTATCCCTTAAATTATAAGAAAGCTTCGGAATCCAATTATGATCGAAGGCTGTAAAATCCGGTAAAGTATTCTTTGGGGTGTAAGAAAAATACAGAGAGATGGGATTATTTGAATGAGCCAAAAGGATATTCAGAAGTTGAAAGTATTTTTGATTATAAAATTCTCTATGAGAATTGTTTTCAGACTCAAAATGCATTCTTCCTCCTAAGAGGGAGGTCCCGATAGCTATCGGGAAAGGGAGGTGTTTTCTACTTACCCAATTACCAGTTATATTTACATATAATCGTATACAATATGAAAAGGACACTACTATTATTTGCCATTTTGATGGTTTTTTCCTGTAAGGAGGAAACAAAAACAACTGCTGAGCAAATCCGCATCTGGGAGCCTTACAATGATTCGGCAGAAGTTGCGGCCAATGCCGACCATGAAAAGGACAGAATGCAATACAAGCTGATCCAATCTAAAGTGTTGGATAAAAACGATGTTTTCCTACCCCTTTATGACGAGGTCTCCAAAATGAGTGAAGCGGAATATGAGGCCTTAAAGCCATTGATTCTGGAACAGGATATGTATACCATTCGGGAACATATTCAAGAGAATCGGCTGAACTACGAAAATTTAGTGCTTTTTTACCTCCATCGTATTTACAAATACGAGCTTGATAATACGACTACGCTAAATACCATAATTGCGCTTAATAAAGATGTGGTAAAAGCTGCCAGAAAGCTGGATGAGCAGAAAAGCAACCGAACATTGCCTGAAAACCGACATCCTATTTTTGGGATGCCCATTTTGCTGAAGGACAATATCAACACTAGTGGAATGAAAACCACGGCAGGAAGTATTGCCTTGATGGATAACGATGTGGAGGATTCCTTCATCGTTAAACAATTAAAAAAGAACGGTGCGCTTATTTTAGGAAAAGTAAACTTGAGCGAATGGGCATATTTTTTATGCAGCGGCTGTCCGGTCGGGTATAGTGCTCACGGAGGCCAGACCTTAAACCCATACGGAAGACGGATTTTTGAAACCGGAGGTTCCAGTTCCGGAAGTGGGACTTCGGTGGCGGCAAACTACGCTGTGGCTGCCGTTGGTACGGAAACCTCGGGTTCTATTTTATCACCCAGTAGTCAGAATTCCGTTGTGGGTTTAAAACCGACAATCGGATTGTTGAGCAGGTCGGGCATTGTTCCAATCTCCAGTACATTGGATACCCCTGGCCCCATGACCAAAAATGTAAGGGATAATGCCATTCTTTTATCCGCTATGTCGGGTAAGGACGATGTTGATGCCAAATCTGTTGATGCAGGACCAGGAATCCTATCTGCCCCATTGCACCCCACTCCGTTTAATGAAATGCGTCTGGGTGCGTTCAGTTCGTTGATGGAAAGTGATTCCATTTACAAATCTACCATTGAGAAACTACGGGAATTGGGAGCTGAAGTGATCGAATTCACACCACCCGAAGTGGAAATGGAAGGTTTCTTGAGTATTTTGAATATTGATATGCGAAACGACTTACCGCAATACCTAAAAACCTACTCCGATCCGGAGAAGGTTAAAATCAAGTCAATAGCTGATGCAGTAGAATTCAACGCAATGGATTCCCTAACGCGAATCCCTTACGGACAGGTGCTTTTTGAAGGGATTATAGCGGACAGTACTACTGCGGAAGGGCTTGAAGAGATTAAAGCCAATTTAGAAAATAGTGGACGCAGGTTTTTTGATACAGCGATGGACGAGCACAATCTAACCGCCATTCTGTCTATAAACAATTACCATGCGGGTTATGCCGCGGTAGCTAAATATCCGGCGTTAACGGTGCCGATGGGTTATAAAGAAACCGGGGAGCCCATAAGCCTAACCTTTATCGGAAAGCAGTTTACGGAAGCGGATTTATTACGTTTGGGAAGTGCGTTTGAGGCGGCAATAAAGGCTAGAAAGATGCCTGAAGGGTTTGAAGAATGACCTATTGTTAAATGAGAAATAAAGTTATTAGTGACTATAATTATTGGCAGTAATTTAAAAAAAGTAACAAACAAAAAAAGAATATCATCATTATGAAATTTACCAAAATAATTGCATTCGGAATTTTCACTTTGTTCTTTGCATTTTCAATATTAAGCTGTAAAAATGAAGTCATGGACAAATCTTCTGCTGTAGATGAATTAAGAGAAATGGAACGACTTCAAGTACAAGGAATTCTTGAAAAGGATTCAACTATCATTAGAAAGATACTCGCGAATGGCCTAATTGTCAATGCACCAAGTAATTCTGTGGTTGACTTAAATATGGCTATGGAAGCTTTAAAACTTGGATATATTGATTATACCTCTTATGAGCAGAAAATTGACGAAATAAAAATTATTGAAAATATCGGAGTTGTAATGGGTTTAGAAATAGTAATGCCGACTGGTTTAACTGGTAAAGCTGGAACTACAGAAAAAAGACGGTTTACAGATATTTGGATGTATGAAAATAGCCATTGGGTAATGATTGCGAGACAGGCAACAAATATCTCTATTGAATAATTTTTAAAAATCTTTAGCCAAATGAAATACTCAAACGGAATTTTAAAAGACTAAAATAACCTAAATAAGATATGAAAAATAATCTGAAATTATTGGTCTCCATTGTCATATTTATTTTTATTGCTGATACAATTTTCGCACAGGACGCCACCAAAGCGCATAAGGATTCGTTGGCTACTATGGTAACTAAATATTACGATTTGAATCTTAAAATATTTCAAGCGAACTCAACTGTTCAGGATATCGATAGGGCTTTTGAACTTTTTACAGATGACTTCACCTATGTGCACCCTAAATATGGTGGTACATACACCAGAGAAGATTTATATAACGGATATGTGGGCAATCAAAAAAATGGAGGTTATGACGGAACCGTAACGGACATTAAAATAGAAAATAAAATCATAGGATTGAACGCTGTTGTCGTTGAGAAAAAGTTTGTGGAAAAAAAGGATGGCCAAATAATGGATGGAGCACCTGAAATGACTCTTTTTGAATTTAGGGATGGAAAAATATCCCGCATCTTTGAATATTGGTAACTAAAAAAAATCCAATTTAGAGGTTAATGTCTTTTTAGAAGTTTCTGCTCCTAACCAAAACTATTAATCCATAACCGCATTCAAAAATCCCCAAAGCTCATTATCAAAACCAGAAGGACCAAGGACTGCGTCACCTGTATCCTCACCCATACGAACCACAACTAAATTTTCACTCGGGAATCACATATAGTTTTTGATCATTTTTACCCAAACCTGCATAAAGATCAGTCAGGGGCATTGGGTATTAGTCGGTATTGAACACGATTTGTGATTGTGGTACCATGGCACTTTCCTTTCCGTTCAACCACCATAAATAACCGTAAGACTTGTTCAATTCCTGAGAAGTATTCTTCATATGGCATTTATAAATTGCTCATCACCCAGAATTAATGTATCGTCCCAATTACCATTGTTCAATTCAAAAGACCAAAACGAGCCATGCTGCGTGCAGTACTCCAATACACATTATTTAGTCCGTTACTGGAAAGCCAAGAACCGCTCATACCGATTCTATCTTTCAAGGTTTTGATGTAAAGTAATCTTCAAAATCGCTTTGGGTCGCATTGCTCAGAACGTCTTGTATAAAGTGTAGGGGGCATTATGATATCCCCATCTAGTACCTGCATCCGCAATATAAGTAAGACAATCCGTTGTTT
Source organism: uncultured Flavobacteriaceae bacterium (assembly GCA_963848865.1). Taxonomy (GTDB): domain Bacteria; phylum Bacteroidota; class Bacteroidia; order Flavobacteriales; family Flavobacteriaceae; genus Maribacter. Next base: position 434,680 of record CAWKFV010000014.1, on the reverse strand, counting down.
TACAATCCCCTTCGGTATCATCCATTCCTGAGGTCATCGTCAATTGATGCCATATGGTAATCAAGTTTTCTTTTTCGGTTGTCAGGCCGGTCCAACCGGCTCCTAAATAGTCGGAGGTTTTGTCATTCAAGGATAAATAACCTTCATCCAGGGCAATACCCGTGGTAAATGCTGTCAAGGTTTTTCCTGCTGATGCCCAATACCAAGGTGTATCTTGGGAGTGGGTTCCAAAATATTTTTCCATAACAATTCTACCATCTTTTAGTACGATAAATGCTTTGGTGTCATTTTCTTCTAAAAAATCATAAAGAGGTTGTTCCGCATCTGAATTCCAATCCAAATCATCCAAGGATAGGGTTTCCCAGGTATTGGAATCGGTGGGTGGAAAATAGGCTTCCAGCGGAGTTGGTTCTTCCGTTTCGTCCGCTACATCCTTAGAGTTATCCTTGGAGCAATTGGTTAATAGTATAATTGCTATCAGTACATATGGAATGCATATGGTTTTCATAAGGCCTGTTTTTTAATTAGACATGAGATCGTCATTTTAGTTTAACGTTCTATATGAAGAATTCGTGTAAGTTGCTGTTTGTTAGTGGGGCATGTTGTATTTTTGCAGCCCATTAAAAAGCGATGCGAACAAAAACACTTAAAAAGAACAAAATCAACGTAGTAACACTGGGTTGTAGCAAAAATGTTTACGACTCGGAAGTACTCATGGGACAACTACGCGCCAATAACAAAGAAGTGGTACATGAGGAGGAAGGTAATGTCGTTGTCATAAACACCTGCGGCTTTATTGCCAATGCCAAAGAGGAAAGCGTAAATACGATTTTGGACTATGTTCAGAAGAAAGAGGCGGGAGAGGTAGATAAGGTTTTTGTAACTGGATGCTTAAGCGAGCGCTATAAGCCCGATTTGCAGAAGGAAATCCCGAATGTGGACCAATATTTTGGCACCAGTGAACTTCCAAATTTATTGAAAGCGCTAGGTGCGGATTATAAACATGAATTGATTGGGGAGCGACTAACAACAACTCCAAAAATTACGCCTATTTAAAGATTGCCGAAGGCTGTGACCGTCCGTGCTCCTTTTGTGCTATTCCGCTCATGCGCGGAAAACATAAGAGCACACCCATAGCCGATTTGGTTACAGAGGCTGAAAAATTGGCGGCAAAAGGGGTCAAAGAACTGATTCTAATTGCCCAGGACTTAACATATTACGGACTTGACCTTTACAAAAAACGTAATCTTGCAGAACTGCTTGAGCATCTGGTAAAAGTTGAGGGTATCGAATGGATTCGCTTGCATTATGCGTTCCCAACAGGATTCCCCATGGATGTTTTGGAAGTAATGAAAAGGGAGCCCAAAGTCTGTAATTACCTAGATATTCCGTTACAACACATTTCCGATAGCATTCTAAAAAGTATGCGTCGTGGAACTACCGAGGCCAAAACCACTAAACTATTACAGGATTTTAGGGCTACCGTTCCGGATATGACGATACGAACCACATTGATCGTTGGTTATCCCGGGGAAACAGAGGAGGATTTCCAGACCTTAAAAAATTGGGTAGAGAAAATGCGTTTTGAGCGTCTGGGCTGCTTTACCTACAGTCATGAAGAAAACACCCATGCCTTTAATCTCGTGGATGACGTTCCCGAAGAAGTGAAGCAGGAACGCGCCAATACGATTATGGAAATCCAGTCCCAAATTTCTTGGGAGCTGAACCAGCAAAAAGTAGGTGAGACGTTTAAATGTATTATCGATAGAAAGGAAGGAAATTACTTTGTGGGGAGGACAGAATTTGATTCTCCGGATGTTGATAATGAGGTATTAATCAATGCCTCCAAACATTACGTGAAGCAAGGGGAATTTGTGAATATAAAAATTACCGAAGCTGCTGATTTTGATTTGTACGGTGAGCCTGCTTAGAAAATTGACAGGCCACAGCCCGAAGTGATGAATCATTATTTTGTGTATTTTAGAATATCAAGTTTTAAAATAGCAGAGCAATGAAAAATATTTTGGCAATTCTTATGTTAACATCGGTTGCAACTACTTGGGCTCAGAATACTGAAAATATGATAGAAGAGTCGTTTAAGATTGAAATTTTAGATAATGAAGCGCTTAATCTCATAAGCCCAGATAGCCCTATCAAAATAATTGGTGAAGGATTCAAATGGACGGAAGGACCATTGTGGATTGAGGAAGGTAATTACCTTTTGTTCTCGGACATTCCGAACAATTCGGTTTTTAAAATTGATGCAAACGGTAAATTGTCTACCTATCTTAAACCATCGGGATATCTCGGGGAAGGGGATTATGGAAACGAACCGGGTTCCAATGCCCTACTATTGGACCAGCAAGGAAAGTTGGTACTGTGCCAACATGGAGAGCGCCGAATGGCGCGGATGATAACTGATTTGGATGACCCAAAACCAGAATATGAGGAAATTGTGGGTTCATTTGAAGGTAAAAGATTCAATAGCCCCAATGATGCCGTTTATGATGCCTTTGGAAATTTATATTTTACGGATCCGCCCTACGGACTGCCCGAACAAATGGAAGATCCTAGAAAGGAGTTGTCCTTTCAGGGTGTTTATTGTTTAAAAACTTCAGGAGAATTGGTATTGGTGGACAAACTCTCTAGGCCAAACGGAATTACGTTCTCTCCGGACGGGACTGAGCTAATTGTATCCGTATCAGATCCGGAACATGCGGTTTGGTACAAATATGATATTGTTGAGGTTGGAATAGTTGAAAACAAACGACTATTTTTTGATTTGACCCATTTGGTGGATAAAGAAGGGTACCTAGGACTTCCGGACGGGATGAAGATGCACAAGTCAGGCAATCTTTTCGCTACAGGACCAGGTGGTCTATGGATTTTGAATCAACAAGGGAAGGCCATTGCGCGAATACATACCGGACAGGCAACTTCTAACTGTGCGTTTTCCAGTGATTACAAACGTTTGTTCTTAACGGCCGATGACTATGTGCTTGAAGTTTCTTTGAATTAGCACGAAATTTATCAGCGCAACGATTTCTTATTTATTAAAATTAGTGACTTAAGAACAATATTTCTTTTGATTCCAATTTTGAAAGCGCTCTCCTAAGTTCCTTTTGTTTTAGAAACCATAGTTGTAATCGTTTTAAGAAATTTGTTTCCGAAGATTTTAAAATTGAATATTTTGAGTTGATTTCCTGAATGATTTCTCTTCGCTTCTGCTTATACTCAAAAGTATTTTTATAAGCTGTTTTTCCATCTTGATTAAAGTCCATTATGTCCGTAGTTTTAGTTGTCTCTGCTATTGTATAGATTTATAGATTAATCAGAAATCAATTTTCTTGACGTATCATTTTAAAGGTAAATACTCCTAGTACCACCATAATTATTCCCATAATGCCCCAAAGCCACCATTTATTTTCAAATAAGGGAGATTCTTGAGTTATTTTATTTTTTGAAATGAGTTCCGGTTCGCCCAAGGTTAGAGCGGTAGCGTTATCTGGAAGTTTGAAACCGGCTTTTGAAATATCGTAAATTGGGGCACGGGCATTTTGGTTGCCATAGGCCAAAACGTATGTTGCAGGTTTGTCAAAACGCGTTAAAAGTTCATGTAGATAACCTTTTACCTCTGGTTTGGAAATTGTTAGCGGCTCATTGTCATAATTTTGCACAATAACCTGTAATCGTTGCGCCAATACCGTTTTGAATTTGAAATCGTTCTTTTCCAATGAAGATAAGGTTCCGGAGGTAAGCGTTCTATAATTATACCTCCATCCTTTTTCAGTTTTTACACTGTCGGAAACATATTTTATTTCAATGGGGCGATAGTAGTCTACCTTATCTGAAACATCGAGTTTTAAATAGCTTACGGGAAGACGCGATTTTAAATCGATAGTAATGAAGGAATTTTTGTTTTCTTGGCTTACGTCAAATTTCTTAACCGTATAATTTTTGAATTTTGGGGGAGTGATGCTATCCAAATACAAACTGGAATGGACCAAATTCGGTTGTGAGTTGCTTTTCACCAAAAGACGATAGAAACGATACTTCGCGTTTGGAAAGTTGAGGTGGGTAAAACTATAATTCGTTTGACTATTTTTTATAGATAGAATTCTATAATCCTCCAAAATGGTAAACCATTCCTGCTGATTTTGACTTCCCTCCAGCGTTACGTTCCAATCAAAATTTTCGTCCTTAAAACTGAGCTCAATTTCATTTATACTTTTAAATGTAGGTACTTCATACGAATAATAATACCCATTTTTATTGGAGGAGCTATTGATTAACTTAAAATCGATTTTTGATAAGATCGCCCTTTGAATGGGAAACCTGTAAGCAAATAGGGTGCTTCCAAGGTGTCGTTTTCGGTAACTCCGTAAACTCGAATGTCGGCTAAATTATTCTCTACATCCTCAAAAAGAGTATCCGGCAATGGAATAGAATGCCATTGCTCCGTAATTCCGGACAGCTGAATTTGTTTATCGTAACTCTTCAATTGCCCAAAGGAAGCAAAGCCAAATCCGAGTAAGGCAAAGATTATGATTTTAGTCCTCATTCTCATCGGCGATAATGTGTTTGTATTTGTTGTACAGGAAGGATATAACCAACAGCAATATTCCCAATGAAACAAAAACGATGGTCTTGGAAATGGTGTTTAACGATGCAATATCGTAGAGGAATAACTTTATCAAAGTTATACCAAACAGGACGATGGCGATAATGCGAAGGTATTTCTGCTTTTTCCATATGCCAAAAGCGATTAGGAATAAGGAATAGCTACCCCATAGAATACTTAATCCCAGTTTATAGGATTGGTTGGAGCCAAATAGGTCCATCCAATGCAAAAGTTCGCTACTAAGAATCCATAAAATGGAGACGTGTAGCAAAATATTGAACGGGATTTCAAATTTCACCCGCATGAAGGGTTGGCGTATCAGTTTATAAAGTGATACCACCAAAAGGGCAAAGAACGCTATGGCAACATACCTGATGTACAGATTAAAATGATCTACTTCATAGAATTCTGCTAGATTTTGCGAAATATAACTCTCCCGGAGTTCACTTGCCAGATAAAGTCCCGCCGTAAGGAAAACACCACCAATCAGTATTCCCAAGCATAAAGTAATAATGCCCAATACCCTGTTTTTTAATCGCTTAATGTTTATGAATGCCAGAGCGGATATAAAAAATAAGGTATAGTTTAAAAGCCAAATATCGCCTTGGTCCCTTATGTTATAATTGTTTTGCGGGATAGGTATAGGAACTGTCCCCCGTTATCATTACTTCCGATTTTTGAAATAAACCGTCGAAGTAATATTCAATTTCCAAATAGAAAGAACAATACAGTACAAGAAGTAATACCCCTGGAATGGCGAAGGACATGATTTTTGAAAACACCCCTTTTTTACCTTCCGATGAAATATGTTGGAATTTATTGTTGATCCAATTGATGCCTCCAAAGGCAATTAAAAAAAGCAATGATGTTAAGAATGCAGTATTAAATAAAGGAATAAATCGCTTCGTATCTGCAGAATAATAGTAGGTACTGTAACTTTCCGACCAATCCTGTGTAAGGCTAAAAAAGGCCAATATCATTAGGGGATAGGAAAGATACTCGTAGGTAGGTACTTTTTTTGTTCTACCTATCCAGAACAGGAGTACTGCCTCCAATGCCCAAAGTAGTGTAACCCAATTACCGTCCAGCTGTACTGGAATGGCTATAGTGATAAATGTGAGTACAAGTCCGGCAATGAGGAAAAATAGATTTCTATCCGCCAGTTTTCGTTTAAACAGTAATACGCATACGGCAAAGTGAATTAGCGCATTTACTAACGTAAAAAGTCCTAAAAACTCTTTTCCGGTTTCATGAAAGGAAAGTAGCCCTATTCCAAATCCATAAAAGAGGAAAGAATTGAGCATAAGCATGATAACATCGGAAGCTTTGAACTTCTCAGATTTAATCAATTTATAGGCTAAAAATGTCACATAAAAAATGATAAAGAAAATTGAAATAACGCCAAGGGCTAACGTAAAATGTGCTTCGCGCTCGTAAGAGAATGCGGCCCATGCCGCATAAATAAGCCAACTAAAGGCAAAAGCGACATAGTACAATGCCTTCCAATATTTTTTTAGGGAAATAACTAAAATTCCAATATTGATGATAGTGATATATCCGAATAAGTACTTGAGCATTGCCCGAATCGTTACTGAGTAAAAATGGGATGGCATAGGCTCCTACCAATCCGATATGAGCTATGATTTGTTTGTTGTAATTAAGTGCCGCGACTACCCCAAACACAGTGAATATGAGCATGATTCCGAAGGCCATGAGTTGTGGAAACAAACCATAAAAACTATATGCTGCAAAAGTGATAAAGTAAAGAATCGCCAATGCGCCACTAACAAGAACTGCACTATAGCTGGCATATTTAGCCTTTAGCTTGATTCCAAAACCAATCAACCCTAGACCGACCAAATAGCCTAGAACCACACGAGTTAAAGGACTTATCAAATTGTTTTCAATGGAGTACTTTGCGCCAATAACTACCCCGATTACGGTAATCAGGATACCGATTTTATTGATAAGGTTCTCTCCAATAAATTTTTCCAGATTGGATTTTCCCTTTGGTTTTTTGATTTGTGGCGCGGAATCGTTTTTTGGTGGTTCTATGTGGGGTACGGTTTCTTTTGAAACAGTAGGCGTAGGTTCTGAAAAATCCTGTTTTTCTAGGGTTTCAGGCTTAACCTCTTGAAAAGCGGATTCTGTTTCCTCTTTTTTAAGAATTTGGATTTCTTTCCGTAGTTGATTTACTTGTATATTGAAATCCTGTTGTCGCTCTAATAAAAGTTCAAGCCTTTCTAAGAGTTGTGCGATTTGCTCGTTATTCTCAGCCATGTATTATTTTATTTGCCAGTTCTTAGCTGAAACTGACATTAAAAGAACGTTTTTCCTTAAAATTTGTTGGCAAAAGGTGGCTTAAAATTGTTGGAAAACTTTTCTGGTTTTAAGTGACACTACCTCAAAAACGAATAGCAGTTCAACGTTGCATCACTTTTCAAAATACAGATAAATGTAAACGGCGGCTCCAAAACTTGTAGCGTCCGTAGATGCAAGTTTCCAACCATTTTTAGCATATTCATCCAGTTTTTCCTGTATCTCCGCTTTTGAGGATTTAGCGATATGCTTTGTGTCAAGCGTCAGTTTACTGTAATAAATAAGGGTTTCTACTTTATATTCCTTCATTTTAGAAAGGGATTAAATTAATTGACCATAAAAAGTGCGTTTGCAAAAAACAGCTTACCATTCTCCCAAAAACCTCTAAATAGGGGATTGTCTATCATATACACCACTTGACCACGACCCATACGTTCCGTGCCAAAAATTAAGGATTCGGCAATTTTTTTCTGCGCATCGCTCCCGGCAAACCCGGAAACCGGAATATTATCATTTTTTGCCAAGTAAACGGCACTTCCGCCATCCAGATAATTATAGGAGTTATTCCCCAATTTTAGCGTAAAATAGGTGTCCCCATAACCGTAAGCTAAAGGATTCGTTGGGTCTACCGTTGCTTTGAATATGGCACCTGTAATTTCAGATTTGATCCGCTCCCGTTGTGAAGTGTCAAAAGCCTCCAGGCTAATTGTAGTGTCCTTTTTTTCTTCTTTTTCTGTTATGTGAAAATCTTTATCGGAAGTCAAACCATTAATCGCTCCGCCCATTACAATCAATTTACCTCCCCTTTTCACCCAATTCTTTATTTTATTCAAGACGTTTTCCTTCATGAAGCTTTTATATCGATAACCATCTGGCAAAACGAGCACATCATAATCGGAAAGGTCTACGCGACTAAAATAATCGGCATCCAGTATGCTTACAGGATAGTTTAACTGCTGTTCAAAAAAGTGCCAAACCTCACCAAAATCAAGGGTAGAGGTTGGTTCCCCTGAAAGAACGGCGATTTTTACATTTTTAACCACGTCCACATAGCTAGAACCGAAAGTCTTTCCCGGTATCCACAAACCCTGTGTTGGCTACGGTCATTTGTTTTCCTGGAAAATTACTTTGAATATTCTTTAGAGTACCCGCAAAATCGTTATGGTTTTTGTTATCACTTTTGGTAATAATCAGACTTCCTCTTTTGTATTCGTTACCGTCCAAAGCGAACGGTTTGTTTACGTAACGTACCCTAATTTTTTCTTTCAAAAGTTCGGCCAAGAATTTGGCATCTTCAAGACTGTCCCAATCGGTTATATATCCATAATTTTGGTCATTGATGTCATTTCCAGTAGAAGGACTGCTAGTCCATCTTTCAGATTTCATACTCACCGCACTTTCCGAAGCCACAGCCTCAAGACCATACGCATAAGGTAGGGACCAAGCCGTAATATCATAGGTTACGGAATCACTTAGTTTGGCCCTAGGTTCAAACAGCACTTTTACTAATGTACTTTTGGGTTGATCGGAAGAAACGACCAAGCTTTTCTCTGAAGTTTTTATACTACCTTGTTTACGGGTTGAATAATCAAATCCTTTAACTGTACCACTTTGTCCTCTGCCATATTCTATTTCGTGTTGGTCCAACAGTCTGGCCAACTTGTTTAAGTTGTCCTCATTCCCGTTTAGGACGTAACTGTTATAGGTATAATTTTTTTTCTGATAGAATTTTTTGAATTCTTCATTTAGTTTTTCCGTATTCTTGCTGGCAACTTCTATGGTGGAAAGTCCCGTTGTATGATGGTGGGCAATCCTGTCTTTGAGGGTTAGTGTATCTCCAATGCTAGTAATTATGCCTAACCCAGCTCTACCACTTCCACCTTGTTCATAAGTCATTCCAATACCACCGTTATAGGTAGGATAAGTATCCCCGTAGCTTGGATACAATAGGTCAAAAACCTCTTTTGTAAAATAGAACCAACCATTCGCATCAAAGTATCTGGCATGGTTTTTACCAATGGTCACTTGAAATTCCCTTTGAAAATTGGTGATTACTTCATGAAACGGTTCGGCGGCAGGCGCAAAATAATAGGGGTTATCTACGCCTTGCTCATGAAAATCCACATGCACATGGGGCAACCACCTATTAAATTGTTTTATGCGTTGTTGGCTTTCCACTTGGGTTAACCATGCCCAATCTCGGTTTAGGTCGAACATATAATGATTGCTACGGCCGCTCCACCAGCCCTCATGGTGTTCCTTGCTGTTCGGGTCCACGTTATAGGGAGAATTTTTATACTGGTTGTACCAGTTTACGTATCGGTCCCGTCCATCGGGATTGATACATGGATCCATGATGACAACCGTGTTTTCCAAATAACTGCTTTTAGTGGTAAGGAGGTCATAAATGGTTTGCATGGAAGCTTCGGTACTAACGCTCTCGTTGCCATGTACATTATAACTAAGCCAAACAATGGCCTTGTCGGGCTTCCCTTCGCCTTTGAGGTTTTTCATGTGCTCTAGACGAATGTTCTCAATATTCTCAATATTGTTTTTGGAGGATATGTAGGCCAGCAGAAGCGGCCTCCGTTCGTTGGTTTTTCCGTACTCCATCAATTGCACACGGTTCGGTTCTGCCTGTGCCAAATAGTTGAAGTAATCCACAACTTGGTGGTGCCTTGTAAACTCACTACCTAATTCGTATCCTAAGAATTCTGAAGGGGATTTAAGTTGCGCGTTGAAAATGAATGGTATTAGAGAGAAGTAGCGGGAGTAGAAATTTCTTCATAAACAGCTGTTAGAAAACGAATAGCGTCAAATCTAACAAATTTTACCGAAACAGATTCCTACCAAATATGCTTTTTGTCGAATTTGAGGGTATTCCATACTAGCTCTAATTAACTTATTTTTAGCAACTCTAAAACATGAGAGTTTTATATTTACTTTCTTTTTATTTCTTCTATGGATATTGATTGTTTACCCTTTGCCAAGACCGGTTATTTTTCAAATTTGATTTGCGATTATATCTCAGGTGACGAAAAAGTAAAGTCACTGTATCATCGTTTTCCTGATTTGGAAAGTTTTAAGGGACAATTAGAAGAGAAGGGAAAGCAGTTTGATAGTCCAAAAAGAGAGGTCCTATTTAAGTCATTAATGCATCAGTATAAAGGACTGGAAGCATCGGAAAAAACATTTCAAAACATAACCGATTTAAAAGATCAGAATACGTTTACAATAGTAACGGGGCATCAGTTGAACCTTTTTACCGGACCGCTTTATTTTCTTTACAAGATTATTTCCACCATCAATCTAACTGAAGAACTTAAAAAGGAATACCCTAGTTTCAATTTTGTGCCCGTTTATTGGATGGCAACGGAAGACCATGATTTTGATGAAATAAATTACTTCAATTTCAAAGGAAAAAAAATACAATGGAATACCGATGCTTTCGGGGCAGTGGGACATTTAAGTACGGAAGGTCTAAACGAGGTTTTTCAAACATTTTCCAAAGCTTTGGGAAATAGCAATAATGCCAATGCCTTGAAAGACCTTTTTGAAAACGCCTACCTGGAGCATAAGACCCTGACCGAAGCAACCCGATTTTTAGCTAATACATTGTTCTCCGATTACGGTCTGGTTATTGTGGACGGGGATGATGCCGATTTAAAAAGACAATTGATTCCTTACGCAAAAAAGGACATTTTTGAGCAGATTGCCTTTACCGCGGTTTCCAAAACCATAGAGGATTTCAATTCAGATTATACGATTCAGGTAAACCCTAGGGAAATTAATTATTTCTATTTGTTTAATGGTATTCGGGAGCGTATTGTGGAATCCAATGGAAAGTATGGGGTTCATGGGCAAAGCATCATCTGGGAACGGGATGAGTTGATTCAGGAATTGGAAAATCATCCAGAACGTTTTTCCCCTAACGTAATCGCTAGACCATTGTACCAAGAAGTGATTCTGCCCAACCTTTGCTATATTGGTGGGGGAGGCGAGATTGCCTATTGGTTGCAATTAAAATCGGCATTTGAGGCAATGGATGTAACTTTTCCGATTCTATTACTCCGAAACTCTGCTTTGGTAGTTACCGAAAAGCAAGCAGAAAAATTGGAGAAAATGAATATCTCCGTGGAGGACTTGTTTTTGAAACAAAATAGTCTCATCAACAAAAAAATCAGGGAAATATCCAATATAGATATCGATTTCTCACCGCAGAAAAAGCTTTTGGAAGATCAGTTTCAAGGGATGTACGAATTGGCCGAACAAACCGATAAATCCTTTTTAGGAGCCGTGAAGGCACAGGAAGTGAAACAAAAAAAGGGATTGGATAATTTGGAAAAGCGACTGCTCAAAGCCCAGAAAAGAAAGTTGAAAGATCATGTGGTTCGCATGACGGATATACAGAACGAGCTTTTTCCTGGTAAATCTTTACAGGAACGCAACTTGAATTTCTCTGAACTGTACCTGGAATACGGCGAAGGCCTTATTCCGATGATTGTGGATGCGTTGAAACCCTTGAGGATGGAATTTACCATTATTGTTCATGAAAAATGATAGCTTTTTTGGGCTTTTGTTGAAAAACAAGATCATTATTCTTTGTATACTTTCATTCTTCGCCATCACAGCTATAGCCTTAATGAAGGAAGCATTGGAACTTGAGGATGCGGAACAGGCCTATTATTCACAATGGTTTCGCTGGGGTTATGACGACCAACCACCACTTTATACTTGGGTTCAGTACGCTATAAATCAGGTTTTTGGGATTTCTAGAATATCATTTTCGCTTTTAAGAGGGGCTATTTTCTTTGGTATTTTGTTCGTTCTGCATCGTTTTGCAAAAAGTATCCTTAAGGACACTAAGAAATCGGAATTGGCAGTCCTTTGTTTGGCATTGGTACCTGTTTTTATAGATTTTACGTTCAGAAGGCTTTCGCACACCGCGTTACTCACATTGGTATTAGTTTTTACTTACTGGATAATTCATCGCTTACTGCAGAAAGGAAACTTTGGAAACTATGTTATTTTGGGTCTAGTTATGGGAGTTGGGATACTTTCAAAGTATAACTACGGTCTCTTTTTAGCGGCATTGGGAGTTTCTCTGTTTTTTGATAGGGAATTGCGAAAAGTATTTCTGAACAAATACATTCTGGTTAGTGTAACGATTACTCTTCTGATGATTATACCCCATTTTCACTGGTTACTGACTTCAGGTGACTACCTGTTGGAGCTCAAACAAAGCGTAAGTACAAAAATGGAAAGTAACGATACTGGAGCTATCTTTCTAATAACCCCGTTCTTTTCCTTTCTGCAAGCGATTTTTAGACTGTTCTTGCCGGTTACGGTTTTGCTTGGTCTATTGGTATTTTTGAAAAAGCTAAAGCTAAAGCCAGCACAGCTGGATTGGTTTTCCAAGTTGTTCTTTGCACAACTTTTAGTGTTGCTATTATTCTTTTTGTTGGGTGGGGTGAATAAAATAGAGGTGAGATGGCTCATGCCATTATTTTTGCCTTTTTCGGTACTGTTAATTAGGTATTTCCATTTTAAAAATCCAGCACAGTTGTCTAAGTACGGGTTTTATCTATTTCTAGGAATTTTGAGTTTGCAAATGATTAGGACTCCAATAGAAAGACTGTTCGGTATACCTTCCTCGGTGCACTTTGGATTCCATCCAATTGCTAAAAAATTGGAAAACAATTATCCTGATAAACAATGGATACTACCAAATGTCACATATGGGGGCAATATACGTCTGCTCGTGCCTGATAGGGAAATTTTTTCGGCAGACGACTTTTCTATTCCAAAAGCTAAATTGAATGGTCGCGAAACTGTAGAGGTTTTTGAAAGTAGGGAAACACTGGAAGCAAGAACGGCAACGGATAGTTTGCCAAGTTTTGGAAAAGAGCATGTGACCTTGTATTTTTTGGTGAATTAGGGAACTAGAAATTCTCCTTGCCAATCATCGTTGCTTTTTGAAAATTGAATCCTTAAGTGATTCGGACGCTTTAGTTTTAGATATTCTATTTTTAGTGGATTAATCTCTACCATACAGAAATAATTTTCACCTTCTAAGTAAGAGATATTATCCGGATTATCAATTGTAGAGCCTGGTGCGCGGTCTGTAGTGTAGTCTTTTCTGCTATTGAGCTGAATCCCGTTCCATGAATCCTTTAATTTAGCCTTGTCGTCAACAATAGTTGCAACGCCCTCTATTTGCAATTGAAGCAACTTTTTCGGATGGTAGAAAAGAAGGCTCACTTTATTGTTTTTCTCTATATGTGCAATTTTTGTAGAGCGTTTATCTGTATAAAAAGTTAGCATTAGATTCTCGGATACTTTTCTTAGCACCACTGTTCTTAGTCTTGGTATATTTTCAGGTCCCGAAGTAGCCAATGTAAAATACCTGAACGGATGTTTTTTCTGCACTAAACTTTTCTGTAATTCATCTTTTAATTCCTGATAAAAGCCTTCGGTCATTTGATATTTAATTTAGCTAAAGATAAAAAAATGAATGTTTGGGGTAGGGTAATTTGGGAAGTAGTTGTTATATATAAAATTGCTATGAAGAAGTTTGATTTAGCTTCATGTAAATAATTCAAGTTTAGGTTGGTTTTTGATTTTGATTATGAAGCTCGGGGTGGTTCCCGAGCTTTTCTTTTGAAATTAATTTTTATTGGATTTGTAAGTATTTTTAAAAACTATCGACTATAGGAAAGAATACAAATTGCTATGAAAGAGAATTTTAATTCTCCAATTGTATTTGGTTGTTTGGTTGGTTGAATGGAAAGCCCGGGTGATTCCCGGGCTTTTATTTTTTAGTAAAATTTGATAAAATTTATAAGAAATATTAATTTGTAAGAATAAATATAAAATATTGTATACCAAATAATTAATTTATATTACTTATAGTATTAGTTTCAATTTACTTTGTAATCTAACTTCATGGTAATAGAGGCCGTTTTGTTTTTTGAAGAAGTGTTATATGCACCTCCCCAGGAGTAATCTTCTCCAGAATTTTGACCCGTAATTTGAAACACGCCCATTTTGGCAGAGACCAAATCACCAAGATTACTTCCTGCATTTTCCGCTATTTTTTCTGCACGGATTCGGGCATCTTCTGTGGCCTTGGAAATCATTTCAATCTTTAGGTCGGCCAGTTTGGTATAGTAATATCTTGGTGGAAAGGAATTAAATTGTACACCTTTATTAAGCAACTCGGTTATCTCCCTGGACACACTCTCGATCAAAGGAACATTGTTGGATTCTATTTGTACGGTCTGCATTAATTGATATCCCCGGAAAATGCTGCCAATGTAATTACCGTTTTCATATTGGTTATCCCGCATTTCTGTAGTCTGTACACTGTTAAAAATTATACTACCGGCGTCTATTCCTTTAGAGGTAAGGTATTCTCGTACTATTTCTTTGTCCTTGTTCAATTGGTCAAATGCGGATTTTAAAACTGTATTGTTCGTGGAAAATTGACCTTCCCAAACGATGAGGTCCGAAGTAAAATTCTCGTTACCCAGCCCGGTCACCGAAATTATTTGTGGTGGATTTGCTCTTTTAATATAAGCATTTCCCAAAAAGTAAGCCGCTATTACGATAGCTAAGGCAAAAATTATTGCGGATATATGTTTCATAAATGTTGCATCAATTTCTCTCCATAAATATAGGCAAAATCCATTGTTAACATCATCATTCATTTTCCTCAAGAAAAAAACAGGCCCATGGGCCTGTTTTAAAAACTAATTTAAAGCATTTAGTTAATAACCCAAGGAGCGTCGAACTGGGCTGTCGGCAAATTTTGACCCGAAAAAACGGTCAATGTACCTGAAGCTAATTCATCACCTGTGTCATTTACAAAGAGATAGTATTCTTCACCTCCTATCGATATAGAGCAGGCCGCACCAACTTTTTCAAAGGGAATGCTGTTACCTGAATTATAAATCCAATCTCTTGCATTTCTGGGATTAGTGTGTTCAATAATTCGAGTAAAATTTCCAAAAATATCTGTAGAGTCATAGACACTTAAATTCTGAAATTCATTGCCTGGTTTTGCAAATAGTGTAAAACGTAGACCGTCAACTCCTCGCAAACTGAGACCGGCATCAATTCCTTCTTGACCAAATTGGAAATTATCATATTGACCATATTCTGTGTTCACCAAAAATACCTGATTACTTCCCCCGTTACCACCTGTATAATAGATGCCAAATTGAATGGGAGGATCATCACCACTAAAATCTACTCCGTCAAATGCCCAGTTATACTTTGCCAAATAGAGGCCTGTCTTATCGATTAGGTGCATTGTTGCTTCACCACCAATCAATACAGCTCCAACATTTTCTAATGGCACTACCCCTAAAGGTGAGTTGGCGTCCTTTATTCCATAAACACCTTTTATCTCACCACTGTTTCCATTAAACCAAGCGTATTTATCCCCTGTTTTATTAAAAACTAAAATCTCATTTCCTGTAACATTAGTCATGGCCCCAATTCCCCCACCATCGGCATCGTCCTTAAAAAGATCTACCAAAGACAAATATGCTTGTGGAGGCAATACTCCTTTTAGCTCACAATTTACGATGTCATATTCCGTTGCCAATTGTACACCTACAATCTGATCCGGGCGTTCTACGCTACGCACTACATATGAAATCGGTAAGCCTGCTCTTACATCGGTACTCTGTGCAATGCGATCTGCTATATCAGAGATACTCTGTTCTCCTGCCAAACTTATGCTGCCTGCCGCATCGCCACCGTAGGCCATTACTTTAATTTTCAAATCGTTCAGTTCTTGAATGTAACTGGCTTCTATGCTTCCTTCAACTTGTGCTGCGACACCATCATACGCCAAATCTAGTTTTGATTGCATTTCGGTTCGGCTTGAGGTAGATTCGATCAACATATAAAAAACTCGACCGTAGGTTACAGACGATATAAACGTAGCCGGATTATCGGCTTGAACATAGGTGGCCAAATCTTCAGGTTTAACACTAGCATCGAATATTTGGTCTAAACTAGTGGGGAGGTCAAAAGTCATAGTGTAATACGATTGATTCAACTTTACCAAGGTTCTGTTGTATGATTTATCTTGACTGAATGATAAATTGCCTGATGTTTTGGTTGCCAAGGTTTCCACATCGAAACCGATTTCAAGAGCCAATTGACTCTCTGACTCAATTTGAATAATCTCCAGATCAATATTGGCGGGAACCACATCACCTGAATTGGCAATAATATTGTTCATGGCTTCTTGAACACTGCTTTTTTTTACTTCTTGGACATCAAATGAGGATTTTAAGTTTCCATTGTTCAAATCGTAAGAAATGGTACCTCCGGCTCGTTTGACCACAATGGGCGATGGAGTGGCAAATTGTAAGGTTTTACCCTGTAAGATATTACCCGGATAAATTACATCGGCACTTGTATTGAATAATGGAAATTCACCGTTGCCGTCTAGAACACTTACTGTTCTTCTCGTGCAAATGAACCGTTCCGTAATCGATTCTCCCGTTTCACTTTGACGGGTTTGGTCTTCATTTTCCGAGGTTGGCTCTCCTATCTCTTCTTCAGTTCTAGAAGCTGGAAACGGCTCTGGGTCCGCGCCTAACTTTACAACATCATCAAAAGTTAGTCCTGTACCCTCTTCGCCTATGGGACACCCCTGATTGCTGGCCGGTCCGGCTTCTGAAGGACAATTGTCATCGGCATCGGCAATGCCGTCTTTATCGGTGTCCACAATCTGTTCTGGGGGGTGGGGTTTCATCTTTGGTGCAATTCGTAAACCTGAAGATCAGTACTACCAAAAGTAAAAGACTGAAAAATCTGTTTTGCGTTTTCATAATTGTTTGTTTTGTGGTTAAACTTTACATTTTGTTTTGTGTGACCTACTCGGTTTTGACCTGCAGTATCTTACCGAGCAAGACCACAAAACTTGATTGTCAACTTAATGACAACACAAACCTAGACCACGACTACTGGCAATAAAAATATGGAAGGGGTACAAAGGGGGTACAACCTTGTATATTAATAAATACAAGGGTTTTCGGGGCATGAACTTTTTTGACTATAGTGTTAAAACCGTAGCTTCGAGCGATTCTTCAGAAGAAAGTTCCATCTTTTTTCGAAGCCGCTGGCGCGCTTTTTTGATGCCGTCGGAAGAAATATTAAGAATGGTGGCAATCTCTTTTGAGGAAAGGTTCATTTTTAGAAGTGCCATTAAACGAAGTTCATTTTTGGTAATGTCAGGATACTTCGTTTTTACTATTTTACTAAAGTCTTTATGCACCTGCTCAAAATACTGCGTAAAATTTTCCCAATTCCTATCGTCCTGTTGATCAAAATTGATGGTCTGGATCAACTGTTGGTAACCTAG
This sequence comes from uncultured Flavobacteriaceae bacterium, assembly GCA_963848865.1. Classification (GTDB taxonomy): domain Bacteria; phylum Bacteroidota; class Bacteroidia; order Flavobacteriales; family Flavobacteriaceae; genus Maribacter. The sequence continues at coordinate 417,356 of CAWKFV010000014.1, read as the reverse complement.
CCCGTCATTTTCGGAAGATTTTAGTTTCCGGGCCTTTTGTTTTATGTTTTCCAGCACTTCGTTCTTTTTCGCTAAATGCATTGCATGGGTGGTCAACTCTTTCTTTTTAAAGGCCAGTTCAGATTGCCTTAATTGAAGTTCGGCGGCTATCTTTTCCTTTTCGATTTTATTTCGTTTCATTTTTTGACGAATGCCGTAAAACCCGAAACCTAAAGTTAATAACGACAACCCTAGACCACCACCTAGAGCCATTTTTTGAAGGTTGCTTACCTTTTCTTTTTCTTCTAAAAGATTAATTTCAGTTTCTTGTTGGGCGATTTGTTGTTCTTTTTTTTCGGTATCGAAGATGGCGCGCATTTCTTCGATTTGTTGCGATTTTATCGTGTTGATCAAAGAATCTTGTACTGATTTGAAGGATTGGAAGTTTTTTAATGCCAATTCAAATTGGGTCATTTTTTCGTAAGCGGTTGATTTATGAAGATAGGCTTCGCCTAAATTACTTTTTGCCCCTATTAGCTGTGCTAGCGAAATCGATTCATTTAAGTACATCAAGGCACTTTTATAATTCTGATTTTCAATTTCAAGTTCCCCGAGTTTATTTAAAGTCGAAGAAATTTCACGTTTGTAATCCAATGTCCTATACATTAATAATCCCTTTTCCAGAAAGAATTTGGCTTCGCTAAATTTCTTAAGAAATAAATAAGATTTGCCCAAATTGGTCAAAGCATGCGCTTCAATCTCTTTGCTTCCGATTTCCATCGCTATCTCTTGTGCCTGTTTAAAATAAGAGGAGGATTTGTCAGGCTGTGCTAGCGCCAGATAATACTTGCCGATATTGTTTGCAGCGAATGCTTTATATTGAACGTCATCGAATGAATCATAAATACTATAAGCTCTTTCTCCATACGCAATTGCGGATTGATAGTGATTTCGCTCACCTTCAATACTTCCCAATTGCATTAAGGCATCTGCTTGTCTAATAGTATCCCTTTTTTCTTCAAAAAACCTAAGGGCCTTCAATGTTTCTGAAAAGGCGATTTCGTAATTGCCCAGTTCGATATGAATAGATCCAAGGAGTTCATACTCTGAACCGATGAGATTAAATGTACCGCTTTGCACCCTGTTTATGGTATCGGTGTTGCGATATATTTCAATGTTCTTGTTCAAGTATGTCAAAGCTTCCTTGTAGTTGCCCTGGGTTTTTTCGAGGTCACCTCGTGAGTGGTTAATAAATAACTGTGTTATTAGCGAATTGGCGGCGATAGCTAATTTTTCGGCCTTACCATAATAAAATCTTGCGGAGTCAATATTGCCTTTTCCACGATGATAGTCGGCAATTTGAAAATTAGACACCGCCACTCCCTTTTTGTATCCAATTTTCTTTGAAAGGGCTAATGCCTTCTCAGTGTAATCATAGGCCAAATCTGGATCAGAAAACTGTAAAATTTCGAATAGTGTACCGTAATTACCAACTTTCAAAGTATCATTGGGCATTTGGCTGGTCACTCGAATTATACTGTCAATAGCCTTTTTTCTCATTTGACTTTGAACCAAAGATGTGTACAAAGCAAATAGTATCAAGATTGCATATAAGTTGTTATTGGTTTTCATATGGGTTTAGTTTGGTGGGGAGTTCTAAAATACTGATTTTTTTAACATTTTGGACCTTGTTAAAAACCTGTTACAAATAACCTTTTAATATGCTTCTTCAAATTTCCGATTTTCCTATTTTTGCGGATGCAAAACAAAGTCCTGATTCTAGATTTCGGTTCCCAGTATACCCAACTCATTGGTAGACGTGTTCGCGAACTGAATATTTTTTCCGAAATTATTCCTTTCCACAAGGTTCCTGAAAATTTATCGGAATATAAAGCGGTGATACTGTCCGGTTCGCCATTTTCTGTTCGTGCGGAGGATGCACCACATCCCGATTTATCCAAAATAAGAGGAAAATTACCAATATTGGGTGTTTGCTACGGCGCACAGTACTTGGCGCACTTTAATGGCGGTAATGTGGAAAAGTCCAACACCCGCGAGTACGGTAGGGCAAACCTTTCCAAGATTGATTCCAGTTCTCCTTTTTTAGCCAATATCACCGTTGGTAGCCAGGTGTGGATGAGCCATGCGGATTCTATTAAAAAGCTTCCTGAAAGCACTACATTAATCGCTAGCACGCACGATGTTGAAATTGCGGCTTTTAAGTTTGATGGGGAGGAAACCTACGGAATTCAATTTCATCCCGAAGTGTATCACTCTACAGATGGAAAACAGTTGTTGGAAAACTTTTTGGTGAAGATTGCAGAAGTTCCACAAACTTGGACTCCGGATGCCTTTGTAGACAAAACCGTCAGTTGGTTAAAAGATAAAATAGGCGATGAAAAAGTGATTTTGGGTCTGTCTGGGGGAGTAGATTCTTCAGTAGCAGCCGTATTGTTACATAAAGCGATAGGTAAGAATTTGCAGTGTATTTTCGTGAACAACGGTTTGTTACGGAAAAATGAATTCCATGATGTATTGGAGCAGTATGAGGGAATGGGTCTTAATGTGAAGGGTGTGGATGCTTCGGCACGTTTTTTGGACGCTTTAAAAGGCGAGAGTGATCCAGAGAAGAAAAGAAAAGCAATAGGGCGAGTGTTCATTGAAGTTTTTGATGATGAATCGCATCTAGTGGAAAATGCCACTTGGTTAGCACAGGGCACTATTTATCCGGATGTAATTGAGTCGGTTTCGGCAACTGGGGGTCCTTCCGCAACCATTAAAAGTCACCACAATGTAGGTGGGTTACCAGATTTTATGAAATTAAAGGTAGTAGAACCATTAAAAATGTTGTTTAAAGATGAGGTGCGTAGGGTAGGAGCAACTTTGGGAATAGATAGGAATCTTTTGGGAAGGCACCCTTTTCCCGGACCAGGTCTGGCCATACGTATTCTTGGTGATATTACCCCTGAAAAAGTTGCTATCTTGCAAGAAGTAGACGCTATATTTATCAACGGATTGAGGGATTGGGGGCTTTACGATAAGGTATGGCAAGCCGGAGCCATGCTCTTGCCCGTAGATAGTGTGGGCGTTATGGGAGATGAAAGAACATACGAAAAATGTGTAGCTTTACGTGCGGTGGAAAGTACGGATGGTATGACCGCGGATTGGGTAAATCTACCCTATGAGTTTTTGCAAAAAACATCAAACGATATAATTAATAAAGTCCCTGGAGTGAATCGTGTCGTATATGATATAAGTTCCAAACCCCCCGCAACCATAGAATGGGAGTAATATGAAAGATTTAGTCAAAATATTTTTTACAGTTTGCTTTAGTGCTTTTTTAGGATGTACGGCCTTAGGGCAGAAGTTTACCACACATTCGGTCAAGCAAAACGAAACGTTATATAGTATTTCCAAAAGATACGGCGTTTCCCAGAATGAAATCTTAAAATACAATAAGGAGCTTAATAAAGAAGAACCTCTAAGCATCAATACCATATTGGTCATTCCCAGTGGAGGTGAGGTGTCGGAAAAACCAGAAAGACCGGAACCTACTAAACAAAATGTCGAACCTGTTGATGGGGCTGTAGAGGAATTGGTCAATAGGGTTATAAATGATTCGGTGGTAATGCGAGAACCCATTGGCTTTGTAGATCATAGGGTGGGTAGAAAAGAAACGTTGTACGGCATAGCCAAGGAATATAGCGTTACCGAGGAAGATATCAAGAAGTACAATAAAGAATTGTACTCCTCCCAGCTAGAGAAAAGGATGGTCATCCGTATTCCAAAATTCCCAGAGGTAAAGGAAGAGGAGACGGCTATTGATCCCGAGAATTACGAAAAGTACGTAGTAGCCCCAAAAGAAACGCGTTGGAGTATTGCGCACAAATACGGCATTACTATAGACAGCATGTTGGCATTGAATCCCGGACTTTCCAAAACCACTAATTATTTGGCAGAAGGTTATGAGTTGTTATTGCCTAAGATTGCGGGAAGTACTGTAGACAATCAGAAAACGCAACTTTTTATATCCTACACGGTTCCGCCAAAAATGAATTTCTTCCGTTTGGAGCAGGAGTTTGGTGTCAATGCGGAAGATGTAGTTCGTTTGAATCCGGAAATTTCTGAACGTGGGGGATTAAAGGAAGGAATGGTCATACGTCTTCCGGAAAGGAAATTGGATGCAGGTGAAATAAACACCGACAATTACATTTTTTACGAGGTAAAACCGAAACAAAATGAGTTTAGACTTACCCGTAAGTTCGGAATGCCATGGTCCGAGATAACAAAATTGAACCCGGATTTGAAGAATGGCCTAAAAGCTGGAATGGTGCTCAAGTTGCCGAAAGATCAGGTGGGCGATTTTGAAGTGCGCAACTCTTTGATTTTGGATAAAATTAGTCTAATGGACTCCATAAATGTGGAAAACAGGCCAAAGGTGATGTTTTTATTGCCATTCCGTTTGGATAAGTTGGATTTGGCCGATAAGGAATCCGTAGAATGGACCATTGAAAATAGGAATAGCCTTAAATACAGTTTAGGACTTTATTCTGGCGCCTTGGTGGCCTTGGATTCCATTAAATCCTTGGGAGTATCGGTAGATGTGAAAACTTTTGACAATCAGTTGAACCTAAACAAAACCAAGGAAATTCTTATGCGAGAAAACCTGAGTGGATACAATGCCATTTTTGGACCTTTGGATATAGCCTCGTTAAAAGAAGTGTCCGTGCAAGCATCTAATTTTCAAGTCCCCGTTATCGCTCCGGTTCCCGCAATAAGTGATATTAGTTTGCAAAATGTCTTCTTTTCTTATACGGAAGAGGATTTGCTAAGGAAGCATATGATCAAGTATGTTGAGGATAATTATGTAAACGAAAATATCATTGTAATTGGCGACGAAAAAAATCAGCTCGTTAAGGAACAGTTATTAGAGCAATTTCCTAGCGCGAAGGTTTTAGAAGTAAAGGAGGAAGAGAAAAATATTGGGGTAAACCGGGACAAATTAGCAAGTCTTTTATCCGAGGACATGGATAACTGGGTATTCTTAGAAACAGAGAACTTCAGGCTTATTTCAAGCGTCGTTTCCATTTTAAATTCCTTTAACAACAGTTTATTAGACCCCATGGAAGGAAGAAAAAAACTTAAACTGAGAATGTTCACTACCGACATGAACAGTGGTTTTGAGAATGAAGTGATATCCAGTACACACCTTTCCAATCTAAATTTTACTTATCCTTCGGTGCATAGGGAAGTGGGAACTAATAGTTTTGTGGAACGTTACAAAAAACGTTTTGGGGAAGACCCTGATCGCTATGCGGTACGTGGTTTTGACCTTACGTTCGATCTGCTCCTTAAACTGGCCTATAAAAATGATTTAATAGACATTTCAAAGTTTGTTGGGTCAACCGAATATAATGGAAACAAGTTCGATTATGAAAAGGACGCAACATCTGGATATTTCAATAGGGCTTCCTATATTATGGCATATGAGAATATGCAAATAAAAGAATTGGAATAAAATGACATCAAAGGTTACGTACAATGGCGAGTTAAGAACAGAATGTGTTCACTTAAAATCCGGGGACTCTTTTGTTACCGATGCCCCCACGGACAATAATGGTCTTGGTCAGGCGTTTTCCCCAACAGATACGGTTGCAACAGGATTGGCGAGTTGTATGTTGACCATGATGGGTATTAAAGCGAATGGTTTAGAGGTAGATTTACGCAAATCCATTGCGGAGGTTACTAAACACATGGCTGCAAATCCCAGAAGAATTTCCAAAATCGAAGTGAATCTTAGTTTACCAGCTGACATTTCGGAAAAGAACAGAAAAATTTTAGAACATACTGCCAACACTTGCCCAGTCCTTTACAGTCTGCATCCGGATATAGAAAAGGAAATATCATTTAATTGGGTACTTTAAAAATTATCGGTTGTATTCTTTTTTGCTTCTTTGGCTTTGCGTCTAGCTGTTTGGCGCAAGAAGAAGTTCCTTGGAGTACCAACAAACGTTTGCACTGGACGGACTTTAAAGCCCAGGTTCCAATAGCGGCAAGAGCTGCGGCAACTACGGCAAGCGGTATCAGCTATCAATTTTCTACGTATTACAAGGGTAATGAAATGATGGTGGATTACGAAGTAAATTCCTTTTTTTACCCTACGAAATCATGGTATCAACCTAAAATATGTAATGAGGTAACCTTGATGCACGAAAGGCTACATTTTGATATTTCAGAACTTTTTGCCCGTAAGATGAGAGCGGTAATGGCCAAAACCAAATTCACCAAAAATATAAAGTCGGAAGTAAGGGCAATCTATAAAAAGACCTTAAAGGAACTGAATGATTTTCAGAATAGGTATGATAATGAGACCGACTATTCTAGAAACGTTTCTGAGCAAGAACGGTGGACATCAAAAATAAACAGTGAACTAAGTATTCATTAATCGTCGGTACAATTATTTCTAGCAAAATTTAAATCATCTTTTTGTTCTTGGGATAAAAACTCATCACAAGTTCGCAATATTCTGTCGATATCAGCTATTTGCTCTGAACAAGGTCTATTACCTTCTTCCTCATCTATTCGCTGTAGTAAGTTTGCACATTCAATACCATCAAAAGAATCATCAAAAGCTTCTTTTACCGCGCAGCCGTTTAAAATAGTTGTAGTAATTAAAATTGAACTTACTATAATGATGTTTTTTCTCATAATTAAATAAAAGATTCTGGTTATATATTTTGGTTTGAAGTCAAATATAAAAAGTGAATCTTTTAAAAGGCATGAAATTATGTGCAATTGGAGCCTTTAACTGTACCTATAGTAGAAAATCAATGATTTATGGTTACACATCACATATAGTTACTCCCTCTTTTAATGCTGCTATTGGGTCTTCCCAAGTGGGTATGAACTCTTGCGCTACGTAACCTTTATAACCCGTGTCCAAAATAGCTTTCATGATGGCCGGATAGTATAGTTCCTGGGTATCATTTATTTCATGACGACCTGGATTTCCGCCGGTGTGGTAGTGACCAAAGTACTGGTTATAGTCCTGTATGTTTCGGATAATGTCGCCCTCCATTATTTGCATATGATAAATGTCGTAAAGCAGCTTAAAATTTTCGGAACCCAATCTTCTACATAGCTCTACGCCCCAAAGCGTATCATCACACATATAGTCCTTATGGTCTATTTTAGAATTTAAAAGTTCCATTTGGATGACTACCCCATGTTTTTCAGCCAACGGCATTATCTTTTGTAAACCATTCACGCAATTTTCCAGTCCCACCAAATCGTTCATCCCATTACGGTTTCCGCTAAAGCAGATAAGGTTGGTATAACCTGCTTCGGCAACTAAGGGGATAACACGCTCATAGTCGGCAATTAACTCTTCATGTAATTTAGGGTCGTTCCAGCCTTCAGTAATTCCTTTTCCCGCACCCCAACACATGGAAGCATGGATATTATACTTCTTCATTAATGGCCAATCCTCGGGTCCGGTAAGGTCCATCGCCTTAATTCCAAGTTCGTTCAAGTTTTTCAAGAATTCCTCCATCGGTATTTTTCCATAGCACCACCTACAAGCGCTATGGTTTATATTACCTTTGAGTTCCAAGGTTTCCAATTGTACTTTGGGTTCTTTTGCTGTACTGGTTTTAGTGGCCAAAAGCCCTATGGATGCAGCCGCGGACGTTCCGATAAATTTTCTTCGTTTCATTGTAATGTAGTTGTAGTAGCTCTTAAAGATAAATTATTTAGTTTTAAAAATGGAAATAAAGCCGGACAAGCAAAAATTAATAGAATTGGCGCATTATCGAATGCCGTTTGGAAAACACAAAGGCCGATTCCTGGTGGATATTCCGGAAGCATATTATATCTGGTTCCAGCAAAAGGGATTTCCGGAAGGTAAATTGGGACTACTACTGCGGTCTATGCTAGAAATTAAGGTAAATAATTTGGAATCCGTAATTCGAAAGGTTCAAAAAGATTTTCCCAAGGAAAAATCTTGATATCTAACGGCAATTCGTAACTTTGTGTCCCGTAACACAGAAATCTTCAAATGTCACAGACCAAATACATCTTCGTTACGGGGGGAGTTACTTCTTCTTTGGGTAAAGGTATTATTGCCGCATCTTTAGCCAAACTATTACAGTCCAGAGGATACAAAACTACTATCCAGAAATTGGACCCCTATATAAACGTGGATCCGGGAACATTGAATCCTTACGAGCATGGTGAGTGTTATGTAACGGATGATGGAGCGGAAACCGATTTGGATTTAGGGCATTATGAGCGTTTTCTAAACGTAAGGACTTCACAGGCCAATAACGTTACTACAGGCAGAATTTATCAAAGTGTAATCGAAAAGGAGCGCAGGGGAGAGTTTTTAGGTAAAACGGTACAGGTGGTTCCGCACATTACGAACGAGATTAAGGAACGCGTGCAATTATTGGGCAATAGTGGCGAATACGATATAGTTATAACAGAGATTGGAGGAACCGTTGGTGATATTGAGTCCTTACCTTATATAGAAGCTGTTCGTCAGTTATTATGGGAATTAGGGGACAATAACGGTATTGTAATTCACCTTACGTTAGTTCCTTATCTTTCCGCAGCTGGAGAATTAAAAACAAAACCAACGCAGCACTCTGTTAAGACTTTGATGGAAAGTGGTATTAAGGCGGATATTCTAGTTTGTAGAACAGAACATGAGATTTCCGATGAGATAAAGGACAAATTGGCACTTTTCTGCAATGTAAAGCGAGAAGCGGTAATCCAAAGTATTGATGCTTCCACAATCTATGATGTTCCTATTTTAATGCAAGAAGAGGGGCTGGATACGGTTACGCTGCAGAAATTGGCGCTTCCTGATAACAATGAGCCCAATCTAACGCAATGGAATGAATTCCTAGATCGGCACAAAAACCCTAAAAATGAGGTTGTTATTGGCCTTGTAGGCAAATATGTAGAACTTCAGGATTCCTATAAATCCATTTTGGAATCGTTCATTCATGCCGGGGCGCAAAATGAAGTGAAAGTGAATGTTAGGTCCATACATTCGGAATACATAACCGACAAAAATTTCGAGAGCAAATTAAAAGGACTTGACGGAATCTTGGTAGCTCCAGGATTTGGGGAACGGGGAATCGAAGGAAAAATAAAAGCGGTACAGTATGCACGGGAAAGTGGTATTCCTTTTCTAGGTATTTGCTTGGGAATGCAGATGGCGGTTATTGAATATGCCCGTAATATATTAGGATTAAAAGAAGCCAGTTCTACCGAAATGGATGAGGATACTTCCGTTCCTGTAATCAGTATTATGGAGGAGCAAAAATCAATTACCAATAAAGGGGGAACCATGCGATTGGGTGCTTGGGACTGTAAACTTGAGGAAGGAAGTTTGGTTCAAAAAGTATATAACGGAGCTTCGGAGATTTCGGAACGGCATCGTCATAGATATGAGTTTAATAATGTCTACAAAGAACAATTGGAGGAATCCGGGCTAGTAGCTTCGGGTGTCAATAGGGCTACAAACTTGGTAGAAATTATCGAGTTGCCAACACATCCATGGTTTATTGGTGTTCAGTATCATCCTGAGTATAAGAGTACCGTTGCCAGTCCGCATCCGCTATTTGTTGGTTTCATTAAGGCAGCTTTAGTCCATAAAAAGGCACAAACTAATGCCAGTATGGCATAAACTCCGTATTTGGGCATATATTTGCGTATTCTGAACTGGATGCAGAACAAGAAACCAAACTATTACCCTATTAATTAGATATTTTAGATGGAAGAAAAGAAATTGGATGTAAATTCTATAATTGGTTTTGTACTAATTTTTGGGATACTCATCTTCATGTTTTATCAGAATAAGCCAACTCCCGAAGAGGTAGAGGCCCAGAAAGCGAAACAAGAACAGCTTGATGCTGAGGCAAATGCCCAAGAAACACGGGAAACAGTAGTTTCAGATGAAAAGCCTACGCTTAATTTAAGTGATTCCACCGCGGTTGCCAATTATCAAGGTCAACTAGGCGCTTTCGGCTTTACCGCTCCCACGGATAAAATTACGACACTTGAAAACGATGTTGTTGAATTGAAAATCAGCAACAAGGGAGGCTACATTGTAGAGGCCAAAATGAAGAATTTTGTTACCTATGATTCAGTTCCCGTGTATTTGATTAAAGACGGAAATTCATCATTTGGGTTTGATTTTTCAACATCTGATAATCGTGTCTTGAATACGAAGGATTTATTTTTTGAGTCAAGCTTAACCAATTCCAATGGGAACCAGGTGCTGTCTTTAAAGGCAAAAGCTGGAGACAATAAATATCTAGAATATCGGTATGAAATGAAACCTGAGGATTATTTGGTGGATTTTACCATTCGCTCCCAAGGTCTGGATAATATTATAAATGGAAGTAAACCCGTTAGTTTAGATTGGAAACTTAAAGGCATTAGGCATTCCAAGAGTATAGAGTATGAAAATAGATATACCCGCCTGACCTATAATCACGAGGATGATAAGCTCAGCAAATTATCAGAAGGAAGCGATGACGAGGAAACGGAATCCGATATTAAATGGATATCCTACAGACAACACTTTTTTAGCTCTATCCTTGCAACTGATGAACCTTTTAAATCCGGTGTTCTTACCTCCAAAAATTTGGTAGAGGAAGAAAGTAGGACCTTTGGCTTTACCAAAGAATATTCTTCTACTTTACCACTGGAAGTAAAAGGGGGTAGTATTTCTAAAAACATGTATTGGTATTTTGGACCAACCGATGTTAAGGTGCTTTCACAATATGAAGATTTAGGATTGGTGGATTCCATTCCTTTTGGATGGGGGATTTTTGGTTGGATAAACAGATACGTGTTTACGCCATTTTATTCCATGTTAAGCACCTATTTCCCATATGGTATCGCTATTGTTATTATGACCATATTGGTGCGTTTGGCAATGTCGCCAGTTACCTATAAGTCGTATTTGTCACAGGCGAAAATGAAAGTATTAAAACCTGAGATTACGGAGCTTGGGGAGAAGTACAAGGACAATGCCATGAAAAAGCAACAGGAAACCATGAAGTTGTATGGTAAGGCCGGGGTTAGTCCCATGAGTGGTTGCGTTCCTGCATTTTTGCAGATGCCTATTTTTTATGCGCTGTTCATGTTTTTCCCAACTTCTTTTGCACTACGGCAAAAATCCTTTCTTTGGGCTGATGACCTATCCTCTTTTGATACCATTTATCAATTTCCAGAAGGGTTTTCCATTCCGTTTTATGGAGACCATATAAGTCTTTTCCCAATTTTGGCATCTGTAGCCATATTCTTTTATATGATGATGACCACGGGTCAAAACATGCCCACACAGCCAGGAATGCCAAACATGAAATTTATCATGTACCTAATGCCTTTTATGATGTTGTTTTTCTTCAACAACTATGCAAGTGGTCTGAGTTTGTATTATTTTGTATCCAATTTGATTACTATTGGCATTATGCTGGTAATCAAGAACTTTATCTTGGACAACGATAAGATACATGCGCAAATTCAAGAGAACAAAAAGAAACCAAAGAAGGAGAACAAATTTCAGCGTAAAATGCGTGAAATGATGGAGCAGGCAGAGGCGCAGAAGAAACGCTAGTAATGAGATATAGTTAAATGAAAAGCCCCTATTTTTGATAGGGGCTTTTACCATTGATTAAGGTTTGGTTTGGTAAGATTTGGGAGATGCAAGATGGCACGATATTCCAGTTTAAAAAAAAGTTAGTTGTAAAGGGTAGGTATTTGTATGCTAAAGGCTTGGTTGTTGATGTTTGAGATTTTTTGATTGAAGCGTAATCACTTAAATGGTTGAATTTCATTTTAGGGAATTGTACTAAATGCTCTGATGAATTATAATAATAAAAAAAGCCGCTGTAAAAGCGGCTTTATACTTCTAAATATATTTTCTATTTAGTTGTTATTATTCGTAGTATTTGGAATCATAACCTTATTCAAAGCATGAATAACTCCATTAGTACTTTGCACATCAACAGCAATAATTCCGATATCATCGTTTCCTGAACCATCTTCAATATCGGCAATATTATCGCCAGTTCCTGGTAACGTAATAGTAATATCGTCATTTTCCAAGGTAGTTGCCGTAGTTTCGCCATCTGGTGTCAAATCACTAGATTGTACATTAGCACCCGCGACAACGTGATGTAATAAAACTTGGGTTAGCGTTTCTTCCATTGGAATTGGACTCAATGCGGCAAAAGCTGCATTGGTAGGTGCGAAAACGGTAAATGGTGGATCAATTTCATCTTCGTTTTCACCTTCCGAACGGGAAAGTATCCCAACAAAATCAGTACTAGGTGTTAACGTGGTTAACGCAGTCACCAAAGTAGAGAAATCTGGATTTGCTACTGCGTGATTGACAATGTTAGGAAGTCCTATAACACCATCCACGATATGTACAACACCATTTGACGCCCTTACATCTGCGGCAGTCACGGTAGCACCAGAATTATCTAAGCCACCATTAAGAACTACTCCGTCAGAAGTATTAATAAACATACTTAACGCAACTTCAGAAGGTCCTGCTGTCGATAATGTGTTTACATAACCTGTCATTAATTCATCCGAAAAATTTGTGCCACTTACTACATGATTTAAAAGAACTTGGGTAAGCACTTCTACAGGAACATCTGATAAACCATCAAACTCGTTAGCCTCCAAAAATGCTTCAAAAGCACTATCAGTAGGTGCAAAAACGGTAAACGGTCCCTCACCTCGTAAAACAGTAGGTAGCTCTCCATCAGCAGCAATTAACGCAGCTACGAGATTACTTAATGTTGGAGTTGCAATAGCTATATCTGTGATAGTACTATACAATACGCCATCCAAAGCATCAATAATTGCCTGTGGCAATAAGACTTTATCAATTGCATGTACAATTGCATTACTAGCAACTATATCCGCAATTACAACATTTGCTGGTTGAGCAATATCATCATCAATAATTGTAACAGCCTCTCCATCAATTCCTATTGTCACATCTTCGCCTTCCAATACTAAAGTAGAAATAACCTGTTCGTCCGTTAAATCACCTGAAGGTACTGCTGCTCCACTAACAACATGATATTGTAAAATGGTGGTCAAAAAAGTTTGCAACTGTGCTGTGTTAAAATCATCCAAAGAATCAAAACCATCCAATCTACCCAATAATTCTTCAAAAGCTTCATTGGTAGGTGCAAAAATTGTAAAAGGCCCATCTCCTGAAAGAGTAGTAATAAAATCTGTATCTGGCGTAGCCGTTGTAAGTGCTTCAGCCAACAAACTCAAATCAGGATTTGTAGTTGCAAAAGTCACAGGTGTTGGAAGACCGATAACCGCGTCCACAATATGCACTGTTCCGTTTGTTGCTTGACGGTTTGCTAGAATTACATTTGAACCATTAATCTTAACCCCATCCGTAGTATTAACGTAAAGACTTAAATTCAGATCTGCGGCTCCAGTGGCTAAAGAGGATGTATAACCGGTAGTTAAATCATTATCGTTAAACTGACCGCTTACAACGTGATTGAGTAATATTTCTGTTAAGATATCATCTGGAACTGCATCCAATGAAGCGAACCCATTGGCGGACAAAAAACTTTCAAAAGCTGCATTGTTTGGTGCAAAAACAGTAAAAGGACCCTCCCCTTGAAGGGTAGAAGCTAAACCTGCTTGTTCAATAGCTGCAACTAAATTACTTAGTTCGCTAGTTTCAGACGCATATCCGACAATGTCCAAAGGTGTCCCGGTTGGGGGAGGCGTGTCATCATCGTTGCTACATCCAACGACGAAAAGAAGTAGCAAAGCAGCTATTAAGGTTTTAAAAATTTTTGGAATTGTTTTCATAAGTAAATTGTTTTTAAGGATAAATTAATTGTTTAAAATTGATTAAAAATCATAAAGTTAATTTCATAATATGATTTTAGGGATTTGTAACATAATTTAATTTTAATCATTTTTTGACTCAAAAAAATATACTATTACTGTAAAAAATCATTGAATATAGAATTATCTTCATTTTTAATGATAAGATGCGTGAATATATAAATGGTTGCTTTTGTTTATAGTTTTTTTACAAAAGTTTAACAAAATTTGATGGATAATGTTTGTTTTCTTGTTTTTTGAGTCAAAATAGCGAAGCTGTTGTAGTCCAAATATCATATTGGTTATCATTTAGACCAAGCGGACTTAAATTTCGATAGGTAGATATATCTAAAATGTATTACTATGTAATTTCGTAATTTTGAAACGACAAAGTGGTGGTATGAAAAAAGTTGTTGTTGGACTTTCTGGAGGTGTGGATTCTAGCGTAGCTGCATATCTTTTAAAAGAGGAGGGATATGAAGTGATTGGTCTTTTTATGAAAAATTGGCATGATGATTCGGTCACTATTTCTGAAGAATGTCCGTGGTTGGAAGACAGTAATGATGCATTAATAGTTGCTGAAAAATTGGGTATTCCTTTCCAAACTGTAGATTTGAGCGCGGAATATAAAGAGCGTATTGTAGATTATATGTTCCGGGAGTATGAGATGGGACGCACTCCTAATCCCGATGTTCTATGTAATCGAGAGATTAAATTCGATGTCTTTTTAAAAATCGCATTGGATTTAGGAGCCGACTTTGTAGCTACCGGTCATTATTGCAGAAAAGGGACTATTCAAAATACGGACGGTACTACCGTTTATCAGCTCTTAGCCGGCAAGGATACTAACAAGGACCAATCCTATTTTCTTTGCCAGTTATCTCAGGAACAATTGTCCAAAACACTTTTTCCAATTGGTGAACTGACCAAACCTCAGGTTAGGGAGATTGCAACTGAAATGAAGCTAATCACCGCCGATAAAAAAGATTCCCAAGGATTATGTTTTATAGGTAAGGTACGGTTGCCTGATTTCTTACAGCAACAACTTAAACCTAAAAAAGGCAAAATTGTTGAGATACCCGCAACGATAGGAAAATATGAAAGACCTGTACCTGTGTTCAAGGATAAAGCATCAGAATTGGAATTTTTCTCTGAGAAACCAGCTTACGCCTTGGCGGATGGTAAAGTAGTAGGGGAGCACCAAGGCGCACATTATTTCACCAAGGGTCAGCGAAAGGGACTTCATGTTGGGGGAACCAAGGAACCCCTGTTTATAATAGAAACCGATGTGACGGATAACATTATTTACACTGGACAGGGTAAAAATCATCCTGGTTTGTATCGAAGAACATTGTTCGTTAAAAATGAGGAAGTTCATTGGGTCAGACCTGATCTGGGTCTTTCAATAAATGACGAAATGAAAGTCTCTGCAAGAATTCGTTATCGACAGGAGTTGCAAAATGCGGTTTTATATAAAGTTGATTCGGGAATGTATGTCGATTTTGAAGGGGAACAATCGGCAATCACGGAGGGGCAATTTGTTGCCTGGTATTTAGGCGATGAACTTATTGGCTCAGGAGTAATCAGTTGACTTAAATGAACAACAGCATCACGCAACTTTTCAATATAAAATATCCTATCATCCAAGCTGGCATGGTCTGGGCAAGCGGATGGAGATTAGCCTCTGCAGTTTCAAATGCAGGAGGTTTGGGAATTATTGGTGCTGGCAGTATGTATCCTGAGGTGCTTCGTCAACATATCCAAAAATGTAAGTCAGCTACTAAGCTACCGTTTGGTGTAAATGTACCGATGTTATATCCTGATTTGAAAGAGTTGATGGACGTCATTATTGATGAAGGCGTCAAAATTGTTTTTACCTCTGCCGGCAATCCAAAAACGTGGACTTCCTTTTTAAAGGAAAAAGGAATTACGGTAGTGCATGTTGTCAGCAGCCTTAAGTTTGCCCTTAAAGCCCAAGAGGCCGGAGTGGATGCCGTGGTAGCGGAGGGTTTTGAAGCTGGAGGACACAATGGTCGTGACGAGATAACCACGATGGTTTTGATTCCCATGGTAAAGGAAAACATAACCATACCATTAATTGCTGCTGGAGGAATTGCCACAGGGAAGGCAATGTTGGCAGCAATGGTTTTAGGAGCGGATGGAGTACAAATTGGTAGTCGGTTCGTGGCCAGTGAAGAAGCATCTTCCCATATAAACTTTAAAAAAAAGGTAATCGAGGCAGGAGAAGGTGATACACAATTGACCTTAAAGGAACTTGCACCAGTTCGGCTCATCAAAAATAAGTTCTTTAATGATGTTCAAAATGCCTATCAAAAAGGTACCACTACTATGGAATTAAAAGAACTATTAGGTAGAGGTAGGGCAAAAAAAGGAATGTTTGAGGGTGACTTGCAAGAAGGCGAACTTGAAATAGGTCAAGTTTCCGCTCTTATAAAAAAGGTGTTGCCCGCCTCAGAAATTATCAATGAAATTATGGACGAATTTGAAACTGCCAAAAAGCAAATCCAAAATAACAGGAAATATAATTCTCTATAATTCGATTTTTCCGTTATTCCGTTATTCCGTTGTTGTCTTGGAATAGGTAAAAACAACGTTTACGGTGGTAATTATTCCATCTACATCTGGAATACTCAACAAGTTAGTGTAAACAAAGGTTGAATTATCCTCATTAAATGATAAATCATAATCCAGCTGGCCGCAGGATAGGATAAGCGTAAGTTCATTGTTAGTTAATCTCCATGTACCATTGGTGGTAGAGTCATCACAATCTGAGGTTCTAGCTCCTTTTTCATAGGAATAAGACCTATCTGATCCGAATGTAAAAAAAGCATCTCTAAAGCATTCGGAGTACTGTCCAAAAATATCCACGTCCGGATTATCTACATCGTCTGTTGTTAAGTCCAACGCAGTGTCCGAAACTAAACCTGTTAATGACCATTCACCAATTAATTTGGTTTCGTTCTCTTGTAATTCACCTGTTAATTGAGGTGTACATTCAATACTTTCACCGTTGACCTCACATCCACAATAAATACAGCTAAGCATACCTAAAAATAAAATCTTGATTTCACCAATTTTCATAAAACTTCTTTAAACCATAGATGAAAAAATTAAGAATGGTTGCTTATATCATTAACGAATTTATTAATTAATGTACTGTATTTTTAAAATTAGAAACGAAGTTTTTCCATTAGACATCTTTTTTACCCTGTCTTAAACTTCCCAAGTATTCCATTAAATCCCTTAATTCCCTTTTTGAAATCATCCTACCCATTGGTGGCATAGCGGAAACTGAATTTTCCCTTTTGGCAATCCTGGCTATTGGAACTTCCATAGGTTCGGCTTCTGCCGTTCGAAGTAGCAATTCGGTACCGTTATCTTCTATCAGCACCCCATTTACTTTTTGTCCATCTTTTAATGTAAGTGTTATGTTCCCATACCCTGGAGCCAATCTGGCACTTGGCTCAATCAACGACTCTAGAATTTCCTCCCTTGAGAGAATATTGGCAATGTTATCCAAAGGAGGACCGACTTCGCCTCCGGAACCCCCTACGGCGTGGCATCTAACGCACTGTGCGGTTGGGTTATTTTTAAATACGTTCTGCCCGCTCCACCAATTACCTCCATATAGGGTCTCCAAATAGGAATCTGTGGTATATCCTCCTTTTTTAAGTCCGTCTAAACCCGCAATTAAATTTTCGTTTTCAGAATTTTCAACCGCTTCCATCAAATCTAAAATCACACCCTGCGAGAGTTGATTTTTACTTGCTTTATCAATAAGGCTGACTAATATGGCATTACTTTTTTCTTTTGGTAAATCTCCAAGAACATTTAGCATTTGCTGCTGTTCTCCTATAGTTCCATTTTTAAAAATCGGACCTACAATTCCCGGAAGTTTTTCTTTTGGTAAGTCTATTTTGCTAAGAAGGCCAACCGCTGAAGTCCTAACTTCTTCGCTGGCATCCTCCATTCCATAGGCTAAAGCCGATTCCATCTGGTCAAAATCCAAAGTTCCAAGCGCTTCAAGTATGGATGCTCTTACACTAGCGGATTTATTATTTCTTAAAATTTCATACAATTCTTGATTATAAGAGTCTAAGCCCAATGCGGCCAACGTTTTGGATATGCCAATTAATATTTCTGGATTTTCGTTTTCCAAGAAGTAGGGAATGTCGTTCTCTATTTTTTCTTTTAGGATGGAATTATTCCTAATTATTTCACCTCTATAACGGCCATCTACCCTATCAAGAACAGAAGGTTTATTCCAAGTTCCCAAGGTAGCTAGAGCCTCGCCCCTTAATATGCTTGGGACGGATTCGCGCTTTGCGAAATTGATAAGGGCTTCCATTTCTTTTTCCGATCCTACCCGCAACGCGGCATTTATTGCCCTTCGTAACAGGGGTTCTGAAGTGAATCTTTCCTCACTGAGCGTAGCTGCCAATGCAGGAAGCGCATTTTCGATAGACCAATCATCATTTATGGCTCTTGCCGCTTCCGTTACAATATATTCATCCTCATCCGATAAAAATTGTGCTACGTCCGGATGTTGCAATCGTCTTAATACTAGTACCGCAGCAATCCTGAGGCTTTTATCATCGCTACTTACAAGGTCAATCAATGGTTGAGCCTCTCCAATCCTTGACAAAGCGAGCACACCAGCATGTCTTAAATACAAATCTTCATCGTTATTTTCAGCAATCATTTCCAATAACGGATTTATGGCATCCGGATATGCGATTCTGCCTAAGGCCTGAGCAGCGAAGAACTTCACCCGCTCATTTTCGTGGGATAAAAGAGTAATATACTTTGGTGCGGCCTTTTCGTATTTTACGTCTCCTAGAACTTTAAGGCTTTGCGCGATAATCTCAAAATCTGCGTCATCCAGAAGTTCAACCAAAGGCTCCGCTCTATCTGTGTCCTCGGCAGCAACTTGCCCAATGCCCCAAATGGCATGAATTCGTGCGAACTGATTTTCCTCCTCTACAATCGCATCCTTTAGGGCACTGTAACCCCAAAATGTTCTTTTGGCAAGTTCAAACTGAGCCTTTTTTCGAATCCTCATATCCGGATAGCTCAATAAGGTTACCAAATTATCCGTACTATCATCTTCATAGTCATGCGTCATCAGGTCTTGCGTTTTCTGCCTTTTTTTTTCCAAATCATCATTCTTATCATCAACATCAAGTTTCCAAACACGGCCGTAGTTCTTAGATCCCCAGCCGTTTATCCAGTCCGCTAGATACAATGCTCCATCCGGACCAAATTCAATTCCGGTAGGTAATACCCCGCTTAGCATATCAATATCGGTATCCAAATCAAAAGAGGCGCCTTTAGGTTTTAAATCGAAGGACCAAATATGTGATCTACTAGGGTCACCTACAAATTCAACTAGAAAGAATCGGTCTAACCATTTTTTTCCTAAAGCGGTTCCAGGGTTATAGGTCATACCCGTAGGTCCGTTGTGAAAATTGGTGATTGGAGGAATAATATAAGCCGCCTGGCCTTGCCATCTGGGGATGTAAAGTTTTTCATCCATCCATACATTGTAACCATTGTTCATTGGGTCTGTGTACTTACCATACTGCCAATTGGAACGCCAACCCGCATCGGAACCTTCTACGATATGCACCAATCTTTCGCTTTCGCCTTGGTGGTCTCCATCATTGTCCGATGAAATAATGTTTCCATAGGCATCAAAAACGAATTCGTGCGTATTGCGCAGACCACGTGCAAATACTTCAAAGTTGGACCCGTCTGGATTGCTTCTAACAATAACGCCTTGGTTGGGATATTTATGGTTAACGCCATCAACTGTAGTAATGTTCGCGCCAATATCTCCTATACCCCAATATATTTTGCCGTCCGGACCCTCTATGGCTCCTGACATTCCGTGGCCTCCAAAACCGATATGCACGGCAAAACCATTTGCAATACTTGTTTTTTCATCCAAAATTTGGTCATTGTTTGTGTCCTTAAGACGATACATGTCAGGTCCTACACCAACAAATACATCTTCGTTTCTAACCAACAAAGCGCCCGCAACATCATTTATTTCATCATTAAAATCATTTAATATCTGGGTAGAGATGTCCGCAATGCCATCTTTGTCCTTATCCTCCAGCATCCATACTTCATCCTTTTCCACTGCTAAATCATGCCAATCATGGATGGAATCATTGTTCAAATCTGGGAACCAGCTGTTTTCATTACTTAACTCCGGCGCAAAAGTTTTACGTAGAAAATCTCTTCTTTCTTCGACGGTCTGCAGTGCAATGGAAGCGGTCATCCAATCCCTATGTCCTCTGATGTCGAACTCGGAATTTTTATTTCTGTTGGATCTTGTGATATAGATTTTTCCGTAATCATCAATATCCATGGCTATTGGATCCGGCGCTAAAGAATCAGAAGCCCACAAACTAAGTTCTAAACCATCTGCAACCTTTGGGGTGATACTTTGTTTTGCAAGGGCGATTTTTTCATTGATCGAGGAGGAGTCTTCAACAACTGTCAAAGGTATTTCCTTGGGTTTTTTAGTTTCACAACTAAGCGCAATTGTTATTAATCCTAAAAGAAAAAGTTTAGTATACTTCATATATTTTGGGAGGTGAAAATTATGATGTTCGCAATAAATATACTAAGATATTGATAGCTATTTATAGAACAAGAATATTCTAGAAATTCTATGAAATCTAATTTAAGGATTTACTTTTGATTGGAGGAAAACTGTTTATCAGTTTGCGACTAAGATTTACTTACAAATTGAGTTAGAAATTAGTGTATATGGCGAAATCTATTTTTCCTGACTTTGGTATATTTGATAAAAAGAACAATACATGAAACATACTCCGAAATATTTAGGATTACTTTTTTCTCTTTTTACATTCTTTAGTTTTTGTCAACTTTTATCCCAAGAAGGACACCCGCTGGAGGGAAGATGGAATCTTACTATTTCACAGGATGGCAAGGACCTTCCTTCTTGGCTAGAAATACGTCATTCCGGGAACAATACCTTAATAGGTAGGTTTACCTATGCATTCGGTAGTGCTCGTCCTATTGCTGAAGTTAAGAAATATGGTGATTTATTTTATTTCGCTATTCCCCCGCAATGGGAGCCCGGAGCATCGAATATGGAATTTGAAGGAAAGAAGATAGGGGAGGAACTTAAAGGTACTATGGTCTATACCGATGGTAAAACGTATAGTTGGACTGGTACAAAATCTCCAGATTTAACCTATACCGAGAATCCAACATGGGGAAAGACCAAGAAAATTTTCAACGGCAAGAATCTGGATGGATGGAAAACCGATGGAGAAAACCAATGGAAAGTGGTTGATGGGATTTTAACCAGTGACAAGCCTGGTGCAAATTTAGTTACGGAAGAAAAGTTTACCGATTTTAAGTTACATGCCGAGTTCAGATATCCTGAAGGAAGTAATAGTGGGCTTTACCTCAGAGGCCGTTATGAGATTCAGATTGCTGACAATATTGGTTTGGAACCTTCTTCCATATATTTTGGAGGGATTTATGGATTCTTGTCGCCCAACGAAATGGTGGCCAAAAAAGCTGGAGAATGGCAGACTTTTGATATCACTCTCGTTGGTAGAAGATTGACGGTCGTTGCCAACGGCAAAACTATTATCGCAGAACAAAATATCCCGGGAATGACAGGTGGAGCTTTGGACAATAACGAAGCAGAACCCGGTCCAATTATGATTCAGGGTGACCATGGTCCGATAGAGTTTCGTTCTTTAGAATTAACACCAATAAAACAGTAGTTATCTGCAAAGCCTCCTTAGTTGGAGGCTTTTTATTGCGTTATTCTGTTTTAAGTATTTTGGCAACGATTTCTTTTGCCTTACCAACTTCGGACTCGTTCACATACATATCCACATTGCTCAGCATTGCGGAAGCAAAACCTGCCAAGCGGGCGGATTCTCCTTCATTTTTTACAACGGGAATAATTCCTATTTCTTTTAATTCAGCCTCTATTCTTTTTCCAAGCATAGCATCCCCGCTAAAAATCTTACTGTAATTGGGTTCCATATTTTCTAGTTTAATACCGCATTCATTTCCTCAAGGAAAATGTTAAAATCCTTAAAAGTGTTTCTTAGGACTGTTATTTGTTCTTGAGCTTCATTCCAATTTTTTTCTTCCACAGCTTCACGAACACCGGGAAGGGTTTTTACACCATATCCTGTATAAAATCCTGGTGCATAAATCTGATGTTTGTACCATGGTCTTCTCGGTAAGCCTTTTTCTGATGTTAGTACATGCTCGGCCAACATCAATTTTTTGTTTAAGGCTTGTTGTGCCTCCTTACTAAGTTTGGTTTTATCTGCCTTTGAAAATACCTCAATATTTTGCTGAAGTGAAGCCAATTCGTTTTGCAATGGTGAAAAGTCCAAAAACGGTACAGCCGGTTTTTTGTTCGGCTTGTTAAATGGTTTTTTTGGATCTGCCGCCAATTCAAAAACATTTTTCTCAACCATGGTATTATGTTTTTCTACATCCTTTCTCATTTTTTCCAAATCTTTCATAATCTCGTCCAGGTATCCGGAAACGGTTGAATGCCATTGCATAAAATCAAAAGGAAGGACGTCTGCATTTGCCAAACGCAGCGTAATTCTGCCAGCCGTATTTGCAAGCGCGACTCCGTAAGCAAATTCTGGATCTTTAAATCTCTTGTAATGTGGATAGGTATCATAAATTGTATGATATTCCCCTCCCGAACTTTCTCCACCAAATCCAAGATTTAAGGAGGCAATACCCGCATGTTGAATAAAAGGGGTGTAATCCGAACCGGAGCCAAGCGCATAGAGTTCAAATTTATCATCCCCTCCATTTACCATATTTGCTGCAATTCTACGTTCTTTAACCGAAACCCCGGTCTGAGGGTCTTCAACGGCTTCGGCAACTTCCCCGACCATGGCCTGAAGGGAATGTGATCCGCCTACTCCTAAAAATCCTCGGCCGTTTCCGTCTGTATTAATGTAGGCCACCACTTTTTGCTGTAATTCTTTTTTATGGTCTTCAACCCACTCCGTAGACCCTATTAAACCCTCTTCCTCGGCATCCCAAGCACAAAAAACCAAAGTACGCTTAGGTTTTTGACCTTTTTTTGCCAATTCTCCTATTGCCCTTGCTTCCTCCATTAGTGCCACCATACCACTTACAGGGTCGTTGGCACCATGAACCCATGCATCATGGTGATTTCCCCTCATGACCCACTGATCAGGATAATCTGTACCCTTCATAGTGGCAATAACATTATGTGCAGGAACAAGTTTCCAATCGAATGTAAGTTTCAAATGCACTTTGGCAGGTCCAGGCCCAATATGATAGGTAATTGGCAAACCACCAAACCAGGATTCCGGCGCAACTGCACCTTCCAAAGCTTCCAACAAGGGTTGTGCATCTTCATAGGATATTGGGAGCACGGGAATTTTTGTAATGGTAGGGGCGTCCTTTCTATCCAATCTTTTGGCGTCCTCTGTAGCCGCATATCCTGGGGTTAGAACATCACCGGGATAAGTTGGCATATCCATTACGGAACCTCTTTGAACACCTGTTTTGTTCTTGAATGCGCCTTTGGGATAAACATCCCCCTGGCCGTAGCCATCATCTTGCGGATCGGAATAAATAATACATCCTATTGCACCTTTTTCGGCAGCTAATTTTGGTTTTATACCACGCCAGGACCCTTGATATTTGGCAATTACAATTTTACCTTTAACACTAATACCCAATTTTTCCAGTTCCTCATAATCTTTAGGAATACCATAGTTTACGAAAACGAGCTCTGCTTCTACATCCCCATCAATGGAAAAGGCATTGTAACTTGGTAAAAGTGCATCGCCTTGAGCGGTAAAGGGGTCACCTTCTACAGGAACTGCGGTAAGTTTTGCGGTATATTTCTTTGGGGAAGTGAGTTCCAGAACCCTTTCGGTCGGATAAGGAAATAATACTTGGTAGGTTTCAATTTTTGCGTCATAACCCCAAGACTGGAATTGTTTTTGTATCCATTTTGCGTTTTCCTCACCATATTTTGTACCTACCCAATGTGGTTCCGCTGCCAACTTTTGCATCCATTTATCCAAATTGCTGGCATCTAACTTGCTTTCAAAAGCAGTTTCTAGTTTGGTCTGCTCAATTGCACTTTCCGGCGTAAACCCAATTATAGAGTTCTGGGCGTTTAAGGAGATAAAGATTACAATAAAAAATAGGGTAAAAAAGTTCCGTAACATAGTATCAGTTTAGGTACGGAAGTTAACGATTTTTTGTTTTGAAAGCATGATTTACATCTGGTTTGTAGCGGATAAAAGCGTTTCAATATCTCCTATAAGTCGTTCCATTTCCAAATCTTTGGTACCGTCATATATTCCCCTAATTTGCTTCTTTGTATCTACCAAAATAAAATTGGGAGTGTGTATGAAATCTTGCAAAAGACCATCGCTAAAATCGTTTACTGCGAAATAGCTCTTTCTTGCCAACTCATAAATATGTTCTTTATCACCAGTTGTAATATTCCATTTGGAATCTTTTGCATTATACTTTTGCGAATAAGATATGGAGCAATGGGACACTGTCCATTTCTGGCGTAACGGATAGTGATAAAAGCATTACTTCTTCCGTGTCCATGAACCGTTCCTGTAGCTTTTCCATGTTGTTGGCCATGACAGGACATATACTTGGGCATCTGGTAAAAAAGAAATCGGTTACATAGATTTTATCCTTGTAATCGTTTTGTGAAATGGTTTTTCCGTTTTGATTGATTAGATGAAAATCGGATACCGTATGGTTCTCCGTAACTCCTCTCAAACTTAAATCGACCAGTTCCGGATTCAAATCGGCCGGATTGTAAATGGGTATTTCTTTCGAATATATGAAGTTGTAATAGGCCACCGACAGTATGATTACCACCAAAACTGCAAACACTCCAAATTTTAAATTTCGATTATTGGGCGATGCCATTGTTTAAAAGGATAAATTAAGTTTCTCTTTTAAAGAATAGAGGTATCTATTGCGATATCTGCATGCTCCCAAGCTTTGTCAAATTCCTGCTTTATGATTTGCGCTTCCTTTTCTTTCCCTTGGGCTTTTAAACTTTTATGAAGCCCCATTAGAGACCACCCATTTTGCCTTAACAATTTCAAGTCCTCTGTGTAGATTTTTTCAGCTTCTTCATAATTCTCGGATTTTAACAATACTGCCCCCAAATTTTGCCTTGTAGGGATATACCACGCTGCTGGTTCTGTGTAAATTAAACCATCTTCCAGTTCCACCGCTTTTTTCAGGTGTTCTATTGCTTTTGGTATATTGCCATTAAGACTGGCAAGTTCACCAGCAACGACTTCATATGCAACTTTACCAATAGATGTGCTACTGTCAAAGCCAGCAGCGATTAAATTTTCAAGTTCCGGGTCGTCAATCATGTTTTGAATAGCATCCAATTCTTCTTGAGCTTCCTTAGCATTGTTTTTCCTTATAAAGGCAATACCTCTGGCATAATGCCAGATTAATTTTAGATGCTTAATTTCCTCATTTGGACTTGGAGTGGTTAGAATCTCGTTCCATTTTCCAAATCTGGTGTAAGCCAATAAAGGAACTGACGCAAAATTTTGAAGAAAAGGTAATGTTATCAATTCTCCTTGGGGAACTTTCTCGGCTGTTTTCTTAGCGGCATCTATAGCAAGTTCACTATCCCCCAATAAAGTAGCAGCAGACCATAAAAAATGAATATTATGAGGGTAGTACCCCAATGGATACATTCCTTGTGAATAACATTGAGAAATATAATCCTCATCTGCCAAAATAGCTTGTTGATTTACTTTTACGGCATCCAAATAGCGACCCACCCGAATATAGATGTGGGAGGGCATATGTACTATATGACCGGCAGCAGGCATTAATCCACCTAACTTTTCTGCACTAGCGACCGCCAGATCTGGCTGTGGTAATTCCACCATGTGAATATAGTAATGATGGGCACCGGGATGCTCTGGGTTAATTTTTATCGCTTTTTCCAGGGCAATTTTGGCCTCGGGAATATTGGGTGACGGATTTCCATCTTTATCCCAATAGTTCCAAGGAACGGTATTCATGACGGAGGCTGCATATAAAATTTGAACATCAGCGTCTTCAGGAAATTGCTTTGCTACTTTGGTCATGGCATTCATATACGCCATATTAAGTTCGGAGACATCCTTGGTTAAATCTTCGCTATATCTATGTGTCAAAGCATTTACAAGCGCACGCTCTTTTTTAGTTGCTTTAGGAGCTAATGCAATAGCTTTAGCGATTGCCTCATTATATTTTTCCTTTCGGTCGTCAAGGGGAATAGGGTCATTGATATTTGGCCCTAATGTATAGGCTTGTCCCCAATAGGTCATGGCCGAATTTGGGTCTAGACGTGAAGCTTCCATAAAAGAACGATGCGCTTCGGCATGATTAAAAGCGTAGGTTAATTTTAAACCCTGATTAAAAAATGTTTGGGCAAGTTCCACATTGGTGCTTATAGGGAAATTAAGATTCCCTAAATTTTCGAACAAAGGCGAAATCTGCTGAGTTGTATCTACATCTGTAAGTAAAAATTTGGCAACAGTGCATTTAATTGAATAGAAGGAAGCATTCTGCGTATTGTCCAAACTATTTTCCGTAGTGTTGGGAATCAAGAAGTAAATTAAAGTTAGTAGTGTAACCGCAATAACGGCCAGTCCTGTTTTTGTTTTCATTATATGGATTTTTAGGTTGATTCTAAAACTAAACTAATGAGGGGACTTTTTGGTAAATACCGAAAAGAGGGAATTTAATTCGGTTTGTTTAAAAGTAATGAAAAGAAGAGTATACGTATTGTTTTCTATGTTAATAGTTTATTTTGTAGTGTTGGTATGCGCTATTTACTTCAAAATAACGGTTTTATTCGTTTTCGAACTTTCAAGCGCCGCTTGAAGGATCTCCATGGTTATCATATTATTTTCCAAAGAGTAGGGGTCAAAAGGTTCAAGCCTCAATTCGCCATTAATTACGGAAGCAAATACGGAAAAGGGATCATCAAAAGGATTTGCCCTATCGGAAAGGATAATCTTTTCTTCGCTAAAACCATCATACCCCTCCGAAATCCGAATGGACATATTTGTCTTATTTTCAGCATAAATCGCTCCTGTTTCCCCATAAAGTTCCATGTCCTTTCTGCCAATAGGCCAGTTCCATGAGGGTTCCAGAATAGCCATGGAAGAATCGTATTTTAATATAATGGTCGCATCATCATCTACTTCTGGATTATTTTGGGGTTGTAACTGTTGTGTTACTGCCGTTACAGTTTTTGGTCTTTCTCCCTTTAATAACCATGTCATTAAATTTGCTCCATAACAACCAAAATCCATTATGGCACCACCGCCATTTAATTCCGGGTCTGTAAGCCATTCGAAAAATTCTGAACTCACACCAATTTTTTTTGGACCTTTATGTCCGTCACGTATAATGGCTTTTCTAAGGCTGCCAATGGTACCCTTATTCAAAAGATTTTTTGCTTCTTCATTGGTAGGATACCAAGAAGTTTCATAATTCGTCAATAAATGTATATTGTTTTCCTTCGCCAGTTTTTCCATTTCCAAGGCGTGTTCTAGACTAACTGCCAATGGTTTTTCTACCATTACGTGGATACCTTTTGGCGCACAAGTGCGGACAACCTCCAAATGTTCAAATATGTTCCCGAAAGCGGCCACCGCTTGTGGTTTAACAGTCGATATCATTTCCTCCATGGAATTGAAAACGATAGTGTCCGAAAAACCAAACTGCGAGGACATTCTTTTTATCAAAGCAGTATCCGTTTCTACGATTCCAACCATTTTTACATCGGTAGAATTTTCCCTACCAAGAATCCAGCCCACATGACCGTGACTTAAACCAACCACACCTAATTTTATAGGTTCCTTTTGAGAATACATTGACAATGGCAGAAAGATTAGTGAGCAGTATAATACTATTTTGAATTTCATAATTTTATGGAGTTTCTTCCAGCTTCAAGATTATTTCAGTTCAAGTTTGGTCTTGATAAGGTTGGAATGTCCTTTCGCTATTAGACTACTCTTGTCCGAATTCCAAACCAGACATTCGGCGTTCATTATCTGATTTCCCTTTTTTACAATGTTGGTCTCGGCAATAATCGTATCCCCTGCTTTGGCCGATTTAAAATAGTCCACCCCAAGATTTACGGTTGTATACGCATGGGAATTATCCAACGAATATACGGCCGCTCCAATGGCATCATCAATAATGGCAGCGGTAATACCACCATGTAATATATGCATTGGGTTGGTCATTTCTTCCCTAATGGTATGTGAAAATTCAAGTTTCCCCTCCTCGACACTTATTAGCGTTGGGTTTAACCATTGCATCAGCGGTGAAATGGAATCTTTAGAATCCTTTCCAATTTTTGACTTAAAATAGGCAATCACTTTATTCATATATTCATTAGGATTCAACTAGCTGTTTTCATCTGTATTCTTAATGAGTTGTACGTAAAACTGGATGGCATCATAAAAATCGGAAACCGCTAAACGTTCGTTTAAACCGTGAAAGGACTTTTTGGTATTGTCGTTGAGGTGTATGGGTGAAAACCGATAAATGTTTTCCGAGATATCTTTGTAATGTCTGGAATCCGTTGCCCCAACTACCAAATTAGGAGAAACCAAAACTTCGGGGAATAGCTGTAAAATTGTTTTGTTCAACGATTTAAATCCAAAAGAATCGGTATTTGAAAGGTTAGAGGCTTCGGTTGCCGTAGTGCCCTTGGTAATGGTAATTCTATCGTCATCAATGGTGTTTTTTACATGGGTAATTACGTCGTCGATGGTTGTCTCCGGTAACACCCTAAAATTCACAGTAGCATTGGCGCGTTGTGGGATGATGTTATCCTTAATCCCGCTGTTGAAAATAGTAGGGGAGGTGGTAGTTCGTATAAGCGCATCACCTGATGCACTTTTCTCGTAAAGATTAAGGATTAATGGTTCCAAAACTCCTTTGTTTGCAAAAACTACCTTGTTTGCAAAGGGCATCTCCGGACCTAAATAGTCCATAAAACCCTCCAATGGAACCGTGATTTTAGCCGGTAATTGATTCTTTTTTAATTTGGCAATGGCGTTGGCCATCACGTCTATCGCCGTTTCCTTTCCTGGCATGGAGGAGTGTCCTCCTTCAATTTTAACGGCAAGGTTTAAGGTTAGGTATCCTTTCTCGGCCGTTCCGATTAAAGCCACTTCCTTTATAATATCAGGAACTAACCCATCAGCAATTACCCCTCCTTCGTCTATTACAAATTCAGCGTCAACCCCCCTTTCTTTTAGATAGTTGGCCATGGAAACGGCACCGTTGGGCCCACCAATTTCTTCATCATGTCCAAAAGCAAAATAATAACTTCTTTTTGGGGTATAGTTTTCTCTTAAAAGTAATTCAACGGCCTCCATAATCCCAATGACCCCGACTTTGTCATCTATTGCGCCACGGCCCCAAATGGTATCATTTTCAATGACACCACCAAACGGTGCTACTTTCCACTCGGGCAGGTTTTTCTCAATAACGGGTACTACATCCAAATGGCCCATGACCACTATCGGTTTTAAAGAAGTATCAGTTCCCTGCCAATGGTACAGATGGCTAAAGGAATTGAAAATTTTCTTCTCCAACAGGGAATCCATAAGCGGATAGGTTTCCGAGACGAAGGTGTTGAACTTTTTGAATTCAACAGAATCGAAATCCGCCGTATTTTCAGGAGAAACCGTTTTTATCTGGAGTGCTTTGGAGAAATTCTGGATTGCGCTTTTATCAATTTGTACGGCAGTTATTGGGTCTACCTTTATTTGCTTTGATTCAAAACTGTAAGTATTGATCAATAAATAGCCAATAAAAAGAAGAAGAGCTATGCCCAATAGCAACAGTGCCTTTTTGAAAATTTTCATGTAGTCAGTAATTTGGTTAAATATACCAAACTACCTAAAAACATTGGGACTGAACACAATAATTAATTCTCAAAAAGACGCATTGCTTTTTATTAACTATAAAAGAATTACAACTCTTTTTCAAAAGATTACAAATCCATAGGAACTTCCATGACCAATACTTTTGATTCTGTTTTTGATTTAAATTCAAAACCTTGGGCCTCCCAGATTCCGTATCCATCGCGCTTTTCCAGTACTTGTCCGTTTACTTCAACAGTACCTTC
This sequence comes from uncultured Flavobacteriaceae bacterium, assembly GCA_963848865.1. Taxonomy (GTDB): domain Bacteria; phylum Bacteroidota; class Bacteroidia; order Flavobacteriales; family Flavobacteriaceae; genus Maribacter. The sequence continues at coordinate 387,241 of CAWKFV010000014.1, read as the reverse complement.
TAATACGAAAATATAGATTCCATTTCCTTGTTTTTTCAGTTCATAGGAACCGTTTTTGTTGGTATCAAAATCTCCTAGATGAAACCACGCATCTTGATGTACCCATACACCTTGGTCATCCGAACTGGGCGAAAGTATTTGATAGAATTCGTTTTTCGTTTCAATATCCTTGATGGATATCTGGTCATATCTAGGGGTTACGTTCCGCTTGTTGGGTATAATCCAAATTTGAAGGAATTTTACCGCCTCGTCCTTATTTTTATTGTATTCGCTATGGGAAACACCGGTTCCGGCACTCATGACCTGTACATCGCCCTTTTTGATCACGGTGGAATTCCCAATATCATCCATATGTTGTAAATCGCCTTCCAATGGGATAGACACGATTTCCATATTATTATGAGGGTGTGTCCCAAAACCTCTGCCACCAGAAACTTCATCGTCATTTAGAACTCTTAGCACGCCAAAGTTCATACGTTCTGGGTCGTAGTAATTTGCAAAACTGAAACTGTGATGGGAATCCAACCAACCATGATTTGCGTGGCCTCTGGTATTTGCTTTATGTAGAATAGTTTTCATTATGCTTTTCTTTTAATTCGGCACATTAGTCGAAGAAAGTACTTCTTTATTACAGAATGATAGATGACCTCTTTCAGTTATGGAATAGCTACTAAGCATCAAATTTATAAGTAGCTCCTCATCGATTCATCCACTCCTTAAAATCGCTTGTTTTGGACCTGCTGACTACAAATTCCTGATCTCTAGGATTGTTGAGCGTTAGCTTTACGCGATGATTGAAATAAGGTTCTATCTTTTGTATAGAAGATTTGGAAACAATTTGCCCACGATTGATGCGATAGAATTTATTTTGATCTAACGATTCAAATAATTCGTCCATGCTCTCACTAATTATGTAACGTTTGCCGTTTGCAACCCCAAAGGTGATACTCTCCTCGGAATAACAATAATTTAGTTCGGAAGTTTGGATTTGGAGAAACCCGTTTCCTTCTTTCACTAAAATACCTTCCCGTTTCTTAGCTCCTTGAATGCTACTTAACAATTGCTTCAGAATAGATGGCGCTATAGGACTTTGATTATTGGATTTATTGAATTTTTTCAAGGCTTTGTTCAAATCCTCATTTTGTATCGGTTTCAATAAATAGTCCACACTGTTTACTTTAAATGCCTGGATTGCGTAATGGTCAAACGCTGTGGTAAAAATTATCGGAGCTTCTACATCTACTTTCTGGAAAATCTCAAAACTCAACCCATCGGCAAGTTGAATATCCATAAATACGAGTTCTGGTGAAGCATTTTTTTGAAACCAAAGGACACAATCTTCTACGGTATCTAAAACACCTAATAATTCATATGCGAAACCACATTCGGTTAGCATACGTTGTAACTGACTTGCAGCACGTGCTTCATCTTCAATGATCAGTATCCGCATGGCTATTTTTTTCTTTGGTTGAAATTAATAATGGTAACGAAACCCTAAATCTATTTCCATCATTTTCTATTTTAATAGGTCTTTCGGAAATAAGCGCATATCTTTTTTCAATATTTTGCAGACCTATTTTAGTAGAGGGTAATTTTGTTGATTTTAGTTCTATTTTATTCTCGACTATCAGTGTATCATTTTCAACAAAAACGTTTATTGTCAACGGCTTCGCTTTGGAAATAACATTGTGCTTTATTGTATTTTCTAACAACAACTGAAGACTCATAGGTACCACCATTTCCATGCTTGGAATCTTCCGGAATTGTCCAGTTCACCTTAAGATTTTCCCCAAATCGCTCCGATTGGACGTGAATGTAGGCTTTCGCAAATTTAAGTTCATCGTGAAGAGCTATCAAATTGGCATTTCCTGATTCCAATATAAACCGATAAATATTGGATAGACTATCCACAAATTTCTTTGCATCCTCTTTTGGGTTTTGATCAATGATATCCCTAAGTGTGTTCAACGTATTAAAAAAGAAATGAGGTTGGGCTTGATTTCTTAAAACGTCCAATTGTGCCTGCACGATGGCTTGTTTTGATTGTTCTTCTTCCTGAATTGATTTTTTTAGCCGTACATAAAAATAAATAGCTTCGTAAATGGCCATGGTCATGGTACTAATAAGTACGATGGACAACAATGCCTTGGAGCGAGCTATAAAACTATAATCCTCATTCGTTAGTGGTGATAACAGGTACATGCCCACATAGTCTACAACAATTACGGTGGTGAAAATTGCAGCAATAAAAAGCATCAAACGTGTTGCACTATCCTTTAGTTCAGGATATTTCTTACGTAATTGAATCATTATAGCTCGTATAATTAACCAATCAATTGTAGAGAATAGCAGTGAAACGACCCAATTGATTATCGTTTCAGCAAGTGGATGCTCTTGAAACGGATTACTGAACAGAAAATAGGTGGCAAAACTTAAGATGAGAATACCCAAGGTCTTAAACCAGAAGTCATCAAATCCTAAATACTGTATGCGCTTTTCTTTGTTGAAAAACATGATGCTTAATTATTGTGCAATTAAAGGAATGCCTTGTTTTGCTTGCCAGAAAATATACCCGATGCAAGATGCGAATATCAGGGTAAATAGTGTTACCAAAATAATATTATTTCTCATGGAAGAATTCCATTTTCTCGATATGCCTACCGCAAATAAGGGAATTATCTGCAGACCGTGCAAGGCAAAAAAGTGTGCAATCCTTAAATCTCCGGCAATAGTGCTCCAATTAACGAGGGGCAATCCGGCTCCTCCGTCTGCTTGTCCCACAGTATGGCCCACTTGACCTAGCATTTGCCCACCGACCCAACTTCCAAAAAACACCGAGAGCCATCCCAACAGAATAGCCCATTGTACGGCTTTTGTAGTGTTTAACTTTAAACGAATCGTATCAATAATAAATAGCACCAACACTAATACATTGATGCCCACAAAAATACCCATCAATAAAAAGAGGATACTATCCAGTGGAGTGGCCATATTGAAATGGGATTTTACCCCCCTGGAAGCTTGACAAGCAATAATGAGAAACTCCAGAAACAAAGTCCAAGCGGTAACACGATTTAAGAAACGTTTCTTTTTTGCTGAGTATGGATATTTTGTAATTAAATATCCTGTTGTGTAGAGAAAGATGGCAATGGAAATTGAAAATTTAAGGGGTTTGATCCAAACATTAATACCCATTAGCGTTCTATTGTCCAAGATAAGCCCAAAAATGCATCCAACCCCTATTAATAGAATAACGAGTGCTATCCAATACATTATGGGGCTCTCTTTTTTTACAGTTGTTAGCAGATCTCTAGTTTTTCCTTGAAAATCTATCCAAGATTTAATCAGATATGTGTTGAATGATTTAGTTTGCATAGCAACTTTATTAAAAGACTGAATCTCATCTTCACTGTAATCGTTTAATCTTACTTCGGTGGTATTTTCGTATTTCATGATATTTTATTTTTTAATGCTTTTAAGGCTAATGAACAAAAGGAAACCTATTGGACCAAACATGAATGTTAGGAATAGACAAGGAGCCAACAGTAGTTGATGCAGATGCAGTTCTTTATTTTGGTTAACCATCCACATGCCCACAAGCATGTCAAAGCATAGGTAATGAACCCAGCCCGCTAATACGGCGTTTTCTTTGGTAAACAATGTCATGACGGATGCTAAACTCCCAAAATCCATCATGCCACTATTCAGAATGGATAACACTATGTAGATGGCATAAACTATAGCCAGTACGATTGGAATTACCTTGTAATCGATTAAGAAACGAGTAACCTTCCATTTGGGTAAAAAAATCATCAATACCCACATTGGAAGGGTAATCAAATTGGCTAGTGAAAAAACTTCTGTTGGATTCATATTAAATCGATTAAGGATTTATTGATGACCCAAATATGCAGCTATCCAATCGGTACTAAAATGACATTTTATTGAACCGTCGTTTATTCCGGTTGAAATGAATGACTTAATCTTAAATTTTTGATTTAGAGAGTGTCAACAACAAATGTTTGGTGGTTTTGTACCCTGTAAATAATAAATACAATCTGTATTTTGCCAAGGGATATCTAAAATCTCGAATCTTGCAGTATCATCGGTAATAGTTCCTTTTAAAAGTGCGTTATTTTTAAAATCATGGGCTACAACATTAGCGAAGGATAATGTTTCCTCAGTGCTAGCGTCAAATAATTGACCGGAAACCGACATTTTTTCTTGAAAAAGGTGGAGCTAACGATAAAAGGAAAAAATACCATATTGGTAAATCTCTAGTCATAAAATTGTAATTTTAGCTAAAATAGGGGAAGAATCTAAAGAGAACTTAAAGCATTGAATTTTAAGGCTGTATTTTAATTGAATTTAATGACTTATCTCGATAAAGACTATTCATAAAAATTTTAAAAACTTTATTGAGTAACTAAAAATATGATACATTTGGTCAAAATTTGAACAAAGTGAGTCCATTAAAAATTTGCTTTAACCGGCAATTTTTAGCTTTATTAATTTTTTCCTCTGTAATTCTTGGTAATTCAATCAACTACCAGGATGGTTTAGGAAACCTGTCTTTTGAAAAGGGAGTAGTTCAATATCCACCGCTACAAGATTCACCTAGTTTACAGGATTTATCTACCAAAGAAAAACAACATTTGGTATATACGGAGACAGAATCGCTCTCTGAATCTGAACTGGATGAAAAGTTTTTTCTACCCTCACAATCAACCACACAATTAGTCTACAGTAAGCTTTCCAAGCTTTGTAATATACTTTATTCCAATAGTAACGACGCTGTGCAAAAATGCCACGGCGTGCCGCTCTATGATATGTATTGTAGTCGTAGATACCATCTTTCTTAAGCTTCTCTAACTAATGTGCCATTGGCTTCTGCCGAAGGCATATCGGATTTCTATTGTTCATAACAAGTCACGGTCGGGTATTTCTTAATGCCGCCGTAATTCTTTGCAAGAACTACATCAGGAAATCCCAACAATCAATCTCAAAAAAAATTAAAAATTAAAATTATGAGGGCAATCCCCATATTTATGTGCATCGTTGTATTGCTATATGCTACAAGCTGCCAAAACAAGAAAGAAGCAAAACACGAGACAATCAAATATTTGGTTACCACGCCTATAAAAAGGGATACAACAATCGTGAAAGATTATGTCTGCCAGATTCATTCCATTCGCCATATAGAGCTAAGAGCCTTGGAGAAGGGATACCTGAAACAAATATCGGTAGATGAAGGTCAATCTGTAAAACAGGGACAACGCATGTTTCAGATAATGCCAAATGTATATCAGGCAGAACTGCAAAGAGCGGAGGCGGAAGCTAAAGTTGCGGAAATAGAACTCAGTAACACACAAATGTTGGCCGATGGTAATGTAGTCTCCAATAACGAATTGGCTATGGCCAAGGCAGGCTATGAAAAGGCAAAGGCGGAGGTAGCATTGGCACAGACCCATTTAGGATTTACGGATATAAGAGCACCTTTTGATGGCATTATGGATCATCTTCACGTAAGGGAAGGAAGCCTTTTGGACGAGGGGGAACTGTTGACCACCCTGTCGGATAATAGTAAAATGTGGGTCTATTTTAACGTACCTGAAGCCGAGTATCTGGATTACATCATGGATGTGGCCAAGGAGGATAAACAAGAAGTAGGGTTATTAATGGCGAATAACAAACGTTTTCCTGAAAACGGAATTGTGGAGACCATAGAAGGGGAATTCAACAGTGAAACCGGAAATATTGCATTTAGGGCAACTTTTCCTAATGAGAAAAGGATTTTAAGGCATGGCGAAACCGGAAGCATACTTATGGAGATACCTTATTTGAATGCTTTGATAATCCCTCAAAAGGCGACTTTTGAAGTGTTGGAGAAAAAGTTTGTTTTTGTAATCGATTCTGAAAACGTGGTGCACCAAAAGGAGATTGTGGTAGCAGCGGAACTTACGAACCTGTTTATTGTAGAAAAAGGCCTATCCGAAAAAGATAGAATACTGCTAGATGGTATTCGGATGGTAAAGGACGGTGATAAAATTGAGATTGAACTTGCTGAACCTAGTTCGGTGATGGCAAACTTGAATTTATACGCTGAATAAGCAAAACAAAATTTCCATACAATGTTCAAAAAATTCATAAAAAGACCGGTATTGGCTATCGTCATATCGGTTATGATCGTTTTTACAGGCCTTTTGGCCATTAAACAATTGCCTATTTCCCAGTTTCCTGAAATTGCACCCACCACGGTAAACATCTTTATCGCATATCCTGGGGCAAGTGCGGAAGTATTGGTTAATTCAACACTCATTCCTTTGGAAACCGCTATAAACGGAGTACAAGGAATGCGTTATTTGGCATCCGATGCTACCAGTGCCGGTGAGGGTACGTTAAGGATAATATTTGAACCGGGAACCGATCCGAATAGGGCGGTAGTAATGGTAAAGACACGGGTAGACCAAGTGATGCCTAACTTGCCAGAACTCGTACAAAAGGAAGGTGTTATCATTACACCGGTGCAGCCAAGTATGTTAATGTACGTTAACCTGTTTGCAAAGGATGAGCATAATGATGAAAAATTTCTTTACAACTACGCTTATACCAAGATTATTCCGGAGATACAACGTATTGATGGTATTGCAAGTGCACAGATTTTAGGTAGCCGTAAATATGCAATGCGGGTCTGGTTAAAACCGGACCGTATGAGAGCCTATAATGTTTCCGCCGAGGAAATCATGGAGGCCATGCAAGAACAAAGTGTCATTGCAAGACCTGGAAGGATAGGACAAAGTTCTGGAATAAAATCGCAATCCTTGGAATATGTGCTGACGTATGAAGGAAGATACAACCAACCGGAACAATACAAAGATATCATAGTCCGGGCCAATGGCGAAGGGGAAAGTATTACGTTGGGCGATTTGGCCGATGTGGAACTGGGAAGCGAATTCTTTGATATTTATTCGAATCTTGATGGTCGTCCCTCGGCGTCAATTATACTAAAACAGACTTTGGGAAGTAACGGAAAAGATGTAATCGATGAGGTGAAATCCAAATTACTAGAGCTGAAACAAGATCTTCCTCCGGGATTGGACTACCAAATCAGTTATGACGTAGCCAATTTCTTGGACGCATCCATAGAACAGGTGTTGCACACACTTAGGGACGCATTTATATTAGTGGCAATTGTGGTCTTCTTGTTCCTTGGGGATTGGCGTTCGACCTTGATTCCAATTATAGCTGTTCCCGTGTCCTTAATCGGTGCTTTTTTTGTAATGCAGTTGTTCGGTCTTTCCATCAACCTGATTACACTTTTTGCCTTGGTACTGGCCATCGGTATTGTGGTAGATAATGCCATTGTGGTCGTTGAAGCGGTACACGTTAAAATGGAGGAGGAAAACCTGACCCCCTATAAGGCATCGACCGAGGTGCTGGGTGAAATCGGGGGAGCAATTATTGCCATTACTCTTGTAATGGTTTCCGTGTTTATCCCTATTTCCTTTATGACTGGGCCAGTTGGGGTGTTCTATCGCCAATTTTCAATAACTATGGCAGGTTCCATAGTGATTTCGGCAGTGGTTGCCTTGACCCTGACCCCCGTACTTTGTGCCATATTACTAAAGAACAATCACGGAAAGCCCAAAAAGAAATCGCCGATAGACCGTTTTATCGCCTGGTTCAACAAAGGCTTTGAGCGACTTACAGGAGGTTATGTTGGATTATTGAACAAAATAGTTACCAGAAGGATTGTCACATTCGGAATTTTAATTGCCTTCTGCGCCGGCATCTTCTTTACCAATGAAGTCCTTCCCGCAGGTTTTATACCCAATGAAGACCAAGGGATGATTTATGCCATTATTCAGACACCACCCGGCGCAACATTGGAACGTACGAATGATGTTGCTCGAAAACTACAGCAAATCTGTGAGGAAATGGATGGAGTGGAATCGGTTTCTTCCTTGGCAGGTTACGAGATTATGACAGAGGGTCGTGGCTCCAATGCCGGAACTTGTCTAATCAACTTAAAACCTTGGTCTGAACGGCATCATTCCGTCCATGAGATTATGGAAGAATTGGAAGAGGAAACACAAAATTTGGGAGCCCGCATCGAGTATTTCGAACCCCCGGCAGTGCCTGGATTTGGTTCATCGGGCGGTTTCGCAATGCGTTTGTTGGACAAAACCAACTCTACCGATTATCAAGCTTTCGGAAAAATCAACGATGATTTTATGGAAGCCTTGGGCAAGAGAAAGGAGTTGACCGGACTCTTTTCTTTTTTCTCCGCGAACTATCCACAGTATGATTTAAAAATCAACAATAAAATCGCGATGCAAAAGGGGGTTTCTATCGGTAAGGCAATGGAAAACCTGAATATTTTAATTGGTAGTACCTATGAACAAGGTTTTATCCTTTACGGAAGGTTCTTTAAGGTTTATACCCAGGCAGCTCCCGAGTATAGAGCACTGCCATCACATTTAGAAAAGCTTTTTGTAAAGAACGAAGAAGGCGAAATGGTACCGTACTCTGCTTTTATGACGATGGAAAAAACGTTGGGACCTAATGAGATTACCCGATATAACCTTTATAATTCGGCCACCATTAATGGATTGCCGGCAGCAGGATATACCACTGGTGATGCCCTCAATGCAATCAAAGAAGTAGCTGCGGAGTCATTGCCCCGGGGTTACGATATTGCTTGGGAAGGACTTTCTTACGACGAAGCGAACAGGGGAAGCGAATCCCTCTACATTTTTATTATCGTTTTGATATTCGTGTATTTTGTGCTCGCTGCGCAGTACGAAAGTTTTTTACTTCCGTTTGCTGTTATCCTATCGTTGCCCATTGGGGTTTTCGGCTCGTTTATTTTGCTTAAAATGATGGGCTTGGCCAATGATGTCTATGCACAGATTGGTGTTATCATGTTGGTAGGTCTGCTGGGTAAGAACGCTGTATTGATTGTTGAGTTTGCCGTACAGAAGCATCGGCAGGGGGCAACTATTCTAGAAGCAGCCATTGAAGGTTCCCGTGCAAGGTTTAGACCCATATTAATGACCTCTTTTGCGTTCATTGCGGGATTGATTCCATTGGTCGTAGCAACAGGAGCAGGTGCTATCGGTAATAGAACTATTGGTGGATCTGCATTGGGTGGTATGCTCATTGGAACTATTGGAGGCGTACTGGTCATTCCGGGACTCTATTACATTTTTGCAAAGATGGCTGTTGGTAGGGCGCTGATAAAGGATGAGGCCAGTGAACCGTTCTCAGAACAGTTGATGAGGTCAAGTGAAGAAGGAAGTAAGACCAGGGAGACCATCCTAAAAATGAAAAAACTTTTGAAAAAACTTACCAAAAGAGATAGTGATGTATAAAATGATAAAAGTTAAAAAATCAGGAATAGTACCATTGCTAGTTATTATGGTATTGGTACTCCTTCAGGCCTGTGTACCGGCGAAGGAACTTAGGATGGAGGATAAAAATATGCCTATGACTTATTTAAATAAATCGGAGGATACCTTGACGGTTGCTACCATGAAGTGGAGGGATTTTTTTTCCGATCCTTATCTCGTAGCATTAATAGATTCCGCCTTGGTCAACAATCAGGAGCTAAACATCATGTTGCAGCAGGTAGATATGGCCCAAAATGAAATTAGGGTCAGAAAAGGGGAGTACCTACCTTTTGTAAATGGCTATGCCGGGGCGGAAATCGAGAAGGTTGGAAAGTATACCCGAAATGGTGCGGTGGAAGAGAATCTTGAAATCGGTGAGGGCGAGAAATTTCCGGAACCGCTTCCCAATTATACGGTTGGGCTTAACGCATCATGGGAGCTTGATGTTTGGAAAAAGCTGCGGAATGCAAAGAAATCGGCTGTTTTCGAATATCTAGCCTCGGTAGAGGGTAAAAACTTCATGGTTACCAATCTGGTATCGGAAATAGCGGATTCCTATTATGAGCTTATTGCGTTGGATAACCAGTTGGCCAATATTGAGCAAAATTTAGAAATTCAACAGAATGCCCTCCGCATGGTACGGCTGCAGAAGGAGGCAGCCAGGGCAACGGAACTAGCTGTCCGCCGTTTTGAGGCGGAAGTCTTAAAAAACCAGAGCCACAAATACGAAATACAGCAGCAAATTGTGGAGACGGAGAATAAAATCAATTTTCTAATGGGTAGATCACCATTACCGATACAGCGTAAGGTTGACGGTTTTATAGAAATGGAAATTGATACCTTGTATGTAGGGGTGCCCGCACAATTGCTTCAGAATCGCCCGGATATTCGAAAGGCAGAACTGGAGTTGAAGGCTGCTAAGCTTAATACCAAAGTGGCAAGGGCTAATTTTTATCCTTCTTTAGGAATACGTGCGGGAATCGGTTTGGAGGCGTTCAATACTAAATATCTAACGTCCACCCCAGAATCTGTTCTGTATTCGTTGGTTGGGGATGTAGTAGGACCGCTGATCAACAGGAATGCCATAAAGGCAGAATATAAAAATGCGAACGATAGACAGTTGCAGGCAATCTTTGAGTATGAAAAATCGATTTTAAACGGTTATATCGAAGTGGCAAATCAGCTTTCCAATATAGAGAACCTAAGAAAGAACTACGAGCTAAAAGCGGGTCAAGTAGACGCGTTGAACGAATCCATTGACATCTCTTTGCGCTTGTTCCAATCCGCAAGGGCGGATTATATGGAGGTATTATTGGTACAGCGAGAGGCACTGGATTCAAAATTGGAACTTATAGAAACGAAAAAGGAGCAACTAGCGGCCAGAATAAAGATGTATCAAGCTTTAGGTGGCGGATGGAATTAAGGACACAATAGTTTTAAAAATTAGGAATAAAATTGGCTTTAGGACAGGTTTGGAATACGAAATATTCGCTTCCCATTGGGTGATAGCAACTATTCTAGACTTTGTCCAAAGGTCAATAAATTACTGTCTGGGTCTAGGATAGAAAATTCTTTTTGCCCCCATGGTTTGGTTTGTAAACTTCCATTTGGATGTATGCCAACCTTCCTATCCAAAAAGTACTGGTAGAGTTTCTCGATATCATTGGTACGGATGTAAACTTGCCCGTAATTTTCCTTGATATCAAGATCTGCAAATTCAAAAAAATGAATTTGTACTGCATCCATCTCTACCATTAAGTAGCCATCATAGTCGACATTTCCAAACTCCTGAAAACCCATTTTGTTAATATAAAAATCCTTGGTAACAAATTTGTCCCTCATTGGCAACTTTGGATTTATGCCTGTAAGCATCTTGTCAAGTTTTTTGATTTACTAAAATAAGTGATTTCGGGTTATTTTTTAAATGCTGTTCAGGTGTAAAGCAGTTTTCTTATATCAGATCAATTATATAAGTCCCCTTGCCTTAATTTCTAGATATTTATTGATGGTATTAATGGTCAATTGTTCGGGCTTGGTCAAGATGGTCTGTATGCCGTATTTTTGAAGTTCTTTTTGCATCAATTTTTTCTCCAACGAAAACTTTTCCGCAATGGTCTTGTGGTAAATGGCCTGAAGGTTTTCTGCATCGGTAGCAATTAGTTCTTCCAATTCCGAATTTTCAAAAAAGATGACGACTAGCACATGCTTTTTCGCCAAAGCCAGCAGGTATGGGAGCTGCCTCTTTAGCGCGGAGATATGCTCAAAATTAGTGTAAAAGAGCAAGAGGCTTCTATGGTTTATTTTTCGCTTTACATGTCCGTAAAGCATACCAAAATCCGCATCCGTAAAATCGGTGCCAATACTGTACAGTTTTTCTAAAATGGTGTTGAGGTGCGTAATTTTTTGAACTGCGGGCACATAGGTCTCCAGATTTTTTGAAAAGGCAATCAATCCGGTCTTATCATTTCTTTTGAGGGCCACATTAGAAAATGCTAAACAACTATTTATGGCATAATCCAAAAGCTTTAATCCGTTGAAGGGCATTTTCATTACCCTTCCCGTGTCTATAATGGAATAAACCGGTTGTGATTTTTCATCTTGGTATTGGTTCACCATTAACCTATTCTGCTTGGCGGTGGCTTTCCAATTTAAGGTACGGATATCATCGCCCTGCACATATTCCTTTATTTGTTCAAACTCTTGGGTATGTCCGATGCGTCGTATTTTTTTTAATCCAATTTCCGAAAGACGATTGCTAATGGCTAGAAAATCATATTGTTGCATTTGTATGATGGATGGATAAACAGGCACCATTTCATCTTTTTGAAACGTAAACCTTCTTTTGATAATGCGTAAGGGCGATGAGCAATACATGTTTAAGTTCCCAAAAATATATTCCCCTCTGTCCACAGGTCTTACTTTATATTCGAAACTACGTTGTTGTCCCTTTAAGAGTGAAGTTTTATAATCAAAATCCCTTTTTTGGAACTGTACGGGAAGCTCATCAATAACGGTCAGTAACGTCTTAAACGGATAGAACGTTTCGAAGTTTATTGTAACCGAATTGAAATCACTATTGGATAATTTTTTTGGAAGTTGCCGCTCAGCTGAAATACCTTTTCCGGTTGCATACAGCAGGAAAATGTCAAAAAGAAATAAAGCGACCAAAAGCAGTAACAACAGCCATGTGACGGGATACAAAGCCTTGAACCAATAGGACAGTACAAAACATGCGCATAAAAATGCGAGATACTTAAAAAATGTGTTGTTTATGTAGATTGATTTTAAGAATTGCATCTAGCGAGGAATTTCTACACTTTCCGTTATCATATGAATTACGCTCTCCGTGGTAATACCCTCCATTTCCCTTTCCGGGGTGAGGATTACCCTGTGGTTCAAAACCGGAACCATTGCTTTTTTAACGTCCTCTGGGGTAACAAAATCCCGACCGTTGATGGCGGCAAATGCCTTTGCACTGTTTAGTGCTGCAAGTGATGCCCTTGGCGACCCCCCAAGATAAAGATGTGGGTGGTTTCGGGTTTTTGTAATTACCTCTGCTATATATTTGAAGATTTTTTCTTCCACTACAATTTCCTGAATCTGCTGTTTAAACTGAAGTAGTTCTTTTGGCTTTAAGACGTCTTTTATTTCACTTTGGGGAAGTTTTCCTTTTCGCTCATGGTGCGTCTTTAGGATTTGGATTTCTTCATCGAGCTTGGGGTACTCTACTTTTATCTTAAAAATAAAACGGTCCAGTTGCGCTTCGGGTAATGCATACGTACCTTCCTGTTCAATAGGGTTTTGGGTGGCCAAAACCATAAAGGGAGCTTCCATTTTGTAGGTGGTGCCATCCATGGTTACTTGCCGTTCTTCCATAGTTTCGAACATGGCGGCCTGAGTTTTGGCAGGGGCGCGGTTTATCTCATCTATTAGAATAATATTGGAGAATATCGGGCCTTTTTTAAATTCAAACTCAGTGGTTTTTGCATTAAAGACCGATGTTCCTAAAATATCACTTGGCATCAGGTCCGGTGTAAACTGAATTCGACTGAAATCCGTCTTTAAGGTCTTGGCAAAAAGCTTGGCGGTTATCGTCTTGGCAATGCCCGGAACCCCTTCAATAAGTACGTGCCCATCTATCAACAGTGAAACAATCAATAGTTCAATAAAATTTTCCTGACCTATAATGACCTTGGCCAATTCCGATTTTATATCCGAAACGGCTTTTTGAAGTCCCTCCAAAGGAATGCGGTTATCAAAGTTTATGTCGTTGGTATCTTGCTCATTGTTTTCCATCAGCTTTGAATTTTTGTATTAAGGTATTAAGTTTTATTAACTCGTTATCAGTTACTTGGTCTTGATTCCGAAGTTGCTCCATAAATATAAAGAGTGATTTAACCGATTCGTAAAGTACTGGCCACTCCTTGCAGCGAGATTTCTATAAAAATCTTCTTCTTTCACAATTTTCCCCAAATAGTATTTAGAGCGCATTTCATCTAAAAAATAGTTGATCCGATGTTCCGCAATGGACTTTTGATCGCCTTTTTCAAAATACATATCCGAAATGGTCCGGTGAACGCCAAGGTCTGATTCTGTAATGGAACCACCACCGGCACGGCCCTTTGCTTGCGCTTGCCTTCAAAAACGATATAGATTAAAACCCCGATCAATGCCGTGTAGTAGGCCCATTTTAACTCTTTGGTGTTCAAAAAGATATACATGGGCGATGTGTAAAAGGATTTACCACTTTTATAATGATTGTCCATATAAATGTTTTGAGAATCGTTCAAGTAGGATAGGATTCCGGCCGTATAATCCTTGTTCTTATCCTTTAGGAGGAAGTAGTTGGTAAAGGCTTCTGGGAAGGTAGAAAGAATGATTTTACCTTTTCCAAAAGGTTGACTAATTACATTAAGGTGCTCAGTCTTATCCTTTTTTCCGAATCTGAAGATGTTGCAACCTTACCTAATACCAACGTATTTAACGTATCTATTTCCTCAAAAAATGGGGTATATGTGCCTTTGTCAAAAATAATGCTATCAGGCAATTGTAAGTTGGGATTTACCAGTTGATGATGTTGTGTTTGGTTCACTTCAAATCCGGCATAAATACTCCCTAAATCCAAATGAAGCGTGTCCAATAATTTTTCTTCAAAGGTTTTTGATGCTATGAATACTGTATTTCCCTTCCCCGTCCATTCCAATAGGGATTCCAGTTCTGCTTTTTCAAATGAAATGGCGTTATTGACAAAAAAATAGGTGCCTGTCTGGTCCTTATTTTTTTGAAGGAACTCAAAAGGAGGAACATTTATTTGTTGAACATTGTCCCCTAAGAGGCTAGGAATAATTTGATTGAAAACATACATACCGTATGGGATCTTGTGGGAAGCTACGTAAGACTCATACCAGTTGATTTCTTTAGGTTTGTTGTATTGGAGTAACATGAGGGCTCCTAAAGTAATTACCGCGATTACAATATAAATAGTTCCTTTTTTACCCATTATGCAACACTTTTTGTAAGGATAAAAAGTTGGCCTCTGCCTTTAGGAATTTACTCTGGTCTATGGGGAAATCACCATACCAAATATATTCATAGAGTCGCGTAATTTGGGCGAAGGGTTTTTTTAAGTCCGTTTTTTCCAACTCCCTGTTGTAATCGGCATTCGTTTTTTGAAGTTCCCAAACTATAAGTTCTTTCTCGTTCATTAATCTGAGACTATACAGATAATAGTATCGTATTGCCAAACGATAGTTTTTGTCCGCCAGTGCTTGTTGAATCAATTTTTGAATGTCCTCATTTTTAATAATATGTTCCTCCTCGGAAAGGGCAACCAGCGGCTGATTCTTTCTGTTGTACCTTATGGACCTCGCATTAACATTGAGGAAAAACTTGATAAGTATAAAAACTAGAACTGCCAGAAGCAGATAAGGTAGGATTTTCAAGAATGTATTTAAGGCACCTACCGCCTTTTCCACGCCAAAAAGCCATTCAAAAAAGCGTATGAGTACGTGGGACATCCAATTTTTAAAAGCTATCCACCAGTCCGGTGCAGTATTTTTTACGACTTCGTAATCAAAATCCGGGTTGTTTCTAAAAGCCTCTAAATCAGATTGGTTAATCGTTTTTTGGACAATTGACGCGGTATCAAGCCTAACGGTTAGGGTGTCGTTCTGAGCAGTCAAGGTAGCACAACAAAAGCATCCGAACAAAACCAATAAACCCAACCGATGAAGCATTTCTTAATTTTCAGGAGTTTGACCTAAACTCTCAATACGCTCGTAAGTTCCGGTAAAGTTCTTTTTCTCGTTCAGATTAAAATAGATGAAAACGCCAGCAATTACGCTGATGAGATTCAATAAAAATTGCGCTATGGTACCAATAATATTCAGCAGAATATAAATGGGGTCTTTGAAAATATCCATCATACTTTCCGCATCCATCTCACCTGAAAAAATACCCATTTTCATCCATTGATAAATTGCTGTAGGAATGGCGAAGGCGTATGAAGCTACAATTACAATGATTCCGATAACGAAAAACGTGGCAAAGGTCATCCACCATTCGTCCTTAACCAATTTAAAACTATAACTATACGCATCTGAAGCACCCATTTTATTGAACACCAAAATGCTGAACGACAGCATTAGCGGAACATAAAGATATACTCCCGGTATTATGCAGAATATAAACCCGACCATTACAGAAAGCGCCACTAGTATCCCAAGCCCTATAAAACTCCAAAAACTTGCGTAAACGTCCTTCTGTATGGTTTCGAAATTGGTTGTCCCGTTTCCGTGCGCATAGGATTTTATATAGTGCAGTACGGTGGATTGGGATATGGTGTACACCGCAATTATCGAGCAAAAATATACCAGCGCGATGATAAAAATGATGGCGAGATTACTGACTTGCGAAGAGGAATCAAGATATATCAAACTAAAGGAATTTCCCGCGTAGTACATGTAGAATGCCATTGCCAAGATCATTACCAATAAAAATGGTCCCACAATCTTAAAATAAGTGGTAAAGAAGGGTCTGAATTCCCTCCTTAAAAATCCAAAGGTGTCTGAAAGTATCTCACCTAATTCCCTTTGTTTTTTAAATTCAATATAGTCAGCCTGCATGCAATTTTAGTTTCTTGTTGAGTTGATTTGGATATATAACGTAGTAAAATACTATTAGTGCCAAAGAACCGGAAATAATTAGTATCGCGAGCCAATCCGGCATTTCGGTATGGCGGGTTACGAACCCTTCCAAGAATCCGGCAATGACGAAAAAGGGTATGGTACTCACCATAATCTTCAATCCGTTTTTTACGCCTCTTTTGAAGGACTCCAGTCTAGTATAGGTCCCAGGAAATAACATCCCGTTGGCCATGACCAATCCCGCACAACCGGCAATGATGATTACGGAAATCTCAATTGTGCCATGAATCCATATGGTTCTAACGGATTCCCATAACAGTCCTTTTTCGTAAAAGAAATACTGAAAACTTCCCAACATAATGCCATTTTGCAACATGACCATTAACGTGCCAATTCCGAACATTATCCCAAAGGCAAAAGCCATAAGCGCCACTCTAATGTTATTTATGGTAATACCCAAAAACATATTAAACTCGCCCATTTGCTTATACACGGCCATAGGGTCACCTTTTTCTATATTTTCCAAGGTCATATTTACATACCCGTCCCCTAAAATGGAGCGGACAAAATCACCCTCATTTGCTGCCGAATATGCCCCTACAAAACTGAAAAAGGAAAACACCAGGAAAGCAATGAGCAATTCCCTGTGATGCTGCGCGAACATGGTTGGAAACTCCGTCTTCCAGAAACTTATTATCCTGTTTTTGGGTTCTCTTTTGGTTCTATAAATTTTTTGATGTGCCTGTGACGCCAAGGAGTTCAAGTAGAATTCCGTATTGCTTTTTGGGTAGAAGGTCTTTGCGTAGCTTAGATGGTCCGTAATCTCAATGTACAGGTCGGACAATACATTAGGCGCAATATTCGTTTTGTTAGCCAATGCGCTTTCAAAAGTAGACCATTTGTCCTTATTTTGCTTCACAAAAGCAGCCTCGCGCATAAGCTTTAGGGTTTATACCAAAGAAACGAAACAATGGAACAATTTCAAATAGAAACGGCGCAAAATATAAGTATAGACCAAAACACTGCTCACCTTGGGGATAGGATGTTGGCCTATATTATAGATTCGCTTATCATCGTTATCTACTATGTCCTAATGTTTTGGTTTCTCTTGGCCCTAAATGTTGATTTTGGTGATTCGTGGGCTATTTACATGGTAGTTGGGCTGCCAGCATTTTTATACTATCTTATACTGGAAACCTTCATGGACGGTAAGACCGTGGGCAAGAGTTTTATGCAAATACGTGTGGTTAAGTTGGATGGTACCAAACCTAGTTTTGCAAACTATTTTGTGAGATGGATTCTACGTATTATTGATGTTTCCCTTAGTTCAGGAGGAATTGCCGTGCTCACCATTTTAATTCGCGGAAAAGGGCAAAGGGTGGGTGATATTGCTGCTGGAACAACGGTCATCAGTGTGAAAAAGCGTATTTTTTTAAAAGACACACTGCTACGCGAATTACCGGAGGATTACATTCCTAAATTTTCACAAGTAACGGTTTTCAAGGACAATGAGATGCAGACCATTAAGGAACTTTATGATAATGCCAAACGCAATGGAAACCATAATGTGATACTTTCGCTCAGCGAACGGATAAAAAAAGTTATGCAAGTTTCAACCGATTTAAAACCTATCGATTTTGTGGATGTAGTCATTAAGGATTATAACTTTTACACCCAACAATTATAACCCATGTTCTACTTAATAATTGATATTTTAGGTACGGTGGCATTTGCAATTTCCGGGGTATTGGTCGCCATGGAAAAAAAGCTGGATGTGTTCGGGGTATTTATAATTGCCTTTGTAACAGCAGTAGGCGGCGGCACCTTACGGGATTTATTGATTGGCAATACTCCAGTAGGATGGATGCAGACCCCAATTTATCTTTCAATCATTTTAGCGACGGTAATAATGGCCATTTTGTTTGTGAATCAGTTGAAGCTTTTTAGAAGGTCCTTATTTTTATTTGACACTATTGGCATAGGGCTTTATACTATGGTTGGCGTAGAAAAGGGAATAGGTGCGGAGCTTTTGCCGGTAATGTGCGTTGTATTGGGTACGGTCACCGCGAGTTTCGGTGGGGTAATCAGGGATATTTTATGCAATGAAATTCCGGTGATTTTTAGAAAAGAGGTTTACGCAACGGTGTGTATATTGGGTGGCACCATTTATTTTGTTTTGATGCAATTTCCCGTGGGTGAAACTTTCGCTTATATCGCATCCATCTTGTCCATCATTATCATGCGATTGTTAGCGGTGAAGTTTAAAATTTCCTTGCCGAATATTTACAAGAGTTAAAAAGGAAAAAAGTTAAGAGTTAAAAGTTAACGTCCAAATTAGACTACTCCATTACTTCGGCTTTTTCAATATAGATGTTCTGCGAAGGCCAGTCGCCCTTACCAACGGGTTGTCTATTTATTTCATCCACAACATCCATTCCTTCAATGACCCTTCCAAAAGGGGTGAAATCGCCATCCAAGTGGTAAGACCCTGGATCTGTTACCACTATGAAAAATTCATAAGGTGATGCCAACATGTGTGGATTGTTAATTTCACTACTGGGCATCGATATGGTTCCTCGGTGGTGTTTGTAACCTTTTCTGGTATCGGGCGGTAAAAGATACCTTCCTATATCTCTTCTTTTGTTTGCCGTTCTTTCATCATCGGAATTACCACCTTGTATGATAAAATCCTTCACCACCCTATGGAATTGTGTGTTGTCAAAATAGCCTTTTCGGGTCAAGTAGATGAAATTAGCTTTGTGGTAGGGAACGTTGTCGTACAATTCAATGACAAAACTTCCGAACTTAGTGGTCATTCTAACCTTGTCTACCTTTAAGTCCTGTTGATAATCAAAGAAAAAGTCAATGGCGTTATCCTCGGTAAGCTCAAATTTTTCTTCTTTTTTGGTCTCGGTTTGTGTCGTGGCCGTATCTACCTCTTTGACGACCGGTTCAACTGTGTTTTCTGATTTCTTCGGGCTATCTTTGCATCCGGAAAATATATGACAACCAATAAGGAGATAACTAAGAATTTTAAGTCTACGCATGGATTTCGACATTTTTGAACAACGAATTTCAAAAATAAAAGATTTACCTCTTCCAGGCGAAGCTTCGCATTATAAAATGGCACCCGAAGTTCGTATTCGTGAGTTGTTGGATGGAAAAATCAAAAAGAAAAATCCGAGGAAGGCTGCTGTATTGGCCTTGTTCTATCCCGGTGTTGCGAACAGGACACAATTGCTGTGCATTTTACGAAAAACGTATAATGGGGTACATTCCAATCAGGTAGGTTTTCCCGGAGGTAAAGTAGAAATGGAGGATGAAAACTTAATGGTTACCGCGCTAAGGGAAACATATGAGGAAGTTGGGGTAGAACCAAAAGATGTGGAAATTGTTCGTGAAATCTCTGAAATTTATATTCCTCCCAGTAATTTTGAAGTCCAACCCTACATTGGATTGTATAAAAAGCCTCAGCCATTTGTACTTCAAGAGGACGAGGTTGAACGTTCTATTGAAATTTCCTTGATGGATTTTCTAAATGAGCACAATGTGGTGACCAGAAAATTAAGCACATCGTATGCTACAGAAATAGATGTACCTGCCTTTAAATTAAATGGTTATATCGTATGGGGTGCTACGGCAATGATGTTGAGCGAGATTAAAACGCTATTGAATCAAGCGTTGTAAAACAGATTTACTATTTTAGCTTTTATGGGATTATTTAAGAAAAACCCTTTTGGGCATAATTTGTTTTTGAAGAAATGGCTGATCCGTATTCTAGCGGTACTGTCCCATCAGCGCTACAAAAAATTCAATAAACTGGAAATTGACGGTTCGGAAATCATAAGAAGCCTTCCCGATACCAATGTACTTTTTGTGAGCAATCATCAGACCTATTTCGCCGATGTTGTGGCTATGTTCCATGTTTTTAATGCAAGTTTAAGTGGTCGAGAGGATTCTATAAAAAACTTGGGCTATATCTGGCAGCCAAAATTGAACATGTATTATATAGCTGCTGCCGAAACCATGAAGAAAAGTCTGTTGACCAAAGTACTGGCCTATGCAGGTTCTATTAGTGTAGAGCGTACATGGCGTGCCGAGGGTAAGGACGTTAATCGCCAAGTGAAAATGAGCGATATTTCCAACATAGGGATTGCTTTAAAAGATGGGTGGGTAATTACCTTTCCGCAAGGCACAACTACCCCTTGGAAACCGCTGAGGAAGGGAACTGCACACATTATTAAAAAATACAAGCCAGTTGTGGTCCCGGTTGTTATAGACGGATTTAGGCGCTCATTTGATAAAAAGGGTCTACGAGTAAAGAAAAAAGGAATTCTCCAATCCATGGTCATAAAAGAACCATTGGAAATTGATTATGATAATGAATCGAGCGAAGCAATAATCGAAAAATTAGAATATGCCATCGAGCAACATCCTTCTTTCTTAAAGGTAATTTCAGAAAAAGAACTATTGGCCTACGAAGAGGAAAACCAGCAGCGAAGATGGAGTAACTCTTAGAACTCCAACTGTCTTAGTTCCCTATAATTTTTCTTTAGTTTTCGGAGTAATAACCCATAAAGGAGGAAATATATGGCTCCCATAAAAAGGGTCATTAATACTCCAAATATTCCGATACTTACCATTAAGGTAGCTCTGAGCTTCTCTGGAGGAATTTCTTCTAAACCTTCTCTCAATTCGGGAAATAGATGCATTACATCATTGTTTAGATAAATGCCGATAACCGTGATTACAGTAAAAATCAATATGGTGGATAAGGAAAATACCACCCAGTGCTTTACTGTTCTCCTTGTACGAATAATTTTGTTCATCAATTTTTTCGAATCGTCCAAAACGGATATCTCGCGAAACCGTTTATAAAATTGATAGATAAAATAAATGGCAGCGACGTAGTAAAAAATGTTCAAAGCGAAAAAATAATTGCTAACTCCTAAATTTTCGTAAACCTTCATATTCTCTTTCATAGAGGGTAAAAGATACAGAAGGTGGGGAAGGGCAAATTCCAAAATACTAATGATCAATATCCATTTCACTATTGATGATGATTTTTTCCAAATCATCTTGTGGATATCATTATAGGAAAGTTGAGGCAAATCTTTATCCTCTTTTTGCCAGTGTTTTTTTAATAATTCCAATTCATCCGTCATACTACTATGGATTCAAAATGGTTCTTAATTTTGTTTTGATGCGATTCATTTTAACCCTCGCATTCACTTCGGAAATACCTAATGTCTCGGCTATTTCCGTATAATTTTTATCCTCTAGGTACATAAATACCAGTGCTTTATCAATATCTCCCAATTGCCGTACCGCTGTGTACATCAGTTTTAATTGTTGCTCTTCGGTATCGTCATACTCGTCGGCCTTTATCTTAAAAATTACCGATTCATAATCCTGCGTATCCACACGCCTTTTGGACTTTCTGTAAAGTGTAATGGCCGTATTTAATGCTACACGATACATCCACGTGCTGAATTTTGACTCACCCCTAAATTTTGGATATGCCTTCCATAATTGAATCGTTATTTCCTGAAACAAATCGTTGTGGGAATCCCGGTCATTTGTATATAGCGTACATACCTTATGAACAATATTCTGATTGTCCTGTAGCTCCGTCACAAATTGATGTTCCAGTTCTTTGTTCACTAGTGGTTGGTAGTTCTTACGTAATAAGTGTTGAACAGGTTTGTTTTGTTACACTTATATTAAAATTTTTACTCGATAGTCGAGATTTATTTACTCTGATGCTTAGGTGGAAATCTAAATTTTGTTTCCTTTCAATTTCTGATGCCCTAATCTTGAGGTAGTTGTACAAAAAAGTTCAAGCCCATGACCTAAATTGGTTTTTGAACTTGAACCTGGTTTAAGCTTTAAATTTTAGTTTCTGTAATCCAGTGCCGGAGGACGGTCTCCCAATAGAGGTGTATATACAAAATCCGCACCTCTTTTTTCTTGAAACTCTTTTTTAGCCTCCGCAACGAGTTTTTCATTGCTGAATAAATCTATTGCCGTCAAGGTTAATGTTTTGGCGGCGACCATCATTCCTTTTTTACCAATAGTTGTTCCTCCTGCTGCCACAGCCTGCCAGCTATGGGCGGATGTTCCAGGTACCCAAGTTGCCGTTCCAAACCCTACAGTTGGAACCACAAAGCTAACATCACCAACATCTGTTGAACCATAAGCCCTGGCTTCGGTCTTATAGGGTTGGATATTTTTTGCGGTTTCTAAATCCGCCTTTTCCTGTCCTAATGTTTTTGCGATTTTATCTGCGAAAGCTTTTTCCTCTGCGTTGTATTCGATACCTCCGACTTTGGATAAGTTATCGTGCACTAGTTTTTGTAACGTTAGGTTGGGCAACAGTTCGTGGACTCCGTTGACAATTTCGTAGTCCATTGTGGTTCCCGTACCCAGGGCCGCACCTTCGGCAGCTTTAACAATACGGTCGAATATACTTTTCACCACATCCCTTCGATTATGGCGTGCATAATAATACACTTCGGCAAAATCGGGAACAACGTTGGGTGCTTTTCCACCATCGGTAATTACATAATGTATCCGAGTCTCTTGAGGGATGTGCTCCCTCATCATATTTACCATAGCGTTCATTGCTTCTACACCATCCAATGAAGAACGACCTTTTTCAGGAGCTCCTGCTGCATGTGCCGATACTCCATAAAAACGAAACTTTGCAGAAATGTTCGATAAGGCTGCCGCAGCGCTAGCCGCGTTCTGTGCCCCGGGATGCCAATGCAAGGCAACATCTACATCGTCAAAAAGTCCTTCGCGGGACATATAGACCTTAGCGCCGCCACCTTCTTCGGCGGGAGTACCATAAAATCGAATAGTGCCTTGTTTTTTATTTGCGTTGAGCCAATCTTTTGTCGCAATAGCGGCGGCTGTGGATGCAGTTCCGAACAAATGATGGCCGCAAGCATGGCCAGCAGCCTTTCCGGCCGACTTTTTCTCCGCCACTGCTTCTTGGGATAGTCCCGGTAAAGCATCGTATTCTCCCATAATCCCAATTATTGGGCTTCCACTACCATATTCCGCAACAAAGGCCGTAGGTATATTGGCAACACCTTTTTTAATAGTAAATCCGGCATCTGAGAGGGCTTTTTGCAGAAGCTCGGAACTTTGTTCCTCCTGATACCCCATTTCTGCCAAGTTCCAAATTTCTTGGGCTATGGCACTGTAATCTTCAGTTTTTTCATCTAGATTCTCTAATATTTTTTTTTCGCTTGTCTGGGAATTGATGGTGTAACTGCAAAGCAAGATGGATGCAATTAGAAATATTGATTTTTTCATTTTTTAGATTTATTTGAGTTAGCGTTTAAATATACTAATAAACCTATCATTCTTTTCTTAAAGGGGTTGTGATTGTTTAATTTTACCGGATAGATTTGAACTATGAACATACCACGCACTAGCGCTCCTAGAATTGTCATCATCGGTGGGGGTTTTGGAGGCATTTCCTTGGCCCAGCAACTTAGTAAAAAAGAGGTACAAGTTGTTTTACTGGACAAGAATAACTATCACACTTTTCAGCCTTTGTTATATCAGGTTTCTACCGGTGGGTTGGAACCGGATTCCATTGCCTATCCTTTGCGAAAAGTACTGATCGGTTATGAAAATTTTTTCTTTAGATTGGCGGAAGTTAAGCAAATAGTACCGGAAAATAAATCAATAAAAACCTCTATTGGGGACCTTAAATATGACTATTTGGTAATTGCCACGGGTTCTGAGACCAATTTTTACGGAAATAAGGAATTAGAGAAAAATGCGATGGCCATGAAGTCCATTCCGCAATCCTTGAATCTACGAAGTCTTATTTTGGAAAATTTTGAACAGGCTTTACTAACGGATGATTACCATGAGCGGGATGCTTTAATGAATTTCGTTATCGTTGGCGGTGGACCAACAGGCGTAGAACTGGCAGGAGCATTGGCGGAAATAAAGAAAGGCATTCTGCCAAAGGATTATCCGGATTTGGATACACGTAGGGCACAGATTAATCTGGTCCAGGGTTGTGATAGGTTACTTGATGCTATGAGTGATCAGGCCTCCACAAAAGCAGAGGAATTTTTGGAAAAATTAGGAGTTCAGGTCTGGAAAAATGTTAGGGTAACAGGATATGATGGTAAGACAGTGACCACTAAGACAGAGTTAACCTTTGAAACGGCTACCTTGGTTTGGGCAGCGGGCGTAATGGGGGCCACCATAAAAGGACTGGACGCAAAAGAATTGATTGCAGGTGGCAATAGATTGATTGTGAACGAATACAATCAAGTAATTGGACATCCAGAAATATTTGCGATCGGGGATATTGCTTGTATGCAAAGCGATGACAATCCTAGAGGTCATCCAATGATGGCACAACCTGCAATACAACAGGGAAATCATTTAGGTGAGAATTTGGGAAGACTGTTGGACGGTAAAGAGTTACAACCGTTCGTTTATAAGGATAAGGGGAGTATGGCCACTGTTGGTCGGAACAAGGCGGTTTGTGATCTTAAAAATTTTAAGTTTCAAGGGGTTTTTGCTTGGTTTGTTTGGATGTTCGTGCACCTGTTTTTTCTTATCGGGTTTAGAAATAGGGTAGTGGTATTCGTTAACTGGGTATATAATTATATAAAATTTGACCGCGAGGCGCGACTCATCATTAGGCCTTTTAAAAGAAATTATAGTCAGTTTAAGGATTAGTGAATTAGGGAAATGTCGAAACAGTTTTAGTGATTATAAAAATGCACAAGGTTTTTCCCAGAGAATTTTGGCGTTAAATTCTTCACAAGTGTTGCTGACTTTAGGTAATATGAAATATCTTTTTCAAGTCATATCAAACTTCAATAGTTATTTTAAGAAATGGGAAGGATAGTTTTCTTTGTTTCCATATTGTTCGGTCAGCTTCTATTTTCCCAAGTGGTAGAAGAACCCATCGATGAGGGAATGAAGCCTCAAAATAGATTATTCATTGGAGGTCGGTCTTATCCTATTTTTTTAAATAATGAAGAACATAGCGCATTTTTAATAAGGTACACTATCTCAGAAAGGTTAAAGCTGGATTTAAACGGTTTTTACGATACCTACTTGATGACAAACAGAGTAAGAACCAACTTAAAGCCAAAATGGTATGTAAATGATAATTTATATCTATTTTCTGGTATGGAAATAGAAATGGAAGCTAATAAATATGCTCAACTAAGACCAATGCCGCCAAGAGTCGGATTAATCAGTGGAGTGGGATATGATATCAATGGAAATTTAACGATAGAGGCCAAAAGTAATATTCAAATGAACAGCTCACCCATGGGAGCATATGGAGAATATTTAGTACCCATGCCTCAAATTTACACCTTAGGTGGCAAACTCAAGTTTTAATTTCTAGGATGAAATTTGTTCATCACATCCGCCAAATGGCTACGGTCTACATGCATGTATACTTCGGTCGTGGTGATGCTTTCATGTCCCAGCATTTGTTGTATTGCCCTGAGGTCCGCTCCGTTCTCCAATAGATGCGTTGCAAAGGAATGCCTAAATGTATGCGGGCTTATAACCTTATCAAGGTTTATTTTCTTAGCAAGGTCTTTCACAATGGTAAAAACCATGGCTCTTGTAAGTTGTTTTCCCCTTCGATTTAAAAAAAGAATATCCTGAAAACCTGGTTGAATTTTGAGGTGTACCCGTATCTCTTTCCGATAAATATTGATATATTTTTTGTTGATATTGCTAATGGGTACAAATCGCTGCTTATCGCCTTTTCCCGTTACTTTAATAAAATCCTCCTCAAAATAGAGGTCGGAAATTCTTAACCCGATAAGCTCGGAAACTCGTAGCCCACATCCATAAAGGGTCTCCAGCATGGCGCGGTTGCGTTCACCTTCCGGTTTACTCAAATCTATGGCCGCTATCAGTTTGTTTATTTCGTTTTCAGATAGCGTGTCTGGCAATTTTCGACCAATTTTTGGGGATTCTATTAGATCCAGGGGATTATCCAAGCGATATTCCTCAAAAACCAAATAGTTGAAAAAACTTTTTAGACCGGATATTATACGTGCTTGAGACCTAGGATTTACCACTTTGGCAACTTCATACACGAAACGCTGCACCGTTTCTTTATTGATTTTTACCGGAGTTTCCGTAAGATTGTTCTCGGCAAGAAAGGAAACCAATTTTTCCACATCCAATACGTAGTTTTTTATCGAATTGGAAGCTAGTCCACGTTCCAACTTTAAATAATGCTCGTAATCCTGTAAGGCCTGTTTCCAATCCACGGTTTAAATATACATTTTCTTAAAGAAGGACTTGTATTTCCAATCACAAGGGATATATTAATTTGATAACTGACAATGTTTCTTAAGATTTATATATTTGTTGCATCAATCTAAACACATATAAAATGAAAAAAATTATTTTTTTACTGGGCATGTTTGCTCTTACGAGCTATACTTTTCAAGCCCAAAGTTTTGGTGCAAAAGCGGGTCTTAATGTTTCATCACTAGGTGGGGATGCCAACCTTAGTTATGATGCCAAATTAGGCTTTCATGTTGGTGGGGTTTTGGAGATACCCTTTAGCGATAAGCTTATGATACAGCCTGAAGCCCTAATATCATACCAAGGCAGCGGAGGTTTCTTTCAGGACGATTTAAATTTCTGGTACTTAAACGTTCCTGTGATGGCCAAATACAATGTTTGGGATGAACTTTATGTAGAGGCAGGTCCTTATGTTGGCCTATTGCTGTCCAATAATGTTGATCGGAATATTTCCGGCGGAGTCTCCTTAGATGATACCAATGGTCTAGACCTCGGATTAGGTATTGGGGCAGGATATCGTTTGGATGAAAATTTCTATTTTCAGGTACGTTTTTCAGCCGGATTCATAAATGTAATCGAAGATGTGAACTCTAAGAATAGAGTTTTTCAAGTTTCAGCGGTGTATTTCCTTTAAAAATCACAAAAGAAGTTATAAAAGCGGAAGTAAACCTTCCGCTTTTTTAGTATATCAGATTGTAAATCAATCCAATCACTTCTTTAATCCTTATTTCTACAACGGTCTAGATGTAGTTGACAACAAAGATTATCGCGGGCAATAACAAGCACCTATTTTTACGAGAACAAACCAAACCATTTAAAATCCCATGAAGTTTAAGTTGCTATTGTTATTGTTTTTCTCACTTGTTACTATTGGACTTCAAGCACAGATTGATAGAACCAATTTTAGGGCCGGTGCAAATGTAGGTCTCGTAGTCGGGGATTTTTCGGAAGCATATAGCCTTAACTTAGGATTGGATATCTACCAACACTGGGGAGTTTCCCGTGAAGTGGATTTGGGTATTGCTACCGGTTTCTCAAATGCTTTTGGTGAAAAACAAACCATTTCCAATGGTGGACTTACCGTAGAAACCGAGTTTGCCAATGCACAATTTATTCCAGTTGCAGGTTCTTTACGAATTTACCCGACCTCAGGTTTTAAAATTGGTGGGGATGTCGGCTATGCCATTGGACTAAATGAGGGTAATAATGGCGGATTTTATTACAGACCTAGTATGGGCGTGGATATTAGTGGTGGAACCACGGAAATTAATATTTCCTATTTTGCCGTAAACGATGATGTTACTTTCTCTGCAGTTCTACTTGGTTTTTTGATACTTTTCTAAAAAAAGAAAACTTCCAATATTTCTGAAATTCTTATAGATATTTCCTGATTAAGAGTGGTTAACATCTTTTTTTCAAGGTGAAATATTTAGTACATTTATCCCCATGAAAATAATCATCATTAACGGGCCAAATCTGAATCTATTAGGGAAAAGAGAACCCGAGGTTTATGGAAACAAAACTTTTGAGGATTACTTTTCCGAGCTTCAATTTAAGTATAAGGATGTTCAGCTTGAGTATTATCAATCCAACATAGAGGGAGAACTTATTGGTAAAATTCAGGAAACAGGCTTCTCCCATGACGGTATCATACTAAATGCAGCTTCCTATACCCATACTTCGGTAGGTATTGGTGATGCCGTAAAGGCTGTAGAGACTCCCGTGGTTGAGGTTCATATTTCCAACACGCACAAGAGAGAGGAATTCAGACATGTCTCCTATATTTCTTCTGGAGCAAAAGGTGTCATACTTGGTTTCGGGCTTCAAAGTTACGATTTAGCGATACAAAGCTTTCTCTAGCAATTCAACTTTACAAGCAGTTTTACGTCCAGAACAGATGTTTTGTCGTAAATATATAAACCCCGCTGCAATGAAAAAGTTATTGATTATGCCCTTTGGCATTTTACTATTCCTGTTTACATCATGTAATAATGATAATGAAAACCCTCCCGCACCCATTCCTGAAAATTCGGTAAACTTAGTTAACGCATTTCCAAACCTTGGGTTCAACAGCCCTTTGGACCTGCAAAGTCCGGAGGACGGTTCTAATCGAATTTTTGTAGTGGAGCAGGGCGGAACAATCAAAGTTTTTGATAATAATGAATCTGTTGAATCTGCTTCCAATTTTTTGGATATCGGAAATAGAATTGCCAGCTCGGGAGAGTTGGGATTATTGGGACTAGCATTCCATCCGGATTATGTTACAAATGGATTCTTCTATGTGACGTACACCCCATCTAATGATTTGGCTGTAGTATCTCGTTTCCAAGTATCTGCAAATGATGTAAACCTTGCAGACAATGCCAACGAAACTATTTTATTGAGAATTCCCCAACCTTTCACGAATCATAATGGGGGACAATTGGCCTTTGGTCCCGATGGATATTTATACGTTGCTTCAGGTGATGGGGGAGGCGGGGGAGATCCCATCGACAATGCCCAAAATTTGAATACCCTACTTGGTAATATCCTAAGAATAGATGTGGATGTTACGGAAAACGGAATGGAATATGCGATTCCTTCGGATAATCCGTTTGCCGATAATTCAGATGCTCGGGGAGAGATTTTTGCATATGGACTTAGAAATCCATGGCGATTTAGTTTTGATACCCAGACTGGCCTTATTTGGTCAGGTGACGTGGGACAGGGAGAATTGGAGGAAATTGATATTATTGAAAATGGAGGCAATTACGGCTGGAATATTTTGGAAGGAACCTCGTGTTACAATTCGGAAAATTGCGAAACGGATGGAACAATAGCACCGGTATTTGAATATAACCATGACGCCAATGATAAATCCGTCACTGGAGGCTATGTTTATCGCGGTTCGCTAGTTCCATCTTTGGAAGGATTCTATGTATACGCCGACTTTGTCTCCGGGCGAATATGGGCACTTAGCACCAATTTGGGTGGTAACCGTAACCTTACCAATCAAATATTGTTGGAAACAGGATTTAATATATCTTCCTTTGGTACGGACAGTAACAATGAACTTTATGTCTGTAGTTTTGACGGAAATATTTACAAGTTCGAGGAAAAATTTTAGAATTTAAGATGCCGGTTTAAGGTATTTTTCTTCTACATAAAAGGTAGCAAACGGCAATAATGATGCTATACCAAAAATAATGAGTCGTTTAAAACCCCATTTTTTTTGAAAGCATACAATTATGGCTAGAGCTATAAATGCAATAAACAGGACACCATGCGCATATCCTACAACCTTATTTGGCTCTGGAATTTCCGCCCAATATTTTAAGGGCATGGTGATACCAAAAAGTGCTAAATAGGATATACCCTCAAGTATAGCTGTGATTCGGAATGCCTTTAGCATGATTTTATTTTAGCTTTTAAAAAATAAAAAGGTTTATGAGTTTGAGAAATGTTTACTGGTTAATATGAACTTCTAAACTCTTACAAATGAATAACCTCATCATAAGCATCAGCCACTGCCTCCATAACTGCCTCACTCATAGTGGGGTGTGGGTGTACGGCCTTTAAGACTTCATGTCCAGTGGTTTCTAGTTTTCGCGCTACAACAGCCTCCGCAATCATATCCGTAACACCAGCTCCAATCATGTGGCAGCCTAGCCATTCGCCATATTTCGCATCAAATATCACTTTAACGAATCCGTCGGAAGCACCAGAAGCTTTTGCCTTTCCGCTAGCTGAGAATGGAAATTTACCCACTTTAATGTCCAAACCTTTCTCTCGGGCTTGTTTTTCAGTAAGTCCTACGGAAGCAATTTCCGGTGAGCAATACGTACATCCGGGAATATTGCCATAATCTAGTGGGTCCACGTGCATTCCGGCTATTTTTTCGACACAAAGAATACCTTCTGCCGATGCTACGTGTGCCAAAGCCTGTCCTGGAGTAACATCCCCAATTGCATAATACCCTGGAATATTGGTCTGATAAAAGTCGTTCACCAAAATCTTGTCCCTATCCGTTTTAATTCCTACTGCTTCCAGTCCAATATTTTCGATGTTGGTTTTGATGCCCACTGCGGATAAAACAATATCCGCTTCTAAAACTTCCTCTCCCTTTGACGTCTTTACGGTTGCCTTTACCCCATTTCCTGAAGTATCAACCGAAGTTACTTCAGCAGAGGTCATAATTTTAACTCCGGCCTTTTTAAAGCTGCGTTCCAACTGCTTGGAAACATCCTCATCTTCCACAGGAACTATGTTGGGAAGGTATTCTACCACGGTTACTTCGGTACCCATGGAATTATAGAAATAAGCAAATTCAATTCCAATAGCGCCACTACCAACAACAATCATACTTTTTGGCTGATCAGCCAGCGTCATCGCTTCGCGGTACCCAATAATTTTCTTTCCATCCTGAGGCAAACTGGGTAATTCCCTACTTCTTGCTCCGGTAGCTATTATGATATGTTCTCCACTATAATCTGTTTCAGACCCGTCTTCCGCCTTAACAAAAATTTTCTTTCCAGCCTTTAAAGTTCCGTAACCTTTTATGACCTCTATCTTGTTCTTTTTCATTAGGAATTGAACACCTTTGCTCATTCCGTCAGCTACACCTCTGCTTCGTTTTACGACGGCATCAAAATCCTTGTCAACTCCTTCTGCCTTTAAGCCATAATCTCCAGCATGTTGCAGATATTCAAACACTTGAGCTGATTTTAATAAAGCTTTTGTTGGGATACATCCCCAGTTGAGACATACGCCTCCAAGACTTTCTTTTTCTATAATAGCTGTTTTTAATCCAAGCTGGGAAGCCCTAATTGCGGTGACATAACCTCCTGGACCACTACCTAAAACAATAACATCAAAAGCGCTCATATTTCTAGTTTAAAGTTGTTCACCCTATGTGTGCCTAGGGCGGTGCAAAAATACAAAATAGGATACTATGGACAAGGATGCTTTTGAATTTAAAAGTAGGTTTTCAGATTTTCTGGAGCTGGATGTTAGTATGGAATGTCCACATTATAAAATCTCATCCAACGAGTTTTCCAATTGCAGTTGAAATAGGGTGCCATCCAATAAATCTCCGATTGCTGTAAGTTCAGAATGACTAACTGCAAAACTGAGTTGAGGTAACGGAGTTTCTAGGATTATGGAACGGTGACTTTCTTTCTGTTTGCAATCGCGGCAAAGCGTGCAATTTTTCAGGTCAGCATTAATGTTTTTTGAGAACTGGTAGAGTTCTTTTCTGTTTAATAACAGCCCTGTATCCTTAAATACCAACTGAACCTTCTCATTGTTGGTCTGGCCAATTTTCCATTTAAAAGCAATGCCTACTTCATTGTTGTAGATGATGTTAATTTCATTCATAATTGATATTTTAGGATTTTGCTGATTCTTGGTGTTACTATCTATTTTAAGTCATCTAAGAACTTTGTATAGAAACTAAAACATCCGATATCTGTTACGTTAAGGAGTGACGAGCAGACATCGGATGTTTTGCACATTAAATGAGCTATTTGACTACAAAGGATTCAATCGTTTTATTGATATCACTTTGTTTGTTAGAGAAATCCTCCGCGAACAAATAATCATATAATGGCTTGTCTTTTACCTTGTCATTAAGTTCCAGGTCATGCTTCCTATTGAAAACTTCTTGCCATTTATTACGCACCAAAACCCATGATTCTTGATTTTTATTCCACCAATCCTGTGCGGCCTTGCACCTGTCATCTGCTACTTTGGTGTAGGTATTTAGTCCTTTTTCCTGTGCCAGAAGTATATCTTCTTGACCAGCTTTACGAATTACTTTGTCATTATCCTGGTCGTGGATCCATCCATCCTTGGTAATTGCATGTTTGTTGGTACGCACGGTAAGGTTGTAATCGTCTCGCTTCGTATATTCCCTTCTTGGTAATGGTGCGTCTGCGGTGTTTTCCCATGTGCTATTACCGTCTACATGTACCCAAGTAGCGGAACCTTCATAACGTGGGCTATCATCTACTTGGAAAACTTTTTGCGTCCATTGGCCTTCTACCGCTTGTTTTGGTAATTGCACATATTTCCATTGGTTATCTCCATTGTAGGTATAAAGTTCGGTGTTTTCAAAAAGCCAATCTTGTCGCCAATGTTTTATGACCATTGGGTTGTCGGGTCTTCCAACAATCAATAAGTGTTGCATCACGATTTTATCGTTGTCATCCTCTACCAATTGCACCCATTCCAATCCCTTATCGTGTTTGGTTGCGGAGGGTAGATAGGTAGAGTCTTGTGAATATTTAAAGGTTTCTGCGAAATTGAAACTAACATCATAACAGCCACACATGCTTTTTATGGCATTTTGATCAAGTTCTTTCTTGGATTGAGCGTTGACGGTGGTATTAAATGTCAACATGACGAGGGATAAAATTGCTACTCTTTTCATTTTTAGGAAGTTGTTTTTTTTGATTAAAAATAATTATAATTTTTTCTATTCTTATTTAGATTAAGTAAAAATAACCGATATATTTGCGACAAATATAATTAAGAATGAGTCTAAATAAAAAACATTTCTTCATTTATTTTTTTCTGATGCCATTAGTTTTTTGTTTGGCGCAAGAAGAGAAGGAAGTTGGGTTAGATTCCATGAAAACCGAGAATTTGGATGAAGCAATTGTTACCGCTACTAGAACAGTTCGCCAATTATCCTCCTTACCCTTACCAGCGCAAATTGTCTCTCAAAAGGATATAGTTAGGTCTAATTCCGTTCGGTTGAACGATATTTTGAACGAGCAAACGGGTTTAATTACCGTTCCGGACTTTGGTGGGGGAGAAGGGATTCAATTACAAGGGATGGATTCTCAGTACACCTTGGTTTTGATAGATGGCGTTCCGTTGGTTGGCCGTTCCGCTGGTACGTTGGACATCAGTAGGATAACCGTCGGGAATATCCAACAAATCGAAGTTGTAAAAGGGGCGTCGTCAAGTCTTTATGGAAGTGAAGCACTTGGAGGTGTGATAAATATCATTACGGAAAAACCAAAAGACGGGCTACATGGCAACTTGGATTATCGATTTGGCGCATTTAATACCCAAGATTTGGGCACGACCATAAATTACAAGAAAAATAAAGTGGGAATAGCATTCTTTCTAAATAGATATGCCAGCGATGGTTATGATCTCACCGAGAATGATGGGCTAAATACTGTAGAGCCGTTCCAAAATTATACGCTTAACGGAAAATTCACCTACGCCTTTTCCAAGGACACTGACCTATTTCTTTCTACTAGATATTTTACCCAGACCCAAAATCTTGTTGCGTCAGAAACCTTGCAAGGGGAAACCAATAGCAACGAGTGGAACGCGCACGCGAAATTGAGCCATCAATTCAATACCAAATGGAACAGCTATTTTGAGTTTTATACCACCAGATACAAAGCCAATGAATTTCTTAACAATTCAGATGATTCGGAGTTTAGCGATAGTTTCTATAACCAGTTGCTGGTACGTCCAGAATTTAGAACTACGTTCAGTCCCTCCGACAAAAGTACATTTATGGGAGGTATCGGCTTTAATCACGAAACCTTATCTCGAACAGATTTTACGACCCAACCGGAGTTTAATAGTCCCTACGTGTACTTTCAATACGACGCAAATCCGACAGAAAAGCTGAACATAATCCTAGGAGGGCGTTTTGATGCGCATAATCAATATAGGTCACAATTAAGCCCTAAAGCTGCGTTGCGGTATCAACTGACTAAAAAACTTTCCCTTAAAGGAGCGGTTGGTTATGGTTTTAAAGCACCAGATTTTCGTCAGTTGTACTTTGATTTCTCTAATGCTACCGTTGGCTATACCGTGCTGGGCTACAATGCCGTAACTACCGCTATTCCGGAGTTGGAGGAACAAGGACAGCTCGTTAAACTCTTCGTGCCCCTTTCCGAATTTGATGGCGAATTGAAACCGGAGAATTCCGTTAGTATTAACATAGGTATCGACTATAGTGTATCCCCAGAAATAAACCTGAAACTTAACCTGTTCCGAAACCACATCAATGATCTTATAGATACCCGAATTATAGCTAGTAAGACCAACGGACAGAATGTTTTTAGCTACTACAATATCAACGAGGTACGAACAGAAGGCCTTGAATTAAGTACTGTTTGGAAACCTACGAATCAATTATCGATATCTGGTGGTTATCAACTACTATTTGCCAAGGACAAAGAGGCGGAAAATGCTTTTGCCAACGGGGAGGTGTTTGCAAGGACTAGCCCCAGTTCGCCCAGTTTTCAGCTTTCGGAGACCGACTATTTCGGACTTTACAATCGTTCAAGGCATATGGCTAATATTAAGCTATTCTATGAAATCCCCAAGTGGAAACTTGATACAAATCTTAGAACTACCTACCGCAGCTCATATGGACTTGTGGATAGCAATGCCAATGAATACCTGGACAGCTACGATGATTTCGTAGATGGATATGCCATAGTTGATTTTGCCATTAATAAAACATTTAAGAAAAACTACCGCATAGGTTTTGGGGTGGATAATCTTTTGGATTTTACCGATGCTCAGGACATCAGCAATTTAGCGGGAAGGATAATTTACGGAAAACTTAATATTCACTTTTAACATAAATACAAATACAATGAACACGATCAAACAACTTCAATTTACCTTTTTAACACTTTTGACAGTATTTTTTACGTCTTGTTCCGATGACGAAGGAACACCTTTGTTGGCAGTATCAGCGGAGACAGTTAGCAACCTTCACGCTCCACAGGAGGGAGGACAAGGACAACCAGTGGCAGGAGCCTTTGCAAAATTTGATTTCGCTACAGGGCAGACCACCACTTCCGAAACCGATTGGGATATTGCATTTCGGGGCACCTCCATTATCGTAAACGGTGGGGTTTCTTTCGGCACTACAGATGAACCAGAGCGTACGGGTAATGCCGCTACGTACATTGCCACGGGAACAATGGCAGATATTACGGAAGTCGACACCAGTCTTTTTGTACAGGATTCCGATTCCGGTTACGCCATTGTAACAGGTAGTGGAAATGGTTGGTATAGCTATGCAGGGCCACCTACCCATTTGATAAATCCTATTGCCGGAAAGATTCTAGTCTTCCGGACCAGAACCGGGAACTATGCTAAAGTAGAAATATTGAGTTACTATGAAGGTGCGCCGGAAAATCCGGATGCGTTCAGTGATGCCGATGGTTATTACACCTTCAACTATGTATATCAGCCAAATGAAGGCGAAACCAGTTTTTAGCATGAAGAATTATATAAGTATTATGTTCATCATTTTCCGTCTTGTTTTAGGCGGAATGATGGTGTACGGCGGCATTCAGAAATTTGAAAATCCGATTCCATCTCCTCTGGAGGTTGCTGAGAAGGTTAAACAATTTGATTCCCCGGAAAAGGTAGACACACTTCAAAAGATACTTTATATAAGCGGAGGCAAACAGACCGGTTATTTTTGGCAAGTATTGGGTATTTGTGAAATTCTGTTTGGTTGCCTTTTGCTTATTCAGGGTACAGGATTCATTGGAGCAATATTTCTATTGCCGATTACGTTGCAGATATTCCTATTTCATTTGTTTTTAGAACCGGATGAGTTGGGAGAACTACTGCAAACAGGAGCACTGTTTGGAATTAACATTATACTGGTTCTTCGGGAAAAAGATAAATGGAAAAATTTGCTCTGGATTAAGCCGATATAAAACCCACATTGTTAGTTTCTTATTGCGGTCTATCTGATATACAGGTTTCGGTCTCATAAAACGGTCATTTCTTTTTTTAGATCAGTTAATAGGACCGAAACCTTTTGTTATCAGTTTAAAAAATCGGCATATTGAAATCGTTCTTAGTTAAGTCGTGAGAAGGTGTTTTCACAAAGCTGTTTAAAGCTTGTAAATTTGAACTTGGTACTTAGGACATAGTTTTTACAGTAGAGCATAATTCAAATGTAATGTCCTAAAAATAAAACTTCCAAATGATAAATCCACTAGGGAACCATCTATTTGGAAGTTAACTTCTGAATGTGTACTACTTATTTTGATTCAGGGACAAAATTTAACGCCACCCCATTTATACAGTGCCTTTCGCCGGTAGGAGCGGGACCATCATCAAAAACATGACCTAGATGTCCACCGCAGGTAGCACAATGCTCTTCCGTACGTTTGTAGCCAATTTTGTAATCAACATCATAGGCAACATTTCCCTCAATTTCCTCGTAAAAACTAGGCCAACCTGTACCGGAATCAAATTTGGTGCTGCTCTTGAATAAATCTGTACCGCATCCAGCGCATACATAAACCCCTTCTTTTTTATTGTTCAACAATTCACTGGTAAACGCATTTTCCGTCGCTGCTTTTCTAAGTACATAAAACTCGGAATCAGTCAGTTGCTTTTTCCATTCCGCTTCGGTTTTTTGGATTGGAAACTCCTTTGGGGCTTCGGGCGTACTTTCCGTAGCCATTTCTTTTTTCTGCGATACTCCTTTGCAGCTGGTGAATATAACCATCAGTACTACTAGTATTTTTAAATCCATATTATTCTTTTCTTTTTTAGACGTTTCTTGTTCTTAATCCTTTCAAATTTATAGTACTTACGATGAATATCCTGTTAAGGTTTGCCATATTTCTATGCTAGAATTAAAAAAGCCCTGTTAACATAACAGGGCTCTGATTTTTATGTAAGTTGAGATTTAGTTCAAATTGATTTTTTGCACATCGGATTCTGAAACTCCTAAAACACCCATAACGGAATTGATGTTTGACGTGTCCAATTTACCAGTTTGAGTAGCCTCTGCAGGTAAAACTGCAATTCTGAATACCTGATTATCCGTGTCTCCCGATAGTAATAGGCTTGGGTCAAAATCGGTTTCCAAGAAGATATTTACATCAAAGAAAGTATGTTCATAATTGTATTGTAAGAGGCCCTGGTCCACAATACGAGTTTGTGGCATTAATCTCCAAATATCAACTGGAACACCATTGGCATCCTCGGTTTGACCAAAAAGTAAGTAAACCAAAACAACATCGGTTTCAAAAACCTCTATAGACTGTGGGAATTCAAAGAAAATAGAATATTCGTTAGTCGGGGAAAATGTTCCTTCGATATCAACAACCTGTCCCAGAATATTAATGCCATCTTGGCCGTCCACTCCGTCCCTTCCGTCAAAACCATCAAATCCCGGAGGGCCTTGCGGTCCTTCACATGCAATAAAAAATAAGGTGATAAATGCGCCTAAAATTATGTTGAACTTCTTCATGACTTTTGATTTTACTTGTTAATAGATATTTTATTTTTTTATCTTTTCAAAAAGCGTTCCATTTTTTGTGTTATTGGAGTTAAATCCAAAAAACATTTTGGAGTTTCCAAGTTAAAGAAGCAAATTACATTAGTTAAATCAAAGTTCATTAGATTTACCAAAATTAATACTACCTATGTCCAAAGTTATTGTACACTCGCTGTTCACGGATTTTGATATCGATCTTTTTAAGGGTGGAAAACATTATCGTCTTTACGATAAACTTGGTTCACACCCCATAGAATTGAATGGAAAAAAGGGAACCTACTTTGCAGTTTGGGCACCTTCTGCCAAGGCGATTTCGGTTGTGGGTAATTTTAACTACTGGAATGAGAACGAGCACCAACTTAATGTGCGATGGGATTCCAGCGGCATCTGGGAAGGTTTTGTTCCGGATATTGGGCATGGCGAGATTTATAAATACAAAATACAATCCCATAATAATGGGATTTGGACAGAGAAGGCAAATCCTTTTGCAAGATTATGCGAACATCCTCCTAAAACGGCCTCGGTAGTTTGGAATGCGGAGTATAAATGGAAGGATGCCGATTGGATGGGCTATAGAAAGGATAAGAATGGATTGGATAGACCTTATTCGGTATACGAGGTGCATTTGGGCTCTTGGAAAAGGGACAAGGATAATGAATTCCTGAGCTATAAAGAGTTGGCCAAAGACCTAGTTTCCTATGTAAAGGAAATGGGGTATACCCATATAGAGTTTATGCCCATAATGGAGTATCCTTATGATCCTTCATGGGGATATCAGCTTACCGGTTATTTTGCGCCTACCTCCAGATTTGGTTCTCCGGAGGAATTTAAACTATTAGTGGATACGTTTCATCAAAACGATATAGGGGTGATTTTGGATTGGGTACCTTCCCATTTCCCCGAAGACGCACACGGACTCGGTTTTTTTGATGGGTCTAATCTATATGAACATCCAGATAGAAGAAAAGGGTACCACCAAGATTGGAAAAGCCTTATTTTCAATTATGGTAGAAATGAGGTTAGGGCATTTTTAATTAGCAATGCACTCTTCTGGTTGGAACAGTTTCATGTGGATGGTTTACGTGTAGATGCTGTGGCTTCCATGCTGTACTTGGACTATTCCCGGGAAGATGGGGAGTGGGAACCAAATATGTTCGGCAACAATGAAAACTTGGAGGCAATGTCCTTTATACGTGAGTTGAACCAAGAAGTATATGCCAGCTTTGACGGTGGGGTGCAGACAATTGCCGAAGAATCTACTGCATTTACTGGAGTTTCAAGGCCTGTTGAATTTGGTGGGCTTGGTTTTGGAATGAAGTGGATGATGGGCTGGATGCATGATACCTTGCAATATTTTAAGGAAGACCCGATAAACCGGAAATACCATCAGAACGATTTGACCTTTAGCATGACCTACGCGTTTACGGAGAACTTTATGCTTCCCTTTTCGCATGATGAAGTAGTGTATGGCAAACAATCACTGGTTTATAGAATGCCCGGGGATGAATGGCAGCGCTTTGCCAATTTAAGGCTGCTTTTTGGTTATATGTTTACACATCCTGGAACTAATTTGATGTTCATGGGCGGTGAATTTGGGCAAACTTCTGAGTGGAATTTTCAACAAAGTTTGGATTGGCATTTGCTGCAATATGATGGCCACGCTGGTATTCAGCAGTTTGTAAAGGACTTGAATGCCCTTTATAAGGGTTCGCCTGCGCTATATGAAAAGCAATTTAGCCCGGAAGGTTTTCAATGGATAGACTATGGTGATCATGAAAATTCGGTTCTTACCTACGTTAGAAAAGGGCATGATGAAAAAAATGACCTTATCGTTGCGTGCAATTTTACGCCAGTTATACGTGAGAATTACAGAATAGGAATTCCAAAGAAAGGAAAACTTAAGGAAGTGCTAAACAGTGATGCACCACAATATGGGGGATCTGGTAAGTTAAACCCTACCATAAAATCATCTACAACACCTTGGCATGGACATAAGAAATCCATAGAAATTACCATTCCGCCGCTTGGAATCGTTATTTTAAAGTAGTTTTTTTTGTTTACAACGTTATTGTTGATGATTGCTTGACTAAAATTTCGCAATTAAGAGCTAATGTGTTTTTTTTGCTATTGACAAAAAACCAAATTGCATGATTACAAATACCGAGCTTGAATACAAGGGGAATCTATCCCCAAACCATATCATTAAGTTCAAACGGGACACCCACAAAATATATTTCACCACCGAAAACGGGGTGATTTTGGAAATCACGGTTCTTAGAGGAAGTTTAATCCGTTTTAGATATGCAACGAACTATGTTTTTGAGCCTGATTTTTCCTATGCGATAGATCCGGAAGCTACCTTTGGTTACAGTGTTTTGGAAGTGGAGGAGAATGAAACTGAATATATAATTACGACTGCAAGAGTAAATATCCTAGTTGATAAAAAAACACTTCGAATCCAGATATCGGATTTAAATGGAAATATCATTAATGAAGATGAAATAGGTTTTCATTGGGAGGAAAATTATGAATACGGTGGCAATACCGTAAAGATGAGTAAGATTACACAGACGGGCGAAAGTTTCTACGGTATGGGTGATAAATCCACCCACAGTAATCTTAAGGGGAAAAGATTGGAAAACTGGGTAACGGATTCGTATGCCTATGGCAAGGACCAAGACCCTCTTTACAAGGCAATTCCATTTTATGTAGGGCTTACAAGGGGAGTTGCTTATGGTATTTTCTTTGACAACAGTTTTAAGACGCATTTTGATTTTGCACACGAGAGAAGGAATACTACCAGTTTTTGGGCGGACGGCGGGGAAATGAACTATTATTTTATTTATGGCCCAGAAATGTCCAAAGTAGTGTCTTACTACTCCAATTTAACGGGAACACCGGAACTTCCTCCAATGTGGGCTTTAGGTTACCACCAGTCAAAATGGAGTTACTATCCGGAGAGCAATGTAAAAGAAATAGCTAAGCAATTCAGGGATTTGAATATTCCTTGTGATGCCATTTATTTAGATATCGATTACATGGATGGTTTCCGATGTTTTACTTGGGATAAAAATCACTTTCCAGACCCAAAAAGGATGATAAGTGAGTTGGAAGAGGATGGTTTTAAGACCGTGGTAATGATTGACCCGGGAATCAAAATAGATAAAGATTACTGGATTTATCAGGAAGCACTGGAAAATGATTATTTCTGCAAGCGCGGGGACGGACCTTTAATGAGAGGAAAAGTATGGCCAGGGGAGTGTAATTTTCCCGATTTCACTAACCCGGAAGTACGGGAATGGTGGGCGGAGTTGTATAAGGAATTTATGACGGATTTGGGTGTTCACGCTGTATGGAACGATATGAACGAACCCGCGGTGATGGAAGTACCTAGCAAAACCGCACCCTTGGATACTAGACATGATTATGACGGTCACCCTTGTACGCACAGAAAGGCCCATAATATTTATGGGATGCAGATGGTAAGGGCCACCTATGAAGGAGTCAAAAAATATGTATATCCCAAAAGACCGTTCGTTATCACAAGGGCTGCCTATGCGGGTACTCAAAGGTATTCCTCCACATGGACGGGGGATAATGTTGCCACTTGGGAACATTTATGGATAGCGAACGTTCAGATGCAACGTATGTGCATGAGCGGTTATTCATTTGTTGGTTCGGATATTGGAGGTTTTGCAGAACAACCGAATGGGGAGTTATTCGCCAGATGGGTACAATTGGGAGTTTTTCATCCATTTTGCAGGGTACATTCCAGTGGAGATCATGGTGATCAGGAACCTTGGTCTTTTGGAACCGAAATTACGGATATCGTTCGAAAATTTATTGAGATCAGATATCAACTGATGCCTTATTTATATACCATGTTCTATAAGTATAGCAAGAATCAAAAACCTATGTTACAGGCACTGGTGCTTTTTGACCAAGAAGACACCCAAACACATTTTAGGACAGATGAGTTCATCTTTGGGGAACAGATATTAGTGTGTCCTATACAGGAGCCTAATGCTCAAGGACGTAGAATGTATATACCAAGAGGAAGGTGGTATGATTTCTGGACTCATGAAGTAGTGGTTGGGGGCAAGGAAAAGTGGGTAGCCGCCGGATTGGACAAGTTGCCCATTTACATTAAAGAAGGAGCTGTAATACCTAAATACCCGGTACAACAGTATGTTGGGGAACTTAAAATAGAGGAACTTATTCTAGATACCTATTTTAAATTAGGAACGGAAACTTCAGAAGTTTATGAAGATGCGCAAGACGGATTTGACTATAAAAAAGGCAGGTTTTCTTTACGTAATTTCAAATTGACAGGAAAGGAAAAATCCTTGACCATTCAGCAATTTAAGGATGGAACTTATTTAACTGAATATGAAACTTTAAAGTTTATTGTTCATGGTCTACCTTTTAGGATAGGTAGTATTCAAGTGGATAATGAGGAGATACCTTTAAAGTCGGTAAGGCCTAATGGTGACAACAGTTTGCATATAGACAAAAACTTTACTGTATTACATATAATGGGAAAATAATAATTTTGTAATTTTCATCGCTAAACACTATTTAAAATGAAAAGGACAATCTTAATAATTGCGCTATTTTTAGGCGTATCTGCTTGTAAAACAAATCCCTTTACAGGACAGAAAACTTTGAATTTTTACCCAAATAGCCAAGTTTTTCCAATGGCCTTTGCCCAATACGATCAGTTTTTGGGGGAAAATAAGGTGGTTAAAGGAACTGCTGAGGCTAATATGATCACCAAAGTAGGGCAGCGTATCTCCTCGGCGGCGGAACGTTGGCTAGCCGCAAACGGATACCCAGGATATTTATCGGATTATAAGTGGGAATATAACCTGGTACAGGACGAAACAATAAACGCTTGGTGTATGCCAGGTGGTAAAATTGTTTTTTATACCGGTATTTTGCCCATCACGCAAACGGAAACAGGTGTGGCAGTAGTAATGGGCCATGAGGTGGCACACGCCTTGGCCGATCATGGAGCTCAACGAATGAGTGCGGGCACCTTACAACAGATAGGTGCGGTAGCAGGAAATATTGCCATTCAAGATCCTGAAAAACGAAATATGTTCAATCAAGCGTACGGAATAGGTTCCCAAGTTGGAGTTATGCTGCCTTTTAGCCGCGGACACGAAACCGAGGCGGACCGTATTGGATTGCAGATTATGGCAATCGCGGGTTATGATCCTTATGAAGCTGCCGAGCTTTGGAAACGTATGAAAGCCAATAGTGGAGGTGAAGCACCACCTGAGTTTATGAGTACGCACCCTTCTAACGATACCCGCATCAACAACCTAACGGTATGGGCTCCAGAAGCCAAAGCTGAAGCGGAAAA
Organism: uncultured Flavobacteriaceae bacterium; assembly: GCA_963848865.1. Lineage (GTDB taxonomy): Bacteria > Bacteroidota > Bacteroidia > Flavobacteriales > Flavobacteriaceae > Maribacter. The sequence continues at coordinate 343,732 of CAWKFV010000014.1, read as the reverse complement.
ATTTGGGGTGACCAAATTTCAATAAGATTCCATCGGTATTAATTGTATATTCAAAGCCTTGCGCCGTGCTGGTCCAAGGCTTTAATTTTAATGTATGACCAAAGCATTTACACTAAAGGGTAGTAAAAAGTTATTGAATGCCTGGGCTTTTTACGATTGGGCAAATTCTGTTTATAGTTTAGTGATTGCCTCCGCTATTTTTCCAATATTCTATGGTGCATTGTTCCGCGTATCGGAAATAGAAAAAGTTTCAGTTTTTGGGGGTGAAATAGCGAGAGCTCCTTTAATTGGCTATACTACCTCCTTGGCATTTGTTTTCATTGCTATCATTACTCCGCTAATTTCTGGGGTGGCGGATTATTTGGGGAACAAGAAAATCTTCATGCAATTTTTCTGCTATTTGGGCGGTATCTCCTGCATCGGGCTGTATTGGTTCTCACTTGAAAATATTTATTTTGGCTTGATTTGTTATTTCTTTGGATTAGTGGGATTTTGGGTCAGTTTTGCCATCAATAATTCTTATTTGCCAGACGTGGCTTTTCCTGAACAGCAGGATAGGATAAGTGCAAAGGGATTTTCCTTGGGATATATAGGAAGCGTTATACTTTTGCTCTTTAATTTGGCAATGGTAATGAAACCCGATGTTTTCGGAATATCCACCGATGAAGCTGGTGTGCGCCGAAATAAAGGCCATGAAATATTCCTTTATTTCCGTTGGGATTTGGTGGATTATTTTTGCCCAATATTCCTTTTATTATTTACCAAAGGGCTACAAGAAAGAAGGTGAACGTAAAAATATAGTGCTAAACGGATTCAAGGAGCTTAAGGCTGTTTGGTTTCAATTGGGTACCGAAATTAAGTTAAAGCGATACTTAGTAGCATTTTTTGTATACAGCATGGCGGTGCAAACGGTAATGCTTATCGCTACTTATTTTGGGGAGGAGGAAATTGCTTGGGGAACGGATAGTGAGCGTACAACCGGACTAATTATCAGTATTTTAGTAATCCAACTTGTTGCTATTGGAGGAGCAACCGTTACGGCGTGGGCGTCTAAGAATTTTGGTAACGTTAAAACCTTGATTGTAGTCAATGCGCTTTGGGTTATCATCTGTGTTTATGCGTATTTCTTAATAACACCAATGGATTTTTATATAGCTGCCGGATGCGTAGGTATCGTTATGGGTGGTATCCAAGCATTATCAAGATCAACCTATTCCAAGTTTCTACCAAATACTACTGATACCACTTCTTTTTTCAGTTTTTATGATGTTGCCGAAAAAATAGGAATTATCATCGGAACTTTCCTTTATGGATTCATAGCCCAAGTAACTGGTAGTATGCGTAGCGCTATAATTTTTCTTGGCTTATTTTTCTTGGTGGGGATGTTGCTTTTGATACGGGTGAAACCGTTAAAAAGGACATTTTAAAACTCTAATAAATTCTGTTTATTTGGATTAAACCAATAATCGACATGTAAATTAGGAAATGCTCAATAAAGAGAATGATTTTATAGGTATTTGATAATTACTCTTCACAAATGCATCAAAATTACCAACAATAGCTGCAAGTGTTCTATTGTCACAAATTTTTAGCTGTTAAATTTATAAAGTCGTTTTGATGGTCTTAAAAATTACGGTATCCTATTAGCAAACTAAAAGGTGACTATTAATATCTAAGATTAAGCAATTTGCTACAATTCAAGTCATTATTTCTTGTAACCATTTAAAACCCCATATATGAAAAAAAATTACTTTTTAAAATGGATGATCACTGTTATGTGCTCAGTATGTTGTCTAAGTTTCGTCAGTGCACAAAATCTAATCCCTAACCCTAGTTTTGAAGAGGGAATGGGAGACACGTTTACCAACTGGTCCAAATTCAATGGTCCGGATGCTCTTTTAGCAACTACAATTGCTGCTGAAGTGCAAGATGGCAATAGAGCGCTAAAGGCTGTAGTGAGTGTTGCCGGAAATCCTTTCGATGTCCAACTGGTCAGTGACCCTGTACCAACGATCATCGGCCAAAACTACACCTTTACCATTTACGCCAAAGCGGAAACGGCAGGTACTGAAATTCGGTTCTCCACGAATCCTAATGCCTTATATTCCGGAAACTATCAGGTGTCAGAAGATTGGGTGCAATTGTCTTGGACATTTACCGCAAATGACACTGCCACTCGAATGGTGCTGGACCTAGGGGCGCAGGCCAACACCTATTTCCTGGATAACATGGAAATGCTCGGCCCACCTGTAGAAGGGAACAATATTGTGCCAAACCCAAGTTTGGAACTGGGTATCGGAGATGATTTTGACAGATGGAGCAAGTTCAACGGTGCCGAATTTATGTTAGAAACCACGGATCCGAGTGAAGTATATGATGGAACTCGTGCACTAAAGGCGACAGTCGAATCCGACGGTAATGCCTTTGATCTGCAATTCGTAAGTGATGCTATACCTGTGATTGTTGGGGCTACGTATACCTTTTCAATGTACATTAATGCATCGGAACCTGACAAAACGGTCCGGGTTACCATTAAAGATCAAGACGGAGCCGATTTGTCATACGGTGCCAGTCAAGTCGTGCCGACGGAGTGGGGCCAGATGTCCTGGTCCTTTACGGCCAGTAGCTCCAATGTGAGAATAGCACTTGATATTGGTGCTTTTACCAATACCTATCTTATTGACGCCATGGAAATGATTGAGCCTGATTTTGATGAACCAAACTTGTTGCTTAATGCGGGCTTTGAACAAGGCAGCGGTGATGATTTCAACAATTGGGGGAAATTTAACGGGGCGGCCTCCCTCTTGGCCACTACCGAGGCAGCAGATGTTTATCAAGGCAGCAGAGCGGTAAAAGTGGAAGTGGCGCAAGATGGCGAACCCTTTGAGGTGCAATTGGTCAGTGACCCATTTGCTACCACGCCTGGGGCCACTTACCAGTTCAAGGCGTTTGCCAAGTCATTATCCGTTGAAAACACTAGCATTCAACTTTCGGCTAAAGATGCCGAAAACGGAAACGCTGACATAGCTTACAGCGAGTTTTTCGAAACCGGAACCGAATATGGATTGATTGAATGGTATTTTGTAGCAGCTTCAACATCATCCCGTGTGGTTTTTAACATAGGACAGTTAACCAACACTTATTTTCTTGACGAAGCCAATGCGCAGCCGATATGCGGCGAAACTTTATATTCGCCTCCAGCGGACCAAGAACCTATCGCAGCTGGAAAAAACAAATTTTTGGGTACGGTTTATGACCCCAATGATTCGGATATCGACAAATATTTTAACCAGATAACCCCAGAAAATGCCGGTAAATGGGGAAGTGTGGAAACTTCTGAAGGGGTGTTCGATTGGTCTGTGCTTGATGAGGCCCGGGCGTTTGCTGCACAAAACGGATTTCCATTTCGGTTTCATGTGCTTTTGTGGGGGAATCAACAACCCGTTTGGTTAAAACCTCTTAGTGATGAAGAAAAAGTGATACAGATTAAGGAATGGTTTCAAGCGGTCGCCGAACACTATGACAATAGTTCTGATGCCAGAAAAACATTGGAGTATTTGGAAGTGGTCAACGAAATTCTCAATGATCCACCAAATAACGAGGGCAACAATGCAACCGATGATACTAGCGGAGATTACGTTAATGCGTTAAAATCCTTGAACGGCGAACTAGGTACTGAGCCCGGTCCCTATGATTGGATTGTGAATTCCTTTAAACTGGCAAGGCAATATTTTCCATGTGAAACAAAACTGATGATTAATGAATATCGTGTGGAGAACGAACCCGCTTTTACAGAAGAGTATGTGGCGATCATCGAACTTCTTAAAAAGGACAACCTGATTGATGTAGTGGGCATGCAGGCGCATTCTTTCAGTACGCGTCGTTACGGAAACGGTTCCTTTGAAGATGCTACGGCGAATCTTGAGAATAATTTGAACACCATGGCCGCCACAGGTTTACCCCTTATGGTTACGGAAATGGATGTTGACGGTAATGCTTCTTTGGATGAAAATGGGGAAAGAACAAATGATGGAACCCAAGAGGAGCAGGATAATTTTCAACTGTCCGAATACGAAAGGATTTTTGACCTTTATTGGAACCATCCATCCATAATCGGTATCACGCTTTGGGGCTACAGGACCGGCCTATGGCGCACCGCTGAGGAAGCCTATATCATGGATCCCTGTGATGGGGCGGAGAAACCTGCCATGGCCCAATACCTGAATACGGTAATTCGAAATGGTGAGAACCCGCAATTGAATGAAATATTTATTGGAAAAACAGCAGAGCTAGCCATAGAATCCATGGTTCAGCAATATTCGGATAAAGTGACCATTACGGTCAAAATACCAGGTGGCAACCGCAATTGCGACCTAGGGGAGCAAATGGCGACCATTTTCATTGAAGACCAAGAATTTAGTGAGGTAAGTCTTGTGCCCAATGGTACCGACCTGGTCGGAAATACGACTATAACCTTGTTGGAATATGAAGTTGAAGGTTTGTTCGAACCTGGAAACAAAACTGTTTCGGCAGTCTTTGATGATTCGTCTGTGGAAGAGGCCCAGACCCTCCTAGAGGTCATACCAGAGGATGCGGACGTGTCTTTATGGGGCAGAAAAAAGTATGTGGTCAAAGCATCTTCTGGAGTAGCCAATATAAAATTAGAGTCAGTATTGACCGACAATGGTGAAGATGACAGTGGTGAAATTGGCGATTTGGCCAACGCAAATGTTAGGTTTCTATTGAACGGAGAGCCTATTGTGGTACCCGACAGAACAGATGATGAAGGCTATCTTACCGAAGATTTAAAAATTTTGAAGACTCCCGTAAAATCATTTGCAAGAGCTTCCCTGGATTACGACTTTTATGTAGATTCAGAAATTGGAGAAGTAAATTATGACGTTATAGCCGAGGTAAACGGTTATTATTACGGGATTTCCGATGTAGGAACTATTACTATAAAAACAATAAAAGGTCCTCCTTCAATTAAAGTTTGGCCAAATCCAACGTATAATGAATTCAATATTTCACTCTATAACTTTGATGATGACCAAAATGTTAGCATAAAAGTTTACAATCTTTGGGGAAGAAAGGTATATTCAAAGAATAAGTCTGCGGACGATACGATTGCTTTTGGTGAGAATTTTGACCGTGGAATTTACCTTTTATATGTTGAGCAAGACAAAATCAAAACTTTTAAATTACTTGTCAAAAAGTAAAAATTAAAAGAAAATTAAATAGCCCTTCCTTTTAAAAGGAAGGGCTATTTTTTTAATGGACTTTAGTTGATTGATTTTGATAAACTCCGATTATTATCCTTTAGAAATATCCCCTGAACCAGAGGTTTTTGTATCCAATTTTTCTGGATTTCCCTTATAAGTGATATCACCTGATCCGGAAACCCTTGCTTTTAGCATTTTTGTAGCTGTAACTTTTATATCTGCAGAACCAGAAACCGTAGCATCGACATTTTCAGCTTCCATATCAAAAGCTTTGATATCACCGCTTCCAGAAATTGTGGCATCAAAATCCGTGGCTCTACCTGATAGTGTGATGTCACCCGAACCGGACATGCTGGCATCCACCGATCTTACGTCTACGTCCAAAGTAATATCGCCTGAACCGGACATTGCAGTGCTTAGCCTGTCAGTTTTAATGATCTTTTTACCTACGATATCTCCTGACCCGGATAACGCAATTGAATTTACGCTTTCAACGGGCACTGTAATGCGAATACCATTATTCCAGTTTGATGGTTTTAGATTTACTCCTTTTTCAGTTTTAATGACCAACTTACCGTCTTTCACTTCTGTAATTATGTGTTCCAGTAGGTTGGATTCTCCTTCTAAAGTCAGTTTTCCTTCTTGACCGTCTACCAAGTCAACATCAAACCAGCCCGATACGCCGATAGCGTCATAATCTCCCGTAGAACGGTCAATGGTCACCTTGTCTCCATTTCCTTTAATGGTTTTGCCCCATTGTGCGGAACAGGAAATTGTAAATGCAAATACTAATGTTAAGAGTCCTAATTTTTTCATTTTTCTGTTGTTTTTAGACCTGCAAACCTGCAGGGAGGTTGTTATTTTTTTGTAAAACTAATTCCGCCGTAATCACTGGTCAAGGTAATCATGTTGCCGCTTCCTTTGCTTCCATAATAACCTTCGTAGTGTTTAGAGGAGGATTTTTCCGAACTTATATTTATTTCAAAATCTTCTTTTCCGCTCAGGCCAGCATAGTCCGTGGTGATATTGAAATTGAAATGGTATGCTGAATTGTACCCAATTTTTATTCCTGTGTAATCTGTTCTAATGTTCACGTTACCTGCATCCGGGGCAAGCTCGTCAATTCGTATAGAGCCATAATCCGCAATGATATCTACGTTGCCGTGAACGGTTCCCAGTTTTACTGAAATGTAGTCGCCGTTGCCCTTTATGTTCTTCACCTCTTCGATTTCCATATTGCCGTAATCGCTTGTATAATCCAGATTGCCCATTTCACCAATGGTAACATTTGTATAATCCGCGTTTACCACTAAATCGCCAGCTTTATCAAGCGTAAAACCGGAATAGTCAGCTCTAATTTCGCCGCTGTTCATATATCCAATGGTGGATTTTGAAGTATAGTCGAAATTCAATTGATTGTTCCTGCCGTGTAATTCCCCTATTTCCAACCTTCCATAATCACAACTTATTTTGGCATGGCCGTCTATACGGTCCAATATAATGTTGCCATAATCATTGTCCAGATTTACACTATTCTTAATGGGCACTTTTAGGGTATAGTTAATTTGCATATTAACGTTGTTATTATTGCCCCAATTCCATCCCCAATTGTTTCTTTTTTCGCCAAAAGTCGTTTTAGCGTAGACCATACTACTTGTAGCCTCAAAGTCTACTGAGATTTCATTGAGTTTGTCCTGTACCTTCTCCTCATTATTGCCGTTCGTCTGAATGTGTACTTCAATAACAACTCTGTTTTCGTTCCAGGAAGTTACAGTAAGATTGCCATAACTGTTATTGACTTTTAAAAGCGCATCAGAATTTACATTGAACTCTTTCTTTATGGTCTTCTCCTTTGTATACTTACCCCTGATTTTTCCATCGTTCGCTGAGATAAGTCCTGGACCAATCAGCAATAGTAAAACCGTATATTTAAATAGTAAAGTTTGCATCATTTTGTTTTTTTAAATTTTTAATCGTTTCAATTTGAGTTAAAACATCGTTCAACAAGTCTATTCTTGTTTGAAAATTGGTAATCATTGCGCTGAGGATAAGCTTACTATTTCCTCCTTTTAACAACTCTTTTTCAAGACTCTCATAATCCTTGCTCAAATTGGATAGTTGTGTCATGGTATCCGCAATTATTTTTTGCGTTTGGGGCGAATCCTCGGCCTCAAGTTCCTTAACCTGCTGTTCTATTAGACTTGCAAAATGGAATTGCGCATTGGAAACTTCTGGGGAAATCTCCGCCACCCGCTCCTCAATTGTGGGTTTACTGTTAAACTGAGTAAAAGCAACTCCAAGTACTATTGCGATTGAAGCTGCAATAGAGAGCGGTTTCCACCAGTTAAGTTTTTTCCGCTCAAGCGTTACCAAGCCCTTGGAGGCATTCAATTTTTCCATAAAGCGTTCCTCGTGGCCTTTTACAGGTTCTTGAGTATCAAAACTCCCCTGTAGGCTCTTGAACAAATCTTCTATAGCATCTTTTTCCATTAGTTCGCAATTAGCATTTTTTGTCTTAAACTTTCTTTTGCCCTAGAAATCGTTGTCCTACAACTTGCATAACTCATATTCATAATTGTGCCGATTTCGTCATAGTCATACCCTTCTATTAAATGTAAGGTCAAAGAAATTCTGTAATTATCTTTTAAGCGTTTCATGGTCTCCATCACTTTTTGAGCCTTTTGATCTGTAAACACATGATCCGAAGTAATTCCGTCATTATCTTCGACCTTGTACATTATATCCTCAAGTGCAACTTCTTTCTTCTTTTGTTGCTTTCTGTAATGATAAATACTGTTGTTTACTACAATTCGCTTTAGCCAAGCTCCAAAAGCTACTTCACCTTTGAAAGTATGCAGTTTCGTAAACGCGTTCAAAAACGATTCTTGCATAACATCTTCGGCCTCAGCGCTATTCTTTACAATTCGTATGGCCGTGTTGAACATGGCTTTGTAATACCTATTGTAAACTTCTAGCTGTGCACTCTGTTTTCCCTCTAGGCACAATTGCAATAATGCATCAATATGTACTTTTTCTTGGCTCAAAAAGTGATTGGTTTGTTTTATAGATAACCCAAGTTACAGATTGTTACAGTTTGATGAAAAAGATTCTATTTTATTAGTTCGAAATCGATAATTAACACAAAGAGGCCTACATGAGTTAGTTTATCACTTAAGGTTGGCACAAGAATTGAAATATGTAGTTGAAAAAAATTGCTATATTCTTTGTTTAATCGATGAACAGGGCGCTAGCAACATTTTATAAACGTTTAAAAGGGAAACTATTCTGTTGCTTTAATGACAGAATGACCGATATATAATAGATGGGAGATTCTAAATTTTCAAATTTTGACAATATGTCCTTGCAGGGAATAGATGAGGATTCCGAGTTGATTCCTTTATTGACTCCGGAGGACGAAGAACAAATGAATAGTGAAACATTACCGGAAACCCTTCCGATTTTGCCTTTGCGAAATACGGTTTTATTTCCTGGGGTGGTAATTCCAATAACAGCGGGTAGGGATAAATCCATACGCTTAATTAAGGACGCCAACAATGGTTCCAAGGTTATAGGTGTAGTTTCACAAAAGAACGAGGAAACCGAAAATCCGGATGTTAAGGACATTAATACGTTGGGCACTGTTGCGCGAATTCTACGTGTATTGCAAATGCCAGATGGTAATACTACCGTAATCATTCAGGGAAAGAAAAGATTTGAAGTTGCGGAAGTACTCACAAAAAAGCCCTACTTAACAGCCACGGTTAGAGAGACGGAAGAGGTAAGACCGGAGAAAAATAGCAAAGAGTTTTTGGCGATAATAGAATCTATTAAAGATTTGGCGTTAAAAATAATTCGTGATAATCCTAATATTCCAAGTGAGGCTTCTTTTGCTATAAAAAATATTCAGAGCGATTCTTTTCTGATCAATTTTGTTTCTTCCAATCTTAATTTGGATGTAAAGGCAAAGCAGGAGTTGTTGGAAATTAGTAATCTGCAAGAGCGCGCTTTGGCCACGTTGAAGTATATGAACGTGGAAATGCAGAAGTTGGAATTGAAGAACGACATACAATCCAAAGTTCGTAGCGATTTAGACCAGCAACAACGGGAATATTTTCTGCACCAACAAATGAAAACCATCCAAGAGGAACTGGGTGGCGTTTCCTATGATGATGAGCTAGAGGAAATGCGCGCAAAGGCCAAGAAGAAGAAATGGGGAAAGAAAGTAAAGGAGCATTTTAATAAAGAGCTGGCCAAAATACAACGGATGAATCCCCAGGTAGCTGAGTATTCCATTCAGCGTAACTATTTGGATTTGATTTTGGAATTACCTTGGAACGAATATTCCAAGGATAAATTCGACCTGAAGCGTGCCGAGAGAATCTTAGACCGTGACCATTACGGTTTGGAAGATGTGAAGCGACGAATTATTGAGTACTTAGCGGTGCTGAAACTGAGGAACGATATGAAATCCCCCATACTCTGTCTTTACGGACCTCCAGGGGTTGGTAAAACCTCTTTAGGTAAATCAGTTGCAGAGGCTTTGGGAAGGGAATATGTACGTATTTCTTTGGGAGGACTTAGGGACGAAGCGGAAATACGCGGTCATAGGAAGACCTACATCGGCGCAATGCCGGGTAGAATTGTTCAAAGTTTGAAAAAAGCGGGAACATCCAACCCTGTTTTTATTTTGGATGAAATAGATAAATTGTCCAGCAGTCACCAAGGTGACCCTTCTTCCGCAATGTTGGAAGTTTTGGATCCTGAGCAGAACAATGAATTTTATGATAATTTCCTTGAAATGGGCTACGACCTTTCCAAGGTCATGTTCATTGCAACAGCTAACAATTTGGGAACGATACAGCCCGCATTACGGGATCGTATGGAAATCATAAATGTTAGTGGTTACACGATTGAGGAAAAGGTAGAAATTGCTAAAAAACATCTTTTACCCAAACAGCTTAGGGAACATGGTTTGAATAAAGACCATATAAAAATAGGTAAACCACAATTGGAAAAAATTGTTGAAGGTTACACCCGTGAATCGGGCGTGCGTTCATTGGAGAAACAAATTGCCAAAATGGTTCGTTACGCGGCAAAATCCATAGCTATTGAGGAGGAATACAATATAAAGATTAGTAATGAAGACGTTATAAAGATATTGGGTTCCCCAAAGATGGAAAGGGATAAATACGAGAACAACCAAGTAGCTGGGGTAGTTACTGGACTGGCTTGGACAAGCGTTGGGGGTGACATTCTTTTTATTGAATCGATACTTTCCAAAGGAAAAGGGACACTGTCCATAACGGGTAATCTTGGAAAAGTGATGAAGGAGTCCGCTACCATAGCGATGGAATACATTAAATCCAACGCTGATAGATTTGGTCTTGATGCATCAATTTTTGAAAAATATAATGTTCATATCCATGTTCCAGAAGGTGCTACACCTAAAGATGGTCCAAGTGCAGGGATAACCATGCTAACGTCCTTAGTTTCCTTGTTCACCCAGAAAAGGGTAAAGAAAAGTTTGGCAATGACAGGGGAAATAACTCTAAGGGGCAAAGTTCTGCCAGTAGGGGGAATCAAAGAGAAAATTTTGGCGGCCAAGCGTGCACGAATTAAGGAAATTATACTTTGTGCCTATAACGAAAGGGATATCAAAGAAATTAAGGAAGACTATCTAAAGGGTTTGACTTTTCACTATGTGAAGTATATGCACGAGGTAATCGAAATCGCCCTTACCGATACAAAAGTTAAGAACGCCAAAGATCTTTAATAGCAATTTGGGATATTAGTGTGGTAGTTAAACATTAATTCTTCCTATTTTTATGGATATGATTCAGCATAAATGAAAAAAATAACCATAGCTATTGACGGTTTTTCGTCTACGGGAAAAAGCACACTTGCCAAACAATTGGCCAAAGCTTTGGGATACGTTTATGTGGATACAGGTGCTATGTATCGGGCAGTTACGTTGTTCGCTATGCAGAATGGGTTCATTGGTGAAGAAAAGGAAAATATTTCAGCTTTAACTAGACTGCTGCCTAAAATCAATCTGAAATTTAAATACAATGATGCATTGGGTTTTTCCGAAATGTATCTGAACGGTGAGAATGTAGAAAAGGAGATTAGAACTTTGGAGGTTTCCAGAAACGTTAGCCGGGTGGCGGAACTAGAGCAAGTAAGGCACAAACTTGTTGACCTTCAAAAAAAGATGGGTAAGGAAAAGGGTATTGTGATGGACGGTCGCGATATTGGTACGGTAGTTTTTCCAGACGCAGAACTGAAGATTTTTATGACAGCTTCTCCTGAGAAAAGGGCATATAGAAGGTATAAAGAACTTTTGGACAAAGGCGAAAAGGTTAAGTATGATGAAGTTTTGGAGAATGTGCAGAAACGTGATTTTATTGATTCCAATCGGGAATTTTCACCCTTAAAAAAAGCAGAGGGCGCCATTGAATTCGACAATAGTGATATGGGATTGAAGGAGCAGTTTGAGCGTATGCACAACTTCGCCTTAAGAGTTATAGAAAGGAAAGATTAGATTGTTTTTTTTCGATAAAAACGAATAAATCATAAAAAAAGCTCCTGAAATTTTTCAGGAGCTTTTTACTTTCTAAAGTTTAAAATCTTATGGATTTGGGATTACCAAAACCTGATCTGGATGAATTACATCCGGATTGCTTAAAATATTGGTATTAGAAGCATAGATTTGCTTGTATTTCATTGCATCGCCATAATAGTGCTTTGCAATTTTGCTTAGCGACTCTCCACTCTTAACCACATGTTTATGGTAGATAGAACTGTCGGCTACAGTAATGTTCGCTTTGATATCAGAAGGACTCTCGCCACCAATTGCCTTTATTTTGTCCCAGATTAAATCTTTTTCATAAGGAGTTTTAGCTTCCCCTTTAACTTTAAGTACTCCCGCTTCCTCCGTTACGTTACCATCCTTTATTCCTAATTGCTCACCAAGATCTAAAACGCCTTGGTATTTTGCTTTAACACTCATAATACTGTATTTAATGGTTAAAATTTATAATGAGAAAGATAATAATAATTGAGGCTAATTAACTTAAAAAAAAGTGAAGACTTTAACATTTGATAAGCTGAGCAATCAAATATTTGTTAATAAACAAATTAGTTGTATTTTTGCACTCCTTTTTTGACAAACAATTGGAGCGAAAGAGGGGTGATAAAAAGACGTAATAACAACTTCTGTAGTGATTGTCTAACTCCGATGCATTTACAGAATACAAATTTTAGGCTATATAATGGCTGAAGAAAAAAACGAAGTTGAAGCAGTAGAAACTGCAACAGCAACTACAGAAACTGCGGAAGCAGTTCAAGAAACCAAAGAACAGGCTCCTGTTCAAGATCCAAAAGAGTTTTTAGAAAATTTTAATTGGGAAAAGTACGAGCAAGGTATTGAGCGTGTTGATGATTCCAAACTTAAGGAATTTGAAGAACTTGTAGCTGAAAATTTTGTTGATACTGCCGATGAGGAAGTAGTAACAGGTACAGTAGTTTATCTTACTGAAAGAGAAGCTATTATTGATATCAACGCAAAATCTGAAGGAGTTATTTCCTTGAACGAATTTCGTTATAATCCAGATTTAAAGGTTGGTGACAAAGTTGAGGTGCTTATTGACATCCGTGAAGATAAAAGCGGACAATTGGTGCTTTCACACAGAAAGGCACGTACGATTATGGCATGGGATCGTGTTAACGCGGCTCATGATAAAGAGGAAATCGTAAGTGGTTTTGTTAAATGTAGAACTAAAGGAGGTATGATCGTTGATGTTTTCGGTATCGAGGCATTTTTACCAGGTTCACAGATAGATGTTAAGCCTATCCGTGATTACGATCAATATGTAAATAAAACAATGGAATTTAAGGTGGTGAAAATAAACCATGAATTCAAAAACGTTGTTGTATCCCATAAAGCGCTTATTGAAGCGGATATTGAAGAGCAGAAAAAAGAGATTATCAGTCAACTTGAAAAAGGACAGGTATTGGAAGGTGTTGTTAAGAACATCACTTCTTACGGTGTCTTTATAGATCTTGGTGGTGTTGATGGTCTTGTACACATAACCGATCTTTCTTGGAGCAGGATCAACCACCCGAACGAGGTTGTTGAGCTTGACCAAAAATTGAACGTTGTGATCCTTGATTTTGATGAAAATAAATCTAGAATTCAACTTGGTCTTAAGCAATTGGAGAAACATCCTTGGGAAGCCCTTAGTGATGAAATTAAGATTGGCGATAAGGTAAAAGGTAAGGTAGTTGTTATAGCGGACTACGGTGCATTTATTGAGGTAGTAGAAGGTGTTGAAGGTTTGATTCACGTATCTGAAATGTCTTGGTCTACGCACTTGCGTTCCGCTCAGGATTTCGTAAAAGTAGGTGATGAAGTCGATGCGGTCGTATTGACATTGGATCGTGAAGATCGTAAAATGTCATTGGGTATCAAGCAATTGACGCCAGACCCTTGGACAGATATTACAACTAAATATCCTGTAGGTTCTAAACACAAAGGTATCGTAAGGAACTTTACCAACTTTGGTGTATTCGTAGAATTGGAAGAAGGTATAGATGGTTTAATTTACATCTCTGATCTTTCTTGGACCAAGAAAATCAAGCATCCATCAGAATTCACTAATGTAGGTGATACTTTGGAGGTTGAAGTATTGGAATTGGATGTTGATGGCAGAAAATTAAGTTTAGGTCATAAACAAACCACGGAGAACCCTTGGGACAAGTATGAAACTGAATTTGCTTTAGATACGGTTCATACAGGAACTATTTCTGAAGTTGTTGATAAAGGTGCGACTATCGAGTTTAACGAAGATATCATAGCTTTTGTTCCACAACGTCATTTGGAAAAAGAAGATGGTAAGAAGTTAGGTAAAGGCGATGAGGCCGAATTCAAGATTATTGAATTCAATAAAGACTTCAAGCGCGTAGTTGCCAGTCATACCGCTATTTTCCGTGAAGAAGAGCAGCGTAACGTAAAAGCAGCTGTCAAGAGACAAGCAGCTAGCGCAGATGAAGCTAAGCCTACATTAGGCGATGCCAATGATGCATTACAAGCGTTAAAAGATAAAATGGAAGCTGCCGATTCTAAGAAAAAGAAGAAGTAGTCTAGTATTTTATTTTAAATAATTTGAAAGCCCCGACGAAAGTTGGGGCTTTTTGTTTCTAATAATCAACCAACAATTATTTAAGAGAATTCCCTATTTTTGTCTTGCTAAAAGTGTGGCGGACTAATATGAGTCAAAAAGTACTACTTTCCTCAAAAGAAATCAACATCATCCTACATCGTTTGGCTTGCCAACTTCTTGAAAATCATATCGATTTTAAAAATACAGTGATAATCGGTATTCAACCTAGAGGAATATTCGTTGCGGAAAGATTGTGCAAAATCTTGAAGGAGGAGTATGGGATAAAAGAAATTGATTTAGGTTTCTTGGACATTACATTTTATAGGGATGATTTTAGAAGGGGCGATAAAACTTTGGAAGCTACAAAAACCAAAATCAACTTTTTGGTAGAGGATAAAAAGGTTGTGCTTGTGGATGACGTGCTATACACAGGACGAAGTATTAATGCGGCATTAACGGCTTTGCAATCCTTTGGAAGACCATCTGAGGTTGAACTCTTAATTTTAATCGATAGAAGGTTTAGCAGACACTTGCCAATTCAGCCCAATTACAGAGGGCGACAAGTAGATGCAATTGACAATGAAAAAGTAAAGGTGATGTGGGAAGAAAACGACGGAAAAGATGTTATTTATTTGATTAACAGATAGGGAATGAGCGAATTAAGTGTGAATCACTTGTTGGGAATAAAGTATCTAGAAGAGTCCGATATTCAACTCATTTTTGAAACCGCCGACCATTTTAAGGAAGTTATCAATCGTTCCATAAAAAAAGTTCCTTCACTTCGCGATATTACCATAGCGAATATATTTTTTGAGAATAGTACCCGCACCAAACTTTCGTTTGAACTAGCAGAAAAAAGACTTTCCGCGGACGTGCTTAATTTTTCCGCAAGTCAATCCTCGGTAAAAAAGGGAGAAACACTGATAGATACCGTAAACAATATTCTCTCCATGAAGGTGGATATGGTGGTGATGCGTCATCCCAATCCAGGCGCTGGTATCTTCTTGGCAAAACATGTGAAGGCGTCAATCATAAACGCCGGGGATGGAGCTCACGAGCATCCCACACAGGCTTTGTTGGATTCGTATTCCATACGTGAAAAGTTAGGGGATGTGGCCGGTAAAAACGTGGTTATTGTAGGTGATATTCTTCACTCAAGAGTGGCATTGTCCAATATCTTCGCTTTAAAATTACAAGGTGCAAACGTAAAAGTTTGCGGCCCCAAGACGCTTCTTCCAAAACACGTAACTTCTTTGGGTGTGGAAATAGAAACCAATTTAAGAAAAGCATTGGAATGGTGTGATGTTGCCAATATGCTCCGCATACAGAACGAGCGATTGGATATCAGTTACTTTCCTACAACTAGGGAATATACCCAGCAATACGGTGTCAATAAGGCTTTGTTGGACAGTCTGGAAAAGGAAATTGTGATAATGCACCCAGGGCCTATAAATAGGGGAGTTGAAATTACCAGTGACGTGGCCGATTCTAAACAGTCCATTATTCTAAATCAGGTAGAAAACGGGGTTGCCATTAGAATGGCGGTGATTTATTTACTGGCTTCTAAAATAAAACAATAGCACTATGATTTTTGATAAAGACGGAAATACCACAATCGTTTATCAGGAAAAAACGGATATTGTATTTTTTCTGAAAAACTTTGAGCAGGAGTATGCAAAACTCAAAAATGATAATTTGATTCTGAATCTGTTCTCTTTTAGAAAGCTTTCTTCCGATGATGTGATGGAATTTCTTCAGATTTCCAACAAACATCGCGAAAATGGTAAATCCTTCGTTCTTGTAACGGATCAGGTTTCTTATGATGAGGTGCCGGAAGAAATAATAATTGCTCCAACTCTTCAGGAAGCTAGGGATATAATTGAAATGGAAGAGATGGAAAGGGACTTGGGAATTTAAAATGTAAAATTGAAAAAGGAAAATATAATAGCCGAAAAAAGTTTTCAATTTGCCCTAAAAATTATAAAGATTGTTAGAGAAATTCAGAAAGAAAAGAAAGAATTTGTACTTTCAAAACAACTGCTAAAATCAGGTACTTCAATATGTGCAATGGTTCGAGAGGCGGAGCATGCGGAAAGCAAGAAAGATTTTATCCATAAAATGTCAATAGGGTTAAAGGAAGCAAATGAAACTGATTATTGGGTTGAACTTCTTCATCAATCTGATTATCTTACCAAAGAAAAGTATTCGGAAATAAATGACGAAGTAATTCAAATAATTAGACTTTTGGCAAGAATTGTTAAATCATCAAAATTGAATAATTGAGATGTTAGACTTCAAAATTATTTTCAATTGTTCATTTTCAACTTTTAATTAGTATGCGTCTAACTATTCTAGGCTGTTATGCCGCGACACCAAGAACGCTGACTAACCCAACATCCCAAGTTTTAGAAATTAAAAACCATATGTTTCTTATTGATTGTGGGGAAGGTACCCAGGTTCAGCTTCGAAAGCATAAGATTAAATTTTCGAGAATCAATCATATTTTTATATCTCACCTACATGGAGATCATTTTTTTGGATTGCCAGGTTTAGTTTCAACTTTTAGACTCCTAGGGCGGGATAAGGAGATGCATATTTACGGTCCAAAAGGTATTAAAGAAGCGATTACACTTTTATTAAAATTGGGTGACTCTTGGACCAATTATCCGCTTTCCTTTCATGAGTTAACTTCCAAAAAATGCGAACTTATTTACGAAGATGACAAGGTGTCTGTAGAAACAATTCCTTTAGATCACAGAATATATACGAATGGTTTTCTGTTCAGGGAAAAGCCGGGTGAGCGTAAATTGAATGTAGCGGCGGCTGCTAAATTTAAAATTGATAAAGCCTATTATCAGAATATTAAAAATGGCAAAGACGTAGTTCTGGATTCAGGTGAAATTATTTCGAACAACGTATTGACTTTTGACCCTCCACAACCAAAATCCTATGCTTTCTGCAGTGACACGGCCTACAAACCAAGCTTAGTTCCACAATTACAAAACGTTAGTGCGTTGTATCATGAAGCTACTTTTTTGGAGTCTGAGGCGTATTTATCCGAAAAAACAAAACACGCTACCGCAAAGGAAGCTGCTGCAATTGCAAAATCAGCGGAAGTGGAAACATTGATTTTGGGCCATTATTCTACGCGATATAAATCCATAGAACTTTTTAAAGAAGAAGCTTCCACTATTTTTTCAAATGTGGAACTGGCGGATGACGGCAAGTCGTTCGAGTTCTAAACTATCAATAAAAGAATTTATTGAACTTCCTTTTGTCGGTTCTTTTTAAGAACTTTGAGTATCTTACTTTTTTGAATTGATGGCATGCAAAAAGACTTAGGAAATTACAGAAAATCGTATGAGAAAAGTGCGTTGCTGGAGGATAGTATATCAGATAATCCGATACAACTTTTTCAAACTTGGTTTTATGAGGTAGAACGATCAGAAAGTATTGATGAACCTAACGCCATGACGGTATCTACTATTGGTCTTGACGGTTACCCAAAAAGCAGGGTGGTGTTGCTGAAAAAATATACCGAAGAGGGATTTATTTTTTATACCAATTATAATAGTGAAAAGGGTACGGCTATAGCTAATAACCCTAATATATGCGTGTCTTTTTTTTGGCCTAATATGGAGCGGCAAGTAATTGTTAAAGGAAAAGCAGAGAAAATTCCAGCTAATCTCTCGGATGGGTACTTTGAATCGCGTCCTAAAGGAAGTAAACTGGGCGCGCTCGTTTCTGACCAAAGTCAAGTTATTTCCTCTAGAGCTATTTTGGAAGAAGAATTGAAGAAGTTGGAAAATGAATATGAAGGTAAAGAAGTATCTAGGCCGGATAATTGGGGCGGGTATATAGTAAAACCAGTTTCTATAGAATTTTGGCAAGGAAGACCCAACAGACTACACGACAGAATACGGTATAGTGTTCAGAATGATTTAGATTGGAAAATAGAGCGATTAGCACCTTAATGGATAACGGAGTACTATGAAGAATTTACTATTGCTGCGACATGGAAAGTCCTCTTGGGAACTAAATGTGAGTGACGAGAACAGGCCATTGCAACAGAGGGGTATTGACGATGCCCAGTTGGTTGGAGCCGAATTGTCAAAAGAATCATTTACAATCGATTATGCTTTTTCTAGTCCCGCCAACAGAGCTTTTCACACTGCCATGATTTGTCTAAGAGCACTAGAATTTTCAATGGATAAATTTAAAGTGGTGCCTGAGCTGTATGACTTTTCGGGAGGTCAGGTAATTGATTTTGTCAAAAGTTGTCCCGATAACTTAAACACGATTTTAATTTTTGGACATAACCACGCTTTTACCCATATTGCAAATTCGTTAGGAAATAGGCAGATAGATAATGTTCCAACGAGTGGATTTGTGCACTTACAATTCAAAGAGAATTCTTGGGGTGATATTACAAAAGGTTCAACGATACAAACAATTTTTCCAAAGGCTTTAAAATAATGGTGAAGTATAATAATCAGTACGTAAATAGAGAGATAAGTTGGTTGTGGTTCAATGAGCGTGTTCTACAGGAAAGTGCGGATAAGAATGTCCCTTTAATTGAAAGGCTTCGGTTTTTAGGGATTTTTTCAAATAACTTGGATGAATTTTTTAAAGTTCGTTATGCTACGGTAAAGCGTATCGTGGAGGCCGGAAAGAACGGAAAAAGTGTACTAGGGGGAGAAAAAGCAAAAGATCTGTTAGAGGAAATCACTAAAATATGTATTCAACAACAGACCAAAAGTTTGGGGATTCTAAAACATATTGAGGATGAGCTGGAGAATCAAAATATATTCATTCTTCAGGAATCGGAACTTAGCGAAAAGCAACAAGAGTTTGTAAAACGCTACTTTCTTCAAAAGGTAAGTCCTCAGTTAATGACCATTATCCTTAATGATCTTACCAGGTTTCCAACATTAAAAGACACCGCTGCCTATTTGGCAGTACGTATGTTGATCAAAAGTAATGGCGGAAAAAAGGAAAAACGGTTCGCATTAATAGAAATTCCTAAAGGAATAGATCGTTTTGTAGTTCTTCCCAAACAAGGTGACAAAAACTATATTATTATACTGGATGACCTCATACGCTATTGTTTGGGAAGTATCTTCACCATGTTCGAGTATGAAGCTATTTCGGCTCACATGGTTAAAATTACGAGGGATGCGGAATTGGATATGGATAACGACCTTAGTAAGAGTTTTATCGAAAAAATATCGTCGAGTGTTGAGCACAGGAAAATAGGAGATCCGGTTCGTTTTGTTTATGATAAAAGTATAGGAAAGGATACACTTCAATTTTTACAGGAAAAGATGAATATTGAAGATACGGATAGCGTTATTCCTGGTGGCAGGTATCACAATAGACGCGATTATATGGGGTTTCCTAGTCTTGGGAGACAAGATTTGCTGTACGATAAGATCTCGCCGTTACCGATTAAGGGCTTGAGTATGGAAGGTAGTATACTTGAGGAAATAGCCAAGAAGGATTATTTGCAATACACTCCCTATCAAACGTTTGCATATATTCTTAAATTCTTGCGAGAGGCAGCGTTGGACCCAAAAGTAAGAAGTATCAAGATTACCGTGTATCGCCTTGCGAGCGACTCTCATATTGCGGCATCACTAATAAATGCGGTAAAAAATGGTAAGCAGGTAACAGTACAAATTGAGCTTCAAGCTCGTTTTGATGAACAAGCGAATATAGAATATGCAGAACAACTCCAAGCTGAAGGGGTAAAACTCATTTTTGGGGTTCCTGGATTAAAAGTCCACAGTAAAATATGTGTCATAGAGCGGGAAGAAAGGGAGGAAATAAAAAGATACGGCTTTATAAGTACCGGTAATTTTAATGAATCTACCGCAAGAATATATACGGACTACACATTGTTCACTGCACACGTACCTATTTTAAAAGAGCTGAACAAAGTGTTCGACTTTTTTGAAACCACCTATAAAATTAATAAGTATAAACATCTGATAGTCTCTCCACACTACACTAAAAGTACTTTTACAAAACTCATTGATAATGAAATAGCAAATGCAATTGTTGGGAAGGAAGCCTATATTAAAATAAAAATGAACAGCTTTACTTCCTATAAAATGGTAGATAAATTGTACGAAGCAAGTAGGGCAGGGGTAAAGATTCAATTAATTATCCGTGGAATCTGTTGCTTGGTGCCAGGCGTTAAGGGAATGAGCGAAAATATTGAAGCTATTAGCATAGTGGACAAATTTTTGGAGCATACTCGACTTTTTGTATTTGCAAACGATGGTAACTCAAAAGTGTATATTTCATCAGCTGATTGGATGACCCGTAATTTGGATTATAGGGTAGAAGTTGGTTGCCCTATTTACGATGAGGACATTAAGAAAGAACTTGTGGAAACTTTTGAGATTTGCTGGAAAGATAATATGAAGGCCAGAATATTTAGCGAAAAGCAGGATAACGCTTATCGAAAAACTAGAGGTGCTAAAAGCAGGTCCCAATTTGCAACCTATGATTATTATGTAAATAAATTGAAGGAGTAGGCGACTGTTTTAGATTTAAGGCTAAATCTAGCCATGAATACTTTCGTTGGTACTTAAGTGTTTCATGATTTCCGCTTCATACGTCAGTAATTCCTGCCACTTTTGGTTCACTTCCACCGTATCACCATATTTACGGGCAAACTTTAAAAACATGGTATAGTGGCTTGCTTCACTCACCATGAGTTTATGGTAAAAATCTGCTAATTCCTTATCCTCAAGCTCCTCTGAAAGTAAACGGAAACGCTCACAACTACGGGCTTCAATGAGGGCGGCATACAAAAGCCGATGCACGAGCTGCGTAGTCCTACTTCCGCCCTTGGGAAAGAATTTGATGAGTTGAAGTACGTATTCATCTTTCCTATCCCTTCCTAGCGCTTTTCCGCGGGCGATAATACGGTCATGCACCATTTTAAAGTGTCCCATTTCTTCTCGGGATAACGCAATCATTTCTTCAATAAGTTCTGAGTATTCTGGAAAAGAAACAATCAAAGAAATAGCGGTACTCGCCGCTTTTTGTTCACAGTAGGCGTGATCCGTGAGGATTTCGTCTATGTTTTTTTCAACAATGTTTACCCATCGCGGATCAGTAGGAAGTTTTAAGCCTAGCATTTGTTCTTTTTTTCAAAATTATAAAGAATCATATTGATACGCAGTATAAATAGGCTAGTAATAGATTAGCTAGAAAATTTAATTTATTTTAGAGAATCTTTTGGAGCTATTTAAAGGATATTACCACTAGCTGATAAATACAGTTCTAATTTATAAAATAAAGTCAATGCCTATTTCCACCTTTTATAAAGTTCTAGGTTATTTATTTACGGTTTTATTCGCCTTGGGTGCGGTGGTACAGTATAATGATCCAGATTCTTTGTTATGGATTATTATTTATGGAGTGGCAGCTTTTCTATCCTTACTTTTTGCCCTTAACAAATTAAAAATGATTGCGCCATTGGTGGTAGGAATCGTTTGTTTTATTGGATTTATTTATCTTTACCCTTCTGATTTTCAGGGTTTTGATTTGAACGATAGGGATATTGAAACGGTAGAATTGGGTAGGGAAGCATTTGGATTATTGATTATTTCCTTGGTTTTGCTCCTTTATGCGTTTCGGTTAAAAAGACTAAAGGTCTAAATCAAATTCTTTTCGAAGTAAATCGATAGCGGGATTTTTCTCCCGTAACTTTTCATACTTCTCTTCTGGTGTAAAAGCGAATTTCTTTGCACTTTCCTCGTTAACTGAAATTTTAAGTTGGATAAAGTGATTGTTTAACTTCGACCTTAGAAACTCCATTAACTCATAACTTTCACGCTCTATTTCTTTTTTCATAGTGCCGTTGGGCAATTCGATACAAAAGGTAAAATCTTCTTTTAATTTGGGTACATCTGTATTTAAATTGGAGGCCAATATCTTCTGTCCTTTATCATCAATTTGCTTTACAAAATCTGACCAATGTTGTTGCAGTGCTTCTTCGGTGAATTCATCTTTAGGTAAATCTTCCTCGTTTAAAACTACTTCAATCTTATTCAGTTCATGCACTTTCTTTGCTTTTAGGCTTGAAATGGATAGGCCTGAAACTCGTTTGGAAGGAGAGGAAATATTGATTTTTGAGGCTACGGATGTTTCAATAGCGGTTTCCGTGTTATTTTCTGGAGTTGAATTATATGATTGAGTTGCAGATTCGCTAACCTGGCTATTAATTACAATCTCTTCTTTTGTCCCTACTACCGCCTGTTTTTCTTCGGTTTTAAGTGCGTGCTGTTCAGCTATCTTTTGAAATTTTTCCGCCCTTTGTTCGGGGATTTTATTGATTTCAACACCAGATTCGGGAATATCCTCCTCAGGTTTTGGTTTAATCTCTTTTTTTGGAAGTGCGTTTTTATAAAAAGACGCCGGGGCGATAAAATCAGCAGATTTATTATGAAGCCCTACAGATTCAGGATTTTTTTTTCACCATCAAAATCGATGGAGGCAAGTTTCATAAGCGTAAGCTCCACGAGAAGTCGCTGGTTTTTGCTAGTCTTATACTTTAAATCGCAGTCATTAGCAAAGTCCAAAGCCTTAAGTAAGAAACTACTGGAGGTCTTTTTGGATTGTTCCAGATAATTTTTTTTAGCAGCTTCACCAACTTCTAACAATGCAATGGTATCCTGATGTTGGCAAACCATTAAATCCCTAAAATGGGAAGCGAGTCCGGAAATAAAATGATGCCCATCAAAACCTAGTGCTAAAGTCCTATTAAAAAGAACTAATAATTGCGGTATGGCATGTTCAAGTATCAAATCTGTTGCCTCAAAATATGTATCGTAGTCCAACACATTCAGGTTTTCTGTAACAGCTTTTCTGGTTAGTTCCGTGCCTGAAAAACTTACCACTCGGTCAAATATGGAAAGTGCATCCCGCATGGCGCCATCAGCCTTTTGGGCAATAATATGCAATGCATCTTCTTCCGCGTTAATACCTTGGTTTTCGGCAATATACTTCAAGTATTCTGCTGCATCTTTAACCGTAATCCGTTTAAAATCAAAAATTTGGCAACGGGATAGAATCGTCGGAATTATTTTGTGTTTCTCCGTCGTGGCTAAAATGAAAATAGCATGCCTTGGAGGCTCTTCCAAAGTCTTTAAAAAAGCATTAAAGGCCGACTGCGAGAGCATGTGTACCTCGTCAATAATATATACTTTATACTTCCCAACTTGTGGTGGAATACGCACTTGGTCAATAAGGTTTCTTATATCATCAACCGAGTTATTGGAAGCGGCATCCAGCTCAAAAATGTTGAAAGCAAAATCCTCATCTGTACTTTCGGTGCCATCAGAATTTATTTGCTTGGCCAGAATACGGGCACATGTAGTTTTACCAACACCCCTAGGGCCACAAAACAAAAGTGCTTGTGCCAGATGGTTTTGGTCTATTGCATTTTGTAGCGTATTGGTTATGGCCTGTTGCCCCACAACATCCTTAAAAGTTTGGGGTCTATACTTGCGTGCCGATACAATAAATGGTTCCAAATAGATATTGGTTTATGGACTACTACAAATATAAAAATCGAGGTTTAGTCTACTAGAGTTTTGATACAGGATTCCTCCTTAGTTATCAACAATTACAGTACATTTGCCCTTAGCAGGCCACCTTATCGCGTTACAATTTATTGGAACGAGGAAAGTCCGGACACCATAGTGCAGTATAGCGGGTAACGCCCGTCTCCGTCATTTAGCGGAAGGACAAGTGCAACAGAAAGCAAGTACAGTTCGGCTGTAGTGAAACCAGGTAAACTCTATACGGTGAAACGTCATGTAAATCGGTGTCCCGATAGCTATTGGGAAAGGGTTGCGCGCCCGAGCCGAAGGGTAGGCGGTTAGAGCCTTTGGGCAACCAAAGGTCTAGATAAATGATAAGGGTCCGTTTTTGGCGGAAACAGAATCCGGCTTATGGCCTGCTTTTTTTTAATGAGATATTAAATCTTTGATTTGCATTATCGAATTAACCCTGAGCGAAGTCTAAGGGTCTTTTGATATTTTAAATAGAGGGAATTCAAATCATTGATTCGTGCTTCGGTTAGAATTTTCTTTCGATAAGCCGATAGGGATTTTTTGAAGAATCAACAATTATTTCAAAATCAATTACCCCTAAAACAAGTCCATCATCTGTCATAACCTCTACTTCCCATTGTCCTTCTTTAACATTGCTCTTAAAGGTATATCCACGGAATCCGTCATCTCGCCCTCCAGTTATTTCAAAACCGATATCCTCAACAACTTCCCATTCCGATGTGCTTTCGTTATACCATTTCCACCTATGCAAAATCGATTTTTCCAAAGCTGTTGGGGCAAATATGGAAGAGAAGATATATACATTTTCCCCAGGCTCATAAATGAATTCGTTCCTATGGTCTCGCCAAAAAACAAAAGAGTCATCTCTTTCATACTGCACAAGGTAATTACCATTTTTCACTCGAATGTCATGCGCAACAATTCCGGCATCTAGCGCTAAGGGTACGGGTGGAATGAGCCTAAAAAAATAGAAGAAATTTATCAAAGCATAAATACAAATAATAAGTCCAAGGAGTTTTCCTAAATGAACTTCTGACCGGGTGCTGGGACTACTACCATAAACACTTAGGATTAAAGTTATGGTGCAGCCTAAACTTATCGCTCCAGAAATGAGAAAAATGGTCATGTTCATTTTTGCCAGAAAAACAGGAACCATAAACGTGAAAAAGGTGAAACTTAGAAAGAAGTAGACCCCAAACTGCAAGTACTTATTGGAAATTCTTTTCTTAAGAAACTCATTTGCAACAAGTAATACTAGCAGAATGACAAAGAACGTGACCGTTTTGGATAGCGACACACTTCTAGAAAAATAGATAACATAAGCACTTGAAAGTGCTCCAAAAAAGAATTGAATTACGAGCGGAAAATATTCTACATAACGATCCAAGAATGTATTTGCCCATTTACCATCACTAGCCAAATTGTATAAGTATAAGGTAATGGAAAGATTGGTCATATGAAGGCAAAGCATTACCAAATCATAGGTGCGGTCTATACGGCCAAGGGTAAGTGTGTCAAAAACAACCCCACCGATAAAAAATAGAATGGGGGCGTACTTTTGATGACGCCTAATAAATCTTCTTAACGCACTATTTTTATAACGGACGAGTGTTCTTTTCATTCCCTTGTTAGAGATGATAAATGTAAATGAATTATTAGGTTTGAATTAGCTTTATTAAAGTGTTTTTTAACACTTAGAAAATCCTGTAGTATTTGTAGAATCGACAAAAATTTCTCTTTATAAATTCAACCAAGGTTTTTATCTTTTATGAATTTCCCAACCTGTAAAGGGTAAGGATTCGTTTACACTACCCTTTAAAAAAACTAAAAACACTTCCCCCATATTTTCGGGAACGTTCAAAATAGGGGAGGTGTTCCAAGTTTGTCTGCTTGGAGTGTTCAATGATTAGAACACCTTCTTCCAAAAGTAACTTGTTGCCGAATACAAGGTAGGGAAGTTTTGCAAAGTTTTCCAATTCCATACTGTAGAAGGGATCGGCGAAAATAATATCGAACTGTTCCGTATTTCGATTTAAAAATGAAAATACGTCACTTTTTAAAGTGCGTATGCCCATTTCCAAGTCGGTTGAAATTTTATTGATGTAATTGATACAGCCCAAATCTGTATCCACGGCAAGAATATCCTCAACGCCTCTTGATGCAAATTCATAGCTAATGTTTCCTGTTCCTGCAAAGAGGTCCAATACTTTTAAATCAGGAAAGTAGTAACTATTGTTCAGAATGTTGAAAAGGCCTTCCTTGGCCATATCCTTTGTAGGTCGCACAGGTAATTTTTTAGGAGCCTGTAGGTTCCTTCCTTTATGTTTTCCAGAAATAATCCGCATTATAAAGTGTTTAAAACCGTGAAATCTATTGAGGCGAGTTCCGGTTGTCCCATTTCAAAATGATGGGTATATGTTGGCGCAAAAATTGAAATGTTTTGAATGTAATTATAGCAAAGCGTATAAATAGCATCATCCTCTTCAATTTCTCCAAATAGTTTAACTAGGACTTCCTCTGCATTCAAGTCTAGCTGTTCCAAAACGAAAAGAAGGTAGTACGCAAAGTCTTCCTTTGTGTCATACGAAAAGCTATTGAACAGGAGCAATTTTCTTTGTGAGATAACCGTGACATCCAATTGTTTCTTGCTAACATGGGCATAACAAACAGCATCATTGGTATTGCCATAATTTGTCAATAAGGATTGAATAAGTACGGTGCCATTATGCATATAAGTGAATTCCCCATGTATGTCATACACATAATTATTGATGTTCATGTAGGGAACATACACATTTACAATATCATGATTCTCCACTTCATCATATGCGAGAACATCTGTGGGAAGTATTTTTGTGTTAAATTGTAGATAGTTGGCAATTTCGTTGGCATCAAACAGGGATTTAGGAACCAATCCGAAAAGCGTATTCCTATGCACCACTACCACTTCGTCAAACTGTTTTTGGTGAAGATTATGTTTAAGGAAGAGCTTTTCCAATTCCGTTAATAACGACAGTGGATTCAGTTCCTCTGTAAAAAGCAAACTATCGGAATACAACAACTTATGCGAAACAGTATCTGCCACACAAAAAGAAAGTCCATTCAAGCTAACCTGAATGGACAATTTCTTAAAATTTTTATCCGCGATGTCTATGCTAGTTTTGTTCTCCTTTTTTGTCATAAACAGGGGGCCAGTTTCCGCTGGTACTAACTTCATCCAACGAACCTACTTTAATCTCTGTACCGTTAACTTCTTCAACACTAATTTGCGAATTCTCCCTAGCTACCAAGTCCTTTGGTTGATCATAAAGAACTACACTTTTGGCGACCTTTGCCTCATAAACAGGAGCTCTATAGCCTCCTTTGTCAATGATTGCCGATTTCATAGTGAATTTTTCACCACCCGGAGCACCAGGTACATCCATTAAGTTTTTGTAACGGGTATCTTTTTTAAACAATGAATCCTTCACGGAAACAAAACCAAGGGTGTCAATTATTTTAACTTCTTTCAGTAAATCGATTCCATAAGCTTTATCAAACTCCATAAATGAGGAATCCCTTTGCTGCGTAATTACATATTTGCCAGTATCTATGAATTTAATCAAACTATTAAAGTCATTGGCATATCTACCGTTAACCGTTTTATACGCTTCTTGGGAGTTTTTAATATCTTTTAGTTTGGCTACTACTTTTCCAAAGCGTTCTTGTTTAACCTCAGCAAATTCAATAGGTCCGGTAATGGAGTTGTAAATAAGATACCCCAAACCGATACAAGCAATCCAAAGTACAATCTGTATAATGGTCTTCATTTCGTAAGTGTTAATTTAATTTAGTGGTTCTCACAAATCTACAATTTTTTTTTAATCGTAAAAGTTTTTGGCGCAAAAATCATCTTTATCTTTGAGCGTTCATGAAACCATTGACTACCGCTACTTTTTATACAGAACTAGAATCCAAGTTTCCATATGTACCTACATTAAAACAGGAGGTAGCACTTCAAAAATTAGCTGAATTTATACTGTCCACTACAAAAGAAGAAGTTTTTCTTCTTAAAGGTTTTGCAGGGACGGGAAAAACTACGCTGATCGGTACATTGGTGAACAGTCTTTGGAAAACCAGGATGAAATCGGTTTTAATGGCGCCTACGGGAAGGGCGGCTAAGGTCATGTCCAACTACGCAGCTACCCAAGCATTTACGATACACAGAAAAATTTACTTTCCTAAAAAGCAAAGCGGAGGTGGTGTGCAGTTCGTCCTGGCTCCAAACAAACATAGGGATACTATTTTTATTGTGGACGAAGCGTCCATGATTCCGGATACTCCTGCCGATTCTAAATTGTTCGAAAATGGTTCGCTTTTGGACGATTTAATGATGTTCGTCTATTCCGGACATAACTGTAAATTGATGCTGATTGGTGACACGGCGCAGCTACCCCCGGTTCACTTGGTGCTTAGTCCTGCCCTGGATGGCGATAAATTATCATTGAATTATAATAAGGAGGTGATACGACTGGAGCTGGATGAGGTAGTACGACAGGCGGAAGATTCGGGAATACTAGTAAACGCTACCCTTTTACGGGAACAATTGGTGGGAGATTATTTTGAAGGATTTCAGTTTAATCTAAATGGTTTTAAAGACATAGTTCGTTTAATAGATGGGCATGAAATCCAAGAAGCCATAGATGGATCCTATTCCGAAAATGGAAAAGAGGAGACCACAATTATCGTTAGGTCCAATAAAAGGGCTAACCTATACAATTTAAATATACGGGAGCGTATCCTTTTTTTGGAAAATGACCTTGCAGTTGGGGATTTTATGATGGTCGTAAAAAACAATTACTTTTGGCTTAAGCCCAACTCGGAAGCCGGATTCATCGCGAATGGGGATATTATAGAAGTATTGGAAATTTTTGCTTTCAAAGAGCTCTATGGGTTCAAGTTTGCCGAGGTAAAGGTCAAAATGGTTGATTATCCCAATATGAAACCATTTGAGACAGTTTTATTGTTGGACACTATTAAGGCAGAATCACCTTCATTATCCTATGAGGATGGGAACAAGCTTTATCAAGAGGTCATGAAAGATTATGCCAATGAGAAGTCCAAGTACAAAAAGTTTCTTGGGGTAAAGAACAACAAATATTTTAATGGCTTGCAGGTAAAGTTTTCCTACGCCATTACCTGTCATAAATCCCAAGGGGGGCAGTGGAATACTGTTTTTGTGGAGCAGCCCTATCTTCCCAATGGAGTAGATAAAGAATATTTACGTTGGCTATATACTGCCGTCACAAGGGCAAAACAACAACTTTATCTTATCGGTTTTAAGGATGATTTTTTTGTTGAGTAGGAAAAGTCTATTTTAGTATTGGAAGCGAAATTCAAACTTTTTTATACCAAGTAATTTGGAATTTTTTAAGGAATAACACCTATGGAAACTGAAACCATAATGAGTATTTTTCTAGGCATAGGCCTTGCGGCTTCTGTGGGGTTCCGTGTTTTTTTACCTTTATTTGCTTTGAGTCTGGCATCCTATTTTGGTGTTTGGGATTTGAATGAAAACTGGCAGTGGATAGGAAGTTTGGCGGCGGTTCTAACCTTGGGAATAGCTACAATTGTTGAGATTTTCGCATATTTTATTCCGTGGGTGGATAATCTATTGGATAGTGTTGCGGTTCCTTTGGCGGCAATTGCGGGTACCGCAGTAATGGTATCCAC
Organism: uncultured Flavobacteriaceae bacterium; assembly: GCA_963848865.1. Taxonomy (GTDB): domain Bacteria; phylum Bacteroidota; class Bacteroidia; order Flavobacteriales; family Flavobacteriaceae; genus Maribacter. Next base: position 314,044 of record CAWKFV010000014.1, on the reverse strand, counting down.
CGTTGCCAATTTAGACCCAGTTGTTACTTGGTCTTTGGCAATAATAGCTGGAGGCGGAACCGCAACGGCAATTAAGGGTGCCGGGGCAACCGGCAGGTTGGCTTCAACGGCAACCACAGGGGGGTTGGCGAATCCGCTAGTAGCTGCAGTAGAGACGGGTACGGCAGTCGTAGTTACTGCAGCATCTATATTCGCACCTATATTAGCAGCTATTTTGGTGTGTATTATCCTTTTTGTCATATTTAGAATTTATAGAAGTTTAAGGCCAAGAACAAAAACATAAATAACAGATTATTGAAAGTAATTGCAATGATACCCGCTAGATATGCGGCTTCTAGGTTTCCTGCAAAATTGATGCAGGATCTGTCCGGTAAACCGGTAATTGTCAGGACATACGAAGCTGCCGTTAAAACTGAGTTATTCGATGCGGTTTATGTAGTTACCGATAGTGATATCATTTACAACGCCATAACAAATGAAGGTGGGTTGGCCATAATGAGCAAGAAGGAGCACGATTGTGGCAGTGACCGTATTGCGGAAGCTGTTTCGGATATGGATGTAGATATTATAGTAAATGTGCAGGGGGATGAACCTTTTACGGACCGTGAAAGTTTAACAGGGGTAATGGAGGTTTTTAAGAAGGATACAGAAAAGGAAATAGACTTAGCTTCTTTAATGGTCAAGATTACTGATGATGAAGAAATAGAAAATCCAAATACGGTAAAGGTTATTGTGGATAATAGGAATTTCGCACTTTATTTTTCACGTTCACCTATACCTTTTCCAAGGGCAAAAAACGAGAATACCGTTTACTATAAACACAAAGGAATTTATGCATTTAGGAAAAGTGCTTTAATGGATTTTCAACGTTTACCAATGCTTCCATTGGAAGCTACGGAAAAGATTGAAGCAATCCGTTATTTGGAATATGGAAAAAAAATTAAAATGGTAGAAACATCGGTGGTGGGTATAGAAATTGATACACCAGAAGATTTGCAGAAAGCACAGGCCGCATGGAAATAGATTTTAACGGAATCAAGGTAGTAGGTTTTGATGCTGATGACACGCTTTGGGTAAATGAAACCTATTTTAGGGAAACGGAAGAAAAGTTTGCCGAGCTCCTACAACAGTATGAAACAAAGAATACTATTGATCAAGAGCTATTTAAAATGGAAATTAAAAATCTGGATTTATACGGGTACGGTATAAAAGGTTTTATGTTGTCCATGGTTGAAGCTGCTTTGGAATTATCCAATAACCAAGTTTCGCAAGAAACACTTTGGGAAATATTGGATTTAGGTAAACGCATGCTGACCCATCCGGTTGAATTATTAGAAGGAGTAGAAGAGGTTTTGAAAGAATTACAAGGAAAATATAGAATGATAGTTTTGACAAAGGGGGATTTGCTGGACCAAGAACGAAAGTTGGAGCGCTCCAATCTTTCGGAATATTTTCATCATGTTGAGGTTTTAAGTGATAAAAAAGAAAAAAATTATCAGGATTTACTGGACCATTTGGAGATATCGGTCGATGAGTTTCTGATGATTGGCAACTCGCTAAAATCCGATGTTCTGCCTTTGGTGAATATAGGTGCCAGAGCTGTTCATATACCTTTTCATACGACCTGGCAACACGAGGAAGTTGAGGCGCCACAGGAAAAGAAAGGGTACATAACCATTAACCAATTGGTTGATATTTTGGAATACTTGTAAAATTAAGATGGGGATTAAAAAAGAAACAATATTGAAGAAGATACCTACCAGAGCTTCAGAAAAGTATAGAAATTTCCCTATGGTTCCCAGAGTTGTTTTCGGGAATGGGAGTTTTGACCAATTAGGGGATATTCTCCTATCGAAAAGAAAACATTCCGAAGCGCCCATGATTTTTTTAGTGGACGATGTTTTTGAAGGCAATACACTTATTAATCGTATTCCTAGAATATTCTGTGATCAAATCATATTTATTTCCGCTAATGAAGAACCCAAAACGGAGCAGGTAGATGCCTTGGTGGAAATGATACGTACTAGTTTTCAAGAGTTACCTTCAGGTATTATTGGAATTGGTGGGGGCACATTGCTAGATCTCTCAAAGGCGGTTGCAATTCTATTGACCAATAAAGGAGGAGCTGCAGAGTATCAAGGTTGGGATTTGGTGTCTAAAAAATCGATTTACCATGTGGGCATACCCACAATCAGTGGAACCGGAGCAGAAGTTTCCAGGACTACGGTCTTGCTAGGTCCGGATAAAAAACTGGGAATTAATTCTGACTTTACGACTTTCGATCAAGTACTACTTGATCCTGAATTGACTAAAGGTGTTGAGCCAGAACAATGGTTTTATACGGGAATGGATTGTTATATCCATTGTATCGAATCCCTTAACGGGACCTATTTAAATGCATTTAGTAAAAGTTACGGGGAAAAGGCGCTAGAGCTTTGCAAAGAGGTCTTTTTGGATGATTCATCAGAATCTGAATCCCGTGATAAGTTAATGATGGCTTCATGGCACGGCGGTATGAGTATTGCCTATTCACAAGTAGGAATAGCCCATGCCATGAGTTATGGCTTGGGATATTTACTTGGAGTAAAGCATGGGATAGGTAATTGCCTAGTGTTTCAACACTTGGAGGAGTTTTATCCGGAAGGGGTCAGGCTTTTTCATAAAATGCTACAAAAGCATAATATAGAATTACCAACAGGTGTTTGTTCTCAATTAACTGATAATGAGTTAAATGAAATGGTTTCCGTTGCACTTGGGATGGAGCCATTATGGGAGAATGCCCTTGGGGATAATTGGAAATCTATCATTACTGTTGATAAATTGAAATCGATATACAAAAAGATCTAGATTTCAAATACCCTTTAAATTATAAACCACTTTACTATTACGTCTATCAACTTACAAATCTATGCAAAGACTGGCCAAGTTTATTTATTTCAAACTAATGGGTTGGTCCTTAAAAGGTGAGTTTCCTTCTCATTTAAAAAAATGTGTTATTGCAGTTGTACCACATACCAGTTGGTGGGATTTTTTACTGGGAATACTTGTCAGGAAAGTTTGGAACGAGGAAATAAATTATATTGGTAAAAAAAGCCTTTTTGATTCACCGTTTGGCTGGTTTTTTAGATGGACCGGTGGTGCACCCATAGATCGGAGTAAAACTAATGATACGGTATCCGCGGTAACCAAAGTTTTTGAATCCAAGGAATTATTTAGGTTGGCATTATCCCCGGAGGGTACCCGGAAAAAAGTAGATAAATGGAAAACGGGATTCTATTACATTGCTAAATCTGCCAATGTTCCAATTGTTTTAGTCGCCTTTGACTATGGGAAAAAGGAAATCAAAATTTCCGAGCCATATTATCCAACAGCGGATAAAATTATCGATTTCAAAAACTATGAAGGTTTTTTTAAGGGTGTAAAAGGTAAGATTGAAGCATATTCTTATTGATATTCCGGAATCCAACTACTGAACATTCTTTTTTAAGGTCACCATTCTTGGCCTGACCATTTGGATGCCATTTTTCTTAATTTAATATAGTGGGAGAGGTAAAGTTAAAATTCGTTTGTTCGTTATTATATCAAATATAAACGGTTATAAAAAATAATTCCCTTTAGTAAATCAGGGGTTTTTGGAAGTTTTTCAAGGTGTTTCAATGATTATTCCTGCATAGAATGATAAACGTTCTGTACATCACATTATTTTATTTAAATATTTGATATTCAATTTATTGTAGTTATTAAAAATAATATTTGTTCGTAATTTGTTCGTAACTAGTTCTAAAATATTTGATTATTCATACAATAGATAATTCTTGGATTTTGGTGTTAATATAGGAAAGTCTAAATAAAGGTGGGATTAAGTATACTCGGTATATTTTCCGAATTTTTGCGATTAGTGCCAAAAATCCTTGGTTTTATTGAACTACTGATATCTTCTCAAAACCATACTCATTTACTACTTTAATTTCTAGATATAATCTTGAGTTAGGGACACTATTTTTTTTCAAAAATTAAAAGAATTATTTAACTAGCCATAGAAAGAACTCTTGAGTTAGTGGCTTCATTAAAAATGTGTGCTCCTGAACTCTTGGAAAGATTCTTTAACACTCTTTCGATAGATTTTTCGAAACGAGGCTTGTTCATAGGTTTAGTCATGTAATCTTTTACTTGATTATATTGAAACGCCTTTAGTGCAAATTGTGATTTCGTGGAGTTGAGTATTACATGGCAATCGTGCTTAAGCCCTTCTAGTACGCCAAAGCCATCTAAATTGGGCATTTCAACATCAAGGAACAAAATATCCGGTCGCAACCGGTTTACGGCCTCTAATCCTGCTTTCGGATCATTAAAGGTCTGGATAAGTTTAAGATTGGGGTTGTCTTTTATCAATTTGCAGGTTGTCAATTGTTGAAGGGAAGAATCATCGATTACCATTGTAGTTAGAGTCATGTTTGAGTCAGTTTGGTTTATAGGTATAAAACAAGGACGCTTAAGTAACTCCTGAACCAAAAAGATTAACGGTCATTTTATTCGATAAAGGTAAATCTGAATTATTCTACCCCATGCAGTTCATCCTTAGCGTATTCACTGAAAACAAAATGACCTCTTTTAAGGTGGATCCTGTTTAAATCCTTCCTCAAAAAAGGTCTTTTAAAGTTTTAGTACTAAAGTTAAGTTTTATTGTTTACCTAAAACCAAGGTATCCTTTCTTCCAAAATCTTGAGGATCTATAAAACTTAATTCTACATTAGTGTCAGAAATCGAAACTATTCTCCAGTTTTTGTTAATCTGATCAATAGGCGGTACCATACCAAAATCAAATCCTATAATAGGAGAACCGTTTTGTTTATTCCATGTACCATTTGTAGGTGTGCTATTATCTGCAATTACATTTCCATCAATATCAAAAGTCAAGACATAGGCATTAAAATCAACCGTTCTGTCCGTATCTCCTTCCATAAACGAATCTACTGTCCAACTTCCGTCCGTTAGAACCTGACTGACATCTTGGGGAATATGTCCATTACCATTGCCACTTAGGCAGGCGTTGTCAAAACGCAGTACGTCTTCGCCAATTATCATGATTACCCTACCTTGACTATTTTCGGAGGCTATCTCGTTCAGCAACCAGATACCGTTGAAATCATCCAATCCCTCAACTGAAATTTCCACATTGATGAGATTCCCTGAACCACTAGCAGTCCAATTACCAATTAGAGTTTCCGTTGCAGTGTTGACCACTAAGGTGCCATCGAACTGAAAGCTGAAAGAAAGGTCGGTATAGACGTTTGTAAGATTAGTGTCATTTCTGATTACTCCGTCAACCACCCATTCAGTACAGCTTGCAAATACATTTTCCAATTGAGTGGGGTCGCAGTCGCTGCAATCATCGTCATTATAGTCATTGTCGTCATCCTCATCACAAGTTCCATTTGCATTTTCAATATGGTTTTCAAGTGATTCAAGATCGGTTGCTATCAACTCCATACCATCGGTACGTACCAATGAAATTGGAAACTTAATATTGACAACGTCGGTATTTTGCAAGGCGGAAACAAAATTAAATAACGCCCTATCATTCGGCAGGGTCACTGTATTAATTTCTTCCGTATTTGAGTTGAATATTGAAATCGAAACGGGGTAAACTAAATCAATACACTCAATATCCCCGTCAACTTGGTTTTCTCCTGAACAATCGGCTACAAATTCTTCTAGCTCATTTGCATTGAAAACTAATTCATCCGAAAAATCAGGAAATATGATAGTTACCGGAAAAACAATAACCAAGGAATCGGTATCATCATCATTTTGTTCAAATATATCCTCGATAAGGTCAAAATCATCTTCAGTGTTGACCATAACCTCGGTACCATTAACTAGTACGTTTACCGGTAGTTGAAGAGAAATACAGCTTGCTTGGTCAATAATATTGTCTTTAGAACCATCGTTAAATGAAGTTCTTACCAACAAGTTCGCTACATTTGAACCTGCGCTTAAGCTTTGCTCTGGGGCAACGCCCTCAAAAGCAAACTCTTCTTCTCTACAAGAGGTGATGGTGGTAATTAAAATAAGTAGAAGAAATGTGAAAAATTTAGTTGTTACTTTCATAATAGTTATGGTTTCTAGAAATACTTTAATTATGAATAAAACAACTAAACGTTAAAAACTCCTGAAAAATTTTAAAAAAAGATTGTTACTTTTAAACTGTAAACATAGAACTACTTGGAAAAATCCTTACATAAAGATATTTGTGACGAAACTTTGTTTGCCAATATCTATATCAAATATGCCAAAAGCCTTAACGATTTTCTCTACTATAAATACGGTGACCGATTAAATCCGAGTGATAAAGCTCATGATGCTTTTGCTAAACTTTGGGAAAACTGTAAAAAAGTTTCGACGGAAAAAGCAAAGTCCTTTTTGTTTACTGTGGCTAATAATTTGATGCTCAATGAGACAAAGCACCAGAAAGTTGTTTTAAAATATAAAAGTGAATCCCCAATAGGATACACGAATGAAAATCCTGAGTTCCTGCTGGAAAAGGATGAGTACTACAAAAAGTACCAAGCTGCCCTATCAAAATTGTCCGACGATCAGCGGACCGCTTTTATGCTTAACAAGGTAGAAGGTAAAAAGCACCAAGAAATTGCAGAATTATTGGGGGTAACCCAAAAGGTTGTGGAGTACCGTATTTACAGTGCTTTTGATCAATTAAAAAAAGAATTGGAAAATTTTAAGATTAAATAGTCAGGAGAATTTAATACTTCATTGTTATATAGACAAAGATCCGAACTGATGGACAAAGATAAATTAATACAAAAGTGGCTTTTAGACGAACTTGCCGAAGAAGAAAGCAAGAAATTTGATGCGCTAGAAGATGCTTCGTTCTATAAAAATATAATTAGTGATGCTTCAAATTTCAAAGCGTCCAATTTCTCTACAGTCGACGATTTTGAAACGTTCAAGAAGCGAATCATGGTACCGGACACCAAGGTCAGAAAACTTGAATGGATTAAACCAATGATGCGAATAGCCAGTATAGTGGTTATTGCTATCGGGGTATATTTTTTCTTTTTGTCCAACCAACTAACCGAAGTACAAACTTTGGTAGCTCAGAAAACGACCATTGAATTGCCAGATGCCTCAAAAGTGGTGATCAATGCCCTTTCTGAGGTGAGTTATGATAAAAGCGAGTGGGACAATAAAAGAGAAATAAGACTAAAAGGAGAAGCTTTCTTCGATGTAGCGAAAGGTTCAAAGTTTGACGTAATCACTCCAAACGGTACGGTAAGTGTGCTGGGAACAGAGTTCAATGTGAAGCAAAGGAACGGTTTTTTTGAAGTTGCCTGTTTTGAAGGTACCGTGCGTGTTGTTTCCGACGGACATACTGAAATACTCAAAGTTGGAGATAATTTTAAAATAATCAACGGTACGAAGACCTCGGGCAAAAACAGTTACGATGAACCCCAGTGGACCAATAATACCAGTTATTTTCAACGAGTGCCCGTTTCTGAGGTTTTAGATGAGTTACAGAGACAGTACGCCGTAAAAATAACTGTTGACAATGTAGATACCGACCAACTTTTCACAGGAGGTTTTGAACATGGCGATCTTGACAATGCTCTAAAGGCAATCAGCGAGCCTATGAGTCTTGACTTTGAGATACTAAAGGGCACCGAGGTGCGTTTTAGTAAAGGTGACTAAGAATTTTTTTTTTAGCGTTTGTCTATTCGTATCGCTTTATAGCGTACCTAGCTTTGCGCAAAAAGATTCTACCCAAACACTCATCACCGTTTTAAAGACTTTAGAAGAACGTTTCGGCGTACAATTCAACTACGCCTCCTCACTAGTAGAGGGAATCACCTTGAGTACTCTGGATACATCACTGAGCCTAGATGCTTCTCTTGATACACTAAGCGAAAAAACGGACTTCAGCTTCGTTATTATTTCCGACAAAACAATTTCAGTTAAACTGAAAAGTATCTTGTTCTGTGGATACCTAAAAGACAAGGATACCGGTGAACCGCTACCCTATGTTACCGTAGAAAATGGCAGAACGGCCACAATAGCAAACGAAGAAGGCTATTTTGAACTTGAAGGCTTACGCAAGAACGATTTGATTACGATAAAGCATCTGGGCTTTAAACCTCTGATTAGACAAGTACAATACTTCAACACCTTAAATTGCAGCACCCTATATCTGGTACCTCACCAAGAAAAGCTTGCGGAAGTCGTAGTTTACGATTTTTTGATCCGTGGCATCGATCAGCTCAACAATGGTGCCGTTCAATTAGACTTTGAAAGGTTCAATATTCTTCCTGGATTGGTCGATGACGATGTACTACAATCCGTTCAAGCATTACCTGGCGTCATGAGTATTGATGAAACAGTTTCCAATATCAATATTAGAGGAGGTAGTAACGACCAAAATTACATTTCTTGGGACGGTATAAAAATGTATCAATCCGGACATTTTTTCGGTTTAATATCCATGTACCACCCGGAGATCACACAAAAGGTAGAACTTCGGAAGAATGGTAGTAGTGCGTCGGAAACCGATGGCGTTTCCGGTACCATTGCAATGAAAACCGATGAATCCCTCAACTCAAATCTTAAGGCAAGTCTTGGTGGTAATCTTATTGATGTAAATGGTTCTGCGGATGCTCCATTGGGAAAGAAAGCCTCCTTACAGGTTGCTGCTCGTAAGTCAATAAGTGATTTTGTTAAAACTCCCACCTATGCCAATTATTTTGACCGGATATCTCAGGAAACGGAAATCGATAGAAATTCTAGTGCAGTGACCAATTCGGACATCTCTTTCGATTTTTATGACACGGCTTTTCGTTTACTTTTTAATCCGTCGGAGAAAGACCGCGTACGACTCAATTTTATCCATACCGCAAATCAGGTAACGTTTAATGAAAGTGCAGAAATTGAGAATGAAGAAGAAATTCGTGAAAATAATCTGAGTCAAACAAGCATAGCAGCTGGAATTTATCATAAAAGACTCTGGACAGAAAAATTCATTACTGAATTTTCCGTTTACAATACCGATTATAAATTAAAAGCCATTAACGCCAACATCCTTGAAGACCAACGTTTTCTTCAGGAAAATAAAGTTTCCGAAACAGGTGTAAAATTTTTGGCCCGTAACCGATTGGATTCTCAATTCATTTGGACGAACGGCTATCATTTCGTTGAGACCAAAGTCACCAACTTGGATGACGTGGATGATCCACGTTTTTTGCGTTTAGAAGGTGAAGTACTTCGTACCCACAGTGTTTTTACAGAGATGGGGTTTTCATCCAAGAATTCAGCGACGCAAATGAACCTTGGCCTACGCTTCAACTATTTGGATGATTTTGAAAAACAACTGTGGGAACCCCGTTTGAGTTTTAACCAGCGGTTGGGGAAACATTTGAACCTTGAAGCGCTTGGTGAATTCAAACACCAGAGTACCTCGCAGATTATCAACTTTCAAAATGATTTTTTGGGAATTGAAAAGAGGAGGTGGCAACTTTCAAATGATGGGGAAATTCCGGTAATCACCAGTAAACAGGCCTCTCTTGGTCTAAATTATAAAAAATCTAGCTGGCTTATTAACGCTATCTCCTTTGTAAAAAGAGTAGAGGGTATTACCACGCAAAGCCAAGGTTTTCAAGGTCCCTACGAATTTGTTAGAACATCTGGCTCGTATGATGCTCTAGGTTTTGATCTTTTGTTACGAAAGCAATTTCAAGATAACAATGCGTTCTGGATAAGTTACTCCTATCTTAATAGTACTTATCTTTTTGAGCAATTACTGGAAACCACCTTTCCAAATAATTTTGATATTACCCATGGTTTGACCGCAGGAATCAATTATCATTTGGGGCGGTTACTCTTGGCGGCCGGATTAAACTGGAGAACAGGAAGACCTTTTACCGCACCCGAACCGAACAACGAATTGGTGAACGGGGAAATTAATTATAGCGGTGTTAACGCGAACCGCTTAAAATATTATTTACGCCTAGATATTTCTGCCAATTATCAATTTAATTGGGGCAAAAATATTAAAGCGCAAATCGGGGCTTCTATATGGAACTTACCTGACCAAAATAATACGCTGAATACTTTTTATCGTATTACTTCTCAGGAAGAGGTTCAAAAAATTGGTCAGAGTTCATTAGGCTTAACGCCCAATGTTTCAATCAAATTTTTTCTTAACTAAGGTTGGATAAGACTTTGGGAAAAAGGCTTATAGAATTGAAATTAGGAAGACGAATTGTAAAGCACTAAAAACGCCAATGGCAATGAGGTTCTTATTATAATTGTCAAACATTTTTTTTAGTTGTTCGTCAGCTTCTATATTAATAGACTTTGGTGAGTGTAAATTTTTCATAATAAAGATTTGAGTTACACCTATAGAACAATTTACTTTTAAAAACTCCTGAAAAAAAATGATTTTTTTTAAATCAAAAAATTAAAGGCCCAAATTTTTATAGAAGGGTTGGAATATAAAACCTTAGGAGTATGGTATTGAAACGCCATATACAGTTATGCTCAATTATTTGGCAGTATTTTGGTTAGTTCCCATTAAATGTTTGATTAAGCAAATATAATCTAAGCCAATTGTGCGTGAGTCTTATTTAGTTAAGGGTCATCTCTCAGGATCGGCGAAGCTTTGTCATCTTGAGAAAAGCGTTTGTGCCTATCTCAAAAATAACAGCTTTTTAAAAGGTAATTACAGAGAGGCAAGTCCCATAAAACGGCCGTTTTTCGGTACACTTTTCTACAATCACAAATTCTTTTTCGATAGTGTCCCATTCCTGGTCCTTTTTAGTATTCTCGTTAATTCACCTTTTATGGGACACTTAAAGTATATTTAAACGATGGCTAAAAAGAAACTAAACTTTCCTAATGAACATTTCATTCTATTTTTCCAATAGGGCTATGCTGTGTCGAACTGTTGAATTTAGTTGAAAGGAACATTTTGTCCTATTTTTGGCATAAGGCCAAAGAGCAATTTTGGAAAACCATTCTCCACTTAAAATAAAATACTTATCTTTAACGTTAGTAACGTGAAAAGATATGATATTATCCTTTGGTTCAAAAGCAACCGAACAGATTTGGAACGGAATCCGAGTAAAAAAAATGCCTATTGAAGTTCAGAACGTAGGACGCCGGAAACTCAGAATGCTGAATAACTCGCAAGACATTTCAGATTTAAGGATTCCACCGTCAAACCGACTTGAAAAACTTGGTGGAAAATTAAGCGAGTTCTATAGCATTCGAATCAACAAACAATGGCGGATTATGTTCTTATGGGACAAAGGAAACGCAAGCGAAGTGGAAATAATTGATTATCACTAAAAAGTAAGAAATGGAAAAGTTAGCAAATGTACATCCTGGGGAAATTTTGTTTTACGAGTTTCTTGAACCTCTTGAAATTACAGCTTATCGACTTTCAAAAGATTTGAGAATACCGCAAACCCGGATTTCGGAAATCGTAAAAGGTAATCGTAGAATAACAGCGGACACAGCTTTGCGATTGAGCAAATATTTTGGGAATTCGGCAAAATTCTGGCTTGGACTTCAAGATGATTATGATCTCGAAGAAGAGAAAGAAACAAAGGAATCGGAACTGAACCAAATCAAGCATTACGAGAATAAAAACGTCGCCTAACAAGAACTGATCTAAACCAAAGTTCAAAAAAAAGCATCCTATCTTTCTCAAAGTTGTAACTGTAACCACTTGGTAATTGAGTTACAAAAGAGGCAATTGAAACATTTTAAGCGTTTTTATTTATGAAATGTTTGGTGTGCATAATAGCCTCCTCATTCCAAAATAGTCGTTTGATTCTCTGTTGGTTATAGGGTCTTTATGTTGCAGGAGTTATATGTAATTTATTTTGTTCGAAATTAGTTCGATTCTTGGTGTATTTTATGCTCAATTAATTGCTTTTAAGTTAGTTGATTTTGAATAACCGTGAACTTTAGCCAATGAGTCCTACTTCCTTCTTCACGTAATTTAAATTATTGATTTGAAGATAGTTGTGCAATTTTGTCAAGCCTTGGGCGACATCATAAAATATGGAGTGTATGATGTGCAAGCCAGATTTTTCAAATAGATTTTAACTAATTGAATATCAGATAAATAAAACTTATTCCATATTGTTGAACACGTTCTGTACGTCATCGTCCTCCTCAATTTTTTCCAAGAGTTTTTCTACATCCGCGATTTCCTCTTCATTTAAGGCTTTAGTCACTTGCGGAATACGTTCAAAGCCAGAGGACAATATTTCAAGTTCCCTGTTTTCAAGTTCTTTTTGGATAGCTCCAAAACTTTCAAAAGGGGCATATATTAAGATTCCGTCATCGTCTACAAAAACTTCCTCCGCACCATAATCGATCATTTCAAGTTCCAGTTCTTCGGCATCAAGACCTTCCGAGGGAATTCTGAAATTACAGGTATGATCGAACATAAATTCTACTGATCCGGAAGTTCCCAAACTACCATTACATTTATTGAAATAGCTTCTGATATTGGCAACTGTCCTCGTGTTGTTGTCTGTTGCGGTCTCGATTAAAATGGCTATTCCGTGAGGTGCGTAACCTTCGAACAATACTTCTTTATAATCTCCTAGACTTTTGTCACTTGCTCTCTTAATGGCGCGCTCCACATTGTCCTTGGGCATGTTAACCGACTTGGCATTTTGGATGACGGCCCGTAGTCTAGAATTGGAGTCCGGGTCTGGCCCTCCATCTTTTACAGCCATTACAATATCCTTGCCTATCCGTGTAAACGCCTTGGACATTGCCGACCAGCGCTTCATTTTACGTGCTTTTCTAAACTCAAAAGCTCTTCCCATTAGTAGTATTTTAAATTGAGTGATGACAAATTTAGTAAATTTGAATATTTTGAGGGTTGCAGAAAACTATGCTTTCTGGTAGGGTAATTTATATTCTTAGTATTAATCGCTTTCAACAATTTCTTCAATACTACGCGCCAAAACAAAATCTTTTTCTGTAACCCCATTGGCATCATGGGTGCTTAATCGGATATTTACGGTTTTATAGACATTGCTCCAATCCGGATGGTGGCCTTGCGCTTCGCACTCGAACGCTATTCTGGTCATTACCGAAAACGCTTCCTTAAAATCTTTGAATTCAAAAGTAGTTTCAATAGCTCCGTCAACATATTCCCAGCCGTCCAATTGGCCTAAATAATCCTCTATCTGTTTATCAGTGAATTTTTCCATGTTCTTCATTTTTACTATAAAATTAATTCAAAATATGGTGCTCAATAATTTCTTGGTAGGTAAATTGTAGGTTTTTCGGTAGTTTGTTCGATTTTGGCAGCACTGCCAGATAGCGCTCTTCGTTGGTTGTATACACCCTTTTTAATATGGGGTTAAAATTACCTACGCGTTCCAAAACCTCTTTTATGAAATCCTCATGATGTACCAAATCGTTACTACCCAAATGATAAATACCCGTTTTATCCCTATTGAGAAGATAATGAATTTGCTGCGTTAATTTATCATCATTGGTAACATTAAGAATTAAGTTAGGAAAAACTTCTACAGGCTCGTTGTTTATGATTTGATTCTTCATTTCCTTAATCCGCGGAGAACTATTTCCAAAAACCATGGGGACTCTTAAAATTCCCATTTTATTTTTTGGTAAGCGCAGCAACATATTTTCAATCTTAATTTTTAATCGACCATAGATGCTTTCCGATAATGTCTTATCGTTTTCATAAGAAGGATATTTGCTATACGAATCAAAGACGTTAGCGGAAGAAATGAAATATAACCGACATTCATTTTGATTCAAGTATTCCACGATATGCTGATGGGCAACTACTTGAGCTGCAAAGTCTCCCCTTAGGGCGGAGATTACAATCTGTGGTTTAACCTCATTTAGAATTTCAAAAATATCGTCTTCTTCCAAATCATATTTTAAGAATTGCTTATTGGATTCAAACGATTGCGTTTTACTAAAATACGTACCATAGGTATTATAGTAATTGCATAGCTCCTTATAAAAAGCATTGCCCAAAAAACCACTTCCTCCTAGGATTAAAATTCTTTTACTTTCCAATTAAAAAATAGATAATCCAGTTTCTGTCGTTAATTGTTCCAAAGCCATCATTCCAAGAGCGGAATTTCCCTTTTTATTAAGTCCGGGTGACCAAGTTGTAACACAATATTCATTGGGCAATAGTGCCACTATGCCACCGCCCACACCACTTTTCCCAGGGAGGCCCACCCTAAAAGCGAATTCTCCTGCTTCGTCATAGAAACCGCAAGTAAGCATAAGGGAATTAATTCTTTTCACTTGACTAGTAGTCAAGAACGAATTACCTCTTTGGCATTGGCCACGGTTGATTAAAAAGTAAAAGGTGTTGCAAAGTTGAGCACAGTTTAGTGCTAAGGAACACTGGTGAAAATAGAAGTCCAGTACCAATTCAACATCGTTTTTAAGGTTTCCGTAGGATTTTAGAAGATTGGCGGCAGCATAGTTTCTAAAGCCTGTAAATTTCTCCGATTGTGCTACTTTGGTACTATAAGAGATGGTTTCGTCATTTGCAAGTTTTCTGACATAGGCTAAAAAATCTTCCTTTGGATTTGTCAATTCGGAAACCAAAATATCTGCAATCACTATGGCACCGGCATTTATCAAAGGATTTCTAGGGATTCCGTTCTCCATTTCCAATAGCGATAAATGATTAAAGGGGTCACCGGAGGGTTCCACATCCACTCGTTGCCAAACTTTTTCTCCCACGAGGCCAATTGCCATGGAAAGAGTTAAAACCTTGGATATACTCTGTATGGAAAAATGCTCATCAGAATCGCCTGCGGCATAACTAGATTTGTTGATGTCCAACAAATGAATTCCGAATTTACCCCTATCAATACAAGCCAATTCAGGAATGTACGTAGCTACTTTTCCCCTATCCGTACTTTCATTGGCCCGCTTAGCGATCGAGTTGATGATTTTCTGAAAATCTGCCATTATTCTTTATAGAATGGAAGTTTAACAACGGTTGCGGGAATTGAATTCTTCCGAATTTGGATATGTATTTTACTCCCAATTTCGGAAAATATAGTTGGGACATAACCTAGACCTATTCCTTTACCAAGGGATGGCGACATTGTTCCTGAGGTGACAATTCCTATTTTTTTTCCTTGTCCGTCCACAATGTCATAGTCGTGTCTGGGAATACCCCGTTCGTCCAACTCAAATGCAACCAACTTTCTTTCGGGTCCATGTTCCTTTTCCTTTGCCAAAGATTCACTATTTACGAAGTCTTTGGTGAATTTGGTAATCCATCCCAACCCAGCTTCAAAAGGGGAGGTTTCATCGTTGATGTCATTTCCATAAAGGCAATAACCCATTTCCAAGCGCAGGGTGTCCCTTGCGGCAAGTCCAATCGGCTTTATACCATATTCTGCTCCAGCTTCAAAGACTTTATCCCAAATTTGTTTTACTTCTTCATTCTTGCAATAAATTTCGAAACCGCCCGAACCGGTATAGCCGGTTGCGGAAATTATAACATAGTCAACTCCTGCAAAATCGGCCACTTCAAAATGATAGAACTTAATAGCAGATAAGTCTATTGAAGAAAGTGATTGCATGGCTTCTACAGCTTTTGGACCCTGTATCGCCAATAGCGAAAATCCTTCGCTAATATTCTTCATATCCGCATTAAAATCAGTGTTGTACTTTGTAATGTGGTTCCAATCCTTTTCAATATTAGAAGCATTCACCACTAATAAATATTGTTGCTCTTTTATTCTGTAAACAATTAGGTCATCAACTATACCACCATTTTCATTGGGCAAACAGCTATATTGTGCCCTGCCTATGGTGAGTTTTGAAGCATCGTTGGAAGTTACTTTTTGGATGAGTCCTAAAGCATTCGGACCACTAATTAGGAACTCGCCCATATGGGAAACATCAAACACACCCACTCCTTTTCTGACCGTTTCATGTTCCATGTTAACGCCGTCATAGGAAACAGGCATATTGTATCCTGCAAATGGCACCATTTTGGCTCCTAGAGCTTGGTGAGTTTCTGTTAATGCGGTATTTTTCATAACTAATTTTATGAGTTTAAATAGGGTTTCAATTCTATGTTCATCAAAACTATATCCTATAATTTTTTCCCGCAGCAAAGCTAGAGAATAATTTAAGTTTGGGGAAATTTGAAATTAGATGTTTTTATCCTGCCTATTCCGTATTCAACCTATTTAGGCATCAAAAAAAATCAATATTAATTAACGTAGTGCAAGAAAGAAAATAGCTATTTTGTGCTTTGAAAATTTCTATCGATATGAAAAAATACATCATTTTATTAATTGTTCTTATTGCAGGGAAAGGTGTTTCTCAGAAAACTCCAACCGATTTTTTGTCGTCGGATTTCCACAAAGAAAGGAGGCAGGCTGTTAGGGAAATGATGCCCTCCAACAGTGTATCTGTCTTTTTTGCAAATGCAGAGCGCAATAGGGCTAATGATGTGGATTACATTTATCACCAAGACCCGGATTTCTTGTATTTGACGGGGTATAAAGAACCAAATTCTGTTTTAGTACTATTTTCAGAAGCGCAGATAGGTGAGAAAGGAAATAGCTATGATGAATTGATATTTGTACAAGAACGAGACCCTGAAGCGGAACAATGGAACGGAAAACGATTGGGTGTGGAGGGTGTAAAGCAGGAATTGGGTTTTAAAATGGCCTATAATGGCAAAGAGTTTGCTCAAACTCCTATCGATTTCAAATCTTTTGACAAGGTTCTTTTCTTCGATTTTAATAACGACTACAGGGACATACGGGGAGAAGCGGATTTATTTGACTTGATTAAAAGTTTTAAGGAAAAGACCAACTACCCTTCAGATTATAATGCCACCAAGCAACAATTGTATAGCATGATAAAGTCTACCACCGTAGAGAATAGGGCCAATGTCGCTCAGACACTCGGACGATACCTAAACTATTATGAAGAGCTAAAGAATGATGAGCTATTACAGAGTTTCGTAGATGCAAAGGATGAAAAGTTAGTGAATGATATTAAAGAAAAGGTCTCTTTGCAATTGGAAGCTAACAATCTGGATTCTCAGCTAATTTCGGAGATTATGAATACGTTACGGGAAACCAAAACGGAGGAGGAGTTGGTGTTGTTAAAGAAAGCGGTTGAAATCTCAGCGGTAGGTCAGGTAGAAGTAATGAAAGCTATGCACCCAAATATGTCCGAATCCGAAATACAAGGGGTTCATGAATACGTTTATAAGAAATATGGGGCTGAATATGAGGGTTATCCTTCCATTGTAGGTGGTGGTAACAACGGTTGTATTCTGCACTATATTGAAAACAATAAAACGGAAGTTGGTAATGATTTGGTACTAATGGATTTGGGAGCGGAGTATCATGGTTATACTGCCGATGTTACCCGTACAATACCTGCGAATGGAAAGTTCACTGCGGAGCAAAAAGCTATTTATGATATTGTTTATGACGCTCAAGAAGCTGGAATCAAAGCAAGTGTCGTAGGTGCCCCTTTCCAAGCTCCTGGAAAAATCGCCAAGGAAGTGGTAGCGAATGGACTTGTTAAACTAGGTATAATAAAGGATGCTGGCGAGGTTGGGACTTATTTTCCTCATGGAACTTCCCACTATTTGGGTCTGGATGTGCACGATAAAGGAACCTATGCCCCTTTTAAGAAAAATACGGTTATTACAGTTGAACCCGGAATATATATTCCGGAAGGTAGCGATTGTGACAAAAAATGGTGGGGTATTGCCGTAAGGATAGAAGACGATATTTTGATAACCGATAACGGGCCGGTTAATCTATCCGCAATGGCGCCTAGAACGAAAGAGGCAATAGAGGCCATGATGAAACTTCCTAGTCCGTTGGATGATTTTCAGTTGCCAAGTTTGGACTAGGAAATATTTGCCAGTAAGTGGTCTTTTAATTGGGAATACTCCTTAATGTTTACGGATACTTTTTCTTTGCCCATCACTTTTTGAATTTGAGGTGGTATTGTAATGGAAGTACATAGTGTTTCTTCTACTACATCCAAAAACTTAACCGGATGGGCCGTTTCCAAGAATATTCCATAGGTATTTGGATTGGTAGATTGATATTTCTTTAATCCTAAGTATCCAACAGCACCATGCGGGTCCGCAATGTAATTGGAAGTTTTGTGGATATGCATTATGGCTCCCTTAGTTTCATCATCGGTGAAGGTATACGATGACAGGTGTTTTGAAAGTGTTTCAAAATTATCTTGAAATAGGTGTTGTATACGAATAAAATTACTCGGGTCACCAACATCCATAGCATTTGAAATGGTAGCGGTAGATGGTTTTGGAAGATATTTTCCTGTTTTCATAAAATTGGGAACCGTATCGTTGACATTGGTTGCTGCAACAAAATGCTTTACGGGCATACCCAGTTTTTGAGCCACTATTCCTGCACAGATATTTCCGAAATTTCCGCTGGGTACGGAAAAAACGATT
The DNA here is from genome assembly GCA_963848865.1 of uncultured Flavobacteriaceae bacterium. GTDB lineage: Bacteria > Bacteroidota > Bacteroidia > Flavobacteriales > Flavobacteriaceae > Maribacter. The sequence continues at coordinate 295,533 of CAWKFV010000014.1, read as the reverse complement.
TCTTTTCCGTTCGATTTTGCTTGTTTGTATGCGAACAAGAAGTAGAACAATTGCGGTAGCCAACGCGCTACATTAATAGAGTTGGCCGAGGTCAACTGCATTTTTTTCAAAAGAATTTCATCCAAAAAAGCGGTCTTTACCATTTTTTGACAATCATCAAAAGTACCGTCAACTTCCAGCGCGGTAATGTTCTGTCCCAAGGTGGTCAACTGTCGTTCCTGTATATCACTTACTTTTCCACTGGGGTATAGGATAACCACTTTAACCCCCTCAACTCCTAAAAAGCCGTATGCCACTGCACCACCTGTATCGCCCGATGTCGCGACCAAAACAGTAACCTCGTTTTTCTCATCCTTGGAAAAATAACCCAAACATTTCGCCATAAAACGAGCGCCAACGTCCTTGAAGGCCATCGTTGGACCGTGGAATAGTTCAAGGGTAGCGACATTGTTTTCAATATTCACGACCGGAAAATCAAAGTCTAAAACTTCCTTTAAAATTTGTTTTAACACAGCATCCGGAATATCATCGGATACAAATTGATGTATGGCTTTAAATGCAATTTCATGATTCGATAAATTTTCAATTTCTTCAAAAAATGAAACGGGTAGGGGAGTAATAGATTCCGGAAAGTACAAGCCTTTGTCCGGCGCAATTCCCTTGATGACCGCGTCCTTGAAAGTTACAATAGGGGCTTTTTTATTTAGGCTATAAAAATTCATATCTCACTAAGCATTTCGTTCGGTAATTTTCAATTTCTTAAATCTGTTTGATTCCCTTTGTATTTATTTTTGATACATGGATATCATAATCGATACCGATTTTCTGGTAAACTGTTTTCATGCTTTCGGCTACCTTTTTTGCGGTTTCCTCACCCTTGCTAAAAGCAAATATGGATGGTCCAGAACCGGATATTCCGCAGCCCAATGCCCCAGCGTTGATAGCACTTGTCTTAACTTCATCGAAACCAGGTATTAAAATTGACCGTATAGGCTCCACGATATAGTCAACTAAGGAACGCCCAATTAGCTCATAATCCTCTTGGAACAAACCTGCGACCAAGCCACCAACGTTTCCCCATTGTTTAATTCCCTGTGCTAATGTAATGTTGGTTTTCAAAATTTTTCGGGAATCCGAGGTTTTTACCTCAATTTGAGGATGGATAACCGTTGCGTACAATTCCGAAGGGCTAGGTATTTGAACAATGTCCAACGGCTCGTAACTTCTTACTAAAGTGAATCCGCCAAATAGGGCAGGGGCAACATTATCCGCATGTGCCACACCGCTGGCCAAACGTTCACCTTCCATGGAAAACTGAACCAGTTCTTTGGTTGAAAAAGGTTTGTCCAACAATTCGTTCATTGCCCAAACCGCACCCGTTGAACTTGCGGCACTACTACCAATTCCGCTACCGGCCTTTATTTTCTTATAAATCTCAATTTCAAAACCACCTTGATAATCGCTCTTGTCAAGTAATGCCAAACCTGCAACACCAGCCACATTTTCCAAAGTTGCTTTTGGTAAATCCTGTCCCTCCAACTTAGTAATGGCAATTCCTTTTTTAGCGGTTTTTCGGATTACCATTTCATCTCCAACACCATCCAAAGCTACTCCAAGTACGTCAAAACCACATGATATATTGGCTATAGTAGCGGGGCAAAAGACTTTAATTTCGTTCATGATTAGAAATTTCCAATTCTTATAATATCGGCAAAAATCCCCGAAGCGGTAACGTCTGCACCCGCACCCGCACCTTTGATGATCAAAGGTTGGTTTGGATACCTTTCAGTAAAAAATAAGACAATATTGTCACTTCCCTCAAGGTTATAAAAATCGTGGCCTTTTGGAATTTGCTCTAACCCAACGCTAGCATTACCTTTTTCAAATTGGGCAACATATTTGAGTTTGCTGTTGTTTTTCTCGGCATCGGAATATAACGTTTGAAAGTCCTTTTCATACTTTTTTAAAGAGGTGAAAAAATCTTCGTTATTAGTTGTTTTCAAACTTTCCTCTGGAAGAAAGGATTTATTTTCAATATCGTTAATCTCCAAAACGCTGCCGCTTTCTCGCGCTAAAATCAATATTTTTCGCATTACGTCTATACCGCTCAAATCTATTTTTGGATCGGGTTCGGTATATCCTTCTTCCTGTGCTTTTTTAACGATATCATGAAACGTGGTAGTGCTGTTAAAATTATTGAACACAAAATTTAAGCTACCTGAGAGGACTGCTTGGATTTTTAATATTTTGTCACCGGAAGCTATCAAGTGTTTTAAAGTGTCGATAATAGGTAAACCGGCCCCCACATTAGTTTCGAATAAAAATGGTGCATTATATTCCCTTGCGGTCGATTTTAAAAAAGAATAGTTTTCGTATTTCGAAGAACACGCAATTTTATTACAGGTAACCACAGAAATACTATTACCTAGATAGGACCCATAGGTTGATGCAATTTCTTCGCTGGCCGTATTGTCAACAAAGATGCTATTCCGAAGGTTCAGACTATTTACACACTCCAAAAACTTCTGTTTATCCGCTTTCTCACCATTGGCAAGTTCCGTTTCCCAAGAATTCAATTCTAACGCCTTTTCGTTAAAAACCATCGTTCGGGAATTGGAGATGCCAATAACCCGAACGTTAAGTTTCAGGTTATCCTTTAAATACTTCCTTTGTAATTTAATTTGGTTAAGGAATTTGGACCCTACATTTCCAACTCCCATAACAAATAGGTTGAGTTGTTTTATGTTCTCTTCAAAAAATTCTTCGTGTAACGCATTCAACGCCTTCTTAACATCTTTCTCGTCAATGACGCACGATATATTTCTTTCTGATGCACCTTGGGCAATCACTCGAATATTTACATTGTTTTTACCGAGCGTACTGAACATTTTCCCACTTAGTCCTTGATGACTTTTCATATTGTCGCCAACCAAGGCCACGATAGCCAAATCGAGCTCAGGAAAGACTTTTTTAATTCTTCCTCTTTCTATCTCATATTCAAAAGCTTCATTAACAACAGCAACAGCTTTTTCCACATCATCGGATGAGATTCCAACACAAATAGAGTGTTCTGATGAGGCTTGTGTTATTAATACTACGCTAACATTTGCTTGGGACAGTACTTCGAAAAACCGTTTGGATATTCCCGGTATACCAACCATGCCTGGTCCCTCCAAAGATACTAACGCCATATTTCCAATATGGCTGATACCTCTCACCGTTTTACCCTTTTCGTTTTTGGACTTCGTAATAAGGGTGCCCTTTTGCTCCGGACTAAACGTATTTTTAATAATGATGGATATTCCTTTTGAAAGTACCGGTTGTATTGTTGGTGGATATAAAACTTTGGCACCAAAATGGGATAATTCCATCGCCTCTTCATAGGAAATATGCTCTATTGCTTTCGCTTGTCTTACCATCTTCGGATTTGCGGTAAACATGCCACTAACATCCGTCCATATCTCTAAAATTTCAGCATTTACTGCAGCGGCAAATATTGCTGCCGTGTAATCCGAACCACCTCTACCTAATGTGGTGGAATCTCCATTTAGAGAACTAGCGATAAAACCGGGACAAACCGTAATCTGTTTTGAGGATGATTTAAAATAATCTAGGCAATTGACATCGGTAACCTTAAAATCGACTGAATTTTTTTGGTTAGACTTGTAGGTCTTAATTAGTTCCCTGCTATCCTTATAGGTACAGTCCAGCTTTTCACTGATGAAATACTCACTGATGATATAGGATGATAACAATTCACCGTAGCTTACAATCTTATCGGATAATTTTTCGGTTAGCTCACCAATTAAGTAGGCGCCTTCCAACAGTGTTTCAAGTGTATTTAAATCACTTTTTACCTTACTAAGAACTTTGCTTTGAGACGCAATAGGAATCAATTCTTTGATAGTATTCAAATGCCTGTCCTCAATCGTCTTTAGACTAGTTTTATAATCGAGATTTTGTGTTGCCGCAAGAGAACCTGCCTTAAGCAAGTTATCGGTTATTCCCCCAAAAGCTGATACAACCACAATAATTTTATCATCATAGCCATTGACGATATTTTTGATTTTAATAATATTTTCTGAGTTGGCTACCGATGAGCCACCAAATTTTAAAACTTTCATAGGAACAAAATGTTGACTTTTTGAAATTGCTTGTTATTAGCGTAAAGTAAAAACGAAGGAGTGCCACAATTACCCCAAAGGGGTGAACAATGCCATAGTAGTTCCATAAGCAATGGTAACTGAGGAAAGAGTATTAAGGTTTATACTTTTTAACGGCATATCAAATGTTAAAAGTCAAAAGTAGTACATTTGGTTTGCTAATCAAATCTTTCTACAAATTTTTGTGGAATAGTTACTTTATAATAAAATATTACACGTAGATGAAGCTTTTTAGTGCAGAACAGATTTACTCCGCCGATAAATTTACAATTGAAAAACAAAAGATAACCAGTGACGAATTAATGGAACGGGCCGCGGTTCAGATTTTCAATTGGATGCACCTGCGCATGCAGGGCGCTCAGGTAAAAATACATCTGTTCTGTGGCATTGGAAACAATGGAGGTGACGGTATTGCGCTTGCCAGACACCTGCAGGAACATGGTTACCACATTGCGGTATACGTAGTAAACTATAGTGATAAGCGTTCTAAAGATTTTCTTATCAATCTAGATAGATTGAAAGACAGGAAAATATGGCCAGAATTTTTAGATGCAAATACGGAACTTCCTACTATTGGTAAGGATGATATTATTGTGGATGCCATATTTGGGATAGGTTTAAATAGACCACCATCCGTTTGCGTTGAAAGTCTAATGGAACATTTAAACAAATCCCAAGCTTTTATTCTTTCTGTGGATATCCCTTCCGGATTATACACTGATGATATTCCAAAAGACACTAAGGCTATAATAAAATCCAATTATGTTTTAAGTTTTCAAGCTCCAAAATTGGTTTTCTTTTTGCCCCAGACGGGGATTTATGTGGAGCAATGGGAAATTTTGGACATTGGATTGGACCAAGAATATCTAACGAATACCGAAACGGAATACCAACTAATCGGTAAAAATGAAGTATTGCCATTATATACTGCAAGAACAAAATTCTCGCATAAAGGTACTTACGGTCATACCCTAATAATTGGCGGTAGTTACGGAAAAATAGGAGCGGTGCAATTGGCCTCTAAGGCCGCATTAAAAATTGGAAGTGGTCTGGTAACGTCATATGTGCCTGAATGTGGTTATAATTCTTTACAAACTGCTCTGCCAGAAGTAATGGTCATCACAGATGAAGAAAAGGTAATATCAAAAATAGACTTTGAGATTTCCCCATCGGCAATCGGTATTGGCATGGGAATGGGCAGTAGCCCCGATACTGTAAATGCGTTTAAAGTATTTTTAAAAAAGAATAAAAGTCCTTTGGTTATTGATGCTGATGGCTTGAATGTTATTGCATCCCATAACGAATGTTTAAAGTTGATCCCAAAGGATTCTATCCTTACACCTCACCCAAAAGAATTGGAAAGGTTAATTGGTAAATGGAAAAACGATTTTGATAAGCTAAATAAAACAAAGGATTTCGCTACTAAATACGGGATTATAGTTTTGATTAAGGGAGCGCATACAATTACGGTACATGATAATGTTGGCTATGTAAACACTACCGGAAATCCTGGGATGGCCACTGCGGGTAGCGGAGATGTTCTGACCGGAATTATTACAGGACTTTTGGCCCAAGGATATTCCTCATTGTCTTCTGCCATTTTTGGAGTGTACCTACATGGCAAATCCGGTGATATTGCCATAGAAAAAACAGGTTATCAAGCTTTGATAGCTTCAAATATAATTGAAGGCCTAGGAGCGGCATTCTTGGATTTATTTAAAGTTGCCGAGAGTACACCACAAATAACTGAGGAAACAGCGGAATAGTTTTGGTTGTAATTCTTGGTTGCAATGATTTTTTCTACTTAGCTTTTACCCGACGTTTGACCCACTTTAGCGCATTGTCAAATTCAATAAAGAACTTCATTGGTTTTTTATAGAAAAGCTTTTCTATCTTAAAATTATGCATATCTATTTCCTTAACGGAAACTATGGCAAAGGCTTTTAAGTTTTCCAATTCTTTAAGATAGTTATAGATGGTTGGGTCTATAGCATAGGAATTTTTACGGAGGCTTATGAAACCAAAATTTCGGTCCCTAAAATGAATTTCCGAAATTCCGATTATTTGATAAGCGCGCTCCAAGGTTAAAGTCGCCCCTTCATCAAACATGGATACCATATAATTATCATATACCTGTACCGTTCCTGTTTCTAATTCATATTCTCTTACAATGATTTTTTTCTTCGCAGATCCTACGCTCATTTCATGTGTATTATAGTGTCTGGAACGAAAATAGATAGTAATAAGTCGTGCAGATAAAATATTAGATTAAAAGCTCAAATATCGTTCGTACTGCGTATAGCTAGAAAATCTTGTGTTTTATTTCTTACAGCCTTGGGTTAATTGTACGAAAAAAGGGAATCCAAAATATAAGGATTCCCTTTTTTTATAAACTGTATTTAATCTAAATATTATTCGGTCTTTGAAGACTTTTCTGCCTTTTTGATTTTTATAGTAAGCTCTTCTTTCTTTTGGTCTAAATCCATATTTATGGTATCGCCCTCCTCCAATTTTGAATTCACTATTTCCTCTGCCAAGGCATCCTCAATATACTTCTGGATAGCCCTTTTAAGAGGTCTGGCTCCATACTGCTTATCAAAACCTTTCTCCGCAATATAATCTTTAGCCTCGTCCGATAAATTAAGGGTATAGCCTATGTCCTTGATTCTATTGTAAAGTTTTGCCAGCTCAATATCGATGATTTGATGGATATGCTCTCTTTCCAATGGATTGAAAACAATAACATCATCTATTCTATTTAAAAATTCAGGAGCAAAGGCTTTTTTCAATGCATTTTCTATTACCCCTTTTTGATAAGTGTCTTCCTGTGACTTTTTAGCCGATGTTCCAAAACCGACACCTTGTCCAAAGTCCTTCAATTGTCTTGCACCAATATTGGATGTCATGATAATTATCGAATTTCTAAAATCGATTTTTCGTCCAAGACTATCCGTTAAATAGCCATCATCCAATACCTGTAAAAGCATGTTGAAAACATCTGGATGTGCTTTTTCAACTTCATCCAAAAGTATCACCGAGTAGGGCTTTCTTCTAACTTTTTCCGTTAACTGTCCTCCCTCTTCATAACCGACATATCCTGGAGGTGCTCCAACCAATCTTGATATGGCAAATTTTTCCATGTATTCGCTCATATCGATACGGATAAGCGCATCTTCAGAATCGAATAGCTCTTTGGCCATAACTTTAGCCAACTGTGTCTTACCAACACCAGTTTGTCCTAAAAATATAAAGGAGCCAATTGGCTTGTTCGGGTCTTTTAAACCTGCCCTGTTTCTTTGTATTGCCTTGGAAACTTTTGCAACAGCTTCATCTTGACCAATTACATTGGCCTTAATAAGTTTAGGAAGTTCCGCAAGCTTATTGCTTTCCGTTTGCGCGATTCTGTTTACAGGAATTCCGCTCATCATGGAAACAACATCCGCAACATTATCCTCGGAAACAATCTCCTTGTTCAATTTACTGTCATCTTCCCATCGCTCTTGCGCAATGGACAATTCTTTTTCCAGACTCTTCTCGTCATCCCTAAGTTTTGCCGCCTCTTCATACTTCTGCTTCTTAACGACACTATTTTTAAGCTCACGAACATCGTCAAGCTTCTTTTCCAACTCCAAAATCTGTTTTGGCACATCCATATTTACAATATGTACCCTTGAACCTGCCTCATCTAAAGCATCAATAGCTTTGTCCGGTAGAAATCTATCCGTCATGTATCTATTGGTGAGTTTCACACACGCAACTATTGCCTCATCGGTATAGCTTACGTTGTGGTGATCTTCATATTTTGCTTTAATGTTATGTAAAATCTCTATGGTTTCATCAACCGTGGTGGGCTCAACAATAACTTTTTGGAAACGTCTTTCTAAGGCGCCGTCTTTCTCTATATATTGTCTGTACTCGTCTAAAGTAGTAGCACCAATACATTGAATCTCACCTCTTGCCAATGCTGGTTTGAACATGTTGGAAGCATCCAAGCTTCCTGTAGCACCACCTGCACCGACTATGGTATGTATCTCGTCAATGAACAGGATAACATCATCGTTTTTTTCAAGCTCGTTCATCACGGCTTTCATTCGCTCCTCAAACTGTCCCCTATATTTTGTTCCGGCAACAAGTGAAGCCAAATCTAAAGTGACCACACGTTTTCCGTATAGGATTCTTGAAACTTTTTTATTGATAATTCGTAAAGCCAAACCTTCGGCTATGGCACTTTTACCAACACCCGGTTCGCCGATCAACAACGGATTGTTTTTCTTTCTTCTACTTAATATTTGGGAAACCCTTTCAATTTCCTTCTCACGGCCTACGACCGGGTCTAATTTATTTTCTTCGGCCAAATAGGTCAAATCCCTTCCAAAATTATCTAGAACAGGAGTCTTGGATTTTTTAGCCCCTTTTTGCGTTGAGGATGTTCCAAAAGTACTTTCCTTACCTTCATTTGTCTCGTCAGAGTCGTTGCTTGGAAAAGATTCCGAAGTTGGACCGTCCACCATATCATCATCAGAAGTTATCATAAATTTAAACTGCTCTTTTACCCCATCATAATCAACCTTAAGTTTATGCAAAAGTTTTGTAGTAGGGTCGTTCTCGTTCCTAAGAATACACAACAGCAAATGAGCCGTATTAATAGAAGAGCTTTGAAATAGTTTTGCCTCTAAAAAAGTTGTTTTCAATGCTCTTTCTGCTTGTCTGGTCAAATGCAAATTCTTTTTATCCTTTTGAACTCCACTTGCGTTTGGATTGGACGGACTAAGAATCTCTACTTTTCTACGCAAATGCTCTAAATCAACCTCAAGGGCATCAAGTATGCTAATAGCCTTTCCGTTACCATCGCGCAACAGACCAAGCATCAAATGCTCAGTACCTATAAAATCGTGGCCAAGTCGTAGCGCCTCCTCTTTACTGTAAGCAATCACATCCTTTACCCTAGGTGAAAAATTATCGTCCATAAAATATTGTATCAACTATAAAATTACTAAATCTCCATCAATCCTAGGCAAATACCGTACCTATATTCGTTAAAGTTATTCTAAATGACGAAAAAAGTTGTCTTAATCAAAGTAATTGAACGTATAATTATTAACTAAAGTATATAAGCGAAGTGTTAATAAATTATTGAATAAATACACTTGCTTGTTCTTGGAAAGCTTCGATTTTACGTATATTGGCATGCTTTTTTACTAATAAAAAAACATAAGATTTTAAAATGGCGGAAGGTGAAAAATTGATTCCTATTAACATTGAAGATGAAATGAAATCTGCCTACATTGATTACTCAATGTCGGTCATAGTGTCACGTGCCCTACCGGATGTCAGGGACGGCTTAAAACCAGTACATCGTCGCGTTCTTTACGGGATGCATGAACTAGGGGTTAGAAGTAGTAGTGCGCATAAAAAATCTGCCCGTATTGTTGGGGAGGTTTTAGGTAAATACCATCCACACGGGGATACTTCGGTATACGATACCATGGTGCGTATGGCACAGGAATGGAGTTTAAGATATATGTTGATCGATGGTCAAGGTAATTTTGGTTCCGTTGATGGTGATAGTCCAGCGGCCATGCGTTATACGGAGGCCCGTATGCGCAAGATTGCCGATGATATGCTTGCCGATATTGAAAAGGATACGGTAGACCATCAGTTAAATTTTGATGATTCTCTTGAAGAACCGACTGTTTTACCGGCTAGGGTTCCTAACCTTTTAGTAAACGGTGCATCGGGTATTGCTGTGGGTATGGCAACAAATATGCCTCCGCACAACTTATCGGAAGTTGTAGACGGAACGGTTGCCTACATTGAGAATAACGATATTACGATTGATGAATTGATTACCCATATTAAAGCACCGGATTTCCCAACAGGAGGAATTATTTATGGTTATGATGGTGTAAAGGAAGCCTTTCATACAGGAAGAGGCAGGGTGATGATGCGTGCCAAAGCCACTTTTGAAGAAGTACAGGGTAGGGAATGTATAATTGTTACTGAAATTCCTTATCAAGTCAACAAGGCCGATATGATCAAGAAAACGGCCGATCTGGTTAATGAAAAAAGGATAGAGGGTATCTCCACCATAAGGGATGAATCTGACCGTAATGGAATGCGTATTGTTTACATTCTAAAGCGGGACGCGATTCCGAATATTGTTTTAAACACGCTTTATAAATATACAGCTTTACAGACCTCCTTCAGTGTAAATAATATTGCGCTGGTAAAAGGAAGGCCCCAACTTTTGAACGTTAAGGAGATGATTCATCATTTTGTTGAGCATCGCCATGAAGTTGTGGTAAGGCGCACGAAATTCGAATTAAAGAAAGCAGAAGACAGAGCGCACATATTAGAAGGATTGATTATTGCTTCCGATAATATTGACGAAGTAATTGCCATCATAAGAGCTTCTTCAAATGCTGAAGAGGCTCGAGAAAATTTAATGGAGCGTTTTAAGCTTACGGAAATTCAGGCAAAGGCGATTGTTGAAATGCGGTTGAGACAACTTACCGGTCTGGAACAGGATAAGTTGAGGTCCGAGTTTGAAGAGATTATTAAGACTATTGCCGATTTGAAGGACATTCTTGAGAATAAAGATCGCAGAATGACGATTATCAAGGAGGAACTTCTTGAGGTAAAGGAGAAATACGGTGATGAGCGTCGCTCCGAAATCAATTTTGCCGGTGGTGATTTGAGCATGGAGGATATGATTCCGGATGAGCAGGTTGTTATAACTATTTCCCGTGCTGGCTACATAAAGCGAACGCCACTTTCGGAATATAAAACCCAAAATAGGGGCGGAGTAGGTCAAAAAGCCTCATCTACTCGAAATGAAGATTTCTTGGAGTATCTATTCGTAGGTACTAATCACCAGTATATGTTATTCTTTACGCAAAAAGGAAAATGCTTCTGGATGCGTGTATTTGAGATTCCGGAGGGAAGTAGGACTTCAAAAGGAAGAGCGATACAAAACCTGATTAATATTGAACAAGATGACATGGTAAAAGCGTTCATCTGTACTCAAGATTTAAAGGATGAAGAGTATGTGAATAGTCACTACGTAATCATGGCAACCAAAAAGGGAACAGTTAAAAAAACATCGTTAGAGCAGTACTCTAGACCAAGGCAAAATGGTATTAATGCAATTACTGTTAGGGATGGGGATGAACTTTTGGAAGCTAAATTGACGACTGGAACGAGCCAAATTTTCTTAGGATTAAAATCAGGAAAGGCCATACGTTTCGAAGAAGGTAAAACGCGTCCAATGGGTAGAAATGCTTCCGGGGTACGTGGAATTACGTTGGCAAATGATAAGGATGAAGTAATTGGCATGGTGTCCGTTCATAATTTTGAGGACGAACTATTGGTTGTTTCCGAGAATGGTTATGGAAAACGTTCTAGCATAGAAGATTACCGAATCACGAATAGGGGAGGAAAAGGAGTGAAGACCATCAGTATTACGCAGAAAACTGGTAATTTGGTGGCTATTAAAAATGTTACGGACTCCGATGATCTTATGATTATCAATAAATCTGGTATCGCCATTAGAATGAGCGTAGAAGATTTACGGGTAATGGGACGGGCTACTCAAGGAGTTAGATTGATAAATATAAAAGGAGATGATTCAATTGCTGCTGTTGCCAAGGTAATGAAAGACGAGGATGAGTTGGAAGAGGCCGATATCATGGACATTGAAGTGAAGGCAGATGAAGATGGCACGGGAATTGATAAAGGAGATAGCGAAGAAACAGAATCTTAAAATCTTAAACACTAATACTTAATACATTTAAAATGAAAACTAAATTCTTAATACTTGCGGCACTATCCATTACAATGGTCAGTTTCGCTCAAAAAAATGAAATAAAGGACGCGGAAAAAGCGCTTAAAGACGGTGATGCCGCTGCTGCAAAAACTTCTATTGAAGCTGCATCGGGAAGCATATCAGGTGCGGACGAAAAATTACAGGCTCAATATTATTTTACAAAGGGAAAAATTTATACTGATTTGGCAAAGAAAGGAGACGATTCTGCTTTTGAGGAGGCTGTAGATTCTTTCAAAAAAGTATTGTCATTGGAAGAAGCTTCAGGCAAGGCGAAATATTCTGATGAAACTAATCAGTATATCGCTTCACTTACTGCAGATTTAGTAAACTCAGCAGTAACCGACAATGGAAATAAAAAGTTCAAAGAGGCTGCGGAAAAGTTGTATATGAGCTATAAAATTAGCCCGCAGGATACATCTTACCTTTATTATGCAGCCAGTAGTGCTGTAAATGGAGGTCATTATGAACAAGCTTTAACCTATTACAAGGAATTGCAGGATGTAGGTTATGATGGCAGTGGGGTAGTATACAAAGCCACCAATACAGCTTCTGGCGAGGTTGAGGAAATGGATAAAGTACAGAGAGATTTAATGGTTAAATCAGGAGCTTATTCAAATCCAGTTGATGAAAAAACACCATCGAAAAAAGCGGAAATTGTTAAGAATACTGCTTTGATTTATACTCAATTGGGTAAAGATGATGAAGCTTTGGGTGCTTATAAAGCCGCAAGAGCTAACGATCCGGACGATGTTAACCTAATTTTAAATGAGGCCAACCTATATTTTAAAATGGGGGACAAGGAGAAATTCAAGTCTTTAATGGCAGAGGCGATTTCCGTAGCTCCTGATAATCCAGATTTACATTATAATGTTGGTGTAATTAGCATGGAGCAAGGTAATTTTGAAGAAGCTAGAGAATCCTACAAAAAGGCAATTGAGCTAAACCCTGGGTATACTAACGCTTACTTAAACTTATCTACTACTTACGTTAACGAAGGAAACGAATTAATAGATGATATGAACTCCTTAGGCAATTCGCGTGCTGATATAGCCAAATATGATGAACTAAAAACCAAGAAGGACGATTTGTTCATGGAAGGGGCTACTATTCTAGAAGCAGCATTGAAAACGAATCCAGACAACCAAGGTATTTTGACACAGTTAAAAAATATCTATGGAGCTATGGGTGATAATGAGAACTTCATGAGAGTGAAGAAGCTACTTGGCGAATAGTTTTCAAGATTGATAAAAATGTAAAAGACCCCAAAATGGGGTCTTTTTTTATATAATTTTTTTGATGACCCGAAGTTGATGCGTATAGTTGCGGATGTCGTTATTAAATATTCCGGTATGATCAATACGGTCTATCCTAACCCTACCGTTGACATGTATAATGTAATTGTTTTCCATGATAACCCCAACGTGGTCAATATTCCCCGCCCCATTATCAAAAAAAGCCAAATCTCCAGGCTCACTTTCTTCCACAAAGCTTAATGCGGTACCCTGAGAGGCCTGCCCTTCTGCAGTTCTATGGAGATTGTGTCCATTAATCTTATAGACCATTTGGGTAAAACCCGAAGCATCAATTCCAAAAGGAGACCTTCCTCCTGACAGTTCCGGAGCATTGAGGTATAACAAAGCTGTTTTTATTAAGTTTTCCTTGGCCTGTTTTGCTTTAACAGCATTACCATCAAACTTGGCAGCCAAACTTTTTGATTTTACGATGGACGAACCTAGAAGAATAGGTATCAAAACACCATTATCACTTTCCACATATGATATTAAATCTGTACAATGAATTTTATAATCCGAGCCATGAATATGGTCATATTCTTCCTCAAGAATAAAGTTCATTTGAGTGTTTAGTATCCATCCCTCAAATTTATCATGAGCCGTTCTAATTTTAGACCAAGATTTACGAGACTCCAGAACCTTAAAATGCTCCCCGAATAAAATTTGGGATACCATCTCAGAAGATAATTCAGGAGAACATCTAACAGGAATTATACTAAGAGGACAAATACCGTATTGCATGAACCAGTTTTCCGGAAACTTAAATTCTTTCTAAAATAAGCGCTGATGCACCACCACCACCATTACAGATTGCGGCTGCACCTATTTTAGCATTTTTCTGTTCCAAAACATTTAGCAAGGTAACTAGAATTCGCGCACCGGAGCATCCTAAAGGATGTCCTAAGGAAACTGCGCCACCGTTAACGTTTACATTGCTATCGGTTAGGCCTAACAGTTTCATATTGGCAAGACCCACTACAGAGAATGCTTCATTAAACTCAAAGAAATCTACTTTATCCATAGAAATGTTGGCTTTGGCTAACGCCTTTGGCAACGCATTTGCGGGAGCTGTGGTAAACCATTTTGGTTCCTGTGCTGCATCGGCATAACCCTTTATTACTGCAAGTGGTTTAATATTTAATTCCTTGGCCTTTTCAGCACTCATCAACACTAGAGCGGCCGCGCCATCATTGATGGTAGAAGCATTGGCAGCAGTAACCGTCCCCTCTTTTGAAAAAGCAGGTCTAAGATTAGGAATTTTTTCTAATTGTACATTTTTATATTCCTCATCTTCCACAACTAGTATAGGTTCTCCTCTTCTTTGGGGAACTGCTACCGGTACTACCTCATTTTTAAAAAGACCTTTTTCCCAGGCTTGGGCCGAACGTTTATAGGACTGAATCGCAAAATTATCCTGGTCCTCCCTGGTGAACTCGTATTTAGAAGCGCAGGCATCCGCACATACCCCCATAGCATTCTGGTCATATACGTCTACCAACCCGTCTTTTTGCATTCCGTCAACTAGGGTTGAGGGTCCAAATTTTGTTTCAGTTCTTAGGTGAACATAATGGGGAATAAGACTCATATTCTCCATTCCTCCAGCAACTATTATGGATGCATCCCCTAAAGCGATTGATTGGGCTGCTTGCATTACCGTTTTCATTCCGGAGGCACATACCTTATTAATTGTTGTACAAGGAACAGTGTCCGGTATTCCAGCGTAAATAGCGGCCTGTCTTGCAGGAGCTTGTCCGGTTCCCGCTTGTACGACATTTCCCATCAGCACCTCTTCCACCAATTCTGGGTTCAAATCTATTTTTTCCAAAGCGGCTTTTATTGCGGCCGCACCTAATTTGGGTGCTGGGATGGTTGAAAGGGCCCCCATGAAACTTCCAATTGGGGTCCTGACTGCCGAAACTATAACTACCTCTTTCATATGTCTACGTAATTTACCAAAGCGAAATTAATAAATTCTAGTCCAAACCCATTGTAAAGCTTCCAATTCCTCAATTTCAGGTTATATTTTTCTATTTTTGAGGAATTCACTCTAATCCTTAAATCTTGGAGAAGCTTTACAAGAATCAGTCATTGATCTATAAATATATTTTATATGTGGTGGCCGTGGGATTTATTGTGTTTTTCTTTCCAAAAGGAGGGAAGTTCAAATATGAGTTTCAGAAAGGAAAGCCATGGCAGTTTGAAAATTTATACGCACCATTTGATTTTTCAATCAAAAAAACGCCTAGTGAACTTGCTGAGGAAAAGCAACTTATATTAAAAGAGCAGATTCCTTATTTTAAATATAACCAAGAAATAGTTAACAAGGTTTACAATCAATTGGAAACCAAGTTTGACTCCCAATGGTCTGACAGCAACTTATCACGCCGTAGGGTTGACTACTTAAAGAACACTTCAAAGGCTATTCTAGATTCTTTGTATACCCCGGGTATTTTGGAAAAACCCGGTAGTTTAAAGCAAAATAACTACGTTTTTTTAATTCGCAATAACGAGGCGACCAAAATACCGCTATCAGATTTTCATAGGGTGGCCAATATGAATAACTACATAAAATCTGTTCTTTCCGAAAAGAATCTTGAGATTTACGAAAGCGAATTTCAAAAGCTTTTTTTCGATCTGATCACTCCCAATGTTTCTTATGATGATAACCTTTCAAAAAAGGCACAGCAGGAAGCTCTAGCAAACATTTCATATACAAGGGGAATGGTTGATGAAGGAAAATTGATTATTGCTAAAGGAGAAGTCGTAGAGGCTGAAAATTTAAATATTTTAGAATCCCTAGAAGCGGAATATGAGTCGGAATTATGGACTGCAAGTAACTATTATTTCATTGTTGCCGGTTACACCGTGCTAGTGGCATTGGTGCTGATAATGCTCTTCCTTTTTCTTAAAAAATACAGAAGGGAGGTTTACGATAATAATACGAAAGTCACTTTCATCTTCTTTAACATACTCTTACTTGTTTTTGTGACCACAATGATGGTAAAGTATAATGAAGCTTATGTATTTGTTGTGCCGTTGTGTATACTTCCACTAGTGCTTAAAACTTTTTTTGATGCGCGGTTAGGCCTTTTTGTACACGTATTAACGGTCTTAATTTTAGGATTTGTGGTACCAAACAGTTTTGAGTACATTTTCCTTCAGATAATTACTGGTATAGTAACTATTTTGACGGTATCGGAGCTTTATAAACGGGCAAATCTATTTGTTTCCGTCGGTCAGATAACCCTTATATATATTGTTGGATATTTAGCTTTTCATATTATTCATGAAGGAAATTTGGATAATATTGAATGGTTTACCTTGAGTTTGTTCCTTCTTAACGGAATGATTACGCTATTTGTACAACCGCTTATATATATCTATGAAAAAGTTTTTGGCCTTGTATCCGATGTTTCCCTATTGGAATTATCCGATACAAATTCCAAGTTATTAAAAGAACTCTCCAATAAGGCTCCGGGTACCTTTAACCATTCTTTGCAGGTGGCCAATTTAGCCGAAGCTGCAGCCAATAAAATTGGTGCTAATGCCATGTTGGTCCGTGTTGGCGCACTCTACCACGATATTGGAAAAATGAACGACCCTAACTATTTTACGGAAAATCAAATAACCAATGTAAATCCACATAACGAATTAAGTCCAAGGGATAGTGCCAGAATAATCATTGATCATGTAATTAATGGAATAGAGCTCGCAAGGAAAAATAATTTACCGGATAGAATTATCGATTTTATTAGATCGCATCACGGTACTACATTGGTCTATTATTTTTATAAAAAGCAAAAGGAATTAGAAGGGGAAGTGGATGAAAAGGAATTTAGATATCCAGGACCCTTACCATTTTCTAAGGAAACAGCAATTCTTATGATGGCAGATTCGGTAGAAGCAGCTTCCAAAAGCCTTAAAGACCCAACTTTTTCGATTATTGATGAATTCGTGGACAAGATTATCTCGGGACAAATGAAATCCAATCAATTTTTAAACGCTGATATTACGTTTAAGGAAATTGAAATCATAAAAAAAGTCTTCAAGCAAAAACTTACTAATATCTATCATTTGAGGGTTGAGTATCCTGAGTAAATATAAAGCTGAACTTAGCAAAAAAAAATCCAAATAAATAGTTGCTTTGTAGTGTTGTAAAAATGTACATTTGCAACCGCTTTAAGGCGAATGTTCATAAAAGAAATATTGGAGAGGTGCCGGAGTGGTAACGGAGCAGATTGCTAATCTGTCGACGCGTAAGTGTCGCATGGGTTCGAGTCCCATTCTCTCCGCAATTTTCTTTTAACTGATTAATAAGATAACCTTTATCGGGGTGTAGCGTAGCCCGGTTATCGCGCCGCGTTTGGGACGCGGAGGTCGCAGGTTCGAATCCTGCCACCCCGACTTAACTAGTTTCATCTAGTTGCATGACGTTGCAAATCACTTGATTTGCAACGTTTTATGTTTTTAGGGGTATCAAATGAAACTTCATGAAACTACCTGAAAACACCGCTCTGGTGTCTATAAAGGGATTTTAAAACCACCGTATTTTTTGTACTTTGAAGTAGCTTTAGAAGGTATTTGACCTTGTGTTTTTTATCAATTTCTTTAGTAATTTAAAGCTACATAATATGTTAGAAAACAGTAGATTATCAGTCGTATTTGTCATTAGGAAACTCACTTCTAAAATTGACAGAATTAAGATTTACGCCAGAGTTACAATTGATGGCAAAAGAGCCGAATTCAATCTAAATCGGGAACTACCAGCGTCGCTTTGGGATGAAAAACGCAAGCGAGGTAAGGGATTTTCGAAGTACGTTATCTCTCTGAATAAGTATATGGACCAAGTTTTCACTGGTCTACATGAAGCACACCGCCAACTTTTGCAAGAAGATGCAGACATTACTTCAGCTATGGTAAAGGCTAGGTATTTAAAAGAAGATGATAGGGGTAAGACTTTACTTGATTTGATAACTTACCATAATGCTTCTATGAGTACCGTACTCAGAAAGGGTACAATGAAAAACTACTATAGCACTGAACGCTGTATCAAAGAATTTTTAAAGGAGAAAATGGGTGTAGATGACATACCCCTTAAAAAATTGAACTATGGTTTTATAGTTGAGTTCGAACAATACATACGTAAGTACAAGCCAGCCACGCGAATGGGGTGTGGCAATAATGGAACCATGAAACACATGGAACGGTTAAAAAAGATGTCAAGGCTCGCCGTTAAGTTGGCGTGGCTAGAGAAAGACCCATTTATAAATTTCAAACTTCGTTTTGAGAAAACCGAACGCCAGTTTTTGACGGAAAGGGAGTTGCAACGTATTGAAGAAACTACCTTTAAAGTGCCAAGTACCGAACATATCAAAGACTTGTTCATTTTTGCTTGTTACACTGGGCTAGCCTTTATTGATGTGCAAGAACTAAAAGCCGACCATTTGGTAAAGGGTATGGATGGAAACGATTGGCTATATACCAAGCGAACTAAGACCGATGAACCTTTAAAAATCCCCTTGTTGCCCAAGGCAAAAGAAATTCTCGATACATATAAACATGACTTACATTTAATGGAGAATGGCAGATTGCTACCCATGTATAGCAACCCTATGATCAATCGTACTTTAAAGGATATTGCCAAAGTCTGTGGCATTCGTAAAAAAGTAACCTTTCATGTAGCTCGACATACGTTTGCTACGGCCATTACACTTTCAAATGGAGTGCCTATTGAAACGGTTTCTAAGCTTTTAGGGCATACAAAGCTTTCGACCACGCAAATTTATGCCAGGGTGGTAGAAAAGAAAGTGGGGGAGGATATGCAGAATCTTATGACGACGATGAAGATTAAAAGGAACCAACAAGCAACAGCTAAGGTTAAGTCATAAGTTGTCAATCTCTCTTGAAGAGATTATGATTATAATCTAAAGGTGATCCAGTTTTTGCTTTATGTCCATCTGCTGGAATCCTAAATAAACCGGACAAAATTCATGTCAAGGCTTTGGGCTTAACTCCATTTACAATAATAATTTATGCACCGTAGTAATTATGCAAATTTTTATTGTGTAGTTCAGAATTTTTACATTATCTTTGTGCATCCTAATGATTATGTAATTTTTTATGCGTAACACAAAAGTAAAATTAAAGTCCTTGGTTCCCTATGGCGGAATCTTTTCCGGCTACTCTTTTAGGGGTAAAATCACTCCTACCCAGGGGGGCGAGTTGCGTGTTATTCAACTCAAAGATATTGATAAGGATTACACAGAAATTGGGAGTGAATGCATTTTTGTCAACAAAAACCAAGTCAAGGATAAGTACTATCTGAAAGACGGAGATATTTTGTTTTCCTCTAAGGGAGCGAACAATTATGCTTTACCATTTTATACTTGCGACAATTATCCATCAGTAGCCTCCTCAGCCTTTTTTATTATACGTTTGGATGAAAAGAAGGCAAATCCCAATTATGTCTCATGGTATATCAATCAAAAAAAGGTACAACAATATCTAGAATCTCAGGCGACGGGAACTTATACGACAAGTATCAACCGAGAAACTATTGAAAACATACCTATTTTGCTTCCGGCTATTCCGCAACAGGAAAAGATAGCCAACATCGCAACCTTAGCAACAAAGGAGCAAAATCTGTACAACCAACTTATTGAGAAGAAAAACCAATTGATTCGAACCCAACTATTGACTTCCTTAAAATAAACATTATGATTACTAAAGAAAGACCTACACAGCAACAGATAAACAACGCACTATGGAGCGCATGCGACACCTTCAGGGGTGCATTCGATTCTTCCGAATATAAGAACTACATTTTGGTCTTTATGTTCCTTAAATATCTAAGCGATGTATGGCAAGACCATTACAACCAGTACAAGGAGCAATATGGGGACAATGACGAATTGATAAAGCGCAAATTAAAAAGGGAGCGTTTTGTGCTTCCCGATAACTGTAGCTTCAACTATATCTACGAAAAACGGAACGATGCCGATATTGGGGGCATTATCGATAAAAGTCTCGCTAAAATAGAGGAGCAGAATTTGGAAAAATTGAACGGCGTTTTTCGCAACATCAGTTTTAATTCGGAAAAATTGGGTCAGACTAGAGACCGAAACAGAAGATTGCTCAACCTAATCAACGATTTTGCGAAACCGGAACTTGACTTTCGACCCTCGCTTTGGGAAGGCAAACAAGATGTACTTGGGGAAGCCTATATGTACCTCTTGGAAAAGTTCGCATCGGGGGCAGGTAAAAAAGGCGGAGAATTTTTTACTCCAAAAGAGGTCTCGCAACTCCTGGCCAAATTGATTGCTCCCAAAGAAGGGGCCAGAATATTTGACCCTACTTGTGGATCAGCGTCTTTATTGATTCAAGTTGCCGAAGAAGTAAAGGACAAAAAAGGTAATCTTTCCAAAGATTTTGCCATTTACGGACAAGAAAGCAATGGCGACACCTGGGCTTTGAGTAAAATGAACTGCTTTTTACACGGGATGGATGCAGCTCGAATTGAATGGTGCGACACCTTGAACAATCCGCAATTGGTCGAGGCCAATGGACTGATGAAGTTTGATGTAGTGGTAGCAAATCCTCCATTTTCCCTTGATAAGTGGGGGCATGAAAAAGCGGAATCGGATAGGTTTAGAAGATATTTAAGAGGTATACCACCAAAATCAAAAGGGGACTATGCCTTTATCCTTCATATGATTGAAACCACTTTGCCTACCGGAAGGGTCGGGGTCATTGTTCCCCATGGTGTTTTATTCAGGGGAAGCTCCGAAGGTAAAATCAGACAGGCCTTAATTGAGGATAATTTACTGGAAGCCGTTGTCGGCCTACCCACCAATCTATTTTTTGGTACAGGCATACCCGCGGCGATTCTAATTTTCAATAAGGCCAAAAAAGATAGCTATACCTTATTTATTGATGCCAGTAAGGAATATGAAGACGGTAAGAAACAGAACAAGCTTCGGCCAGAGGACATTAAAAAGATTGTGGACACCTACCAAAATTTCGCTGAAATCGAAAAATACAGCCATGTGGCCACTTTGGAAGAAATTCAGGAAAACGATTATAACCTGAACATTCCCCGTTACGTGGACACATTTGAGGAGGAAGAACCTGTAGATATTGAGACGACAAAAACAGAAATCGAGCGGTTGGAAAAAGAATTGAAACAAGTACAGCAAGAGATGGCAAAGCATCTAAAGGAGCTTGATTTATGAAAATCCAATACGCATCCGACCTTCATTTGGAATTCCCCAACAACCGGGAGTTCATCAAAGCAAACCCTATCGAACCCATGGGCAACATGCTGCTATTGGCAGGGGACATCATGCTTTTTTCGCAATTGGATAGGCATGCGGATTTTTTGGATTTGTTGGCCGAAGATTTTGAAGCTACCTATTGGATACCGGGCAACCATGAGTACTACGGTGGCGATATGGCTTCACGAAGTGGTAGCTTTAAGGAAAAGATACGGGAAAATGTTATTCTGCTCAATAATAGTACGATTACAACTGAGGGCTATCGTTTAATTTTTTCCACGTTATGGTCAGAAATCAGCTTACAAAACGAATTCAAAGTACTTCACGCACTTAACGATTTTAATCGCATTAAAGTTGATAGTAAACCTTTAACGGTTTCAGCATTCAATGCCCAGCACTACCAAGCCCTTGATTTTCTGGATAAGGAACTTAAAAAAGAAGTTTCCGAAACTACCGTTGTGGTTACCCACCACGTACCGACTTTACAACACTATCCTCAACAGTATAAAAACGATCCGCTCAACGAGGCCTTTGCAACGGAACTTAATGATTTGATTACCGAGACCCAACCGGACTTTTGGATCTACGGCCACCACCATAATAACACCACCGATTTTACAATCGGTAAAACCAAAATGCTGACCAACCAATTGGGTTATGTAGCCTATGGCGAGCATGCCCGTTTTCAACCCCAAAAAACGATTTCATTCTAATGCAAATAGAAAGCACAGCCAATATAAAACTACAAGAACGGACCGAAAGGGCGGGTTATAAAAAAACCAAGTTGGGTTGGATACCTAAAGAATGGTCAACACCTACAATTCCCGAGGTTTTTAAGTTTTTGAGAACTACTTCATTTTCAAGAAATCAAATGAATTATGAGGAGTCAGATGGCGTTTATTGTATTCACTACGGAGATATTCACGCCACTTATAAAAGACCAATCTTGGACTTTATTGAAAACAGGGATGTGCCAAAAATTAATGATGATGTTGAACTTCCTTTAAATATTGACCTTCTAGAAGATGGGGATTTAATTATTGCGGATGCATCCGAAGACTACGAGGGTATTGGTACTGCTATTGAAATAACCAATCTGAACGGGAAAGAAGTTTTAAGCGGATTACATACGTTCGCATTTAGAGATGATAGAGGTAAAACTGTACAAGGTTTTAGGTCTTATCTTTTCAGAAATCCACAAGTTAAAAAAGTCCTTAAAACCATTGCTACGGGCAGTAAGGTATATGGTGTTTCCAAAGGAAATCTTGAAAAGTTTAGAATTGTCCTGCCAACACCTACCGAACAACAAAAAATAGCAAAAATCCTAAATACATGGGACACCGCCATTGAGAAGCAAGAACAGCTTATAGCTGCCAAGAAAACCTTTAAAAAAGGGCTTATGCAGGTGTTGTTGACAGGGAAGAAACGGTTTTTAGGGTTTAAAGGGGAGTGGTCATATATAGAATTTGGATTAATCGCAGAAAGGTCAAAAGAAAAAAACAAAAAGTTAAAGGAAGAATCATCTAAGTGCATAGAGTTGGAACATATTGTACCAGGTGCTGGGGAGATAAATGGTTTTACAGATTCTTTGTTACAAAAAAGTCTTAAAAATAGGTTTTATAGTGGCGACATATTGTTCGGTAAACTGAGACCTTATTTAAGAAAGTATTGGTTCGCCGAATTTGATGGAGTTTGTTCAAGTGAAATATGGGTATTACGTGGCAAAAAAAATAAATGTACCAATAGATTTCTTTTCTATATGATTCAGCAGAATAGGTTCATTCAAATCGCAAATGTGACCACGGGAAGTAAAATGCCAAGAGCGGATTGGAATTATTTAGCGGAATTTCCTTTTCCAATCCCCTCAATTTCCGAACAACAGAAAATAGCCAATACTTTAAACAAGGCCGACAAAGAAATAGAACTCCTAAAACAGCAGCTTGTTCAACTGCAAGAGCAAAAACGAGGGTTAATGCAGCGGTTGCTTACTGGGGCGGTTAGGGTTAAAATTTAAAATAGAAATGAGCGATAAGAAATTCAAAATATTGTCAATAGATGGAGGTGGCATACGGGGAGTATATCCAGCTAGATTTTTAACTAAGTTAGAATCTAGTTTGGGTTCACCAATAGCGGAACAATTCGATTTAATTTGCGGAACATCTACAGGTGGTATACTCGCTTTGGCATTGGCACTTAAAATACCTGCACTACAAATTCAGAAACTTTATGTTGATAATAGAAATCTAATTTTTCCGCCATTGTATAGAAGATGGCGTATTGGTTTAAGACGAGCAAAATACAACAATAAAAATCTTGAAAGGTTAATACAAGAAAAGTTTAAAAAGGCCAATAATGATGTTGACCCGCTAATTGCAGATTTATGTACAAGAGTGTGTATTACTGGTTATGACCTTATAAACGCAAATCCAAAAGTTTTTAAAACACCTCATACCAAAGACTATACGGTAGATTTGCACATACCGGCATACCAAGTAGCGATGGCCACAGCTGCTGCCCCAACATATTTTAATCCTTACTCTAATCATTATGAAATCCATAATGGTAAGGAAGAGGAAGAATTTCTTATGCGAGTTGACGGAGGTGTGTTCGCAAACAATCCTGCATTAATAGGTTTAACTGAAGCGCATTGTGCTTTGCAAATTCCTTACGAAGATATTGAGTTATATTCCATTGGCACAGGTCAAATAACTTATAATGAAACGAGGTCAAAGATTTTATTTGGAAGGTTTCACAAGCCATTTGGGGCTTATTATTGGGCATCGAAAATCAGAATTTTAGATTTAATGATGCAAGCTCAATCAAGACATGTCCATGATTTATGTAATATTTATGCTGGAGGAACGGGAAGTATTAAAAAGAAAGTATTTAAATATTATCGAATTCAGGAAGAGTTGCCTAGTAGCTTTAAAATAGCCATGGATTCTAACGAAAAAATAAAACTGGACAAGCTTATGAGCATGGCGAGTGCCAAGTATCAAATTCATGGGCAATCAATTGTTTCAGATCTTAAGAATAGTAGCAGGTGGAATAGTTATCCATGAATCGAAAAAATAAACTTTTAAAAATAAAGAAATGGCAAATTGTAATAAACTCTTTTTAGACTACGATAAGAACTTGGAAATTTATTCGGAGAAGAAAAATAGGTTAAAGGACTCAAAAGAAACTTTGAGAAAAAGGATAAGAAAATACTTTAAAGACAACCACCCAGAATATAAACCCACCTTTTATATACAAGGTTCATATAAGATGAAGACTACTATCTTGACCAAGGATGATGAATGTGATTTAGATGATGGGGTTTACTTTAGAAGAGAAGTTGGTGTAAATGGCACAATCTTACAGACTTGGGTTTGGAATGCTGTCGATGGAGCAACATCAACAACCCCACAACATCGCAAGAAATGTGTTCGAGTTATCTATAAAGCGGACTACCACATTGACTTTCCGGTATATTACTTTCCTGAAGACGAGGACAACCCATGGTTGGCTGTAAAAAATCAAGACCTAGAGGAAAGCGACCCAAAAGAGGTAGTAGATTGGTACAGGAAGCAAAAAGATGAAAATGGACAACTGCACCGATTGGTAAAGTACTTGAAAGGATGGGGCGACCACAAACGAAATAAAATGCCAAGTGGCTTAGCAATGACAATATTGGCGGCAGAAAATATAAAGTTTGATGAACGGGATGATGTCGCGTTAAAAAACACCTTAGTTGAAATTCAGTCTACTTTGGATGATGATTTTGAATGTATAGTACCTGCAACTCCCAACGATGACCTTTTCGAGAACTACGATGCTGCTAGAAAGAAGAATTTTTTGGATAATCTTAATGATTTTATAAAAGATGCTACGGAAGCTGTCGACAAGGAATCAAATCAATTAAAAGCAAGCAAACTATGGAGGAAGCATCTTGGCGATAAATTTTCATTGGGAGCAGACGAAGATCTGGATGCAAAGGAATCTGCTTTGAGGTCTATTTCGGATAAAATTCTGGCAGGTACTGCCTATACTCAAAGGGACGGGTCTATAACCGATTTGGCAACGGGTGTAAAAAACAAACCGCATCACAATTATGGGGGCTAAAAAATTTCATGGCAATAGACTGACAAAGGCTCTTGTAAAAATTCCTTTAAAAGTTTTTTTGATGAAAGAAAAAAAGCTAATTGGGTCTAAATACGATTTTTTGAGTTGCTCATATGTAAAGGATAAACTAATCTGCGTGGGCAGTTGTAAACCGACCCCATTTTCTGACGAGTTTAAATTCATCATTTCCTATAATGGCAAATCGGCCCCAAGCGTATACGTAATCCAACCAACAATTGAATTTAACCACGATATTCATATTTATCCGCAAGATGGAAGCCTTTGTTTATATCATTCCAAAAAGGATAATTTAAATTGGGACTATACGGAGCATCATTTATACGATACTATAATTCCGTGGACGTTGGAATGGTTTGTCTATTATGAGCTATATATGATATCCGGAAGATGGGAACACCCCTATGTTGAGCATCGTGAATCAAAAGAAAAAATATAAAAAGTTTAGTCCATGACCATCAAGCAACTTTTAAAGCTAAAGGAAACCGAGGATAAAATCGAGTTCAAAGAGGCCAAAACACAATATAATTATAACAACGGACGAAAGAGCGTGTTAGGTTATGTTTGTGCGTTGGCCAATGAAAAAGGGGGTATTCTTGCCCTGGGAATTAAGGAAACTAAGCCCTACACTCTGGTAAATTCCAAGGCATACCAAGGTCGAGTGGGGGAATTGGAACAAAAAATATATCGAGACACGGGTATTCGGGTTAAGGCCTCCGAACTTTTTGATGACAAAGCCAATAGAGTTGTTTGTATTGAAATTCCGTCAAGGCCTATTGGTCAGCTTTTTTATCATGACGATGTTCCCCTAATGCGTGTGGGCGATAGATTAGAGCGTATGTCCGATGCGGTATACCTTTCCATTATTCAAGAAAGGGAACCCGATTTTTCAGCGAAGGTCTGCCCAGACCTAAAGCCATCAGATTTGGATGTAACGGCGATAGCCATTCTAAAAGAGCAGTATGCCAAGAAGCAGAACAATCCAGCTTTTCGGAAACTAAGTATTCCTCAAATCTTAAATGATTTAAACCTAGCTCAAAACGGAGGTCTTACTTATGCTGCCCTTATTTTGGTCGGAAACGAAAAGGCATTACAAAAGCATTTGCCCAATGCCCAAGTAAACATTGAATATCGACAAACCCATGGCCAGACCCATTTCGATAAAAGAGAAACATTTCTTAAACCTTTCTTCGTTGCCATCGACGACATTTGGAACTACCTGAATTCAAGAAACAGGGATAACAAAATAAATGAAGGTCCTTATAAATTTGATCTCCCGTATTTTAACGAGGAAGTTATTCGAGAGGCAGTATTGAATGCTATTGCCCATCGGGACTATACTATCAATAGTGAAACGGTTATAAAGCAATATCCTGATAGTATAACGATACTGAATGCTGGAGGATTTCCTAAAGGAGTTACAAAAGAAAATTTAATATCCATTAGCAGTACCCCACGAAGTCGACTGCTTACAGAAGTTCTAGAGAAAACGGGGTTGGTTGAGCGTTCTGGACAAGGAGTAGATAAAATCTTTAGGATTACGCTTTCCGAAGGCAAGCCCGAACCCGATTACTCCAAAACAGATTTTTTTCAAGTAGAGCTTCGAATCAATGGGGAGGTCGAGGATAAAGCCTTTGCTGCATTTATAAATAGTGAGCAAGACAAGAGAGATGAAAACAATAAACTTGGAACTTTTGAGATAATTGGGCTTTATCATATTAAAGAAGGAAAGTCGGATATAGTGGATGATACTATTCTTGAAACTTTGGAAAGGTATGGCAGTATAAAACGAGCAGGTGGTAGTGCAAGTACAAAATATGTTCTTGCTGACGAATATTTTGTCCTAAAGAACAAAGTAGGAGAAATAGGAGGTTTTAGAACAATTGATTTAGAAAGGGTTTTATATGTAGCGCATAGAAATGATAAAGCCAAAATGGGAGATTTCATTGAGAATTTTGAAGAAGATTTGAATAGAGATCAAGTTCGATATCTAATTGAGAAGTTAATTGGTAGTGTTCTTATCAAAGAAGGTTCAGGTAGTGGAACATATTACAAACTTGTTGAGGGTATAAAGGATATAGATGATATGATACCTATTCTAAATAATGCTTAATTCAATTCCCCAAAATGATTATAGAATTCCCTAAAGAAGTAGCTAAAGAAAAGGATAGTGTTATTGGAGGTTTTAATACTAGAGTTATTGAAATAGTTGATGATTAAAGAGATGACAGAGGTTTCGAAGATGTTTTTAAAGTTAAAAGAGATGTATTTTCAATTCCCCAAAACAATTATGGATTTCCCTAAAAGAAAGAATCATGTATTGGGTATCGTTTAGTGTATACGAAGTATACACTAAACGATACCCATATCCAAGCCAACAGGTTTTACTAAAAAAAGTAGCGAAAAAATAACTTATGACTGTAAAATATAGTGAGTATCAAGACTCCCAAATGCCAGCGTTAAGTTTTTTAAAAAAACTGGGTTGGCAGCATATTTCTCCAGACGAAACACTAATAGAAAGAGATGGTTTTTATTCAAGTGTCCTATTAGAGAATGTTTTAAGCGAGCAATTACGTAAAATCAACAGTTTTGAATACAAGGGAGATACCTACAAATTTTCAACGGGCAATATTCAAGGGGCAATCAATGCACTAAAAAATGTACCCGATGAAGGTTTGATACGCACCAACGAGAAAGTATATGACCTACTTACCTTGGGAAAAAGTTTCACAGAGACAATACAAGGCGATAGTAAAGGCTTTACCTTAAAATATATCGATTGGGTCAATACGGAGAATAACGTCTATCATGTCACAGAAGAATTTGAAGTAGAAGGGCTAAGGAGTAAACGCAGGCCTGATTTAGTGCTTTTTGTAAATGGGATCCCATTTGTTGTGATAGAAAATAAAAGAAGGGACAAAAACGAATCTTTGGAGGAAGCTATCTCTCAAAACCTGAGAAATCAAAAAAAGGAAACCGGTATTCCCAGACTTTTCCATTTTGCGCAATTGCTTATGGCCGTTCATCCCAACGAGGTTAAATATGCAACAACGGCAACTCCTTTAAAATTTTGGTCTGTTTGGAAAGAGAACAATGAAAAGCAAGCTCAGAAAATCATTAAAAAGCAAGTAAATAGTATTCCGTCCGAAGATAGATTGACCACGGAACAAGATCGGTCTTTGTTGGCACTTTGCGAGCCGCAACGATTAATGGATATTGTATATAAATATATTGTCTTTGATGGCCCGATAAAAAAGATATGTCGTTACCAACAGTTTTTTGCAGTACAAGAAACAATTGCTCGGGTTAAGGAACGTGATAAAAATAGTAATCGAAGAGGCGGTGTTATTTGGCATACCACAGGAAGTGGCAAATCATTGACAATGGTCATGATTTCAAAGGCGTTAGCCTTGGATAAGGAAATCAATAATCCAAGGGTGTTGATAGTAACCGACCGTATAAACTTGGACAAGCAAATTTTTAAAACCTTTGTAAACTGTGGTAAAACGGTAAAAAAGGCCAAAAGCGGTTCTGATTTGATAGATCTTCTAAAAGATAAGGGAAATGAAATCATTACCACTATAATCGATAAGTTCAATGTAGCGACCAGTAGGGCAAAATTCAAAGACGGATCACAGAACGTTTTCGTGCTAGTCGATGAAAGTCATCGCAGCAATTACGGTACGGCACATGCGGCCATGAAACGTATGTTGCCCAATGCGGCATTTATTGGTTTTACAGGTACTCCTTTAATGAAATCGGAAAAAAGCACGGCACGTAAGTTTGGTGGTTTCATACATAAATATACTATCGACCAAGCAGTTAAGGATGGTGCTGTACTGCCCCTACTTTATGAAGGTCGTTCGGCGAAATTGACCATCAACAAAAAGCAATTGGACAAAGGTTTTGAACGTTTGGCGAAACCTTTGAGCGAGGAAGCACAAAAGGATTTAAAACGAAAATTTTCATCCATCTCCAAGATTTATGAATCTGACGGTGTGGTAGAGGAAATTGCCTATGATATTTCCAATCACTATACGAAAAACTGGAAAGGCACAGGTGCCAAGGCGCAATTGGCAGTTCCTAAAATTGATGTGGCCATCAAATATCAAAAATATTTTGAATCGCAGACCGACCCATCAATTGGCATAAATACCAGAGTGGTTTTTACACCTCCTGATAGTAGGAAGGATAACAAAGATGTTTGGACGGAATCCAGTTCGGAATCAAGAAACTATTGGAATAGTTTGATGAAACAGTTTCGGGATCAAGAATCCTACGAAAACTATGTAGTGGATAAATTCAAAGACCCAGAAGACAATGATGTTGAAATGTTGATTGTGGTTAGTAAACTGCTTACCGGCTTTGATGCACCCGTCAACACATTACTCTATTTAGCCAAGCCCCTGAAGGGACATAATTTGCTACAGGCCATTGCAAGGGTTAACCGATTGTTCAAGGGAAAGGAATATGGGTACATCATAGACTATGTAGGAATTCTTGGTAAACTAGATGAAGCTTTGACCGAATACAGCGCATTAGAGGACTTTGATGAAGAAGATCTTTCAAATGCAGTTTCGGATATGACCGAAGTAATCCGGCAATTGCCTGCGCACCATGCCGCCGTTTGGGATGTTTTTCAAAATGTTAAAAACAAGGACGATATAGAAGCTTTGGAAAGATGCATCGCCGACAAGGATATTCGTGACGAATTTTATGAAGTGCTATCGCAGTTTGCCAGAACCTTACAATTATGTTTTGCTTCCGATAGTTTTTATGAAGAATACACTACGCAGCAAATTGGCTTTTATAAGGCTGAACTTAAAAAATTTCAAAGCCTGAGGGTTTCCGTACAGTATAGATATGCAGAGAAGGTTTCTTATAAAGAGTATGAACCGCGAGTGAAAAAATTGTTGAATACCTATGTAAATGCCGAGAACGTATATCAAATAACCAAAGACGTAAACATTTTTGATCAGCACATGGTAAGTGAAGCACTTGAGACCTATGGCAAAACCCCAGCATCTAAGGCGGATTTCATTGCCCACAGGATGAAAAAGGTTATTACAGAGAACATTGAGAAGGACGAGACCTATTATAAAAAGTTTTCGGACTTGATAGAGGAAACAATTACGGCATTTCAAGAAGGGAGGCTTAACGAAAAAGAGTATCTGGATAGTATCAATTCCATAAGAGATAATATGGATAAAGGGCATCAGGAAGGTATTCCAATTTTAGTGAAGAATAAGCCGGAAGCCAGAGCGGTTTTTGGCGGAATTTCGCAGGTACTCAAAGAAACCCATGGGAAAGAAAAGGTAGAAGGTATTTCCGAACAATTGGCTATAGCCGGAATCGACATTACAAAAATCATTGAAAATTTAACGATTCGTGATTGGAAGAAAAATCTGGATGTTCAAAACAGGATGGAAAATGAAATTGAAGACTACCTAATGGAACATCGCAAAGATTTGGGAGTAGAAATTAATTTTGATGACATTGATGCGATTTTAGTCAAATGCCTAAAAGTCGCCAAAAACAATTATTAATGCACCAAGTTAAGTACGGTACTAAAATCATTGATTTCAATATCAACCGAACCAATCGGAAAACATTGGCCATTGAGGTGCATCCAGATAGCACGGTCCAGTTGGTTGCTCCCGAAAATTCAACAATATCTGATATTAAAGAGAAGGTAGTAAAGCGTGGAAGGTGGATTTTAAAACAACAATATTATTTTGAACAGTTTTTACCCCATACTCCTGTCCGCGAATATGTTTCAGGAGAAACCCATTACTATCTAGGAAAACGATATGTAATGAAAGTCGTAAAGAATAACGATAAAACAGTAAAACTAAAAGGTGGAAAACTTTTGGTTTTTACACCTGATACTGATTTTACAAAAGTCAAAGCTTTAATGGCATCTTGGTACTATGAGCATGCCAAACGAAAATTCCAACTTATTTTAGATGAAGCAATTCTAAAATTTAAGAAAGAGGATATTGACATTACCAGATTTGATATCAAACGGATGAAAAATCGGTGGGGTAGTTGCACTTCTAGTGGCGTAGTTACACTTAATCCAGAATTAATCAAGGCCCCATCAAAATGTATCGAGTATGTTATATTACATGAGCTTTGCCATTTAGTAATTCCAAATCACAAAAAGGAATTTTATAATCTTTTGGAGAAAAAAATGCCGAACTGGAGAAAATGGAAGAGCTATTTGGAAAGGACTTTAAATTAAAAATAGTATTTCCGTTTCATGCCAAGCACTTGCGGAAGTCAGGATAACCTTCCACTCCAATCCTCCCCATGCAGATACGCTTCGCCGGTCCGCTGGGAAGTCTTTCCGATCCGGCCTACCTGCCGGCATAGGCAGGTTTTCCCGACCCCCTCGGTGCCGCACGAAAGAACAAGCGGCGAAAGGGCCACCTGACCTTTCCTTCCCCTACCCACAAAAATCTGGCATACGTCTGTCCAATTTATAATCCATAACATCGAAAAAGCAAAAGCATGTATTAATTCTTTTAACTATCTTGAAATCAAGCTTTAGGAAAGTGAAAAAGATAATAGAACATATCGCAGATTGGCTTGTGGCCCTGAACGAAAAGAAAGCCAAGATCAACGAGGACTATGCCACCTTTATGAAAAGGGGGAACAACGGTCTTATATTAGGGCTGGTTCTTTTCGGGATATTTTTTCTGTATACGGCATTCGACCTGTACAGGGATTATGGAAAATTGTGGATTGCGCTGGTTCCGATAGTTCTGTTCATCATTGTTACATTCAGTCTTTTAATATCGAATGCCTATAAGGACAAATTAAGAAAACGATATAGGAACCACTTATCGATGAGACTTGTCGGTTTCAATATGGATTTTAACGTTCATATCCTGAGGAGGATATATAATTCATTGACGAGCTATGAATTTTTGGACGAAAACCTGAACGAGTTTGAACATTTCTATAATGTGCTGGTCTACGATTTCGACGAGCATGAATCCTTTCTACATTTTAACTGTACCCAGGCCGAGCTAAAGTACATATTGGAAAAATTCAAGCCGTTCAAAAAAGGACTACATCTATCAACTTTTGAACGCTCCGAGAAAATCTACAATAAAGGGGAGTTGATTTCCGCCAAGAAGCTTTCAAAAAGTTATAATAAAAACCCTTTAACAAGAGAAACAGAAGAACTTATAGACTCGTTCTTCGACTTTTTGGGGGATATTTAAAAAATCTTAGGGGGAGATTTCCCCTTTTCGCCCTTCCATCTGCTTTCATCCATTTACATTGCATCGCACATTTGTAACACAAGTAGCCACCTTGCGGTTACTATTAAAAGCGAGAATTATGGAAACGGAAAACGACATGATAGAACTCCTAAAGGATATTAAGGGACTTCTTTCCCATCAAAAGAAAGTGATGAACGTAGATGACCTTGTGGCCTACACGGGACTTTCAAAAAGCAAGATCTACAAACTGACCCAATTGCGTTTGATACCCATGGGTGGCAACAAACACATCCGCCAGAAATTCTTCGACAAGGATATTATCGATGCCTGGCTGTTGGGCGA
The DNA here is from genome assembly GCA_963848865.1 of uncultured Flavobacteriaceae bacterium. GTDB lineage: Bacteria > Bacteroidota > Bacteroidia > Flavobacteriales > Flavobacteriaceae > Maribacter. The sequence continues at coordinate 262,284 of CAWKFV010000014.1, read as the reverse complement.
ACCTAACCTATCCGATGACTATTTGGATAGGGAATTCGATAAAAAATTTACACCTGAAAAGAAAAAATAATTCAATACTAAATATCAATTTTTAATCGAGAAAATGATTGAGAAAGGTATATGAAAACAGAAATAGTAAAAATTAAAATTAATGCCCAATACTTATTAATAAGTAGTAATTCGAGATGTGTCATTGTCATGACAAATCTCGCTTTTGCTCCCGATGGGTCGCAAAAGAATAGGAACTGGTAATTAGGTTTTCGATGTATAATTGAAAAAGGGTTTTGGTCGTGATAATTTTAAAAATCGAATTGTCGATAGACCATAAAAATATCAAAAGTGAAAAAAGAGTTCGTACAATTTCGATGTTCCATTTACGAGAAGAAACTGCTTAGGGTCAAGGCCGACAGGAGTGGACTTTCCATAAGCGAGTATTGTCGCCGTGCAGCTTTTGATGATCGGATTATCGAGCGTTTGACCCAAGAACAAATAGAGATGTACAAGATGCTGACCAAGTACGAAATCAACTTTAAGCGCATCGGCAACATGTATCGGAAACGCAACCCGAAACTGGCCGATGAAGTGGTACAATTGGCAAATGAGATACGCAAACACCTATTGAGTTTCCGAAAATGATAGGCTTGGGAAAATCCATATCGCATACAGGAGCATCCATGGGCTATGGATGGGACCAAGAAAAGGAAGCCGAAGTGGTCTATCGGCAACATCTATCCGGAGAAAATCCCAAGGAGATTACAAAGGAATTCAAGGTTATACAATTGCAAAACCATAAATGCAAAAAGAACACGCTGAGCTTTGTCCTGAGTCCCACGATAGAGGATGGTCGGGAATTAAAGCAAAAGGAACTAAAGGAAATCACAGAAAGATTCGTCAAGGAAATGAGATTACAGGAACGACAGGCCATTGCATTTGTGCATCGGAACATGAACCATATACATATCCATTTGTACGTGAACCGGATAAACTTTGAGGGAAAAGCTTATAAGGACAACTATATCGGAAAACGGAGCCAACTGGCTGCCGAAAAGGTGGCGAGGCAATTGGGTATGACAACGGTCAGGGAAGTACAACAACAGAAATTGGATAGGGTCAAGGATGTACGAGCGGAAATAAAACAAATCCATGAAAAGGTCATGACGGAAATGAGACCAAAGGACTTTGACGTGTATATCAAGTATATGAAACAGAAGGATGTGGAAGTCGTTCCGAGCATCAACAAACAGAACCAACTTCAGGGTTTTCGATTCAAGTATAATGGAGAAAGCCTAAAAGGAAGCCATGTACACCGCTCCATGTCCATGGGAAGAATAGCCGAGCGAATCGGGCTCGATAGAACGGTCGCACAAAGAATTGCCAAGGACAATTCAATGAACCTTCTTGGTAAGACTGTAGGGGTATCGCCGAACTTGGCAGCGACCTTGGCAAAAAAGGCCATCAAAATGGCCGTCAAAAAATCGATAGGACTAGGAATAGAAATGTAATATTATGGCAAAGCTTGACGAAATTATGGAAGTGCTTACCCAAGAAATATCGGGTTTCAACAATTCCATCGGCAAACTGGAAGAACTTTCCAAAAAGTTTGAAGACACAGAAATTAAAATGGATACCTCTCATATAGAATTCCAAATAAAGGAATTCTTAAGGCTTCAGAACCGAACGAAGTATTCCTACGAAGAACGGATGGAGGAAGTCCTTGAAAAAATTGAGAAGTCCAGATGGACGCCAAAATGGGAGGTTGCCTTGCTCTACATCTATCTAATTATCAATACCAGTGCGTTTGGTTATTTCGGCTATTATTTTATCAATTATGATTTGAAAATGCAAGATGTCATTAGTACCGCTAAACAGGAGGGTCTTGGCAGGGCAAGGGGCTATTTTGAAGATCACGAAGTTATCTACAGAGATTTTGAAAGGTGGGCCAAAAAGCAGGATAGCGTTTCAAATCAAAAGTAGGGCTGCGCCCTATCCGGTTTTTGCTTAACGCTAATCTGCCGGAATCGCTACAAAAACCGGACAGGATCCACGCGCAAAGTTTTGAGGTAAGATTTGGGACGGACTTACCCCAAACAGAAATTACCATCGAAATGTGAATAAACGAATGTGTTTAGTCAATAGGAATTTGTGCCCTAAAGGGCACTTTTTGTGGGTAGGGGGAAGGAAGAAAAAGAGCATATTACTTTTTCAATTCCATTGCTATCTAAGAAATTTCTAAATTTATGCGAACTTAAAATCTATACCATGGGTAAATTTGAAATTAAAAAAGACAAATCTGGGCAGTTCAGATTTAATTTAAAGGCCTCAAATGGCCAAGTGATTCTTAGCAGTGAAGCTTATACGACCAAGCCATCTTGCGAGAATGGAATTTCTTCGGTTAGAACGAATTCTCAGGACGATAGCAAATATGAAAGAAAGACTGCCAAAGATGGTAGTCCGTATTTTAATCTGAAGGCTTCTAATGGTCAAGTAATTGGGACAAGTGAAATGTACTCTAGTGCTTCTGGTATGGAAAATGGTATTGCATCAGTAAAGAGTAATGCTCCTAAAGCGACAGTTGAAGATAATTCTTAAAAATCGGATGTTGCCTTTATTATCCTTTTAAGGCAGTAATTTTCAACTCAAAACTTTATATGCCATCCAAATCTTATATAGATTTTTTAGAACTTTTGAAGGATGTTTTACTGCTAAAGAAAACACACTATGACTTTAGCCTTGGAACTGTTGGAAGAAAGAACTTGGGCTTTTTGACAAGAAGTGCTACAGTAATGTTGTGTGCAGCATGGGAAAGATACAATGAGAATTTGCTTCTTGAGAGTATAGATATAATATTAACAACCACCCTAGCAGCTAAAGATCTTCCTACTGATGTGAAAAAGTATTTAAGTAGAAAGGTTAAAGAAGATAAAAATGAAATTTATCCAATAGAGTTGGCTGATGATGGATGGCGCAATCTCTGGAAGGGAAACGCAATTAATGAAACGGAGCTTTTACACACTCCAAACTCTAAAAAATTAGAGACCTTGTTCAAAAGATTTTTGGGATTACCAAATTATATCAATTTATGGAAGCCCAACTCCTCTCTAAAGATTGATGATTTCATTAAAGTAAGAGGTGAAATTGCCCATAATGGTAGTAAGGCAAAATATGTACGTATTAACAGCCTGAATAAGTATATTGATCTAACAATTGAAAATGCAATAGAAATAGATTATAATATGTCTCAATATCTCAAAAGTACTTATGCTGTGTCAACATGGACAGAAGACTACCATACACGTATCAATAAATATAAATAACTACTTTTTAATTAGGTACTAAGGGCGGCTCTAATATTGTTGTCCTTTTTTAATTTGTTGCGAACTTTGAGGTTGCAGGATGATTTTTTGAAGTTAGCAGCTGATGACGAATTTGGTAGAAAACTCCAAGATTTGGCTTTGTAATCAAATTCAATATATGTCGATAGCATAGTCATACTTGAATTTAAAAGGGCAGTAGTTATCTAATCGGTTTTAGGCGATTTTGCAACTATTCTTTGTGAGTGGCCAACTTCTAGTTAGATACAGTTTATACGATTTTACATGCAGGGCTAATTATAGTACAACATGCTAGGCTAATTTTAGTACGCAATTTACCCTTACTTTGCTACAATAGTCTTGAATTTACCCTGACTTTGTTACAAGAATTACAAAAATTTACCCTTACTCTGTTACAATTTGACGGATACAGGTATAAAAATTGTTTTACTCTTGGATTAAAAAGGTAGCTTTTGCAACCAAATACAATTAGATGAAATCGTATGCAAATATTCCTTATTTTTATACTTTAAACAACACAGAATAAGCACGTTCTTTAGCTACTATTTTGGTCAAGTGTCCATATCGGGATTTGATTTAAATAAGTAAGATTAAAATACTGAAAATCAATCCTTTGTAACGATAGGTGGTATGCTGCCACCCCGACTTCGCAATTAAACCCTTGTAATCAAATGATTGTAAGGGTTTGTTGTTTTGATAAATAAGTTCAATCTCTCTTGTGTTTATATACTCCCATTCTACTATTTACAAGGTCCATTTTTTATAAGCCCTTTGATCAAGCAGCTTTATTATTATTTAGCTACAGTCGCGGGCTTAAACTTATAATTTATCGAAAGGAAAATGAGACTGTTACTATTTTTAATTGGCAACCTAGCTTTACTAAAAAAGTTATTCAAAAGAACATAATCTTTTATAAATATTGATTTGGAATAATATCGAATCCAAATAAATAATCATTCTTTAATCTTAGGAAATTACTAAAATAAAATATTTCTTACTAAATAAGAATTAAGAAATTATATTTTTATTTAACATTTTTATTAAGAAATAGCTTGCATAAATCAAAAATCTTTGCTTTATTTATAAATGTAAATTTTACACTTAAAATATTTTATTGAAATAATTTTTTCCTAAGTGTTTACAATAGGTCAGTTTGACAAAAGTATTTGTATGATCAAGTAAATATTCTACGATATGCCAACACAATTTGATGAATCTCGTGCGGACTTAAAACCTTACGGACTTACTTGTGACTTGTGGCAACCTAAAAAAATGGAAAAGCCTGAACGGCATAATGAACTTGAAATAAATTTTTTGCCAGCGTGCTCACTTACTTATCTCATTCATAATAGAAAGGTTAAGATTAAAATGGGTTCCATTATCGCCTTTTGGGGATTAGTGCCCCATCAAATTGTTGATTTTGAACAGAGTTGTCCGTACTATGTAATCACGATACCTTTTTCTATTTTAAAGGAGTGGAAATTACCAAAATCTTTTTTAGATGCCCTTTTTAAGGGTAACATCCTTACTATTTCAAAATTGGATGACGTAGGATTCGAGGAAAAAAGATTTGAAAAGTGGTCCAATGAACTAGGACAAGATGAGCCCGAGTTATACGCAGCCTCATTGCTCGAGATTTGCGCGTACATTAAGAGATTTGCCTTTCATTCCCTTTCAACTCAATCCGATTTAAATCAAGTTCAGCCACCACCAATGAACCTTGTGGAAAGAATGGCAATGTTCATTGCCAAGAATTTTACTGAGCCTATAAAAGCCAGTGATGTGGCAAAGGAAGTTGGTCTTCATCCGGACTATGCTAATTCAATCTTTAAAAAAGTCTTTTGCAGTACGATATCCAACTATATAATTTGTCAAAGAGTATCTTTTGCCGAAGGTAAGCTTACAATTTCCAACGATAGCATTACATCGTTAGCCTATCAATCTGGCTTTAATTCCATAAGCAGGTTCAATGCGGCATTTAAGAAAAAAAATAAATTGACACCTAGGGAATATCGCAAAAAAAATCACCCGAACTTAGTAATCTAGAAGAACATACTATTCCTTCTCTTCGTGGCGTAGGAACCCATCAAAAAAATACGGCTGTGAAATTTATTTTCACAGCCGCATACTCAAGCAACTAATTCAAACTAACTTAAATTTTTATTCCACATCCCAAAACACTCTGGATACTAAATTGTCACCGCCTATCGCGCTAACTGCGGCAGTATAGCTATCAGAATTGGCAGAACCCTCTCTGTCCGGATAGGTCATTCTGTGGACAAAACCATCTCCACCGTTGGCTAGAAGATTATCGTTAAAATCATTCCGTTCTAGATCAGGAAATCCACTTCTTCTAACATTCGCAAATGCTTCCGTTCCATTCCTGAAGTTCACCACCCAATATTGAGTATTTATTAATTCCAATGCATTTGCAGCATTGTAAGCTACTTCTGGCTCTGCTAAATAAGCGTCCACTTCTGTGGTGGGTATGGGAGAAGTATTAGGGTATAGTGAATAAATGTCCATATCCGCTCTTATACCATTTTCATAATATGTTTGCGGGTCACCACTAACCCAGCCATTTAAGGCCGCTTCTGCCAACAACAATGAGGTTTGCGCGTATGTAACATAAAAAGCAGGAGCTGCGGGAGATGCAACAGCAAAAACATTCAGTTGACTATAATCCAAACCTGTCCCCTTTGAACCTCTGTAGCCTAATGATGTGTCTGATAGCTCGGCATCAGAAACACCAACTGGAACACCAAATTGATTGGCCAATTCAGTATCAGGGTTTGGCTCATTGGCCACCGCGCCTGGGTCGGTATACATTGCGATCATATATTTGGCCCTAGGGTCATTTGTCGATTTTAATTGATTTACAAAAGGCTCTGCAGCATAATTAAAAAAGGAGAAATCCCGCAATACATTGTTATCTCCCCATACATTTACGTTGCCATCGTATTTAACATAGGCATTATCATCGTTTGATGTCATAACACCACCAGCGAAAGCCTCGGAAACAATCGATGCGGCGGTTGAGGGATTTACTTTTGAATAACGCATGCCCAATCTCAATAATAGTGAATTTCCTAGTTTCCTCCATTTGGCAACTTGTGCCGTTGCCGAACTTGTAGGTAATTCGCTATTACTTCCATAAAAAAGATCCTCAGAAATAAAACCACCGTTTGGATTTAGAGCTGCAATAGCACTCGTTAATTCATTGTACAAATCTTCATAAATGACCTCGTCATCATCGTATGATGGAAAATAGACAGTTTCGCTTACAGCCTTTCCTGCCTCAAAATATGGCACATCGCCGTAAGTGTCAACCACTCCCATGAATATTTGAGCTTTCCAAATACGAATCATACTCAACAGATTGGTTCTGTTAGTGTCTTCGCCCAACAAATCCGTAGCCTGAATAAGATTTCGAATATCTGAAGGGTAAAATCCATCCCATTTGGGATTGTTGACCCCATCAATGTCTTCATTAAAATTGAAGCCTAAGGTGGCACCTTGGTTATATGCATTTACAAACTGCTGTACTATGGTATGTTCTGCGCTCCAATTGCCGAGATGGCTTATTTGTGCATCTGCAAATAATAGTGCGGGATCCACTTCGGTAACTGCATAAGGGTTGGTATTTACTTCTACGAACTCGTCGTCACATCCACTAATAAGTAGATAGACCAGTAAGATGGGTATGATATGTTTTATCGTTTTCATTGTTCTAGAATTTAACATTTAGGCTGAAATTGTAATTACGTGTGGTAGGCAGGGATGAGTTTTCATAACCTGCCCTAAAATCACCGGAGGATTGGATGGCTTCGGGATCTAGTCCTGGAAGGTCCTTATAAAGAATAGCCACGTTCCGGCAAGAAGCGGACAACGTCAACCCCTTAATAAATTGTAAATCCGGTAGTTTGCTAACTATATCAGTAAGGTCATAAGCTACTGATAAGCTTCTCAACTTAACAAAATCAGATTTAAAAGTAAACGGATCTCCTATTTGAAGGTTACGGTAGTCGGCATAAAATGATTGTAAGTTGCTAACCGCAGTAGTATTCGTCTGTCCATTACTTTCATAGACACTATTGGGAACTAGTGCTCCGTTTTCTCCCTCTCTACGACCTTCAAGTGAAAATAGGGAGTGTCCTTGTCTCGTCATATTCAAATGTGTTGAAGACAATACCGTTCCTCCAAATTTGTAGTCAATTAGAAAGCTGAACCTGAAATTTTTGAATTCAAAGTTGTTGTTCCAACCCCCAACATGCTTTGGAATTGAACTTCCAACTGGTAAAAAACCATTAGTATTCTCTGCACCAGGAGTATCACCGTTGGTAGCCAACAAACGGCCGTCATCGTTTACTAAAATCTGACCACTGTCATTTCTTCTATAGGTTCTGGTATATAATTGGTTTATTGGTAATCCCTCGGTGTATCTTAATTCTCCAAGAAATTCGTTTCCGGTTCCATTAAAGAAAAGCAACAAAATGGTACCACTGTCATTACCTACATCCAATACTTCTGTTTTAAGGTAGGCATTGTTCCAAGAACTGGTCCATCTAAAATCATTGGTCTGGATTGGTGTTACTTCTATTAAAGTTTCCAAGCCAGTGTTTTTAAGGGAGGCTAAATTTTGTCTGGAATTGTTATAACCAGATGCATTAGACAATGTAACATTCAATATTTGGTCAGTTGTAACTTTGTCAAACGCTGCTACATCAAGTCTAACCCGGTTATTGAACATTCTCATTTCTAGCCCCACTTCTTTTTCAGTGACCGTGAATGGTCTTAAGAATGGGTTGGGGGCATTAGTACCGGCAATACCTGCAGTGGTTTGGCCGTTGAAAGGAGGATTGATGTTGTAGTTCAGTAAACCTTCAAAGGCACCTACGCCATCTGCAGTACCTACTTCTGCCCATGAGGCACGTAGCTTACCGTAGTTTAACCAGCTCTGCTCTCTAATCAATTCAGAGAAGATAAAGCTACCTGAAACTGATGGGTAGAAAACACTATTGTCTTGAGGATTTAGAGTCGAGAACCAATCTTGTCGCCCGGTTAAGTTCAAATAGAACATATCGTTATAACCAAATTCTGCTATACCGTAAAGTGAGTTTATCCTAAACCTGCTGAATTGATAGGGTTGAAAACCTGCTTGATCAGTTTCAAAATTTGTTCCGTTTGTAATGGAATACAAATCTGGAACTACAAAGAGTCTAGAGAATTGTGCATTTCGTTGAAATTCAGACCTCCATGTGTTCCCACCAAAACTGGCGTCAACTGAGAATTTTCCAAATTCCTTATTTGCTCCCAATAAGAAATCAGCATTAATATTGGTAGTTTGCGTTTGTTGAATATCGTAACGCCCTCTATACAAACCCGTATCACCTTCTAGTAAAGTTGTGGCGCCAGCACCATTCAGCTCGTTCGATTCAGTGAAATTGGTGGCGTAATCATAATTGTAGCGTCCTTGTAAATATAGCCAATCAAAAATGTCGTACCTAAGGGTTGCCGTACCCAGTAAGCGTTTGCGGTCGTCATTAAAGAATTGGTTCTTCTGTAATTGATAATAAGGGTTGTTTATGGTACCTAAGAAACCATTTGTGCGAAGTTCTGCACCTGTTACAGGGTCAATAGCACTTTGTCTGTAAGCCTCTGCAGGAACCGAGACTGACAAACGGTTAAAGAAATTAACCGCACCAGGCCCTTGCGTACCAATTTCAGGTGGAAGTATATTTTCTTCGTTCGTATAGTTAACATTCAATAGCATATTAAGCTTTTCAGTAACATTATAGTTTACACCAATATTGAATATTCTTCTTTTGTATTCGTTGCCAGGCTGAATACCCTTGGCGCCTGTATTGGCAAAAGAGGCCCTAAAACTTCCTTTTTCATTACCTCCGGAAAGCCCTACAGTATTTGTTAGGTTGGAGCCAGTTCTCAAAAACTCGAAAAGCTGAGCTGGATAAGCTGAGTAAGGTCTTAGTACTCCATCAAAATTTACAGTTGGCACACCATCAAGTCTTGCTCCAAAACCGAATTGACCTGTACCTTGTGCATCTCCCTGAGTTTGAGGTCGTACACCACCGGTACCCTGACCGTACATTGTTTGTTGAATTTCATCTAAAAAGTTTAACCCTTCCTGTGATGTGTAACTTGACGTAAAGTCAACGCCTATGCCTTGGTTAAGCCTACCTGATTTTGTGGTGATGATGACCGCACCGGCAGCCGCTCTTGCACCATAAATAGCAGCAGCAGTTGCTCCTTTTAAAACCGTCATACTTTCGATGTCATCAGGATTCAAATTTTGGAGGTTGTCACCTAAATCCCTTTGATTGTCACGACCATTTGCCCCTCTGGCACCTTGGTCTATAGGAAGACCGTTAATGACAAAAAGCGGCGAGTTATTGCCCCCTGCAAAGGCGACTTGGCCCCTTAAGCGTATTTGCATACTACCACCAGCACCAGCACCAGGTGGGCTAATATTCAATCCAGCCACTTGGCCTTGCAACGATTCCATGGGGTTCACGGTTCTGGTTTTGGTCAGTTCTTCGGTCGACACAGAAGTAGCGGAATAACCTAGTCTTTTAGACTCTTTTTTAATACCAAGACCGGTAACAATCACTTCGTCAAGCGAAGTTACATCCGGTGTTAACGCCACATTGATGACGCTTTGGTTACCTACGGTAACTTCTTCTTTGCTATACCCTACGTAAGAGAATACAAGAACGCTATTGCCGTCTGGAACTGCAATTGAATAATTACCATTAAAATCGGTTGTTGTGCCACGTGAAGTTCCCTTGACTAGTACGGTAACTCCTAGGAACGGTTCCCCGTTTTCATCGGTAATCGTACCGGTAACATTGGATTGTATTTCAGATTCATTAAACAAATTTAAGTGTGTGTCTGAAGACGCTTCGTTTGTTTCATAGCCTTTTGCCATTGTCACCGAACACGTAAACAGTACAATACACCAAAGATAATAGCAGTGTTTCATAGTTGTTGATTTAGTTGAGTAAGAGTTATATTTAAGTTTAAAAGTGTGCAATTTTAAAACGCCCCTTGATTGTTATTTTATTGAGGTAGAGCGAACCTCATGGTTAGACATTTGGTACAATTTGTAATTAAAAAAATGAATTAAGAATTGTTTTTGATTTTTAGTGTAAAACATACACTTATTGATTTTTGCAAAAGCAGCCCTTAGGAAAATCCTTCAAACTTTGTGCAATGTATGACTAGTCACAATATAAAAACCAACCGTATTTTTAATACAACCTATCGTTTTCCTATATTTTCGCAAAAATTGTAGGCTTTAAAGATTGATATAATAAAAATATGGGGTATTGATTCTGAAATTGTCATTATGGACAAATTTGTGCTGAACTAAGGCGGGAGGGAAGTACTGCTAATCTTCAGGTTGGATATTTTATATTCAGAAACCTATACCTCAGGACGCATTCTAAATATATTATATTTATTAAGTCAGTATTGTTGATTTATTTGAAGGTGTTCTTGGATAGTGCTTTACAATTTTATTAGAAATATTTTTCATTAAATCCATTCCTTTTTTGATGCTTGTATATTAAGATTTTATAATGTGGTTATGACTCTTATTAGCGAGTCACTTCGATAGTGGCATTGGTAGTAAATCAAAAAGTCTGTATATATTTATGAATTCTTAGACTTATTAAATTTTACTTTTCAATAGTGAAATATAATTTAGTAAAAGTTGAATAAAATATATTTTAGTTCTACGCGCAACAAAGGAAATCGAATTATTTTTAAAGAAAATAACTTAGAATATTAAATAGATGAATTTTTTAAAACACACTCTAATCTTTGGTTTAATAACTTTTTCAACTAGTTGTTTTACTCAGGAAAATAAAACTGCTCAGACTTCAAAGAATGAAGAATCCAAACAGGAATTCAGATATACAAATCCAATCACACGGGACTCGTTAATTTCCATGCGCGATCATTTTATCATTAAAGTAGCGGATAAATGGTATTGCACAGGCACATCCAATCCTGTATGGACGGGATTAAACCCGGGTGTAAGACTATTGGTTTCTGACGATTTGCTAAATTGGGAACATCACTCCTGGATCATAGATTCTAGTAAGCTATCTGAGGATTCACCTTACAACGGAAGGTTCTGGGCGCCTGAAATTCATTATATTAAAAACAAATACTATCTAACCGTAAACAGTGGAAAGGTAACGGAAGAAGACCCAAAAGGGATGGGGACTCACAGTATTTGGTTATTCTCTTCTGATGAGGTTACTGGCCCTTTTAAATTGGTAAATGGCCCTTTAACGCCACAATATAATAATGATGCTACCTTGTTCGAAGATGAAGACGGTGAGACCTATTTATACTGTAGTGGAAATGGATTGTTCCAGGCAAAAATTGATTTGGAATCAGGTAAACTCACAACTCCAATTGAAAAGTTTTTGGACAAAAAGCAGCCGGGCTGGCCAGAATGGATGGTGGGTGGCATTGAGGGGCCTTTTGTAATTAAAAGAGAGGGAACCTATTTTATGTTCTTCTCTACGTGGACACGTGGCTATGAAGTAGCTTTATTAAAATCGAAAAATCCTCTTGGACCATGGGAATTGGTTTCGGATGAACCCATTTTCGGTACACGGAAAAGAGGCTATCGTGAGGAGATGGCTATTGGCGGAGGTTATACGGACCTTAAATTTCAGGATACGGAAGATCCATATCAGGAAACTGGTCATAATGCCCTCTTTGAAGGTCCAGATGGACAACTTTGGAATTCATGCCATTACTTTATGTATGACAAAAGACCATATCCTTATAGTAAAACCATGGAATCATGGGAACGTACCCCTCAAATGGGTATTGAGCCTGTGACATATAAAGATGGTATGTTTTATATTAAGGGCCCAACTTGGACAGAACAGATTGTTGAGTATTAGACAAAATCGCTTCCGTTATTTGAATTAAATCGGTCAGGGTTTCAGTTTCATCCTTGTAAGTGAGATATTATATTATTCCATCAAGAACTTTTTACAATTTACTTTCAAAAATAGCCAGTTAGCGGTCAAAATTAATGCACATTATATACCCAAATATTTATAATTTGATATTTTTATTGTATTAATAATATCAAATTAATACATTAGTAATTATATAAGTGTAAAATATACAATTAAAATATCAATCACAATTTACCAAAATTCTCAGTTTTAAGCAACAAAGTAGAGTACCATGCAAACGGCGAACGCTTCAATATTGGAAGAAATGTTTTTAAAACATTACCAAGAGTGGTGTTTGATTTCTTTTAGTTATGTCCGAAATTTAGATGATGCTAAAGATGTTGTCCAAAACATAGTTTTTAAACTTTTAAAAAAGGATGATTTGGAGGCCATAAGGGATATCAAGAATTATATTGGTACAGCTATACGTAATGAAAGCTTAAAAAAAATAAAAGAAGATCAAAGGACTTACACATTAAAAAATCAGGTAACAGAGGTATCATCCTTTGAAAATGAATTAATCCAGAGCGAAATTTCTGAAACAATTTTTAAGCAGTTAGAGTCCCTTCCAGAGCAGAACAAAGTGGTTTTTAAATTGTGCGTATTGGACGGCGTTAAATATGAAAATGCCGCAGATATTATGGGTGTTACCGTAAATACAGTAAAATATCATTTAAAGAAATCTTTTAAAATACTTCGATTAAATTTGAGAGATATTCATTTTTGGTTGTTCTAAATTATACTATCCTTAAGAAAACATCTATTTTTTTTAATTATTCACTACCCGATTTTATCGTTATGAGGTCTTACTAATAAGGTAGTCCATTTAAGCCTTATAAAAAGATTAGATTGATATCAGAAATCATAGTTAAAAAATTAACAAGCCATTTAAGTAAAGAGGAGGAACTCTTATTTAAAAAATGGCTATCCGAAAATGATGAAAATTTTTTGACCTTTCAAAGGTTGAAGAAATTGCATCATGATAATATACCGCTTCCCAATATCAATAAGCTTAACTCCAAAGAGGCATGGCAATTAATCTTAGATACCCAAGAAAAGTATACGTCAAATACAAAAGGAAACACCTATGGTAGCTTGTTCAAATATGCAGCTATTTTCATAGGGATATTTGGATGTTTCTTGTTCTATATTTCTAATAATGAAGAGAACTTTATAGAAATAAAACCGGATCCTACGGCTATAACCTTGGAATTGGAAAATGGGGAAACGCAAATTCTATCCCAAACGGGTACCTCCGCCATTATTGACCTAAATGGCCATGTATTGGGTAGGAAAGTTGGTGGGGCGGTTGATTACTCACAAAACGATATAGACAACAACAAAATTGAAGAATTGCAGTACAATACAATTCGTATTCCTAACGGGAAGACATTTAAGATTATCTTATCTGATGGTACAGCTGTCATTTTAAACGCAGGTTCTTCACTAAAATATCCGGTTAGGTTTTTTAAGGAACAAAATAGAGAAGTAACCCTTATGGGAGAAGCCTTTTTTGATGTGGAAAAAAATGAAAATAGTCCTTTTATAGTTACGACTGAAACTATGGATGTTCGGGTTTTAGGCACAAAATTCAATTTAACTTCCTATCCAGAAGATTTACATGAGAGCACCGTATTGGTAGAAGGCTCTGTAAGCCTTTATGAAAGGGGTGGCTCATTTGACAAGGACAATTCTACCTTACTTTCCCCAGGTTTTAAGGCAGATTGGCATACTTCGGATAAGAAAATGGTCATTAACAAAGTGAATACGGATATCTACACGGGCTGGATCGAGGGTAAATTGGTAATGAAAAAAATGAATTTCTCTAATATAATACAACGGTTGCAACGTCATTATGATGTCAGTATTGTAAATGATTACGTTGAATTGAATGATAGAATTTTTACTGCCACGTTTGAAAAGGAAACTATTGAAGAAGTTTTGGAGACGTTTTCTATTGAAACTCCTTTTAAGTATGAAATCAAGGAAAATAAAATCAAAATAACAAAATAGCTCAACGATAAAAACAAGAAGCCTATGGTGGAAAAACCAATGAATAACAACTCACTCACTCCATAAGGATATACTCAATTTTTATGTGAAAGAAACAATTTTGAAACAATCTTAAGCAACTCACGATATGAAAAACAACAAACTAATTGGACCAAAAACGTCCAATGCATTAAAAATTGGTCTCAGAACCAAACTATTTACACTTTTCTTCATCGCTACTTTTATTTCTGTTCAAGCGAACTCTTTTTCCCAAAAAAGTAAGATGACTATTAATCTGGAAAATGTTTCTACCCTCAAGGTGATGGAGGAAATTGAAGCGGCTACAGAGTTTAAATTTCTCTACGATGTGGAGAAAATAAATACCTCAAGAAAGGTATCTATTAATGCAAAGAATATCCCATTGGAGGAAATTCTTAAAACCCTTTTCGATGGCACTACTATTGATTTTATTTTTAAGAAAAATCAAATTGTACTCAAACCTAGGTTTAAAGTAAGTAACAATGATCCGGTAAGGGGTCCTAAAGAAAACTTGGCAGTTCCGCAGCAAAGTGTTTCTGGTACGGTATCGGATAACAACGGACAGCCAATACCTGGTGTTTCTGTGGTGGAAAAAAATACAACAAACGGTACCGCAACTGATTTTGATGGTAATTATACCATTACCACAACCCAACCGAATGCCACATTAATTTTCAGTTCTATTGGTTTTGCCAAGAAGGAAGTTCTTGCAGGTCAATCAGGTTCTTTGAATGTAACACTGGAGGAAGACACTGAGAATTTGGATGAGGTAGTGGTAACTGCATTGGGAATCAAACAAGAGACAAGAAAATTAGGTTATTCCGTTGCAAAAGTTGATGCGGATGAGGTAAACGTAAATCGTTCATCCAACTTTATGAACTCATTGCAAGGTAAGGTAGCCGGTGTCAACGTATCCGGTTTAAGTACCGGTCCAGGTGGGTCCTCCAAGGTTCGTATTAGAGGTCAATCTTCAATTTCCGGTACCAACAATCCACTTATTGTAGTGAACGGTGTTCCCATTGATAATTCCAGTTTTGGAACAAGTATTGGTAGTAGCAGCGGTGAACTTGGAACAAACAGTGGAGGGGTGACTTCAGATGGTGGAGACGGTTTTTCAAGTATCAATCCAGATGATATTGAAAGTATGACCATACTTAAAGGTGCAACTGGTGCCGCACTCTATGGTTCTAGGGCCAAGGACGGGGTAATCATGATTACCACAAAAACCCGTGGAGTTGGGCGTGGAATAGGTGTTAGCTATACTATTAGTGTTGCTGATCAAACTCCTTTGGATTTTACAGATTATCAGTATGAGTATGGGCAAGGTGAAAATGGGGTAAGACCAACAACTGCGAATCCAACCTCCGGCCAATGGTCGTTTGGGGAAAAATTTCAACCAGGTATGACTCAAATATTATATAATGGTATAGAAGTTCCATATGAACCAGTTTATGATAGGGTGAAAAATTTCTACCGGCATGGGTTGGACATTACTAATTCTATTTCCCTTTCAGGAAATGATGAGAAGGGCGGCTTTAACCTTTCGCTATCCAATCTGGAAAGTAAAGGTATCACACCTAATAATGAGTTTAAGCGTATAAACGTAAGTTTAGGAGCCAATTATAATTTGACGGATAAATTATCCTTCGCAACAAGTATCAATTATTCAAACGAGGTAAATACCAATCCTCCAAACGTTGGTCAACAGGATAATACTATATCCGTTGCGCTTTATAACTTGGCAAATTCTTTTCCCTTAGACATCTTAGAAGCCAACAAATTTGATGAAAATGGAGATGAAATTGTGTATTCTAGATTTAGGAACAGGACAAATCCGTATTTTACCTTGAGTGAGCAGTTCAACAGCATCCAGCGAGATCGTATTTTCGGTAATGCATCCCTTAAATATAATTTCCTTCCTTGGTTATTCGCTCAAGCAAGGGTAGGGCAGGATTATTGGTCAAGAGATCAGGATTATAATGGTTTTCCAACCGGCCAAGCTGCACAAGGACCAGCACCTGAAGGATTCGTAAATGGTACATATACCCAAGAGGTACGTAGATTTAGGGAAACCAATGTGGATTTCTTAATTTCTGCTGATAAAGATTTAAGTGATGATTTTGGATTGGGAGTTACTATTGGTGGTAATAGATTGTATCGTAGAGCAGATTTGAACCGGGTAAACGTTACGGATTTTGTAATACGTGATTTGTACACTGTTCAGAACGGACGTGTTAAAGATCCGTTCTACAACTTGTCCGAGAGAGCGGTTAATTCGTTATATGGCTCTGCCGACATTTCCTATAAAGAAACGTTATATCTAACAGGAACATTGCGTAACGATTGGTTTTCTACACTTTCGCCAGCAAATAGAAGTATTTTGTATCCATCGTTATCCGCTAGTTATGTGTTTTCTAACAACATAGATTCTAGTTGGTTAAGTTTTGGTAAATTAAGGGCTGCATATGCAGAAGTAGGAAGTGATACAGATGTTCCTCCATATTCCAATACGTTGTTCTATACTATTAACGCGAACTTATTCGCAAATTCAGATGGTCAACTGCAGCCAGTTGGGGGACCGAATACGAGTACACTGCCAAATACTAACCTTAAACCGGCTCGTGTAACAGAAACAGAAATAGGACTCGATCTTAGGATGTTCGAAAGTAGGGTTAATCTGGACATAAGCGCTTATCGCAAGAGTACTTTTGATCAAATCATACCGGCACAAATATCAAATAGCTCCGGTTTTATTAGCACACTGATCAATAGCGGGGAAAGTAGGAGCGATGGTGTTGAAGCACTTTTGACTTTAGTGCCTGTTAGAAACGAGGATTTTCAATGGGACATCAACCTAAATACATCCTATAACAAAACTAAGGTAATCAGTCTTCTTACGGATGAACCTGGTGAGAGTATAGTGGTAGGAACCCACGCATTTAACGGGTTTTTATACCAAGTTGTTGGTGAGGAGATAGGCCAATTGGCCGGATTTGGTTATAAAAAAGATGACCAAGGAAGACAAATCTTTGGAGCGGACGGCAGGCCTTTAAGAACGGATGATATTGTTTTATTTGGCAGCGCCTTACCAAAGTGGATTGGAGGTATCACAAATGGGTTTAGATATAAGGACTTTAATGCTTCGTTTCTAGTTGATTTCAAACTTGGAGGCAAGATGATTTCCGGTACAAACTTCAACGCAGTAAGACACGGTCTACATAAAATTACTTTGCCAGGCAGGGATACCGGCGTAGTAGGTGTAGGTGTGAATGAGGCGGGAGAGCCCAATACGGTTGCAACACCTTCTCAAACTTATTGGGAAGTAGTGCGTTCTCAACAGTTAATTGAACCCATTGTCTACAATAGTGGTTTCTGGAAATTAAGACAGATATCCATTGGGTACAATCTTAATAAGTTGATACCTGCCGGGTCACCATTGCAATCAGTAACACTGAACTTGTTTGCGAACAACGTTCTAATGATTAAAAAGTGGGTACCGAATATTGATCCGGATTCCTTTGGTTATAGTTCGGACAACGTTTCCGGTCTAGAATCTACTGGAGTACCAACTACCAGAAGTATTGGTTTTAACCTAAACTGTAAATTTTAAAGAAATCAAATCATGAAAAAAATATATAACAGTTGTTTTGCAATTGCCTTGATCTTGATGACTTTGTCATGCGAGAAGGATTTTGAAGAGATAAATACAAATTCTGTAGATCCAACGAGTGCCAGTGTTAATCCGGTATTCCTTTTGAACAATGCCATTATCAACACCTCGTTTTCCAATGCACAATTAATTTATGACCTTGGAGTAGTGCAGCAGGTAATTTCCCCAAACTCGGGGGTGTTAACAGGCGCTAATTATAATCAGGATAACCGAGATGTTACGGATGACCATTGGGTAAAGTACTATGAAAATGTAATTAAAAATACGGGTGACATTTTAGGACAATTAGACCAAGAAGGTGCGGAGGACCGTCCTAATCTTAGAAGCATGACCAGACTCGTAAAAGCATTGACTTTTATGATACTTACCGATGAATATGGAGATATACCTTATTCTGAAGCTGGTAAGGGTATTTATGAGCAAATAGTGCTACCAAAGTATGACGCCCAACAGGATATCTATTTGGATTTGATCAAAGAGGTAAAAGAGGCCGTTGCCGGTTTTAATGCATCAGCGCAACTTGAAACCGGCGAGATAATGTACGCCGGTGATATTGCCAAGTGGAGAAGATTCGGCAACTCCCTATTGCTTAGATTGGGAATGCATCTTACAGAAGTGGATGCTGCTCTTGCAGAGCAAACAGTAAGTGATGCTTTTGCCGGAGGGGTTATGCAATCCAATGAGGATAACTATGTAGTTCGCCATGATAATAATTATAGCAATAATAATGGCGCACTATTAAATGCAACGGAGGCCAATAACATTTATCTAGTAGATACCTTCATAGATTTTCTTGCAGATTCCAATGACCCTAGATTGGGTGCCTTGGCCATTAGATATACAAATGCGACTTCTGGACCGGAGCAGACTCAGGAAAATGGTTCTATAGATCCGGCGGATCAGATTGGAATGCCAATGGGATATGATAACGGCACTATTGGAGCTGTTGCACAAGGTTTGGGTCTTCCAAGTTTTTATGCCTTTACGCAGATAGATCGCTATAGGGTTGCCAAACAGGCAGCACCTATGTTCGTAGTAACACATGCACAAACACAATTATTGCTTGCTGAAGCAGCAGTAAGAGGATGGGTTTCAGGACAACCATCGGCATATTATAACGCTGGCATAAGGGCCCATATGGAACTGATGGTACAGTATGATCCTGCTTCCGAGATTCCTGCTGCAGATATTGATACCTATTTAGCGGCAAATCCTTATGACGCAGTAAATCCGATTCAACAAATCAACGAGCAGTATTGGGTGGCATGTTTTCTTAATGGACCAGAGGCTTTTGCCAATTTCCGTAGAACTGGTATACCAGCTTTAACACCTAACCCTTATCCATCTCAGGATATTTCTGGGGATTTTATAAATAGGCTGACATATCCAAATTCAGAAATAGCTACCAACAATGCTAATTTGAGTGAAGCTGTTGCAAGAATGGGAGCGGATAATTTAGATACCAAGGTTTGGTGGGATAAGTAATATCAATCTCAATTAGAGAATATTGGGGCCATGGTAATCTTCCATGAAAGTCATGGCCCTTTAATTAAAGAGGATACTTAATTACTAAATGAAAGTATAATGGAAAATAAATTACAGAAATTAATAACCAAATTTAAGAACGAGGAAAAAGCATATACCTTTGAAAGGAAGGCGGAAATGGAAAATCCTTCAACAGGTGATGCCCGTAGGAATTTTTTGAAAAAGACAGCATTGGGTGGCTTGGGATTGTCAAGTTTCATGGGATATTCTTTTGAAGATACCGTAGCGCATACCACGGGCAAGGTAAACAGGGCATCGGCCCCATCCGAATTAAAAATAACCGATATGCGATACGTACTGACCAACGTTATGGGGGGTACCGCAATTATTCGGATTGATACCAATCAAGGTATTTATGGCCTTGGTGAGGTAAGGGACGCAGCAGATGTGCGATATGCACTAATGTTGAAAAGCCGTATTCTAGGCGAAAATCCATGTAATGTTGAGAAGTTATTTAAGAGCATAAAGCAATTTGGGGGACAGTCCAGGCAAGCTGGCGGTGTTTGTGCAGTTGAAATGGCACTTTGGGATCTTTGTGGCAAAGCATATAATGTGCCTGCATGGCAATTGTTGGGCGGTAGATATCGCGATAAGGTCAGACTATATGCCGATACGCCCGAAGCTTCGTCACCCGAAGAGCAGAAACGATTGATTGATTTTCGTGTTAATGAACAAGGTTATACCTGGCTAAAAATGGATGTTTCCATTGGAGAGTTAAAAGGAAAACCGGGAACCGTGGTAAACGGTAAATTTTGGGAAGATGCTAAAGGAAATTTGAACCAATGGGGTGACAGGAGGAATTTTATGAGTTATGGTAATACTATGCATCCTTTTACCCAGATTCAAATTACGGATAAAGGGCTGGAAGAATTACAACAAGTGGTAGAGGATGTGCGCAATATGGTGGGATATGAAATTCCTATTTCAACGGATCACTACGGTCATTTTGATTTGAACAATAATATCCGCTTAGCCAAAGCCTTAGAAAAATATCGTTTGGCATGGTTTGAGGATATGGTTCCTTGGCAATATACGGAGCAGTGGAAAACGATTACCAATTCCATTGAAACACCTACTACAACGGGTGAGGATATTTATCTCTTGGAGAATTTCAAACCATTGATAGAACAGAGGGCTGTCGATATCATTCATCCTGATCTTGCTTCGTCTGGCGGACTACTGGAAACTAAAAGAATTGGTGATTACGCAGAGGAATTTGGTGTTGCTATGGCAATGCACCAAGCGGGTACGCCAGTATCGTTTATGGCGAATGTACATTGTGCCGCCGCCACGCAAAACTTTTTGTCCTTGGAACATCATTCTGTGGATTTGCCATGGTGGGAAGATTTGGTTAAGACCGTTGGCGGATTTAAGATGATTGACAAAGGTTTTGCTACGGTTCCTTTAACGGCTCCCGGATTGGGAATTGAACTGAACGAGGATGTTTTAAAACAGCACATAGATCCTAGGGACAAGTCCTACTTTGCTCCAACAAAGGAATGGGATGAGCTTAGATCGCATGATAGAACATATAGTTAATTCGTAGAAGGATTACTTTTTAAAAATAACGTTGTGAATCAACGTATTACGAAAATGCTTGGTAGAAAGCATAATTTTGAATTAGTCAAAGTTTGGCCGGTGAACTTTTCATACATATGTAGGGGAAGTTCCTTGCCATACTTATTTTAATTCGTTAAATTTTAACCATTTTTCTCCAAAGAGGGGAATCAAAATAAAATCGAAAATGAAAAATAGATATCCAATACTGATAGTATTATGCTTTTTGATAACTAACACAATATGTGCTCAAGGTGTCACTGGGTCTTCAGAATACATCAAGGAATTGACCTCCAACTGGACTGGTGAACGATTTGAGGACGGACGCCCAAAAGTTTCCGATGCCTTATTACAAAGAATGAAAAATATTCAGATTGAAGAGGCATGGGGTTTTTTAAGGGGAAAAGGATATAACAATCAGTATGAAGGGGACTGGGAAATTATACACCCAGAAAATGCTATGACAGGTAGGGTAGTAACCGCTCAGTATATGCCTTTGAGGCCAGATTATCAGAAATTGGTAAAAATAAAGGGAGCTCAAGAGAAACGGGATACCATTGGAGGGAGTAATTCCTGGCCCATTCAACAATTGGTCCCCGGTGATGTATATGTGGCCGATGGCTATGGTAGAATTATAGACGGGACCCTTATTGGTTCCAATTTAGGGAACGCTATCTACACAAACTCCAAAAATGGAGTAATTTTCGATGGCGGCGTTAGGGATGTTGCCGGTTTATTGGATATTGAGGGTTTTAATGGATGGCATAGGGGAGCTGACCCATCTTACCTGCAGGAGGAAATGTTAACGGCCGTAAACGTGCCTATTCGTATTGGAAGAGCAACTGTTTTGCCTGGTGATGTCGTTTTGGCAAATCGTCATGGAACGGTATTCATTCCGTCTCATTTAGCTTCCGAATTGGTGCTTTCCTCTGAAATAGTTGGATTAAGAGACCTGTTTGGATTTCAAAGATTACGTGAAAAGAAATACACAGCGGGTCAAATTGATACAAGATGGACAAGTGAAATCAACACTGATTTTGAGAATTGGTTAAAGTCGTACCCTGATAGCAAATTACCGATGACCAGAAAGGAACTCAACGATTACATGGCTTCTAGAAAGAATTGAAAATTTAACCAGTCAATATAAAATATGAAAAATCAGATTTTACTTTATCGAAAATTAGTATCAACTATTCCTTTGTTCTTTTTATTACTGACGATTTCATGTAATTCAACAAGTCTAGTGGCCCAAAGCAATGAGGATGAGATAGCTAAGATTGAAAATACGGTTACCCACCTATATGCTGCCATGGTAGATAAGGATAAATCGGTACTTCAGGAATTGACCATGGAGTCATTAACATATGGTCACTCCAGCGGAACAATTGAGAACCAATCACAATATGTGGATGGAGTATTGAACGGGGCGTTTCAGTTTTCTGCTATCACTCCTGTTGACCAGACGGTCACAACATCCGGTGATTTAGGTGTTGTTCGTCATATTTTTGAAGCGGAAGGTACAAACAATGGTAATCCGGCAAAAGTAAGGATTGGCTGTTTATTGATATTTCAAAAAGAAGGTCAATGGAAATTATTGGCAAGACAGGCATTTAAACTCTAAAACGTTCAATTTTGGGAAAACTAAATATATATTCAATTTCGTTGGGCTTGGCTGGCCTATTGTTCATTGTTGTTATCGGGATGATAGTGACTGGAAATATAGATAAAGCCGGACTTTTTATTCTTGGTTTCTTCGCTTTGTTGGCACTAGGCTTCAATGGCTATGAAAAAATGAAGGGATTAATATTTACCACCATGATTTTTGCGGGTGTTACCGCAGCTTTATACTACCCATCTTATTTTACGAATTTTGGTGATTTTAAGTACACGGTTTTGATTATACCATTGATACAGGTTATCATGTTCGGTATGGGAACCACCATGAGTATCAAAGATTTTGCCGCTGTATTTCAATCGCCAAAAGGGGTTTTTATCGGAGTTTCGGCACAATTGATTGTAATGCCAATAGTGGGCTACTGCTTGGCCCAGATAAGTAATTTTCCACCGGAAATAGCAGCAGGAATCGTACTTATAGGCTGTTCTCCTAGCGGTGTGGCATCAAACGTAATGGCCTTTTTGGCCAACGCCAATGTTGCCCTTTCCATTACCATAACCTCTATAGCCACTTTACTTGCCCCTTTTTTAACCCCTTTAATGATGAAGTTATTTGCAGGGGAATTCATTGAGATTGATGTTCTTGCAATGATGTGGAGTATCGTAAAAATGATAATTATACCTATTGGTGCGGGACTACTGTTCAACAAAATATTTGGCAATAGTGTTAAGTGGCTAGGTAAGGCTATGCCATTAATTTCCATGCTGGCCATTGGACTAATTATCACGATTATTACTGCTGCCGGCAGAGACAGCTTGTTAGAAATAGGTGGCATTCTAATGGGGCTTGTACTTATACATAATATTTTCGGGTATTTTCTAGGATACTGGTACGCAAAACTGTTTAAAATGTCTGAAGAGGACTCTAGAACAATTGCCATTGAAGTGGGCATGCAGAATGCAGGTTTAGCCTCCGGAATTGCCAACAGTCTGGGTAAAATTGCGACTATGGGTCTTGCACCGGCTGTTTTTGGACCATTGATGAACATTACCGGTTCCATTTTGGCCTCCTACTGGCATGGGAAACCTACAGAGAAAACTCCTGAACCTGTTCCAACCAATTAGAATTAGTAAGAAGTACAATATATATAGAAAAACACTTTAAAGTATGAAAAATTCAAGAAGATCCTTTATCTCAAAATCACTAATGGCCGGTGCCGGTTTGGGTATGGTTTCAAGTACCTATGGTAACGAGTATGTAACGGCTATTGACAAAAATCCAAAACTTTCTGCACCATCAGATTTAAAGATCACAGATGTAAAATGTGGTTTTATTCGCCGTGGTAGTGGCCTGTTTGTGAAAATACATACAAACCAAGGAATCTATGGTTGTGGAGAAGGTGTAGATGCCGTACCCGGTACCTACCACCTTGTCAAAAGAATGGGTTTTTTTTTAAGAGACCAAAGTCCGTTTAATGTTCATAAAATATTTGAAGATATTCGCCGTGCAGGTCATTTCGGTGGCGGGCAGTCTGGTACTTATGTTGCCGTTCTTTCGGCAATAGAGACCGCTTTGTGGGACTTATCAGGCAAGGCATTGGATTTGCCTGTTTATAAATTACTCGGTGGAAAATTCAGGGATAAAGTTCGCGTATATTGTGACACAGCCTTGTATCGTGTTCGGTTCCCTTCTCCCGAAGATTTTGCTACTGCTGCCAAAGATGCCATAAGCAACTGGGGTTTTAATGCATTAAAGTTCGATTTGGACTATGCCAGCGACCCGGATAAATATGATCGATATAATTGGACCGCTAGTCCGGGTGAAATTATTAGAATGTACGACCAACTTGCTGCCGTAAGGGAAGCGGTGGGACCAAAAATAGATTTGTGTGTGGATATGCATGGACGATATGATCATGTGACCGCTCAAACCATCGCTAAGAAAGTGGAAGATTTAAATTTGACATGGTTAGAAGAGCCAATTCCAGCAGAGAATTTTGATGCCTTTAAAACTCTTGCAGAGGAAACAAGCACACCTATTTCAGCTGGTGAAAATGTGTATTTAGGTCACGGATTTAAACAATTACTGGATAACGGCGTGGATATAATCATGCCAGATCTTCAGAAATGTGGTGGTCTTGGAGAAGGTCAAAGAATAGCAAATCTTGCGAACCTTTATTATGTCCCATTCTCTCCGCATATGGTAGCATCCTTTTTAGGGGCTATGGCGTGTGCACATGTTTGTGCTTCCGTGCCTAATTTCCATCTAATGGAATGGCAATCCTACTTTCATACCGATCCAATGTTCAAAGAAATAGTAACTTATGATGAAGCGGATTGGGTAAAGGACAGTTTCGTTAAAGTTTCGGATAAACCAGGTATTGGGGTAGATATTAATGAAGATGCGATGAGAAAATATGCACCAGAAGGAATACCGTTTTTTGAATAATTACTAACACATTAAATAGAGACAACTATGTTACGAAAAAAGTATTTGCTCCTTATGGTTCTTGTCGGTTTGGCAACGCAGCTCATGGGGCAACAGATCAGTAAGGAAGAACTTATTTTTTTAACTCCGCAATGGACTGGAGAACGTTTTGATGATGGAAGGCCAAAAGTGTCGGATGCCCTTTTGAAAAGGATGAAATCTGTTAGTGTAGAAGAAGCTTGGGCGGTTATGAAGAATGAGGGATATCGGTATCAAATTGCTGAAGATTGGAAATTGATAAATCCCGATAGCGTCTTGGTAGGGCGCGCCGTTACTGCAACATTTATGCCGGGCCGCCCTGACGTCTGGAAAGCCGTTGATGAACGTGGAAAAGCAGCAGGAAAGCGTGGACAAAATACATGGCCGGTAGATATCTTGGTAAAAGGTGATGTTTATGTGGCCGACCAATTTGGTGCCGATAAGGATGGGCCTACCATAGGCGATAACGTTGGGAACGCAATTTTCGCAAAATCGGGTAACGGAATCGTTTATGATGGAGCGCTTAGGGATGTTGAAGGATTGATGGAAATTGGAGGGTTTACTTCATTCTATACCAGTTACGATGCATCACACCATAATCCTCCCGGAGATTTGAATACGATGCTGATTGGCATCAACCAACCTACCCGGATTAGAACGGTTACCGTTATGCCAGGTGATGTAGTTTTAGGAAAAATGGGAGTGGTAACCTTTATTCCACCGCATTTGGCGGAGAAGGTGGCGACAACTTCGGAAGTTGTTCGTTTACGCGATATGTTCGGGCACCAACGTATTAAGGATGGCGTTTATACTGCCGGACAAATTGATACGCGTTGGGCCGAGGAAATTGAAAAGGATTTTAGCAAATGGTTAAACGTGCATATTGATGATCTTCCTGTTTCCAAAGAACAGATTGAAGAAATACTAAAAAAGCGAACTTGGTAAAAATTTTAAAAAATGCCAGACATAAGGTCTGGCATTTTTTATTTATTGAGAGTTTAACTTTTACTTAAATAAAAGCTGTGCGAATTTAAAAATATCATGTCGCCAAACGGGCCATGAATGCCCTCCTGGATATTCGCTATACTCATATTTAATCCCCATTTCGTCGAATTTTTCCATCATCACTTGACAGTTCTGGTAGGCAATATCCTCTTTACCTCCCATGGAAATAAATAAGCGGTCCAAGTTGCTATTGATTTTTTCGGTATGTTCTTTCATAAAATCATATTGTGGGCCCGACAGTTCATCGTTATTGGCGAACCATCCTGAACTAAATACACCTAGATAAGAGAACATATCCGTATTCTGAATACCTGCATAAAGCGTTTGTAATCCGCCCATGGAGAGTCCGGCCAGGGCTCTGCTGTCAGCATCTCTTTTTACGCGGTATTTGTTTTCGACGAAAGGTATTGCACCTTGTTTTAGTTCATTTTCAAAGGCCTTCAAAGAATTTTCATTGAAACCGGCAAGACCACCTGAGGAAACATTTCCGTCCAACATGGCAATGATCATCGGTTTGGCTTCCTTTTCAGCAATTAGATTATCTAAAATTAGGTTGGTTTTCCCTTGATTCGCCCAGCCCCGTTGGTCTTCCCCACCACCATGTAAGAGGTAGAGTACCGGATATTTGTCGGTTGACCCATCATATCCTGGAGGGGTATAAACATACATTTCTCGCCAAGAACGGGTAGCCTCGGAATAATACTTATTTATACGGATATCGCCATGAGGAACATCCTTTAAACTGTAGTAATCATCTCCTTTAAAGGGAATCTCAATACCACTTGCCATACGGCCCATTCCATAAAACGATTCGCTAGCAGGGTCTGCAACCGCCACACCATCAATTATAAGGGAATAGTAATGAATACCTTCTGTGATGGAGTCCGTTGTAACGGTCCAAAACCCTTCATTGTCCTTCACCATATCGTATTTTTTGCCAAGGTCTATTTGCAGTTGTTTTGCATCGGGTGCCTTGGTTTTGAAAATAACACGCTTATCCGGTAGTATTTGTGGATACTTTGAATTTCTAATATTGGTGCTTGCTGGTAATCCCAATACACTGTATTTGTTGAAAAGTGATTTATTAACCGGTTTGAACAAGAGTTGTGAGAACATGTACAGGTCATTTTTCCAAACCTCAAAATCGTGTCCGCCTGGTTCTACATAAAAAATATGGGGTACGTCGTATTTGTTCAAGTAATCACTTGTTCGTTTGCTAAAGGGCATTAGGCCGATCGGCATCGCCACAACTGATCCACAAGACTTCCAAATCCTTTGCCTTTTCAGGATTTGGCAGTAATTCTTCAGGTATTTTTGTATTTGGCGCCGATGAAAATGCGCCTACCCAAGAAAAGGTATCCAAATTGCCCAATCCAAAATTCAGTGTTTGTCCACCGCCCATAGAGAGACCTGCAATGGCCCGGTGCTCCTTGTCCTTATAGACTTTGAACTTTTTCTCAACATACGGAATCAAATCGTTCAACAGGTCTTTTTCAAAAGTGGCGAAAGCGGCCACTTTGTCCTCTGAAAAAATATTACCAACGGCACGGTCGTCTTTCATGGCCCTACCGTTTGGCATGACCACGATCATGGGTTCCAATTTTCCTTCGGCGTAAAGATTATCCAAAATTATTGCCGGAGCTCCATTTTTATACCATTCTTTTGAATCACCACCAATCCCGTGTAATAAATATAAAACCGGATAACGTTTTGATTTTGTATATCCTGGCGGCGTATAAATTAGTGCTTTGCGGTCCGTACCCACAGTTTTGGAAGAATACATAATACTATCTATTTTTCCTTTGCCAATAGTACTTTTTACCTCATCAAATCCTTTTGGGGCATGTTTTTCAATATCCTGTCCGTTCATAAAGGAGTAGGAGAGGACCGTTATAATTAACAGTATGAGTTTTTTTATCATGGTTCTATATGTTTCAAATTATGGTTTTAAGTTCGGTGTCCTATCTGTTTTTGAATAAGATTCCGCCCTTACTTGGAATTTCGATATCGACTTGTTTGTCCTTTTTAAGTTTAATGGTTTCGATGCTGCCATTCAATTTTGCATCATCTTGGAATACGGTCAGCTCATCACCTTTTTCAAACATGGGCAGAGTGAGATTTAGTTGCAATTTATCTTCTTGAGCATTTACGCCCACGATATACCATTGCTGACCGTGTCTTCTTGCTAAAACCACGTATTTTCCGGGATAGCCATCCAAATAAATAGTTTCATCCCATGTGGTGGGGATACTTTTCATGAATTTTAAGGTCCAATTAGGGGCATCCGTCAAGTTGTTAGGAGTTAAGGCGAAGAACTGAACGGGATTTTGATAAAGTACTGCGGTTGCCAATTGAAATACATCACTTGTCAATCGTTTTTGACCCTTTTCGTTTCCTTTGTTAAAAAATTTGTTGAGTACCGTTCCACCAAATTCCATGCTACCCACGGTGTTCCTCATAAAAGGATGAAGGGTTGCATAAAAAGCTTCCTTTTGCCGAACATCTTCAGAAAACACTAACATTTCTGAAGCCAAAACCGCTTCACTTCCTGCAAAAGTGGGGAACATCCGTTCCCATCCGCGAGGTAAAGTGGCCCCATGAAAAACTACCATCAGTCCGTAGTCATTGGCATCGGACAAGATATCCTCATACAAACGCATCGTTTCTTGTTTATCGCCTCCGAAAAAATCGGCCTTAATGCCTTTGACACCAACTTCTTTTAACCATTTCATTTCCTTTTTACGCGCGATGGACGTATTCATTTTATTCTTAGGGGTTTGAAATGCATCATTGACGGTTCCGTTGGAATTGTACCAAAGGAATACGTCTACATCTTTACTTTTTGCATAGGAAATCAATTCTTTCATTTTATCATAACCTATGTTTTTATCCCACCATGCGTCAATCAAGATGTACTCATAGCCCATTTCTGCAGCGAGGTCAATATATTTCACCTGATCTTCATAGTTCATGCTGGCATCTTGCCAGATAATCCAACTCCAGGTTCCACGTCCGTATTCATATTCCTTGCTAGGTTCGTACAAAGGTTTTACCACATCAAAAGGAATCGTGGTTTCCACAATGGGCTTTAAGGTTTCTCCCACCGTAATCGTTCGCCAAGGTGTATAACCGGGAAGGCCTAATTGTGCTCCAGAACTACCAAAACCATTATTCTGTCTGTCGTTGGGAAATTCAACAGTAAAAGCACCTTTTTTAAAATTGCTTAAGTGGGAAGCAGGATACTGACTATGAACCCCTGTTTCGCTGACCAATACCCACAAGTTTTTTTCCGTACGGAACAGTCCCGGAAATACATATCCTTCCCTCGCCTTGGTTTCCTCAAGAGGGATATCCGCTCCATAACCACTTTCATAACTGGGAGCCGTACGGGCAAATCCGGTCATAGGAGTCATCATGTTCGATAAGAAACTTTTTGTTCTTTCGGGGAATCTGAAACCGGTTGCTTCCGTTTTTACTACAGTACTTATATGCGCTTCTTGCGGATATATTTTATACCGAAAAGCCACATCGTTATTACTGATGTTGAAAATTAAATCAAAGGCATTTACCCCATCTTTCATAAATGTAAAGACCGCTTGGTTAGCCTCGTAGGTTGCTGAACTTTTTTTTATGTTGTCCAAGGAATACGAATCGCTGACCGTGGTTAGGACCAGACTATCCTTTAAAATGAGGTTCCTTGAAAAATTTCCTAGATTAGTATCTAGCCCTAATGGTGCGTTCACAAGAAATGGTTTACCATCGTAAGTAAGACTATAGGTAGGCTTTCCGTATTCTGTTTTAACGGTCAATTGGATTTTAGTATCCGGACTCGTAGCCTTCAATTCAATATCCTTTGGACCGTTGCCCAAAATCTGTAACATCTGATCGGCATAGCGCTTACCCAATTTACGATATCCCGAGGCGGAAAAATGCAACCTATCAAAAATACCTTCACAACCATCGGAAGGGATTACATAAGAATTGGGAATCACATCCGGCAAGGTATTGATGATTTCGTTCATGCTCGCGCAGGCGCCGTTTTGATCCGCACCCAAAAGTTCTCCGGCCAACAACGGCACATTTTCAGCTTCTAGGTTGAGGTCACTCAACAAATCTTCATATACCCCTTTTACTTTTTTTGGCCATAAGGTATCTCCCGTATTGGATTCCCCTTGATGTAAAAGGATTCCTTTTATCACACCATCTTTCTGAGCTTTTTTTGCCAGTTCTACCAGTCTTCCATAAGGATTACCGCCGTATTCGTTGATCCAGTTTAGCATCCAATCCGGTGCGGTCTCAACGTAACTCTTGTAGTTGTCCTTATCGTACAATTCAATTTTACAACCACCAACGGCCACATTGATAACTCCTATTTTAACACCCTGTGGTGCGTTTTCTGCCATTTTACGGCCAAAATAGTCAGAAGGGGATAGTCCGGCATTGCAACTTGCTAAAGGTGGCACTGCCGGATACCATTCTCCCATGGTTCTATTTAAATCGGGACAATCCATCGGACTCATCATCTGGAATCCGGAAACCGGAATAGTATCCATGGCCTCTGCCCGAGTGGCTCCCTGCATGTTAGATTGTCCAAAGCATAAATATATATGGAAGTTTGAATTTTGGGAATGCATTGTATTTATAACCAAAAGGAGGAAAGTATATATATAAAAGCGAACAAGTTTTTTCATTTAGTTTTTTTTGAACTTATTCTATTTAAATAATTGCTCTAGAGAATTAGCTAAATATAGTTTGCAATTCATCCAAGTATGTCCACCAGAAACAATTAAAGGTGTTACATTTATTTTCTTTTCTTTAAACATGGCCAAATTTCCTTTTACACTTTCGTAGAGAAAATCATCCTTACCAACACTAACAGTAAATAATTTTAACTGTTTATTAATTTTATCTGCATCAGGATTCCAATCTGTAAAATTTTGTGCAAATTCCTGGGTTGCAGTATAAGGTGCATATGAGAATATATATGAAAACTTGTCTGTATTAGTTAACCCGATATTAAGCGTTTGCCCACCACCAACAGAAAAACCCGCAATCGCTCTATTTTCGGTATCTGTATAAACGGGATAATTACTTTCTATAAATGGTATTATATCATTCATAACATCTTTGGTGAAGTCTGGCATGGGGGCTGGCCGTACATTTCCATATGGCATTACAATTAGCATAGGAGTTGCCTTTCCATCGGCAATTAAATTATCAGCGATTAAATTTGCCTTACCAACTTTAGTCCAAGTTTCCTCGGTATCAGAACCACCGTGAATTAAGTACAACACAGGATATTTTTTACTGTCCTGCATATTGAATCCAGGAGGTGTATAAACCAATACTCTTCGTGTAGTGTCTAATGTTTTAGAATTGTAATAACGATAGGTTACCTTTCCATGAGGCACATTTCTTAAAGAATGTACCAAAGGTTTATTACCAGGAATATTAACAATACTTCTTTTAAAACGTTCGTTAGCAAATACATAAGTATTATTTGGATCTGCTACTTCCACGCCATCAACTTTAAAGCTATAGGGATAAATATCTGGTGTAACTTTTTTAATAGTGGTAGTCCAAATACCATTCTCGTCTTTTTTCATCGCCAATTGATCTTCAAGAATTTCAGTACTTAAAAGTACTTCTTTAGCATTAGGGGAATAATATCTAAAAGTGACATCATTTTTTGAGTTAACATCAGGAGAACTTAATCTAGGAGGTCTTTGAGCACTAACCATTTGAAAGGAAGTGATTAGTATTAAGATGGTATATATTAATTTTTTCATTACGGATTTTATTTAAAAAGTAGTTGAGCAGATTCGGTTACATATTTTTTAACATTCATCCAAGTATGGCCACCAGAAGTAATTAAGCTTTGAAACTTAATTTTATGATTATCCATATATTTTATATACTCCATGGTTGAAGGATACATAAAATCTGAGTTACCAACACTTACCCAATTTAATTTCAACATTTTATTGGTTTGTTCAGGATTTCCACTAACCGATTTAAAATCTGTATCCATATCTTCTAGAGAGGCAGAAGCAGCATAAGAGCAAACCCATGCAAACGTATCCATATTGCCATAGGCAATTCTTAATGTTTGCCCGCCACCTCTTGAAAATCCAGCAATAGCCCTACTTTCTCTATCTGAAATGGCTCTATACTCAGATTCAATATATGGTATGATTTGATTTGTTAAATCATCTTCTATTTGTTTCATTCTTGCATTGGAAGCTTCACTATCACGAGGTGGATCTTCTGGTTTTACTTCGCCAGTTTGTTCAGCAATTCTAGCGGCAGTATTGCCATAAGGCATAACAACAATCATAGGTTCAGCAAGACCTTCAGCTATGAGATTATCCATTATCCAATTTATTCTACCAACCTTAAAAAAAGTTTCTTCAGTATCAGTTGTTCCACTAATAAGATAAAATACAGGATAGGTTTTCTCTGGAGATTTGTCATATCCTGGAGGGGTGTAAACTACCAACGACCCTGTAGAACCTTCTAAAGAAGGATAGTATTCGTAAGTAACAGAACCATGAGGAACATCTTTTAGTTCATAAATGCGTGGCTCATCTCCCGGTACTAATAAAATACTTCCTTTAAAACGTTCGTTAGGAAAATAATCAACATTGCCAGGATCCATAACAGAAGTGCTATCTACGACAAAGTTATATGGATATATATCTGGTTGTATGGGGCCAACCGTAACACGCCAAATACCTTGATCGCCTTTGGTCATATCCACTGAACTATTTAAAAATTGGCCACTTAACATAACTTTTTTAGCATTAGGAGCTAGATATTCAAATGTTACAGTTTTGTTTTCATGAACTTGCGGAGAGCGAACAAAAGGTCCACGTGGTTGGGCAAATACGCTAAATTGTAGTGTAAACATGGCTGTAAAAAGCCATAGGTGAATATATTTTTTCATTATTAGTGTTGTGTTTTTAGTTTGCAATTAAAAATATCATTCGTTAATCAATTGGTTTCTCTTCATCCAATCAAACAAGGGAATAATCCAGCTAGAATGTTTGAAAATAAATCCATGTCCTCCTTTTGGGTAAATATGCATTTCTACATCTACTTTTTTGTGTCTTAAATGTTCAAAATATTCAATACTATTGTCCACATCTACAGTGGTATCATCTGCAGCATGCGTTAAGTAAGCAATTGGTGTGTTTGTATCCACTTGTAATTCATTAGAAAAAAGTTGAATCTCTTCTGTACTTGGATTTTCACCTATTAAAGCATTTCGAGAACCATCGTGGGTTAAATTACTAGTCATGCTAATCACAGGATAAATCAAAATTTGAAAGTCGGGGCGTAAGCTTGTTTTATTTGAATTTTTGATGTATGATTTTTCGAAATGAGTGGCAGCAGTTGAAGCTAAATGCCCACCAGCAGAAAACCCCATTACACCAATTTTATCTTTGTTCAAACCCCATTTATTAGCATTCTCACGCACTATTTTTATGGCTTGTTGAGCATCTTGTAAAGGACCAATTTTTCTATCTACCATTATCTCATCATTTGGTAAACGATATTTTAAAACAAAAGTGGCAATACCTTTTTCAGCTAAAATTTTCGCATTGCTAATACCTTCACCTTGATAAACAACAACACTATAACCCCCACCAGGAATAAGAATAATGGCTGTGCCTGTTGCTTTTTCGGGATTAGGTTTAAAATATTCTAGAGTAGGATTGGTTACATTCCTATACACACCTTCTCCAGATTCTTTAATTTCAGATGGTTTTGAATTTGGAATTTCTGAAGAATATAGGTTTATGATTTCCTGAGCATTTACAGAGGAAAATGCTAATAAGAATAAAATTATATGGTAAAAAATATTTTTTTCCATTAATTAGATTTTAATTTTACTACTGCTTTTTCAGGAGTTTTAATCACTAAAAGCCTTTTGTTTTTCTATTTAGGTGAGGCATCATTAGCTGAAGTAGCATAGAGACCTAACAAAGCCCCTGTAAAACCACCGGCTACATCGGTTGAAAGAATATCTCCGGAAACTGTTCCACCAACCGTTTTGAAATCGGACCCGTTTACCGAATAACTGAATTGATATTTGTCCCCTTCGGCCGATATTTTCAGGTCAATTGGGCCATTCAAATCAACCTGTTCCGTTGCGATGATTTCGGAAAATATTTCGCCACGTCTATCTGGTTTGCTGTTTTTCTGAAGTACTAAATAATTTTCCTTTCCTTTCTTTGTGATACCGAATACATAATTGGAACCTTCATTTTGATAGGTTGTAACTCCGGCCATATCTTTTTCCGATTTGGGTTGATAGTCCAACGTAGTGGAAAAGGAAAAGGTTTTATGCTGTTGGCGATGAAATAGCGTTGAGGTAGGTTTTCGCTCCTTAATGTTAGTGCTAAAAGGAGTGATTTCCAAGCCTTTCTTGGTTTGTTTGATAAATGCTTCTCGTGTTCCCCGTAGTCCTATCCATCGATAATCTAGCTTATCTGAAGAAAAATCTTCCTTATACGTGAAGTTTCCATTGGGTATAAAGCCATCTTGACCCGTTTTATTGGTTACTCCTTCTGGCATTTTAAGCTTTGGCTCTATAGGCACCAAGCCATTTTCGAACACAGGAAATTCACCTGACCAATCCACCGGTAAAATGAAAGTCTCCCTACCTGTATTCACACGATTTTCTTCATTGGGTCGAATCGCAAGAAATACACCGTAATATTTATCATCGGGACCTTGAACCAAATCAGCATGACCGGCCCAGTCTACCATATTTTCCCGGTCTTTTGGAAAATAGCGTTGGGTCAAAATCGGGTTACTTGGAGCAGGAATGTATGGTCCCTTCGGACTATCACTTTTAAAAACAACCTCACTATGCCAGCCTCCAGTTCCTCCTTCGGCACACATTAAATAGTATTTACCATCTTTTTTATAGATATGAGGTGCCTCGATCCAAATAGGCTTTTCAGTAATATCCACGCCACCATCTACGATGATTTGATCCGTACCAGCAATTACTTGATCTTTATCAGTATCATATTCCCATATTTTGATGACCCTGTGTCCATTGTATAATTCTTTTCCTTCATCCGGTGCATCATTATGAACAATGTAACCTTTGCCGTCGTCATCAAAGAAAATTGAGGGATCAATACCCCCGAAATCTAGCTTAATTGGGCTACCCCAACCTTTCATAGGATCTTTTGTTTTCACGATGATATTTCCTAGTCCACCAGAAAAAGCCGTAACAATCATATAAAATGTATCATTATGGGGGTTGTAAGTTATGCCAGGGGCATAAACACCTTGACTAATACCGGTATCATGAGGGTTGAATTCAGTAATGTCATCTAAAACACCGCCTAAATCAGTCCAATTAACTAAATCTTTTGAATGGAAAATAGGTACTCCAGGAAACATGGCAAAAGAGGAGCACACCATATAATAATCATCCCCTTTTCTTGTTATGGCCGGGTCCGGGTAACAACCCTGTAAAATGGGGTTGAAAAATTCATCGTTCTCCAAGGTATATTCGTTGTAGACCTGATCATTACCTTCATAGATAACTTTGGTAAAGACGGGTGTATTTTTTGGAGCAGGATAGTCATCGTTTTCGATTCGGTTAAAACCTACCAACGTTAATACAGTTAGAAGAACTATTGTTAGAGGAATTTTCACTTTTTTCATTTTTGTAATTTTAATATTAAAACTCGTCACTATTAGCAATGGATTATTCGTTTACCCATTTCACACCCTCATCACTCCTTCGCCATTCAAAATAGTTGTTGAGTACATTTAAGGAGGCCTCACTAGGAACCGGACCAACATGTGGTGTTTGTTCAAAATACATCACATTAGGATTGTCTTCACTGAATGCTGGCCATTCAGGAAGAGTGTTACCGTTTGGATTACCGTATTTCGTAAAATTTGTCCAATAGGTACCCATAGCTTCGGAAATAGCACTGTCAGATACTGACAAATCAGGATTATCCTGATCTAAATTTTGGAAAACATAGGCTACTTCCTGACCATGTGGAGAACCATACCCGAATTTCGGTGAATCCTCGGGATACTCCGGATGCTGGTCAAAGTAATAATAGTATACTTTTGAATTTCCATTTTTTGATTGAAGCCTGGCCCAACTCCAGGTATGCCAGCCAAAAGCAGCATCCCGGGCTAAATCCCTAGCAGTTTTGGGAACGGAATTTTCACCCAAAGGATAGGCCTCCAACAAATCTTCGGAAAACTGGCCATATCTGTTTTCAACGTTTGCCATAAATTCCTCTGGAGTTTTTTCTCTGGAAAAGCTGGCACCTTCATCGGAATTGTACCCGATCAGTACCGGTACATCATTAAATTTTCCTTGTTCGTATAATTTATATTGGTCATCAGGAATCACATGTCCGTCGATAATGGGCCAAGCACCTCCCATACCCATACCCATAGGAAGTTTGTCCACCGGAGTATTTCTTAAATCCTGCAATGACGTAGCTCCTACCTGTTCGGCATAGGCCAATCCTTCTTTTTCAGCTATAGTTAAGGTCTTCATGTTTTCCCCTGGAAATGTAACGGGTCTAGACGGACCAAAGGAACCGCCACTTTGTGAAATGGCACCTTGAAAAAGACCTTTTGCTAAAGGAGAGGCACATAACATACTCACCGAAATACCTCCGGCAGATTCTCCAAAAATGGTCACTTTATCTGGGTCACCTCCAAAGGCGGCAATGTTGTCTTTTACCCATTGTAAACCTGCAATTTGATCTAGAATACCGTAATTACCAGAAACCTTATCTGGATTTTCCGCACTCAATTCAGGATGTGCTAAAAAGCCCATTTGACCCACGCGATAGGCGATACTGACCAAAACCACTCCTTTCTTGGCAAGGGCCGCTCCATCGTACACGGGTTCTGAGGTAGCACCAAAGCTAAAACCACCGCCATAAATCCATACGAGTACGGGAATTTTTTCGTCGGGCGAAGTTGCAGGGGTCCAAACATTCAGGTACAGGCAGTCTTCACTTTTTCCATTTTGGTCATTCCCTTGAATAGGAGCAGGGCCAAATGCGGTTGTTTCTTTAATGCCTTCCCAAGGTTTTACGGGTTGAGGGGCCTTCCATCGTAAATCACCAACAGGAGGAGCGGCAAAAGGAATACCCTTGAAAAGGGTAAGACTATCTTCTGCGATACCCTGAACGATACCATCGGCTATTTTGACTTGGCCTGGAATTGCTTCCGGCTCCTGTTTACAGGAAACAAAAGAAATGATGAGTATTGTAAAGAGTAATAGTGTACTATTTTTCATAATTGATAATTTGGTTTAGTTGTTTAGTTCTTTCCAAAGATTGGGTAAGAACCGATAATTTAAAAGATGACGCCAAGTAGACCAGTCATGTCCACCATTTCCTCCATCATAGTATTCGTGTTCTATATCGTGGTTATTTAATGCATCGACGAGACCCTGCACCCTAGCGTTGAAAAAACCTTCTGCTTCCTTAGTTCCTTGGCCTATAAAAAGATAGTCTACACTATCATTGACATTGGGATTGTTCAAAAAAGATTTTAACGTAGTTTCGGCGGTGGAATCACCGGCGCTGAGAATTCCAAAATTGGCAAAAAGGTCAAGTGACCTGAAACCGATGAACATACTATGACGTCCTCCCATGGACAATCCTGAGATAGCCCTTCCCTTTGGACTTTCTATTGTGCTGTAATTTTCATCAATAACCGGAATAACATGATTTCTTAGTTCCTTTTCAAAGACATCAAAAGTAAGCTCGGCATGTTCCGGGTGATTTCGGTGAACCACCTGATTGTTGGGTATGGCAATAATCATTGGTGCTACTTTATTTTCGGCCAACAGATTGTCCATAATTAAATTTACCCTTCCGTCATATATCCAATTGGAGGGTAGTTCACCACTACCACCAACTAAATAAAGTACTGGATATTTTTTTTCTGAATCATATCCTGGGGGAGTGTAAACGTATAGTTCACGTTCGCCATTAGTAACATCCGAATGGTAAATGTGACGCGTGACATTTCCATGGGGTACATTTTTTGCATCATAATACGCAGGGCCGTCTCCATGTACGATTAACTGACTATAGGGAGGCATGGCCGTAAATGCTGCTTGAGTATTATTTGGATCAGCCATTTGAACGTCGTCTACCCTTAAATGATAGGCGTACATTTCAGGAGGAAGTGGCCCAATGGTCAATGTCCAAAGACCTTCGTCCCCTTTTGTAAAAGGAATCGGGTCTCTTCCTTTACCCAGAGCTGTGTTAATTGCCCCTGGGTTCAATTCGACATTTTTTGCGTCTGGAGCAATTATTCGAAAAGTAACGGTTTGATCATCGTGCACCTCGGGAGAGTTTACTCTTGCACTAAAGGGTATCAACCCTTCCGTGTCCTTTTGAGGGTTATAGTCAAGATTAACATTCGCTTGCTGACCAAAGCAAAAAGTTGTCGTTAGTAGCAAAACCGAAGTGAAAATCCGAATAGAAATGTTTTTAAATATCATAGTAATGTCTTAAAGTTTACTTGGCCTGTTTCAATTTTTGAAAAGTAGCTGTGCATATTGATAAAGGCTTCTACGCCAAGTCAACCATTCATGTGCTGTTTTGGGGGATTCGTAAAATGTATAATCAATTGCTTGCTTATCAAGCATGTACTTAAAGGCACCGATAGACCCGGGAAACGGATCCGATTCTTTAGTACCGATGCTTAGAAAGAATACGTCCATTTTTTTATCAAGCGATGCGCCATCCGCAAAGACACCATCCAAGAAAGTGGCGGTATCTATGGCATCACTACTAGGATAATTTGAAGTTCCACTAAAACCTCCATAGGAGGCAAAAGCATCTAGGTTATTTATACAGATGCGCATGGTTTGGTTGGCTCCCATGGAAAGTCCTGCGATAGCTCGTTGTGTCCGGTCCGTTTTGGTCCTGAATTCAGCATCGATCATAGGGATGATTTCGGTCATCATTACTTCCTCAAAAGCGGAGGTAGGTCTACCACCGGATTGGCTTTTCTCTAGTTCTTCCGGTCTGTAAGCGTAGCCATTATCCATTACAATAATCATGGGTTCAGCATTTTTATCTGCTAGAAGATTATCCAAAATCAGATTTGCATGCCCTTGTGAGGCCCATCCCGTTTCGTCCTCAAAACTACCATGTTGTAGATAGAGTACAGGATAGCGTTTTTCTGTTTCGGTAAGATATTCTGGCGGAGTATACACAAAACAACGTCTCCAAGCTTGGGTAATTTTCGAGAAATAAATTTTCTCCGATACTAGACCATGGGGTACGTTCTTAAGCGAATAAATTTCCCTGTCGTTTGCAGGTATTTCTATTCCGCTTCCCCATCTGCCAGCACCGTAGTAATATTTGGTACCGGGATCAGGAACCGATGCTCCATCCACATTCAATTGATAGTAATGAAAACCTTCATCTTGTGGTCCCGATTCCCCGGTCCACATTCCATCTTCATCCTTGATCATTTCATATTTGATACCTCCGATATCCAAACGGACATCGGTGGCATTGGGCGCTGAAATCTGGGCATGTACCTTTCCTTCAGCATTTACACTAGGAAATTCTTTCCCAGGTTGATTGGTAACGGAGGGTTGATAGCCATCACTACTTTTGGACTGTGCAAAACTGTATCCATTTACGAATAAAGTAAGGAGTGCCAGGGTAAAAATTCTATTTTTCATGTGCTCTCGGAATTTAGAATTTTACTTGGTAAATAACATTGGAGCCATTTCGTGTAAGCTTCTACGCCATGTTTGAAATTCGTGGGCCGTACCTTCTGAAATATAGGAAGCCACTGGATATCCTTCCTCTTTTAATTTTTCAGTAGCCGCCTTTATGCGCTCTGGGCTTTCTTTACTTCCACAACTTAGAAATATGAGTTTTACATCTTCTTTGTCGATATCCTCAGGAGCGTACGTACCGCCACTTAATAAGCCGTAATAGGAGAAAACATCTGGTTTGTTTAAGGTAATCATCTTAGTTTCCATACCTCCCATGGAAAGTCCCGCCATTGCCCTGTGTGATACATCGGCTACGGTACGGAAATTTTTATCCACATAAGGAATCAGTTCTTCGACCATAACGGTTTGGAAAGGGGTGATGTCAAAATTCCGAAGTCCTCCAAACTTGATTTCGTTCGTCATTCCGTAGGTCATTACAATGATAAAGGGTTCGATTTTACCCTCGGCAATAAGATTATCCATGATCAAATTAGCGTGACCTTGGTTGCTCCATGCGGTCTCATCCTCGCCCCAACCATGTTGCAGGTATAATACCGGATATTTTTTGTTCGGATTTTGAGCATATCCAGGTGGTGTATATACAAATGCACGACGAGAAGTATTCGTACTTGGTGATGGAAATAGAATCTGTTCCACCTTGCCATGAGGTACATCTTTTAAAGCATAAAATTCTTGATCATGTGCGGGAATTTCGATACCGCTTTCCCATCGTGTGGAACCGTAAAAATTCAATGCTCCAGGGTCATTAAAGGTTCCACCGTCCACATCCACGTGGTAGTAATGGAATCCTTCATCCATAGGTCCTGCAGTAGTACCCATCCAAGAACCGTCCTCGGCTTTCGCCAGTTTCGTTCCGCCACGTCCACCTAGACCTAGACTTACACGAACACTATCCGCAGCAGGAGCATCGATTTTAAAACGGGCATAGCCTTGGGAATTTACTTGGGGATATTCCTTACCCGGTTGGTTCTTTGTAGAGGGTTTAAAATCCTCCATGATTTCAGACGAATCTGACTGGCCAAATGTGATTCCAACACAAAGGCATAAAATTGAAAATAATGCAATGTTATAGTGTCTCATGGTTTTTAGTTTTTAAAGATTAATGGTGCGAATTCATGTAAGCTTCTTCTCCAGCTTTGCCATTCATGGGCGGTATTTGGAGAAACGTAGAAGTGGGTGTCCAAACCTTTATCGGCCAAGACTTGCGTATTGGCTTTAGGGTCTCCACCAAAACCTGACCTTCTGTTCTCCAATTCAGAACTACCGTAACTGACGAACAAGGTTTTTACTTCATCCTTAAATGCAGGGGATTTTTCAATGTCTTCGGGACTTATGCTGCCACCGCTGAACATTCCCACATAAGAGAACACTTCAGGATGTTCCAAAGTAATCATGCGTGTTTGCATACCGCCCATAGAAAGACCGGCCATGGCTCTATGCTCGGCATCTGGAATAGTTCTGAACTTTTCATCAACCATAGGAATAATATCCTTCAATAAAGTGTTTGTAAAACCATCTGCCCAACCTTCCGGTGGCCAAGTTCCTTTAGACCTGTCCGCTGGAGGTGAGTTTTTGGGCATATGCCAGGTTCCATTGTCCATTACAATAATGAAGGATTCTGATTTACCTTCAGCAATAAGATTGTCCATAATGAGGTTGGCATGACCTTGACTAGACCATCCGGTTTCGTTTTCGCCTCCACCATGCTGTAAATAAAGGACAGGATATCTTTTTTCAAGATTTTCTTGATATCCCGGCGGGGTATAAATAAAGCAACGACGCATGGCATCATTGGTCTTGGAGTAGTAAATATTTTCTCTTACCTCACCATGAGGTACATTTTTTAGTGCGTAAAATTCATCATCCTTTGCAGGTATTTCAATACCAGAGCCCCAACGGCCGGCACCATAAAAATAAAGACTCCC
Source organism: uncultured Flavobacteriaceae bacterium (assembly GCA_963848865.1). Lineage (GTDB taxonomy): Bacteria > Bacteroidota > Bacteroidia > Flavobacteriales > Flavobacteriaceae > Maribacter. Next base: position 220,353 of record CAWKFV010000014.1, on the reverse strand, counting down.
AGGGTCTGGTACGGAAGCTCCATCAATATTCAATTGGTAATAATGAAATCCTACGTCCTGAGGGGCTGACTCACCCGTCCAAACTCCATTTTCATCTTTTACCAAGTCGTATTTCACAGCCCCAATATCCAATTGTACCTTATTGGCCTCTGGCGCGGGAATCTGTACACGAACCCGACCTTCTGAATTTATCTGGGGATATTCCTTTCCAGATTGGTTTACCGATGATGGTTTGAAATCTTCAATTAACTTGTTGGACTGCTGGCCAAATCCTAGCGGAATATTGCCGGCAAAAGCAACTGCGAGTACTAGTAGCTTTATTTGTGGTTTCATAAGTGTTGTTGTTATTAAGGTTGCTAATTCATTTCTGTCAATTCATTTTTTATTCGGAAATAATCGAAATCTACAAAGCCACCCGTTTGGGCAGTTGCGTAATTAAAGAGTCCAAAGCGATAACCCATAAAGTGGGGTAGGGTATAGGACATTTTCAAGGTGGTTCCTATACGACTCCAATTTTTACCGTCCAAACTATAATAGAATTGAGCCTCATCTTTTTTATCGGTAAAATCGCAAGTCGCTTTTAAATAGATTTTTTTCTGGGTTAATGGAATCGATTCTTGTTCTATAGGCTGGTCATCTTTAGTGTTGACCATGACAATACTTTTTTTGCCATTTTCAAATTTTACACCGACTAAGCCATAATTTCGCTGTAGCAAGGACAGACCGGCAAAATCACCTTCCTTCATTTGCGAAATATCCAATGCTGTAGTCCCGGTACAGACAGGACCAATAGTTCTTTGCGTTAGCGTGTTTCTCGCTTGAACGAAAGTGGAATCTACTCGCCCAGTTGTTAATCGTAAATAACCTTTTCTCTCTTCAAGCGACCATAGACTATCTACCGGATTGTGATTCCATTGCCAAACTAATGGAAGTTTAAGGTCATTCTTTTTACGTTCGAATTCATCCGATGCCACAATATTCGGAATGAATCCATCACTTGGAGGTAATTCCAATATTTTTGGTACTTTTCCATTCTCGCCCAATATAGGCCAACCATCTTTCCATTTTACAGGAACGATATATGGAATACGGCCAACAGCACCATAGTCCCTAAAGAGATAGGAAAACCATTTGCCGTCCGGGGTGTCTATCAATCCGCCTTGTGCAACTCCTTTGTCCTGAAGGGCAAGTCTGCCTTCCCAAGGACCGTTAATATTGTTCGCCCGGTGAATCAATACCGTACGCATTCCACCTCTTGGCCAAGTAATGTTGAAGAGGTAGTATTTCCCATCGATTTTAAAGAGTTGTGAGCCTTCCGCACCTAACATAATGTTATTTCCAGCGGGTGCACTTGCATTCTCGATTAAGACCCGTTCGGTACCTTTTTTTACAACGGACAAGTCGTTTTCAAGTTCGGCAATCATTAATTTTCCAGCTCCCCAAATCATGTATATTTTACCATCGTCATCAAAATGCACCGTCAAGTCATGATAGGATGGCTCAAAAGAGGTTTCTTTCCAAGGACCATTTTCTATATCCTTGGTAGAAAAGACGTGAGTTTTTCCGGTAGTGGCAGAAAACGTGAATACGTAAAATGTGCCCTTATGGTATCGTATACAACTTGCCCACGAACCCCTACCATAGGTGCTTTCACCATTTTCCAAATTCATGGCATCCACTTCACCAAGTCGGTCATAGGGGTAATTTACCAATTCCCAATTGACCAAATCTTTAGATTTCATAATAGGTACTCCCGGGCTCAAATGCATAGTAGTACTGCTCATGTAATAGGTGTCGTCCACCCTAATCATCGATAAATCGGGCACATCTGCGAATAAGATGGGATTTTGTGCCTTTTGCTCTTGGGCATGAACGGAAAACTGAAGTATCAGTAAAATGAGCAAAATAGTATGGGAGTAAAATCGGTTCATGTTTACTTCTTCATTATAAAGGTGTATGTCCTTCCTTTTTCAGTTTCCAAATCGTATAGAAAGGTGTTTTCCAATTTCAGGTTTTCTACGGTTGCCTCCTTTGATAGTATTGGTGTAGCCGTTTCTGGTACATAAAAGAGTGGGTTTGGGTTTTCGCCTTCGGCTTTTTTCAGTGTTCCTGTTCCAACCAGTTCTATGGTATTTGGAACTCGAAGTCGAAGGTTTCCTCCCAAATTTGATTTTATCGTAGCGACTACCAATTGTTTATCATTCCATTCCAAACTAACCAGTTCAAAATCGCCCCTGGCTTTTAATCCGCCTACATAACCATTAGATAGAGCATCCGGGACGGCTGGAAGCAAATGAACCGCTCCATCTGAGCTTTGTAGGAGCATTTCGGCAATTCCTGAAGTACATCCGAAATTACCATCGATTTGAAAGGGAGGATGCGCATCGAATAGGTTGTTATAAGTTCCACCACCTCCTTTATTAATACCAACCGGAGTCAATTGATCTGTAATCAATTTATAGGCGTGATTGCCATCCTGCATTTTTGCCCACCAGTTTACTTTCCATCCCATGCTCCATCCTGTGGATACATCACCACGTTGTAGTAACGTATTTTTGGAAGCAGCGAATAATTTTGGAGTTCGATAGGGTGAAATCTGGTTGGAAGGGAAAAGTCCATACAAATGCGATATATGCCGATGATGATCTTCGGGCGAATCTACATCATCCAACCATTCCTGTAATTGGTTGTGCTTGCCAACTTGCATGGGTGGCAACTTTTTTCTCAAGGTAACTAGGGATTCTGCAAAATCGGCATCTAGACCTAAGATTTTAGAAGCTTTGACGGCAGTGGAAAAAACATCAAAAACCAACTGATTATCCATAGTAGAGCCTGCGGTGATGGAGGAACCTTGATGCTCCTCTGGTGCGTTTTCCGGGGAGTTTCCAGGAGCGACGACCAAATAAGGATAGTTTGGATGTTGTATTAAAAAATCGGCGTAAAACTCTGCTGTACCCTTTAAGGCGGGATAAATGGATTTTAAAAATGAGGTATCCCCAGTATATAGATAGTGCTCCCAAAGGTGCTGGCTCGTCCATGCCCCACCACCGTTCCAAATGCCCCAAAAAGCACCATCAATGGGTCCTGTCGCTCGCCAAATGTCCGTATTGTGGTGTGCCATCCATCCCTTAGCACCGTACATAACTTTGGCGGTTTCTTTGCCGGTTTCCGATAGTTCTTGCACCATTTTAAGAAACGGTTCATGCAGTTCGGAGAGATTGGTGCGTTCCGCAGGCCAATAGTTCATTTCCGCATTGATATTGATGGTGTACTTGCTGTCCCACGCCGGTTTCATACTTCGGTTCCAAATGCCCTGAAGGTTGGCCGGCTGTCCGCCGGGTTGGGAAGAGGAAATCAAAAGATAACGACCGTATTGAAAATAGAGGGATACAAGGGATGGGTCGTTCGTATTTCTAAAATTGACCAAACGTTCATCCGTAGGTAATTTTGCGGCATCCGTCGAACCAAAATCCAAAACAACTCGATTAAAAAGATTTTGATATTTTTTGATATGGTCCGCTTTTAATACTTCATAGTCTTTCTCAAAAGCAGCATCCAAATAAGCCTGTGATCGTTTCATTTCATCGCCGCTCAAATCATTATAGGAATTGAAATTTGTGGCAATGGAAACCATCAAAATAGCGGAATTGGCATTCTCAACTTTTATGGTGGATCCTGTACTAGTTCTTGTTCCATTATCTGTTTTCAATCGCATTAGGGCATTGAATTCCACTTTTCCTTCCACACCTTCGTGGTCACTTGTCTTGCCCCAAAGCGAAAGTTGATAGTCATCTTGGATTTCTATTTTTGGGTCAAGATGCGGTGAAGTGAAGTTTGACGTAAATGAAATTTTATCCGGTTGGTCGGCAGACAACTTTATGACTAAAACTCGATCCGCCAAGGAAACAAAAGCTTCCCTAGTATAGTTGACACCATTAACTTTATAGGATGTTTTGCTAATTGCATTACTGATGTCCAAATCCCTGTAATAGTCTTCAAAATTATCATGGTCTGGAAAAGTAAGTTCCAGATTTCCAACAGGCTGAAACATTTGACCATGTGATTTTTTGGTCATGATTTTTTCGTTGGCAAGATTTTCAGCGGCTTTATATTCTCCGTCGAATATCAATTGTCGCACTTCTGGGAGTGCCTCTAATGCATTGGGGTTATCGTTCCTGTTTGGGCTTCCGCTCCAAACGGTATGTTCGTTTAATTGAAATATCTCTTTACCTACGTTTCCATAGACCATGGCACCAATGCGGCCATTTCCAATTGGTAAGGCATTTTCCCATGTTTCACCCGATGGTGCATTGTACCAGAGTTTTAGGTCTGACGATTGTTGTCCAAAAAAAACAAAGGGAAAAAAGAAGAAGCTGGCGAAATATAAAAGTCTTTTCATGATGGTCAAATAGGCGATAAGAAAATATGAATTAATTTAAGTGTTGAATATACACATAATGCTAAATTTAATTTATACTTTTAGAATACTTTTTTGATTTATTACGAAATATTTTGGATTCAGAAAGGTAAATTCTTAAGAATATCGGATGTATATTGAATTTTTATCCTTTTAAGGATAAAAGATTTGAATTAAATATAAACTTTGACCTCATTTTATAAAGAAGGTTTAATTTGGAGTACTAAATTTTTTAAAGAATGAAATTATTACGATTTGGCGAACCGGGCGCCGAAAAACCGGGAGTGGAACTGGACAATGGAAAATGGGTGGATGTGTCTGGATTTTGTACCGATTTTGACGAACGGTTTTTTATAGATAAAGGAATTGAAAAGCTTCAAGATTATATTAAAAAGAATGATGATTTACCAGAGATAGCAAAAGAAGCCAGACTTGGACCCCCTATTTCCCGACCGTCCAAAATAGTCTGCATCGGTCTAAATTATCAAAAACACGCGGAAGAAACGGGAGCGGATATACCTAAAGAACCCATCATTTTCTTTAAGGCCACAAGTGCCATTGTGGGCCCTAACGACGATCTCATAATTCCAAAAGGGAGTAGTAAAACGGATTGGGAAGTGGAATTGGGAATTGTAATAGGCAAGAAGGCCAACTACGTTTCTAAGCATGATGCCATGGATTATATTGCCGGCTATGTTTTGCATAACGATTATAGCGAGCGGGAGTTTCAGATAGAACGGGGAGGTCAATGGGTAAAAGGGAAAAGTTGCGACACTTTTGCCCCTATAGGGCCTTATTTGGTTACGAAAGATGAAATTAAAGACCCGAACAACCTTAACCTTTGGTTAAAGTTAAACGGTAACATGATGCAGAACAGTAACACTTCGGACATGATTTTTGATGTACCTACCGTGGTTAGTTACTTAAGTGAATTCATGAGCCTGCTGCCTGGCGATATTATTTCTACCGGCACACCTTTTGGAGTTGGACTAGGTTTAAAACCCAATGTTTACATCAAACCTGGGGATATTATAGAATTAGGTATTGATGGTTTGGGAATCTCAAAACAACATGCTATACCATATACAAAATAGCTTTTATGAAATATATAGTTTGCGAAGAACCCCAAAATTTTCAGTTAAAGGATAAAGAGGTTCCAATAAAAAGGGAAGGGGAGGCCTTAATAAAAATTCACCGTATCGGCATCTGCGGAACAGACCTGCATGCTTATGGAGGTAATCAGGCTTTTTTTAAATATCCTAGGATATTGGGCCACGAGCTTGCTGCGGAGATATTGGAAATTGATGAAAATAAACAGCAACTAAAAAAAGGAGACCATGTAATTATCATGCCCTATGTTAGTTGCGGCACTTGTGTTGCCTGTAAAAATGGAAAAACGAATTGTTGCGTCAATATAAATGTACTTGGTGTGCATGTTGATGGCGGAATGCAGGAAATTATAAGTGTTAGGACCGATTTATTGATTCCAGCAGTAAACCTATCTTTTAACGAAATGGCTATAATTGAACCGTTGGCAATTGGTGCTCATGCCCTTAGAAGAGCGGGGGTGAAAAAAGGGGAGACTATTGTTGTTATTGGTTGTGGTCCTATCGGTATTGGTTTAATGAAATTGGCTCAAATTATAGGAGCAAAAGTAATCGGGCTAGATGTCAATAAAGACCGATTAGACTATGCGAAGAATCAAATTGGGGTTTCCCACGCATTAAATGTAATGGATAACCCACAGGACAAAATAACGGAGATTACCAATGGTGATATGGCAACTGCGGTTTTTGATGCTACCGGCAATCAGAAAGCGTTGGAGTCCGGAATTTCCTATATGTCCCATGGAGGCAGATTTGTTCTCGTTGGATTATCTAAAGGAGAACTTACCTATAATCACCCTGCAATTCACGCTAAGGAAACTACATTAATGTGTAGCAGAAACGCAACGCTTGAGGATTTTGAATTTGTAATTCGGCACATAAAAGAATTTCCTACCAGCACGTTCGTAACCCATGAAGTGCATTTTTCTAAAATGATAGAAAATTTTGATTCATGGCTTTTGCCAGAAACAGGAGTTGTAAAAGCCATGGTCACTTTTGATTAAAAAGAATTAAAAATGATTATAGATTCCCATCAACATTTTTGGATTTATGAAAAGGAGAAGCATGCTTGGATAGATGATGAAATGGGGAATATACGCAGGGATTTTCTACCTGCGCATTTAAGCCCAATTTATGAAGAACATGGGATTACGGGTTGTATTGCGGTACAAGCGGACCAAACTTTAAAGGAAAATGATTTCTTATTAGATCAGGCTCGTAACTACGATTTTATAAAAGGTATTATTGGTTGGGTGGATTTACAAAGCAACCGTTTAAAAGAAAGTTTGGAGTATTATTCGGAATTTTCGCTAATTAAAGGATATCGGCATGTGGTACAGGCAGAATCAGATCCTTTATTTTTACTTCGAAAGGATTTTTTGAACGGTATTACAGAACTCCAAAAAAGAGAACTAGTGTATGAAATTCTTGTCTTTCCGCATCAATTGCCTTCTGTGTTGGAATTTGTGAAACTCTTTCCTGATATCACTTTTGTAATTGACCACATCGCCAAACCTTATATAAAGTCAGGTTATTTTGAATCTTGGGCCTTATTGATGAAAGAACTAGGAAAAATAGAAAACGTAAACTGCAAAGTATCTGGTTTAATAACGGAGGCCGATTATCAGTCCTGGAAAACGGAAGAAATTTTACCTTATATGAATGCTGTTTTGGAATCTTTTGGTCCTCAGCGAATCCTATATGGTTCGGATTGGCCTGTCTGTTTGGTAGCAGGATCTTATGGCGATGTCCTTAATTTGGCCAAGGAATTTTCAAAGAAACTTTCTCAGGAGGAACAGGAACTATTTTTCTTTAAAAATGCTGAAAGCATATATAATTTATAATTGGAATTGAATGAATTTGAATCTCAAAGGTAAAGTAGTCATTGTTACCGGTTCAGCGGGATTGGAGGGCAGTATTGGCCATTCCATAGTTTTTGCCTTGGCAAACGAAGGGGCTATTCCTGTTTTGATAGACAGAAATGCTCGAGGATTTGATTACGAGAAGCAACTTCAGAAAACCCATAAGGAAGCCAAATTTTACCAGACCGATTTAACTGACGTTTCACAAATTGAAGATGCCATTACAAAGGCTTCTCAAAAATTCGGTAGGATTGATGCCATTATCAATAATGTTGGGGTCAATGATGGTGTTTCTTTGGAAGGTTCAATCGATGATTTTATGGATTCATTGAAACTTAATCTTGTTAGTTTTTTTGCAGTGGTCAAATATGCACTTCCACTTTTAAAAAAGAGTAGGGGTTGTATCTTAAATATAGGTTCTAAAGTAGCATTCACCGGTCAAGGGAAAACATCTGGCTACGCTGCCGCTAAAGGTGGAGTTTTGGGGTTGACCCGGGAATGGGCCGTTGATTTGATTGGCTATGGAATCCGATCTAACGCATTGATTATAGCCGAAAGTTATACACCGGCTTACGAGACATGGATAGCATCTCTTGAAAATGGAACAGAAAAATTGAACGCCATAAAAAATACAATCCCATTAGAAACTAGAATGACCACACCCGCTGAAATTGCGGATACGGCACTTTTTGTAATTTCCGATAGATCATCGCATACTACAGGGCAATTTGTCTTTGTAGATGGGGGATATGTTCACTTGGATAGAGCTCTACTACCTTCAAAATAATTTAACTAACCCGATAACCATGATCAAAAAAAATAATGCACCATTAGTAAAAAAGTCAATCTTAATACCCTTTATTTTAGTAACGTCCCTATTTGCACTTTGGGGTTTTGCCAACGATATAACCAATCCTATGGTTTCCGCATTCAAAAAGGTTTTGGAACTGGATAATTTTAAGGCTTCTCTGGTACAATTGGCATTTTACGGTGGATATTTTACCATGGCACTGCCTGCTGCCATATTTGTAAACAAATATTCTTATAAAAAGGGAATTTTAATGGGCCTGGTTTTGTACGCCCTTGGAGCGCTACTTTTTTATCCGGCCGCTGCTTATGAGGAATTCGGTTTTTTTCTGGCAGCACTTTATATTCTTACGTTCGGATTAGCATTTTTGGAGACAACTGCCAACCCGTACATTCTATCGATGGGGTCCGAAGAAACTGCCACTAGAAGATTAAATCTGGCACAGGCATTTAATCCGATGGGAGCTTTATTAGGCTTGATAGTGGCGCAGAAATTTATATTGGCATCATTACAATCCGACGATTTAGCTCCGGATGGGACGTCCATTTATGGCACCCTTAGCGAAAGTGCAAAAGAGGTAGTTCGAACATCTGATTTGGCGGTAATCCGCGACCCATATGTTATTTTAGGCCTAGTGGTAATAGCTTTTTTCATTATGATTTTTATCGTGAAAATGCCTCGTAATGAAAAGCAAGAAGAGAAGGTAGTAATTATGGATTCCATAAAGCGATTGTTCAAATCCAAAAAGTTCGTTGGAGGTGTAATTGCACAGGCATTTTATGTAGGGGCCCAAATTATGTGTTGGACATATCTGTACCAATATGCGGAGTCCTTTGGTATAGACAACACTGAGGCAGTTAACTATGGAATAGCTGCTCTGATCATATTTCTGATAGGAAGATGGGTAGGTACGGCATTGCTTAAATATATTAGTTCGGGAAGATTATTGTACTATTTTGCAATTGGGGCAGCCCTTTGTAGCCTCGTTACCATTTTCGTTCCCGGTATGGTAGGTTTAATTGCTCTTGTAAGTATATCATTTTTTATTTCGATTATGTTTCCGACCATTTATGGAATTGCATTAGAAGGGCAGGGAGAGGATTCCAAATTTGGAGCTGCATTTTTGGTCATGGCGATTGTAGGCGGTGCTTTAATGCCGACTCTACAAGGTCTTATTTTGGATTTAGGAGGAACCGGATATACCGATATCAGTATATTGGGTGTGCCTGAGGTTAACTTCTCTTTTATTCTACCGTTGGGATGTTTTATTTTGGTGGTGATATATGCTAGAAATGTTAATACAAAATATGCGCTTTAAAAAATATGAAATCTACAAAACGATTCTGTTATGCCTGTGATTTGGTAAACGATTCTAAACTGATTGAGGAGTATAAAAAACACCATGCTTCAGGAAATGCATGGCCGGAAATTACAGATAGCATTAAAGCGGCAGGTATCGTGGATATGGAAATCTATTTGACAGAAAATAGACTGTTCATGATTATGGAGGTGGATGAAACCTATAGTCCTGAACGAAAGAAAAAATTGGATGCCGAAAATCCAAAAGTTCAAGAGTGGGAACAACTCATGTGGCAATTTCAACAGGCCTTACCATCTTCTAAAAACGGGGAGAAATGGGTGGCGACCGAAAGAATTTTTAAACTTTCTTAGTGAATAGGTGTTTGAAACTTTTACTGGAAGTAATTTCATTGTAATGCTTTTATTCAGTACGGGAGTACTTTTACTTTCCATATAGGGTTTAAATAAATTTTAAAATCACCCCTTTTCCATCTTTTTTACAAACCACTACTTTGATGTATAAAAGCCTAAAATAATTTTTCCTCTACTTTGGGAAGTAGTTAATTTATAGAAATAAAAAACACCGCTTAAGAGGTTTTTATAAAAAACTTTAAGCAGTGTTTTGAAAACTAACTCAAACAAACTCAATAATTATTCTTAATATCCTGGATTTTGATAGGTTCCTTTCTCAGCATCACTGGCATCCATAGAGTCTAACTGACCTTGCGGAATTGGGCGTAAATAATGAAAAGGTTCAATGGTTCGGGTAAATGTCTGCGGCGTATGATCACCATAATTTGATCCAGCGATTTCATAACTACCGGCTAACTCATCCCATTTTTGAGTACGTACCAAATCATACCAACGGTAGCCTTCCCCAAAATATTCCCTGGAACGTTCTGCCAAAATAAAATTAATGTCAACATTGGCTGGTGTTTCAGCAACTAAAGCGTCACTATTGTCTTCAATTCTTTCTGTTTGTTCTCCATTATCAAAACGCCAATTTCCTGCACGAGCACGAATAACATTCATTAAGTCCGTAGCACTTTTACCTGCTTGAGTTGCAGCTCCTTTTACTGCCGCTTCTGCAGCAATAAAATAAAACTCGGAAAATTTAGCGATAGGAAAAGGACGTGTTAATCCGGCATTTGGTGCTCCAAGGCCTCCATCATTATCCGTACGATAAGTCCCTAATTTCCATAAACCAGGATATACAACCCGGCTAATTGCTCCAGGCTCAATTAAGAAATCCGATCTCCCGGATAGCACACCGGCACCAACGTTACTAGCACCTGCATCGGCCGGGTAAGTTACGCTAGGGTTATTTTCATCCAAGAAACTTAATACAGCATCTCCTGGTTCTATTGGTAAATCATTAGCGTTCAAATATGACTCTGTATCATCTCCTGCTCTATCCCAATTGCCTCTGTAGCTGGTTACGAACGTAGCATCATAACGTGAGTCTAAATCTTTTTCCTCAAATGTTTCCTCAAATACGTTGATGGTTGGTGCCATTCTTGTCCATGGACGCCCATAACTTTGAGCAGCCTCACGTTGTACAGTACTGGCACCAGAACTTCTGATAACAGTGTAATTCCAAGTTGCCATCCAAACCGAGGCATTATCTTGTGCACCAGAAATACCGAAACCTAAATCAGCTCCATTATAAATAGCACTTGCCTCAGTATGATCTGCATACAAAAGCATTTCAGCGTGCCGATCATTTGGTGCCCAATGTACATCGTAAAAATATTCTAATAACGAATATGGTCCAGGATTGTCGATTGCTGTAGCGGCAATGTTATAAGCTTCTTGAAAATACCATGAGGCATCACGACCATCAGGATCGGTTCTGGGTGCCTCAGGATATGTGGGTATGTTGTTCGGATTCTGTAGCCACCACGCATATGTTAAATAGGCCTTAGATAAATATAAACGGGCAACATTTTTAGTTACAGTTCCCGTTAAACGAGGATTATCAGGTAAATTCTGAACAGCTGTAAGCAAATCTGGAAAAATAGCCTTTGTGTAAACTTCTGGCACTGTATTACGCACGGAACCTCTGTTCGTAGAAGTGTTGAATTTTAACTCTCCCGCACCTAAGTCTAATGGCACACCGCCATACGTTTGTACTAGCAAAAAGTAATCAAATCCACGGAAAAAACGAGCTTCTGAAACCAATGACTCCGCAATACCAACTGCCTCAGCATTTTCTATTATTCCACTTGCCGTGTTTATAGCACTAAAACATGCGAACCAGGGCCCTGCAGGAGGTGCACTAGTTGAAATTATGGAACCAACACCGGACAAATCCATATCCTTAAAATTACCGTCCGCACTTTGAGCCCAAGTATACTCATCTGTTCCGGTTTCAGTGGAGTTATAGAAGTTCCAAGCACCATAAAGAAATCTTAAATGCGTATATAAGGCCGTTATTCCCCCTTCAACACCAGTTTCACTTTGAAAGAAATCCGGAGTAAAAACACTCCTTGGCTTTTCCTCAAGTAAGTCCTCTGTACAAGAACCTATAAATAACGCAACAGCCAGCATAGCCGTAATTGTCATTTTAATTTTTAGTTTTTTCATAATATTTTTTTTAAAATGTTAAATTCAATCCAAGCATAAAATTACGAGTTGTAGGTACGTTTGCTCCAATAGTTGCAATTCCTTGTGAAATAAAACCATTGGTTCCAGTAGCCGAATTTTGACGGTTACCATTATTATCTACACCAGAGTTTGTTTCTGGATCCATCCCAGATTCCTTATGAAAAGGAGAAAATAATACAAATGGGTTTTGAACAGTTGCGTATAATCGCATATTCTGAATACCTAAATCGTTAACTAAATCCTGATTAAAATTATAGCCAAGGGTCATTGCACGTATTTTTAAATATGACCCATCAAAATATCCCATTGTTGACCCATATTTTGGACCATCACCTGCTTGGATACCTCCAGGGGCAGGATATTTTGCATCTGTATTTTCGGGTGTCCAATAGTCTACATTCACATTGTTTCTTCTTCCTGTAAGTAAGTTAAGATATCCTGCAGAAGAATAAAGAGTACTAACGGCGATACCTCCGCTTCTAAATACACCAACCACATTTAAATCTAGATTTTTGTATGCCAATCGAGTATTAAAACCACCCTGAAAATCCGGTTGTGGGTCAATTACCTGTCTATCATCAGCATCAATCTGTCTAACTGGGGAGCCATCAGGATTAAATTCTCCGGTGTACTCGACTTTTATCATACCGGCATTACCGCCTGGTTCAAAGTTTTGTAGGTATTGAAAGTCTTCATCTGATTCGTTCCAAAGACCAACATTTTTAAAATCATAGATTACATTGATCGGTGAACCAACAAACCAAAGGTTACCTACATTTTGATCTTCACCACTTGCCAATGCCGTAATCTCATTTTTGTTCGTATATAAGTTAACACCAAAATCCCAGGTAAATCCATCAGGATTGTCAACAATCGTTGCATTTAAAGCAACTTCCACTCCTTTGTTGGAGGATGCGCCGATATTTCCTACAAAAGAACTCACACCAGAACTTGAAGGCAGCCCAACACGGTATAAGATATCACTAGTTTCAGTTGTATAATATTCTACAGTACCGGACAAACGATTATTGAACAAACCAAAATCCAGACCATAGTTATACGTTTCAGAAATTTCCCAGCCCAGATCAGCATTAGGTAGTTCTTCAACGAAATAACCTGTTTCAAAACTGTCACCAAAATTATAGTTCCTAATACCTAAACTACCTAATGTTGCATAGTTGTCAACTGCTTGATTTGATGTTTGGCCATAACCCGCTCTGAATTTAAGTAGATTTACCCAATCAACATTTTCCATAAAAGCTTCGTTTCCAAGGTTCCATCCAACTGAAACGGCCGGATAAGTTACCCACTTATTTCCAGGTGCCAGTCTTGAGGAGCCATCAGATTCTAACGGTTGCTGTTATCAAATAACGATTGTCATATTGATACATAGCTCTACCCATATAGGATAATAAGCTATTTTCTCCATAATTACCATCGTAACGGGTAATATCCTCAAGAAGTGCAGAACCTAAATTATAATAAAGAAATTCTTCATTAGGGAGGTTTCTAACACTTAAGTTGGTACCATCAAATTTTGTATTCTGTGAAGAAAATAGACCAACAACATTCAATTGGTGCTTATCTGCAAAGGTTCTATCATAAGTCAATAAATTCTCGATTACATAATCCGTTGTAAGACTACTGCTAATTGCAGCACTATTAGGTGCTTGTTCATTGATATTTGCCACACCTTGACCGGTAAAGTTACCGTCCCTGCTCATACGTAAATTAAGTCCGATGTTCATACGATACTTTAATCCTTCAATCCCTGGAATAGCAACCTCACCATAAAGGTTATTGTAGGTCCCAAAATCCTTTTGATCATTCACCCTACCTTTGCCAATAGCATTTAAGGTACCTCTTGTAGTTACCCAAAAATCATCCAAAGGCATGCTCACCACTCTTTTAAGCGATCCATCAGGATTGTATGGATTTAAAATTGGAGTGGCACTTAGGTTCCCATAAAGATCGGATCCTGCCGCGTTTGTATTACTAAAGTTCGTTACTGAATTCAATCCAAACCTAAATGCTCCAATTTGTTGGTCAATCTGGGCACGTATTGAATATCGTTGAAAAGATTCAATAGGCAAAACAGAAGTTTCTTTGAAATATCCAACCCCCATACTATAGCTTCCATTTTCTCCCCCTCCTGTAACACCAATATCATGACTTGTTTGAAGTCCGGAGCCATAGATTAAATCTTGCCAGTCGGTTTCTACAGATGGGTCTTCATCAACACCTAAGGAATAGAGAGGCTGCCCGTTGTTAAAACGCCCTGTTGCTTCCCGGAATGAATTGAATTGCTCAGAATTCATCATTGGAAACTTTGCAAAAACCTCTTTGGTCGCATAATAGGTGTTATACGTGAATTTGGCTTTTTGTCCTTTTTTACCAGTTTTTGTTGTAATCAAAATTACACCATTAGCGCCTCTAGAGCCATAAATAGCGGTAGCGGAAGCATCTTTTAAAATATCTAGGCTTTCAATATCGTTCAAGTTGATATCGTTTATTCCACCAGCAAAAGGGATACCGTTTAAAACCACCAAGGGGTCATTACTCCCCGTCAAGGATCGCGTACCACGTATCCTAATTTGAGTACCATCGGACCCTGGCCTTGTATTGGTTGTAGTTATATCTACGCCTGGTGCACGACCCTGCAATGCTTCTTGAAAGCTAGCCGCTTGCACTTCAGATAGTTGATCTCCTTTAATGGAAACTACAGAACCTGTTACAGATTCTTTATTTTGCGTACCATAACCAATAACCACAACCTCACTTAAAGATTGCAAATCATCCTCTAGCGTAACACTTATTTGAGTTTGATTGTTAATTTGGATTTCTTGGGTCTTATAACCTAAATAGCTAAACACCAATACGCCGCTAGATGGCGCGTTGATGGAGTAATTTCCATCGAAATCTGTTGCGGTACCAGTAGAGGTTCCTTTAAGAACAACGTTTACTCCGGGAATAGGCCCAGCACCATCAGAAACAGTACCTGAAACTGTTGTTTGGGCATTTATTCCTGAGCAAAAGATGGCCGCTAGGAAAATAAATCCGAACAACCTTAATCTTCTCCCTTGAATTAATAGAAAGTTTGTCATAAAATTTAGTTTAAAGTTTGAAATTGAATTGTCATAATTATAGTTGAGTTTTAAGAGTGTCCTAAGCTGAATTAATTAATAATAAATCTTAGTCAATAGATTCTGAGTTTAGCATTTAAGAAAAAATTGCACGATTAACATTTATTGATTTAGCAACCCAAAAAATATTGATATGTTCAATATTACCTCAATTGTTTGCTATATTAACAAATGTATATAATACATTTATTATAAACAACCGATTGTGCAATTTTTCTAAATAAAATCACAATTTAGATTAAAGTATTGTTAATTGATTTGATGGATAGAAATGTAAAAAATTGATATTCAATTTATTAATATCAATATAGGAACGGATGAAGTTTTGAAAGTTTTAGAGTTTATATGGCTTTAGCGTCATTATTAAGCCATTTTTATCATGTAAAATCTCACTGACTTTCACTGATCTTAAGTGAGTAACTCCTTTTGATAAGCTGGAATCATGATAAAACAGATACCATTTCTCATCTACTTTACAAATAGAGTGGTGGGAGGTCCAACCCACAACTGGTTCTAAAATAATTCCTTTATAAGTGAATGGTCCGTAAGGATTGTCACCAATGGCGTAACAAATAAGATGTGTGTCTCCTGTAGAATAGGAAAAATAGTATTTTCCGTTATGCTTGTGCAACCACGCGGCTTCAAAAAAACGTCTTTCGTTATCGCCCGCTAATAATGGGTTTCCGCTTTCGTCGAGTAGTAGTATATCCTTCGGCTTTTCCGCGAATTCCAATAAGTCTTCAGTCATTTTGGCGACTTTTGGCATCAATGATGTTTCATGATCTTCAGGTAAATGTGCGGTAGGACTTTCCGGATTTTCTGCATTAAAGTTTCCAGTTCTCCATCTTTGTAATTGCCCACCCCATAACCCGCCAAAATACATATAATAAGTTCCATCCTTATCCTTAAAAACTGCAGGGTCAATTGAAAAGCTTCCTTTAATAGCTTCAGGTTGTGGTGTAAAGGGTCCGGTTGGAGAATCGCTCACTGCAACACCTATTTTAAAAATTCCATCATAGCCTTTTGCAGGAAAAAATAAATAATATTTTCCATCTTTGTGAGCGGCATCCGGGGCCCACATTTGTTTTTCCGCCCAGGCAACATCATCAACATGCAATGCCAAACCATTATCTACAGCTTCACTATCAATACTATCCATAGAAATTACATGATAATCTTCCATGGCAAAATGACTTCCCAAATCATCGAAAGCTTCTCCAGCATCTATATCGTGTGATGGGTAGACATAAATTTTTCCGTTGAAAAAATGAGCAGAGGAATCCGCGGTATAAATATGTGTTACCAACGGTTGTGAAATAGCTTTTTCA
This sequence comes from uncultured Flavobacteriaceae bacterium, assembly GCA_963848865.1. GTDB lineage: Bacteria > Bacteroidota > Bacteroidia > Flavobacteriales > Flavobacteriaceae > Maribacter. The sequence continues at coordinate 203,783 of CAWKFV010000014.1, read as the reverse complement.
TTTAAAACTTCAAAATCAATATGGTCTATTTTATCTTCGGGCATAATAGTTTGAATTAATCGTTATCTTCTTTCTTTTAATTCCGATTCAATCTGTAGTTCCAATTTTTTATTTATTTCATAAAAAAATAATAATCCAACACCAATTAAAAAGGGGATTGCCGGATAAATACTAACTAATAATCTTGTTCCTTGAATGGCACTTTCCGGTTGTACGGTAGCCACTCCTGCTACTGCAGCTTCTTTGGTGATGTATCCATACACACCTAAAACCCAAGCGACGAGTGCGCTGCCTATACTTAATCCACCTTTTAGCCCCACCATCATTGCCGAAAAAATAATGGCAGTGGCCCGTCTATTTGTTCTCCATTCAGAGAAATCCGCAACATCGGCAATCATTGCCCATAAAATTGGGGTGCTAATTCCGTAGAAAAACATATGTAAAATTTGGGCTCCAAAAATTACACCCACAGCGTTGGAAGGGAAAAAGTAAAATGATATTATGAATAATGTAGATATAAATAGCGATGCTCCAAAAACATTTCGCTTTCCGTATTTGTCAGCAAGACTTTTAGAAAGTGCAATACCGATAAGACCTACCAGAATACCGCCACCATTGAAAACCCCCAAACCTAAGGAAGTATCATTTTCAAAAGTTGGTAAAAAGCTTTTTAGCGGATTTAAAAAAGTGTTGAGGCTTTCTTGATTAACATAGTTTTCAAAATAATAGACATACGAACCACCTTTCATGGCCAACGTTATAAAAACCAATGTGGTTAGCGTCAACATGATAATCCAAGGTCCATTTTTAAAAAGGTCACCTAAGTCTTCCTTTATGCTGGATTTTTGTTCGGGTTTAGGAACAACACGCTCCCTGGTGGTAAAAAAGGTAATAAGTAACATAACCGTTCCAATAATAGCTAACCATGTCATTACCGTTTCCATACCGGCCGCTTTGTTTCCATCACCGGCTTTCAGGATTAAGTCATACATGAAAACCTGAACAAAAAATTGGGCTCCCATTACAGCTATAAATCTATAAGCAGAAAGACTATTACGCTCTTTCATATCGCCAGTGATAACACCACTTAAAGCGGAATAGGGTAAATTATTAGCTGCATATAACAATAAAAGGAGGGTATATGTAACTACGGCATAGATAACTTTTCCTTTGTACGAAAAATCAGGTGTGCTAAAGGCCAACATCGCCGTTACGCCTAGCGGAATTGCGGTCCATAAAATCCATGGGCGGAACTTACCCCATCTGCTTACAGTCCTATCCGCTATAACTCCCATCAAGGGATTAAAAACGAAAGCGGCAATAAGGCCAACTACTAATGTGACAGCTGAGGCATCATTGGCTTTAAGCCCATAGATATCCGTATAGAAATAGGCTAGATAGGTAACTAAAGTTTGGAAAACCAAATTGGCAGCAAGGTCGCCCAAGCTATATCCGATTTTTTCCTTAATGGATAATTTATGTGAATCTAAACTCATTATCTACGAATTAGTTGGCTTGGTTTTGTTTGTCGAATTTTTCTTTTAGCGAAATAATACTATCGTATGCAGCTTTGGGTTTCAAATCCCTATCAAAAAGTAGTGGATAGTTGGTTCTTCCTCTTATCGGGAAGCCGTTTAACCAAGATTGACCGTCGCTTACGCCCCAAAATGTAACCCTGCTTATTTTATCCTTATGCTTTAAAAAGATTTCAAAAATATCTTTGTAGCGGTTGGCCAATTTTACTTGAATAGAATCTGGTAATCCATCTTTGTAGGGATTCATACCTTCACCATTCTCAAAATTCTGACTAATTTCAGCACCTTCCAAATCCCAAGGATTCGGCAGAACACTAACGTCTAATTCGGTGATTGCCACTTTTACGCCAAGTTCAGAATAGTCCAAAATACTTTGTTCGATTTCTTCTAGTGAAGGAGAATTTAAATGCCAGTGGCCCTGCATACCTATACCATCAACTTTTACGCCTTGTTCTAAAATCTTTTTGACCATTCTTATAGCACCTTGTCTTTTGTCTGCATTGGTCATATTATAGTCGTTGTAGTAAAGGTCAACATCTGGGTCAATTTCTGAAGTCCATTTGAATGCGGATGCCAAGTAATCTTCACCCATTTTTTTTAAGAAAATGGAATTCCGTAACGTACCATCCTCATTTAAGGCTTCGTTTACTACATCCCAAGAACCAAGTTTTCCTTTGAAATGAGTGGCAAGATCTTTAATATGATTCTCTGTTGCTGAAGCAAACTCCAAACTGTCCTCTATTTCACTGAACCACGGTGACAGTTGGCTGTGCCAAACGAGTGTATGCCCATGTATGAACATATTATGTTTTTCACCTAGTGCTACAAATTTATCTGCAAGCTCAAAGTCGAAAGTATCTCTTTGAGGATGGATTTGCACAGATTTCATAATGTTTTCAGCAGTAATACTATTGAATTCTTTGCCTACAAGAGTAGCCATCACGGAATCCGTTTCGTTGATTTGAAATCGATTGAGCGCGGTCCCTATGTAGAAAGCGTCCTTATAAACGTTCCTGAGCGTTTTTGGTTCCGTAGGTTTTTCTTCACTTTTCTCACAACCTATGGACAAAATACATGCTGCAATAAATAATAAAAATAATTTTGGTGTTTTCATCAGTAAATGTTTAGTTTTTTGACGCCTCAAAAAGGGTTTTAAATATTTGGATTGTAAGTATAACTTAATTTCAGTAAATTTTTTAATAATTAGTGTGGTTTATACATTTTTTCTAATAGATATGATGAAATGGCTGCGTTATTAGACTAATTATTAATAAAAAAAGCTATTTATGATTAAAGGTGAAAGCTTTAGTTCAAAATTTAATATTAACACTAATCTATTTTTACGCTTACCGGTGGACCAAGATAGGTTTCCTTTAAATTGCTGTGCTCGGTTTCAATAAGAATTCTCTGTAAAACCAATCCTTCATCTACCCTGTAATAATTTAAGGTGTGGTTACCTGCCTTATTTATATCTAGTTCTGTGGTAATAACTTTTATATTATCTCCTACATTGCTATGCCAATTTTTTGGAACTCTGCCGTTGTAATTGAAAATGTTAGGGTCTGCATCATAGTTCACAAGAGTGGGGGATTCATTATCGAACGATAGTCCGTAGTACATTCCTTCTCTGGTAGAATAGTTGATGGTTGGTGAAAAATGAAGATGGACTTTTACTTTTCCTTTATTTTGAAAATTTACCGGATACGATAACTTTGGAGACTTTTTGGAGAGTTCAATCCTTCCTTTCTCAACAGGTAAAGAAATTACCGAAGCTCCTGTTTTTCCTAAATTATCCACCACTTTCCATTGGAAGGATTTTGGTTCGTACTTTTTTGAAAAATCACTCGCATTTATTGTGATGTAACCATTATTCTCAATAAATCCTTTTACGTTTTTTGTATCAGAATTTTCAATTTTAATATCAACTGGTATTTTCTTATCATCTCCGGTTATCATTATCGTGGCAGAATGTGAACCTATAGGTGCTTTGTTCCAATCAATACTAACCCCAATGTTTTTTACAGTATCTACAACTCCTTTAGGTTCCGATACCATAATCCAATCGGAATCGCTATGAATGGAATAATCAAAATTTTGTTTTCCCCTGTTGAATATTTCAATGATGTAGGTTTGGTTGTTCAAAGGGTCGAATAAGGGAAATATTGCGTCTTCATTGTTCCCAGACCACCATTCTTCTGAGTTTTCAATACCAATGCCCATTTCAGCATCATCGGCAGCATCAATCTTAACTGTTTCTGGAGCTCTATTGAATCTTGGTTCTTGCCAGTTCGTATATCCAATATGGTTTTGGGACATCATATGATTCCATTTGCCATTTCCCAATTCGTTATGGTAATAATCGGTTAACTCCTTGTCTTTCATGAACAATTCCTGAACCTTGTCGGCATAGTAGTTGGTTGAAGCTCTACCTTGTTTGGCATAAAAATTATTTTTTGTTGCACTTACATAAAGTTCGTTCAGGTTAGCACTAGCCAAGACTGGGAAAAGTACCAGTTGATAATATGCATCTTTATATATTTCAGGAAGGTTATCGTAAATGGTTTGCGCTTGTTCTGCCAGTTCATTGTATTCCGCTACTATTTTGTCAGCTTCATTATAATTTGTTAAGCTATAGGTAGAAGGGTCGATTAATTCATGTTTTCTGCGAGCATTGTATTTGGTATACATTTTCATGATATTGGCTATATCTTGGGTTTCTATACCATCAAAAACTTCATCTGCCCATAAGGTGTAATAGTCGCCAAGATTATCAGTGTTCCATGCCTCTGGATTCCAAGCATAATCCAGAAAAAATTGCATTGGAAATTCCATCGGTTTAATATCACCAACGTTTACTATCCATACTTGGTTGGCTCCATGTTCATACGCCAAGTGCATTTGTTCCCACGTCCGTTCAATTTGGTTGGTGTTTATCCATTTGTAATTTCTTGGTCCACCTACATAATCAAAATGATAGTAAATCCCATAACCACCTTTGCGGGGTTTAGCATCTAAGCTTGGTAATTTTCTGATGTTGCCCCAATTGTCATCACATAATAAAAGTGTGACATCATCCGGAACTTGCATTCCCTTATCATAATAATCCTGCACTTCTTTGTACAAGGCCCAAATTTGTGGTGTTTCTTCGGCAGGTTTCCCAGTAACATCTGCAATAATTTTACGCTGCGCATCCACCACGCCTTCCAATAATTCAATGGCAGTTCCATCGCTCATAGACTCATCGCCATCACCGCGCATGCCTATGGTAACAAGGGTTTCCTTGTTGCCCATACGATCAATGCCACCTGTCCAGAATTCTTTTAATTCTTCTGGGTTGGTTTCAAAATTCCAGTCACCATTTCCAAAATGAGACCATTCTTCATGTGCCCGTGTTAAGGGTTCATGGTGCGATGTTCCCATAACGATTCCGTATTCATTTGCCAACTCGCCATTTTTAGGATCATCCTCGTAAAACATTCTTGGTTGCCACATGGAAGGCCAAATGTAATTACCTTTCATCCTTAAAATTAGTTCGAATACCTTATCGTAAAATTCGGAATTGAATTTACCATAGTTTTCACCCACCCAGCCAGTAAGTGCCGGGGCTTCATCGTTAATGAAAATACCTCTGTATTTTACTTTGGGTTCCCCTTTGGTATGCACTCCAGGAAGCACATGCAGTTCAGATTGTTTTTTTGCAGGTACATCTGCCCAGAAATGCCAAGGATGTACACCAATTTGATTGGAAAGGTCATAAATACCATAAATTGTTCCTCTTTTATCACTACCGGCTATTACCAATGCCTTTTTGGTTCCAGGTATTGGATTTTCTACAATTTGAGTGATGAATTTTTCCCATTTACCGCTAAGGTCTTTAGTACTGATTTTTCCATTTTTAGCCAACTGGTCAATAATTGGGCTTTTACCTAGCGTACCAATGATGATGACATATTCCTCAGAAGAAGATGTGTTCATCATAATATTAGGTTTGTTGTCGGTAACCTTAAAAATATCTGTTTGAAGATGCCCAACTACGCGTTTCACTCCATCATAATCTGCATCACTTATTAGCATTGAAGCAACTTTTCCATTGCTTGCAATAGGGAAGTTTTTATCCGATGATTTGTTCACAACATATTTATCACGATCCGTAGCGAACACGCTAACACAGCCTACAAATAATAGTTGCACTACTAGTAGGGAGATTTTTAATTTGCTTGGAAATGACATGGTGAAAGTAGACTTCATTTAGATTCTCTAGTTAATGAATTTGCTTTGTGTGCAAAGTTGTTGGACCTCCCTTTAGGATTTGGTTAAAAAAAATGTGTTTCATTCTCTACAACTGACTATAGATCTTTAAAGAATGGTTAGGCCTTTAAGATTTGTAGAAGTTAATCATGTTTAAATGCATATTTTAGAATTTTTACCTTTCTATATTGTGAAGATAATAAAAAAGGCATAGTTTGCAACCGATTGTGTGAAATCTAATAATGTAGATTTCACATTAACTTTGTACCACAAACAAATCTTAAAGCGAAGATGAATAAATCACGCAACTTTTTAATTTCTATACTCCTAGCTTCATTTAGCCTAGTTATAAACGCTCAAGTTAAACTCCCAAAATTAATAAGTGATGGTCTGGTTTTACAGCGAGATTCGCAAATTCCTATTTGGGGTTGGGCGGATGCCAATGAAAATATAGTGGTGACCTTTAATGGAAAAATATATAAAACAAAAACTTCCGCTGAGGGAAAATGGAAGGTGGAGTTAAGAAAAATGAAAGCCGGTGGGCCATATGATATGACTGTTTCTGGATTAGACAGTTCAGTAAAGGTAAACGATATTTTAATCGGTGATGTTTGGCTATGTAACGGTCAATCTAATATGGTGCACCAATTGGACATACATGATGTATTGTACGCAGATGAGATTGCAAATGCCAATTATCCAAAAATCCGTCATTTTAAAATTCCCACCACAACAAGTATTTCTGGACCACAAGAAGATTTAGATGGAGGCGAGTGGCAAATTGCGGTGGGGGAAGAGGTAAGGCCGTTTTCGGCAGTAGCCTATTTTTTCGCTAAAAAAATCTATGAAAAATACGGAATTCCTATCGGTCTAATAAATGCCAGTGTTGGTGGCACGCCAATTGAAGCTTGGATACCCAAAGAGGGTTATAGGGATTTCCCGGATATTTTAAAAGTGATAGAAGAGAATAAGGATACTACGTTTGTAAATAACCTGAAAAGAAATCAACCACGATTTGATAGTAAGCCTACTGAAATTACAGATAAAGGATTGATTGGAGATGTAAAATGGTATGATACTAACTTTAAACCAAAAAACTGGAGAAGGATAAATATTCCCGGTTATTGGGAAGATCAAGGAGCTGGTGATTTAAATGGAGTTGTATGGTATAGACGAGAGCTTGAAATTCCCGCTTCTATTGTTGGTAAAAGTTCCAAAGTGTTTTTAGGAAGAATTGTTGATGCGGACGAACTTTACATAAATGGGGTTAAGGTAGGTAACAAAACATATCAATATCCGCAACGTAGATATGAAGTTCCAGAAAATCTATTAAAAAAGGGTAAAAATGTCTTTGTTATTCGTGTGACAAATAACCGAGGTAAAGGCGGTTTTGTACCTGATAAACCCTACTATATTTTCACTGAAAAGGATACCTTAGATTTAAAGGGTTACTGGCAATATAAAGTCGGTGAGGTGTTTGAGCCTTTAGATTTTTCTGCTTTTACAAAAAGTGATTCAGACACACCTAGACCTAGAAGAATAAATCCACAGAATGAACCAACATCGCTTTACAATGCTATGGTAGCACCTTATAAAGAATTTCCAATGAAAGGAATTCTTTGGTACCAAGGAGAGAGCAATGCGGGTGAGCCAGAAAAGTATCTGGGTTACATGCAGGCTTTGGTTTCTGGATTAAGAAAAGTGTTTGATAGTCCCGAACTTCCGTTTATTTATGCCCAGTTGCCTAATTTTATGGACGTATCTTATTTACCATCGGATAGTAACTGGGCCATGTTAAGGCAATCTCAATTGAATGCATTGTCGATTCCCAATACAGCAATGACTGTAAATATAGAGTTAGGCGAATGGAACGATATTCATCCGGATAATAAAAAGGACGTGGGAGAACGCATGGCACTTGCCGGTTTAAAGCTCGCATATAATGAAGACATTGTTTATTCAGGTCCCTTATATAAGGGGCATACCATAAAAGATGATAAAGTGATTATCTCTTTTTCTAACATGGGAAGTGGTTTAATAACTAACGATGGGGAGGCATTAAATGAATTTGCGATAGCAGGGGAGGATAAGAAATTCGTTTGGGCAACAGCTAAAATAGAAGGTGATGAAGTTATTGTGTGGAACGATAAGATATCCAATCCAAAATACGTGCGCTATGCTTGGGCGGATAATCCGGATAATCCAAATTTATATAACAAAGAAGGATTGCCGGCATCGCCCTTTAGGATTGAATAAAATTTATTTTTTTGAAGAATTCCTAACAAGTACTTCTGTATTCAAATAGGTAATTTGCTTGCCAATTTCATTTTTCCCCTTAAAACTATTAAGGATAATCTTAGCGGATGTCTTACCCATCTCAAGTGCCGGATGTGTAATGGTTGATAAGCTAGGCTCTATTACTCTAGAAATAGGATCATCGTTAAAACCGATTACCGCCAATTGTTCTGGGACTTTTATTCCAAGTTTCTTTGCCGTCTGTATGGCACAAACTCCTAATGTATCGCTTGGCGTAAATAAACCATCTGGTGGATTTTTTGATCGTAAGAGTTTAATACAGGCTTTTTCCGCAGATTCGTAAGTAATTGCTTCTGTCCTAACTATAAGGCCTTCTTCTATGGGAAGATTATGTTCTCTCAGGGCTGCTAAATAACCTTCTTTTCGTTCATGATAAATACTAAACTCAATGCCTGCCGTTATGTGAGCAATTCGCTTACATCCTTGGGAAATTAAATGTTTTGTGGCATCGTACCCGGCCTTATAGTTATCTATAACAACCTGAAAGCTATCAAAATCTTTAGGTACTCTATCCACAAAAACCAATGAGGTGCCATTATTGGTAAATATTTTGAAATGATCCGTGTTTACTGTTTCCAACGCCAAGGAGCAAATTACACCACTAACCCTATTATCATATAAAGATTGTGTAAGATTTACCTCTTCCTGATATGAATCATGGGATTGCATTATTAAAACCGTGTAACCGGCTTTTTGTGCAGCTATTTCAATTCCACTGATTAATGAAGAAAGAAAAGGATTCACAATAGGAAGTAAAACACCGATTGTTTTCATTTTATTACCACGGAGGCTAGCTGCCAAATTGTTCGGGCGATAACCCATTTCAGCGGCAGTCTTTTTAATTCTTAGGATAGTTTTTTTACCTATTGTAGGATGGTCCTTTAACCCTCTAGATATCGTTGAAGTAGCTAAATTTAGTTTTTTTGCAATATCGTAGATAGTTACTTCCTTATTGCTTTCCATTATGTATTGATTGGTCGCCCAAATATAAGTTTTTTTATGTTGTTTAAATAGTAAGCGTTCTCCTTACGTCATGTGTCGATAAATTTAGCATTTGGTGGAATTTTGCATAATTTGAAATTTATCACACTAAATATTTTATCTTTTTCTACTTTTGAAACAAACGGTTGCGAAAATCTAATATTATTTTGAATATTCACTATGATGCATTTGTCCAAAGTCACAATTATTGCTCTTCTTTTACTAGTAACATTTTCATGCACTGATAATGAGATTAGGAAGAAAAAATCCACAGCGGAAACACTTTTTACTTTAATTTCAAATGAAGAGAACGGAATTCATTTTATGAATTCCATAAAAGAAACTGCCGAGTTCAATATCCTAAATTATTATGATATGTATAATGGAGGAGGCGTTGCTATTGGTGATATTAATAATGATGGGCTTCAGGACATTTATTTTACCTCTAACCAAGAATCTAATAAATTATATATAAATAAAGGTAATCTTAAGTTTGAGGATATAACGGATAGTGCCAAAGTCAACGATGCCGAGGGTTGGACAACTGGAGTTGCTATGATAGACATAAATAACGACGGTTGGATGGATATGTATGTCTGTAAATCTGCGTCGTTGGATAATAATGTTCTTCGTAGAAACAAACTGTTCGTTAATCAGAAGGACGGATCCTTTAAAGAGGAAGCCGAGAAATGGGGATTGGATGATGATGGCTTTTCCATACAAGCCTACTTTTTGGATTATGATAAAGACGGGGATTTGGACATGTATTTGATTAACCATAGAGAAGATTTTTTAAACTCCGTAAACCTTAAAGCAATAGTTGAAGACAAGGCAATGTATCCACAGACATCGGACCATTTATATCGTAATGACGGTGCAAGATTCACGGATGTTACGCGTGAAAGTGGTATCGTGAATAAGGAGTTTAGTCTAAGCGCATCCATTGGTGATTATAACAATGACGGCTGGTTGGATGTTTTTGTGGCGAACGATTTTATTACTCCGGATAAGTTATACATCAATAACCAAGACGGTACCTTTTCAAACCGAATAAATACACAATTAAAGCATATTTCCTACAGCAGTATGGGGTCCGATTTTGCCGATATAAATAACGATTTTCTACCCGATTTATTGGTATTGGATATGTCCGCTGAAGATCATAGTAGGGGAAAGCAGAATATGGCGAGTATGAATACTCAAGGATTCTGGTGGATTGTTGAAGCCGGTTTTCATTATCCCTACATGTCTAATGTTTTAAATTTAAATAACGGAAATGGATTTTTTACAGATATAGCGCAGGTATCGGGTGTTTCTAAGACCGATTGGAGTTGGGCGCCCTTGATTGCGGATTTTGATGGAGATGGCTACAAGGATATTTTTATTACCAACGGGATTAAACGTGAAATAGCAAATCAGGATTTCGGCAATTTTTTGGATGAGCATCAGGATTCGCTTCAAACCATGTCTATAGATGATATTCTAAATGAAATGCCATCCGATAAACTTCAGAACTACGCTTTTAAGAACAACAAAGATCTATCCTTTCAGAAAGTAGTTAGAGACTGGGGTTTTGATAAAGCCGTAAACTCTAACGGTGTGGCTTATGGAGACCTGGATAATGATGGTGATCTGGATTTAGTTGTCAACAACCTTGAAGATGAGGCCAGCGTTTATAAAAATAACTCAACCAGTAATTTCATCAATATAAAACTGATAGGTGATCAAAAGAACATTAATGCAATAGGTGCTAAGGTTAAAGTTTATACGGATAGTATTCAGCAATATCAGGAACTATTTTTATCAAGAGGCTATCAATCATCGGTTTCTCCGGTTTTGAATTTTGGTATTGGTGTTGAAGAAAACATAAACCGCATTGAGGTGGTATGGGCAGATGGGAGTATAACAGTAAAGGAAAATGTAAAAGCAAATCAGGCATTGAAAATTGGGAAAGATGAGTCCGGCTCTGGCGCAGAAACGGTTTACCAGAGGAACGCAAACTTTACCCCCATACGGCCTGAAGCTTTGGGCTTAACCTACGTGCACGACGAGAATAACTTTGATGACTTTTCAAAACAGGTATTATTGCCTCAAAAGCAATCTCAACAAGGACCAGCTTTTGCTATAGCCGACGTAAATAATGATGGCTTAACTGATATCTTCGTTGGAGGTGGACCCAATCAGCCGGCACAAATCTTCATTCAAAATTCACAAGGAAAATACACCAAAATTGATCAAGAAATATTTAAAACGGATGCCGCTTTTGAGGATAATGGGGCTCATTTTTTTGATGCCGACGGAGATGACGATATCGACCTTTATGTAGCCAGCGGTGGTTATGAGTTGGAGAAGAACAGCAAACTTTTGCAGGACAGATTGTATATAAACGATGGTAAGGGAAATTTTAGAAAGTCAGGTAATCTTCCAAAAATGCTGACCAGTACAAAGGCGATAGCCACTTATGATTATGATAAGGATGGTGATCTGGATGTACTAGTTGGGGGCCGCGTAATACCTGGCAAATATCCGCTATCTCCAAGGTCCTATATTTTGCGAAATAATAATGGAAAATTTGAAGATGTGACTAAAGAAGTAGCGCCGGATTTTTTTGAGATTGGTTTGGTGAACGATATTTTAATTTCAGACTACGATGGGGATAACGATGAAGATTTAGTAGTCGTTGGAGAATGGATGCCTATAACAATATTTAATAATGAAAGCGGTAAGTTTAAAAAACATGCTATTGGTTCTCTCGAAGATACCGAGGGATGGTGGAATACCATTTCGGAAATAGATTTTGACAACGACGGCGACATGGATTACTTCGCAGGCAATTTGGGCAGTAACAATAAATTTCATCCCTCGAAGGAAAAGCCTTTACATGTTTACGGAAACAATTTTGACGACGATGGCAATTATGATATGATATTGAGCAAGGTGTACAACGGGAAGTTGGTGCCTGTAAGAGGAAAAGAATGTTCTACCACACAAAATGCTTTTGTAAGCCAGAAAATAAAAACATATGAAGAGTTTGCCAATTCATCACTTACCGATATTTACGGGGAAGAAGAAATAGAAAACTCCTTTCACAAAAAGGTTACGGAATTTGAGTCGGTGTATTTGGAGAATAATGGAAAAGGGTCTTTTACAATTAAACATCTACCAACAAACGCGCAACTTGGACCAACCATGTCCTTTGTTTTTACAGATGTAAATCATGATGGTAATATAGATGTGATTGGCTCTGGAGCCATACATGAATCTGAAGTGGAAACTGTAAAATATGATTCTAATGTTGGGTATATATTACTAGGTGATTCCAAAGGTGGGTTCCAACCCTATACGGACGTGAGTTTTTATAATGGCTTAAATGCAAAGCAAATGGAATTGGTAAGCATAAATGAAAAGCCTCATATTATAATTGCAAACAACAACAGGCCTTTGACAGTTTTTATAATAGAGCAGGAGGTGAACTAATTAATTTAATTAGACTACTAGTATTTTTAATCTCAGATATTGGACAACAACGCCTATATATTTCTATGTAAGAACTATATTCATTTATAGTAAAAATTACCGGGTATATGGAAATATAATGAAAAGGATATGTAGCTTTAAGAATCTTTACTTAATTGGTTTAGACTATATTAAAAATGAAATGATTATTCTTTTATCTTAGCGATTAAATCTTTTTCAATTTGATTTTACATTTTCTTGTTTATCTCTAGAAGAACAACAAGGTTATTGCCAAAAAGAATGTAATGGGCAAGTAAATGCTTAACAGCATTCCTGACCCCAATGGAACTATCCGGTTGAATTATTTCATTAGTTGCAGCGAATTTTTTTGGAATTTAATTGTAAAACCCAAGTATATCAATTACCAAGGAACTACCTATGGTAAGCCACCTATTATTTTTCCATTAAGAACAATCTGCCAAGTCTGCAATCATATCCCTTACAAAACAGGTGGTTATCCCATAGAAAATCCATGCAATATTTCGAAAATAAACATTAGTCTAACCCAAGTTGGGTCAAAAACGTAAAAAACGGCGATGAATGGCGATGAATAATGTAGAAGCGAATAATGCCGCTCTAAACACGTTCCTTTTACCAAATTTGTCCGCTAAACCTTTCGTGTCTACATAATTTTCGAAATAATAAAAATACGAACCACCTTTCATTGCCAATGTGATTAATACCAAAGTGGTAAGAACTAACATAATAATCCATGGCCTATTCTTGATAAGGTCACCTAAATCTTCTTTTAAGTGGGAATTAAAATTCTAGGATGATATTTTCATTTCGGTCGGTAGCATTCCAAATTCGTTTTTAAAGCATTTACTAAAATAGGAAGCGGATGAAAATCCCACTTTAAACCCTACTTCACTTACTGATTCGCTACCACTCTCTAACAATTGTTTTGCCCTTTCTAACCTTACTTTTCTAATAAGTTCATTGACCGTCATTCCGGTCAAGGCTTTTATTTTTCTATATAATTGACTTCGGCTTAGGGACATGTCATCCGCTAGATGTTCAACATTTAGATTACTTTCACTAATATTGTCATTAATATAATCCAATACTTTTTGAATGAAGGATTTATCGATGGTGGTAGTGTTCTCCAAAAGCGTAATCTTGTGTTTGTCGTTTATATTATTTCCTAAAAATTGTTGCCTACTTTCAATTAATCTCTTTAGGTATGATTTTAACAATTTCATATCAAAAGGTTTGTTCATATAGGCATCAGCTCCAGAATCTATTCCTTTTATCTTATCACTATCCATTGCTTTGGCCGTTAACATAATAATTGGTATATGGCTTGTACGGATATCCTTCTTAATTTTCTCACTAAATTCTAATCCGTCCATCTCGGGCATAATTACATCCGTGATAATGATATCCGGTATTCCCTTAATAGCCATTTCATAACCTTTTGTACCATTGTGCGCTTCTGCTACATTGTAGTTGGGTCGTAACCTATTTTTCAAATAGTTTCTCAGCTCAATATTATCCTCTACAATAAGTACTGTTTTTTTAGATTGGTTTAAATGGTTAAAATCTGTAGCATTGACACGAGACTCCACACTATTTTCTATTCCTATGTTGTCTTTGATGGGTTGTTTTACCGACAATGGTATTGCCGTTTCTGGGTTTTTCAAATGTTCATTTCCTAGAGCGAACAGTAGGGTAAATTTAGTTCCTTCTCCTTCAGAACTTTCTACCTTAACTACGCCCTTGTGTAACTGAACAAAACTTTGAACCAATTCTAAGCCTATACCTGTCCCTGAACCTCCATAGTACTGCTGATTTCTATCTTTTGCACGATAAAACCTTTCAAAAATATGCTCAAGATCTTCTTGTCCAATACCAGAACCGGTATCTTCAATAATAATCTCTATAGCTTCAACCGCTTGTTTTGGGTCCACTAAAGGAAATACAACCTTTTCCTTATATTCATAAACACCAATGCTGATAACTCCATTTTCTGGTGTTGCTTTGAAGGCATTGCTGAGCAGATTATATATTACCTTTTCCAGCAATCCAGGATCACCCCAAAAATCAAAATCCTTACCATCGGTTTCAGTAGAAAGAAGAATATTCTTTTCAAAGGCTTCTTCTTGAAAATGTTCCACTATTTCTTTAATAAAATTAAAAGCATCTATTTGTGAAGCATTTAGAGTTAATTTATTCATATTCAGCTTTCTAAAATCCATAAGTTCATCTATGAGATTTTTTAAACGCTGAGCATTTCTAAAAATAATATTATGTTTTTCCTGTAATCCTTTATCAATCTTGTTTTTATTGTTTTCTAGAATATCCATAATTGGATTTATGATAAGTGTAAGCGGTGTTCTAAATTCATGTGAAATATTAGTGAAAAACTGTATTTTCTTTTCGTTTAGTATTTCTTCTTGTAGCCGTTGAGCACGCTCAAACTTCAGAATTCTTTTTTCTTCAATTCGCTTATGAAGAAACCAATTAATCAGGAGGGCCAAGCCTATGAACAGTACCAAATAACTAAAAATGGCCCATTTAGTTTCCCACCATGGTGCAAGTATTGTAATTGGCAAAGTAAGCGGATTTTCTGTCCAAACTCCATCATTATTGGAGGCTTTGACATGAAAGATATAATCTCCTGGTGATAGGTTGGTGTAAGTAGCGGATCTTGTATTACCAACATAGTTCCAATTTTCTTCAAACCCTTCTAAATAATAAGCATATTCATTATTGTTTGCGCGGGTGAAATTGATTGCAGCAAACTCTATAGTAAATACAAATTGATTGGGTTTTAGAGTTAATTGTTCTACTTCAGAAATACTCTTTTGAATCGGTGAGTTTTCTTGGATGGGGGTCATCGTTTTATTGAATAACTTTAAATCGGTAAAATATAATTTGGGTTTATTGTCATTTTGAATAATATTATCTGGATGGAAGTAATCTATACCTTCGTAATTACCAAAATAGAGTAGACCATTTCTATCTTTTGCAACTGCATTAAAATTGAAATTATTTGCGAGAAGTCCATCTTCTCTGTTGTAGTTTGAGAATTCATTGGTTTCAATATTTAACTTAGCCAAACCGGTCTCTCCGCTTATCCATACATTATTGTTGTCATCTTCAATGATAGAGGAAATGTTTTCCAATAAAAGACCGTTATCTGTATTATACCATTCTATTTCATTTTGTTCTATATTTATTTTACATAACCCCTTTCCGTAAGTTCCTACCCAAATGTTATGAGATTTATCTTCATATAATGCTCTTACATTTATTGGACCTTTAATTTCTGAATTTTTAGAGAGAAATTTATTTAATAATTCAGATTCAATTTTTTTGTCTGTAGACATGTGTGTTTTGACAAGGCCATTAGGTCCGCCAATCCAAATATTATCATTATGGTCTACTATTACTGTACGTATATGACCTTCTATTCCTAATGAGGTATTGAAAGATTTGTTAGAATAATTTTGAAATTCTTTACTCTCGGGGTTATACGAGTGTAATCCTCCAAAATAGGTTGCAATCCATAATGTTCCGTCTGAATCTTCCGAGAAACTTGTAATACTATTTGAGGTAAGTGAGCCATTGGTAGATTCTATGGAATAATTGACAAATGAATTGCCTCCCTTAGGTAAATAGTAAATACCTGAACTCCAAGTACCTGCCCATAAATTTTCTGATTTATCTAAATATAATGTCTGTACATCTAACTTTTCAAAATCTAAAATAGCATCGGTATTATTATCCGAAAAATGATAAAATTCTTTAGTTACTGGATTGTATTTGTCAATGCCACCACCATCCATAGCAATGTATAAATGGTGGTCACTACTTTGAACAATACCTGTAACGGATGGAGATTGTAAAGAATTGACACTATAGGGTAGACTTTGTATGTTTGAAAACTTGTCATATAGCTTATCATAAACACCAATACCTTTATTATAATAACCTAACCAAATTCTTTCCTGCTCATCTACAAAAACTGACCATATGGAATTTGAGCGAATACTATTTGTTTCTGATTTATTATACTTATAGTTATCAATCGGGTTGCCCAAACTATCTAAAATAAAAAGACCATCGTTTTCAGTAGCACAAATAATTGAATTATCCTTTAATAATATAATGTCAAAAATGCGCTTGTCAGTAAAATCGAAAAGTTCTGTAGTGTAATAACCATTCGATTCTTTTTTGATTTTTAAAAGGCCTTTTGTAAACGTTCCAATCAATAAATCTTCATTCTTATCAATTAAAATGGATTGAATGGAATAGTTAACCTCTTGAAGACCACTTTTTGTAATGAATTTTTTTCTTTTTAAAACATTTTGTTTTTTGTCATAAATAAACAATCCTAAATTCGAACCAATCAGTATATCTCCATTTGCCAAAGGGACTATAGAATTAATTACTGAAGAGGAGCCTTTTGCTTTGGTCTCGTCCTTAATCTCTATACTATTCAAATTTTTTGGGTCTAATTTGTATAGACCATATGTCGGTGTACCTATAAATAATGTTCCATTTGAATCCTCTCCAATTGAAAAAATGGGGAGATTTTTATGATTTGATTTACTTTCGGCAATTTTTACATGCCTGAAGATATCTAGTGTTTTGTCATAAACATTTAATCCTTCATCGGTACCGACCCAAATATTTTGTTTGGAATCTATATACAGCGTATTGACAATGGAGCTGTTGATCGAGGTACTATCGTTCGTATTATGTTTATATGCCTTTAAATCTGTTCCATTATATTTATAGAGACCTTCGCCATAGGTGGCAATCCAAATTAAACCTTCATTATCCTGTAAAATAGTGGTTATTGCACTTTTTGGAATACCCTCGTCTATGGTGAAAAAGTTGTACTTGTCAGTCGTAGTTTGCCCTATGGCTTTAAAAGCCATTGAATACAAACAGAAAACTAAGATGTACAATAAATTATTTCTCATAGTTAAGGCAATACATATTTAGAATATATTATTCATTAATCCCATTGCGGCCTTATGCCAGGGGCAAATGGAAATTTGAGTGATTTAAAATACTCCAAAGTTTGTGTAGGTTTTTCAACACCCTCGGGTAAGGGTCTATTGGAAAAAGTCTGGAAATACAAAAGACAGGCATCACGCCACCATTTTGCTTCTTTTAATTGAATTTCCAATAGCATGGCCACTTCCTTATATTGACTATCAGTAAGATAAGGTTTGGACTTTTCCCAAGTTTTTATCATGTCCTTTACTTGGTCGACCCCCTCTTGATATTTTAGTGCCATACCGTTCCATAAGGATTTTCCGTTTTTCAATTTGTAATCCCAAGAAACGTGATGGAACCACAGTAAATCTTGTTCCGGAATTTTGTTCGTATCGTTATATATTTCTGCCAATTCATCGGCATATTGTTCAGTTGCATTACTTCCTGTAGGCGTACGATTAAATCCAACGCCAAGCGAATCGGCCTTATGGTAGTATACTGGATTCCAGTCAGGCCTTCCCAAATTGTCCACCCATGGTCCCGGGCCGTAATGGTGACCGGTATCAAATATATGATGTAAGCCCAAAGGGTTCATATAATTTACGACGGCCTCCCTTGAGGTTAGCATCATTCTTTTTATGGGTTCAATAAAATCTTCTTTGTTATTATATGTGGCCCTTATCCATTCTTCCGCTATAACTTCTGAACTCAAATACGGGTCCCACGCCAAGCGGCCGAAACCGTACCAATTTGCCTGGGCAAACGGATGTCCTGTCCAATTCAGGTCATTTCCAATATTGGAAACCCCTGCCATGCCGGTTAATTTATTCCCATATAAGCTTCCATCTATAACTTTGGCTACGGTTGAACCTTGTCCTTGTTGGTAGGTATCGGAGTCCAGTACCTCTTCAAAAAGTTTAGGTAAGAAGACTAAGTGGGTACTAAATCCTAAATACTCTTGGGTAATCTGAAATTCCATAACCAAAGGAGTTTTCTCTAAAGCCCCGAACATAGGATGGAAGGGCTCACGAGGTTGAAAGTCTATGGGACCATTTTTTACCTGAACCAAAACGTTATCCATGAACTTACCGTCGTAGGGCAAAAATTCATCATAGGCCTGTTTTGCCCTGTCCGTATCGTCATGTTCCGAATAAACAAAGGCTCGCCAAATTACATTACCACCATAGGATTGCAATGCCTCGGCCATCATATTTGCCCCATCCACATGGTTACGTCCATAGTTTTGAGGTCCAGGTTGACCCTCGGAATTTGCTTTAACTAAAAATCCACCAAAATCTGGAATTTTAGAATAAATTTCCGCAACTTTATCCTTCCACCATTTTCGTACCTCCGGATCTAATGGGTCGGCTGTTTTTAAATTACCTATTTCGATAGGGGCTGAGAAACGCGCGGTCAGATATACTTTTATACCGTAGTCTCTAAAAACATTTGCCAAGGCCTCCACTTTTTTCAAATACATTGGTGTAAGAACCAGAGCGTTTGCATTTACGTTGGTTAGAGCAGTGGCATTGATTCCTATGGAGGCGTTCGCTCGTGCATAATCAATATACCTTTCATCAATATAATCCGGAAGTTTTTGCCAGTTCCATAAAGAGAATCCTGCATAGCCACGTTCCACGCTTCTGTCCAAATTATCCCAATGATTGAGCATTCTAAGATTTATTTTTGGACTATCTGCAAGTGAAATCTTTTTTAAATCTTGATACGTTTGCATCAAATGTAAAAATCTGAATACCCCATATAGAATTCCGATTTCTTTTTTTGCAGAAATAATAGTTTTGGGATTACCGTTTAACGTAATCGATTTTATCAAGAAACCTTCATCCGTAATATCCTCAAAATCTTTTTCAACCTTATCTTTCAATTGTTCTGGGAGATTTTGATATAATTCAATAACTAAAGAATTTTTTGAATCTATGGAAGCTGAATAAATCGATTTCTGACCAAGCATTAGGGGTAGAGCAGAGCTAAGTTCTTTTTTGGCATTTGCTAATATTGGATTGCCATTGCCTATATAAATAGATTTAGCTATTTGGCTATAATTCTTTATTAGAATTGCGTTTTCAATACGACTATATTTCAACCAAAGTTGATAATCGTCAACATTTTGAGCCGATGATTTTATTGTACTTATGAGTATTAGAAGGATAAGAAGTTTATGCAATTTCATTTTTGGTTTTTATAGAGGTTGACTTTTTAAAATTTTTTATTCTTTGTGATGGTAAATCAATCTTAGTCCAAGGCTTTTTGTAAACTAAAGAAATCAACTTGATGCTAATTCCATTTAATATACTGTAAATAATCATTATTCTTAGCGGCAATTATAAAATGGTTATTATTATTTGAATTTAAAATCCCCATAGCCTTTACATCTCCAGGAATAAATAAGCCACTTTGGTCTGCAGGTACTGCTGTAAAATCCCCTTTACCATTGCCTTTCAGGAATAAACCATAACTGGCATCATTACGGGGGGTTTCTACTTCTGAAACATATAGATTACCCGCAGTAATTATGTCTAAAAAGCCATCTTTATCATAATCGTTTATCAAAATGTCATTAATACTGGATATCTGAGCTTCAATTGGAAGTTTATGTATTATGAAAACACCATTCTTATTTTCTAAATAAATACTGGCGAACGATTTTACTTGGTAATGCAAAGATGATTCCAAAGATTTTTCTGTATAAACATCTTCTAATGTGGCTTCAGCAAAACTTTCGTAATTCTGGAACTTTTGTTTAATACCTGGAATTTGTTGTGATGAACATTCCCTACCCCTCAGTGGATATTGTTTGCCATCATTGTAATAACTTAAAACAATATCCTCATTGTTGTCCTTATCAAAATCATTCACAAAAATATCAAAGGTTTCATCCGTCGTTGCCTTGTACTTATAGTTTAGGCCATTATTACCAACGATATAGTCCATATCCCCATCTTCGTCAAAATCTCCTTGTTGTATGCTCCACCACCATCCCGTTGTGTCATTTGTTAACCCCATTTCTTCAGATACTTCCTCAAAGCCTGATTTGGTATTTTTAAAAACCCTAATAGGCATCCATTCTCCAACCACAATAATATCTTGTCTATTATCATTATTAAAATCTGTTATGACGGCACTTGTTGCCATTCCTAAGTTATTGAAAGCATCTGGTATGAACTTTTCGAATATTCTAAATTCAACTTGGTTATCTTCACTAATATTTTCTAGGATATAACTATTGGCAGGGGAGGGGTAATTACCCGGAACTTGTCTTCCAAGTACCAAAATATCTGAATCCCCATCATTATCAAAATCCCCAGGATATGCTTTTGAACCACTAACATTTAAACTGGGAATTTTGGAAGTATCCAACTTTTTAAATGCTCCGGTACCATCGTTAATATACAATCGGTCGTTTAAATAGTTTGAATTTTTGGAAAATTCGTATCCACCACTAACTATGTAAAGATCAAGGTCGCCGTCTCCCTCTGCATCTAGAAATAAAGCTCCAACATCTTCACTAGCTTGATCATTTTCTAGAAAAGTAGAATCTTGTTTTTCAAAACCATCTGATTTTTGTAAAAAAATAGACCCTACATACTGTGAAGCACCACCAACAAAAAAATCATCCATTCCATCGCCGTTAACATCCCCAACCGCCAATGCTGGGCCAAAAGCCGACATTTGATGAGGTAATAGCACTTGTTTTGAAAAATCATCAAAATAGTTTTCTTGATGTCTATATTTTGGAAAATAATTGGTAGTATTGGTTTGAAATAAAGGTTGTTTTGAAGTTATGTTTGCATTAGTAGATGACGCATCAGAAAAGGACAAGGTTAATTGTTGATTTCCAGCAATGTTATTTAGTTCTTGAGTTTTGCCATTTGTCCAAACCACCTTTAATTTATCAATTGTCTTGTACTTTCCAATACCAAAATGTAGTTCTGGTGCCACAGAGGATTGAAATCCTCTGGAGAGTGTTAATTCTTGCACTTGTGTTTCTCCTTTAGTGGTAACATAAACCCTATTTCCTAGACCTAATAAATTACCTTTTTCTCCCTTAAATTTAATGTTAATATATCCGTTGATTTCAGAGCTTTTGTTTTCATATATGGAAGCTTTATCATCAATATTATTTGTAATGATTTCCAAATCCCCATCGTTGTCCAAGTCCACATAAACCACACCATTAGAAAAGCCTTTATAATCTATTCCCCAAGATTCATTGGCCATTTCAAAATTCAGATTTCCGTTATTCTTGAATATGAAATTTTCAATCTTTTCCGATGGTATACTTTTACTTAATTGTAATAAGGTGTCTTCCTTGATTTTGATGTTGTCCAATTTTTTGAAATAGTCATTATTATTTATCTCTTTCCTAGTTCCGTTGGAAACAAAGAGATCTTTATTACCGTCATTATCAAAATCCGCAAAAAGAGGACCCCAACTCCAATCGGTTGATGAAGTACCTGTTATTCTAGAAACATTTGAAAAATGTGGAATCCCGTCCGTATAAATCCCAGAATTCAATTGCATACAATTATGCATGTATTGATAATGAAATCCTGCATTTACCACATCCCAGAATAATTTGGGATTCATGCTGGCCATGTTTGCCTTTTTTCTTCTATTACTTCTGGCATCCATGTCCACTTGGAAAATATCAAGATTGCCATCATTGTTAATATCTGCAATATCCGTACCCATTCCATAAAAGGCCGTATGTGCAGTGGCTTGTTTTATCACTTCTTTAAATGAGCCGTCCTGATTATTGATATACATGAAATCCGGTGAATTAAAATCATTGGATACATAAACATCTTGCCAACCATCATTATTTATATCACCCACAGTGGCGCTTAGTGTAAGGCTAAAATTTCTTAGTCCTGATTGCTCGGTTACATCGGTAAATTTACCTTCATCGTTCCGATACAGATGATTTGATTCATCATCTTTTAAATTATCCATTTTATAGGTGTAGTAGAATGTGGGAGATTTAAAATTGGTAGGAGGATAGTTGGCCACATACACATCCACATCCCCATCGTTATCATAATCAAAAAAAGTGGCTTGGACACTGTTACCTATATCGTCCAAATCATATTCCGCAGCTCTTTCAGAGAAAGTGCCATCAGTATTGTTTATGAATAGTTGATTTTCCTTGGTTCCAAATTTGCCACCAACAGAACAATAAATATCCAAAAAACCATCCTCGTTCAAGTCTGCCATGGTTACACCGGTATACCAACGGTTGTCTCCGGCAACACCGGCTTTTTCTGAAATATCCTCAAATTCTAAATTCCCTTTATTGAGATAAAGTTTATTGGGTACCTGATTACCTGTAAAATATAAATCCAAAAGACCATCATTGTTAATGTCACCTGTTGCAATACCACCACCCATATATAAGTACGAATAGGTGAAGTAATTCAACGAATCATTTTCTGTAAGATTATTGCTAAAATTGATGCCAGTACTCTGTGCATCTAGCTGCACAAAAATCTTTTCAGGTATCACTTTGTCTTTTTTAATACAGCCGTATACTAGGGTTAAACTTATAGCAAGTATTGGAAACTTAACAAACATTGATGCTTTCATTACTTTATCTTTTTAAGATTAAGGGAATTTAAGTAAAAATACAAAAAGCAGTATGCTCTCACATACTGCTTCTTTCAAACTCAACTAACTCAAAATTCTTATTAATTAATACCCAGGATTTTGATCTGCATTGGTCAATGACGGGTTATTATTGATTTCTGCTTGGGGTATCGGCATTAGCTCATGCTTACCAGCTTGGAAATTACTATCGGACAATTCGGTATCAGCAATGCCCCAACGCAAAATATCATTAAAACGAACTTGTTCGCCCGCTAATTCGCACTTGCGCTCGTGAACAATGGCATCGAAAACCTGAGCTGGTGATAAAGTCAATGGTAACGGATTTAAACCAGTACTTGGCCTGGTTCTTACTTCGTTGATATAACCGATAGCGGTTGCAGGATCATTTTCATATACACATTCTGCCATCATCAACAATATATCAGCATATCGCATGTATTTAAAGTTGATGCCCGATTGTTGGTCTTCAGAGGCATCTTTATAATAGTTTTGGTATTTTTTCCAGCCCGCTCTACGAACTGTTCCACTACCATCAACTAAGTCACTCTCTTGAATGGTACCGCAGCAAAACTCATCACCAGCTTGGTAAAAACTGTCTTGAATTCTACCGTCACCAGGCTCAAATTCATCCAATAGATCATCTGAAATATGAACGTTAAACCAATTCAAAACCCCATACTCTTGTCCTCTAAAACCAGCTTCTGCGGTATTCAAAGATGGCACGCCCCATGGTTGACCACCTATCTCATCATCATATTGTACTTCAAAGATGGACTCTTTTCCAAATTCATTTTCTTCGGTAAAATTGTCAAAATATTCTTCCTCCAATTCAAATGCTCCATATATTTTCTCAAACTCGGTCAACGCAGCTGTCTTTTTGTTTCTGAACAAATAAACTTTGCCCAAGAGGGCTATGGCTGCTTCTTTAGTGGCCCTACCTTTTTGTTCGACGTCTTTAGAAAGCAAAGTGTTGGAAGCTCCAATTAGATCTTGAACGATAACATCATAAACTTCGTCTGCAGTTGCCTTAGGCTGCCCTTCGCTTCGGATTTCATTATTTAGTGGAATCCCGCCAAATCGAGTCACCAAAAAGAAATAGTATAATCCCCTCATGAATTTGGCCTCTCCAATAAACTTGGCTTTCATTTCTGCAGAAAGCTCATTATCATCAATTAAGTTAATCTTTTCCTCGCTATTGATGAGTAGGTTACACGCTGTAATTCCTCTATAACAAGCTTCCCAATATAATGGGATTGAAGGATGGTTTGGATTGAAAGAGAACTGGATATATTCCACTTTATCTGCCTCCAACTGTTGGTTTCGACCATTCTCTTGGGACATATTGTCCATCATAAAGAACATATGGCGTGAATATAAGCCTTGTTCTTGCAACGATCCATATATAGAATTAGCTGACGCCTCAACCTGAGATGGACTCGTAAAAAAAGTTTCTGGACGAAGTTCGTTAGGATTGTTTTTGTATAATGCGTCTTCATCGCAAGAAACAAAAAGTGCAAAAACAAAAGCTAAACTTATTATAATTTTATTTGTCATGATTTTTTTTTTAAAACGTTACTTGAAGTCCTACGATAACCGATTTTGGCTGTGGATAGTTACCGTAGTCTATACCATATGCAGAGCTATTACCTGCTCCTACTGTTGTTGCTATTCCTATTTCAGGATCTAGCCCAGAATAATCTGTCAATGTCAACAAATTTTGACCACTTATATAGAGCCGTAGCTTTGAGAAGTATTCAGAAAGCTTAGTATCTTGCCCGATAGTGTACCCTATGGTTACGTTTTTTAAACGTGTGTAAGCTCCGTCTTCAATATATCTATCTGAGGATGCTGTATTAATACCATTGTTTCCGGTAAATGGTCTAGGAATGGTAGTATTGGTATTTGCAGGAGTCCAACGGTTTAATACACCAACACCTGCGTTGAATGTTCTGGGCATTCCCTCTAAATCATAAATATTGGTATTATAAATATCGTGACCTGCTGCACCATTGATAAATGCATTGAAATCCCAATTTTTATAGTTGGCATCTAAATTAAGGCCATAAGTGATTTCTGGAGTGGGCTGTCCAATAATTACCCTGTCGTCATCATTTATTTGACCATCTTCATTTTGATCCACATAACGAATGTCGCCAGGGCCTATTCCGGCGTTGGCGTTATTCGTATATAGTGCATCGTCTACTTCTTCTTGAGATTGGTAAAGACCATTGGTCTTATATCCGTAAAAGGCGTAAATTGGATCACCCACCTTCAAACCATTTACAATCGAACTTTCGAAAGTTGTTATCTGTGTAATTCCTTCAGATCCTTTATTTAGCACTTCGGTTTTGGCAGTAGATAAATTAAGGTTGGCCGACCAGGTAAAATCACCTTCATAATCGTTATACCCCAAACTAACCTCAAAACCTTTGACCTCGGCATCACCGACATTTGAGGGAACTGTAAGAGCTAAATTTCCTAATGATCCTGCATAAGGTACATTGATTAAGAGTTCATTACTTTTATTATTGTAGTATTCAATTGCACCTGTGAATTTGTTGTCAAAAAGTCCTAAATCCACACCAATATTCAACATTTCTCTTTCTTCCCATGCAACATCTGGATTAGGAATACCAGCGGGTGAAGTACCACCTACGGCTGTACCATTTATGATATAAATCCAATTGGGATTCAATGTTGTTGAATACCTGTAGTTTGGAATACCATCAAACCCTGTTACACCCCAACTTCCTCTGAGCTTTAACGTATTCAAATCGGTTTCTGACATAAAATTTTCTTTGGCAATGTTCCAACCAGCTGAAACAGAAGGAAAGGTACCCCATTTAGTATTTGGTCCAAACACTGATGAGCCATCACGACGAATAGAAGCAGAAATAAGATACTTATCATTAAAGCTGTAGTTCAATCGACCCAAATAACCAATTTTATCTATTGCATCTTCATTGGATGTTGCCACCACTTGATCTGGACCATGTTGTTGAATTTCATTGGTCACCCCATTTTGGGAAGAGGTGTTCAGCTGTTCGAAAAAAGCTTCATTTTTTTCAATCAAGGCCAACACATCAAAATTATGGCCTTCACCAACAGTAAAATTATAATTCAAACTGTTGGTATAAAGAAATCTTCTAAAAATAGACCTGTTTTTAGTGATGGCAGCAAAAGGTTGCGAATGTGTAGACTGCCCATTGCTATCATCATTATAAGATGGAATAAAATTATCTGTAGAATTGTGGTTGTATTCCAGACCAAATTGAGATCTAAATTTAAGACCGGTCAAAATTTCGTATTCACCAAACACACTGCCGAATATCGAGGTGGCTCTATTTAAACGGCTACCATTTTTTTGAATTCTTACTGGATTTTCGGCATCTTGACCATCCAAAGCACTAGTAGGGCCTTGAAAACCACCTGGATTATCAGGATTGTAAACAGGTAAATAGGGTGCCAATTTAATTGCGTGCTCCAATAACGATCTACCGCCGGTTGAAGCCTCAGGCTTTTGGTCACTCAATGCAACGGCCAATGTTTGACCTACCTTTATTTTATCCGTAACGTCGAAATTACTGTTCAAACGAATGTTATATCTATTGAATCCAGTTTCTATAATAGTTCCTTCTTGTTTCAACGTTCCAATTGATGCCCTATAGTTGCTCTTGTCATTACCACTGGCCATACTTACATCATAGTTCTGCATTAAACCTGTCTGAAAAATCTCATCTTGCCAATTTGTATTGATTCCTGATGAACTTAAAGGAGTGGAAGGAACAGTGCCAAAAGCATCTTCAATAAATGTTAAGTATTGCTCAGTATTCAACACATCAAAACGTTGTGTAACAAATTGCACACCCGTATAAGTATTGAACGAAAACTCTGTTCGACCAGATTTTCCTTGTTTTGTAGTCACAACAATTACACCATTTGCAGCTTGAGATCCGTATGCTGCAGAAGTTGCCGCATCTTTAAGCACGTTAATGCTCTCTATATCATTGGGATTGATACTTCCTAAACCCGTTGAAATAACACCATCAATTACATATAAAGGATTGCCTCCGTTTGGAGAGCCAACCCCCCTTATACGCACTACTGGTGCAGCCCCTGGAGAGCCACTATTGGTCACCGTAACACCTGCTGCACGACCTTGTAAGGCTTGGTCCGCTGTAGCTACTGGCAAAGCAGAAATTTCTTTAGAGCCTACGCTCGATATTGCGCCCGTCACAGCAGCTCTGGATTGTGAGCCATAAGCTACTACGACCACTTCATCCAAAGCTTGTAAATCTTCTTCCAAGATGATATTTATAGTTGTTTGCCCGTTGACAGAAACCTGCTGCGCCTTATATCCAATATAGCTAAATGTTAAGGTAGCGTTTGAAGTTACGTTTGATAAGGTGTAGTTACCATCAAAATCGGATTGAGTTCCATTAGTAGTTCCTGAGACGACAACTGAGGCTCCAGGAAGCGGGGCTCCAGTTTCATCAGACACTACTCCACTAACTGTAATGTCTTGCGAAAAGGCAAATTGCCCAACCATAACCATAAAGGCAAAAGTTATAAGTTTGAGTTTGTTCATAATTACTAAAAGTTTAGTTGTTTTAAGTTTAGACTATCTAATTTTTAATTAGATGCCAGTAAAATTATTTTATTATCAATTTACTCAATATAAAATTTGAAGCGAATTATAAAAATTTTGTTGCATTAGATGCTTTTAATTGGTAAAATAATAATGTAGCCCTTGTATTATTGATGATTCAATCTAAATGAATGGTGAAATATATCAAATCTTGAATTTCTCTTTTATAAATTAAAGAATGTAAGGATTAATGGATTTTTAAAGCATTATGATTAAAGAAATAAATCATTACTTTCTATTATGATGAACCTTACATTATATAATTTTGGATTTGACTTATCAGGAAATTTATAAGGTTAAATTATCCCAAGGATTTTCCGAATAGTAAAAAATCAAAAACTAAGTCTTAGGAATTTTAACAATCTAAGTAAATTAGGAAAGGGGATTCTAGGACATGAAAGCAAGTTTATAATTATCAAAGCTTAAAACTAAACCCGTCTTCTACCTTACTGTTATATTTTTCCTCATCAAATTGAAACAGATAGGCCCCTTTCTTTGATGAGCTCATATCCTTCTCGTTTAGTTTAATTAGAATGTCCAGGGAATTGAATTTGTTGATGAAATTCCGTTTATCCAATTTTTTATTTAAAATCGCCTCATATAATTTTTGTAATTGCCGCATAGTGAATTTTTCTGGTAAAAGTTCAAAACCAATAGGTTTGCTCAAAGCGCGTCTTTGCAAACGTGCAAGGGCTCTTTCCACCATACGATTATGGTCAAAAATCAACTTTGGCGCATCCTTAAGAGCAAACCATTTGGCGGATTCCTTGTTAAGTACTTTTTTATCGTGTTGGGCTATGTCTATAAGGGCATAGTAAGCAACGGATAAAGTCCTGTCTGCCGGATCACGGTCTACTTTGCTGAAGGTGTAAAGTTGCTCCATGTAAACGTTGTCCAGACCGGTGAGATGGTTAAGTACCTTGGTGGCTGCCTCGTCTAAATTCTCATCTTTTTTAAGAAAACCGCCGATAAGTGACCATTTGCCTTTTTCGGGCTCAAAGTTCCTTTTGATCAACAATATTTTCAACTCCTCTTGGTCAAATCCAAAAATGATACAATCAACGGCCAGTAATACTTTGTCTTCTTTGCTATAGGTGCTTAGTGTCATTTTAGCTTTTAATATAAAAGGCGACAAGCTACTTATTTTATAGGATTTTTTAGGTCTAAAGTAAAATAATTCTTGTTTTAAGTGTTTAAAACACACTTTTTTTAATTATTATTGTTGGCTGATTTAGATTAAAGTTGATGTTTCAAATAAATGGATTTCATATAAATTGGAACAATTTTTTAATTATTCTCGGCAATTTGGAAAAGTCTCTTTTCTTTCAATATTAAAAAAAATATTTAGTCCTATGTGTAAACGTACTTTCTTGACAATTTTGACTGTAACTCTTTTAGCATATTCCCAAATGTCTATCGGTCAGACCAAAGTTTCTATAAAACTAGAGCCTACAGAGAATGCTCCAATCATTAGTAAACATATTTATGGTCATTTTGCTGAACACTTAGGTAGGTGTATTTATGAGGGTTTTTATGTGGGAGACACAAGCACCATCCCAAATTCTGCGGGTGTACGTATTGATATCATCAATGCACTTAAAGAATTGCAAATCCCGAATTTGAGATGGCCCGGCGGTTGTTTTGCTGACACGTATCATTGGATGGATGGTATTGGTGATTTAGAGAAAAGACCGACCATAGTTAATACATGGTGGGGTGGGGTTACCGAGGACAATAGCTTTGGAACCCATAATTTCTTGAATTTATGTGAAGAACTGGGAGCGGAACCTTACTTATCTGGTAACGTGGGTAGTGGTGGCGTTCAGGAATTGGCAGATTGGGTACAGTATACCAATTATAAAGGTAAGAGTCCAATGTCCGATTTACGACGAGAGAATGGTAAGGAAGAACCATGGGGAGTTAAATATTGGGGAATTGGTAACGAAGCTTGGGGTTGTGGTGGTAACATGCGTCCCGAATATTACGCTGATATCTATAAAAAATATGTAACGTTTATGTCAGATGCCGATGTGGAGGGAGGTATTTACAAAATCGCTTCTGGTGCAAGTAATGATGATTATAACTGGACGGAGGTTTTAATGAAGAACATACCTAAGAATATGTTGCAAGGTGTTGCCCTTCACCACTATTCCGTAATCGATTGGGGTGCTAAAGGGCCGGATGTCAATTTTGATGAAGAAACTTATTTCAAGACTATGAAAGAATCTTGGTTAATGGAAGAACTCATCGTTAAACATACGGCGATAATGGATAAGTACGATGAAGAAAGGAAGGTTGATCTAATCGTTGATGAATGGGGCGGTTGGTATGAAGTTTCCGAGGGCACTAACCCTGGATTTTTATATCAGCAAAATACCATGCGTGATGCCATGATTGCAGGGATGAACTTGAATATTTTCAACAATCATGCAGACCGGGTCAAAATGGCTAATCTTGCACAGGCCGTCAATGTTTTACAAGCTGTTATTTTAACTGATAAGGAAAAGATGATACTTACTCCAACCTATCACGTAATGAATATGTACAAGGTGCATCAAGATGCCACCTTGGTACCTTTGACCTTTGATTCTCCAATGTATAAGTTTAAGGAGGAATCTTTACCTGCATTAACCGTTTCAGCTTCTAAGGATGCGGACGAAAAAGTACATATCTCCTTTACTAATATCGATACAAAAAATGGTAATATGGTTTCTATCGATTTAAACGAACTTGGGTTAAAGAATATGAAGGGCTCCTTATTAAGCTCTAAAACATTACAAGACCATAACACCTTCGAAAATCCGAACAAAATAGTACCGAAAGAGTTCAAGGATTTTAAATTCAAAAAGGGAACGTTGGAAGTAACAGTTCCTCCTTTTTCTGTTTTAGTCTTAGAGGGTTCTAAATAAGTAAAGACTTAAAATTTAGTGCATGAGAAAGCTCGGTATGTTTTTCAATCTAGTGTTTGCCATTGTGCTTTGCGTTTCATGTGGAAATGAAAAGAAAGAGGTTAGTCTTCCCATTGAACCCGAAACAAAAACAGGCTATCAATTGGAACCTGTCAACATTCAACATGTAAAATTAACGGACGAGTTTTGGTTGCCAATTATTAAACGTGTACAAGACAAAACAATAGCGTATGCCATACAAAAATGTGAGGAAGAAGGGCGGTTTGATAATTTTTTGATTGCTGGCGGAAAAATGGAGGGACCGGTAAGAGGGGTAATGCCTTTTGATGATTCCGACGTATATAAAGTAATTGAAGGTGCTTCAAATTCTTTGATAAGCGCCCCGAATGCTTCCTTGGAAAAGGTATTGGATTCCTTGATAGGGATTGTGAAAATAGGCCAGGAACCAGATGGATATTTAACTACATGGCGTACTATCAATCCTGCAAAACCACCAGCGGATTGGGTTGCGGTTAAAGAGGGGAAACGCTGGGAGTCACTTGCAGCAAGTCATGAACTTTACAATGCTGGACACATGTACGAAGCTGCCGTTGTACATTATAAGGCAACAGGTAAAAAAAGCTTTTTGGATATAGCTTTAAAAAATGCCGATTTAATGGTGACAACTTTTGGTAACGAAGAAGGAAAGATACAAATGGTTCCTGGCCATCAGATTATTGAAACAGGTTTGATTAAACTTTATGAGGTTACCGGAAACGAAGCCTATTTAGATTTGGCGAAATACTTTTTGGACAATAGGGGCAACCCTAAGAATCATGAACTTTTTGGGGAGTACTCACAGGACCATTTACCCGTTGTACAACAAGGTGAAGTTGTTGGTCATGCTGTTAGGGCTGTTTATATGTATGCGGCGATGACGGATATCGCAGCCATGAAAAATGATACCGCTTACCATGAAGCCGTTGATAATTTATGGGAAAACATGGTGGAGAAAAAAATGTACATCACAGGTGGTATCGGTGCCAGACACGACCAAGAGGCATTTGGCGAAAATTATGAACTACCTAATCTAACCGCTTATAATGAAACTTGCGCTTCTATCGGGGATGTATATTGGAACCAAAGAATGTTCAATATGACCGGCGACGTTAAGTATTATGACGTTATTGAAAGAACCCTTTATAATGGCTTGATTTCTGGACTTTCCTTAAGTGGTACGGAATTCTTTTACCCAAATGCGCTGGAATCTGATGGTAACTATTTATTTAACCAAGGAGCGGCAACCAGAAAATCTTGGTTCGATTGTTCTTGCTGTCCAACCAACGTGGTTCGTTTTATACCAGCATTCCCAGGGCTCATTTATGCAAAAAAGGATAATAATGTATATATAAATTTATATGCTTCTAATAATGCGACTATCGATTTGCCCGAAAATACTATTGATATAATTCAAAATACCAATTATCCTTGGAACGGTGATGTAAAAATTGATGTGAAATCAAATAAGGGTTCTGATTTTAATTTAAAATTAAGGATTCCAGGTTGGGCAAACAATGAAGTACTACCTGGTGGACTTTATGATTATATAAATAATGTATCTGATAAGGTGGAGCTTTACATTGACGGAGAGAAGGAAGTTTTCAATTCTTTGGATGGATATGTAACACTATCGGGGGATAAAGTAAACGGAAAGATTATTCAGATTAAGTTCCCAATGGAAGTTCGTATGGTAGAAACGTCTGATAAAGTTGTTGAAAATAAAGGGAAAATCGCTTTGGAATATGGACCTCTAGTGTATGCTGTTGAAGAAATTGATAATAAGGATAATTTCGACGGGATAACAATGCCTTCGAATAAGGAGTTGAAGGTGGAAATGGAAGGTAATCTCTTAGGTGGTGTCAATACGATTAAGGATGAGAACTTTAAAGCTATTCCATATTATGCGTGGTCCAATCGTGGGGTTGGTAAAATGAAAGTTTGGTTGGATAGCTCAATAAAATAATAGAAAAGTAAAAATTGGAAAGGTCATACGTTATAGGATTGGATTATGGTACGGATTCAGTTAGGGCGGTACTTATAGATTCAGCAAATGGAAAGGAAATTGCCTCTGCCGTACATTGGTATGCAAGATGGAAAAAAGGAATGTATTGCGACCCGTCCATCAACCAGTTTCGGCAACACCCCTTGGATCATATCGAGGGATTGGAACACACCATTTCCACGGTAGTTTCTAAAGGAAAAATTGAACCTTCGGCAATAAAAGCCATTTGTATAGATACGACCGGGTCCTCGCCGGTACCGATAGCTAAAGATGGCACCCCTTTGGCCTTAGTGGAAGGTTTTACCGAGAACCCCAATGCCATGATGGTATTATGGAAAGACCATACCGCCATTGCCGAGGCTGAAAAAATTAATGAATTGGCTGTTACATGGGGTGGTGAAAACTATACCAAATATGTAGGTGGAATTTATTCGTCGGAGTGGTTCTGGGCCAAGATAGCCCATGTGGTAGAAGAAGATAAAGCGGTTCGGAAAGAAGCGTATACTTGGATGGAACATTGTGATTTAATGACCTATCTGCTCATTGACAACAAAGATTTAGAAAGTTTTAAACGTAGTCGCTGTGCCGCCGGGCATAAGGCTATGTGGCACGAAAGCTGGGGCGGTCTGCCTCCCAAGGAATTTTTAAGGTCTATACACCCTTACTTGGCAGATTTACGTGATAATTTGTACGATGAGACCTACACTTCTAATGAGGTAGCCGGCAAGCTTAGTCCAGAATGGGCCAAAAGATTGGGTCTTACTACAGATACTGTTGTTGCCGTGGGTACATTTGATGCTCATTCTGGTGCGGTAGGTGCTAAAATTGATGAGAACGCCCTGGTAAGGGTAATGGGTACATCCACCTGTGATATTATCGTGGCCAAAGATTCTGAGGTCAATGGCAAAACTATTAAAGGTATATGTGGTCAGGTGGACGGTTCGGTGATTCCTGGCTTGGTCGGTTTGGAAGCAGGTCAATCCGCTTTTGGGGATTTGTTGGCTTGGTTCAAGGATGTTCTTTCTTGGCCTATCGATAATTTGGTTATGAATTCGGATATCCTTTCTGACCAACAAAAAGAAGATTTGAAAAATGAAATAGAAAGTGATTTTATAAGAAAACTATCAGATGCCGCGGAAGCGATTCCTTTATCGGAAAGTATCCCGACGGCTTTGGATTGGATAAACGGAAGACGAACCCCAGATGCCGACCAAAATTTAAAAAGTGCCATTTCCCATTTATCCTTGGGTTCAAAAGCGCCCCATATTTTTAAGGCGTTGATCAATGCGATATGTTTCGGATCCAAGAAGATAGCGGACCGTTTTCAGGAAGAAGGTATCAAAATAGATTCTGTAGTGGGTATTGGAGGTGTCGCAAGAAAATCACCGTTTATCATGCAGACTTTGGCGAATGTTATGAATATGCCAATCAAGGTTGCGGAGTCGGATCAGGCCCCTGCTTTGGGTGCGGCCATATATGCTGCCGTCGCTGCCGGTATCTATCCAAATGTGGTCGAGGCAAGTAAGCATATGGGTAGTGATTATGAGGCGGAATACCATCCACAGCCGGAAGCGGTAAAAGAATATGAACGTTTGATGGCATCTTACGAAAGCTTGGGAGCGTTCATGGAAAGTACTTTAAAAAAATAGCGGTATGACTTCAAAATATAGCCAATTAAAACAGGAATGCTTTGAGGCGAACATTGAGTTGAACGATTTAGGACTTGTCATATACACGTTTGGCAATGTAAGCGCGGTAGATAGGGAGAATGGCGTTTTTGCAATTAAACCTAGTGGGGTTCCTTACGAAAAGCTTAAGCCCGAAGATATAGTTATCCTTGATTTTGATAATAACATTATCGAAGGAACGATGCGACCTTCTTCGGACACCAAAACACATGCCTATCTCTATAAAAACTGGAGCCACATAGGTGGTATTGCGCACACCCATGCCACTTATTCGGTAGCTTGGGCACAGGCTCAAAAGGATATTCCGGTTTTTGGAACCACCCATGCGGATCACTTGACTGCTGACATTCCCTGCGCGCAACCTATGAAAGATAGTTTAATCGAGGGAAATTACGAGCATAATACCGGCATACAGATTTTGGATTGCTTTCAGGAACGCGGACTTTCATCCGAAGAGGTGGAAATGGTCTTGATAGGCAATCATGGTCCTTTTGCTTGGGGAAAAACAGCGGCAAAGGCAGTATACAATAGTAAGGTGTTGGAAACCGTTGCCCAAATGGCCTATTTAACCTTGCAAATCAATCCCAACGCCCCAAGATTAAAAGATTCACTAATAAAGAAACATTACGAACGTAAGCATGGCAAGAATGCCTATTACGGTCAATAATTTTTAATAAATAGCATGAGTACAACAGTGAAGGAAAAGGAAATTTGGTTCGTTACGGGCAGTCAACATTTGTATGGACCGGAAACACTGGCACAAGTAGCAAAGAATTCTCAAACGATCGTTGAGGGATTTAATGCTTCTTCGGAAATACCGGTAAAGATTGTCTATAAGCCAACTGTTAAGACACCCAATGAAATAACGGATGTCTGCCAAGAAGCAAGTGCCAATAAAGCTTGCATTGGTATCATTACTTGGATGCATACCTTTTCCCCGGCAAAAATGTGGATCAAGGGCCTTTCGATATTGACCAAGCCATTATGCCACTTACATACCCAATTTAATGCCGAAGTTCCTTGGGAAACCATTGATATGGATTTCATGAACTTGAACCAATCCGCTCATGGCGACCGTGAATTCGGACATATGATGACACGGATGCGTAAAAAGCGTAAAATTATCGTTGGACATTGGGAGGAACAAAGAATTCAGCAAAAAATAGGAAACTGGACCCGAGTAGCCTTGGGTTGGAATGAATTTCAGAACCTTAAAGTAGCACGTATTGGGGACAATATGCGTGAAGTTTCCGTGACCGATGGCGATAAAGTGGAAGCGCAATTACGTTTCGGTTTCTCCGTGAACGGATATGACTCTTCGGATATAACGAATTACATCAATAAATTGACCGATACACAAGTCAACGAGTTGGTCAAAACGTATGAAGCTGAATATACCTTGCCCGAACAATTATTGGAATCTGGAAGCAAACGACAGTCCCTCATCGAGGCGGCGAAAATAGAACTTGGATTACGCTCGTTTTTGGAAGAAGGCGGCTTTGGTGCTTTTACCGATACGTTTGAGAACCTAGGTGAATTAAAACAGTTACCAGGTATTGCCACTCAGCGTCTTATGGCGGATGGTTATGGATTCGGAGGAGAAGGAGACTGGAAGACATCCGCACTTTTACGCGCAATGAAAGTAATGGCCACGGGAATGAAAGGCGGTACTTCTTTCATGGAGGATTACACCTATCACTTTACACCACAAAAAGCCTACGTTATGGGCTCGCATATGTTGGAAATCTGCCCGTCCATTGCGGACAAAAAACCTTCGTGCGAAGTACATCCGTTAGGAATTGGTGGTAAGGAAGATCCGGTACGTTTAGTCTTCAACTCACCGGCTGGGCCTGCCATAAACGTTTCTTTGGTTGATTTAGGGAATCGGTTCAGATTAATCGTTAACGAAGTTGAAGCGGTGGAGCCAATGGGGAAACTACCAAAACTACCCGTTGCACGTGTACTTTGGGATGCAAAACCTGATTTGGAAGTGGCGGCAACTACATGGATTTTGGCAGGTGGAGCGCACCATACGGTATACAGTCAAGCTATCACTACTGAGTTCATAGAGGATTTTGCGGAAATGGCCGGGGTGGAAGTTGTTGTTATCGATAAGAACACTACGGTGCGTCAGTTCAAGGAATTATTGAACGCCAATGAGGCCTATTACCACTTATTTCAACATAACATGTAAATTTAGCTATTATGAAAACATTCAAAACGTATTCCTCTTCAATCTTAATTGTTGCCGTAATAATGGTAAACTTGGCTTGTAAGGATGGAAAAACGAACAAAGAAACACAAGAACCTGAACAAATGGAAAAAGTGGTAAGTATTACATCTAGTGATTTTGGAACCACGGCTGCTGGAGAAAAAGTTACTAAATATAGCCTAGAAAATAAAAATGGTATCCAAGTGGATATCATTACTTATGGTGGAAGAATTACCTCTCTTCGTACTCCGGATAAGGATGGGAAGATGGAAAATGTAGTATTGGGTTTTGATTCCATAGAACAATATGAAAAGGACAATCCTTTTTTCGGAGCGTTGATCGGCAGGTACGGAAATAGAATCGCAAAAGGTAAGTTCAGCTTGGACGGAAATGAATATACTTTGGCTCAGAATAATGGAGAGAATAGTCTTCATGGTGGGGTTCAAGGTTTTGATAAAAAAGTGTGGAACGCCAAAACCGAGGAAAGTGATGATTCTGTAAAATTGGTTCTTACCTATTTGAGTCCCGATATGGAAGAAGGTTTTCCGGGTAATTTATCCACTACGGTGACCTATACCCTTAACAAGGATAACAGTTTGGATGTGCTTTACGAAGCTGAGACAGATAAAACAACAGTGGTTAATTTAACACAACATGCTTATTTTAATCTATCCGGGGATTTTTCAAAAACTATTTTGGATCACATGGTCGAAATAGATGCCGATACATTTATTCCTGTTGATAGTGGACTAATTCCAACAGGAGAGTTAAGACCGGTTGAAGGAACTCCTTTTGATTTTACTGAAGCCAAGTTAGTTGGGAATGAAATTGATGCTGAAAACGAACAAATAAAATTAGGTGGCGGATACGACCATTGCTGGGTTTTGAATAATCAAAGTGAGGGTTTTAGGTCTGTTGCAAATGCTTATCATCCAGGAACAGGAAGAAACTTGGAAGTCCTTACCGATGAGCCTGGAATTCAATTCTACACGGGTAACTTTTTGGACGGTACCTTGCCTGCACCTAACGGTGGAACATATGCTCAAAGATCCGGATTTTGTCTAGAAACACAGCACTATCCAGATTCACCCAATCAACCAGAGTTTCCGTCAGTGACATTGGAACCGGGAGATAAATACAAGACTAAAACAACCTTTACATTTTCAACCAAATAAATAACCGCCATGCAACCATTAGATACATTAGACTGGATCAGTATTTCGCTTTATTTTCTACTATTATTAGGTATTGCCATTTGGGTAATTAGAAAGAAGGAAAACAATACGGAAGATTATTTCTTGGCCGGTAGAAATGTAGGCTGGTTTGTTGTAGGTGCCTCTATTTTTGCTTCCAATATTGGTTCGGAACACGTGGTTGGCCTAGCGGGTACTGGAGCTAGTAACAAATTACCATTATTGATTTATGAAATCCAGGCTTGGGTGGTACTCATATTAGGCTGGGTGTTTTTACCCTTTTATGCAAGAAGCGGGGTGTTTACTATGCCCGAATTCTTGGAAAAACGTTTTGATGCAAGATCTCGATGGCTATTGTCCATCTTTTCCATCGTAGCTTATGTATTGACCAAAATTTCTGTAACAATATATGCTGGAGGTGTTGTCGTATCTGCCTTGTTGGGAATCGATTTCTGGACAGGAGCTATTGCAACGGTGGTGTTAACCGGAATTTATACCATTTTAGGGGGTATGCGCGCGGTTGTGTATACCGAAACCTTGCAAGCAGTATTATTAATTTTAGGCGCAGCAGTCCTTACCTACATGGGATTGGACAGAGTAGGGGGTTGGAGCAGTATGCAGGAAACGTTAGGGCCAGAATATTTTAATATGTGGCGACCGGCTACGGACCCTGACTTTCCTTGGCCTTCACTTTTAATTACAAGTACCATAGTTGGTATTTGGTATTGGTGTACAGATCAATACATCGTACAACGGGCACTTACGGCGCGAAATATAAAAGAAGGACGACGTGGAACAATCTTCGGTGCCCTTTTGAAATTATTACCGGTCTTTTTATTCTTGATTCCAGGTGTTATTGCGCTGACCTTGAAAATGAGAGGTGAATTGCATTGGGACAGTCCGGACGAAGCTTTTCCTGTATTGATGAGTAATTTATTGCCGTCAGGATTACGGGGATTGGTCGCCGCGGGTCTATTGGCCGCTTTAATGAGTTCATTGGCATCGGTTTTTAATTCTTGCTCAACCTTGTTCACGGTAGATATCTATAAGAAGTTGAGACCTAATGCTCCAGAAAAGAAATTGGTACGTACCGGACAGATTGCGACTGTTTTCGTGGTAATCATCGGTATTATCTGGATTCCGATTATGGCGAATATTTCAGGGGTACTTTATGAGTATCTTCAGAGTGTACAGAGTTACATCGCTCCGCCTATAACCGCCGTTTTTATATTGGGTATCTTTTACAAAAGAATCAATGCTACCGGTGCAATTTCCACATTGGTCATGGGTATTGTAGTGGCTTTTATACGTATCGTTCTAGAATTGGTGAAAGGTAAACTGGACCCTGATGGATTTCTATTTAAAATGGGTGATATGAACTTTTTAAGCTTCGGCGCCTGGTTCTTCCTATTCTGTTTGATATTCTTGGTGGTGGTCAGTTTAATGACCAAAGCACCGGATAGGGAAAAAATAGTTAACCTTACTTTTGGAACCATTACCGAAGAGGAGAAGAACAAAAACAAGAGTAGTTATAACTGGGTGGATATTACCATTTCCATTGTTATCATAATTATTGTAGCGGCCGTAATGATATTTTTTAACGGTTCTTAATTTAGAACAATCAATTTTCCACCATTAAGTGACTATTCTTATTTAGTTGTTTTTATGAAAAGAAACAGAAAAATCCGAGTTGTCATTTAATGGTTTGTAATATAGGCCAGCTGCGTTTTTGTATCGATTTTAATTCTAAATCTAGTTTTGAAGCGTAAAAATCAAAAAAT
The DNA here is from genome assembly GCA_963848865.1 of uncultured Flavobacteriaceae bacterium. GTDB lineage: Bacteria > Bacteroidota > Bacteroidia > Flavobacteriales > Flavobacteriaceae > Maribacter. The sequence goes on along the minus strand of CAWKFV010000014.1, from coordinate 164,137 downwards.
TCTACTTAAAGTTATATATATCTGTCTGCAACTCGCTATTTTTAAATCGTCAGATGAAATTGGAAATTCAATGAACCTATAAATGGCAAACAATATCAAATTCATTAATGAAGACTTTCTTTTAGAGAATAAATTTTCCCAAAAACTGTATCACGAATACGCTTCCCGGATGCCGATCATAGATTATCACTGTCATTTACCTCCAAATGAAATAGCCGATGACCGAACATTTGAGAACCTTTCTAAAATATGGATAGATGGCGACCATTACAAATGGCGCGCCATGAGAACCTTCGGTATTGACGAAAAGTACATTACAGGTAATGCTTCGGATAAGGAAAAGTTTCGCGAATGGGCCAAAGCGGTTCCCTATACTTTAAGAAATCCTTTATATCATTGGACACATTTGGAACTGAAAAGGTATTTTGATATCGATATTTTACTGAACCCGGATTCTGCTCATGAAATTTATGAGGAGGCCAATTCGAAATTGCAAACTCCTGAATTTAGTTGCCGGAGTTTAATTAAGAAAATGAACGTGGAAACCGTTTGTACGACCGAGGACCCTATAGATAGTCTGGACAATCATGTGAAAATCGCAAAGAGTGGTTTTGATGTGAGGGTAAGTACTTCATTTAGACCGGATAAATCCTTTCTAATTTCCAGTGAAACATATATTGGGTATATAGAAAAATTGTCCGAGGTCAGTAAGGTAAATATAGATTCTTACAAATCCCTGTGTGATGCACTTTCCCAACGCTTGGATTATTTCGGGGAAAATGGTTGTAAGCTTTCCGATCATGGGTTAAGCTATGTTCCCTATGAAACCTATTCGGATGCGGAAATAGAATTGATTTTCAAGAAAAGAATGTCCAACAAAACAGTGACATCGTTGGAAAACGATAAGTTTCAAACCGCATTGCTATTGTTTCTTTGCGAACAATACTATGAAAGAAATTGGGTACAACAGTTTCATGTAGGGGCATTACGGAACAACAACTCACGGATGACACGCCTTTTAGGTCCGGATACAGGATGGGATTCCATTGGCGATTACAAACAAGCAGCCTCGCTTTCCAACTTTTTAAATGCCTTGGATACCAAGGATAAGCTAACAAAAACGATAATTTATAATATGAATCCCGCGGATAATGAGGTTTTGGCAACTATGATCGGTAACTTTAACGATGGTAAGGTTAAAGGAAAAATGCAGTTCGGCTCGGGATGGTGGTTTTTGGACCAGAAGGATGGCATGACCAAACAAATGAACGCCCTTTCAAATATGGGGCTGATAAGTTGTTTTATCGGGATGCTTACAGATTCCAGAAGTTTTCTGTCCTATCCTAGGCATGAATATTTTAGAAGGGTGTTGTGCAATCTGTTCGGGAAGGAAATGCAAAACGGAGAGCTGCCTCAGGATTTTGAACTGGTAGGTAAGATTATTCAGGATATTTCCTATAATAATGCCAAGGAATATTTCAATTTTTAAAATATAAAGCTAGTAAAATAGAATAATGAAAAAAGTAGTTACATTCGGTGAGATCATGCTTAGATTGTCACCTCCGGGATTTTTAAGATTTTCACAGGCAAACGAGTTTGAGGTCGTTTATGGCGGGGGAGAATCCAATGTGGCGGTCTCCTTGGCCAACTATGGCGTCCCAGTGGATTTTGTTACACGGTTGCCGAAGAACGATATCGGTGACTGCGCATTGATGGAAATGAGGAAAAGAGGTGTTGGTACCGATAAGATTGTATTCGGTGGGGATCGTTTGGGAATTTACTTCTTGGAAACTGGCGCGGTGAGCCGTGGCAGTAAGGTAATCTATGATCGCGCTCATTCCGCTATTGCGGAGATCAAATCCGGAATGATCGATTGGGATGCGGTCTTTGATGGGGTGGAGTGGTTCCATTGGACCGGTATTACCCCGGCCATTTCGCAAGGAGCGGCAGATGTTTGTTTGGAAGCCGTTAAAGTGGCCGATAAAAAAGGGATTACGATTTCAACGGATTTGAACTACCGCGCAAAGTTATGGCAATATGGGGGTGACCGTGAGAAGATAATGACAGAACTAACTTCCTACTGCGATGTTATTTTGGGCAACGAGGAAGATGCCGAGAAACACTTCGGGATTCCATCCGGAAGGATTGGATGTGCATAAGGACGGGGCGGACGTCAAAGCGGAGGCATTTTTATCGGTCTGTAAGCAAATGATGAAAAAATTCCCAAAAGCGAAAAAAGTGATCACAACATTAAGGGGTTCTATTTCTGCTTCGCATAACACGTGGGCAGGAGTGCTTTGGGACGGTAAAAAAATGTACGAAACCAGACAGTACCAGATTACGGATATCGTGGATAGGGTCGGTGGAGGAGATTCCTTTATGGGCGGATTGATTTACGGATTATTGAAATATTCTGAAGATGACCAAAATGCCCTGGATTTTGCCGTGGCCGCGTCCTGTTTGAAACATACCATAAAAGGAGATGCCAACCTGGTATCGGTGGACGAAGTGGAAAAACTGATGGGCGGGGACGCTTCCGGTAGGGTCGCTAGATAAATAAAATAATTATACCGTCCGTTCGAGCGCAGTCGAGAACAATTGACGGTATTTAAACGAAAAAGTAATTAAAATGGCACAATATTCAAGATTGGAAGTTGCGGCGGTAATGGAGGAAACGGGAATGGTTCCGTTATTCTACCATCCGGATTTAGCACTAGGAACAAAGGTTCTAAAAGCCTGTTATGATGGCGGCGCCAGATTGATGGAGTTCACGGCACGTGGGGATTTTGCCTTTGAGGTTTTTTCGGAACTCAATAAGTACGCTATCAAGGAATTACCTGGGATGATCATGGGGGTCGGTTCCATTACGGATGCCGGTGCGGCAAGTATGTTCATGCAGATGGGAGCCAACTTCATCGTTACGCCTTCTTTACGCGAGGATATTGCCCTTGTATGCAACCGTAGAAAAGTACTGTGGTCACCGGGCTGTGGTTCCATGACGGAAATCAACAGGGCAGAGGAACTGGGCTGTGAGATTATCAAATTATTTCCAGGTTCAACCTATGGTCCGGGATTCGTTAAGGCCATCAAAGGCCCCCAACCGTGGACGAGTATTATGCCCACCGGAGGTGTAAGTACAGAAGAAAGCAACTTAAAAGGTTGGTTCGATGCGGGTGTGGCCTGCGTAGGCATGGGGTCACAATTGATCAGCAAGGATATTTTGGATAACAAGGATTTTGACGGATTAAAAGAAAGGGTTTCAGAAGCGCTGTCGCTCATCAAAAGAATTAGAAATAAATAACCCGTGAATTCCAAAAGCTTTGTTTTCCCATTCATTCTGTTCTCGATGCTTTTTGGGTGCTCCGGAGGGAATGCCACAAAGACGCTTCGTTTGGGTCATGGTCTGGACGTAAGCCACTCGGTCCATAAGGCAATGGTAAAAATGGCGGAAGATTTGCGAGAACGTTCCGGAGGTAAGTTGGATTCTAAAGATATATCCGAGCCAACAACTGGGTACCGAGCGGGAATGTCTAGAACTACTTCAAATAGGAAGTTTGGACATGACCAAGGTTTCCGTAGGGGTCTTGGAAAATTTTGCCCCTAAGATGAAAGTTCTTGGTCTTCCTTTTTTGTTCCGGGACCGCAAACATTCCTTTGACGTGCTGGACGGGCCGATAGGGGAACAATTGTTGAACGATGGTGAAAAATATTGGTTGAAAGGCCTTGGTTACTATGATGCGGGCAGTCGTAGTTTTTACACCATGAACAAGCCCATACTAAAACCTTCCGATTTGGAGGGCGAAAAAATACGGGTCATGGAAAGTGTTACGGCCGTGAACATGGTCAAGGCCTTGGGAGGTTCCCCCACACCCATTTCTTGGGGAGAATTATATACTTCCTTACAACAAGGCGTTGTAGATGGAGCCGAAAACAACCCGCCAAGTTTTTACCTGTCCAGACATTACGAGGTGTGTAAGTACTATTCCCTAGATGAACATACAGTGTTACCGGATGTATTATTAATTGGCACCTACGTTTGGGATAAACTTAGTGAACAGGAACAAGAATGGCTGAACGCGGCGGTAAAGGAATCGGTCAAATACCAACGGGTACTTTGGGCGGAGGCAGAAAAAGAGGCGTTGGACGAAGTGCAAAAGGCCGGGGTAGAGATTTTTAGGCCGGATAAATCACTTTTTGCCGAAAAGGTGGAAAGTATATTCGAAGGCTATAGGGACGATCCGGATATCTATCCGCTGATAAAACAAATACAAGAAACGAACTGAACCTATGCGATCTAAAATAGATGCCGTATTGGGCAACATCTTAGTAGTAATAATGGCCATCATGGTACTTAATGTGCTTTGGCAGGTATTCACTAGATTCGTGACAGGTAATCCAAGTTCGTTTACGGATGAGCTAGCACGATATTTAATGATTTGGATCGGTGTATTGGGGGCGGCCTATGTATCAGGCAGGAATCTTCATGTCGCCATCGATATCCTACCTACAAGGTCCACTGAGAAAACCCAAAAATGGCTAAGAGCCATCGTAACCGTTTTGGTCATTCTATTTGTGTTTTTCGCTTTCGTCATTGGTGGTTCTAGATTGGTCTATATTTCCTATGTACTGGGGCAACAGTCACCGGCACTGCAACTACCACTATCCGTGGTCTATATCATAATTCCCATAAGCGGTCTTTTGATAATGTACTACAAGCTATCGGACCTAAAAAAGCTACTATCATGATGGAACACATTCCCATTTTAGTATTGGTAATCAGCTTCATATGTCTGCTGTCCATTGGAACCCCAGTTGCTTGGAGTATCGCCATATCGTCCTTGTTGACTATGTTGGTGAGCATCCCGGCGATGCCGGCGTTCACTACGGTATCACAGCGTATGGCGACCGGTCTGGACAGTTTTGCACTTTTGGCAATACCTTTTTTCATATTGTCCGGGGAACTTATGAACAAAGGCGGAATCGCGCATCGCCTTATCGCCTTTGCCAAGACAATTGTAGGTTCCTTGCCCGGCGGGTTGGCATTGATAAACGTTATCGCCGCCATGTTGATGGGTGCCATAGCCGGTTCGGCCATGGCGTCCGCATCCGCAATGGGAAGTATATTGGGGCCGGAAATGGAAAAGGAAGGCTACTCAAAGGAATTTGGGGCAGCCGTAAACATTACCTCCTCTACTACTGGATTGGTCATTCCGCCAAGCAATGTGCTGATCGTGTATTCCTTGGCCAGTGGTGGCGCTTCCATTGCCGCGCTTTTCTTGCGCCGGATATATCCCCGGAATCATGACAGGTCTATTTCTGATGATTGTAGCCGCTATTTGGGCGAAGAAGAAAAAATACAAAGTGGGTAAAAGAAGCAGCGCAAAGGATGTTTTAAGGACTTTTATCGATGCGCTACCAAGTTTGTTTATGCTCGTCGTGGTCATCGGAGGAATCGTTACGGGGGTCTTTACGGCCACCGAGGCTTCAGCTATAGCGGTCCTTTATAGTTTAATTTTGGGTTTTATCTACAAGGAAATCAACTTTCCCAAATTACCGCAGATATTGTTGGACTCCTCGGCCACGACCGCGATAGTGATGTTGTTGATAGCATCCTCCATGTGCATGTCCTGGGCACTTTCCTACGAAAACATTCCGCAGGATATAAGTTCCGGACTCTTAAGTCTGAGCGATAATAAAATCGTAATCCTTCTGATTATAAACTTATTATTATTGTTCGTAGGTATTTTTATGGATATGACCCCGGCGGTACTCATATTCACGCCCATTTTTTTACCAGTAGTGACAAAACTGGGCCTAGATCCTGTACATTTTGGGATCATCATGGTTCTCAATCTTTGTATCGGTTTATGTACTCCACCTGTAGGTTCAGTGCTTTTTGTTGGCGTTGGAGTGGCCAAGACCACGATTGAGAAGGTATTTAAACCATTGCTGCCCTTGTTTTTGGCAATGATCGTAGCACTTTTCTTAGTAACGTATATCCCGGAACTAAGTCTTTGGTTGCCAGGGATTTTCGGGTTGTAATCAATTGTTTAATTTAAAATGAGCATGCAGAAGTTAAATAGAGTAAATCTTGAATTGTCCCAAAAACCACCTATAAAAATAGTTCAGTTCGGAGAAGGTAATTTTTTACGTGCCTTCGTGGAATACGCCTTTCAAAAATTGAACAAGGAAGTCGGTTTTGATGCCGGAATCGCTGTTGTGCAGCCTATTGATAAGGGTCTAATAAACATACTTAATGAACAAGATGGTTTATATACCCTTTTTACAAAGGGAATAAAAGACGGTAAAGCGATTGAAGAAAAGGAGCTTATAACCAATATCGTAAAGGGAGTTGACCCCTATTCCGATTTTCAAGCATATCTAGAACTGGCAAAAGAAGAGGATTTACAGTTTATAATTTCCAATACCACCGAGGCCGGAATTGCTTTTATTGGTTCCGATACTTTTGATATGGCGCCCCCAACTTCTTTTCCCGCCAAATTGACCAGATTATTATTTGAAAGGTTCTCTTATTTTAATGGCGCTCCTGAAAAAGGGTTGACCGTTATTCCATGTGAATTGATCAACCACAATGCCGATACCTTAAAGAAGTTCGTGTTAGACTATTGCTCCCTTTGGGACTTGTCCACGGATTTTAACGATTGGATATTGACCTCGTGTAGCTTTCATAATACGTTGGTGGATAGGATTGTTCCGGGCTATCCTAAAGATGAAATCCAGGAATACAACAAGCAATTGGACTATGAGGACCAGCTGATTGTAAGTGCGGAGACCTTTTTTCTATGGGTCATTGAAGGTGACGATGAACTAAAAAAGAAATTGCCCTTTCACAAAACCAATCTTGATGTAAAAATCGTCGCGGACATGCAACCGTTCCGAACAAGAAAGGTTAGGATCTTGAACGGGGCGCATACCGCCATGGTGCCTTTTTCGATTCTGTACGGAAACGAAACCGTGAAGCAAACGGTGGACGAAAGATTTACAGGTCCCTTTATACGTTCCTTGGTATTCGATGAAATTATCCCGACATTGGATATGGAAAAGGCGGAATTGGAAGCATTCGCCGATGCAGTTTTTGACCGATTTAGAAACCCTTTCATCAAACATCAACTGGCCAGTATTGCCCTAAATTCAATTTCTAAATTTAAGGTAAGGGTTTTGCCAAGTCTTTTGGAGTACGTAAAAAGGGAAAATGCATTACCATTAAAAACGGTTTACGCTTTTGCTTGTTTGCTTTGTTTTTATAAAGGAGATTGGAAAGGAAATAGCTTGCCCCTTAATGATGATACCGAAGTAATCGCTAAATTTTCCGATATATGGAAATTCAAAGATTTACATGTCGTATCAGAAAAAATATTGAACAATAGCGAGTATTGGGGGGAGGATTTGAACAAGGTAAACGGATTGGCCGAATCAGTAGCTAAAGCGCTGAAAAGCATAATTGAGTATGGTATTGAAGAAGGATTTTATAAATTTTCGGAATAGTTTAAAGTAATAGTTGATGCAAAATAAATTGATTAAAGTACAGGCTGAGGATAATGTCGCCATTGCCCTGGTGAATCTAGTTCAGGGAGATCGGGTTCTTTTTGAAGGAGAGGAGATTATTATACTATCCGATACAAAGGCAAAGCATAAGATTACTTTAGTTGACCTTCAAGTAGATGACAAGATTTTTATGTACGGCGTACTGGTAGGCAAAGCTGTTTCGGAAATCAAGAAAGGTGACTTGCTTACTACTGAAAACGTTAAGCATCAAAGTAGTCCGGTAAAGGAAAAGACCGATACCTTTTCCTGGAATCCCCCGGATGTTTCCAAATGGAAGGACAGGACCTTTATGGGCTATCACAGACCGGATGGTCAAGTAGGTGCCCAGAATGTATGGCTGTTTTTTCCCTTGGTCTTCTGTGAAAACAGGAACATAGAGGTGTTAAAGGATGTTTTTGAGAAGGAACTTTCCATGGGCAAGGAACAAAAGCAGCGACAGTTGTTGCGAAACCTAATCAATGGCAACGCTAGCGACTTTAAGGATGCGGAAAAAGAGGTTGAACAGGATACTTTTGACAACATCAAAGTGAAGTTCATTACCCACCAAGGCGGTTGTGGAGGCATCCGTCAGGATTCGCAGACCTTGGCCAAGCTATTGGCGGGCTATGTGAAGAACCCGAATGTTGCCGGGGCCACGGTGTTGAGTTTGGGATGTCAGAACCTACAGATAGACCTTTTAAAGAACGCACTTGACGACATTGACCCTAATTTAGGCAAGCCCGTTCTTATCTACGAGCAACAGCAGATGGGTACGGTGGACGAAATGTTGAACACCATCATAAAGGATTCTTTCCAAGGGATAAAAAAGGCCAATGAAATTATACGTAAACCAGCTTCTATTTCAAAATTAAAAATGGGACTGGAATGTGGGGGCTCGGATGGGTTTTCAGGAATTTCGGCCAACCCGGCACTTGGGTATGCCTCGGATATCCTAGCCGCGGTTGGCGGTTCTCCCATACTTTCGGAATTTCCGGAACTCTGTGGCGTAGAGCAGGAATTGGTCAACCGGTGTGTTGATAACCAGGACGCAGAACGTTTCATGCAACTCATGAAGGCCTACGAGGCTTCCGCGGAGGCCGCCGGTTCAGGTTTTGATATGAATCCATCACCGGGTAATATAAAGGACGGTTTGATCACCGATGCGATGAAGTCCGCGGGAGCGGCAAAAAAAGGAGGAACTTCCCCAATAACGGCTATTCTGGATTATGGGGAATATGTCACCAGACCAGGCCTAAACCTGCTCTGCACCCCGGGCAACGACGTGGAAAGCACGACCGGTATGGTGGGTTCTGGTGCGAACGTAGTCGTATTCACCACTGGGCTGGGAACGCCTACGGGAAATCCCATAGCCCCTGTACTTAAAGTATCCTCTAATACCATCCTTGCGGAACGTATGCCGGATATTATCGATATCGACACCGGAGCCGTGATTAGGGGTGAACGTACCATCGAGGAAATGGGCGAGGAAATACTGGAACATGTGATTAAAGTTGCCAGCGGGGAAGTGATTGCCAAGGCCGACGCACTCGGACAGGACGACTTTATCCCATGGAAAAGAGGGGTGTCGCTTTAATCTAGGGGAGTTTTTAGATTAATTTCATTTGTTTAGAAAATGCCCTTTTAATAATCGAACCTTTTGCTTATTTAAGATTTTAATGGTTTTTACTTCAAGTTTATAGCCTTGTAAAATTTGAATAATTGATAATTATCATATCCTCTAGAGGAAAAAATGACGGTTTTATTGCTTCTTTTTTGCCAAATTGATTAAATTCAATAACTGATTTCTGAATTTTACGAAACCGCTTTCGACAAGTTTAGTATAGAAATTTAATAATTCAACATATTGATTGTCATTTGTTTGCGGTAGTTTTTGGTTTTATTTATCCAGTTGATTTCTATATGTATAGCTTCTATAAATTACGTATTTAAGAAAACTGCACACAACATTCTTTACTTTTGAACAGGTCCTTTATGGATTTTAATTTTTAATGCATGTACTACTTAGGAATAGATTTAGGAAGTTCTTCGATTAAGGTTGCCCTTGTCGATATCAATTCAGGAAAGAGTATTGATGTCGTTCAGGAACCTGAGCAAGAAATGTCTATGTATGCGGCCGAAAATGGCTGGGCGGAGCAAGAACCTCAAGATTGGTGGTTTCATGTTTGTAACGGAATCAAAAAGTTAAAACAAAAAAACGGCATAAGTGCCGAGGAGATTAAGGGTATTGGAATCGCCTATCAAATGCACGGGCTGGTAGTCGTGGATGTTGAAGGCAATCCCCTAAGAAAATCCATTATATGGTGTGATAGCAGGGCGGTGAAAATTGGCAACACGGCTTACCAAGAAATTGGGGAAACCTTTTGTGACACGCATCTTTTAAATTCCCCGTCCAATTTTACAGCATCCAAATTGAAATGGGTCAAAGAGAACGAACCAGAAATCTATAGTAAAATCCATAAGATTATGCTTCCCGGCGATTACATCGCTTATAGATTATCCAATACTATTAATACCACCATATCTGGACTGTCTGAAGGTATATTTTGGAACTTTAAAAAAGATACCTTGGCATTTGAAGTTTTGGATTACTATGGTTTTGACCATTCATTAATTCCTGATATAGTTGATACGTTCAGTATTCAGTCCAAAGTATCCAAAAAAGGTGCCGAGGAAAGTGGTCTGTTAGAAGGAACACCAATTCTATATAGAGCTGGAGATCAACCCAATAACGCCTTGGCCTTAAATGTTTTTCATCCTGGTGAAGTGGCTGCTACCGGTGGTACATCAGGGGTCGTTTATGCCGTTACAGACAATTTATCCGTAAAGGAAAGTTCACGGGTCAACAATTTCGCGCACGTGAATTACAATTCCGAAGACTGCAAAAATGTTGGTAAACTACTTTGTATAAATGGAGCTGGAATACAATATAGATGGTTATTGAATAATTTGGCCGTAGACTCCTATGAGGAAATGAACGACCTTGCCAACCAGGTTCCTATTGGGTCGGAAGGGGTCTGTGTTATCCCTTTTGGAAACGGAGCTGAACGTATGCTTGAAAATAAGGAGATTGGGACCCGTATTCTAAACCTTAACTTGAATATACACAGTATGGCCAACATCTGTAGGGCATCTTTAGAGGGCATAGCATTTTCTTTTGTCTATGGTATAGAAATTATGAAATCGGATGGGATTGATGCCAAAGTGATGAAGGCCGGTAATGATAACCTTTTTCGCTCCAAGATCTTTTCCAATACCATCGCAACGCTAATCGGGCAGGAAATAGAGATATACAATACTACAGGGGCAATTGGAGCGGCAAGGGCGGCATCCTTGGTAGATGGGGATTATGAAAAATTCTCGACCTATATGGCCAATGACCACGTCATGACCTATAAACCTTTGGCGGATAAAGAAGCATATCAACACGCATACAATAAATGGAAACAAGAACTAGAACTAATAATAAATAATTCAAAATAGATTATGGCACTTTTAGGAGATAAGGAGTATTTTAAAGGAATTGGAGAGATAAAATTCGAAGGAAAGGAATCTGACAACCCGTTGGCGTTCAAATATTACAACCCAGATCAGGTAGTTGCCGGTAAAACCATGCGTGAGCATTTTAAGTTTGCCGTTGCGTACTGGCATACGCTTTGCGGAACTGGTGGCGATCCTTTTGGCCCAGGAACAAAGGACTTTCCATGGTCTACGTCTTCAGATGCTGTTCAAGCTGCACGGGACAAGGCGGATGCCGCTTTCGAGTTCGTTACTAAAATGGGATTTGATTACTATTGCTTCCATGACCATGATTTGGTGGATGAAGGAAAAAGCTTGACGGAATCTGAAAAGCGAATCCATGAGACCGTTGCTTACTTAAAGGAAAAGCAAAAAGCGTCTGGAGTAAAATTGTTGTGGGGAACGGCCAATTGTTTTTCAAACCCAAGATATATGAACGGTGCTGCTTCCAATCCTAATTTTGATGTAGTGGCTAGAGCAGGGGCACAGGTAAAAATAGCTTTGGATGCCACTATCGCATTAGGAGGTGAGAATTATGTGTTCTGGGGCGGAAGAGAGGGCTATATGTCCCTTTTGAATACCGATATGAAATTGGAGCAGGACAATATTGGTCGATTTTTGAACATGGCTAAAGATTATGCACGTGGCCAAGGTTTTAAAGGTACTTTCTTTATCGAACCTAAACCGATGGAACCTACTAAGCACCAATATGATTTTGATGCGGCTACTTCCATTAATTCAATAAGGGAGTACGGTCTTGAGAATGATTTTAAATTGAATATTGAAGTAAACCACGCTACTTTGGCGCAGCATACATTTCAACATGAACTTCAGGTAGCTGCAAATGCAGGAATGTTGGGCAGTATTGATGCTAACAGAGGCGATTACCAAAACGGTTGGGATACTGATCAATTCCCGAATAATGTAATGGAAACCGCTGAGGCTATGTTAGTTATCTTGAAATCCGGAGGTATTCAAGGCGGTGGTGTTAATTTTGACGCCAAGACCAGAAGAAATTCTACCGATTTGGATGATATATTCCATGCGCATATTGGAGGAGCGGATACGTTTGCACGTTCTTTGTTAGCTGCAGATAACATGATTAAGAAGTCACCTTATGAGTCCATGTTGGCAAAAAGATACAGTTCTTTTGATTCCGGTAAGGGAGCCGAGTTTAAAGCCGGTAAATTGGCCTTAACGGATTTATATGATGTTGCTAAAGAGAAGGGAGAACCAGAACAAATTAGTGGCAAACAGGAATTGTACGAGAATATTTTGAATCAATATTCTTAATATAACTATATATCCAATTACCTAGTATTTGGATTTAAGGGCAACATTACTTACTGGGTAGGAAGTATATGTTGCCTTTTTATTTTAGGTTGAAATTGTACAGTCCTAATTAATTAAAGAAACCGAACATCGGAAAGACATAGTTAAAATAATCTGGTATACTAATGGAATGGAAATTTGAAAATATTATATCTAGCGAAGAGGAACTACGCGAAATAATGGGACATCCTAGTGAGATAGTTACTCAAAAAACCATAAACTATATTGATGACTACTGTAGGAACTTTATTGAAAAATCTCCGTTTATAACTATTGCAACATCTGACTTAAATGGAAATTTTGATGTCTCTCCAAAAGGAGGTCCGGCAGGTTTCGTAAAAATATTGAATGATAAAATGTTGGCTATCCCCGATCGACCTGGAAATCGTAAAGCGGATACATTAAGAAATATTATTCAAAACCCGAATATCGGATTGATTTTTTTAATTCCAGGAATTAGGGAAACTTTAAGAGTGAATGGCGCAGCTAAAGTAATAACGGACATAAAAATTTTAGAATTACTATCCTTTAAAGGCAAGGTGCCATCATTTGCTATAATAGTAGAAGTAAAAGAGGCATTTATGCATTGTGCTAAATGCATTATAAGGTCTAACCTGTGGTCGAAGACCGATGATGACGGAAAAAATACTTTTCCAACCCTAGCTGAAGTTTTAATTGATCATAGTAAAATTGATATTAATCAGGAAGAGTTAGATGAAATGATTAAAGATGATGAGAAAACAAATCTCTATTAAAACTATGAATAAAAAGTGTTGTCTAAAACCAACGCTGACAATTTTTTAAAAGTTCCTTCGTTAATCCTTTCTCTACTATTTTCAACTGGCAATCAAACCCTGCAAAAGTTTATTCTCTTCAATTTTAACACAAATTCTACCGTTTAACGTCAAAAATAGACCGAAAATCGAAAAACCTATGAATTTTTGTTAAGTATGACTCGCATTTGATTTTGGAACTTTGTATCTGTTAACCCCCAAAATCAATTATCATGAGAAATGCTCTTACACAGAAAATGTTTCTTGGATGCCTAGCGGTACTTTGCTGCTGCTCATTGTCCGCGCAAACATTTAAAGAAGGTTTAACCTTTGAGGATGCCACCAAAAGACTTCAAAACTATGAAGAATTGAAGTCGATGGGCTATTCGGAAAAGGAAATCTATGAGGACCTTGGGAATGCCAATTTTCTGTCCCAAAATTACGAGACAGCCCTTTTTTGGTATGAAAAGCTTATTGCTTTTACAGACGATGGTATCCTGGACGGTAACTATCAAAAACGTTATGATTATGCGGTTTCCAAATTGGGACAACAGCATAGCGATAATGAAGATGATGAGAATTGGACAGAACTTGTCCGGGAAGATTATCAAATGACGGATGCTTCCTTAAAGAGTAATGTCAGTAATTCCAATCGCAGGAATTTCAGACCGTTGAACTTCAATACGACCAACGATGAGTTGGTCGTAAATGAAGTAAGAAAATCCGATAGGTCTGACTATCAGGTCTTAAAAGCTATGGATTTAAAAAATAAGGTAAATCAGAATAACTACGAATCACCAATTTCCTTAACAAAGGACGGTAACACTGCTTATTTTAGTAAATCCACCTACGTTAAACCTACATACGGCGTATTTTCTAAAAAGCAATTACTACATAAAATTTATAAGGCAGATAAAGTTGATGGCGAGTGGAAGACCATACAAGAGCTTGCATTGTGCCCCAATGATTATTCTGCAATACATCCCACAGTTTCCGAGGATGGTAAACGATTATTTTTTGCATCAAATATGCCAGGCTCCTTTGGGGAGTATGATATCTATGTATCCGACATACGAAGCAACGGAGCAGCTGGCATAGCAAAAAACCTTGGTAGCAAGGTAAATACAAATAAAAACGATTTGTACCCAAAACTAATGGAAGGTAACACCTTGGTATTCGCTTCCGAAGGTCATAAAGGCTATGGCGGTTTGGATGTGTATATGGTAGAAGTTGTTCACAATAGGGTTGGTCTTGCCATGAACCTTGGCAATCCAATAAATAGCAAAGGGGACGATTTGTCCATCCAACTACTATCCAAAAACGGAATGGATTACATCGTATCCACCAGAGGCAAGGAAGGTCGCTCAACTCAGAAAGTTGCCTTTAGTTATGCCAACCAGAACAACGGCGCCAAAGAAAAGGACTATCGCTTTTTGGAAGCTTTAAATACTGGAGTTCAGGTGGATTATTCATCTTCTGTATTTGAAGACGAACAGTAAGAAGCTCTAGTAACTTAATTGACCCTTTCAAAGAAATCTAGTAACGGACAATATTCCAAACCACTCAGAATTTCTTTGCGTACCCAAATTTTAACCCATAAATCTATTATTATGAACTATACCCATACCTTATCCAAAAAGATAGGTCTCCCCCTTGTTTTTATCATAGTTCTAGGAAACTTATCCGCCTTAGGTCAAGAAACAAGTTCTGACCTTAGCTCTAGTAGCACATATCACAATCAATTATTTTTTAATCGATTTTTAATAAACCCAACCTTTTCATTGGTGAGGGAAAACAAATCTTATTTGAACATTTTACATAGGAATCAATATGCCACTTTTGATGACAATAGCCAGAATTATTATTTAGGATTCAGTAATAAAATAAACGAGAAAACCGCTGTAGGAATTGGAGTTTACAGTCAATGGTCCGGTGTTGTACAAGAATTCGGTTTTAATGCCAATTATGCAACCTCCGTTACCTTAGGAGAGAAAACTAAATTAACTTTTGGAACCAACGTTACTTATTTTAATCAAGGTTTGGACAAGAATAGGGTAGTGGTTTCTGAGGAAGACCCTGAAGTTGCGGAATCCAGAAAGGAAAGTAAAATAGCCATACAACCAGGAATTAATTTATCTGTAGGTAAGTTTGATTTTGGATTATATGCGGAAGATTTACTGCGCTATAATCAGACTACAAATGAGTTTTTAACCAATCTGTCGGCCAACAGTATAAAAGCATCCTTACAGTATACACATTCCTTTAACGCAGGAAGAGGAATGTTTGAGAATGCCAGATTAATGCCTTTGGCGCAAGTAGGAAAGAACGATGATGGAAGTATTTATTATCTAGGTTCCCTATTGTTAGATTTGCCTAAGTATGGATGGTTGCAGACTACGGTGGACGAAGAATACGGAGTATCTGCAGGAATCGGTTTTAACTTGAGCAAAAAAATGTCCTTGGGTTACTTAATGGAAAAGGACCTTTCACAGGACGATGCCAATCTAGGCTGGAACCATGAACTTTCTTTGGCCTATACTTTTAAGGAAGATGATGAAAAAGGAAATGCCTATGTGGATAGTTCCAATGATAGTAAAATTGATCGTATAGTAAGGAACTACGAAGAACAGATTGCCCATTTAATCGCGGAACGAGATAATAGCAGGAAAAAATCTACAAGAGAATTGGTTACTGAAATACCTGAGGGTGTGGATGAAAATTCAATTGCTTATCAAAACCGTTTAATATTGGACGAGCTTATTTTAAGGCAAGACTCCATAGAGGAAGCACGTACCACTGCTTTTGAGCAGCGCTTTGAAACCGTTGTAAGGTTATTGCGAACGGACATTAAGAACAATATAAGAAACACTATGGAGGACTTTGGTCAGCAGGATAATACCATGCTGGTTTCAAACGAGACTGAGTCCGAAAATTATGAGGTCTTTGAAGACCCAAGAAATAAGAAGTTTGAAAAACTACCTATTAAAATGCTTGGTGATGCTGATATGGTAGGAGTTAAGTCCGGTTATTACGTAATTGCCAATGTATACAAGAATAAAAAATACCTTAACGCTTTTATGGACAGCCTAAAGGAAAAGGGATTGAATGCCAAAGAGTTCTATAACAAGGAAAACGGGTTGCATTATGTGTACTTGGCGGATTATGATTATAAGGAAGAGGCAACAACAGCTTTCGTTTCAAACCTGAACGGAAAGTATAATGACGAAAAATGGATCATGCAGGTAGACAGTTCTACTGCCACTGCATCTAATTTGTATGAGGACGATGGAGATTATATCAGCAGGGAACAATAAGTTAAATTTAAGATAGTTATTAGTTTTTAATATTCGATAGTTTTATAGCGAGACACTTGGTTTAAATATTTCTATGTTTGAGTAAATTGTCGATAAGAGGAGGGGTGGTATCCGGGGGGATAACTGGGTCCCCTCCTTTTTTTTGTTTCAATTTTTCTAGATGAAATGCACGAAAAGCTGCATTTGAACGAAAATACCTATGCACTTGACAGAGATATTTGTTATATTCTTATATTTCACATTCAAAAGTTAGAGATAACCATTGTTAACCCAAATCCCCCACGAACATGGAAAATTTTTACCTACCGCTTACCTACGACAGATCATCTCTTATTGTCAACTCTCAAAACCTTCTCGTATTTCTCAAATACGTAGATTCCTTTTGCAAATCCGTAATGGATAAATTTGCATTTGGTTCGAGCCTTCATTTTACTAAAGGCTAATTTCTTTTTATTCTAAACAAGCTTGTGTGTTCAAATCAATTTGAACCAAGTTATGCCGTGTTTTTATGTTGCTGACTCTTTTGGTTAGTATCACATTTATTAACCGTTGGTATTGGTCTAAACATTCGAGCTTGTTTAGGATAAATTTGAATTTATCCGGATGAATCCCCCAAATCTTACTCAGTACTAACCCTTGTTATTCCTTTTGATGAGAAAGGATAGCATAAAATCCCATTGACTATGGAAACTCAAATTTTAAGAATCGTTGTAATCGAAGAAGACAAGTTACAGCATCAATCTTACCATCATTATTTCAATAATTTCCCCACCTACGAACTGGTGGGTATTTACACATCGGCAAATGATGCATTAAAAGCATTTAACAAGGTGTCCCCGGACATTATAATCTCGGAAGTTCATCTTGAAGATGTGAGCGGATTGGATGCCATCAAACTATTTCGCCGAAAGGATTGGAACGTTAAAATAATCATGATCAGTTTAATCAATGATTTTGAAATTATCAAGAGTGCCTTTAAAAAGGGTGCAAATGGGTATTTGACCAAACCGATGAGTGAGGACAAATTACTCCATGCCCTAAATTGTGTCCGTAAGGATGGAGCAACAATGAGCAATGATATTGTACAACAGGTAGTGTCTAATTTCCACAGAAAATCGTATAAATTTTTCTCGGAAAGGGAAAATCAGATTGTAGATTATCTTTGTAAAGGAGCAACCTATAGAATGATTGCGGACAAGCTCTTCGTGACCACAAGTGCAGTCAATTTCCATATTCAGAATATATATCTGAAGCTTGATGTAAACTCCAAATCAGAGGCATTAATAAAGCTGGAGCAGTTATAGAACACCAAATTGACTATCTTAGAAAGGTTTTTGGAAAAACACGTTTTTTTTCAAAGACCTTTTTTAGTTTTAAGGAATGAAAAAAATCACCCTAAAGGATATTGCCAAACATTTTGACGTCTCCATCTCTACCGTATCCAAAGCGGTACACGACAGTTATGAGATTAGCGGTGCGCTTAAGGAGAAAATCCAAAAATTCGCTAAGGAAAAGCATTATAAACCTAATAGACTGGCTCTCAACCTAATAAACAAAAGCACTAAGACAATAGGAGTGTTGGTTCCAAATATATTAAATTACTTTTTTGTGCAAGTGCTTTACGGAATAGAGAAAGTGGCAAATGAAAATGGTTATAATATAATTAGCTGTATCAGCGATGAATCTTTTGATAAAGAATCCAAAACCCTCGAATTCTTGGACTCAGGGACTGTTGATGGATTGATTATATCCTTGTCCGAGGAAACCCAACGTAAGGGAAAGATTGAAGCACTCAGCGAAATTACCTCTAATCAAATTCCTTTAGTACTTTTTGATCGGGTCTCGGACCTTATTTCTTGCGATAAAGTAATTGTGGACGATTTTGAAGCGGGATATAAAACCACGCAATATTTTTTGGACATTGGTTGCAAAAACATTGCTTTTGTTTCGCCAATTGGTAAATCCAGTGTTGGCAAATTAAGGTTGGAAGGCTATAAAAAAGCTTTAGCGGACAATGGATTCAATTATAACGATCACCTATTGGTGAATTTTGAACCTAAGGAAGAAGATTTGGATCTGCACATGTCCATTCTTTTGGATAACAAAAAAGTAGATGGTATTCTTGGCCTTGATGAAATTACCGCGGTAAAGGTGTTGCAAATTGTGCGTGCCAAAGGGTATAATGTTCCAAAGGATATTTCAGTAATCGGCTTTACGAACGGTCAACTGTCACAATATGTAACTCCATCCCTGACCATGGTAAGTCAACACGGGAAATACATTGGGGAAAGCGCAGCCAAACTGTTGATACAAAGAATTGAAAATCCAGGTCTAAACCAGCCTTTTGAAACCAAGATTGTGAAGACTAGTCTTATAGTAAGGGAATCTACCAGAAAACCATAGTACGAGCTAAACTGTATCTGGGTGGGGATGTTCCCATGGACCTCTATATGTCCTTTTCAATAGTTTTGTAGCTTCAGGATCGTTGACTACCGTTCTTGTCTTGGAATCATACACCAAGGGTCTTTTTAAATCCATGGAGAGATTTGCCAAAATACAGCTTGCGGTAGAAATATGTCCTTCCTCAATATCCGCAATGGGCTGGGAATTATTCTTGATGGCTTCAAGAAAGTCGATCATATGTCGTCTTGTGGCAGGGGCCGCATTTAGTTCGTTGTCTTTTTCGACTAAATCTTCAGGATACTTTTCCTTTTCGTACAGCACGTCAAAATGTATGGGTTCTCCATCACCATAGGGCACAAAATCTGCTTTCATGGTACTTCCTGAAACAACTCCTTTGTCACCGTAAATTTTAAATGCCCATGGGTATTCTGGGTCAGCAGGATTACCCCAAGTTCTATGCTGCCAAACGCAGTTAAGGTCTTCATACTCGAAAACTGCGGTCTGGGTATCGGAAATATTGGATTTGCCTTCTTTTTGAACGTAGATTCCGCCTTGTGAACTTATTTCTTTTGGCCACCCCAAATCCAGCATCCATCTTACAGTATCGAACATATGTACACACATATCTCCAACAATACCATTTCCATATTCTCTAAAGGTACGCCACCATCTTCTGTGGGGAATACCGTCGTAGGGACGCAAAGGGGCGGGGCCTGTCCACATTTCATAATCCAGAAAATCCGGTACTGGTTGTTCGGGCGGATTTCCATTGGCCCTCATATGGTAATAGCAGCACATTTCTACATGGCCAACCTTCCCAAGAAGACCTTTGTCCACCACCTGATTTTTTAAATCGATTAGGTGAGGGGTGCTTTTTCTTTGTGTTCCAACTTGAACCACTCTGTTATATTTTCTAGCGGCCGCTACCATTGCTTCGCCCTCCATTACATCCACACTAATAGGTTTTTGCACATATACATGAGCCCCGGCTTTTAGCGCTTCAATACATTGTAAGGCATGCCAATGATCCGGAGTTCCAATAAGTACAATGTCCAAGTCCTTTTTCGCCAACATTTTTCTGTAATCGGAATACAGCTTGGGTTTTTTACCGGATTTTTGTCTTTCAGATACCAGTTGAGCTGCCTCGTTCAGGAAATTGGAATCAACATCGCACAAGGCTATTACTTCCACATTGGCCACTTGTATCAATTTAAAAAGGTCGCTCGTGCCATACCACCCTGTACCTATTAACCCGACTCTTTTAGGATTTTCCTGTGCAAAGTATTCAAACCCGTAAGTCCCAAAAGAGGAAAGTAGCAAGGAAGCGGAGGCAGCTTTTAAAAAGTTCCTTCTATTGAAAGCATGATTTTCTCTGGCCATATTGGTATTTTATAGGTTGAAAAATGAAAGCAATAAGGAATCAAGTTAGTGAATGATTTTTGTTTTTTAAAACCCATTCTCCGGAGTTCTTATTTCTTCTGGAAGAAGTTTTTAATTGGTTATATTTAATTCATCGAAAAAATACTTCATAAAATGAAACTTAAACTGATAACCTTACTTTTTTTAGCGACTTTCCAAACACTTCTGGCGGATATAACCTTGCCTAACATTTTTTCTAGCGATATGGTTTTGCAAAGGGAGTCTGATGTAGTATTGTTCGGATGGGCTTCCCCCAACGAAGAATTTGAAATCTATACTGGTTGGGACAAAAAGACTTTTAGTGTAAAGACGGGGAATGATGCCAAATGGAATATAACGGTTTCTACACCCGAAGCTGGAGGGCCCCATGAACTGCGTTTTAAGGGTAAGAACAATGAAATTATTTTGAGCAATGTACTGATGGGCGAGGTATGGCTGTGTTCCGGACAATCCAATATGGAATGGAGCGCCAATAGTGGTATAGATAACAAAGAAGAGGAAATCAGTAAAGCCAATTATGCTAACATACGATTGTTTACCGTTGAAAAACGAACCTCAATAAGTCCGCAAGAGGACGTTCAAGGTACTTGGGCGGTATGCACACCGGAAACCATGGCAAATTTTAGTGCAGTGGCCTATTTCTTCGCTAAAAGAATTCAGGAAGAAATTAACGTTCCTATAGGTCTTATTGATTCATCTTGGGGAGCATCCTGTGCCGAAGTTTGGACTCCAAGTTATGTATTTGATGAAAATCCGGAATTAATGGAGGCGCATAGTTTGATTAAACCCAATCCGTGGGTAACTATAGAACCATCGGCCCTATACAATGCGATGATCGCTCCCTTAATTGATTTCAAAATAGGAGGAGTCCTGTGGTATCAAGGCGAGGCAAACACGGCCAATGCGGAAACTTATGAAGATTTGTTTACAAAAATGATTGGTTCATGGCGAAAGGATTGGGGATATACCTTTCCGTTTTATTTTGCCCAAATAGCCCCTTATAAATATGGTAGGCCTTTTGAAGGAGCTGAGGTACGAAACCAACAACGGCTTGCGCTAGGGCTTGAAAAAACTGGAATGACGGTAACAAGTGATATTTGCACCGTAGATGATATACATCCCCAGAACAAGAAGGATGTAGGTTTGCGTTTAGCAAATATTGCCTTGAAAGAACATTATGGTGCGATTGACAAAGAAGTTCATAGTCCGTTGTTTAGTAAAATAGAATTAGAAGGCAAAAAGGCACTAGTCTATTTTGACTACAATGCTGGATTATATGCTAAGGGTAAAACGGTATCACATTTTGAAGTTGCAGGGGAAGACCAAATTTTTTATCCGGCCAAAGCAAAAATAGAAGATGATAAAATAATCGTAACTGCAAAGGAAGTAAAATTGCCAAAACGAGTAAGGTTTGCTTGGAAAAATACGGCTATCCCGAATCTTTTTAATGGAGCCGATCTGCCTGCATCAGCTTTTAGGAGCAATTAGTAATTACTGCATTATGTACCAGTTTTCTAGTGTATAGATGCCAGATTTTAGGTTATTGGTATAAAAAAGCGATCAAGTTTTATTTAAAATATTAAATTGGGAAGAATTAAATAATTATCCATGCAAATAAAAGAATCTACTGAAGTCTATGATGTAATTATTGTAGGCTCAGGTGCTGGTGGCGGTATGGCTACCAAACAATTAGCAGATGCTGGTCTAAATGTAGCCATTGTTGAGGCAGGACCTTATTTTGACCCGGCAGATCCGGTAACGATGACCCAACTTAAATGGCCTTATGAATCCCCACGTAGAGGCGCAGGAACGGACCGTGCATTTGGCGAATGGGATATGTCATGGGGAGATTGGGAGGTTGAAGGTGAGCCTTATACCCATGAAGAGGGCACCGATTTTAAATGGTGGCGTGCCAGGATGCTAGGTGGCCGTACAAATCACTGGGGGCGAATATCCCTTCGTTTTGGACCAAAGGATTTTAAGGGTAAGACACGTGACGGTTATGGTGATGATTGGCCAATCGGTTACGAGGATGTAAAACCTTATTACGATAAATTAGATATGCTGATTGGGGTTTTTGGAACCAATGAAGGCAGGGAGAATGATCCCGATGGTTTTTTTCTTCCCCCACCAAAACCAAGACTGCATGAACTTTTTTATATTAACGGGGCTAAAAAGTCGGGCATTCCCGTTCTTCCGAGTAGAATGTCAATGCTGACAAAAAAAATAAATAATGAGCGCGGCGTTTGCTTTTATTGTGGACAATGTTCCCGTTCTTGCTCTGTATATGCAGATTTCTCTGCAGGAAGTTGCTTGATTTTTCCAGCTCAAAAAAGCGGCGGAAAAGTAAAGATATTCGTGAACTCCATGGTACGTGAAGTCACCACTAATGATGAAGGTAGGGCTACCGGGGTTTCCTACATAAGTAAGGATGATAGAAAAGAGTACAAGCTTAAAGCAAAAGTCGTGGTATTGGCCGCATCTGCCTGTAGTTCAGCACGTATACTCTTGAATTCAAAAAGCAAACAACATCCTAACGGGTTAGGCAATAGCAGCAATATTGTTGGAAAATATTTGCATGACTCAACAGGGGGTGGCACCACTGGGGTTGTTCCAGATTTAATGAACCGAAAGACGTCCTATAATGAAGATGGTGTGGGCGGAATGCATATCTATTCTCCCTGGTGGGGCGATAATTCCAAACTCAACTTTCCTCGTGGCTATCACATAGAGATTTCTGGCGGCATGGGGCAACCGAATTATGGTTTCGGATGGGACACCAACGGACTGAATAAATACTTTGGCCTGCGGGTGGGAGGATACGGTGAAAGCTTGCGGGACGACGTTAAAAAGTATTATGGATCCGTGGTTCACCTTGCTGGCCGTGGCGAAGCAATTGCCCGTAAAGAGAATTATTGTGAAATAGACCCGACTACCTTAGACCAGTTTGGCATACCAGTTCTAAAATTCAATTATAAATGGTCTGATTTTGAGCGTAACCAAGCCAAACATATGCAGGATACTTTTGAAGAAATCATACATAACATGGGTGGTATTACGGTAGGTGAGAAACCAGGTAAAGACCAAGATTATGGATTATTGGCACCAGGCCAAATTATTCATGAGGTGGGTACGACAAGAATGGGGGATGACCCTAAAACTTCCGTAACCAATAAATACCAACAGTTGCATGATGTTGATAATGTCTTTATTGTGGATGCTGGACCGTTTGTGTCCCAAGCAGACAAGAATTGTACATGGACCATTATGGCACTTTCATGGAGGGCATCGGACTATATTATTGAACAATTGAAACAACAAAATATCTAGGGAGTGATGGACAGAAGAAAAAGTATACAGACCATAATTCTTGGCGCAGGTGCATCCGCATTGGCATTTCATGGTTGTAAGACCGATGGGGATAAGGTGAACGAGGAAATTCCTGCAATAAAAGAAACCAAATATTTTGGTAGAACGCCAGAAGAGTTGGAGCGAATAGAGAAATTGAATAATGAGGAATTATTCAACCTACATGAACTGGAGACGATTGGTGTATTGAGCACTGTAATTTTACCACCAAAAGAACCTCATGGAGGACCTTTGGAAGCTGAAGTACCTGCTTTTATTGAGTTTATGGGAAAGGACATTCCAGAACTGGCACCTACGCTATTGGGGGGGCTTATGTGGTTGGACCATAAAAGCAATACCAAATTCGGGAAGGAATTTAAGTTTGCAACATTGGAACAGCAAAAGCAAATATGTGATGAAATTTGCTGGCACGATACAGAAATATCATTGGAAAAGCAACCTTTGGAAATTAAGTTTTTTTACCTCATGAGAGGTTTAACGGTAACTGGTTATTACACTTCAAAAGTGGGGATTGCAGATTTGGGCTATAAAGGGAATCAGCCAAATGTTTGGGATGGTGTGCCACAAGATGTATTGGACCAACATGGAGTTGCCTATGATCCGGAATGGATAGCAAAATGTGTTGACCAAAGTAAGCGAGGTGTCATTGCGGAATGGGATGAACAAGGTAATTTATTGACATAGGATAACATAAAAATTCTTACTACAAGATTAATGAAAAAGTTAGTAATTATATCATTATTTGGTCTTTATTGTTTTTTGGTTTCCGCTCAGGAAGTAGGATTGCAACTATATAGTTTACGTGACCAATTTAAGACCGATGTTCCCGGTACGTTGAAAATAATAAAGGATTGGGGCATCACTAAAATTGAAGGTGGCGGAACTTACGGAATGGCCCCAAGCGAATTTGAAAAAGTACTTTTAGAAAATAATCTGGAAGTAGTTAGTGTTGGAGCTGGTTTTGAGGATTTGGAGAAAAACCCAGAAAAAGTGCTACAAACCGCTAAGGATTTCGGGGCAAAGTATGTAATGTGCGCATGGATCCCCCATGATGATAACAAGTTTGATTTAGAGGAGACCAAACACGCTACTGAAGTATTTAACAAGGCAGGAAAATTACTAAAGGACCACGGCATCACGTTGGCATATCATGCCCATGGATATGAATTTAGGCCTTATAAGAATGGAACTTTATTCGATTACATGGCCGAAAACGCCACCGATTTTAAGTTTGAATTGGATGTGTTTTGGGCACAACATGGTGGAGCGGACCCATTAGCATTAATGAAAAAGTATCCATCTAAATTCGCGTTGTTACATTTAAAGGATATGCAAAAAGGTATTGAAGGGAACAATACCGGACATGAGGATGTTGAAACGAACGTGGTATTGGGAACGGGCCAGATAGATATCGCTGGAGTAGTAGCGGAAGCTAAAAAACTAGGCATCGAATATATGTTTATCGAGGATGAATCCTCTAGGGTTTTAGAACAAGTTCCTCAAAGCCTTTCTTTTCTTGAAGGGTTGGATTAGATTATCGGGAAAGCATATTAGTTTTCAAATGGCATTTTTATAAAACATACTCTAAACATGAGATATTTACACTTATTAAGAAGTTATTTTTTGATAGGTGTTTTTATTGTTTTTTCCAATTGCTCCAATAAGAATGAGGAAAAAAGCAATGTTAAGGAAAAGCTCCCAAACATTGTATGGCTTGTAGCCGAAGATCAATCCCCAGAATGGTTTCCCATGTATGGAAACAGTACTATTTCCCTTCCTCATTTAGAATCCCTGACCAAAGATGCTATCCTTTTTACGAATACTGTTTCACCGGTTCCTGTTTGCGCCCCGGCCAGAAGTTCCATTATCACCGGTATGTATCCTACAACGTTGGGAACTCATAATATGCGGACCTATAATGCCTATGCAAAAGGGGAGAACCAACCAACTTTGGGAATTCCAAGCTATTCACCAGTGGTGCCTGACGGGGTTAAGATGTTCACCGAGTACTTGCGCAAAAAAGGATATTATACTGCCAACGGACCTAAGGAGGATTATAATTTTGAAAAGACAGATGGTGCTTGGGACGAAAGCAGTAATGATAGGCATTGGCGAAAGCGAAAAGAAGATCAACCGTTTTTTGCGGTATTCAATTTTTCGGTTTGCCATGAATCTCAAATATGGGCTAGGGGCAAGGATTCCTTATTTGTGGATCCATCAACTATAAAAGTTCCTCCATATTTTCCCGATACCAAGGTTGTAAGGCATGACTTGGCCGTAAACTATAGCAACCTTAACCGCTTGGACAATCAAATCGGAGAAGTATTGGATCAATTAAAAGAAGACGGACTTTACGAGGAAACGATTATTTTCTTTTATGGTGATCATGGAGGTCCTTTTCCAAGGTACAAAAGAGCACTTTATGATACAGGTCTAAAAGTGCCTATGGTTATTAAACTTGCTGAGAATGAAAAATCCGGTACAACGGATAGTCGCTTGATTAGTTTTATTGATTTAGCGCCGACTGTACTCTCTTTAGCGAATATTGAACCACCAAAAGTGATGCAGGGCAGGGCAAAATTTGGAACTTTTGAAAATAAAGATCGAACTGAATATACCTATCATTCATCCGACCGGTTTGATGAATTCTATGACCGTTTAAGGGCAGTAAGGTCCGAGCGGTACAAGTATATCAAAAGCTTTGATACCACGATTAGTCACGCCATGCCCGTTTCGTATCGGGAACAAATGCCTATGATGACAGAGCTTAGGGAACTTTTTAAACAAGGCAAACTTGCTAAGGAGCAATCGTTATGGTTGCAGCCTAATAAACCTTCCGAGGAGCTGTACGATTTAAAGAAAGACCCCTATGAGCTTATCAATTTAGCAGCACTTCCAGAAATGCAGGATACGCTCATTCATTATCAAAATCTATTGAATAGATGGATGAAAGAAACGAATGATCTTGGAGGAATTCCGGAAGGTGAATTGTTAGCAAAATGGATACCCGATGGTTCAGAACAACAATTACCGCCACTAGAGATGGAAATCTCAAATTCTAAAATAACCTTGATTTCTAAGAAAAAAGATGCTTCCATTATTTGGAAGCTCCCTAAAGACTCACTATGGAACGTGTATAGCGAACCATTGAACGCCGATATTTCCTTTGAAGCCAAAGCGGAAAGAATAGGGTATAGCGATAGTGAGATATTGGTGAATGATCCTGAATGACTCCAATTAATAAATATGGATAACAGCATTTAAAAAACTGATTACTCCTTAACGGCCAAACCCACCATAGAGTCAGCTGTTCCATAATAAAGAAACCACTTTTCCTTGAAATATACCAAACCCTCAATAAATGTAGTTCCAGCTGCATATTGGCCCTTAATTTCATGCGGAAGACTAGGGCATATAAAAGGAGTTTCTAACCTTGAAAGCATTTTGGTCGGGTCATTCTTATCGAATAACACTTGTCCGCCACAGTAGGTTCCTTCTGGATATTCAGAAGTAGAACCATCGCCACTTAAGTTTTTACCATTGTACAGTAAAAGGATACCATTTTCGGTATACAATGCTGGCGGGCCAGGTTCCGTTAGGTGACTATCAAATTCATTTAATGTTGGTTTAAAACTATGTAGTAGCTCACCGGTATCGGTTAAGGTCGGTTCCCAATTCACCCCATTTTCCGAAGTTGCCAGATTTACAAAAAGCTCGCCCCAATACATTAGGTATTTTCCTTTGACTTTTTTAGCTATTAACCGGCCGTTAACTAATTCCGTAACTATGGAGCCGGATTTGCTCCAGATATCCAAAAATTTACCACCATATGCATCTTCAAAAACAGGTCCCTGTTTAGTCCAATTCCTTAAGTCTTTTGAAGTAGCAGCTGATAGTCGAGCTACATCGGTATTCCAACTGGTATAGAGCATTACATAAGTTCCGTCTTCAATTTCTACTATTCGTGGGTCTTCGATTCCGCCGGGTTGGTCCCATTTGGCAAATTCATCGTTACTTGGAAAAAGTATAGGTTCCGGATATTTTGTAAAATTGATTCCGTTGGTACTGTAGGCTAAACCTATCCGCGAGGTTCTTCCGCCTAATATAGCTTCCGGATTATCTTCTGCCCTAAATAGGAGAAAAACGGTATCATTTCTTACAACGGCACCTGGATTAAAAACATCGGCCCTTTGCCATTGAACTTCACTATTTGATACGGGGTCTAAAAAAACGAAAGTGGAGTCCGATTTCATGATGGGATTCATATCTGTCTTTTCAAACCCCAACAACCATGGCGCATCCGGATTCTTTTCGGTTTCGGATTTAGACACCTTTTTCTGTCCACATGATATTAGAATCAAGGTAATAATCAATAAAGAAGAAATACGGAAGTTCATAGTTTTTGGTTAAATTGCCCTGCGCAAAGGATAGAAATGTAAGGTAATGATTTCTATTTCGAAATTGTATATTTGAAATGATAGGATTGAAAAATCCAAGCGAATAACTACATTGAGTTGTGTAAAATTTAAGAAATCTTGAAATACTCTTTCTTCATTAGATCCACAATAATTATTGGCGTATTATCCACTATATTTTCTTGTAAGGAAAAAGTAAAGGAAGCTGAGTCTGAAGCCGAGATAGAGGAGAGCATAATTCAGAAAGATTCGGTAAGAACGGAATCCGTGCAAATGGAGAATGAGGAAAACTTCATCCCCCTAGAAAAGCTGTCCGACACCACCTTCATCCGGTTGGCAGATTATAGTGATGGTTTCGCTTATGACCTGCGGTATGCTACTGATAATAATTTTTTAAAAGCCCAAGTTTACGATTGCGCGGAGTGTTACACACGGGTAAAGACCGCAAAAGCTTTATTGGAGGCAAATACCGATTTTAAGAAGAACGGAGTAAAAATAAAGTTTTACGACTGCTATAGACCCAACTCCGTTCAATATAAAATGTGGGAGATTGTTCCAAACCCACAATATGTTGCGAATCCGGTAAAAGGATCAATACATAATAAGGGTGGGGCAGTGGACATCACTTTGGTTACCTTGGATGGCGAGGAATTGGATATGGGAACGGACTTTGATTTCTTCGGAAAAAGAGCCTATCATGATAATCTAGATTTGCCAAAAGAAATTTTGGACAATAGAAAGCTGCTGAAAGAAACAATGAAGAAGCATGGCTTTTGGTCCATTAGAACGGAGTGGTGGCATTATAATCTTTCTTCCGCATCAAATGACAAAGTCGCTAATTTTAAATGGGAGTGTAATTAAAATCAAAAATCATGAAATATTGCTCGTTGTTCGTTTTTCTTTTAACCATAGGAATGGTTAGCGCACAGGATACCATAATACCGCTATGGCCAAAGGATAAGATTCCCAATAGGATTGAATCTGATGAAAAGGAAGTGCATAGTTTAGATGGGATTTTAAGAATCAGTAAAGTACAGGAGCCAACTATTGAAGTATATCTTCCCGCCAAAGCGAACGCTACTGGTCAAGCCATGCTTATTTTTCCAGGAGGCGGATACGGAATTCTTGCGTATGATTGGGAAGGAACCGATATTGCAAAATTTTTAAATGGAAAAGGTATAGCAGGTATCGTGGTAAAATACAGATTACCGTCCGATAAATCCCAGGAAAATAAACGCTTTGTACCGCTGATTGATGCCCAAAGAGCCTTACGGATGGTACGTAGCATGGCGGATACTTTTAATATAGAACCCAACAAAATAGGTATACTTGGCTTTTCTGCAGGAGGACATTTAGCATCTACTCTGGGTACGCATTATGAGGAGAAGGTCTACGAACCGTTGGATGATATTGATACTCAAAGTGCGCGACCGGATTTTATGGCCTTAGGTTATCCGGTAATCAGTTTTGGGCCCGATACGCATAGTGGTTCTAAAAAGAATCTCATAGGGGAAAACCCAGCAGCCGATTTGGCGGATTATTTTTCCAATGAAAAGCAGGTTACTTCCAATACGCCTCCAACATTCTTATTCCATTCTGCGGATGATGGGGGAGTTGATGTTAAAAATAGTATTCTGTTTTTTGAAGCGTTAAAGGAAGCCAATGTTCCGGCTACAATGCATATTTACCCAAAAGGAGGGCATGGTTTTTCGTTGGCAAGAAATGACCATCACTTAAGAGGATGGACAGAACGCATGTTCGAGTGGATAGAAGCTTTGGATTAAAACCGTAGGTTTTTCGTAAATAGTATTTATTATCTAAGTAACTTTTCTATTTTTGCAATCCAATTTTGAGATTATAATATTTTCGGGGTGTAGCGCAGTCCGGTAGCGCACTCGGCTGGGGGTCGAGTGGTCGCAGGTTCAAATCCTGTCACCCCGACTATAAATATATAAAACCCTGTATATCAGGGTTTTATATATTAAAAAAATCCCAAAATCCTTCAAAATTTAAGCCTCAGCGAGACCTATTCGGTTACCTGTTTTACTCTTTAATTTGCCCAACCCCCGTATTCAGTGAATTTTTTGTTCGAGGTTCTCGGGGAACTCGGATGAGAACTTTGATAGTCGTAGATAGTATTTTACTTTCGATATTTCTTAAATATAGCATGCCCGCAAAAAGCGGATTAAAATGAGCCACCCAAAACGGGTGAAAGTCAACCACTAAAAAAGGTCGATAGCCCATAAGCAAATTGATGTGCGAAAAGTATAATAGATTTTCTAGCTTTATGGAGAGAGCGTAAGCAAGCAACTGATGAGTTCAATATTAGGGCTATCGGCAATACCTTTACAAAATACATTGACTTTTTCAGGCGTTACCGGCTTATCGGTTATGAGGTCCCAAGAATAACCTTGGAGGAACTGTATAAGCTCTTCAAATCATATCTAAAACCCAAGAGCAATCCATTGAAGATTCTGGAGAAGTATTTTCCATTTTTTTTGACAGGTATTTTGCAAAAACAGGGATCATTAAGCAATTACTTTGGTAGGAGTTTTATGCAAAACACCCCAATGGTTTTAAGCTATCATAGTTCAGCTATTAGCACAGCGAATGGTCCAATGAAGTATCTCCTGTTGTACACTTTACTCATTAAGAGAACGATAATATCTTCATAGTTCATGCGGGCAAGAAGCTAACCATTGTAGACCACAATGCTGGAATACAAAACCTAGAAGTTTTCCTTTGCGTACTTGGCAGCAATCAGTATACATCAGTGGAGGCCAATGTTAGCCAAATGTAAGAGAAATTTGTATAAAACGTGGAAAATGCCATTTGATTCTATGGCTAAGTGACTCATTCCCTCCTGACTTACAACCTTAAGTCTGCGTTAACCAAAAGCAGTCGTTATGAATTAAAGGTCAATGACACCTTCGCCGACTTTGCGGAACGCCATGAGACGGCAGCACAACCTACTAAAATTTATAAGCCCAAGGACAAGCATTATTAGAGCGTACCGTACCGGCATATATCATATAGTTAAAAGTATCAAGATTATCTACTCGGAAAGTCTAGTGGAGGTATTCTATAAACTGGAACAGACCATTTCAGATTTAATTCCGGTTGGCTTGGTGCATACAGCAGGTAGAATCAACATTAAAGGATAAGCGATGCGAAAGGAACTAAAAAATAAACAGTAAATTTAAGCACAGAGGAATCGATTTGGTGAATTTAGTATGCTATGCTCACCATGATCCGTTTTGGGTGGTTCACCTTGGCCGTCCCATCCAGAATGTCATGAAAAACCATTATGACATAGGCTTTAAAGGTGCTGTAAGGGCGGATTATTTACCAACAATGGCTGGAGAGGAAAAAGTAAGGCCCGGTTATATGGATTAGGGTAACCTTTTGCCATAGGCTATATGAAAGGTCTGGCAGAATCTGTAAGTAAGGAAAACAGTAATCTTTAGATACAACACCAATTATACTTGACTTAATTAATTATAGTTCACAGAATCAAATAACTGAAAATGAAAAAACAAATACTTTTTATGCTGCTATCCTCAACTGCCTTTACTATTGTTTGTGCACAATCCAAAAACATTCATATGAACTCACTTGGATTTCTTCCGCATTTAAAAAAATCTGTGACAATTTCGCAAGAATGTAAGACATTCCAAATTTTGGATATGAAGGGGAAAGTGTATTATTCTGGTAAAACGACAGGGCCGCGGTACCAAAAAGATGTTGATCAGCAGATATGGAAGGCTGATTTTTCCCAATTTAAGAAACCAGGCGAATATATACTTAAAATTGATAATGTTGGTTCAACCGGAAAGTTTGTGATAGCCAATGATGCTTTCGATTTTGCTGCAAAAACAAGTATGCGAGGGTTTTACCTATGGCGTTGTGGAACCAAGGTAGTAGATGATTTTGCTGGAAATCGGTATCATCAAGGCGCGTGTCATTTAGAGGATGGATATGAAGATTATATTGGAAACAACGGGGAAGAACATGATGGAACTGGAGGATGGCATGATGCCGGAGACTACGGTAAGTATACAGTTAATGCAGGTATTACGGTAGGTGTGCTTTTTATGGCATGGAGCCATTTTAAGCCTCAAATCGAGACATTGGATTTAGAACTTCAAAAAACTGTTCCAGAGTTACCTGATTTTCTGGAAGAAATTAAATGGGAGATTGACTGGCTTTTCAAAATGCAATATCCCGACGGTTCAGGTAAAGTTTCTCATAAATTGACTCGGTTGAATTTCGCCCCTTTTATAATGGCTGATAAAGATGATGAAAGAAGATATTTCACGGAATGGAGTTCTGCGGCAACTGCTGATTTTGTAGCTATGATGGCAATGGCTTCTCGTTATTTTAAACCATATGACGCTGCTTATGCCAAGAAATGTTTGGATGCCGCTTGGGTAAGTTATAAATTTTTACAGGAAAATCCTGGAACTAAAGATTTTGTGCAGGGTGACTTTAAAACCGGGGGGTATCAGACCAATGATGCGGACGATAGATTATGGGCAGCCGCAGAAATGTGGGAAACCACTGGAAATGCCAACTGTTTAGCAGACTTTGAAAAACGGGCCAAAGCAATGAATTTCATAATTGAAAAGAACTGGGACTGGAGTAATGTATCAAATCTAGGCATGTTTACTTATGCACTTTCAAAAAGAAATACCAAGACGCCGGAAATTGAAAAATCAATCAAAACTAATATTGTAGAAAATGCGGATATGCTGGTTGATGATGCCAATACCGATGTTTATTCACGTCCACTTGGTGAAAGATATTATTGGGGCTGTAACGGCACCGTAGCCCGTCAAACGATAAATCTACAGGTAGCAAACCGTATTCGGCCCAAAAAGCAATATATAGAAACCGCCTTAGAGGCTGTAGACCATATTTTTGGAAATAACTTTTACAATCGCTCTTTTGTAACGGGGCTGGGAAAAGAGCCACCAATGCACCCTCATGACAGACGCTCCAGTGCCGATAGTATTGAAGAACCCTGGCCTGGATATTTAGTCGGTGGTGGCCATACGGCAACGGACTGGGTCGATGAACAAGAGTCTTACAGTCATAATGAAATTGCAATAAACTGGCAAGCTGCGTTGGTATATGCGCTCGCAGGGTTTCTTGACTAACAACCTAACCAGCTTTGTGAACCTAAAGAAGTATTTAATGCCAAATTCTTTAAATCACACTTTACAACTGAAATTAACTCCATGAAAACTACGCTCACATTTCTAAACTCGTTCGGACTAAAAAAGCTCATCGCTGGCATTTCGATGCAGCAACTAATTTTTGACTGTAATGATATTAAAAAATTGGGCAGAGCGCAAAAATGTATCCTGGCAAAATATTGTAAAGTTTTGTTCGACATGTTATCTTTCCCTCAGTAATGTTATCTTGACCTTGGGTAGTTAAAGGAGTGAAATTAATATTAATAGGATAAATACGGTTTCATATACGAATAGTTCATTTAAGATTAATTACATTTTACTCAACTAAACTATTTACTACAAAACCAATACACTATGACAATTGTCAAAAAAAATTTGTACGTGTTTTCTTATTCGACTTAGTGTTTCTTTTGAACTACAATGAAAAGAGGCAATCTGACCTAAATTCATCCTATCTACAATCTGAGTACTTTTATTAATCAGATTGCCATATCTTTTCTCAGCAGTGTAAAAATGAAATTCTTCAATTATATCAGCTCCCTCAGATTATAGTTGCCCAAAAACTAGTCTTATATATTTTTCATTATGAGGGTATTTGGCCATTAAGCATTGGGCTGCCTTATATGATATTTTATGAATTTCACTGTACTGTGACTTCAATATTATATCAGCTTTTTCTTAGGACTTATGATGCTCTCGATGGCTGTTTTCAACTCTCCCACAGAAGCAATATGAACGGTGATGTCTTTGCTCTTTTTAAAAAATTTTCTAACTATTCCTTTTTTTACAAGGGAAATATGTCTAAATATTTTCCTTGCTTATTTAGTAATGGTGTGGTAGCCTTACCTTAAAAACCATATGGATGATTTTGAAGAAAATTATCTATCTTGTTGATAATCTCGAAATATTGTATTGAATTTGGTTATCCAAATATGAAAAATAAGATATCCATTAAAGATATTGCCCATAGCGCTGGAGTTTCTATAGCAACAGTATCTTATGTGCTTTCAGGAAGAAAAGATAATAGCGTTAGTACAACGGTAGCTGAAAAAATCCGTAAGCTCGCAGATGAGTTGGGTTATAGGCCAAATCAAGTCGCTAAAAGCCTTCAAAGTGGTAAAACTCGTACTATAGGTTTAATTGTTGCGGATATTGCAAATCCTTTTTTTGCTCAGATTGCCAGACAGGTTGAAGATACTGCAAAAGTTCATGGCTATACTGTAATATTTGGTAGTAACGATGAGCAAGCTATTAAATCAGGTGCCCTTACTGAATTCTTATTGTCGAGGCAAGTAGACGGTTTGATTATTGCCCCGGCTGAAGGTTCTGAAAACTCTATAGCTAATCTAGTTGATAGAAATGTACCCCTAGTTTTGATTGATCGCTATTTTCCAGAAATTCCCGCAAATGCTGTAGTAGTAGACAACTATAAGGCCACCTTCAACGCTATCAAGGGATTAGTAGATCAAGGAAAGACTCGAATAGCAATGGTGGCTTATGACACTAAATTACAACATATGAAAGATCGTATCAGTGGATATGAGGAAGCTTTGTCGGAATCAAAGGGAAATATCGATTTGCTTTTTAAAGTTAAACATGATAATACTGAAGAATCTGTTAATGACGTGATTTCAGAAATAGTTAATCTCGATCCACCGATAGAAGGTATTTTCTTTGCAACTAATACTCTTGGAATAAAGGGAATCAAACAACTACTGAATATGGGAATAAAAATCTCTGAAAATATGGCTGTTATCGTCTTTGACCATAGTGAAGCTTTGGATTTTCTACCATTTAAAGTTACCCATATCCGCCAACCTCTAGCCAAAGTCGCCAAGCATGCAGTTGAATTGGTAGTTCAGCAAATGGACAAATCTAACTCCAAGAATTCCCATATAGAACTTTCTACAGAACTAATTATAGGCCAATCCATTGATTGAATAAAAATATATTAATCTCCAAATATTTGCTTTTTAATTTTACTTAAACGTTTAAGTTATTATATTTGAGTCAAAAATATTAATGTAGTAAGAGTTTATTGTTTGAATGGATGCAAATCGAATTATAGCTACTTTAAAATTCTCATTAAGTACGTTAGCCAATATCGCTACTTATATCCTATTGTCAATTTGTTTATTTGCTGCGTTTTCTTGCAAAACCAAAAAAGCAAAGAAGATTATTCCTGAAAATATGAGAATGAGAACAAACATTAAAGAAGGTAGTTTTGCGGCTGATTTGGAGTTTCTTAAAGAATGGGATTCTACGATAGTTGTACTGAAATCAAACAATGCAAGGGTGGCCGTTTCAAGTAAATATCAAGGTAAAGTTTTTACTTCAGGATTATCAGGAGAATCAGGAAAAAGTATGGGCTGGATCAATTATGAAGCCTTTGGTAAGGAAGACCCTCAAATGAATGCCTATGGGGGAGAAAATCGATTTTGGCTAGGACCAGAAGGTAATAGGTTTTCACTATTTTTTGAGCCAAATAATAAGATGGTCTTTGAAAATTGGAGGACGCCTCCATCAATAGATACCGAGCCATGGAACGTTATTCATGCAAATGACACAACTGTTGCCATGGAAGCTGAGATGAGTATAAAAAATTTTTCCAATAGTTTGTTTAAAATACATGCTAAAAGGTCTGTTACAATATTGAGCAATATTCAAATAAAAAACTATTTAAACATTGATCTCACGGCAATAAACTCGGTGGCTTATACCACCGAGAACATAATTTTTAATAGTGGTGACTATGCATGGACAAGAGCTACCGGAGCACCTTGTATTTGGATATTGGATATGTTTCCTCCCTCAAAGCAGACTACCATTTTCATCCCTTATGAAAATGATGCGAAAGGCGCTGTAGCTACCACAGATTATTTCGGTGAAATTCCACAAGACCGTATTTCATATGACGATGGGAAACTATTTTTCAAGGCCGACGGAAGAATGCGGGGGAAATTGGGCATTTCTCCGAATAGGGCCAAAGGAATGGCCGGGAGTTACGATGCAACAAATGAAGTTTTGACCATTACTATATTTGATGTCGACCCCAATGCCACATATCTTAATCAAGAATGGAACTTAGAATCAAACCCATACCTGGGAGATGTAATAAATGCTTATAATGATGGTCCATTAAAAGATGGTTCACAGATGGGCCCCTTTTATGAATTGGAGAGTGTATCGCCAGCTGCATTTTTAGCTCCGGATGAATCATTGATTCACAATCATACAGTTTTTCACTTCAAAGGAAATCGTGAACGTTTGAATCAAATTGTTCAAAAAGTTTGTGGAATTACAATTATGGAAATTACTAATTCTTTTAACTGAAATAATGACCAAAAAAAAGAGCTATCCTAAAATAGGAATTCGTCCAATTATAGACGGTAGATTGGGTGGTGTGAGAGAATCGCTTGAAACCACTACCATGAATATGGCAAAGAACGTAGCCAAACTTTTTGTAGAAAAGCTAAAGTATCCAGATGGAACTTCAGTTGAATGCGTGATACCTGATTTTTGTATAGGTGGTGTAAAAGAGGCCTTCGATTGCAGTGAATTTTTCAAATTAAATAATGTTGGTGTTTCCTTATCGGTTACTCCGTGCTGGTGTTATGGTACTGAGACGATGGATATGAACCCTTTCTTACCAAAGGCCATTTGGGGTTTTAATGGAACGGAGCGTCCTGGGGCAGTATATTTGGCAGCTACTCTAGCCGCCCATAATCAGAAGGGCCTTCCTGCTTTTGGAATTTATGGAAAAGATGTTCAGGACTTAGGCGATAATCATATTACTGATGATGTACAAAGAAAGCTCTTGTCTTTTGCTAAAGCTGGTTTGGCTGTTGCCATAATGAAAAATCAAAGCTATCTGGCCATAGGTAGTGTTTCCATGGGAATAGCTGGATCTATGATAGACCCTGATTTTTTTCAGGATTATTTGGGTATGCGTAATGAATATGTGGATTCCTCTGAAATAATTCGGAGAATTGAACATGAAATCTATGACAAAGAGGAGTTTTTAAAAGCCTTGAACTGGACCAAATCCCATTGTTTGGAAGGTAAAGATTTTAATAAAATAGAAGAACAGCGTAGTTTATCACAAAAAGAAGAAGATTGGGCCTTCGTGGTGAAAATGACTTTGGTCATTCGTGATTTAATGGTGGGCAATCCCAAACTTAAGGATTTGGGTTATGGTGAAGAAGCCTTCGGCCACAATGCGATCGTCTCTGGTTTTCAAGGACAACGTCAATGGACAGATTTTTTGCCTAATGGTGATTTTTCAGAAGCTATTTTAAATTCTTCATTTGACTGGAACGGCATCCGAGCCCCTTACATGGTCGCTACGGAGAATGATGCTCTCAATGGGGTGTCGATGTTGTTCAATCATTTATTGACCAATAGGGCCCAGATTTTTGCGGATGTTCGCACCTATTGGAGTCCCGGTGCAGTGGAAAGGGTTACTGGATGGAAACCTAGTGGTGTTTCATCTGAAGGTTTTATTCACCTTATAAATTCTGGATCTGCAACATTAGATGGAACAGGCCAGCAAGAAGTAAATGGAAATCCCGCTATGAAACCATTTTGGGAAATAAATGAAAAGGAGGTTGACTCCTGCCTAAAAGCCACTACTTGGTATCCTGCAAATCTTGGCTATTTTAAGGGTGGAGGTTATTCCTCCAATTATTTAACAAAGGGCAATATGCCCGTTACCATGTGCCGTTTGAATCTTATTAAGGGAGCGGGTCCTACTCTTCAAATTGCTGAGGGATATACTATAGATTTACCTAAGCGTGTTCACGAAATTTTAGATGAAAGAACAGATCGCACTTGGCCTACTACTTGGTTTGTCCCCAATATTACTGGTAGGGATGCATTTACTGATGTTTACCAAGTAATGAATAACTGGGGTTCAAACCATGCAGCTATCAGCTATGGACATATTGGTCATGATATCATAACCTTGGCCTCGATGCTACGTATTCCGGTATGTATGCACAATATAGAGGAGGGTCGCATCTTTAGACCATCAGCTTGGAGTGCACTAGGTATGGACAAAGAAGGTTCGGATTTTAGAGCATGTAATCTTTATGGACCACTATATGGCAGTAAATGAAGGAAAAAGAGCTAAATACAAATAAAAATATTTGTAAGTCAAAGAAAACTATTCCTAGGAATAAGTGGCCTTTTATTTTAATCTCCAGTCTGTTCTTTTTATGGGGTCTGGCCAATAATATGACAGATACTCTGTTAGCGGCATTTAAGCGGATTTTGAGCATGACCGATTTTCAGACTTCTTGGATTCAATTGGCATTTTACGGATCTTACTTTTTATTAGCTCTTCCTGCTGCTATTTTAATTAAAAAATATTCTTACAAAGCAGGGATTCTATTGGGTCTTGGTCTATTTATTATAGGATCGTTGTTATTTTATCCGGCTAGCTTGAGTATGGTCTATGGACATTTTTTAATCGCTCTTTTTATATTGGCTGGTGGTCTATCTATTTTGGAAACTGCTGCCAATCCATATATAATTTCAATGGGACCTCAAAATACTGCAACCCGTAGATTGAATCTGGCCCAATCCTTTAATCCCATAGGCAGTATTGCAGGTATAGTGTTAAGTAAAATTTTTATTCTTTCCAATTTGAACGTGCTCGATTCAAATCAAAGGGCGCAGATGCCACCTGAGGAACTTAAGAATATACAATCAACGGAACTTTCCTCTGTAATGAGTACCTATGTAGGTGTTGCCTTTTTTCTTGTGGTGATATGGATTTTAGTTAAAATCAGCAAAATGCCAATAGTTAAAGAGACAGGTGAAAAACTTGATATAAGGGGTTCAATAAAACGATTATTGACAAATCAAAATTATTGTTGGTCCGTAATTGCGCAATTTTTTTACATGGGTTCCCAGATAGGACTATGGTCCTATACAATACGGTATGCTATGAAGGAACTGAGTTTGACAGAGTCTGATGCTTCCAAATACTATTTGGCATCAATAATTCTATTTTCCAGTTCACGATTTGTTTTTACAGGCCTCATGAAATATTTTCAACCCAGACGCCTTATGTTTTTTGCAGCTATTTTAGGTGTAATCTGTACCTTAATAGTGATATATGGTACTGGTGATTTAGGGGTTATTGCCCTTGTTCTGACATCAGGTTGCATGTCCTTAATGTTTCCTACAATTTATGGACTGGGAATGCAACAATTAGGAGGTGATTCCAAAATAGGGGGCGCCGGATTAATAATGGCTATTTTGGGCGGAGCCATTTTGACAAGTATTCAAGGTGTAATTTCAGATACAACGGGAAGTATAAATCTATCTTTCTATGTTCCCTTGGTTGGCTTTTTGATTGTAGCCATCTATTGTAAAATTCAAAAAGGTCTTCGACCTAACACAATTTTTTCATGAAATACTTAGGAAAAATTCAAATTCTATTTGTTATTGGACTCTTAATGGGATGCAGTTCTAATCATTCCGAATTCACTGATTCCCGACCTAGGGAGGTATGGGTATTTAGGTCTGTTTTAGACCAAAGGCCTAGAATGTTGACCGCGGCGCTGAACGAAAAGCTATGGCTATCCTATGACACGCAATCTGCAACCTTATACAAGGCTTGGAGTGGAGGGGTGACTTTTGATGGAGCAGTTTACACTACTAAACATGGTCCACAGCCTACCAGTACGGGATATGCCTACTTTTCCCATAAAGAGATGTGGGTATTAATGAAAAATGGAAAAGAGATAATCCCTGAAATAGAATACAAGGGCCATCGATTTGACAACGGAGAAGTCTTTTTTAAATCCAACTTTAAGACACCGGAAGGAGAAATAATATTTGTTGAAGAATCACCGAGATATGAAAAGAAAGGAAAACAGAATGGATTGGCCCGCCTTTTTGCCTTGAACAATCCTACAACTTATAAGGTTGGTCTTAAGACTGTGATAACCTCACTTGAAGAGGAGTCGGATTTTTCAACAGATGGTAATTTTGACCAAACTAATCGTGAGGTCATTTCCTTTGACCAAGGAAAAATTATTGAAATAGGGGGGATTCTAAATTTAAAGAACGGACGAACGGAGTTGAGCATTCTTTTCCATCCTGGTTTTGACAAATACGGAGGTAACACCATAGAGACTAATTCCGATGAAGAAATCAAAAATACGGGAATAGGACTTATAGCGCAGAACGATTGTGTAGCCTGCCACAACACAACCGAAAAAACGGTTGGGCCATCCTATATAAGTATCGCTAAAAAATATGGAGATGACGATGGAACGGTTCAAAGATTGGCAAAAAGAATAAAAATCGGAGGGAGTGGTGTCTGGGGACAATCTATTATGACTCCTCACCCAGATTTGGAAAGGAATGTTTTGGAGGATATGGTCAAGTATATTCTAACACTGGATGACAATACCGAAAGCGACTCAACCGGAAAATCCAAAAAATACACATTGGCAGAGGCTTCCAAAGCCTTAAGATTTAGTTCGGAAACTGAAAAGACAAAAGGTTCCGGTCTAGTGGCAAATCTTTATTTAAGGGATCCAACCGATCAAGGAAATAATTTCACCGAATCCCCAACCGAAAATGGAATAACTCCAGTAATCCATGTTTTAAACACCAAAGATTTTGATGGACATACATCCAATTTCAAAATCCTTTTCCATGGAGAAATTGCAATACAAAAAGAAGATAGTTATGTTTTTAGATTGATATGTGACGACGGTGCGCATCTTTATATTGATGACAAATTAGTTATTGATAATGGTGGTGCTCATGCCTTTCGACCAATAGATGGG
The DNA here is from genome assembly GCA_963848865.1 of uncultured Flavobacteriaceae bacterium. Taxonomy (GTDB): domain Bacteria; phylum Bacteroidota; class Bacteroidia; order Flavobacteriales; family Flavobacteriaceae; genus Maribacter. Next base: position 123,024 of record CAWKFV010000014.1, on the reverse strand, counting down.
GAAGTATATCTGAATAAGGGAAAACATAGCTTAAAAGTCGAATTTGTTCAGAAGGGGGGTGATGCTGCAGTTTCTTTACAATGGTTTGACAAGGAATCAAATAAATTTAAGGTGGTCCCAGAAAACGTTCTAACACACTCACCAAGTGATTTTATAAAATCAATAGCATTACCGCCATCACTTCCTGTGACTATTAAAATGCCTGGGGATCAAGCCTCTTTAACAGATGTGCACCCTTCCTTTACCCTTTATGATATGAGGCCCGATGATTTTGAGCCAAGAGTAGGGGGAATGGATTTTAAACAGGACGGTACTCTTGTATTAACTACATGGGATGCTGATGGCTCGGTTTATTCCATCAAAAATTATTTGTCAGAAAATTCAAATGAGATTGAAGTGAAAAGAATTGCGGCGGGATTGGCAGAACCGTTAGGAATAAAAGTAGTGGACGATGAAATTTATGTGCTTCAGAAACAGGAGTTGACCCAGCTAATCGACCACAATGGTGATGAAATAATAGATGAATATAAAACTATAAGTTATGATTGGAACGTTTCTTCCAACTTTCATGAATTTGCATTTGGTTTGGCATTTAAGGATGGTCATTTTTATGCCACCTTGGCCACAGCCATATTACCAGGTGGTGCAAGTGCGGACCCGCAGATAACTGATAGGGGTAAAGTTATGAAAATCAGTAGATTGAACGGGTCGGTGGAATTTATCGCTTCAGGCCTAAGAACGCCCAACGGTATAGGATTAAACAATAAAGAAGAAATCTTTGTTTCAGACAATCAAGGGGATTGGTTACCGGCATCAAAAATTGTTCACATTAAAAGGGGTGAATTTTATGGTTCAAGATCTGTAGATTTTGAAGGAACTAAAAACCTAAATGAAAAACTTCCAATTGTATGGGTACCCCAAGATGAAATCGGTAACTCGCCTAGTGAACCTACATATCTAAATATTGGCCCATATAAAAATCAATTGATATATGGAGAAGTTACCCACGGTGGTATAAAAAGAGTAGCCTATGAGGAAGTTGAGGGGGAATTACAGGGCACAGTTTTTCGTTTTACGCAAGGACTTGAGGCCGGTGTCAATAGATTGGTTTGGGCTCCAGATGGATCATTGGTCGTTGGCGGGATTGGAGTTTCCGGAAACTGGAGGCATTATGGGAAACTTAATCATGGACTTCAAAGATTGAAATTTAATGGAACGTCCACATTTGAAATGTTGAGGATAAACGCACTCTCGAATGGTTTTGAAATTGAGTTTACAGAACCTTTGTCCCAAAATGTGGATTTGAATGAGAACCTTTTTGAAATTGAGACATGGTACTATTTGCCAACACGTGAATATGGAGGCCCAAAATTAGGTAGAAAAACGTTGAAGCCATCAACCCTCAGACTTTCCAAGGACCGTAAAAAGATATTTCTATCCTTAGATGGACTAGACATAAAACATTTAGTTTACTTTCATCTGAGTCCGGAAATAATTAACGATTCCGGTCGTAAGTTATGGTCTACGGAAGCTTGGTACACACTAAATAGAATACCGGTTGAGAAGTTTATAGACAATACCAATTACTAGATATATTGGAGGCAACGCTAAAGACAAAGTTAGAATCTGATCATATAAACACAAGAGAATACCAGTGCGAACTCTCAATTTTTAATTTCATAACAATAAATTCTAAGAAGTTCGAATTGATGGTAAGGCCAATCAAAAATACATACTTAGTGATTTAATAAGTGAATAAATAGAAAACATACACGTCGGTTTGCTCGAAGTGGAGATTAACCAAAACATACAGCGGAATTTGCGCATGAAACATGGCAAGAATTAAAACTCTGGTCAATTGACTTTAGAAACTATTTTCTCCAAATATTGAATTTTGATGCATTTCAATGTCCAATGGAAGTTACCTAGGGAATTGGCTGATTCAGCAGGATAAATAATTGAGGATACCTAAGACTAATTATGTCACATTTTTACAATTACCTCTGTTACAAATGAGAATGGTTCAGTAATCAATTTCTTAAGTAACTCTAAAAACTGACCAGATTAAAATGAAAAATAATATGAGATATCCGAAAGTTTTAATTTTAACTACCTTTTTAATGATAGTTTCTTCTTGTTATAGAAGAGATTACAAACAAGTCATTGATATAGAAAATATTTACGCTTGGTGTATTGTGCCTTTTGATAGTGTTAAGAGGTCTCCAGCAGAGAGAATTACCATGTTGAAAAATCTTGGAATAAAAAAATATGCTTATGATTGGCGAGAGGAGGACCTTCTTACTATGTCAGAGGAGTTAAAATTAGCAAAACAAAACGATATACCCGTGATTGCAGTTTGGCTTTGGATAGATGCCAATTTAGATTCTATCGGTAAGCTTAATCCATTGAATGAAAAGGCTTTGAAGATAATAGAAGATGTTGGATATAAAGGTGAGATATGGCTCAGTTTTCATCCTAATTATTTTGAAGGCTTACCGGATTCTTTGGCAGTAAAAAAGGGAGTTGAAATGATATCTTATCTTAACGATATTATCAACAACGAAAATTGTAAAATAGCCCTTTACAATCATCAGAATTGGTTTGGGCAACCTGCCAATCAGGTAAAAATAATTCAGGCTATGCCCAATGCAGATTTAGGCATAGTTTACAATTTTCATCATGCACATCACCAAATCGAGGCGTTTCCAGAAATCGTTGAAATCATGATGCCATACCTCTGGCATGTGAATGTAAGCGGTCTTAGAAAAAATGGACCCAAAATACTGACGGCAGGAGCAGGGGATCATGAAATGGACATGGTCAAACTATTAAAGCAGCATGGTTATAAGGGTGATTTTGGAATTTTAGGCCATACTGAAAGTGTCGATATGCAAGCCGTTTTAAAAGCCAATTTAAAAGGTTTATATATTAAAACTGATTAAATAAAGAGCTTATTCATGGCCAACCGATATTTCTAAGGGGTTAGTCATCAACTTTCTTTTGTAAAATACAGAGTACTTTTTTAGGATTGAATAATACAATTAAGTATTTCAATTATGTTCATGTCATAGTAATTTAATCTTGATATTATAGCAAGGTGAAAAACTTGTGGACATAGTTTTGGCGAGGCTAATTTTATTGAAAATGTGACTAATTACACTTCAATATACTAGAATTATTTGCTAATGACCGAAAAACTAATGTTGGAATTTCCTGTATCGTAACTTACAAAGAGCATTCGGTTTCTATTGGTTCCATCACAAGTTTTTGGACTGCACAAATAAGAACCCCCTGCCAATCTTATTTCGTTTTGATCATTGTTGCTAGTAGTAATGTCCCATGTATTACCAATAATATTGGCTTTGACAGTTGTCATGATGGAATTTGCATCAATGTTTACCAAACGACTATCGCTTTTTGTCAATTCCCAATATTTTTCATAGCTAGGTAATCTAACCTTGGCCCAATCACAGTAGGCCATCGCATCATTAAAGCTTACTTGCGTGACAGGTAAATTTGGACTGACATTATCAATTCCGTTGGGCTTTTTCCAAGTGGCATCATATACAACTTCATATTCATAAACGGTTTTTTGTACAATGGACCATCCAAATTTTTCAGCATCGGTGATATATCCTGTAGCTTCAACAAAATTCTGAAAATCTGAATTGGTAACGGGTTTTATTAATTCACTTTTTATACATGAAGTAATTAAAAAATGAAAAAACAATACCATAAGAAATACTTTTGTGTAGTGAATTGATTTAAGTTTTATCATATAGAATTATTATTAAGAATAATATGATATTGTATTTATTTCAATTATACCCTTAATTAAAATGATGATAATTCTAAATTGTTCAATTTAAGGGAGGCTTTAAGGAGGAATTACAACGATCTGTATGGGTCTAAGACATAAATTTATTCAATTTAAGTGATAATAGTTATTGTGATTATATAGTATCGCATATCAATCAAAAGTACTGTTAGTCTTAAATTCTATGTTTTTAACTGAATTTTCTATACTCGAGCGGTTTCAAATTTTTAAAATGGATAGTTGAAACAAAACAAAATATGTTTTGATAGGATTAGTCTATTTAACGATTTTTTATTTCTTCGTAATAGGCTTTTAGTACGTCGAAGGCTTTCTTTTTCTTTCCGGTATTACTAATAAGTCCTTTACGGTTCCAACCTTCTTGGTACACCGGATTATTTCTTCGAGGCGACCGAAAATCCGCCAATACCCAAGGTGTAATGCCAGCAAGATTATCTGGCATACGGTTTATCATATCCACTTGCTCTTTATAAAACCACTCTTGATATTCTTCGCTCCATCTTGTCAAGGAATCAGCATGAAATCCTTCTTTGGCACCGGCCCCCGTCTCACTTATGATCAAAGGTTTGTCATAAATGGTTTCCCATGTGGCAGTTCTACATGAGGAGGGAAGACCCATGTACCAACCTAGATATTCATTTATCGAGACTATGTCGGTGTATGCCCCCAATGGGTCATCAATCGTAAATTTATTTTGGTCATTATGTACTTCCAAAGCTGCGGAAACTAATCTGGAAGGGTCAAGTTCTTTTGCCTTTTGAACTAGTGATTTCATAAACGTTGTTCTTTCTGGGGAAACGGGAGTTTCATTTCCTACGGACCAAATAATGGCGGCTGCCCGATTTCGGTCTCTTGAGATCATTTCGGTTAATTGTGTCTTTGCTTTCTCAAGGACCTTGGGGTTTTTAAAATCTATGGTCCAATAGACCGGAATTTCCGACCATACCAATATGCCTAGGGAATCCGCTGCTTGAATGATGTGTTCATTATGGGGATAGTGCGCCAACCTTACATAATTTGCATTTAACTGCTTGGCCCACCCTAGCAGAGTAAGAGCATCCTCTTTAGAATTGGTCCGTCTCATTTCCGTAGGTAATTCTTCATGCATACAAATCCCTCTTAAAAAAATGGGTTCTCCATTCAATAATATATTTTTACCATTGACTTCAATTTTTCGGAATCCTATTTTATCCTCAAGAACATCTTTTGAAGTGGTTAGGGTGATGCCATATCGTTTTGGATTTTTATCAGACCAAAGTTCAGCTCTTGACAATTTTAGGGAGAATGGAGTTCGTGGACCGGTATAGGTAATTTTTTCATTAATTTTTAGTTCTGGTATTCGCAAGGTTATGATTTCTCCTTGGGTTGCTCCATTTAAGCTAACCCAACCAGATACATCCGTCCTTTTTGTGGTGGATTCCAACTTGTCAGAAGGTGAGTCCAATGTTATGGAATATGCTTCAATAAAAGTATCAGGAGTTTCTAATATCATAACATCTCTGGTAATTCCGCCATAATTCCACCAATCTGTATTTACTGTGGGGATTTCATCCTTATGTCTTTTATTGTCGACCTTTACAACTACATAATTATCGGATTCTTTGAGAAGGTCAGATGGGATTTCGAAATGGAAAGGGGTAAAACCTCCTTTGTGTGAACCTAATTTTTTGCCGTTCAGATATACATCGGCCTCATAATTAACAGCTCCAAAATAAAGGAAGAGCCGATTTTTCGGATTCGACTTTCGATAATCGAAGGTTTTTTTATACCAGACAGTACCCTCATAATAGAGGAAAATAGGGTCTTGCGAATTCCAATCTCCAGGAACCTTCAAGGTTTGTGAGTCGGTGAATCCAAATTCTACCATATCCGATTTATCCTTTGGGACATCTTGATTCCAGTAGGCCCCACCGTCGTTTTCTCCTTTTTCCTGGAAACGGTAGTCATAAAATCCTGTTTCGTATGGGTCAACCAAAAATTGCCATTCTCCATTTAAGCTCAATCCTTCGCGCTCGTAGGCATTCATTAATAGATTTTGGGAGATTCCATTTTCTGAAAGAAATATGGAAACAAAAGAGGTTAAAAAGAGTAGTTTTTTGAGAGGGTTCATATGGTTATTTTTAAAATTAAAGTGTTAATAAATGTTTTGAATCTTGACATTAATGACAATATATACATGTAACTGTTCCAATTCTTATGGACAGTCATTCTTCCCATTTTTCAATGATGTGTTTTAAAATCTTTGGTTCTACACCGTATACCTTGCCTTCTTTGGCCAAAGGCATAAATTCATCTATATATCGACGACTCAAAGTTTCAGAGTCACCATATTTATTACGGAGTTCATCCAATTTTTGATGTAAGTTCTTTTTGATTTCTCTGTACGAAGGGTTGTCATAATAATTTTTTTGTTCGAAAGGATCTTTTTTTCGGTCAATCAATTCCCAATAATCAAGGTCAAAATAATAGTGAATCAGTTTATAGTCCTTGGTGACTATTGCGTAATGACGATTCACATTATGTTGCGATGGATGTTCATAATAATGATAATAGACCGCTTCCCTCTTCCAGTTTTCCATGCTATCGGTAAGCACAGGGACCAAACTTTCACCTTGCATATCTTTAGGTGGTTCTATATCTGCAACATCCAAGAATGTCTGGGCGAAATCCAAATTTTGAACAAGTTCATCTGATACGGTACCTGATTTGATTTGTTTGGGCCACGAAATCAACAGTGGCGTTTTGAAACTTTCATCATAAACGAACCGTTTATCAAACCATCCGTGTTCACCCAAATAGAATCCCTGGTCTGAGGTGTAAACAATAATAGTATTATTAATCAGGTTATTTTCTTCCAAATAATCCAAAACACGGCCCACGTTCTCATCTACAGCCTTAATGGTTCCCAGGTAATCTTGCATATAGCGCTGATATCTCCACTTTGCTATATCTTCGTCATTCATATTGGGATATGCCTCAATGAATTTTTGGGACACTTTTTTATAAGCCGAATCAAAATTGGCTCGCTGTGATGAATCCATTCTTTTAACAGCTCTATCAAACCTACTTTTGTCATAAGCAATTTGCTCTTTTAATCCCAATTGGTCCATTACTTCTGGATAGAGTTTACTATCGGCTGCCCAACCCATATTACCATGTATATTCATTTCGGCGACTTTGGCAGCAGGCATTCCTTCATGATCATCCAATAAGGTCGCCGGTTCTTTAAAGGTTCGGTTCGTAAATTCTTCCAAATGTCGTTCTGCCATTAGCCATGGACGATGAGGGGCTTTTTGCAGGTACATTAGCATAAACGGTTGCTCCTTTTTTCGCTCATTATCCAACCATTCCAAAGTCATGTCGGTCACAATGTCGGTCACATAACCCTTCACATTTATATCGCCTTCATTTTTGGTTATAAAATCAGGATTGTAATACGATCCCTGACCGGGTAATATTTTGTATTGGTCAAAACCTTTTGGATTGTTTCCAAAATGCAATTTACCGAACATAGCTGTTTGATATCCCGCTTTATGCAAAAGTTGTGGAAAGGTGACATTGGTAGTATCAAATGGAGATACATTATCTATCTTACCATTAATATGGGAGTGTTTGCCAGTTAGAATCGTCGCCCTTGAAGGGGCACATATGGAGTTTGTTACACTGGCATTGGTAAAGAGCATCCCCATTTTTGCAATACGATCAATATTGGGTGTTTCAATCAAACTGTTGTCATAGGCCGAAATGGCTTGATAAGCGTGATCATCTGCCATAATAAAAACAATATTCGGTGGTTCCCCCTTTTCTTCTATTTTAGTTTTACAACCCATTAGAAATGAGAAAGAAATAATACCTACCACCCACTTAAATAGGTTTTTTTTGAGAAAAAATCTTCTTTGTTTTACGAGGTTCATTATCATTACTTTTTTTGACCGATATTCATTGCGAAATTTCTTGATTTTATAATTCCTGTCATCCGCCGCATCTAACGGTACTTCAATATTTCGCTTGGTAGATATCCGATTCGGTGGGCCTGTACTTCCAACTGTTCATGGTTGCCTTTAGCTAACGGTTTGGTATACACTTGCCAATCATTCTTATTTGTAATTTTATAGGCTATTGAAGCACCTGGCGTTGAACACTCTATTTTTAAGCGACCATTTTCAATTAATATAGAAGGCTTCTGGGTTTTAGGTTGCTCATCGTTTCCATCCCAAAGTTCCTTTATCAATTCTTTTTCTGATTGATTTGGATCGTCACCTATTTGTTCAAGCCAACTATCCATCTCTTTACTTAATTCCAATAATTTATTTTGATAGATTGGTTGATCGGCCAAATTGATGAGTTCATTGGGATCATTGTCCAAGTCGAACAATTCTTCCCTGGGTTTGGATTTCCTGAACCATTGCGATTGTTCTTCAGTGAGTTTACCATCTTTTTTAAGTCGTAATAATTCTTTCATTGCTGGGATATTTTCCCTGTAGCGAACAGGCAAATAGTACCCCTGTTCTGGCCTGTAATTTCTTATATACTTAAATCTTTTGTCGCGTACGGCACGGATGGCATCAGTAAAACCATCAAAGCGATCTGCAGCAGCGTAGATGTATTGGCGTTCTTTTTTGGCTTTATAATCGCCCAAAAAATCTTGCCCTTGCATATAGTCTGGAGGTGTTACGCCAATTAATGAAAGAAGGGTGGGGGCAAAGTCAACAAAACTAATCAGTTGACTGTTCTTGGTGTTTTCATGTCGCTTTTTTGGAAATCTTATTATCAAAGGAGTATTTAAACCGGAATCATATATCAAGCGTTTTTCCCTGGGTAGTGGTCCGCCATGATCACCAAAGAATAATATAATGGTATTTTCCAACAACCCATCATCCTCCAATTGTTTCAAAATGGCCCCGACTTGCCTATCCATTTCGGCAATATTGTTGTACAATTTCCACATGTCACGTTTTACAATTGGGCTATCGGGTAGATATGGAGGGATAGAGAATTCAGTATTTTTTGCAAGGTGATGAGGTGTTTCTTCCTCGGTCATGCGGCCTGCTGGCCACTGATAATCTGTATCTCCCGAATGATAATGTCTTGTTTCAAAATTACTAAAGCCATAGGGCTCAAAAAGGTTAGACTCATGGGTAACGTTAAAATTAAAAACGGAAAAGAATGGCTGGTCTTTAGCCCGGTTACGCCAATGGGCATAAGGACTACTCTCATCCCAAGCTGTTTTAGGAGCTATAAATTGATAATCCTCTTTATTATTGTTACTACAATAATATCCATTTACTCTAAGTAGTTCACTAATCATTTTTACTTCTTTAGGCGGCACGGCCTCATAAGCTGGTAAACCCGTAACTTCAGTATAGGAATTGGTACGCATATGATTGGCTCCAAAACTCGTGGGATACATACCTGTTGCTATTGCAGCCCTACTCGGAGCACACACACCGGAGGGTGAAAACACATTTGGAAATACTATCCCTTCATTGGCCAATCGGCTTAAATTAGGAGTTACAATGGTCGAATCACCAAAAGAGGGTATGTAGGCCCCCATATCTTCAGTTACTAACCATAGAATGTTAGGACGGTCGGAGGCATTAGTTGTGGAAGAATATGTTTCATTTCTATTACCTTCTGTATTCTCCGTTCGGCAACTGAGAATTACAAAAATTAAACAAAAAAGAATTTTTGTTAAGCGTTCATATAGTTTCATATTGGAGTAAACATGGACCTTTTAATTAATAACTGTCGTTAACCTATAAGTTGGAACAGGGGGGGAGGGTGTTAAGTGTTTAGCACTTACTAGCTCTAAGTAAAAACCATGTTTTCTTAGCACCTCCAAAACATCAGATACTATATCATTGATTATCTGATGCCAAAGCTCTGCTCTGATATTCAGCACAATTCTACCGGCTTTGAAATTAAAGTCCAAACCGTGCAAAGTACTCTCGGAATTTGCTTCCGTAAGGTTACCTATCATGTATGAACCGCCACTTTTCAAGAAAATCTTGATGTGGGAAATTTTTGCGTTTTCATAGTCAAAACCTTTCTTTAAAAGCTCTAAGAAAACATGGATAATTTGTTGACTATTTAATGCCCTATTAGTGCCATCAACAATTTTAAAAGTTCCATTATACCAACCCATGGCTGCCTCTCCTAAGGCATATTTATTATAATCCAATAATGCAATTCGTCTCCCTGCATTGGTATCCATTAATATTTTCTTTAACCAAGTATCTATGTTTTGTCCTTCTCGTACGGACATGAAATGCACGAGGTGATCCAGAAATTTGTTGTTGAGTATTTTCTGTATTTCAATAATATCCTCTGAATCTAATAGATCAATTTTATTGATAACGATATAATCTGCTTCCTCTAATTGTTTTAAGAAGATATACGCTGTTCCTTCTTCAGTAAATCCCCAGTCATTTACCATCATCATTAATTTTTTAGGATCTACCAGAACAGATAGAGGCTTTAGTTCATAAAAATTAGAATAATCCCGTTTCAAGGGCTGCATTAAGGTAGCTGATAAATCTGTGCAACTACCAACCGATTCGGCCAATATAACCTCACATTTATACTTATCAACAAGATGGTTGGCGGCATTAAGAAACCCGTGAAAATTGCAACAAAAACAACTACCTGATATCTCCTCTACACCACCACAATCTTGGCGTAAAACAAGTGTATCTACCAGACCAGTAGTCTGATCGTTTGTTATCAGTCCAATTGTTTTATTTTGCGCCTTCAATAATTTTGACGCGGCTTTAAGCAAACTTGTTTTACCAGCTCCAAGATATCCTCCGACCAATATTAATTTCGGTTTTTCCATTTGGATTAATAGATATATTTTTTACCGGAAATAATTATTTGATTAATATTGATTTCCCCATATTTAATATCAATTACCGGTTTATTGTTTTTAAGGCCAACATTACCAAAACCGGTATTTGTAGACAGGAATGATGTAAAATCACTTCCTACTTTGGAATCAATATATAGTGTTTTCTCTATGGCGTCGTAGCGAATGCCAGTTAGCGCCTGTAGTAAACTATAACTTGCCATTGCCCTAGCATACCAATGACCACACTCATATTCATCAAAAGGATTTCGAATACTACCATCGTAACGCTTTCGACAGGCACGTATTATTTCTAGACCTTCGTGGACAAGGCCCTTCATTATTAAATGTGATGCTACCTGATATTCTATGCCTGTCCAAACCTCGTTGCTATATACAAATGGCAGGGTTAATTTTCCTCCCTTTGGCCAACTACATAAAAGTAAACCTCCCTCATTGCCCATGGCGTATGTGGGTCTTTGGGGGTTGGGAAAATCACTCAAATCATCTTTCATATTGTATTTGTAAACAGCTTTTAAATGACTAGTGACCTTTTCATTATCAGTAGCTTCTTCCAGTCCGCTGCATGATGCCATCCACATCCCAATGATACCATCTGAGAGGCAACCTTTACCATATTGATATTTTGGTCCCTCTTTTTCTAGTATGGCCAAAGCTTCATCAGAATAATGGGTATTCCAATTGGCCTCTGATTTTGATAGCTCAACAGGATCCTTCGCCTCAAGACCAGTCCACTGTATTTTCTGAATGAAGTATTCCCCATCAAATAGCTCATTCTCCATATAACTAGTACCCTTTTTAAGTAGTTGGGAATATTTCTTGAAAGGTTTGCTCAAGGCTTTACTCATTACCGTCATAGCGGTCAAGGCTCCCAAATAAAAACTGGTACACATACCATTTGGACCCCAAAATTCTACATCATATGTATTATGGTGGGGTTCTTCCAAAATGCCCCTTTCCTTTGGATCCCAGACTTTAATACAATAATCTAAACTCTTTTTAACTAGCGGATATATGTTAAGTAACCAGTCCGTTTCACCCGAAATCCTCCAATCACGATATACTTTTATGATGCCGCCCAGTTGGCCATCAGAAGCTGCGTGCCAACCATGTTCTGCCAGGCGTATAGGTAAGGGGACTCTAAAGTTCTGATGACCTTCATCGTTCTGCCCCAAGTTAAATTCCGTATTTCTTAGAGTTCTTTCCAACGCGGGAAATAGATGTGCTATTGCCTGGGCATAATTCCATACATGGGTACATGATCCCGTACAACAACCCCAATCATCATTGCAACCCTCATAAGCCCATAGGTTGCCATCGGTTTGTCTTAATACCGTCGGTGATTTAATAATTGATAAATTAGCAGATACGGCTTCTAAGACTTCAGGATTCAAAGTGGATTTAAAGAAAGCTTCCGTGAATTTGGAAGTATCTACATTTAGTTGATCGTAATTGTCGTTCCAATTCTTAGCTATGGATTCAATGGAATGGAATTTACCAGCATACCAAGGCCTATAGTTTTTTGAATCACTACAGGAGGTGTTCGGCTCGCAAGCCGTATCGGGTCCAAAACGGATTTCGGAATAAGGGACATACCAGACAAATTTTAGGCATATTGTCTTTTCTTCTCCTGGACTAAGGGTAAAAGGTAAATATATCGAAGCACCCGGTGCACCTTCAGGGACCGGAATATTTTCACTAATGTCGCCGATGCTCAATTTTTCCCATGCCACGGATAAGGAGTCAAACCAGCCACCACGGAACCAACAATGGTCTACAGTCACATTGTTGTCTGAAATGAATGCCGCAAAAGCACCTTGTTGATGCATGTGTGCTTCTTCGACATGAGGCTGTTCAAGAATAAATCCATTGTCAATTGCTCGTATCCGACTCGTATTTTTATTCTGTTCTGTTTTTTGCTGCATAAAATTCTTGGCATTCCAAGAAAACACACTGCTTACTGAATTAAGTGTGCTATTCTTGAAGCTGTATTCTATGGCTCCCGAAGGTAGGCTGGAAGCGTCCTCGTCGCTTGGTATGAAAGGGCTCCATCCCTTAAGAGAAACCTCCAAAGGTATTTCATCATCTTCCAAGTCAATTTCACAAAAAGGAAACCGTGCTTTAAACGTGGCCTTTTTAAATCTTGGTAATCCGAAACTATTATCTCCCGCACCTCTTGCGCTCTCTGATCTTTTACCACCTGTTTGACCAAATTTCTTCCAATCGGGCACTTTGCCCTCCAAAACTTTTGTGACACTCTTTGGGCCTTTAATATGTAAGGCAGCGAATGTGCAAGGCTCATTGTAAACCTCGGGTTTGTGGTGAATAGACATCTGTGATATGGCCCCCGAACCTTCAATACTAAAAGACCCCGTTCCAATACCTCCAATGGGAAAGGCAATTCTGTCTAGGTGTTTTCCCGTATAAGGACCGTTAAAATCATGACTGCCCGTTTCCTTTTTAAAACTTTTGTTGTCTTCAATATTTTGGGTTTTAGTTTCCGGATTTTTCAATGTGCCTGCTGCAATTGAGGAAGAAGAAAATGTCAGTAACGAACTTGCCGCAAATGACTTAAATAAAAAATCACGTCTGCTATTGTCTTTTTCTTTCATATTTTGGTTGAATCAAGATTAATTTGAATTTTAGGATTGAGGTTTCTACCCCTAAAGCGCTAGTTAGCTTTGCCGGGTTGTCGTTTATTAATTCCAGGCTGAGATACTAAATCATCGCCCAAATCATTCCTTATGTCCCTTACTAAAACCATTATGTTTTCGACTACCTCTGGGTATTGTTCTATTACGTTATAGCGCTCTCCAGGGTCTCTTCTTAGGTCATATAGACTGAGTGCGGTTTGTACGGTATGTCTTTTACCTGGAAGACCGTTCATGCCAGGAAGTTCATCCTCGTAAGTTTGAAAGTTATGTGGTAGAACAAGTTTCCAGGAACCCATGCGCACTGCCTGCAAACTATTTTTATTGTAATAATAATAGAAATGACTTCTGGGACTTTTAGCGCTTTTATTTTTTAGTAGTGGTAAAATATTTACTCCGTCAATTTTTTGATTAGGAAGGTCTGCATTTGTAATTGCCGAAATAGTGGGAAGTAAATCTATCGTGGATGCCAATTTATCATTTACACTACCACTGGGTATAACCTTGGGCCAACTAAATAATGCTGGTTCACGGAGTCCACCTTCCCATGTAGTCTGTTTGCCTTCTCGTAGTCCACCAGCTGAGCCAGCATGATTCCCAAAGTTTAACCAAGGACCATTGTCACTCGTAAGTATAATTAGCGTATTATCTCTAAGGTTGTATTCTTCCAGGATTTTTATGAGCTGTCCGACTGACCAATCTATTTCCATCATCACATCACCATAAAGACCTTGTTCGCTTTTACCTCTGAATTTATCGGAAACAGCCAATGGCACATGTGGCATGGGGTGAGCAAAATAGAGGAAAAATGGTTTTGACTGGTTCTTTTCTATAAAATCGGTTGCAAATTCCGTGAACCGTGTAGTCAGCTGATTTTGGTCTTCCAAATCTATAATATATTCTATTGTCTCATTACCATTTATTAGTGGAAGCTTTGGAAATTTATATCTTCTACTTGTTGTATTCAATACTGCCGTACCATTATAAGCAACGGGCCACATATCATTGGAATAAGGAATACCAAAATATTCGTCAAAACCATGTTGTAAAGGAAGAAATTTCTTTTGATGTCCCAAATGCCATTTTCCTACCATGCCGGTAGCATACCCCTGAGTTTTTAATACCTCCGGTATCGTCTGTTCTTCATCCGCCAAACCTATTTCTGAATCTGGTGATAGTGCTCCCGTCAAACCTATCCTATTTGGATAGCAACCTGTAAGAATACCTGCCCTAGATGCACTACAAATGGGTTGAGCTGCATAGAAATTCGTAAATTTCATTCCTTGGGAGGCAAGTTTTTGAATATTGGGCATTTGATATCCAGTCCCACCGTAGGAATTCAAATCTCCATAGCCTAAATCGTCCATGAAAATCAATAAGATATTGGGATTTTTCTGCGGATTAACCTGTGATACTACTGGTTTTGCACAGAATAGTATTATAAACATATGTACATATATGTATAAAGCCATATTTGACCTAGACAGAAAATTTTTCATAGGATTTTATTGATTTTGATAAAATTGAATGTTAAATAAAGGGCAAACAAGTCAAGCTTAGTCAGAGTATATGTTTTTTTAATCTTCACTCCATTTAGGCAAGCTATTTTGAACCTCCATCAATTTTTGATATATATTCTGTTCTTCGGAATTTTTCTTTGAATTGTGAATGGGACTTCTTTCAAAAGGATCATTAATAATGTTATAAAACCGTCCATCTTGATATAACTTGTATTTTATGGTTCTCACAAACCTCGCCCTATTTTTACTTTGCGAACCCCACATAGGATCGTAATGAACAGTCAAGTTTTCCCTTGGTGAATGTTCTTTCCCTACCAATAGATTATAAAAACTTTCTCCAGAGCTTTGAATATTTTCAACGTCGGCCAAATCAGAAAAAGTTGGGAAAAAATCATTGAATTCAATAAGTTCATCATAGACCCTAGATTTTTTAATTTTGTTAGGCCATGTGATGATTAAAGGAACCTTCGTTCCTGCGTCCGTTGTTAAGCCTTTACCACCTGCAATTATACCATTAATGGTATTAGACCGGATTTTTCTGGATGTGCCATTATCTCCGGTGAAAATTATTACGGTGTTATCGGAAATATTCAATTTGTCAAGCTTACGAACAATTTTACCTATGATTTTATCGGTGTATTCGACCATATCTTTAAAGTAAATAGTGTCATTCTTGTATCTATCCTCTATTTTTTGCCAATCTTCACTATCTGGCGTAGGTACAAAGGGATCGTGTACTAGCACCATCGGATAATAAATGAAAAAGGGATTGTCACGTTTCTTTTCAATGAATTCTAAAATGTAATCAGAGAAAATATCTGGACCATAACTATCAACTTCCCTTTTTAATTCCTTGCCATTTTGTATAATTAAAGGATTTGCATACCTTTCGCCGTCCTTTCTGTCCTTTGCAACCTGCCATAGGCAATATTCATCAAAGCCAAATTCATGGGGTCTTTGCAAACTTTGCCAACCTGGTTCCTGGCTATAGTGTCCATTAAGCTGCCATTTTCCTGCAATGCAAGTTTCATAACCAGCCCTTTTTAAAACATTACCAAAAGTTGTTTGATTAGGGTTTAAATATCCAAAATGTTCATAGTTTGTAAAGTTATTCTGTCCAGTCATAATCTTTACCCTTGACGGGGTGCATAGTGGTTGTGAATGAGCTTGTGTAAACAATATGCCTTTATTAGATAATGAATCTATGTTGGGTGTTTTATACTCGGTATTTCCATAGGCACCTACGCATTCAAAACCCATATCGTCGGCCATAATTAAAATAATATTAGGCCTCTCCTGTGCCATAAGAAAAAAATGTCCTAGTAATAAAAGAATTAAAACTGACCTAGAGTTTGCCATTTGTTTGGTGTAGCGTTATTAGTATCCCTCGTTTTGTGTAAGATTTGAATTCAACCTTATTTCATCATTTGGAATAGGAAGTATATTTTTATACGAGGCGTAATTCTCTAAGGTGAATTGTAAATTGTTGATATGAGTTTGGTTTGGTTCAGGTTCATTTTGTTCCAAAAGTAACCTTTGCTTAAGTGCCTCTTCAGTATCTCCCCATCTAGTAAGGTCCATTTTTCTATAAGTCCCTTCACCAATCAATTCAAGAGATCTTTCCAATTTAATGGCATCCCTTAGTTCTTCTTGACTCAAGCCTGAAAGTAACGAAACTCCTGCGCGTTCCCGGACTTGGTTAATCCCACTGTACGCCAGTGAAGTTGGTCCATTAAGTTCATTTTCGGCCTCTGATAATTTTAAGAGGACGTCGGCAAAACGGTTGAATTTATAATTGAGGCCAGAATTAGCTCTTGCCTCATCTATTCTCCACTGTTTAATGAGATAGGCGTAATTTAGTTGGGTTCCATTGGGGAGCACGTTATAAGCATTAGAGGTTTTTCTAGTGTCGTTTTCCGCATATAAATTCCAAAAGCTTTTAAATACTGTATGATTGTTGAAACCGTCAAAGTATGATGGCAGTGGGCCATTGGAACGATTCTCATCCTGAGTTCTGGGTTGGTATTTAGAATTTCTGGTTGTAGGGAATTCGTTGAACAGATAGTCAAATTGAAAGATAATTTCGTCGTTAAACTCATTGTTGGGATCAAATATGTCAGCATAGTTTTCTAAAAGTCTATAACCTGAATTATCTCTAATATCTAATGCCGTTGTTACAGCACTTTGGTAGTCTTCTAACCATAAGTATAAATCAAGTTTTAAGGCCTGAACAGCCCATTTTGTTGCGCGCTGAGGATAATCACTTCTTGGGTTTGAGGGTAAATCGTCTAAGACGGCATTAAGTTCCTCTATGACCATTAATCGAATTTCTTGTGCGGGAACTCTTGGAGAAGTCGTATTTTCATCGAAAGACTCATTGTCATTTGTAGCTTTTGTAATATATGGAACATCACCAAACATTGCAGTGAGATAATGATAGGTAAACCCTTTTATGAATACTGCTTCAGCAATCAAATCATTTCTAAAATCTTCATCAAGTTGTGATTTTGAAATTCTATCGATGAAAACATTGGCATCATTAATGTTTGAATAAAAAGTACTCCAAATTGTTCTAACCCTAGTATCGTTTTCATCCCATCGATAACCAAAAAACAAACGGCCGCCTAAAACTCGTGAGGGTGTTGTTAAATCGGTAGTTAAAGCAAAATAATCATCAGCAGTATTGCCTCCAAAACCCTGATCGCTCATTAAATTATAATAGAGACCTGTTATACCAGCTAGCCCATCAGCTTCTGAGGCATAAAAGCGTTCTGGGCTAACGATGTCTTTTGGAGTTACGTCTAAATAGGATTCACATCCAATTGATAGCATTAGAATGAAGATAGGATATATATAATTTTTCATGTTTTTTAGTTTAAGTATTAAAATTTAACTTCGAGACCCAAGGAAAGTGTTTGGGCAGAAGGATAACCAAAGTTGTAGTAACCTCTCAATCTGTCATCAAGCCCATAAGCATTTGCCTCTGGATCATCACCATTAAACTCACTGGAAACAATTTGAAATAGGTTGGTGCCTGTAAAATATACACGTGCCGAATTGAAAGGTAATTTTTCATTAGTTTTAATAAAATTGTAAGCTATTTCCAATGTCCTGAGTCTTAGAAAGGAACCGTCTTCGATATTAAAGTCGGTTGAACTCTGTGGGTTAATCGCTTGACCTACAGGAATATTGGTTTCCCTATTGTCAGGTGTCCATGAATTGTTATATAACTTGTAAACATTATTTTCATGGGGCCTGAACATTTGTGATTTTGGTTGATTAAAAATGTCGTTTCCGTAGGAAAATTGAAAATAACCTGACAGTTCAATATTCTTGTATCTAAATGTGTTTTGGAATCCACCGTAAAAATCTGGGTTGGAATCTCCGATAATTGCTAAATCTCCATTAACGTCAATGGAGCCATCTCCGTTTTGGTCAATAAAGCGAAATTCTCCAGGAGTATAACCATTTGTAAAATTATCCTCATCAACTGCAGCTTGGTCTGCATAAACTCCATCGGTGACATATCCCGTAAAAATTCCCAATGCCTCGCCAACTCTTAGTTGGCCATTTGGAACACCTCCGGATGAAAGTGTTGTTATGTTATCAGATTCGCCCAAATCCAATATTTCATTCTTATATGCCGAGATATTAAACCCTACCTCCCAACCAAAATTTTCTGTACGGAATAAGCTGGCATTTAGACTAAAATCAAACCCTCTATTCTCCAGAGAACCAATATTCTCCAACCTACTAGAAAATCCTGCCTGACTAGGTATTTCACGTGTAAATAACAAATCATTGGTAATACTATGATAAACATCAAATTCTAAATTTAGCCTTCCTTTAAAAAGACCGACTTCTAAACCAAGATCATACTGATCTGTAGTTTCCCATTTTAAATTGTCGTTCGGCAATCTATTATTTATTACTCCTACATCTCTTGTCCCTCTACCCAATGAACCAAAAACTGTTTGTAAAGCTTGGAACCTCTGAAAGGAGTTAATGCCATTTGAATTACCTGTTTTGCCATAGCTGAATTTTAGTTTTAGGGAATTTATAAAATCCATTTTCTTAATGAATTCTTCTTCTGACAGTCTCCAGGCAACGGCGAAGGAAGGAAAGAAAGCATATCTATTATTTAATCCAAATTTTGAGGAACCATCTGTTCTTGCGGTTAGAGTTGCAAGATACTTGTCCTTAAAGGAGTAATTAAGTCTTCCTATATAAGATAAAAGACTAAAAGCATCGTAATTAACATTGACATCAGTGAATTCTGGAGAAGAAAGACCAAGTCCATAAATCGATAGTTGATCTGTTAATGTATTTATTGACGACCCAATATTTGCCTGATATTCTTCTTTTTGTGCTGTTATCCCAGCTAATACATTTATTTTATGTATGTCATTTATTGAAGTATCAAACGTAAGTGAATTTTCCGTTAACAATGACGTTTTGGTATCACTACGAACCCTTCCAGAACCAGGTATCCCGTTTAAGGCATTTATTGGAAGCTGAGCCGGCGTGAAAAGTTCGAAGTTAGATGAGTTAACATTGTAACCCAATGTAGATTTCCAGCTAAGATTTTTTGTAAAGTTGAATTGTACATAATTATTTATTAGAAGTTGATTTCGCTTTGCTTGTTGATGTATAAACTCATTCCTTGAAACAGGATTATCAAAATTTCTTCCCGTTACATCTTGCGTAAGCGTATAACTTCCGTCAGGTTGCCTGACTGGTAAAGTAGGTTGTGTTCCCAATATTGAGGGCCAATCAAAATTAGCTGGCTTATCCAATATATTTGCAAAATTAATATTAGTACCGATTTCAAAGAAATCCGTGAATTTATGGCTGAAATTCAAACGTGTACTTATTCTCCTCAGCGAATTACCTATTAAAAGACCCTCCTGTTGAAAATAGTTGCCGGAGTAATAATATCTCGTTTTCTCATCGCCTCCCCTAATCGAAAATTCAGTCTGATGAACACTTCCAGACCTGCTTAATTCATCCTGCCAATCTGTGCCGTTTCCAATCCTTGCAATATCATCATCAGTAAATGCGGGTTGGTTACCCAAATAAGCCTCGCCCTGATTGGTATAGTCGATATATTCACTAACACTGAGCATTTCAGCTTTTCTTCCAATTTGCTGCATTCCAAATGAAGTGGAAATGGATAATTCAGCTTTGCCGTTTCGGCCATTTTTGGTTGAAATTAATATGACACCATTAGATCCTCTTGCACCGTAAATTGAAGTTGCCGAAGCATCCTTTAATACACTAATGGAAGCAATATCTCCTGGGCTAATCCCAGATAATATTGTATTATCTGAAATGAAACCATCAATGACATATAGTGGCTCATTTCCAGCATTAACCGAGTTTCCACCTCGAATTCGAATTGATGCAGGACTACCTGGATTACCACTGGTAGAAGTAACGAATACCCCAGACGCCATACCTTGTAAAGCTTGGTCAATATTTGCAACTGGGACTTTATTTATTTCGTCAATATCAATTGTTGATACCGAGCCAGTTAAATCTGTTTTTTTAACAGAACCATAACCAACAACTATTACTTCATCAAGAGTGGCTGTACTTTCCTCTAATACAATATCTAAGACTGTTTGTCCATTAACTTGAATTTCTTTTTCGGCAAAACCAATATAGGAGATTACAAGAGTTGCATCACTGTTAATTAATGTAATGGAAAAATTTCCGTCAAAATCTGCGGTAACACCATTTGTGCTCCCTTTTTCTAGAACATTGGCACCTGGTAAAGGGTTACCATTGGAATCTTTTATAGTACCTGTTACTGTCGCTTGAATAAATATAGGACTTTCATAACTGCTGTGTGTTTGATTTCCCTTTGGTATGACAGCTTTTATTTTTGTTTTTAAGACAATTTGCCTTCCTCTAACCAAATATGCAATATTCGTATTTTCAAAAAGCAGGAATAAAATTTCATTAATATTTTGCTGATATACTTTTAAGTTAACCCTTCGGGCCAAATCAATTTGTTCAGTTTCAAATAAAAAGCGGAATTCGGATATTCCTTCGATTTTATTGAATACCGTTTCTAATTTTTCATCTTCATAGTTTAAGGTTAGTTTGGTCTTCTGTGCATAGGAATTTGCTTGAACCTGAAATAATGAAACTAGGAGAAAAAAAGTTGTTAATTTCATTTTCAAATCTATTTTAGGTAACTGCGAGCGCAAAAACCTTTCATTAAGGTATTTTTTCATAATTTTGAAATGATTAGATGATTTTGAATAAAGTTGTTTAATTAGGATTATCAATCGGGAAAATGGGTCTCAGTCCTTTCCCGATTTTTTGATTTTAGCTCATATGGTTTTATAGTTAGATATTTATTTTAGAGATTGTTTAATAGACAGTCACTTTATCATCCGTGATTTTATACTCGAATTTATAAAGTTCACTAATGGATTTAAATACATCATTAATAGTTTCAATATTTACATTAAAGCGTGCATTAAACTTTTTTTCGGCCAAAAGAATGTTGTTGTTCTCAATGTCTACAACATACTTTCGCTCCAGTTTTCTAATCATATTTTCAAAAGACTCGTTTCTGAAAACCAGTTCTCCTTTTATCCAACCGGTATAAATGTTTACATCTACTTCCTCAATTTCGGTTGACTTTTCGGTTCTATTCCAAGTCCCTTTTTGTCCAGGATGAAGTATGGTTTTGTTTGTTTTTTGTATTGAATTGGAAATACTTACTGAACCTTCTATTAAGACTGTTTTAATTTCATTATCTTCCTTGTAGGACGAAACATTAAATTCTGTACCCAGTACCTCGACTGCCACTTCATTTGCATGAACTACAAAAGGGCGGTTTTTATCTTTAGAAACTTCGAAATAAGCTTCACCTTCGATAAATACCTCTCTATTTATGCCTTTCAAAAATTTAACCGGATATTTTATTTTAGTGCCTGAGTTTAAATGAACCAACGTGCCATCCGATAATTCCAAATTAAATAGTTTGCCGTAAGGAATTTCTAACTCGTTGTAGACCAAATTTTTAATTTCAACTCCTGTTTTATAGCTCAAGGTATTGCCTGATTGTTCACCTACAACCGCTCCATTAGCCGACATAATTTGGTGTTGATCATTATCCCTTAGGATATCTACTTCACCATTACTAGACTTTAATGTTATAGTACCTTTCATGTCGGGCGATTCTAAATCAATATTTTCAGAGTCTACTATGTAGTATAAAGCCAAACCAGCGCCGACGGTAATAGCAGCATAGCGAATCACCTTCTTCCATATTGGGACAACTTTTGCGGGTTTTTTAGAAATATTATGTTTTAAAAAGCTCCATTCAATATCGACATCCATATCGTCGAGTAATTCTAGCGCTTGTTTAACTAAACCATCTTTGTATAAATTAATAATGAGCTGTTTTTCGTCAATAGAGAAGGCTTCAAGTTCATCTTCTTTTAGTTGACCTGATAATTGGATGTTCTCTAATATTGATTTTAATTGATTTTTGTCAGCCATTTTTAATTGAGTCTTTCTATTATGTTGTCAAAATCACAATTCAGGGTGACAGAATTTTGTTTTTTTTTGTTAAATTGATAATTCTGAAGGCAGTAATGTGTATTATTGTCAATCTTTCAAAATCAATATCATCAATATTACATTTGATAATCTCTTAGAAGTCAAAACCATAAGTGCGGAAAAAAATTGATCAAAATATAAAGGATTTCGAACTTCTCTTTAAAGAGCATTATACTTTTTTGTGTCTAGTTGCATTTTCAATTATAAGGGATAAGGATGCATCCAAGGATGTTGTACAGGACTTCTATATATCGTACTGGAGAAATCAGGATAAAATCCTTCTTGTGACTTCATTTAAATCTTATGCTTCCAAAGCTGTCAAAAATTTAAGTTTGCAGTTTGTTAAAAAAAAGGAGAAGGAAAATCGGACATTTCTTGACTTACAAACTTCTCATATAGAACTTGGTGACGAAAATTACAATTCCGTAAATGCCCAAAAATTAGAAAAGCTGTTAAATAAACTTCCTGAAAAAAGAAAACAAATCTTTGTTAGCTTTGTTATAGAAGGACAGAGTTATTCTGAAATAGCCGAAAACAATGGAATTTCAATAAATACAGTTAAGACCCAGATGAAAAGGGCATACAAATTTTTACGATCAGAAGCCTCAGACGATCTTATATATTTTATTTTGATTTATAGCTTTTTAAGTTAGTATATTAATTTCTAAATTTTTGAATTCTTATTTCATTACTTAAAATAATTTGATAAAATGGAAAGAAGTATAGCAGTACTATGATTTACTTTCTGTTTTTTAAAATACTACTTACAATTTAATAGATTGATAAATTTAAAATTTACCGCAAGTTGATAATGGCATCATCAAAATAAAATAATGGTTTAACGCAAGGAATTTGAAAATCTTTTTGCATCCTTCCAGCGGTCGGTTCTGAATGATGAAGAAGGTAACAAATTGGTATCGTAAAGAGTACCTTCAATCCAATTCCTCCAGCAATACCTTACCGCTCTAGGATTTGGAACTTTATCACTTTTTACCAAAATTTCCATACCTCTATTAATTATCTCTGCAAAAGCAGGATAAAATATTTTATCAGAACCCGCAATTTCAAAGCCCTTTAATTTATCATATGAAAATAAGCCTTCTTCCGCATTTTTAAACCTTAGAATTAGATCATTATCCCTGATGATATATGAATCATATATGGGTCCCGAAGAATCTACCGAATAGTAGCCGTAAACTTTATTTAAGGCATTAAATAACAATCTATTGGCTACTATTTTTTTTTCAGGTGGGTGAATAGTGTTTTTATCTCCAATATCCATTGTTATGGCAATTCCCGAATTTGCAATCCTCTCCAAACTTTCCATCTGTACTTCTCGAATAAATGCTGAATTTTGAGTAGTTTGGAAAGCTTCATTATCTCGATAAGGAAATGGGGCAATTTGAACGTAAAAGAAGGGGATGTTGCCTAAGCCCCAGTTAACCCTCCAATTATTAACCAAGGAAGGAAAAAGGATGCTATAATTTTCTGGTTCTTCACGATTTGTTTCACCTTGATACCACAAAATACCTTTTATTTTGTAACTTACAATGGGATGAATCATGGCATTGTAAAGAGTTGAGGCATCATATTTCATTTCTTTAGGATATTCAACAGATTCATCATTGTTACCTTTATAGGAGGCTAATTTTACATCACCTATCCATGATCTTATGCTACTACCTCCCCATGAACTGTGAATAATTCCAATTGGACAGCCTAGAATTTTTTGTAGTTCTTGTCCATAGAAATAGCCAATAGCACTGAAATTTTTAATATTTTCTGGGTTTGATGATTGCCACGGAACATAGTATTCGATATCGTTCAAACGTTCTTGAGATCCATTTCGATTTACTGTAAATAGACGGAGTTTATCATTTTTTGATTTGGCTATTGCCATGTTGGAATAGAAAGTCGGCTGGCCCTTAAACCCCTTTAAGGGTTGTTCCATGTTAGATTGACCTGAACACAACCAAACCTCGCCGAATAGGATGTTTTCTAGATGAATATCCGATGACTTACCTATTATTCTAATACTTTTGGATTCTTGACTACTAGTTGTTTTTAATGTGCATCGCCAATAACCCGATTCATCGGCTCTCAGACTTATCTTTTTCGTCAACCATGAAGCCTTAATATAAATTATTTCATTTGGATCCGCCCAGCCCCATATCGGTGCATTTGTGTTTCTCTGCAAAACCATATTTGAAGATATTATTGCGGGTAATTTAATTTTTGCTATTAACATTTGATTACCAAACAATTGAAAACACATTAGGGCGAACAAACAATTTCTCATTTTATTTTCATTTAATTATACATCAATTTTACTTTATATAGCTTAATAAGCACGAGCTGAAAAATTTTTATATTCAGAATAATAGTTTAAATATTTAATAATAAAGTCAAATAGTGGAGCAAATACAAAGTATTATCCATATACCAAAAAGCCCACTGTGCAAATTAAATGCTCCAGCAGGCCTTGAACTAAACTAACAACTAATTTTTTTATTTTTTTCCTGCATCTGAAGAGTAAAAACGAAAAGCAATGAAGTTCATTTGGTATCAATTATTATATACCATATTTAGTATATCTAGTAATATTAATTTCATTAAAAACAAAATTACTTTGGCGACAAACATTTCAACTTGCGCCGCAATAGATATAAATACCGATAACTAATTATCAAGGAGATTCTTGATAGGTTAGGGTAACCACCATTATATCTAAATCATCATTTTGTTCTCATTATTTTTCCAGATTATTTCAAAAGCCTATTGATTACAAAGGTGCCAAAGAATCAAAAATTTTAAATGTCATAAAACAAACGAGTAA
The DNA here is from genome assembly GCA_963848865.1 of uncultured Flavobacteriaceae bacterium. Taxonomy (GTDB): domain Bacteria; phylum Bacteroidota; class Bacteroidia; order Flavobacteriales; family Flavobacteriaceae; genus Maribacter. Next base: position 97,736 of record CAWKFV010000014.1, on the reverse strand, counting down.
TAGATTAAACGTTTAAGTAAGTTTTACGAAAGTATTCTTTCTAATTTATTTTTTGTCAATTTTTAACATTTTTTTCCGCTATTTTCTTTCTACCTCGGGCAATAGAAAGTTAAAATATTGAATTACAATTCCTAATTCTTAAGGACCTTTCCTTTGGAGAAGTTCATATCTAACTGATTTAAATTACGAAGAGGATGTTTTTTATTGGAAGCAGGTGTTTTTAAAAATAATTTAAATTGCCCACGAGAATTGGTTTGGAATATATTAAAAAATAGACAAAACATAACTAAAAATGACCATCCTTCAATGGAGAATAATCATAAATATGTAAATCATTTTATTGATTAGCTGGCGGTTATATTTTCTCACATTGTACTGTAACTATCATTTAAATGATGAGTCAACTTTCATTCAATCAAAATCCGTTCGGGCAAATCATATTAAAAATATAAGAAATAAAAAAATACGGGTATAGAATTCAAATCGATTCATACTGTTTTGGTACACTTTTATTATATTTAAAATGTGAAAGCATTAAAACGCCTTTCAGGAAGACCTATTCGGTTACCTATTTTGAAAAAATGATTGTAACCATTTGGTTATTAAAGGAATAGGGCAGGGGTTCTAACTCTGTCACCCCGACTGATGTCTAAAATCCTGAAATCATTTGATTTCAGGATTTTTGTTTTGTGTCCAAGGAAGACCCATGAATATTCTAAAAAAATTATAGGTAATAAACTCAAACCATTCTTCAATTGCGCTAAAACTGGTTGTAGTTCCACCACTAAAAATTCTTCCTGTATAAATAATATAGGCATCACTCTGGGTATGTAATCTTATTGCTATAATAAAAAAATTTCTATGAATACATATCCGACTCTTTACAATAAATAAGCGTGATATTTGACCGGTTATTCGTTGAAGAAATGTTTCTTATTACAAGTAAAATGATCTTTTATAGCATGATAAATAGCTTCAATTCCTACTATTATCTCCAGAACTTCTTTTTTATCAATATACTTGTTAGATAATTTAAGAACATCAAGATTCAAATACCCCTTGTGTTTTGTAAATCATTACTTTTTAAATTAGCAAATTCACCCTATGGCCCTTAATGATAAAACCATTTTGTTTATATGTTGGTCATTATTTTTTTCAACTTGCATTCAAGGTCAAAATTCTAAGATTGATAGTCTTACTATTGAATTACAAAACCATAAAGAAAAGGATACGACACGAGTAAACCTGTTATACGATTTAGCATATTTCAACTTTCAAAACGATATGAATTTGACAAAAACATATTTGAAAGAGGTGGAAGATTTAAGTAATGATTTAAACTACACAAGAGGTAAGGCAAAATTAAACTACTTAAGAGGCATGCTAGAGAATATGAAATCTAATTACTCAGCAAGTTTAAACTATTTTGAACGCTCACTTAAGTATTACCAATCCATTCAAGATAAAAATCGAATAGCATCAGTTTACATTGCATTTGGCATAAACCATTATGATCTTGCTATGTATGAAGAAGCCTTAAATGATTATAAAAAAGGAACCCAAATTTATCAAGATATAGGAAACAAAAGAGATTTTATTTCTGGCTTAATAAATACTGGAAATGTATATTCTGAATTAGGAAGATATGATGAAGCTATTTCAAATTATAAACAGGCATTAAAGCAAAATGAAGTCATTAACGATGAATCTATTATTTCTGATGTGTATATTAATTTAGGGGAAGTTTATAAAGTACAAGGCAACTACCCATTGGCTATAGATTATTTAAATATCAGCTTAGGATATGATATAAAAACTCGTGATACTTTAAGTATGACTATTTTACTGAATAACTTAGGCGAAGTCTACACTTCGATGGGGAAATATGATAAGGCATTGGATTATCATAAACAATCTTTAAATTTTTCAGTAAAAAAAGAAAACAAGAGTAATGTAGCCATAAGCAATGCTAATATTGGTAAAATTTATAGGTACAGAAATGAATATGAAGAAGCATTAAAATATTATCATATTTCTTTAAAAACAAGCCTGGAAATCAGTAATGCAAAACAGACTTCTAAATGTTTTAATAATATTGGAGACATTTATTTATTACTTAATAAACCTTTAATTGCTCGTGAAAATTTTATAAAAGCCAAAGATATTAGTTTAACTATAGGGCATCAAGAAGCTTTATCTGCTAGTTTTTTAGGCATTGCTGAATCTTATTTATACGAAAAACAATATACTGAAGCGCTTAATTTTGCCAAAAAAGGTAAGAATATTGCAGAGGAAATAAAAATACTAGGTACTCAAAAAAAAGCTGCAGAGTTACTTTATAAAATATACAAAAACACTCAAGACTATAAAGAATCCTTAGAAATTCATGAACAATTTAAAATATTAAACGACAGTCTTTTTAATAAAGAGAATTTCGAAAGAATATCGCAATTAGAGTATGATTATAAATACAAGCGGGCTTTAGACTCTGCCAGTATTAGAGAATTAAAACTTACTAAAGAAGTAAGCTCTATAAATACCAGTTTAGAAAGGTCTCAGCGAAATATATTTTTAACGATAATCGTACTTCTTTTAACAGCCTTAATTCTAGGAGGGATAATCTTCTTTTTGAAATGGCGCAATATAAAGGAGAAGAATCAGAATGTATTGATCGAGCAAAAGCTATTACGCTCGCAAATGACCCCGCATTTTATATTTAATTCACTTTCGGTTTTACAGGGTATGATTTTGAATAAGGAAGAGAATAAGTCAATAGCTTACCTTTCAAAATTTTCAAAGTTACTACGGATTGTCTTGGAAAACTCACGGGATAAAATGGTTCCGTTAATTCAAGAGTTAGATGCCATTGATAATTATATGATTTTGCAAAATTTGGATGCCGATCCACCCTATGATTATAGTCTAGTGGTAGACGAGAACATAAACATAAACCTATTTCTAATTCCACCTATGCTTATACAGCCTTTTATTGAAAATGCAATAGAGCATGCTTTTACCGTTGATAAGGATAATCGTGAAATAGAGGTTCGCTTAAAATTTAAAGACAAAAAATTAAGCTGTACCATTGCGGATAACGGTATTGGGATTGAGGCCATGTCCCCAAAAGTACGTACGAACAAGAAGTCATTGGCTACAACGATTACTGGTGAACGATTAACAATGTTGGCTAAAGAGTTTAAGGTATCCGGGGCTATGATAATTGAGGACAGAAAAAAATATAATAGTCAAGGCACCATCGTTACTTTAACGATTCCATATAAATTAAGTCATATATAATGAGAGCAATTATTGTAGAAGATAAACCATATATCCGAAAAGGCTTATTAAGTTTTTTACAACAAGTAACTACTAAAGTTGAAGTAATTGGGGAATGTGAATCGGTTAAAGAAGCTGTTATCGTTACTAAATCATGTAAACCCGATTTGGTTTTTTTGGATATTAACTTAACAGATGGGTCCGCTTTTGATTTTTTGGAACAAACAGCTAACCTAGATTTTAAGGTTATTTTTATTACTGCTTATGAAGAATACGCCCTAAGGGCTTTAAAGATAGGTGCAGTAGATTACCTATTAAAACCTGTAGACTTGGATGAGCTTCAGGCAGCTCTTGATAAAGTAGCCAACTTACCTTTATCGGAACAAAAGAGACAAATTAAGGCGGCAAAACAAGTATATACAAACCAAGAAGACATATTGATATTGTCACTTCAAGATTCATTTCAAATTATAGATTTAAAAGAGTTGGTATTTTGCGAGTCCGATAAGGGCTACACTACTTTTCATGTCAACGATGGGAAAAAATACTTGGCATCAAAACCTTTAAAAGAGTTTGAAGAACAGCTCTTGAAACACTCATTTACAAGACCGCATCAATCTTTTATGGTCAACTTAAAGTTTATAGACAAATACGAAAAATCGGGTACTATTTATTTGAAAAATGGCAAAAAAATTCCCGTTTCTTCGCGCAAAAAAGACCATTTTGTTTCTACGTTACTGAACAAAAACGGTAATTGAGCACTATTTTCCAAAAGTAACATTCATTTTTCTCCAATTCGGTACAGGCGAATATGGCTTTAAGTTTTACGCTTATAAGCTACAAGTGCCTCTAAAAGCATCCAATACACTTTGCGGTACTAGGGCCGCGTACCTTGTCGTTCTTAACAAAACAAAAACATGAACGATATCAAATCAAAACTAGGTAAGGGAGGACTATTGCTAGGAGCAATGGGAATAATGTCAATTATCCTTTCAATTTTCAACTATAATATTAGGCTTCTTACCTGGATAGACATTTGGGGAAACACCATGGGGTGGATTATTAGAATTCTACTCATTTTAGGCGGTGGTGCTTTGTTTTTTTTATTCGGTAGTGAAGATGACAAATAATCTAATAATTAATAATATATGAAGAAATTAAAAACAACCTTAATCGCATCGATAGTAATTTTCTCATTACACTCTTGTGGAGGAGGAACCAGTAAACAACCTGCTAATGCTGAAGGTTTTACCGCTATCGAAAAAGAACTAAAAGATAAATTTGGCGACAATGCTTTTTACACCGATATCCATATTAGCCAAGATGATCGCCTTGGCAATATGGTTACATTGACCGTCACAGAAGACCCGGAGTCAATGAAAATGGGGCAATGGAATTTGGTGCAAGATAGTTGGACCCAAACCTCTGAAATAAGCCTTGAAGTTCCAGAGGGCAGTAAGGCCGCAGATTTTATGTATCAGTTAGATGATACTATTAACCTTCCAAAGTTTGGGGAGTTGGTAGAAAAATCTATTGCCCGGCTAGCCGAAGAAAAAAACATTGAAAACCCAAAACTATTCTCCGGGGCAATCAATTACCCAAAAAACGGGGATATCTCAGATATGGAGTATTCCATAAGCTTGAAGCCTGAGAGCGGGGGAACGACTTTTCGGTTTAGCTATAAACTAAACGGGGAGCTTATTAAAATGGATTATTAAAACAATTAAGAAACTGAACAACCTTTAAACCTAAAATAATGAACAACATAATTAAATCATTCCAAGTATTAGCGCTAGCTGTAATCCTAATAACTTTTGGCTGCAGCAGCGATGATGATGGAGCCATAGAGAATATAGAGATAAACGTAGAGGATTTGACAGTAGCTATCGATGAAAACCCAACCAATGGGCAAGTTATAGGCACTGTAGAAACCGACGGAAGCGGAACCTTAAGTTTCAGCATAACCTCGCAAACACCCGAAGGGGCATTAAGTATAGATTTGAGCACAGGAGAATTAACTGTTGCCAATGCTGCTTTGTTTGACTTTGAAACGAACCCAGTAATTACCGCGAGTGTTACGGTTGAAGATGCCGTGAGTCCTGCTACTGTAACTATTAACCTAACCAACATTAATGAAGCTAGTATTCAAGATTTGACCGTGACAATTGATGAAAATCCGACTAATGGTCAAGTGCTTGGAACCGTACCCATAGGTGGAAGTGGGGCATCCAATTTTGATATAACTTCACAAACCCCAGAAGGAGCTTTAAGCATAGATGCGAGCACAGGTGAATTGACTGTTGATAATGCTGCCTTATTCGATTTTGAGACAAATCCGGTTATTACTGCAACCATTTCAGTTGTTGATGCTGAAAACCCAGCAACTGTAACAATTAATCTTAATAATATAAATGAGTTAAGTGTCCAAGATTTAACGGTAGCCTTTGATGAAAATCCTACAGATGGGCAAGTTGTTGATGCTATACAAGTAAATGGTGGTGGCACCTTAAGTTTTAGTATAACTTCCCAGACGCCAGCAGGCGCTCTAAACATAAATGCTAGTACTGGTGAATTAACTGTCGCGGACCCCAACTTATTTGATTTTGAAACAAACCCAGTGATAACTGCAACTATCCAAGTTGAGGACGCTGCAGATACAACTATGGTAACTGCCACTATTAATCTTAATGATGTAGATGAAATAATTGTTCAAGATTTAAATACAAGTATGGATGAAAATCCGTCAACTGGCGATACTATTGGAACCCTATTGGCAACTGGTGGTGGAAGTTTAACTTATGCTATAACTTTTCAGAACCCTGCTGGAGCTTTTAACATAGATGCGAATACAGGAGAACTATAAGTTGCCGATGAAACCCTTTTCGATTTTGAGACCAACCCTAATATGTTGGCGACCATTTCGGTAAGCAATAGTACCCAAACTGTTTCCGCCAACGCCTTTGTGGCGCTTACTGATGTAAACGAAATTGGGGAGTACAAATACGGTGGCGTTATTTTTTGGATAGACCCTGCTAGTAATAATAGTGCAGGCTTGGTGTGCGATATAAACAATATACCAAACCCAAATGCACCTGCCGGAATAAGCTGGAGTGAAGGGACAAACTTGCTCACTGATGCAACCGGAACGGCTATTGGAACAGGAGAATTAAATACAAACTCAATAGTTATGAGTCATTTACAAGGAACGTATGCAGCATGGCTGTGCGCAGCACACCAAATAAATGGGTATTCAGACTGGTATTTACCATCCCTATTTGAGCTTCTAGAAATTGCTAACAATATGTCAACAATAAGTTCTACGGCACAAGCCAATGGCGGTGCTGCACTTAATGGTCTTTACCATTGGAGTTCTACGGAGATGAGTATCGACCTGGCAAGAGTCGTAACAACTAATGGAGGAACTATTTCAGATTTTTCTTCAAGTAAAAATAGTTCCAGTGCTGATGTGAGAGCTGTACGTGCCTGGACAGATTTTTAAAAACTATTGCCACAGATGGCCTTGACCATCTGTGGCTTTCAATAAGAACCAAAATTATAAAACCAATGGAAAGTTTAATTCAAATAAAACAACCTTATAATTCTTTAGATGATCTCTATGAGTTCTTAAAGAAAGAATCAGCTTTTGAGTGCTCAAAGGAATATGATATCTGGGAGCATCGCGTTAACGGTGAGGGACAAATGGAGCAATGCCTTATTCTCAAGAAAAGCAATATGCATGCTGTGAAAATATTTTTTGTGAACGAAAACACGGTAAAAGTAAACCATATCATTCCTAACAAGATGATGCATGCCTATTTCGGGAAAAGTGTAAAAGCCAGAAGAAGCATTTTGGAAGTAATCACAGGAGCCATTAAACAGGCTCTCTTGGCAAAACCTCAACAGCAAGCCTTTGAAGAATTAGAAAAGGAAATTAAAAAAGCAGCTTAAGAAATTATTGCTGTAGTATAATCAAATTGCAGATTACCAATATATTATGAATAAAAACATCACCTACTTTCCGCCACTACAGTCAAAACAGACGTCAACCCGGCAAGATGAAAAATGGGACGAAGTGGTAGCCTTGTTTGCTGCCAAACAATATGATCAGGTTCTACCTACGCTATTAGACTATGTAGGCAGTCATTTACAAGCTAAAAAAGAGGGAGACGCCTATGTCATACCACATGGCTCTGTCATACTAACGATCACTCAATCGGATACGGAATTCTCAGTAAAATGTCCATTTCTAAACATTTCAAATGCCAAAAAAGTACCGCTAATGCGCCGATTGGCAGAGTTGCGGATGCATCCCCTTAATTTGACGAATGTAGTTTTAGAAAATGGTCTAGTGTATTTTTCATTTTCCTGTCCAATTGAATTATGTGAACCTTATAAGATTTATTCCGTCTTACGGGAAATCTGTTATTATGCAGACAGTTATGACGATGAATTTATAGAAAAGTTTGACGCTGCCCATTTGCAAGAACCCAAAATAATGTCATTTTCAAGTGATATACAGCAAGAAGCGTATACCAATTATCAAAAAATACTAGATGATGGTATCCAGCGGTTTGACCATTATATGGAAAATCGTCACGAAAACAATGCTTGGTACACCTTAAACATCACCTTAAAAAGAATTGAGTTTTACGCAACTCCACAAGGCTATTTGCGAACCATCCTGGAAAAAGCAATAGAGGGCATTTTTGATAGAAACACGGCTTTTCATGACCGACTAACAAACGGAAAGACAAGTTTAGAAAAACTAAAAAGTTATCCTAAAGACAAATTTTCTGAAGATTTATATGAAATAGAAACCTTCATTCCACATAAATATAGTGGCAAAAAAGAAAACATTAGAGAAAATTGGGAAGATAGTTATACGGAAGCACAAGAACTTTTGGCCAATGCTAGATTTGAAGATGCTGTAAACCTAATACAATCATGTTTTTACGGGGTATTCTACTATAATTTAATAGATGAAAGCATTAGTAAGCCTATTACAGATGCCATGTCACAAGCCAGTGGTTTAGATTATAGTCAAGCCGCCCCTATTTTATTAAAAGGTATGGAAGCCATTATGGAAGATACCTTTTTAGGTAACGATTTTGGAATGGATCTGTCAAAAATAATGGGTGAACAAATGCAGGAATCTATGGCGATGATGCAGCAAATGATGGCGAACTTTAAAACTAACTAAGCAATGAGTATTATAAATAACATAGAAGATTCAGTATTAAAGATTAATACTTCAAATGGCTCTGGAACAGGTTTTTATAGTCTAGAAAATGATATTATTATTACCAACTACCACGTCGTATCTGGTTGTTTAACCGTAAGTATTGAAGGTAAGGACAAGAACAGGCATCTTGCAGAAGTGGTATATGTAAATTCAGGTAAGGATATTGCTTTTTTAAAAGCTGAAAAGCTACCAAAACCTGCCATATCAGTCCTTGTTAAGCACAATACAAAATCGTTATCTCGGGATAAGGTAATCGTCCTTGGTTATCCATTTGGTATGCCATTTACCATTACAGAAGGTACAATATCCAATCCTAGACAGATTATTGGGGGTAGTAATTTTATACAGACAGATGCCGCTATAAATCCAGGAAATAGTGGAGGCCCTGTAATTAATGAAAAAGGTGAACTAATTGGTATGGTTACGTCTAAATTTTCTGAAGCGGATAATATGGGATTTGCAATTCCATTGCAAACCCTTCAAGAAGAGCTAGAACTTGTGGGTGAATTGACTCATCATCTTACTGTAGGCTGCGATAAATGTTGTGGTTTAATTCAGGAAAAAGCAAGTTATTGTCCAAACTGTGGCGCTGATATAGACGAAAAATTGTTTGAAGAAAATCCACTTTCAGATTTTAGTTTAAAAGTGGAGGAAGCCATTACAAAACTAGGGTTAAATCCAGTTCTGGCAAGGTCCGGGCGAGAGCGTTGGTACTTTCATCAGGGCAGTGCGGAGATAAGAATGTTTGTGTATGATAATAATTATCTATTTGCCACCTCGCCATTAAACGATTTACCACGTACAAACCTGGCCGAGATCTACGAATATATTTTAACAACGGATTTAGGCAACCACAGACTTTCCATTTCGGATAATCAGATATATCTGTCCTATCGAATTCACATTAGCGATTTGTATTCGGGTACTAAAGAAAAAATATTGGAAAATATTGCGCAATTAGCAACGAAATCTGATGAGTTGGACGATATGTTCGTGAATGATTTTGGTGCTAAAATGACGCATTACAGCAAGTAATAATCGGCATCTTAATAAAAAAGTATATGAAACGTTTATTAACAATAGTGTTGATTATGTTTTTTTTAGACTTGCGGATATATGGGTTTAGAAAACCAAAATCAGACTAAAATATTAAAATAGAATGGGAAAAGTAAAAACCTAGAATCATCATCTTGATATGGCATAAATGAGGATTATAAAACAAATAGTTGAATATCTAATATGGATAAGCATAGCATTATTGTTGGGTATTTGCCACATGTATATTGTTTTAGGACCTAAAGAAACGGGTTCCAGTTTTTTACAAGTAGTAGGTACTGTAATTTATAATTATGCTTTGGTTCATGTAGGCCTATATGTTGGTGCTGTTATAGCCTTGGTATTTGTTCTTTTGGATGTTTCCTATTTGAAAAAGAAACTGAGGCAGCATAAAAAATCAACGATTATCCGTTTTGTTGCTTTGGTATTGATTGCGGTAGTGATAGGGGTTATGCACTATATTTTAGAAAAAGTGATAGATGTTATTTAGTGAAAAATTACATCCATCAATGAAAAATATAAAGTACGTGAGTTATGGAAAAAAGGAAACCATCTAAAGGAAGACAAAAAATGAAATTCTTAACCATTTTTATTACCCTTTTGCTATGCGTTTTAACAACAAATAGCAAAGCCCAAGAAACTGATGTACAACCAGCACAAGATGCCACGGGAATATCGCTAAGTGATATAAAAAGGGAAATAGCTAGATTTAAACAAGCGATTGAAGAAACGAAAACTAGAAATCTGCCATTAATAGTTGACACCAATTTTGATAGTTTTATAGACGAAGCCGATTATAATGCGGTAGACGTAAAGTCTTTAAAACTAGACGACATCATATATCATAATTTTAATAAAGATGTTCATAAGTACAAGGCCATTGCTTCCTACAGAATAAACTTTTCCGAAGATTTTTATTCCATAGTGGTCACCGTTATAAAAGGGGATACCAAAATGGAATCCGTACTGATAAATTATACGTTAGATGGAGAATTCATATCAAGTATTCTTGTGGCCTATGATGAGCTAACCGAAAATCCAACAAGGATAATATCTAAAATTATACAGCACAGGCTTACAAGAAACCACATATTTATAGAGGGTGGCGAAGAACGAATAGAACAGTCAGAACATAGGGTGGCTACTTACGGAAAAATTGAAGAACTCAGCTCTGAAGAGGTTCTGGTCGAGGAGGTAATACAGCAAATAGGTCTAGAAAATGCCAAATTAAACAGGGTCTTAGTAACTACTAAAGTAAATCCTGAGAACACCCAGGAGACCATTATGGTAATTCCCGAATACGGAACGCTGTATGATGACGAAACGTTTTTTAACCTTAACACGTACCTCGTTATTGTAAATAATCTAACAGGAGCTATCACCCACAAATACTTTGAAAGTTCAAAAACCAACGGTTGGGTTTCAGATGCCATACGCCTCTCTGGAATAATAATAGATACTGCGCCTTATATCGTATCGGAAAACAAAAGAGCTTTTGGTGTAAGGGTAAGTTACGAAGGTATGTCAAGAGCGAATCCATACAGTAATGAAACGATTTCCTTATTTGTAAAGTCTGGGGATGCTCTACAAAAAGTGCTGCATAACTATGATGTGATGAACTATGGTGGGGAATGGGACACTAATTGCGCTGGGGAATTCAATGAAGAGAAAAAAGTACTCATCATAGCTGAAGAAACCACTAATGGCTTTTTTGATATCATCGTCAAAAGTACACTAATACATAGTGTGAACTATGTGCCGGAAGATGGCGATTGTGAGATTGAAAAAGATGTTACCCGTAAGAAAGTGTACTTGAAATTTGATGGTAAAACCTATATATCAAATTAAATGAAAATAGTACTGGCTATATTCTGTGTCTGTATGATGACATCTCTCGGAGCACAAACCTCCGCCTTAGTTGGCAAAACATTTAAAGCCCAAATTGGAAGTAGCTGTGAAGAAGTCGCAGGTGATGCTACTTGCGATGGTAAGCAAATTTATATGGAACTGTATTTTGAAGAAGAACTAGTAAATATAATTGAAGTAACTGTTAATGGTTGTGGTGAAAGCACTTTAGAAATGATAGACTTCTTTCCGTGGCATTGGGCAAAAGACGAACATTGGACCATTGTATTAGGAGACCTGGAAAGAACAAATCATACCATTATTGAAAATGTTAGGCTTACAATGCGAAATGATACGCTCATAGCCGAAAAGCTAAATGATGATGGCAAGGTTTTGCAAGAATACCGCTTTTGCGAAGGAACTACTAATTACTTGAACTATGAGGGATGTTAAAATATTGGATATACAATTGTTTCTGGCTTTATCATTAGCGATGTCTGGTTTAAGTGCCCAAACAAAAGATAGTGACACAAATACCACTTTAAAAGCACAGTTAAGGCTACTACAACTGCCGCAAGATTTTGAATTTAAAAAGGACACTACAGGCTTTTCTACTTTTGAAAATTCGAAATTCTATTCGGAAAATGGAGATGCGGATGTATTTGCTATAGATGCCAAAAATGTGCATTTGGTAGATTTTAATAATGATGGATTAAAGGATATGGTTTATCAAGACAAACAACTGCATCTAGCTACCGTTCTTTTTGCAAATAACGGCAAGGACTTCATTGAAATATGGAATGGTCCGGGAGAGCCAGTTTTTATAAAGGAATCAGAAAAAACAACCATTTCTGTCTACAGCCCATACGTAGGCTGTATGGAAATCAACTTGCTTTATGAAGTAAACGTCGGTGCTAATAATGAAATAAAGGAAGACCTTTTGAGCTATCATCATACCACTCAATTAAAAAAGCTCGATTCCAAGTTTAAACAAAAAGAAGTCAGCGGTTTTTTAAGAATGACACCAAAAGAAGATAATACGGAAACAGAGGACCCTTGTACTGGAGAGCAAAGACCTGGCAATCAAATAAGAGCTATAGAAAAGCAATTGGTTACAGTGATAAAGGACGGCAAGCGCTGGTCATTGGTCGTTTACAAAAACAATAACAATAGTATTATTGCTTGGATAAAAAACAGATAACTGCATAATCATGAAAATTATACTAATAATTACCGCTCTGGTATTCCTGATTCTAATTGTTGGTATGGTCATCAACAACCAAATTATTGCCAAAAAAAATCAAGTAGCGCAGGCCTTTGGAAGTATTGAAATCTATCTAAAAAAACGGTTTGATTTAATACCCAATTTGGTAGCGATGCTCAATAAATACCTGTCACACGAAAAAGAAATTTTATTAAAAGTTACCGAGTTAAGAAGCAAGGTTGAAAAAGCAAGTCATCCCCAAGAAAAAATAGAAGCCTCAAATGAATTGACTAAGGTTATGGGCGGTTTGAATATAAATGTAGAAAATTACCCAGATCTAAAGGCGGACAAACAATTTTTAAACCTTCAAATGGAGTTGACCGATATAGAAGACCAAATTTCAGCGGCCCGTAGGGCATATAACGCTGGTGTTACGGCTTATAATAATAAAATTCAAATGTTTCCAGCAAGTATGGTAGCCAGTTTCAGAAAAGATAAAACGACAACACTTTTAGAAATACCAAAAGCGGAATAAAAAGAAGTGAATATTGACCAACTCTTAAACCCATAAACTATGCAAATGTTTCAAAATTTACCTTGGTATGGCTATGTATTACTAGCTATAGGAATTGTCTCTTATGCCTATAAATATTTCAAAACCGCTAAAGAAGGCTATGATGAGGCCGATTTAAAAAAGGCAAAGTTCAAGGTATCCGAAAATAGTACACTCACCAAAGAGCAACTTTTTTCTATTGCCCTATACACACCACTTTCAGAATGGTTTGGTGCGGAAACAAATACACTGCATTTTGTGAGTCAAAAAGTAGCTAATAACTATTTGGAACGCTGGCAGATGCATACCAAGGAAGGCTACTGGGGAATGGCGGAATATTTTATGAAAGACGGCAGGCGTTGGTATTATGACTTCATATACAATATGATAAAAACCCAGCCAGAAGCACAATGGGATAGCTTAATGACCAATCATTTTGGAGCTAATGAACGCGCTTTTAATTACCTAAAAGTTCTAAAAACAAATAAGGTTCAAAATGAATTGAAACAAAAAGAACTACTGACTTTTGATTCTGAAATGGATTTGGGAATAGCAGGTTACGATGCCGCAATTTTGGTTGGACAGGCAAGAAAGGCCTATACTGCAAATATTATTACAGAAGAGGAGGCGTGGAAAGTTATCAATTTTGCAACACAATTAGCTAAAGAAAATTTTTCTTCTTGGGAACAATTTGGAAAGAGTTTCATTATAGGTTTTGCATTTGACCAGCAACATCGTGAGAAATCCTATAGAGAAGAGGTTTATCATATCTATCAACAAGTCATCGAGAATCCGGAGAGTCCATGGAAAATTCTTAACTGGTAAGTACTGCTATGGATGCTGAACTTATAAAAACGGTTTTTATAGAGGTAAGCGAATCGCTGAACGACATCTATAAGAAAAGAAAACGCATCTTGTGCTTTCAAAGAATAATGTGGGGCATTACCGGGGCCTATTTTTTACTAATCCTTCTGAATTTCTTAAGGCCCTATTTTTCAAATTTAAAGCTGGGTTTTTTAGATGTATTTCAAGCGACTGTTCAAAATCCATATGCAAATATGTATCCGCTGCTATTTCTTGTGATTATCTTATATACAGCAACCTATTATTTCACTACAGCATTTAGAAAACATAAAGAAAAAGAGAATACTACCATCTCGCGAATGGTAAAAATGTTATTTCCAAAGGTAGATTTTGCCCAAGGTATGGCAACACCTAAAAAGGAAATTGCAAATAGTAAAATATTCTCGTGGATAGACAGGGAAACAACGATTGTAAATTATGGACAAATCAGAAGTAACACAGGCAATTCCGTCGTAAATATTGCCGACATAGGCGTCGTTGAGATAAACACAACAAACAAGCTTAAAAAAGGATTGCTATTGATTCCCATACTAAATATGTTAGTGGTGTTTTGGGATTATGTATTGAAAAATATAGTCACAAATAAAACTGCGGATAATGTCCAATATACCTTTAGGGGCATGTTCGGATGGTTAGAGTTTCCTAAAAAGTTAAATGGGCACACAGTGGTTTTAACCAATAACCAGAAACTAAAGATAGATAGGTTGGCCAGTTTTAGTTTTAAAGAAGAACAGAAAGTGCTTTTAGAAGATGTCAGGTTCACCAATAAGTTCGTGGTATACAGTACAGACCAGATAGAGGCCAGATATGTACTGTCAACGGCACTTATGGAACGTATTGTAGCACTTGAAGAAAAGTTTAAAAGAGCTATTTTATTGTCTTTTCACAATGAAAAAATGTACTTGGCGGTGGAAAATGCCCACGGTCTGTTTTCTTTCCCTTCCGGGAAATTAGATGAGGTTAAGATTGTAGAAGAATTGGCAAATGACATAGAAACGGCATTGGATATTTCTGCAAGTTTAAAAATAGGATAGAAATAACGATTCAGAAGTGGTATCAAAATATTATTAAAGACAATTGGTGATAACGTATCTAAAAAAAAGTATATGAAAATTAAAATTGCGTTTCTGTTGCTCACTTTTAATACGTTCTTGTTTTCTCAAGAAATCAGAACCATACAAGCAGAACAGGGGAAAGACACAGATTTTTTTGATTACCAAGACTATGAAACACCAGATAAACCTATAGGGGAGCTTGTATTCTTAAAAGGCTGTAGTTGGTATTGTGGTGGGAGAGTTAGCGCATTAACGGCAACCTCTGAATTAGAAGAAAATAACGGTATTAATTATGGGCCAAAAAATGTGCATGATTTTGATAAAAATACGGTTTGGATTGAAGGGAAGTCGGACTATGGTATTGGAGAATCTATTGAATATTACTTCAACTATGAACACGTAGAAAAATACAATGGCGGTTTAGGGGTCACTAAAATTTTGTTGGCAAATGGGTACAAAAAGAATAAAGAGGTTTGGGAAAATAATTCTAGAGTTAAACAATTCAAAGTTTATTTGAATGATACACCATATGCTTTTTTGAATATTTTGGATTCGTATGAAATCCAAACAATAGATATAGGAGAAATTATGTTTCCCGTAAATAAAACAACCAAATTGAGATTTGAAATCACACAGGTATATCAAGGGAAAAAATATAAGGATACTGCAATTAGCTTGCTCATGTTTGACGGCGTTGGAGTTCATTAAAAAAGAAGAACCATATTTGAATAATGTAGAAAAGTGATAGGTGTTTTAAAGAATGGTAATGGTCTATTAGGCTGTTTACCTATTCATTAACACGAATAGTAATTATTAAACAATGCGATGATGCGTATACTTGATTTTCAAAAACACACAACTATTTTGTTGTTGCTGCTCCCTTTAATTTCTAAGGCTCAATTAGAAATCCCTGAGGGGTATACCTTAGTAAACGAAAGCCCAGCAAATGGGAAGCAGATGGAACAGATGTTCCTGGATTTTGATACGGATGGCGAAGAAGATACGGCCCTAATCGTTGAAGATTTAGCACAATTTTCTACATATAAATTCCTCTTGTATTTGAGTAGTCAAAAGAAAACCTATGCAGTAGATTTAATCAATTTACAAGAAATGAGTGTATATCCGATTCAACTTAAATTGAGAAATAATGTTATTGAATTTGGGTATTTTGAAGAGGGTACCGCACAATTTAGTAGACGTATAAAATTGAGGTTCCATCCCAGAAACAATAAAACACAGATAATTGGTTATGACGTGTCCTACAAGTCTTCTCCTGTTTATTATATAGATAAATCCTATAATTTGTTAACGGGCAAATACATGGTTAAAAGAACGACCTACGATGGTGCTAAAAAGGCAAGCGTTGAAGAATATTTGGGAGAAAATGATTTTTTCAAGAATGCAGTTTTTATTGAAAATCTAAATGAGGCTATCATAATTAATTTAGATGATGTGGGTAGTCCGTATGAATAAAATTATTCCAAACTAGTCCGCTTTAGCAATTGATAAACAAAATATGTTGAATATATTTCGAATCACGTTTTACCTAATTTTAATACTCTTTTTTGCAGATATTTTTGATGTTTTTCAGACTAAAATCGAATTTTTAAAAGTGCTTATTTATTACGGTGTGTTACTAATGCCAATTCCATTGTTAATTATGGAATTTAAAAAGAATCAAAGTCGGACAGAACTTAAGATAGGAAAAGCGATTCCAATTTTAGCAATTGCCATCCTAGTATATCTGAATCCTTTGAAAATAATGTTTCATATACAAACTTGGAAAACACAAACGGTTCTATTGATAAATGAAAAAATGATAAACCATAAGGTAGAATATCAAATGAAAGATATTGGTGCTTTGGGCTATGCAAAACGTACCGCTGAGTTGGTCTATTTCTCTCAATATTTTTACATGGTTTATGCAAAAAATTATGAGGTCAAAAATAGTTTAGGAGTGCAATGGCTAAAAGTAAATCAAGTTGTTAATGAAATAGGATTTAAATAAAAAACGGTTTAAAAAGCATAATTCAATTAAGAAGATATGAGGAAAATAATACCTGGGTTACTTTTACTGATCGACTTGTTACTTTCTATAGTTGTCATTTATTTATGGTGTAATAACCCAGCTTACGACATTATTTCCACAGAAGTAAAAATTCTTTTTGCTGCATCTTTTCTAAGTGTTCTAGGCTTGATTACCGTATACTATTTTCAAAAAATGGGGTATTTGAATAATGGTGTCATCAATCTTTTAACATTGCTATTTGCAATAGGGTTTCTTGTGGGAGCTTTTTTTTTATTCATTAGCAGTTACAACACCTATAATAAAAGATTAGAAACTCTAGAATCGCAAGGTACAGTAGAAAATGTAATTTTTGATAGTGCAACTTTTAATGCAGAGGAAAGCCAAGTTTATCTTGATTTAAAAAAAAGCAGAAACAGATTATTGGGTTATGAGAACTTTTTAAAGGAAACAGCACAAAATTATGACACAAGTGAATATTCGTATGCCAATGTATTAAAAGCAGAGCTTATTCAGCAACTATCCAATAAAGCCGCCACACAAACCTATTGGGATGATATTTTGAATAGCGTTTATGCTTTTGACACAATAAGCAATTCTTACAGAAGAGGCGGTTATGAAATAATGTACGTATTTGGTAATGATGTGTATCCTAACGAGGACCTTGCCAATAGCACGGATATGGAATTTATACGACAAACAGGTGTTGCAGAATATTGGCAGACCCAACTTTTAGAAGCAGATAGAACGCCAGAAAGTCTAATTACGTTTTGGAGAAACAACAAAGCCTTCTTATACACCTACTTTTCAAAATCTCTATATGATAGGGTATGCAAAGAGGTTGTAAATGATTTAATAACTATTAAAAGAAAAATAAACGAACAGCCTAATTACGAGGAGTTTTACAAAAACTATGATATTTCAGACCCTGAATTTTTAACCTTTCCCGATAGTGACTTTGTAAAATTATATTCTTATAGTTGGCCATTTAGTTTTTGGGACAGACGCTTTCAAGAAGGAAATGATGCGGTGATTTTTGAAATACTAAATGAAATACAAAAACACTATCAAAATTAAGATGACGCATCCATTACTAAATCATTAGTATCAATAGCTAAAAGCACATGAAAAAAGCCAGTATCATCATAACAGTACTAAGCATTTTAGTTTCTATGGCCACCTTTCTCGTCATTAAGAAAACGGATAAAATAGTGAACGAAACTTCGCTTGTAACAGAAATAACAAATTCACTAGAAGATGCCGGCCAATCGCTAGAGAATAAAATAAATGATGCTAGCGATGATTATACCTACTATTTTCAGGATATAGCGTTAAGTCAAAAACAGTATCTCGAAGTAAATGAATGCATGCAATTTTATATTAAAGAAGAATCCTTTGCAAATGCCAATAATTGTCAAGAAAAGATTGTGGATGCCGTTGTTCAAGATTACGGTGAATTGGGTGTTATGAAATCTATTATAGGTGATATGCTTATCTACGCAAGCACAGGGGTGTCCCTTAATCTAAATTACATAAGAAACTTGATTATATCTGGTGAAAGAAAGACGTATTTAAAAGAAAAATTAATCCTGGCCTTTGTAAATAGATTTCGAGACCCCGTAAAATTGCAAAGTGCGTTCTCAAATCATAAAGCCTACCTATTCAATTTCATCTCCAAAGATGTTTATGATAACGTTTACAAAGAATATATAAACACCTTTATAACTACTTACCACGATATTCATCAAAATAAAGATGTGGAAGCCTTTTATAAAGACATCTATTTTAAGGCCGAAAAGTTCAATAAACAAGACGAATATTGGTTTTATACGTTTTGGAAAAGACGCGAACTCGAAAAAAATGACCAAGTGATTTATCGCATTTTGAATGAAATCAACTCCCATTATAATAACTAACGTATGGTTTTACTATTACTACTTATTCTTTTATCACTCCTCATCGTTGGTCTGTATTTTCTATTCAGATTAGTTAGGTGGATTCTTAAAAAGAAAGTTAGGGGGAAGTGGGCTTTGGGGATTGTCTTATTGGTTGCTTTAATGAGTATCGTTAAGATGGTGTTTTTTACGAAAATGGAATTTATACAGTCTAAAGTATATCCTAATCTATACCTAGTAAAAAACGCTATCAAGGATAAGGACTCTATACATCGTATGATTAAAAAAAGAGTGCTAGAAAAAGTAAACAATGAGGTTCTTGATGACAATGGAGCCAATGAATTTTCAAGAAAACTAATGGAAGAACCCCCATTCGGAATTAGTTTCTACGAATACGATACAGGAACCTTTTTTTTGATTCCGTTTGGGGATGCGGGTACTGTTCATTTTATTGAAAATAAAGAAGACCCTGGTGGATTCAGTAGTGAGGAATTGTATAACTATGATCAATTCCGCATTGCCGAATTCAAAGTAACATATTGTAAAAGTGATAGCTTACACCATACGGGTATCCTCCGTTCTTATCAAGGTAAGGATGTCATTAAAATAGACACGTTATTCAATCAATGCATAATTAAAAAAGAAGAAGCACCCTTAGAAGATGTTGATATTGTAATTGAATGAAAGTAATTAAAATAAAAAGTATGAAAACACACAGTTTTATTCTGATGCTCTTTATAAGCTTAGTTTTTATGGCCTGCAATTCCAATCCTAAAAAAACAAATGAACAAGCTAAGACCCAAGAAACAGAAGTTGAAGAAGCACTGGAACTTGTCCAATCAAATATTGATTCGCCAGTTCAGTTTTCAAAAATATGGCAAAACCTTCCTTTAAAAAAAGTACCTGTATTTGAAAATACCAGCTTTGAAAATATAAAGAAAGTCAAAGCATATAATTCTGAAGAAATTAAAACACTACAGTTAGCAGAAATATATCCCAACATAGGTAAAGAGGGGCATACCTATAAATTTCAACCTGCCTACAAACTAGCATTATCGGATGAATTCTATACAATTGTTCTAAATGTGTTTATGGGAGACCATGAACTGGAAACTATTTTAATTATTTACGATTTAGAGAATAAACTATCACAGTACTATAATCAAGAAGATAAATTGACTACCAATTCATTAGTAATTGCATATGATGAAATTGCTGAGGGTTGGTCTAAGAAGCACAGTAAAATAGATAATAACATCATTACCGTAATTGATAAATTCTACGGAGAAAAGATTCAAGTTGATACAAGCAAGTTTCATATGAACAGAAATGGAGACATCAATCCAATTAAAACAAAGTTTAGCAGTGATATAAGACCAGGTGAAGCTATTGCAGTATATAAAACCTATACAGATACCATAGAATTTTCAACGTATAATGATGACTATGATTATAGGATGATAGAAGGGAAAAAGAACGGTAAGGATGTGTCTCTAATTTATAATTGGGACTGGAACACTAATGAAAAATATAATTTTAAATATGGAGACCTATTAAAAGTTGAATGGAAAATGGACAGTATCTTCCTGGCTGGAGATGGGGAGACTTTAGATTTTAGAGAATGGGCAATAAAGGCAGAGCTCGTTGTATCTAAAAATCAAGCTGTCAAGTTTTTATGGAGAGCAGAGAAATTTGATGAAGAAATGAACCAAGAAGTTAGTTCTTTCTTCATCAATGAAGCGTTCGTTAATTCCATTTCGGACCAAGAAAAAGCCGCATTAGGTTTTGTGGCAACCTTTGTAGGCAATGAATGTTCGTGGGATGGAGCCGTTAATGAAGACAGAAGCAACCTAAAATGTAAAATCTTAACGGCATTAGATTTAGGATATCAATGTTCAGATAAACATTTAGGATTTTTAAGAAAATGGTTTTCAGAAGATGCCATAGCGCTAAAGAAATTAGCTGGTTGTGGAACAATGCCCGATGGGGCAACTGTACAAACTACTTTTAATGAAATTTCTATACTTACACATAAGGACACTAAAACAATTTCGGTAATCTATAAGGTGCAAGGCATACATATGCGAGAATCTAAAACATGGAGCTATACCCAAACAGATTATTTTAAATATACCAAGAACAATATTAAGCTGGTTGATTCAAAAAAGTCTGAGGTAATAGAAAAGACTTCGGAAGATAACCCAGACACCCAAGAATCAAATGCTACTGCCAAGGCATATAAGTCTTTTGTGATATCCTGTGGTTCGGGTTGTGCTATGACCTATACTGAACAAAGTAGAATTGAAAAAGGCCATGTAATGGAAGCAGTCTTTAAAGTTGAAATATATAGTAATGAAAAACTAACAGAAGAATACCTTGAGACCTACTACTTCAGGTGTGCAGGCTCAAAAGAAATTGAGCAAATAAAATTAAAAGGTGACCCAGATTTTAAAATAGAAAATCTGCCTACCAATCTTCAAGAAAATCTAATATCCTATTTAAATCAATCATGTCAATGAAGGATTTTTTGAGAATAGTAGTATTATTTACCCTCTGTTTAACTAGAACAAGTTAAGGGCAGCACTATTATTTCATTAATGCTGAAAGTGGTTTAAATGTTCGTACAAGTAATGATTTGTCCGCAAAAAA
This sequence comes from uncultured Flavobacteriaceae bacterium, assembly GCA_963848865.1. GTDB lineage: Bacteria > Bacteroidota > Bacteroidia > Flavobacteriales > Flavobacteriaceae > Maribacter. The sequence continues at coordinate 76,071 of CAWKFV010000014.1, read as the reverse complement.
GATAGCCAAACTTCCATTTGGAATGCGCGTGCTAAAAATTGAGGATACCCCAAAAACAATTAGTGAATGATAACGGAAAGCAAATTACGGGAAGGTTTGTCAAAATTAAATATAATAATTACCCTTATTTAATTTCTCAAGAAGCAAAAACATTTGAACGCGAGGGCTTTGTTTTTGATGGTTATCTTAAAAAAGCAGAAAACGAGGAATTAGTACAATAAATCAGATTGATAAAGCTACCTATACAAAGTTATCATAAACCGCTTCAAAGGAAATTCATAGTCCAAAAGTGATACGAAATCTAGATTTCATTAAGTTGATTTTAAAAAAAAATAGGGTAGTATGGATTGTTGATACTGAAAGTGATGATGGATTAAAAAGCATTATCGCCGCCAAGGGTCAAAATCTTATTTTTAATCAAAACAGTTATGATTTTGGTTTTTCTGGGAGCGATTCTGGGTATTATCCAGAATATGATATTCTAGTTTTAGAAGGCGGACACGCAACCGATGTTTGCTTTTCTATTAAAACCGGAGAAACTGAATTGACGGTGGGCAATCCTTTGTATATGATTTCATCACCAAAAAATAACTATCGCTTAAATGGCTACTTCGCTGGCCAGGAATATATTTCTTACTGCTTTTAAAAAACGTAAACGGCAAATTTGAGTATGTAACTGAGCTGACTCCCAACCTACATTTCTGCTTATTCAAAGACTTTTCTTGGATTAGCGAAACTTCGTTTATTTATACAATTACAAATCATATGACAGGAGTTACAGACAGAATGGAAGAATATTTGTGGGGGTGAAATAAGGACAAATGAGTAAAGGTAAAAGCATCCATGCCAATATACTATAAAATGAAATCTGCGGCACCCTGAACAACTAAAACTTTAGAGAGTTCCTAAAATCAATGAATAATTATTGGAGTTTAGAATTTTCTTGAAAAAGGATTGAATGTTTCTTAAATGTTAATAGCTATTAAACCTTTTATCATTTATTTTGTCTAAATAATAATCTAAAATTAAAAGACACTATACCATGAAAAAATCAATTTTTATTTTATCGTTTATTTTTTGTGCTACTATAACGGCACAATCAACTTGGAAAGCAGACAATTCCCATTCCAAAGTAGGTTTTGCCATTACCCATTTAATGATATCCGAGGTGGAGGGCCACTTTGGGGAGTTTGACATCCAAGCTACTGCTGATGACGCATTCAGTACTCCAGATTTCACCGTGGAAATCAAAACAGCAAGTATCGATACGGATAACGAAAGAAGGGACGGTCATTTAAAAAGCGACGATTATTTTGCAGCAGAAACGCATCCTTCCATTACTTTTAAGACCACTTCTTTTGAAAAAACTGGTGATAAGACTTTCAAATTAGTAGGTGACTTGATGATGCACGGAGTTACTAAGCCTGTAACCTTAGAGGGAAAACTAAACGGAATCATTACGGATCAGCGTAGCCAAAAGTTAAAGGCTGGACTTAAATTGACAGGTACTTTAGACCGCCTTGCCTTTGGAGTAGGAAGCGATACCCCTACATTAGGAGATGAGGTTGAAATGACCATAAATTTAGAAATGGCACAGCAATAAAAAAGTGGTGCTTTTTTTGTGGGCGGTATTTTTCTATATTGGGTAGAACTTTGAAGAGTGTATGACCCACCTCTTTTTGTGCAATAGCTCCAATGGATTTATACTTTAAAAATCGATTGCAATAACTAACTAAATTTAAACCACTTCGGAAATGGGAAGAAAAACAGAACAGGCATTTAGAGTAGTACACCGTTATCTAGGTTTTTTTTTAGCAGGAATTATGATTGTTTATGCAATAAGCGGTATTGTACTGACCTATAGAAATACCGATTACCTCAAGAATGAATTCCATATAGAGAAACAACTAGAAACGAATATTACTTCGGACAACCTTGGCCGAGCACTGGAAAAGGGACGTTTTAGCGTTAGTAAAGAAGAAGATGGAATCCTTTATTTTGACGGCGGCACATACAATCAAAAAACGGGTTTGGCTGTTTACACGGAAAAAAAATTGCCAATACTTCTGGATAAGATGAATAATATTCACAAAATGCACAGTGGGCATCCACTTTATTTTCTAGGAATATTTTTTGCTGTTTCCTTACTTTTCTTTGCAGTGTCCGCTTTTTGGATGTTTCGGCCAACAACATCCGTCTTTAGAAAAGGTCTTTATTTTACTGCTGGGGGAATAATTTTAACCTTGGCTTTACTCTTTGTCTAGTTTTTAAAGTAGCCTAAAAATATAAAGTGAATTAGACAATCAATTATCACATTATGAATCAAGGTGGATGAACGTGAACCATAAATATTTTATAGTTAGCGTGGGTATTTGCCTTTTTTTAATGGCGATTTTCTCAACTTCTTCCTGTCAGACCGGGGCGCATAATAGAATTTCCAAGAACGACTCGGTTCCTGATAGTAGGCAATTGCGCCGAAGCTTTTTTCAGAAAAGGGAGATTATGGTGGTTTATGGGGCTCAAGATGATAGTTTGCGCGCCAAGTATAAAAAATTACTCGATAGACTTGTTGCAATTCCTCTTGAAAGTTCAAGACGTAATGTCTTCGTTTCCTTCAAGGATGCATCGCAAATCACTGAAAAAGAGTTAAGGGAAAATGTAATTTATCTAGTAGGTACGTCAAAAGGAAATCGCTTTCTAAAAGATTACAGTAAGAATATTCCGGTCGAATTTGGGGAAGAAAGTTTTCAATTTAATAAGAAAAAATATGCTTCCGAAGATATGCTCGTTTCTGTGGGTTTTTATCCTAACCTTCAAAATGACACACTTCCCATAAGCCTGTTAAGTGGAAACCACGAAGTACAAGTTTTTAATTTTTTCAAGAAGAAAGTTGATCAAGAGGGGCTAGGCTTCTATCGTCAAAATATGGATTATGAAATATATGATGGGGCTTCACGAATTGTTTTAGGAGATTTTAGTCCGGATTGGAAATTGGACAGTTCCACTTATTTTGATTATTCTTCAGGAAATAGTTTGGTATATTCCTCTGCGCATTACGATTTTGTTTCTCATCAAAATACAGTTTCAGCTGATTTCATTATTCCGCTTTCTGAGCAAATAGAAAGTACAACAACACAGATTTCTGATTTTTTGGGTAGACCGTTACAACTGCCCAAGATAACCTACCATGTCTACGGAAGCGTTGAAGAAAAGGGTTTGATAACAGGTATTACAAATCAAGCTCATTTTGATTCACTGGATAACTCAGTACATACCATTATCAACGAAAAATATGAGGACAACTTTGTAGAAAAGGAGAACACGCTTTTGATAGCTAACCTTCTGGGAGATTCTAAAATAAAATCATTTCAACTAGGATTGCCGGTTTATTTTACAAAAAAGTGGCAAAGGGAAGGTTATCAGTATTGGTCAGCGCGACTTTTTGATTCAGGGAACGCACTTTCTTCAACGGAGCTTTTGGACAACACATTGTTAGAAATTGAATCCCCATTAATTGCGGACTGCATGTCGGCAACCTTTGTTGGGTTTTTATTGGAGTATTGGGGAAAAGCGAATTTTTTTAAAAAATATGCGAATTGGATTCCTTCCGAAACAGAAATCCAGAATCTCGAAAGTAACTGGCAAAAATACCTTGCAAAAAACGCATCGGCTTATCCGAAAAAGGAAAGACCTCTTCAAAAATTGCCCCATCAAAAGGGATTCAATTTTGCTCATGAAGGCTATAGTATTTATAACGGGTATGGCGGAAGAAAAGCGACTGAGTCCTTAACGAAAATGAGGTCGTTGGGGAGCAATTCCATGGCTATAGTTCCCTATAGTTTTATCAGGGATAAAAATCAAGCTGAGCCTTTTCGGTTTAGTGATAACGCAGGTTCCGAAAATGATGAAGCAGTAGTACATTCTACTTTTGAAGCCAAGAAACTGGGAATGGTTTCCGTTCTAAAACCACAAGTATTTGCGGGGAATAGTTGGCCTGGCGATGTGGAAATGCTGAATGAAAAGGATTGGGAACACTTTTTTATATATTACCATAAATGGATTCGGCATTATGCTTTGCTTGCTGAAATTCATCAAATGGACGTACTGTGTGTTGGGGTGGAATTTGCCAAGGCTACATTGAACCGCGAGGAAGATTGGCGAAAAATATTCCGAAGCCTAAGGGGCCTATACCAAGGAAACATGACGTATGCAGCCAATTGGGGGTCGGAGTTTGAAAATGTAGGTTTTTGGGACGAATTAGATTTCATCGGTCTTAATTGTTACTATTCACTAAGTAAAAAAGACAATCCAACGAAAGAGGAACTAAAAGCGAATTTTGATAGTGTAAAGACTAAAATTGTTAGGGTCCACAGGAAGTTCGGGAAACCGATTGTATTTACGGAAATAGGTTTCAGAAGCATTAACACGCCATGGAAGATTCCACATGCAGAGGGTGATGATAGTTTTAATCCAGCACATCAGCAACTTTGCTATGAAGTCGTATTGGAAGGCATTGCGAACGAGCCTTGGTGCGGTGGCATACTTTGGTGGAAATATCCATCGTATCTAGAGTATCGAGGTAAAGAGAATAGCGCGTTTACCCCTAACAATAAAATGGCTGAGGAAACCGTAAAAAAATGGTTTTCAAAATAACTTCTTGTATTCCTACTTTGTTTCGTTTTTGAAATCAAATCATCTTACCAATAACTAGTAAACTTTTCAATAAAATGGTAAGAAGCACATTTGTCTTCTAAATCCACTAAATTTACGTTGTTAAATACCTTTTTCACTTAAAAACAGAATTCATCAGCTTCTGTTGTAGGACGCCCATCTATGGAAAGAAGAAAATTCGTTAGAAAATCGACCCTGGCTACACTAGCCGGATTATTGGGAACCGAAATTGTTTTTGGAGACTCGTTGCCGGCTGGGTATACTTTACTAGGTTTTCAAGACCCAGACCCCTTTAAAAAATTCAATAAGGATATAGAAATGGTTTTATTGAATGACAGACCTTTGAATATGGAAGCGCAAGCACATTTGTTAGACGATAAGGTTACTCCAAATAAATACATGTTCATTCGGAATAACGGAAAAATCCCCGAAAATATTGATGTGGAAAGTTGGATACTTTCTTTCGATGGGGAATCCGTTAAGCAAGAAAAAAGCTATTCACTTAAAGAGCTAAAATCAAAGTTTAAGAAGTATACCTATCAACTTACGTTAGAATGTGGGGGTAATGGTCGCAGTGAATTTGACCCTCCCGCAAAGGGAAATCAATGGACTGTAGGGGCTGTTTCCTGCGCGGAATGGACGGGCGTGCGACTTAAGGATGTGCTGGAAGATGTAGGAATAAAGGAAGATGCCGTTTACATAGGATACCATGCGATAGATTCGCATTTGAGTGGAGACCCTTCTAAAGAACCTATTTCAAGAGGCGTGCCCCTTTCAAAAGCAATGCAGGACGAAACCATTTTGGCGTTCAAGATGAACGGTGAAGACATACCGTTAGTTCACGGATATCCCTTGCGTTTGATTGCCGGTGGTTTTCCGGCCTCGGCATCGGGAAAGTGGCTTAATAGAATTAGTGTGCGCAATATAGTTCATGACGGGGAGAAGATGACAGGTTCTTCGTATAGGGTGCCTTGTAAGCCCGTTGCTCCGGGAGAAACAGTTGATGACGCGGATATGTGTATTATTGAATCCATGCCCGTGAAATCAATAATTACATATCCAAAATCTGGGGCAATTATCAAAAAAGGCAATTCTTTGGAAATTAGAGGGCATGCATGGGCAGGTGAATTGGCAGTCGATAATGTAGAATACTCCATTGATTTTGGTAGTACTTGGAAAGAATGTAAATTAGAGGCTCCTGTAAACAGATTAACTTGGCAACATTTTTCTGCTTCCGTCAAATTCCCTAAGGAGGGGTATTATGAAGTTTGGGCAAAGGCTACCGATTCTACGGGAGTATCACAACCTATGATTCTTCCTGGTTGGAATCCCAAGGGATATCTTAACAACGCATGTCACAGAATCGCTATAAAAATCAGTTAATGAATACCAGGAAAAAAATAGGATATTCGATAGGTCTTATTGCATTGGTAATCATAGCAATTTTACTGATTACGAATTATTCGCGTCTTAAACCCAATAGTCAAGAGGAAGAATATGTAGATATTGAAACGGATACTAATGACCCAGCCCATCCGGATTTCGATAAAATAGAGAATGGTATCCATATAAGAACAGGTTTTGTAGAAGGAGATGGGTTGCAGCTGGTTATAAACAACTGTACCAGTTGTCATTCCGCTAAGTTGGTGACACAAAATAGGATGTCAAAAGAAAAGTGGTTGGCGACTATTCGATGGATGCAAAAAACTCAGAATTTATGGGGTTTGGGAGCCAATGAAGAAGTAATTGTAAATTACTTAGCAACGTATTATACGCCATCTAAGAGTGGAAGGCGAAAAAATCTGGAGGGCATTGAATGGTACGAATTGGACGGCAATTGATATATAGCGCTAAACACCTATGGAAAAATATAGTCGTGCTTTTCTAAAATCCTTACTAGGAACGGTAGACTATACATGGCGTTCCATACTGTTTGATGTTCCTTGGTATCTGAACTATTTTTGGGGACTGATTATAATTTCATTAGTCATATGGAGTTTGGAAATAGGCTTTCCTTGGCGTAAGGAACAAGCTGTTTTTAGAAAAGATTTTTGGATGGACGCATTTTACATGTTCTTCAACTTTTTTCTTTTTGCCATTGCAATTAATGGTTTCTATGAGGTCCTAAGGATTTTGTTTCAAGGTGCAGGCATCGGTTTAAAAAGTCTTGCCTTAATTGATATGGGGTCTTGGCCAATGTGGTCGCAATTAATTGTTTTTTTCATCATTCTAGATTTTGTACAATGGTTTACACATACTTTACTACATAGGTATTCCTTTCTCTGGAAATTCCATAAAGTCCACCACAGCGTAAAGGAAATGGGTTTTGCGGCGCATCTTAGATACCATTGGATGGAGAACATTTTATACAAACCGTTAAAGACCTTTGGTGTAATGATACTCGGTGGCTTTGAGCCGGAACAGGCATATATTGTGCACTTCTTTGCTATTGCAATTGGTCATTTTAATCATGCAAATATTAAGATAACCTGGGGTCCCTTAAAGTATTTGCTTAACAATCCCGTAATGCATTTATATCACCACGCCTATGAGCTGCCAAAGGGAAGGTTTGGGGTCAACTTTGGTATAAGCTTAAGCGTTTGGGACTATATTTTTGGCACAAACTACATTCCGGAAGATGGTGGTAAAATTGAATTAGGTTTCCCAGGAGACGAGGATTTTCCAAAAGATTTTATTCGCCAGAACACTTACGGATTTAGGAAAGAACAGGGATAATTGTATTCTAATTCTAAACTGGATTGTTGACGATTAGGGTTATTATAAATCAAAACATTTCTCTAATTTTTTACTGGTGGTTTGTTGTAATCAATATGAACCTATTGTCCTTCCTTCATATTGAAGTAGTCTTATTATATTTGCACGCTTAAACAAATAAGATTCCCTATCCCTATGAAGATTATCAGAGGATTTTTCCCAATACTATGTTTTATTTTTTTAAGTTTCAACGGTATTGCACAAGTAACAATTTCGGGAGAGGTTAATGACAGTCAGGGACTACCGGTACAAGACGCGACTGTAAGTATAAGCCCTACCAATAAATTCGCCATTACAAACAGTACAGGTAACTTTGAAATAAAAGGTGTCCCAGCTGGAGATTATAAAATCGAAATCACTTTTCTTGGCGCAAAACCGTACTCGGAACTATTGGAAGTTGACAATAATAATGATGTTACCATTTCAGCAGTGTTGGAGGATGATCCTTTAAACCTACAAAATGTTGTGGTCACAGGCAGTTTTGAACCGCGGTTACAATTGGAGTCCAGCACGGCTGTTGCCATTTTGGAAACCAAAGCTATTCAGCAAGTTGTTCCAAGAGGTACTGCGAACTTACTTCAGTCTATTCCTGGAACGTTTACAGATCCATCAGCAGGAGAGGTGTTCACAAAAGTGTATACTAGGGGTGTGTCGGCATCCGCGGAGGATGATATGGGATGGTACTACATCTCCTTACAAGAAGACGGGCTGCCGGTAAGTTTGGTGCAACATTCTTATTATGGTCCCGATTTATTTTTTCGTCCGGATATTACCACGGCTAAGATAGAAGCGATACGAGGCGGTAATGCAGCAATTACGGCTTTGAATGGCCCTGGGGGAATCTATAATTTTGTTTCCCAAGGTCCACGGGATGAATTCGGAGGTGAAATTCAATTGACCGGAGGTTTGCAGGGTGAGGGTAATCCTCTGTATCGAATCGACGGAACCGTTGGAGGTTCCTTTAGCAATAATTGGTTCTACAATTTTGGGGGACATTATAGAAAAGATGAAGGTGCAAGAAATACTGATTTCACATTTAGTAAGGGAGGCCAGGTAAAGTTCAACATTACCAAAACTCATGATAAAGGTTATATTAAATTTTATGGTAAAATATTGGATGATTTCACCAATAGATATACTGGAGTAGCTGCCGTGGGTTGGGATGATCCTAAGGCTGCTTTTGGTCAGGACTTTAACACGACCGCTTTATTGATGCCGGCATTTTCTGCGGATGTTCCAGATGGTAGAAGGCTTGATGAAGATGCAACAAATAACTTTGACCCTTCGCAAGGTGTACATGCACAAGACCGGGCTTTTGGTGTTGATTTACTTCAGGATTTGGGCGAAAATTGGTCATTACGATTTAATTTAAAACATTCTAGAAAAAGTGCCAATTGGCAAACTGCCATAAGTAACGCATTCGTTTCTTTAAGTGATCCCTTGGCTTATTTTATTACGGGAGCGCCATTCCCGATTGGGCAAGTAGTATTTAATGATGCTGTATATGGTAACGAACTGGCAAGGTTGGACAATAGTGGTATTCTGGCCGGGGAATCCTTTCAGTACATTGGAGGAGGTTCTTTACCTAACGATGCTATTATGGGAACTGCATCATGGCTAAAACAGAACAAGTCAGATGAATGGATGAATCAAATAACAATACGTAAAAAATCTGAAAATCATGATGTTAGTTTTGGTACTGCGTCGGGTTTTTCGGATACGTCATTATACACGCAAGGAAGTTTTGGATTTGTCACCTATGAACCCAACCCAAGAATGCTTAGGGTAACCTTGGAGAATCCCGGACAGCCTGTTTTGCAACTTTCGGATGAAAATGGTTTGAGTAACTACGGAGGATTGTTTTTTGATAATTCTCGTGCGGATGTCAGTCAAATTGCATTTTTTGCTAATGACCGATGGAAGATTCAAGAAAGGCTACATTTGGATTTGGGTTTGCGATATGAAACCATTAGTCATAAAGGAAGTAAGGATCAGGCAGCCCCTTTTACAGCTGATGGAGGATATGATAGAGACCCTACCACCGAGTATGATAATGGAATTTTAACACCTACTGGTGGTCGTGACGAATTTGATTTCAAGTATAGCTATCTATCCTATTCAGCTGCGCTGAATTATAAGTTTGATGAAGAGACTGCAATTTTCGCACGTTTTTCTTCTGGAAATAAAGCTCCGGAATTGAACTACTATTTCAATAATTTCTCCAATGTACCCATTAATCAAAAAGGAGAGGTTCAACAAATCCTTCAATCGGAGTTAGGGCTCAAGTATGCCAAAAGCGATTTTTCGGCCACGGCAACAGCCTTTTGGAGCCAGCTTAAGAATATTGGTGTTGCGGATTTTGCTTTTGACGGGGATGACGGAAGTGTTTTCTACACTCCTGTTCAATTTAATAATTCCAGAACTATTGGGTTGGAATGGGAAACCGCCTATTCGCCAATATCCAATTTGTCGTTCTTGTTTAATGGGGTACTCCAAAATCCTATTGCCACCAAATGGACTGTTTATGATGCTGCAGGTTCGGTTGATACAGCCGATGATAGTACTGCGGATTTTTCGGACAATACGCTTCCTTTTAATCCCAAACTAATGTTTTCATTGGGTGCCGAATATCAGAAGAATAAATTAAATGGGTTTTTGAAATGGCAGTTCATGGGGGAACGAGAAGGAAATGTGGCCAATGCATTTCAATTACCGGCCTATAGTGTTTTTAATGCTGGACTTGGATATGATATAAACCAGAGTTTAAAGGTAGATTTTCTTATTACCAATCTTTTTAACTCTGAAGGACTTGCCAATTTCTTTGGGGCAAATAGTTTTGGAGCAAGTGCAAATGGAACGACGAGTGATTTTGTTGCCTCAAATCCGGATGCAAGTTTTGTAGTAGTCCCTATTTTGCCGAGAGGTATGATGCTCCGTTTGAGTCACAAATTCTAAATTTCCCAAATTTCACAAAGCTTTTCAACACTTTGTACTTTTTTGATTGGATTTGCACGGATGGGACTTAATTTCTTCGAAAGCCCTTTCGTAAGCTTTTGTGCGCTAGCTTATGGCGAATTCTTTTAAATAACTAATTCTTATACTTATAGGATTCATTTTTAATTTTTAATAGCGTAAGAAATCCGGTATCTTTGATAGTAAATTTTAGAAACAACCACAAGCTAAAAAAAATAAGAAAATCAATTTTAACGAATGAACAAAGAATTAGATCAGTTAGCAGCCGATAATATAAGGGCATTGGCCATTGCAATGGTAGAAAAAGCACAGTCAGGGCATCCTGGCGGACCAATGGGAGGTGCGGATTATATGCATATTTTATACTCCGAATTTTTTAATTATGACCCCTCTGATATGCGCTGGCCGTTTCGCGATCGTTTTTATATGGATGCTGGACATTTGTCTTCTTTGATGTATGCACAGTACTATTTACTCGGGAATTTCAAGAAGGATGACATTGCCAATTTCAGGCAATGGGGTTCGGTAACTCCTGGTCATCCTGAAGTTGATGTTGATAGGGGTATAGAAAACACATCGGGTCCGTTAGGTCAAGGTCATACCATGGGTGTAGGTTCTGCAATAGCCGCCAAGTTTTTACAAGCACGTTTTGGGGATTGGATGAACCATAAAGTTTACGGATTTATATCAGATGGTGGCGTTCAAGAAGAAATATCACAAGGCGCGGGAAGAATTGCAGGGCATTTGGGCCTTAATAATTTTATCATGTTCTATGATTCGAACGATGTACAGTTGTCTTCAAAAACTGATGAGGTAACCTCTGAGGATACTGCAAAAAAATATGAAGCGTGGGGATGGAATGTAGTTACAATAGACGGGCATGACCATGACCAAATAAGAAAGGCTTTAAAGGATGCAAATGCTGAAACACAAAAGCCAACTCTAATTATTGGTCAGACCATAATGGGTAAGGGTGCGGTAACTGCTGATGGTAGTCCATATGAGGGATATACGGAACTTCATGGAAAACCTATTGGGGATACAGGTGCCGATTACGCAAAAACAATGGAACATTTGGGTGCCGATTTAGATAACCCTTTTGATATTTATAAAAAGGTTTCGGATTTTTATGAAGGTATTTTAGATAGTAAAAAGAAGTCGGCCGCTGAGCGAAAGAAAGAAATCAGTTCATGGAGATCATCAAATGGAGACTTGGCTAAAAAATTGGATAGTTTCTTAGATGGAAAATTACCGGAATTGGATTTTAGTAATATTCCACAAGGTGAGAATCAAGCAACACGTGCAGCTTCCTCTAATGTTTTAGGTTATTTAGCCCAGAACGTGGAGAACATGATTGTTTCTTCGGCGGATCTTTCAAATAGTGATAAGACCGACGGTTTCCTTAAAAAGACAACTATTCTTAAAAAAGGCGATTTTTCTGGAGCTTTCCTACAAGCGGGTGTTGCAGAACTTACAATGGCTACGATAGCAAATGGTATTGCGCTACATGGAGGAGTTATTCCTGTTGTGGCAACGTTCTTCGTATTCTCGGATTATATGAAACCTGCTATTCGCCTAAGCTGTATTCAACAACTTCCTGTAAAGTTTGTATGGACACATGATGCCTTTAGGGTAGGAGAGGACGGCCCTACGCACCAGCCTATTGAGCAGGAGGCGCAGATACGTTTATTAGAGAAATTACAGAACCACAGCCATGAGCAAAGTTTTGTGGCATTAAGACCGGCCGATTCCCAAGAAACCAATGTTGCTTGGAAAATGGCGATGGAAAACAGCAAAACGCCAACAGGATTAATTTTATCGAGACAAGGAATAAAGGATATCCCTGCTGAAGGTGGATCTAGGTATGAAATTGCATTGGGAGCTGAAAAAGGAGGTTATTTGGTACAGGAGACTGCGAATCCGGATGTAGTGCTCATAGCAAACGGTTCCGAGGTAGCTACATTGGTTGAGGCGGCTAAACTATTAAAGGATAAAAATGGTTTAAAAGTGAATATTGCTTCCATACCTTCCGAAGGAATTTTTAGACAACAATCCAAGGAATATCAAAGGAAGGTAATACCACAGGATAAGCCTATTTTTGGATTGACTGCCGGGTTACCTGTCAATTTTGAAGGTCTTGCCGGACCTAACGGAAAAGTATTTGGATTGGAGCATTTTGGATACTCCGCACCTGCGTCGGTATTAGATGAAAAATTCGGATTTACGGGAGACCAGGTCTACAAACAAGTAATTGATTTTTTAAAATAAACTAAAATATAACAGATGAAATTTTTTATAGATACAGCGAATATTGAGGAGATTAAGGAAGCCCAGGATATGGGTGTTTTGGATGGTGTAACTACAAACCCTTCCTTAATGGCAAAAGAAGGGATTACCGGTACGGAAAACATACTTGAGCACTACAAGAAAATTTGCAGTGTTGTGGACGGGCATGTAAGTGCCGAGGTAATTTCTACGGATTTTGATGGAATGGTGAAGGAAGGCGAGAAGTTGGCCGCTTTAAATCCGCAGATTGTTGTAAAGCTACCAATGATAGCGGCCGGTGTTAAGGCTTGTAAATATTTTTCCGATAAGGGAATAAAAACAAACGTTACTTTGGTTTTCTCCGCCGGTCAGGCATTATTGGCTGCAAAAGCAGGAGCGACTTATGTATCTCCATTCATCGGAAGATTGGATGATATTTCAACAGATGGCCTTGGTCTTATTGCCGATATCAGATTGATTTATGATAACTACGGTTTTGAGACAGAAATATTGGCCGCATCCGTACGCCACGTTATGCACATTATTGATTGCGCGAAATTAGGAGCGGATGTCATGACCGGAGGTTTAGATGCCATCAAAGGATTGTTGAAACACCCACTTACAGATAGTGGTCTTGAGAAATTTTTGGCGGATTACAATAAGGGAAATTAACGTATAACTTATCTTAAATTAGTAAACGTGCTTACTTCACTTGTGTAAGCACGTTTTTTATTGATATCAATAGTCAAGTTTTAAAAGCGTATAACCATATTCTTGCGAGTGATTCTAAGCAGTTGGTTTTATAATGTTAAGATATTTCCGGAGTTCTGTTCTTACTTTAGGAAAGAGGAACAAAAGACCGATCATATTTGGGAATACCAAGGCCAGAATCATAGCGTCAGAAAATTTAATGACCGCGTCCAGCGTTACAGCTGCTCCCAAAATGGTGAAAAGAAGGAAAATAAGTTTATAAACCATATCACTGGTTTTACTTCTTCCGAATAGAAATTTCCAAGCTTGCAAACCGTAATACGACCAAGAAAGAATGGTAGAAAAAGCAAATAGAACTACGGCCAAGACAAGTACGTAGGAAGAGCCTGGTATGGCACTATCAAACGCCATGGAAGTAATATTTACACCTCCAACCCTGCTTCCGTCACTCATCAATGCTTGGTTATTGATCACATCTCCATAAACAAAAGCACCGTCCATATTGAACATGATAATAACCAATGCCGTCATGGTACAAATGACAACTGTGTCTATAAAAGGTTCTAACAACCCTACCAAACCTTCAGAAGCTGCATATTTGGTGTTGACTGCGGAATGGGCTATAGCAGCCGAACCGGCACCTGCTTCATTGGAAAAAGCCGCCCGACGAAAACCTTGTATCATTACGCCAATAAATCCTCCAGTAATAGATGCGCTTGGAGTAAATGCCTCGGAGAAAATCAATCTAAAAGCATCATCGATAAATTGATAGTTTGAAAATATGATAAACAATGCGGCGACCACATAAAGTATAGCCATGAACGGAACAATCTTTTCGGTTACTTTAGCAATTCTTTTGATACCGCCAATAATCACGATGCCGACAAAGATGGCAAATACTAATCCTACAATGCTGCCGGACGCAGAGCCTTCCAATCCGAAACGTACTATAATCTGCGCTGCTGCCTGATTGGTCTGAAAAGCATTTCCGCCACCAAAGGAGGCTCCAATGCACAATACTGCAAATACAATAGCCAATAACTTTCCAAAGGAGGCAAGACCGTTTTCCTTCAGACCTCTAGAAAGATAATACATGGGTCCCCCATATACATTCCCGTTATTGTCTATATCACGATATTTTACGCCCAATGTACATTCAACAAATTTTGAGGACATACCCAAGAGTCCGGCAAGAATCATCCAAAAAGTTGCACCTGGCCCTCCAATGGAAATGGCGACCGCTACCATAGCAATATTGCCCAGACCAACGGTACCCGAGACGGCCGTTGCCAAAGCTTGAAAGTGGTTTACCTCACCTTGGTGAGCCTCGTTCTTAATCGTATCAACAATATCCCCGTCAACCTCATATACGTTTTGTGGCGTAGCAGTTGCAGTCTTTTCCAGCTCATCGTATTTGCCTCTTACAATTTGAATAGAGGTTGGAAAATGCCTGATGTTCACAAAACCAAAATAGATGGTAAAAAAAGTAGCTCCGGATAATAACAGAATCAATATTAAGGGTATACCATGACCGGAAATCATTATTTCAGTAAAAATTAAATTTTCCCACCAAATGGCTATGGGCATAAAAGCATCATTGATTTGATCATCCAAACCCTGTGACTGAGCTGCTAAAAAGAACGGAGATAATAGGAGCGTAAAAAGTGTTATTGAAAGTTTAGTAGTTACCGACATATAATATTGATTTTGACGGCAAAGTGTCAAAACTAATTTTTATTCGGGCAGTACGTCGGAAAGGATTTCATTTTGTCAGTAACATAACTACTGACAAAAATCTTGGAGTTGCCTATTTTAAAGGGTAATATTCTCGGAAGGGATTGCCAGACGAATTTTTCGTTCACGTTTTTCCGACATTTCAAAAAGTACATTTTTTAAAGGATTTAGGTGATGTTCCTTTGTCCAATTTCCTTTGCCAAAAATCCCATCTAATAATGTGAAAAGCAATCGCTTTATTTCGTTGTAGTCATTAATGTCGTAAGTTCTTTTGCCACTATCAAAGTTCTTCGGTTTAATTTCCATCCAACCATTCGAGGGGGATTTTTTATTCTCCGCAAATTTATAGAGCAAGTTGAAAATTGTGGGAGTCAATGGAACTGTTCTCTGGTCATTCCCTGAAATTCCTTGGACGATAACGGCATTGCGACTTCTGCCATCAGCTTTCTTCTTTTCAAAACTCAGTTTTATAAATTCGGGTTTGGGTAGGACATTCTCGGATAATTCTTTCACCCAACTCAATGCTAAAGCAAAGAAAATCATGATAAGACAGGTTTTGAAGATTGCGGAAAACAAGGTGAGATTTACAGATGCATCCGTGAGCTTATAAAATTGCGCAACCAACGTTATTATAATACAGATTAGGGAAAGCCATGCTAGAATTTTTAACCTTCTTTTCGCAAAAGACTCCCAAAGAACGTAGCCTAAAAATGCCAAGGTCAACAAGGCATAATACACATCTAATTCGCTAATAATCGCTATGGTTCTTCCGGAAACCATTTTGCTAAGGGTAGGTAGAAAAGAAAATAGAAAAGGCAAGCCGACGATAAATTTCCAATGTTTGGATTTAATAATTGGCTCCAATTGCGGTGGTAAGAACCGAAACCAGGGAAGTGCCAGTAGGATGAACAAACTGTTGGTCATGGACAATATGCTCCTCCATCCTTCCAACAAAACGGGATTGGAAGTGCCAAGGTTAAGATACACCTCCGTTATTCCTGAAATACTCCAACAAAGAACGGAGAGGGCAAGCCACACCTGACCAAAATCGTTCTGTTTTTTTCCAATATGCCACCAAATCCCGAAAAGTGAAAGGAAGGCGAACATACAAACCGCAAATTGCCACCAACCATAAAAAGCCAAAATTTCTTGGTTCTGTTGCATGGCAATATAAAGGTTTGAAAACATCACGTTTAAATAGTTCGATCAAATATAATCAAAATGAGAAGGTCCAATCGCTTCATATTTTGAATTTGAATTACGATATTTAAGGGAGAATTTAATTCAAAGGATTCAATTTCAACGGATTATAAATGCTTATCTCGTTGAAACCTAAAAGTGGTAAAGCTTCCTTTATGGTTTTAACCGGTAACTTACAGGCATTATCCTGACATACATAAACATAGGTTGCATCATTGAAATATCGATCTTCAAAAAGCGCTATATCACTTTTTCTGGTGCTACCTGCTAAAAGTATGTTTGGTACATTCTGATTGCTTAAGTCCAGAAGCATTCTTTGGGCATCATCACCAACAATAGCAACCTCATAAAAGGGATAAACGATATGGGACAAAAGCTTGCCCCAATTGGAATAGGCGTAAGCATCCTCCTGAAGCATCGGTAGCATGGAGGACAACATTTGTTTGGCTTTTTTGGTATCCCTCGGTTCATAATTGATATGCCCCAATTTAAAAAGATTATGCGCCATAACAGAGTTTGGGGAAGGTAGTACTCCGTCATCGGTTTTAATGATGATGGAAATGAGTTGGTCGGTTCCATTATAGGTAAACATGCCCGAGGCATCATCATTAAAATTTTGTTCCACGGTTTTCGTTAGTTTTTGCCCTAGGTCCAGATAGTCAACTTTTGTAGTAGCGCTGAATAGGCTTAGAGCAGCTTTTGTCAAAAATGTATAGTCCTCTAGGAAGGCATCAATATGTTTGCTTTCTTTTTTATAAGAATGTCCAAGTTTATTATCCTTGTAGCTGTAAGATTGGATAAACTGCATTATTCCTTCCGCCCGTTCTAGATATGCTGTATTTTGAAAAGCGGTATAAGCATCAACATATCCATTCACCAATAGTGCGTTCCAAGAAGTAATAATTTTATCATCTGTTCTGGGTCGATTTCTTTTTGAGCGTGCAGCTAATAATTTCTTCTTCCAATCCTTCCTATATCTTTCTAATTCCGATTTTGAAATGGATTGATTTTTAATAAAGGTATTGTCATCTATTAGGTTATGTAGCACGTACTTATCCTCATCCCAAACTTTGTTTTCCTCAATGTTGTAATATGAGGCAAAACGATTGAAGTCCGTTCCTAAAATATGCTGCAACTCATCCTTGGTCCAGACATAATAGCTGCCCTCTTCACCATCACTATCTGCGTCCAAAGCGGCAAAATAACCTCCATCTTCATTCTTCATTTCCTTTTCCAGAAATTCTATGGTGCCCAAAACAACGTTCTTATACGTCTCTTTCTTAAAAACCTTATAAGCCTTTGAATACAGGCTTACTGCTTGCGCATTATCATAGAGCATTTTTTCAAAATGGGGAATTTTCCATTCGGGATCAGTGCTATATCTGAAAAAACCACCACCAATATGGTCATAGATGCCACCCATAGCCATTTTATCCAAGGTTAGCTCCACATGTTTCAGCACTTCATCATTGTTCGTCAACAAGGCATAATCCAATAGAAAATCTAGGTTAACGGGAAGCATGAATTTCTCGTTTCTTACATCTCCCCCCCAAACAGGGTCCCAAGTCGATTTCCATTTATCCACACTTTGTGCCAGCACTGCTTTAGTTAATAATTCAAAATCATTTGCCGGCATAATCAGATTTGCTTCTTGAATCCCTTGCGCGACCATATCCGAATATTTTGCCGCTTTTTCCGGGTCTTCGTTATAGAGTCGGCTAATTTCCGTGAGTACTTTTTGCCACTGATTTTTAGTATGGTAAGTTCCACCGTAAAGTGGTTTTCCGTTTGGAAGTGTAATAACGTTTAAGGGCCACCCACCATCGCCCTTCATCAGTTGAACGGCGGTCATATATACTTGATCTACATCGGGCCGTTCTTCGCGGTCAACTTTTATATTGATAAAATTTTCGTTCATCAATTTGGCCACGGAATCGTTCTCAAAAGTTTCCTCCTCCATCACATGGCACCAATGGCACGAGGAGTAGCCAATACTTACTAGGACCAATTTATTTTTTTCCTTAGCTTCTTCTAGGGCTTCTTGACTCCACGGCCTCCAATCCACGGGATTGTGGGCATGTTGAAGCAGATAGGGGCTAGTTTCATTTATTAGGGCATTGGTAAAAGCATGCTCTTTTTGCTGAATTTTCTGAGAATTTTCTCCACAAGAGACTATTGAGGATAGCATGGCAAGAAACAAGCAGCGGCAAAGGAAATTCAATTTAGTATTTCGATGGATATGCATTTAGGATTCAATATGATATTAGAAAGGACTTACAAAAATATTCTTTTACTAATTACTTTAGTTAATAGGATAAAGTGCTTGGTAATTTACTCATTTTAGGATAAGAGCATGGTATTTTTTGTCATATTCACTATCTTTTAACTTTTAAGTTAAGATTACTTAAAAAGACTACTTCATTAACAATATTACCAAAGATAAAGATGAAAAAAATCGGGAACAATAGCGAAGGCAATAAGAACTCGCGTAGGGATTTTTGCAAGAATACAGCGTTACTTTCGGGAGGGTTACTTCTACCCGCAACTTCAATGAAGGCTATGTACAATGTTTTTGACAATAAGAAGCTTAAACTGGCTGTAGTTGGCTGTGGCGGCAGAGGTACTGGTGCGGTTATACAAGCATTAAATGCTGATGATAATGTAGAATTGGTTGCCATGGCCGATGCTTTTGAGGATCGTTTGGATGGTAGTCTTACCAATATCGTAAAAGAAATGGGGGAGACCAAAAAAATAAATGTCCCCAAAGCAAATAGGTTCGTAGGTTTTGATGCCGCTAAAAAAGCAATTGACCTTGCGGATGTGGTGATTTTAGCCACGCCTCCAGGGTTTAGACCGCAGCATTTTGAATATGCGGTGAATGCCGGTAAACACATCTTTATGGAAAAACCGGTAGCTACGGACGTTCCTGGGGTAAGAAGGGTGTTGGCCGCTGCAAAAAAAGCGAAGGAAAACAAATTGAATGTTGTGGTAGGCTTACAACGCCACTACCAAGACAGCTACTTGGCTGCTATGGATCAACTTAAACAGGATAAAATCGGTAAGATAGTATCTGGCCAAGTCTATTGGAATAGTGGTGGAGTTTGGGTTAGGGAAAGAGAAAAGGGACAAACCGAGATGGAGTACCAAATGCGAAATTGGTACTATTTTAATTGGTTATGTGGTGACCACATTTTAGAACAACACATTCATAATATAGATGTGGCCAATTGGTTTGTAGGCGAATATCCTATATCCGCACAAGGAATGGGAGGCAGGCAGGTACGTACGGGAAAAGATCATGGAGAGATATTTGACCATCACTTTGTGGAGTTCACTTATCCTAGTGGGGCGGTCATAGCTAGCCAGTGTCGTCATCAGCCTGAAACGATGAACAGGGTTTCGGAATTTTTCCAAGGAACTAAAGGAACGGTTTCAACGTCCGGCGATGAAGTCGCGATGACGGACTGGTCTGGAAATTCGCTTTTCGAACATCGAGGTAAGGATGATCCAAACCCATATCAGGTAGAACATATTAAATTATTTGAATCAATCAGGAATGGCGGCGTGCTATCAGATGCTGAAAACGGTGCAAAAAGTACTATGACCGCAATATTGGGAAGAATGGCAACGTACTCCGGTAAGGTTGTAAAGTGGGACGAAGCGATCCAATCCGACTTACTATTAGCGCCGGATAATCTAACCTGGGATTCCCCAGCTCCTGTTCAACCGAATGCCGATGGATTTTATGATATTCCTACTCCGGGAAAAACGGTGGTAATATAAATTCGTTTTAATGAAATTAATTAAGCTTAGTATGCAACTGCTCCTTATTGGGGCAGTTATTTTTTCCTGTTCGGAAAAGAAAAATAAGTCTACTGAAAAATTAGCTGAAACGGAAATAATGATTCCCATTTTGGCCGATAAGCCCAATGATGTTGTAACCCCAGAAAATATGGTTTGGATTCCCGGTGCGGAATTTAAACAAGGTGCCGTTCCTCAGGATAAAATGGCTATGGACCATGAGAAACCAGCTATTAATGTAGCAGTAGATGGATTCTTCATGGACATTACGGAAGTGACCAATGCACAATTTGAAAAATTCGTAAAAGAAACCGGATACGTAACTGTAGCGGAAAGGGCAATTGATTGGGAGGAGATAAAAAAACAAGTCCCGGAGGGAACGGAAAAACCCCATGACTCTGTTCTTCAACCCGGTGCCCTAATTTTTAAGAAAACAAAAACCTCTGTACCAAATCTTTATGATTTCTCACAGTGGTGGAACTGGTCTATTGGAGCGAATTGGCGACATCCCAATGGACCTAAAAGCACTATTATTGGAAAAGAGGATTACCCAGTGGTGCAGGTTTCCTATGAAGATGCTTTGGCGTATTGCGATTGGGCTGGAAGGCGATTGCCTACAGAAGCGGAGTGGGAATTAGCAGCTAGAGGAGGAAATTATGGGAAAACTTATTTTTGGGGTGACGAAAGCATTGAACTTAGCAAAATGGCAAATACATGGGAAGGAGAGTTTCCTGTAACCAATACCAAAGTGGATGGCTTTGAGTTAAGGGGTCCAGTAAAATCGTATCCACCTAATGAATATGGTCTTTATGACATAGCAGGGAATGTTTGGGAATGGACAGGTGATTGGTACAATAACAATTATTATGATGCTGTTTTAAAGGAGGGGGTGATAAAAAGAAATCCCACCGGTTCCACAATACCCTTTACACCTAATAATCCATTAGCTAAAGAAAAGGTAATGAAAGGAGGTTCGTTTCTATGCAGTGCTTCGTATTGTGCAAGTTATCGTGTTTCCGCCAGAATGGGCTCCAGCATGGATTCATCCTTGGAGCATTTGGGATTCCGAACGGTTGCTACAACGGAAATGCTTAAAAACGAGGAATATACTAAATAAAGTTTAGGATTTCGTCCAGCTCCAAATTCTTGGTCCTGCTCAGTGGAAGCTCATAACCGTCTATTTCAATTATTTTGTGATTATAGCGGTTAACCATTTCCAGGTTGACGATATAGGATTTGTGAATTCTTAGAAATTGGTTTTCAGGAAGTCTGCTAATGAAAGCTTTCATGGATGATAGCACGATTACATTCTTTCTTTTAGTAACTATTTTCACATAGTCGCCCAAGGCCTCCACCCATTTTATTTCATTGAAATAGAGCTTAACCTCTTTAAGACTACTCTTTACAATTAGAATATTTTCGTCGTTAAAGTCCTTTAAATAGTTACTTTTTTTGCGGGCCCTTTCAATTGATTTGTAAAACCTTTCCTGGGTAAAGGGATAAAGTAAGTAATCGGTAACCGAATAATCGAAGGCCTTTAGCGCATAATCCGGTTTCGAAGAAATAATGATGACCTGCGTATTCTGATGGATATGTTTAAATACTTCAAAATTGATGTCGTTGACCGAATCGATACTCAGGAAAATCACATCCATATTGAAAATGGACAAATCGTCCATTGATTTCATTACACTTTTATAAGATTCAAGTAATTTAATGCTATTACTTCCCTTTGTCAGTTGTTGTAAGGCTAATTTTTGCAACTCAGAAGACCCAATAAAACACGAAGTAAGTACTTTCATAAGCGTAGTTTTGTTCTATTATTACCTACGAAAATTTATATTAAGGGTTCATTTTGGATAAATTTTCTTAATAGTTAAGTTGACAATCAATCTTACAAGAGTTAATTGCTACCTTCAAAACTTTTAATAACTTAACTGTAAGTTTTTTGTTCAAAAACCTACTTTTGTACTATACTTTATGATTGAAATTTTGAACTTATGTCGGATAAAATAGAAAGATTAAAAACATTGATTATAGGATCTGGACCTGCTGGATACACCGCAGCGATATATGCGGCCAGAGCAGATTTAAAACCGGTTATGTATACAGGAATGGAGCCTGGCGGACAGTTAACAACTACCACGGAAGTAGACAATTTCCCTGGATATCCGGACGGTATAGACGGCCCAACCATGATGGTACAATTGCAACAGCAAGCGGAGCGTTTTGGTACGGAGGTACGTATTGGTATGATAACAGGTGTTGAATTCAGCAAGGAAGTTGGAGGTATTCACAAAGTGACCGCCGATAATGATAAGGTTATTGAGGCCGAGACCATAATTATTTCTACAGGGGCCAGTGCAAAATATCTCAACATACCTAGTGAGCAACGTTTACGTGGAGGAGGGGTTTCAGCATGTGCGGTTTGCGATGGTTTTTTCTACAAGGGGCAGGATGTTGCCATTGTTGGCGCAGGAGATACTGCTGCCGAAGAAGCGTCTTATTTGGCGAATATTTGTAATAAAGTTACCATGTTGGTGCGTAAAGAGCATATGAGGGCATCCAAGGCTATGCAACATCGTGTAAGTAGCCTTAAAAATATTGAAATAAGATATAATACAGAAGTTGATGAAGTTTTGGGTGAGCAAGTAGTAGAAGGCTTACGAATGGTGAACAATCAGACTGGTGAGAAGGAAGAAATAGCCATTACCGGATTGTTTATAGCTATTGGACACAAGCCGAATACGGATATATTTAAAGGTCAATTGGATATGGACGAAACCGGATATTTGATTACAAAGGGTAAGACTACCAAAACCAATCTACCAGGTGTTTTTGCATCAGGGGACGCCCAAGACAAGGAATACAGACAAGCGGTAACAGCAGCGGGAACGGGCTGTATGGCAGCTTTAGACGCAGAACGCTATCTTGCTTCTGTTGGCTCGGTGGAAGAAGCTGTGGCAGACCAGTATAATATTTCGTAACAATAAGATTACAATTAATAAACAAAAAGAGCGGCATCAGTGCCGCTCTTTTTTGTTTCAACCCTAAGGTTTAATCTATACGACGATAATTTTCTGAAAAATACCTTTTCCCATCCTCGTCCAAAGATATCTGACTGTAATTATCTTCATCCAATATAAGTTCAAACTTAAAGATATTTACCGTATCCTGTATACCCATCATAACCGCGGAACCATATTCCAAACGCTCTTCTAATTCATTTTCCGTATTGGTATAGGAACCATAG
Organism: uncultured Flavobacteriaceae bacterium; assembly: GCA_963848865.1. Taxonomy (GTDB): domain Bacteria; phylum Bacteroidota; class Bacteroidia; order Flavobacteriales; family Flavobacteriaceae; genus Maribacter. Next base: position 52,688 of record CAWKFV010000014.1, on the reverse strand, counting down.
CCAAACCATTCCGAAGGGTCGTCCGGTGCGTAACGGGTCCACATTACTTTTCCTTTGCTATAAATCTTAATTTGTCTATAACCGTTAACGTTTTGTAGTGTATCCGATACTCCCGACTCATCGTAATTGTATCGGTTAATTAGTTCCCAGGTCCCTTCAAGGGAGTTTGCTGTTTGTAGCTTTGAAGATGTGATGTTGGTAGCCGAGACCAATATTAACATCAAGAAAACCAATCCAAGTAATTTTTTCATGGCTGTGTGTATTTTGAGATTATTAATACCATAAAAGATACAAATTATTGTTAATAAATTCGTAAAAATTTAAACTAATAATTAATATTATATCGAAAATAATCACAAGTATTTTAACTATTCGTAATGAAATTTGTTTAGAATGGAAAGTAGTTTTTTAATATCGCGCTTTGTATGATGGGCAGAAATTACAATTCTGCTCATCATATCAGCATGTTCATTAGGATAGTTGAAATCGGTAATAATGATGTTGTGCTTTTTTAACAAGGAAACCAATTTGGGATTCTTAAAGGTAAATGCACTATGCTCGGGCATAAATCGAAATTTCTCCAATTGTACTAACCTATCCAAGAAATAACCAATATTAGTTCTGAGTAGTTCCCTTCTATTTTCATAAATGGACGTTGCATTCAGCAGGGTAGCCACAGCCGCAGGAGCCGCAGGACTGGCACCTCCAAAAAATGGAGTTTCCTTCATTTTAGCAATACCCTTTACCGTTCCAAAAATGGCACCTGCCTGTATGCCAAAACCTTTACCAAGCGAGCAACAAACGTAAAGGCCTTTTGGATTTAGTTTTTCAATTGTTTTGAATACTCCTTCTCCGTTTTTCCCAACAATGCCAATACCGTGGGAATCATCAACCACAACGATACATTTTTGCAATGGCAGACTTTTTAATCCATTAAAATCAGGATAATTACCTCCAGAAAAATCGATAGAATCCAAAAATATTACTGGAGTAATAGAGTCGTTGGCTGTCAAATGACTGTTCAATGCAAACGAAAGGCTTGCGTAGGTTACGTAGTTTTTGTGTTTTTTTGCCTGCAAGGCAGAGTGTGAATTTGGGGCATAAAAAAACTTGTGTTTTTTGCCCTGTAGAAATCTCAAAATAAATTGCCCGGCCAAATAACCTGAGGAAAGTGTGATACAAGATTCACTCCCCACTAACTTTGCCAAGTAAGATTCAGCTTCTTCAAATACCGATAACCGAATATTGGAAATTCTGGAAGCTCCGTAATTTGTCCCATATCGCTTCACGTTTTCAATGTACAATTGCTGAAATTTAGGAAAAGTCTGCAATCCTAAATAGGCAGTTCCGCCAAAATAAAGATGTGGAACACCATCTACAAGTATTTCACGACCGGGAAAAGCTTCTACATTTATGGCCATTGATTTAATATTACACCACTTCCGCCAAGTTTTGGAAAATTAACTTTACCGTCATTTTCAATTTTGACCCCTTTAGCAATATCTTGTTTCAAAAGTAGCGCACCGTCCATATCCACATAATCCAGCTGCGGTAATAATTGGGCAATCGCGGAAATACCAACGGTAGATTCTGTCATACAACCTACCATGACTTTAAGGCCTAATTCTTTACCTTTTTTTATCATACGTAGGGCAGGGGTAAGCCCTCCACATTTGGTCAACTTTATGTTAATTCCGCTGAAGTGCAGACCACATTTATCGACATCGGTCTCCACGATACAACTTTCATCTGCCATCACCGGCAGCACACTCTGATGCATAACCCGTTCCATACCCTGCCAGTCATCGGCTTTTAAGGGCTGCTCTAGAAACTCGACTCCAAGATTTTTTAAAAGTGGTGCATTTCTAATGGTTTCCTTAGCAGTCCAAGCGCAGTTGGCATCAATCCTAAAAATTGCATCCGAATGTTTTCGCAACTCACTTACTATAGAAACATCATCTGTAGTCCCCAATTTTATTTTATAAATGGGCCATGGAAATTCCTTCATTTTGGCAACCATTTTTTCTATCGGCGCAATGCCAATGGTGTAATTGGTGGTTGGATAATAATCTGTTTTAGTTCCCCAAATCTCATAAAGAGGTTTGCCCAGTATTTTACCGTAAAGATCATGTGCAGCCAAATCCAAAGCGCAGATGGCAAAATTGGTCAGGTTCTTTTTAACTAAAAAGGAATGAAATACTTCTGCTGTGGTAAAGTTGAAATTTTCGATTTCATCCTTTATTCCTCCAATCTCGGCAATCATGCTTTCAACCGTTATTTTGTAATACGGATTGGATGTTGCTTCTCCATATCCGGTGTGTCCATCAATGGACAACCCAACAATAAGGGTGTCTTGAAAATCATGGGATTCCCTAGAAATACTGAAGGTATGCTTTAAGGGAAGTATATATTTTTTTAGGCTTATTTCCATAGGACTAATATAACTAATAGCCCATTGGTAGAAAATCAAAACCCGCTGAAATTTCAGCGGGTTTTGAAGCTTTGGTTGTTTGCTTCGACTTCGCTCAGCACAAGGCTTCGACTTGGCTCAGCACATTAACTATAACTTTGCCGAGTACATGTTTAATATTTGTGTACGCTTCCGGAAACAGATTTGTTGGTTTTAACGGTTGCATCTCCAGAATAGGAGATATTTGCACCACTACTGGCATCAGCAGTAAGGGTTTCCGATACATTTACGCTTATGTTAGAACCGCTGCTCCCATCTGCCCTACATTCCCTAGCCAATAAATCCTTGGCCCTAATGTTGGCTCCGCTGCTGCCATCCACATAAACCTCACCAGCCCTGCCGGATATATCTATGTTTGCTCCACTGCTAGCATCTATCTCCAGTTCATTTGCTTCAACTTCCACGTTTAGGATGGAGCCGCTACTGGATTCTACGTTCAGTTCATCGGATTTGATGACGTTCTGGGCAACTAAATGCGCACCACTAGAACTTTCCAAAGAGGTTACATTCGGTAAGGAAACGTAGACCTTTTTCGTTGCCCTACCAATGTTTTCAATGGCGTGGATTCTCAACTTACCATTTTTAATATCGGTACCGATAAGGTCGATGATGTTTTCATCCGCCTCTACCGAAATGGAAAATTCATTGTCTTGGGTTACGTAAACATCCAAGCCTTCCGATGCGGAAACAATGGTGAACTCTTCACTAATCTCCCTGTTTTCTTCAACTACTACGCCATTTCCTTTTTGTCCTGTCCCGAAGTCACCGAAGTTGACATCAAAGCCACAGGAGGTTAAAAAGAGCGCGAGTGCTAATGCGATTGTAATTCTAACTACTGTTGTCATGATTGTTGTTTTTTTAGATTGATGTAAAATTGTTGGTTTATTAATTGATTTACTATTCATTTCTACTGAACTGTCATTGTTTACTGCTGAACTGTAATTTATATGGCTTTTTAATCTTTTGTGACACTTTTACTAATTGTGGTATCCCCATCCTGAGCCTTTATCTTCATGCCATTTTCGTCCAATTTCATCCTAAAAGATTCGCCATTGTCCTTTACATCAATATCAATTCCATTTTCATTGATAATGATTTTTCCCTTTTCTCCATTATCATTTATATTAATGTCTATGCCGTTTCCGTTGATGCGAATTCTGTTGTTGCTATTTTCATCCTCGTCATATCCCATGTTTTCGGGACAATCCAAGCAGGTCAACTCACCATTGGAAGTCATTTTCCAAGTGTAATCATCCAGATTGTCAACATCCCTATCCGTATCGGCACGCATTTTCCAACCTCTGGCTTGGCCACTTTCATAGCGCAGTACCGTTCCAACAGGAATAAACAAATCAGCTTTAATCTCCTGATCGTTAAATTTGTTCTTACTAGTTGTTGAAAGGTAATCGTTGAACACAATGGTGTTGCCTTCCACGGCATAGCCATAGTCAATTCGCTCGGCAGTTTCTTTTGCCTTGTTAAATGACGGTCCGTTTGCCTCTTTCCTTACCTTAAGGCTGAAGACGGAATCCTTCGATTTTTGAATTCGAAAGCGGACATCTTCCGAAACTAAAATTTTATCACCGTTTTCGTCATGGGTAATGATCATGTTGCCCATATGCATCTGGTTTTCCCTATCGTAATCATAGGTAGCCATATTTATGCGCAAGGTATCGGTTGGATTATCAAAATAGATTTCACTTTCAGAAGTAGTACTTCCAGAATAGGCATGTGAAGCCGCTTCCCTAATACCAAAGACCACTAAAAGGATTACCGATAATAACCAAAGTCCTAATAACGTGAACTTAGCAATGTTCCCAATGGATTTTAAATTAGTGACCAATATCTTCAATCCAAGATACAAAAGGAAGAAGAACGGAATTCCCACGGCAAAAAATGCAAGTAAAGAAACGAACCAGATAGGTAGATTGGTGGAGTTTATGACATTATAAAAGTCTACCCCTGGAACGTGCACCATATCTAGGATACCTACGGTCATAAGTCCAATAAAAAGACCTATCAATGTAGAGGCTCCTATTATGATCAAAAGTATACCGATGAACTTTCCAAAAATTTTGAAAAGGAACATGATGATATCTCCAATGGTATCAAAAAATGTCTTTCCTCCTTTTTTGACGGTATTGCCTACTTTTTCATAGTCAACACTTTTTACACGATCCGCAACGTCATCAAAACCCTCTTTTACTTTTCGCTCAATGTTACTTATGTTGACCGCCTCTCCGCGCATGTCCAGCTTTTGTGAAGTGGTCCGAGCTTCCGGAATCAATATCCATAATAGGCCGTATAATAGAATAAATCCTCCCCCTGATCCGATGGTTAGAAAAACCCAAAGGATACGTACCCATAGTGGGTCAATTCCCAAGTAATGTGCCAACCCAGATGAAACACCGGCTACATATTTATGGTCTGTGTCACGGTATAGTTTTTTCACCCTGGTTGTTTCTGTAGCTTTTTGGGATTTTGGTTCGTCCTCAAAAATATCCTCGTCAACCATATAATCTTCCGGTTGTCCCATTATGGCTATTACCGCGTCTACTTCTTTGTGGGTAATGACCTGCCTTTCATTTTCCAATTTTTCATAGAAAAGTTCCGCTATTCTCGCCTCTATATCGGCAAGGATTTCGTCACTACCTGGCGTATTTGCAAATGACCGTTTAACGGACTCCAAATACTTTCGCATTTTGTTATACGCATCTTCGTCTATATGGAAGAGCGTGTTTGCTAAATTTATATTTACTGTCTTGTTCATGGTTAGCTGTTTTTTGTGTTGGTTACCAAATTAGTGGCCTTTCTTAACTCGTCCCAGGTGGTATCCAGTTCCTTTAAGGAAAAGTTTTCCTGTTTCTGTAAGGGTATAATATTTTCTGGGTGGTCCGGAAGTGGATTCTTCCCACCTGTAGTTGAGAAGCCCAGCATTCTTAAGTCTGGTTAAAAGTGGATAAATCGTGCCTTCCACCACCAGCATCTTGGCGTCCTTAAGCGTGTCCAGAATCTCGGAGGCATATTTGTCCTTTCCGTTGAGGATAGACAGTATGCAATACTCCAAAACTCCCTTTCGCATTTGCGCCTTTGTATTTTCTACATTCATAACGTCTTTTTGCTTTTTATGCAGTTCCTCCGCGGAGGAGCGTTTCTTTTTGTTTGAAATGATCTGCTGCATGGGTTAACTTTTCGTTTTTTGATTGATGAATAAACATCCTCTTCTTGATTTGATTGATCCTTTACTTCGACTATGCTCAGCACAAGCTAGCTCAGGACAAGTGAATAAACTCCTACGGGTGTGATTAAGACCCTGATTTAATGTAAACTTACTACTTTGTTAATGTGCCAATCATCTCCGGTTTGTTTCCAAAAAATGATGAACTTACTCGGTTTGGATTCGGCGTTTGGTTCTTGATTGTTATAAAATTGATGCATTCCAATTTCAATTGCGCCATAATCTTTAATCGGATACACCTCAATACTTCCTTTTACTAAAGTTCTTGTGACCTTTCCACATATATTCTTTTTTAAGCTTTCCAAAAGCCCTGCCTTATCTGTGGCAAGACCTCCTTTATCGTGGTAGAATTCGATGTCCTCGTCATACATTTTCTGCTGTACATCCATATCACAGTTATTGTAGGCCGTAAAATAAGAGCTATCCAATTCCTCAATAGTTTTGTACAGCTCGGAATTTTCTGTTGACTGCCCGGCTACAATACTCGCAAAAAAAGCAATTATGATATAGATGATGATTTTTATAAGGTTCATTACTTTATGAATTTTATGGTTAACGGGTATTTGAACGTTTGACCTTCATTCGTTTTAATAGTGGCTAAAATGGTATAAACAATATTTACTACAAAAAGCGCTCCTTGAGCCAATCCGGTGATTCCCAACGGCCACATCCAAGGGCGAAAAAAGTTGTCGCTGTCCCAATGAAAATCCAGCGTATTGTGTCGGTTGAGGTTTAAAAATCCAAAATTGTCAAAATCAAAAATATCCGGTAGGAAACTTATGAAGAACGGAACACTTATTATTCCAAAAACAATGGAGTAGAGGAGCAAGCTAATTTGAAAATTCAATGCTTGTTTCCCGTTATAGTCTACAAATTCATTCTCCTTTTTATTGGCTGTCCATAATACTAATGGCAGTATAAAGTTCCCAAATGGAATAAAGAATTTGGAGAAGGTACTCGCGTGTATGAGCGAAGCGAGATTTCTATCGTGTTTTGTTAATGATTCTGTCATGGCTCGGTCTTTATATTTTGATTGATTTTAGTTACTGGGTTAAAGCTGATTGCATAGATAACCTAATAACTTCTTATGCAAATATATATCCAAAAGAAGGTACTATGCAACACATAGTACTAATAATTAACATAATATTAACATTTATAAAAACAGGAATAGAAGTATAATTATCTCGTTGAAGCCAGTAAATTCAGTACCTTTAACAAAAATAATTGACCAATGAATCTTACACCTAAAAAAATAAATACCTTCAACTTTTTTAAACTTCCATCAGTTTGGTGGATGGGTATACGGGTCAAAAAACTAAATGATACGCAATGTTCTGCCACTGTAAAACACCGTTGGATCAATCAAAATCCGTTTCGTTCCATGTTTTGGGCCGTACAGGGAATGGCTGCTGAACTAACTACTGGGGCATTGGTGATGGGAGGGATTCGTGATACCGGAAAGAAACATCTCCATGTTGGTGCTAAACAACAAGGCCAACTTTTCTAAAAAGGCATCAGGGCGTATTACTTTTAGTTGTACGGACGGAAACATAATCAAAGAGGCCTTGGACAAAACCATGGCCACGGGAGAAGGGCAGACCATTTGGATGAAGTCCATTGGGGTTAATGAAGATGGGGTAGTGGTGAGTACTTTTGAGTTTGAGTGGACGGTTAGGTTGAAGAGTTAATTCATAAAACTTTTAAAGTTGTGTAACAAAATTGACTCGTCATCAACTAATAAATACATCAACAAAAATCAATAAAAAATGAACGCACACGAAATAGACTACGAGATTTACGGGGAAGAAATGCAGTATGTAGAAATAGAGCTTGATCCACAGGAAGCTGTGGTGGCGGAAGCGGGTAGCTTTATGATGATGGAGCCCGATATTAAAATGGACACCATTTTTGGAGACGGTTCCAACCAAGACAGCAGTGTACTGGGCAAGATTTTCTCGGCGGGAAAACGTATGCTAACGGGAGAGAGCCTTTTTATGACCGCTTTCCTGAACGTTGGTCAGGGAAAGAAGAAAGTCAGTTTTGCATCGCCATACCCGGGAAAAATATTACCTATAGATTTGTCTGAAAAAGGTGGAAAATTTATCTGTCAGAAAGACGCTTTCCTCTGCGCTGCTAAGGGGGTTTCCGTAGGAATCGAATTTTCTAAAAAGCTTGGACGTGGATTATTTGGAGGAGAAGGTTTTATCATGCAGAAGCTGGAAGGAGATGGGATGGCTTTCGTACACGCGGGTGGAACCATGGCCAAGAAAACATTGGCTGCAGGTGAGGTCTTAAAAGTAGATACGGGTTGCATCATTGGTTTTTCTCAGACGGTAGATTATGATATCGAGTTCGTAGGTGGAATTAAGAATACGGTGTTTGGTGGGGAAGGGTTATTCTTTGCTACCTTAAGAGGTCCGGGAACGGTGTATATTCAGTCTTTACCATTCAGTCGTTTGGCAGGTCGCGTATTGGCAGCTATTCCAAGAGGTGGTAAGGACAAAGGTGAAGGTAGTATCCTTGGAACTTTAGGGGATATTGTTGGTGGGGATAGAGGGTTTTAAAGTTCAAAAGCAAGCTCAAGTATCAAGCTCAACCGTAATCCACTCTAAGAAAGAATTGTATTTTTAACGACCAGCTTTTTTCCTTTAAGTTGTCAGGTTTCAAGTTATCAAATAGTATTTGTACTTGAGCTTGACACTTGAATCTGAACTTGTTTCCAATGAACTTTCAAAACCTAGTCAACTTCCTCAAAGAACTTCAAAAGAACAACAACAAGGAGTGGATGGACGCCAATAGAAAATGGTACCATTCCGTGAGGGACGAATATATTGCTTGGTTGGATAAAATGAACGCCACGTTATTGGCTACTCATGAGGATTATTACGATACTCCGGGTAAAAAAGGAATTAACAGAATCAATAATAATCTGATGTTCCACCCGAATAAACCTGTTTACAAGGACCATTTTGGTGCAGGCTTTGACAAACGTCCCAATACGGGCGATTTTTATCTGGAAATAGGAATTGAAAGGTGCATGTTCGCAGGTGGACTTTGGCGTCCGGAACCGAAAAAGCTGCGAAGTATTCGGGACGCTATCGACTATGATGGGGAAGAACTCAAGAAAATTTTAAACAAAAAATCCTTCAAACAAATGTATGGGGGACTATGGGAAGATGTGAAGCTCACTAATTCTCCCAAAGGTTTTTCAAATGACCATCCGCACATCGATTTACTTCGAAATAAGACCTTTGCGGTGGCCAAAGAGTTTTCTACAGAAGAAGTTTTCAAAAATGACTTTGAAGCGAAAGTGATATCGGCCTACGATGAAATGCTTCCATTTAGACAATACCTTAATAAAGCAATAACTGTTTAACCCTTAATCCGTTTTAAGTTCATCAGAAGCCAGAATAAACCTTGCGGATAAATCTGGAGTATCCATATCCTTGTCCAAAGGAAATATGGGCCGTTTTATATTTTTATAACCTAGTCGCTCCAAATCTTGGTCAACTCCTCCGGGCGTTAGTGCCATAATCCATCCTTTGCGCATGTTATAAAGTTCAGGTACCAAATAACCTATTTTCACTACCACAATATTGGTTTCCCTAGGATTCAAATTTAAATCGGTAAAATCCTTCTCCTCGTGATATGGTTTGCGTTTTTTGGTAACAATAACACTGATACTTCCAACCAGCACAACGACCTCTATTTCGGCATCACGGTCACCTTCTTTAATTGCGGTGACGGTACCCTCCAATTTGATAGGTGGAGCAAAACGATTATCTACTTCCGCGCCTACCATTGCAGATACTTTTCCGCCGACGCCAACTTTTAGCGCTTCTTCTATCAATTCCGGACCTGGAATAGAGGCATAGATTAAGGACGGTCCGTTGTTGGATTTAAATTCAGGTCTTGCCAGAATCTCACGTAAAGTCCATGTCACATCCCCGGCTCCCCCAGCAGTTGGGTTGTCGCCCATATCGCTTATCATGAAGGGGATTTCTTTACTGGCGAGCGCTAATTTTAAACTTTCCTCTAAATTTGCGACAGGAGCAACAAATTCAAACTGATTTCGAACATCCCAAAAAGCGTTTGCTAGTTTTTCCGCACCTTGGGAAACCTTTTCTTTATCATCACCCGTTACCATAACCACTGCATGATTCCTGTGTTCGTCTGCCCATGCATACCCAATCCATATGGCGGCATCAATAACACCTTCCTGTTCGGTTATGGATGGAATTTGAGCGTACAGACTTTTTCCTGGCTCTATGCGAGTACTAGTTTTTTCGCCGGGTAGGAGAATAGGCACCGGAATCCAAGCTTTATATTTTGGTTTTCCTTTTCCGTTTTCTAAACGCTCCAATAAATTAGTTATGGCCCGCTCTTTGGACTCCAGTGCATCCTCATGTGGCGCCATTCGGTAACACGTTATCAAATCGCTATGTTCGGCCAAAGCTTCAGAAACATTTCCATGCAAATCCATAGAGGTAGAAATCAGGACATCCGTTCCGATTACTTCTCTAATACGTTTAATTAAATCACCTTCGGCATCCGGTAAACCTTCCACACTCATCGCTCCATGGATATCGAAGAACAAACCGTCGTAAGGTCCGTTTTCCTTTAGCATTTTCAATGTCTTATTCACCATTGATTCGTAAGCTTCCATTGTTACAATTCCTCCCGGAATAGATTTACCTAACAAGGTGGGCACCCAATCTGCTCGTTTTCTAATACTGCTACTGTCCGCAAAAAACGGATAACGCTCAAAAATGGAATCACCTATTCGCGCATGAAATGCCTCCTCGTAGGTCTTGGCAGGGGAGAAGGTGCTGGATTCTATGCCAATCCCTGCAATTGCAATTCTTGGTAATTTTTCTTCTTTGTCAGACTTGGAAGGTTTTGGCTGACAACTTAAAAATAGGGATAGCGCTAGTATAAAGGAATAAATTGATTTCATTGGATTTTGGGTTGTCATATCAGTTTGAAAAAGAAAAATAATGGATATCGAGGTATAATTTACAACGTTTTAAATTAAGATCTGCCTTTGTTAAAACCAGGATGTAGGAATTATAAAAATCCTAAAATTAGCAAGTAGTTACTAAGATTTATGCATTAATTGTTACTTTAGGGCTCGAAATTAAACTTATAATGGCGAACTATAATATTGATGCAAAAAAAGACGTAACCTATGATGCAATCGTAATAGGTTCTGGAATCAGTGGTGGATGGGCAGCAAAGGAGCTCTGCGAAAAAGGATTAAAAACTTTGGTACTGGAGCGTGGAAGGGTCGTGGAGCATGTGGTGGACTACCCGACAATGAATCTAGATCCGTGGGATATGGAACTCAGAGGAGGTCTAACACCTGACCAAAAGGAAAAACATTATAAAGCCATAAGGTCCGGATGGATAGGTACGGATACCGAACATTTTTGGGCGGACGATAAGGCTAATCCATATACGGAAGAAAAACCTTTTTTATGGTTACGTGGCCACCAAATGGGAGGAAAATCCCTTTTATGGGGAAAACAGACCTATAGATGGAGCGATTTGGATTTTGAGGCCAATGCGAAAGATGGTCACGGTGTCGATTGGCCAATTCGTTATAAGGATATTGAACCATGGTATACCTATGTTGAGAAGTTTGCGGGAATAAGTGGAGAAGCATTAGGTTTACCGCAGTTGCCGGACAGTCACTTTCTACCGCCTATGGAGCTTAACTGCGTGGAAAAACACGTTAAGGGTAGAATAGAAAAGGAATTCGAGGGCAGAAATATGATTATTGGGCGTGTTGCCCATTTGACCCAACCTCATAACGGGAGGGGACAATGCCAAAACCGAAACAGATGTAGCAGGGGTTGCCCATATGGTGCCTATTTTAGTAGTAATGCGGTTACCTTGCCACCGGCAAACGCTACCGGTAATTTAACCTTTAGGCCATACTCTATAGTACAGGAAGTCATTTATGACGATAAAAAAGGAAAAGCAACAGGTGTTCGTATAATCGATTCAGAAACTAATGAAGCAATTGAATACAACGCCAAGATTATTTTTATAAATGCCTCAACATTAGGCTCTACCCAAATTATGATGAACTCCAAATCCGACCGTTTTGAAAACGGACTAGGGAACGATAGTGGGGAATTAGGCCACAATCTTATGGACCATACCTATAGGGTTGGTGCAATTGGAAAAGTAGAGGGTTTTGAGGATAAATATTACAAGGGTAGACGCCCTAACGGAATCTATATTCCACGTTATGTGAATATAGATGAAAAATCAAAATCCGATAAATTCTTGAGAGGATTTGGGTATCAAGGTGGCGCGTATCGTGGCGGTAATCCGTCCAATGAAGAAGCGTTTGGTGCCGATTACAAGGATAGCATTTTAAAACCGGGACAATGGGAAATGTTCATTACCGGTTTCGCGGAGTGTCTGCCATATCATGACAATCAGGTTAGTTTAAATACGGAGGTTTTGGATAAATGGGGACAACCAACCTTAACAATCGATGCTGAATTTAAGGCAAATGAAAAGGCGCTGAACAAGCAGATTCAGGAAGATGCGGTAGAGATGCTTGAAAAAGCTGGAGTAAAAGACGTAATGGGCTTTGATAATGAGCATCCACCAGGATACGGCGTACATGAAATGGGAACTGCACGAATGGGTCGCGACCCAAAAACATCGGTTCTTAACGAATTTAATCAGGTCCACGGCGCAAAGAATGTGTTTGTAACGGATGGAGCTTGTATGACATCGTCTTCTTGTGTTAACCCTTCTTTGACTTACATGGCATTAACCGCAAGAGCGGCCGATTATGCGGTTTCAGAATTGAAAAAATTAAATATTTAAGTTATGGATAGAAGAAAAGCGTTAAAAAGGGCAGGTTTGTTGGCAGGGGCTACCTTAGCTATGCCATCCATGTTTTCCTTACTGCAATCTTGTAAGAACGAAACTCGGTTGGATTGGCAACCTATTTTCTTTTCAGATGAGGAGGCTAAAACTATTGCTAGCTTGATAGATATGATTCTACCTACGACAGAAACACCGGGTGGTCTAGACGTAAAATCCGATATTTTTATTGACAAGGTTATCGCGCAAACTTGGGACAAGGATGCCCAAGAAAATATGAAAAAGGAAATTGCTACTTTCAACGAGAATTGTAAGGAAAAATATGGTGACGTATTTTTTAATCTAAGCAATTCGGATAAAACGAAAGTTTTACAAGAAGCGGAAAAATTCCCAGGTAAGTATAGTCTAGGTGTTTGGGGAGGCGCTGTAGGCCCTCAAGAACCTATCGGCTTTTACAGAAGTATGAAATCCATGGCTATTTGGGCGTATTTTACATCAGAGGAAATAGGCGAGAATGTATTAAGTTATGATCCTATTCCTGGTATTTACGAACCCTGTAAGCCAGTTTCAGAGGTGGGAAATAAGTGGAGTTTATAATAACAATCTTTATAATTAAAATTTTAGGCCGAATTCAGATACGTTTTTCTGAATTTGGCTTTTTTATGAATTAACGTTTTAAATAGGCATGAGGAACACAAAGATTAAAAACATCCAAAAGGAACTCCTTTCCGATAATTGGTACACCCTTAATAAATTCACTTTTGATTACCAAAAGTCCGATGGCACTTGGGAGACCCAGAACCGAGAAGCCTATGATAGGGGAAATGGTGCCGGTATTCTGCTGTATAATAAAGTGAAAGGGACGGTGGTGCTTACAAAACAATTCCGTATGCCGACGTACGTAAACGGAAATGAGGATGGAATGATGATTGAGGTTTGCGCAGGGCTTTTGGATGGAGATAATCCAGAGGATTGCATCCGTAAGGAGACCGAGGAGGAAACAGGATATAAAATTGATAACGTAAAACGGGTTTTTGAAACCTATATGTCACCTGGTTCTGTGACCGAAATATTGTATTTATTTATCGGGGCGTATGAGGATCGCATGAAAGTTGGTGAAGGGGGCGGAGCCGAACACGAAACGGAAAATATTGAAGTGATAGAAATCCCTTTTTCCAAAGTCTTGGAGATGATAGGGAACGGAGAAATAAATGATGCGAAGACCATCATGCTTTTACAATATGCCCAAATACACAGTTTAGTTTCTTGATTTTTTACGACTAATTCTTCATGTTTGGCGTTTCAAAAATCGGATTTGGAGGTGGTTGTCATTGGTGCACCGAGGCTGTTTTTCAGTCGCTAATAGGTGTTGTTAAAGTTGAACAAGGTTTTGTGGCATCGGATAACGACCAGGACACGTTTTCAGAAGCGGTACTAGTTCACTTTAAAGTTGATGAAATCTCACTTAAAGATTTGATATCCATTCATCTAAGTACTCATGAAAGTACATCAAACCACAGTATGAGAAGTAAATATCGTTCTGCGGTTTACACTTTTGGTAAGGTGCAGGCCGAGCAAGCTTCTAAGGTTTTGAATGCACTTCAGGTGGATTTCAATAATCAGCTTATTACAAAAGTATATCCGTTCAGGAAGTTCAAACCTTCCGGAGAACTATTTCACGATTATTACTATTCCAATCCACAGAAACCGTTCTGCAAAAAACACATATCCCCAAAGTTGGATTTACTGCTTAGCAAATTCTCCAATAATGTAGATGTTGGAAAAATAAAGAATCAATAGGTTTCCCAAATTGTTTCAAAGATTTTCTCCATATTTTGCTTTACTTCCGAAGAAGGCGATTGGAAATGATTGTTCATGAAACTGAATATCAGGGTTTTTCCTGATTTAGTAATCAAATAACCGCTTAAGCAATAGACATTGCCCAAACTACCGGATTTAGCATAAATGTACGGTTCGGGATTATCCCCGTACCAGCTTTTAAGCGTACCCGAATGTCCACCTGCCGGAAAGATGTCAAATAAGCGTGACCTATCTGTTGTAATGTATAGTTTGTGAAGTACAGAAACTAAAGATTCCGGCGTAAATAAATTATATCTGGAGAGTCCCGAACCGTCTACCCATCTGGGTGGCTGCTTTATATCGGTAAGAAGGTTTTCTAAAACATATTCTTGTGTCTTTTTTGCACTAAGGGTATCGGAAAGAGTAGAGGAAGCTAAAATCAATAATTGTTCGGCCAAAAAATTATCGCTCACATGCATCATTCGTTTTACCACTGAATCCGTGGGTACACTATACTTGGTTTTAAGCACTCCTGTTGGCATTTGGGTAATAACGGTAATATCCTTTTGCAGAGCATTGGATAGTAATCTTTTGGATAGTGCGCTATCCGTTTTAAAAGGCACTTCCAAAGTGTCTTTTCTAGATGGGGAAAAGTAGAAGGTGTTTTTGTTTAAGGCTCTGTTCTCAGCGTACGAAATAGGTATGACACTATCCTTAAAATAAGCTGGTAAAACATGTAAGCTGGACGAATTTTCTAAGGTTACCACATTCCCGTATAAGGGAAAACTCCCTTTTTCCGGTTGATAGTAATAGTGATAATCATCCCATGCCCAACCCTGACCAAGTTTTTCATCTGCAAAGTTATTAGTATGTAGAGCGATGTTTGTGTAGCCCCTTAAAAAATTAAAGACTGAATTAGAATTAAAATAGGTATGCAATAATGTGGGGTCTCCCGTTCCCTGAATGTAAAGCGTGTCATTTCTTGACAGGTATTTAAAAGCCGGAATGCTATCAGGTAGCATATTTAGGGCCGTAAATAGGGTAATAATTTTTACGTTACTGGCAGGTGTAAAATACTTGGTACCGTTATAATCCAGTATGGTATCTTTCGTTTCTGGGTTAAACAGTACAAAACCAGTAAATTGGTTGTCATAAAATGGTGCTGAAAGTATTGTTTGAGTAGCCTTATTAACCAATTTTTTGCTGCTGGAACAACCTATTATCAGAAGTACTAAGGATATAAAAATGAGTATTCTTTTCATTGGTAAAATTTAAAAGCGCTATAAAATTTCAAGGGCTAGTTCCATTAACATGAAATTATTGAATTTTTAACGAACCTACCACAATATCGTTTGTAGTTTTTTGTTTAACTTTAAGCAGGAGAAATCCTAACAACACTAATAACTTATTAAACACTTTGAAATATGGCTAGAGCAATGCTTGAGTATACGAAAACGGTACTCAAAAAAGTAAGTTTCGATGCGAAGTTATTTTGTAAAGAATTAAAAAAAGCAATTTCAAATTTATTACCGGAAGAAATTGAGGAACTTAAACTCTGGTTACAGCAGTTTATAACGGACAAACCGGAATTACAGGAAAGTCTAATCTATTTAAAAGCATAAAATAAAACCCGCATTTTGCGGGTTTTTTTATTTCTAAAGCAACCATAGCGGAAGTTCTGCATCTTGTAGAAAAATGCCGTGATGAGAAGTTTTATTCCCTTTATTTTCCTCTTTACCCTTTTTTCATGCGATAAGGAATCTTTTAATGAGGTTCCGCTAACTACCAATAAACTTATAGGAAGTTGGCAGGTTGTTTCCAATAGCTATAGTATTGGAGGGCCAATTATTACTGACAATGTTGCAAATGGCGATGTCTATACCTTCAATATAGATAATACTTTTAGTTATACCAATTCCTCGGATTCCGAACTAAATTTTGACGGAACCTATCTGTTACAAGATGATTTGTTGATACTGAACTACGTTAAGAATGGTGAGGATGTTGAACGGTTGTTGAGCCCTACTTTTAATGGCAAGGAAATACGGCTATCACCCGGCGGGACATCATTTGTATAGAAGGATGTTATTTTACGGTTCGAAAACTTAAGAATTGATTTATTTCCCCAGCGGACTAATGATTTTTACGTCCTGAAAAGCAATAGCGCCTCTTACAACACTTGCGATTACATCTCGCAGCGCTTCTGTAATCTGAATTTTCAATTCGCTTTTATGAAAGATTAAGCTTACTTCCCTGGCGGGTGGCGGCTCCTTAAAGTATTTTAAGTTCCCCTTGTTCTTGGCATCCAACTCCAATGTATTCAAATAGGGTAACAAGGTCATACCGAGGCCTTCATTGGAAAGGTTTATTAAGGTCTCAAAACTACCACTTTGCAGGCTAAAATGTTCGTCATTAAGCTTCTTGGGTGATTTACAAAGATTTAATACCCCTTCACGAAAACAATGTCCGTCTTGCAAAAGAAGAATATCGGAAACGTTCAAGTCTTCTGGACTTAGTTTGGAAACCGATCGTAGTCGATGATCTTGTGGCACATAACCCACAAAAGGTTCATAATACAAAGGACGTTCTTTTATAAAATCGATTCCTAAAGGCGTCGCGGCAATAGCTGCGTCCAAATGACCATCTTGTATATTTTGAATAAGGTCTTCGGTATTCTGTTCTTTGATGATTAAGTTGACCCTTGGATATCTATTGATGAACGTTTTTAAGAACATGGGGAGGAGCGTAGGCATTATCGTGGGAATGATGCCAAGCACAAAATCTCCACCTATATAGCCTTTTTCTTGGTCTACGATGTCTTTAATTCGAGCGGCTTCGTTAACAATATTCTTGGCCTGTGCGACTATTTTCTTACCAACTTCCGTAATTGAAATTGGTTTTTTGCTACGGTCAAAAAGAAGTACATCCAGTTCATCCTCAAGCTTTTGTACCTGCATACTTAAAGTAGGTTGGGTTACAAAGCTCTTCTCCGCTGCCAAAGTAAAGTTTTGATATTCCGCAACGGCTAAAACGTACTGTAATTGTGTGATTGTCATGTTTCCTAGTTTCTTATATAAAGTTATAAAAACTATCAGCAAAACTTATGGTAATCATCATTTTTATTCTGTAAGCTTATAGTAGGGAACTTGGTCGTTTTAAGAATCTGGTCGGGCAGGTGATTGTTTATGACGGAAATGACTAGTTGTTTGATTTGTTTTTATATAGTTCGATTGCCTTTAGGTATTTGATTCCTCCAGCCTCGGTCTGGTCGTATATGAATCCATTTAATTCAGGATGATTTTCTTCAACCCATTCTAGGAGTGCAGTTCTGTTTTTATCCCAAATCTTTTCATTAAAATTCACATATTCTGTTTCTACAGTAACTATCTTATTTTTATCAAACCTTAGAGTTTCATTTGTTATGAAAGGCTCTTGTTGCAAGAATTGGATTCTTTGGTCGATTTTTGATACAGTCGCTTTTACAATATCATTTCCCAGTTCAATTTCAAGAATTTTATAGGTAGGGTCAAATACCGAATCCCATTTTAACCAGCTGCCAACATAGTCATCCACGGAAAACGTCACACTATAGTCATATTTAGGTATTACTGTAAAAAGGCTGTCAGCCAATAAAACTCTCATTTCAGCACCATCAGAATGGTTAAGAGCTTGAAAATATTCCCTTGCGAGTCCTAGCTTGTCAACCTCTTTTTCAGAATTTTTACAGGAAAAAAGGCTAATAGTCAATAAAAATAAAAGAAATATAGCTTTATTCATTTGTGATTGGTTTGATAAAGTTTACCGGATTGTAGGTCAATCAGCTTTCAATTTTTATAATGCATTTGCTAGGATTAAAACTCATCACTGATGAATCGACTTGAATGCTTATTACTTGGTCTTGTTATGCTAAACCAAAGTAAATACAAATTAAAGAAATGGTATCAAAAAAACCATGTACAGCAATAATAAACCACAAATCATATTTTCGTATGTAGAATATCAGGGCCAAGAGTGCTCCAACAAACCCTGTCACAAGTTGCCCTGTAATTCCTTGATAACCATGCATAAAGCCAAAAAAACAGGCAAAAAGGACAATATTAAGCATAATACTGACTTTGCTTTCTCCAAAGAATTTTACAAATTGTCGCATAAAATAACCGCGAAAGATGATTTCTTCTCCAAACCCCGCAGAAACCCAAACTAATAATAAGGCAATTAAACAACCTGGAAGATTTCCTACCAATTGATTAAAACTTGAATAATCTATGGGAGCTCCTGTCAGTTTTGTAATTCCAGGAACCAATGCAAAGACGTAAAAAATAAAAAGTCCTAGTGCAACTAATGGAGCAAGTACGAAGATGTTTTTGGCAGTAAATTTTTCGCGTTGAAATCCAAGTGCTGAAAATGGTTTCCCATTATATTCTATATAATTCGCTGTAATGATTAATAAAGAAATAATGATATTTTCAACATAACTTATACGGATTGGTCCAAACCATATAAAGAAGATAATTGAAATGGTGATTAATGGAATTAGTGTCTGTCTTAAGTTGATTTTGTTCATTGTTTTTGATTTTAAATTCAAAACGAAATAATGGACAAAATCTCTGGAAACTCCTTTCAATACTAATGGTTTTACTGAGTGGTATTGAATTTACAACTGAATAGTCGGTAGTTTTTGGTTTCTTTTATTAAACCAATGTATAAATTCTTTTCGTTTGTAACGGCTTATATTAATTTCTGCAATCGCATCGTTTTCAATAGCAGCTTTTAACCGAATACGCAACTTGCCATTTTCAATCTTTTCAATTTGGTCAACAGCATTTTTGTGAATGATAATTTGCCGATTGGCTCTAAAAAACAACTGATCGTTTATTTTTTCTTCAAGCTCATTCAATGTAAAATCTGTGGTAAACGTTTTACCATCATTTTGAACAGTATATACAATTTTGTTCTCGCTGTAAAAGCACCCAATATTTTCATAGGTAAGTTTGGTTGTTTTAGCGCCGCTTTCAATCGTAATTTCAGCATCTTTTATAGACAACTTATATAAATGGTATATATCTTGTGCATAGACAAATCCAATAGCAACAAAACTGACTACTAAGGTGAGTAGCAAACCAATTAATAAATAATAGAATTCTGTATTTCCACCGGCAACTATATTAAAAAGGATAAATACAGGAATATACATGATTGTAATATACACTAGAGTGGAAACCATAAACCACGTGATAGTGCCGATTTCTATTTTTTTGGAGAAATACTTTTTCTTGTAAGATTTAAAATTAAAATGTGCTATGATTCCAATGAGAATACTCAAAATAATAGATGAAAGAAAACCTTCTATGGGAAATCTATAAAATTCACTATCTGGAAAACTATTGCGCGCGGATAAATGATTTATCACTAAAGAGAAAATGATTAAAATAATTATTTTCATAAACCAACTCCATCCAGAACTACTGATGACTGTGTACCATAATGTTTTTACTGTACTTTTATTTGGTTGTTTAGTACTCATTAATTACCACCTCTTTTTTGTCAGATTCAAAAGTAAAGAATAATTTATGCAAAGAATTGTTGCCAAGAATATTGCTGGTCAATCAACTTTCAATTTTTATAATTCACTAATCCAAAATAAAGTTTACCATAGCTGTTCCTAGCCAAGCGAACACACAACGACCACGAATTGGGCTAGTTAATCGACTTAAAGGCCTATTTTATGGGGGGGGGTCGACGGTAGGAAGAATTATTTCTTGCAGACGGTTATCTTCTTCGGTCTTAAATTTGCAAAACTACTGAGTCAATAATGAAAATCTGAACTTTTGCAAAATCTCAAAGTTGTATTTAAGTTATCAATAATACTTATTTTACACCTAATGCGTCGGTAAATTCTGTATGGATATTACAATTCTTTAATTTAATGTTTTCTAAAAATTCATCAAAAATCTGAATTACATTAGCAAGTTTTGGTTTATTGTCTCTTATTTCATTGAAAGTGCCGCGATCAGAAGCACCATAATCGTTAATAAGTTTCCAATCCTCTGGCTTTTTAAAGCTTACCACAGCAGATGGATCATCCGCTTCTATATACAAAATAGGAGCATTAATTTTTTTGTACGGATGGAAACACCATGAAACATTATTTTTTTCAAATAGATTACGTATTTCCTCAATCCACAGTAGCTTGTTTTCACCTGCTTCACAAACATAAATAGGAGCGTTTTTTCTAATACCGAAATCTATATATTTCTGAATTGAGCTCTGATCCGTTTGGGTATAGTAGCGTTGCAGACTAAATACAATGTTTTCACCATTTAATTTCTCAAGGACGTCAATGTTTTCGTGATATTCAGGGAATTGAACAAAAATTAGATGGTTGCTATCTATTTTCTGAATTTCCGTCATTGCTTTTGCATAAATATTTACCAGGGACTTATTAAGATTTATCATATCTTCTCCAAAGTTGGGTGCAATTGGTGCATTTAAAATATCATAACCCATTACAGTAGAATTATCCTTATATCTTTGAGCAATTTCTGTCCAAACAGAAATCATACGATCTTGACAAGCTTCGCTTGTATATAACCAAGGGTAGCCGTAACTGTCATCATAATTTTCCCCACTTTGCCCACAAGGTGCACAGTGCATATCCAATAGAACATATATGCCAAATTCTTCACACCATTTGATAATATTATCTATGTGTTTAAAGCCATGTTTATTCCTTCCCATATAGTCATCATCTGTCAGCATTTTATAATGAAAAAATAAACGAACATGGTTAAAACCTTTATCTTTAATAAAACTTATATCTTCTCTAGTAATATAGTTATCCAAATATTTGTCCCAGAATTTTAGCGCTCCATCTTCACCCAGTAATTCTGTAATCATTGTACTTATTTTTCTTGGTGAATCGACATTTTCAAGCTGAAGCATATAGCCTTCAGGTACCAACCAGTTTGCTAATGTTATTCCTTTCAATTGTATAGGTTGTCCATTTCCATCTACGATAACGGTTCCATTTGATGATAGGTATCCTTGGCCCCAGCAAATAGTAAGTGATATTAAAAAGGCTATAATACTAATGTTAATTTTCATTTTGCTTAATATTTATTGGGTAAATTCAAATAATGCTTTGACTATAAAGAGAGCTCCTTTTTTTTTAGCTATTATAATTAAAGCTAATAAAAACCTATCAAATCAACTAATCAAGAATCTATTTGGATAGTTTTCATTATAAATAGCTTTTGCTTTGCGAGGGAGCAATATGGTATATGAGAAATTTGTAGTATGCCTGAAATAAACCTATGAAAGAATCATTTGCTGCCCTAGAATTGAACTTAAACACAAATAGCTTTCTAAATGTGTTATGTGGCAAAAGCTAAAAAGGCTTCCCAAAAAGGAAGCCTAGTGATTGTTTTGACCCTTCGACTACGCTCAGGGCAGGTTGATTGATGAATTTTTTTAGTCCCTCCTTGGGAGGGGTTGGGGAGGCTTTAGAATCGAATTCTAAAATCCAAATCTTTGTCCGTAACCTCAAATTTGGCATCGGCAAATGAAGGTGGCCCCATGGGCATTGCATTACCCGTCATCCCGTAACTTTCTTTTGGCATTCCGTTGGGTTCCATATCCATTCTTTTGTTGTCATTTGCATCATGCATTACCATAATCGCGTATTCGCCAGGTGTTACATTTTCAAAGGTTAAGGTAACCTCTCCTTTTACGGCTGGGACGTTTAAATTGGTAAGTCCCGCACCTTTCATAAAGGTATCTGGAGTGTGGAGTCCGGCCAATAGGGTCCCGCCATCGGATAATACATTCTCTACGGTTACGGTTACCGTAACGCCGGCTTCATCCTGGCCGTGGCAAAGAAGGTGGTAAAAACGATTCCTAAAATAAGTGTCAATTTTTTCATGTCTATAATTTTAATGGTTATTAGATGATTCAAATTTCACTAGAACGTATGTTTTTTAAAAAACAGAATTACCCAACTGTAGAATTTTTAGCCTGAATTGTAATTAAAAAATGCGGATGCAGTTCAGGCTAAAAATTCAACGGTTCGGTTAGATGGATTGGTTTATGATTCTTAACGCCCCCAGTTTTGCAATGTAGAATCAACAATCAGAAAACATGAAATCACTTTTAACCAGCATCACCTTATTTATTGTATCAATATCCTTTGGGCAATCCGTAATCTCAGGAACCGTAAAGGACGAGAAGAATAATCCTATAGAAGGTGCCAATGTGTATCTAGAAGGAACCTATGATGGTGCTTCCACCGACGAAAATGGAACATTTAGTTTTGAAACCATAGAAACGGAAACACAAAACTTGATCATTTCCATGATTTCTTTTGAAACCTATATGCAGGCCGGGGATGTTTCTTATTTGAAGGATTTGAAAATCACTTTGCGGGAAGCGGTAAACCAATTGAATGGTGTTACCCTTACTGCCGGTACGTTTGAGGCAGGGGATAATTCAAAAGCCTCCGTACTTAAACCATTGGATATTGTTACCACGGCCGGCGCAGCTGGAGATTTTGTAGCTGCTTTACGGACGTTGCCGGGCACAGCGACCGTTAATGAAGATGGCCGACTCTTCGTAAGGGGTGGGGCAGCAGGAGAAACCCAAGTGTTTATAGACGGACTTAGAGTGTTCCAACCATTTAGTGCCACAGCAAATAATATTCCTACCAGGGGCAGGTTTTCGCCATTTTTGTTCAAGGGAATCACATTTAGTACTGGAGGGTATTCCGCTGAGTACGGTCAGGCACTTTCCAGTGTACTCTTATTGAACACTACCGATGTTCCGGACCAAGAAAAGACCGATATTTCCATCATGTCCGTGGGGGGAGGAGTAGGTCACACGGAAATCTGGGGTGACCAATCGCTTAGTATAAACACTTCATATATTAATTTGGCACCTTATGAGGCACTAATTCCTTCAAATCAAGGCGTCCGATGGAACCGCCCTTATGAATCCATTTCCGGAGAGGCCGTTTTTAGAAGTAAAGGAGAGCGAAGTATGTTTAAATTATATACTGGTTTTAATCACGCCAATCTGGATATAGCTCAGGAAGATATTAATTCTGATGAGTACGTCAATTTCAAATTGAAAAACAACAACCTCTATTTCAATAGTTCATATAAACATTTTTTTGAAAACGAATGGACGTTGACGACAGGCGGCAGCATTTCCGTAGATAAGAATGATATTGGATTATTGTCCAACACTATTGACACCAAAGAAACAGGTTCACATTTAAAAGCGAAAGTCGGTAAGAGTTTTAGCAATCGGTTTCAGTTGAATTTTGGCGCGGAATATTTTATCACCGATTATGAGGATTCAGTTGCAACTCCGGACGGCTTCAATTTTGAAAGTGCCTATACCGATAATTTGTTCGGCGCATTTACCGAAGCGGATATATTTTTCAGCAATAAATTTGCAATGAAATTGGGGGCCCGATTGGAAAATAGCAGTGTTATGAATTCGCTTAGCGTATCACCAAGAGCTTCACTGGCCTATAAAAGTGGGGAGAAAGGACAGTTTTCATTTGCCTATGGCGATTTTTATCAAAATCCTTTGAGTGATGTATTGCGATACGACCAAAATCTGCAATCCGAAAAAACGACCCATTATATTCTTAACTATCAATATCTGGATAACGGGAAGACTTTTAGGGCAGAGGCTTATTACAAAAACTACGATAATTTGGTAAAGTTTGATACGGAGATGTCGCAGTTTGATTCCAACTATAACAACAATGGAAAAGGCTATGCCGCCGGATTGGATATTTTTTGGAGGGACAATAAGAGCATAAAGAACCTGGACTATTGGATTTCCTACTCGTATTTGGATACGGAGCGGGATTATAGAAACTTTAGGGAACGTGCAACACCTAATTTTGCGCCAAAAAACAGCTTTTCGTTGGTTACTAAATATTTTATAACCGACTGGCGCTCACAAGTAGGTTTTTCCTATAATTATGGTTCTGGTAGACCTTATGATAATCCAAATACACCCGAATTTTTAGCGGAGAAAACTAGGTCCTATAACAACCTAAGTATCAATTGGGCGTATTTAATTTCGCAACAAAAAATTCTATATGTTTCAGTAAGTAATATTGCGGGATTCAAAAATGTCAACGGGTATCAATATGCAAATACACCCAACCCTGTAGGGGATTTTGATAGGCGTACCATTTCACCCGCAGCAGACTCTTTCTTCTTTGTGGGCTTCTTTTGGACCATCAGTCAGGATAACAAGAGCAATCAGTTGGATAACCTTTAAATTAATCTAACTTCTTGGCAATGTAGTGGTCCAATCCAAATTTTCCTGAACCGAAACCCATTAAAAAGAGACTTGTACAGAAAAATATGAATATGGGAAATACGCTCCATGAACCGTCCCAAGATCTAAAAAATATGGCCATTACCATAACAAGAAAAACGAAAAAAGAAGTCATTCTTGTATTCAAGCCTATGATAAGGAGAATCCCCCCAAATGCTTCCATAAAACAGATACACCAGGCATAAAATCCAGGAGTTAGATCAAAGGGATAGCCTTGCATGGCAATTTCGGCTATAAAGTCATCCGAAACTTCTAAAAAGGACAATCCCAGAGCTTGAGGTGTCCATGGCGTTCCAAATTTCTGTGGAGCATATTTAAACGCAAGAAGAAACCCGGTGATTACCCGTGGGAGTAGTACCAGAAAATTTATAACAAAACCATCAACTTCAAAAGGAATTATCCATCTTTTGATTTGGCGGGCGATAAAGGTCATCTATAATCGTTTGGTTGGTTATTCTAAAGTTAAAGAAAATCAAGGCTATTGCGAAAGTTATAGAATAGAAAATGCGTTAGGTTTTTTTCTTATAAAGTCAAGTATTCACAACCAAAAATTAGAACTTTAACGAATATTCCAAAACAATGAAAATGACAGCGATTAAAGCGTACGCGGCTTCTTCAAAGGAAGCTGACCTAAAACCTTTCGATATTAAACGAAGAGAACTTACGGATGATGATGTGAATATCGATATTTTATACTGCGGCGTATGCCATAGCGATTTGCACCAAGTGCGGAATGATTGGAAAAATTCGATATATCCAGTAGTTCCTGGACATGAAATTATTGGAAAAGTGATAGGGGTTGGAAAAAATGTGTCCAATTTTAAAGAGGGAGATTTGGTAGGTGTTGGCTGTTTGGTGGACTCTTGCCAAGAATGCAGTGCCTGCAAGGATAATTTGGAGCAATTTTGCGAGAACGGTGCAATAATGACCTATAACGGGAAGGATAAACATTTAGGCGGACATACGTTTGGGGGCTATTCCGAAGATATTGTGGTGGATAAGGATTTTGTTTTAAGAATTCCGAAGAACTTAGACCCAAAGGCCGCTGCTCCATTGTTATGCGCTGGAATTACCACCTATTCGCCATTGGCGCATTGGGGAATTAAGAAAGATGATAAGGTTGGAGTTATTGGGCTTGGAGGTCTTGGGCACATGGGTGTCAAATTTGCACACGCCATGGGAGCGCACACCGTAATGATAACCACTTCGCCGGGTAAAAGTGAAGATGCTAAAAGTCTAGGAGCGGATGAGGTACTAATATCCAAAAATGACGATGAAATGAAAAAGCATGCGGGAAGCTTTGATTTTTTGTTGAATACCATTCCGGTAGGTCATGACATGAATCCGTATATCACATTGCTCAAGAGAGATGCTACAATGGTAATTGTTGGTGCTGTTGAGCCTTTGGATCCATTACATGGTGGCAGTTTAATCATGGGAAGAAAACGAATTGCGGGTTCTTTGATAGGTGGTCTTAAGGAAACCCAAGAAATGTTGGATTTTTGTGGAGAACACGATGTGGTCTGCGATATAGAAATGATTGACATTCAAAATATAAACGAAGCCTACGACCGTCTGGTAAAATCGGATGTGAAGTATCGTTTTGTAATCGATATGAAATCCTTGAAAGAAAGTTAAACCATGTAATTCCAAATATAAAAGACCATCTAATTAGATGGTCTTTTATGTAATGGGCTTTAATAGTAATATTTGGGGGAACTGGGTAGCAGCTGAGTAATGTTGTTCTTATTTAAATTTGGCTATAGACTTTAAATAGTCCTGCAGATTCATATGCGCTCTAAAAGCGACTACCAATAATGTAATTACAACTAGCGCGGTAATAGCAAGTAATGAGTACGTCATAGGATAAAATTTAGGTGAGATGTTATCTCTTTTGTAATACCTACGGAGTTTTTCCGGTCCGGTTTTACCGTTCATCGAAAAGTTGATTCTGGGTCTAAAGCATGGTACAGAATATTATCAATATACAGGTTACTGTTTAAAAGTAACTAGTACCTAATAAATAGCATAAGCATTGTACGTAAAACGATTTTTAAAACAAATTTTACCTTTTGGTCTTATCTGGGCAGGTTTCGCTGTGGTCTACAGTCTGGTGGAATACGGGCTGTTGGGAGATTTAAAAAAGTATCCTACTACGGGCAACGCCTATGATTTTCAAAGCAGTTTTTTTCCGCTTATCATAGGTGCTTTTCTGGTAGGGATGCTTCAAGGTTTCTGTGAAATAAAATGGTTTAGAAGAATATTCTCAGATACCTCTTTACGGATGAAAATTCTTATGAAAACATCCTTTTATATCCTTTTCATTGGATTTTGTCTGGTTACATTCAGTATGCTGAACAGTTTTTATAATTATAACAATTATACGTTTATAGATGCGCTTGATGATTTAAAAAGGTTCTCGGGAAATTTTTCTTTTTGGAGTACACTTATATTTATGGGTTTTGTTGCTGGAATCTCCATCTTTTTTTCGGAAATGATTCAGTATGTAGGAGACGGGGTAATTTACAACGCTTTGTTTTCCAAGTACCACAAACCCATATCCGAAATACGGATTTTTATGTTCTTGGATATGAAATCCTCAACAACCATTGCTGAAGATTTGGGACACGAACAATACTTTGCCCTTTTAAAACAGTACTATTCCGATATGACTTCGGCCATTTTGGGTACTGAGGCGGAAATCTATCAGTACGTAGGGGATGAAATAGTACTTTCCTGGCCGAAGGATCTAGGTCTTTACAACAACAACTGTATTAGAGCTTTTCTAAAAATCTCTAAAAACATTGATCGTAAAAAGCGGATGTATAAAGAAACATTTGGAGTGGTTCCGAAGTTTAAAGCGGGATATCATATCGGCGAGGTAACCACGGGAGAAATAGGTACCATCAGACGTAATATTATCTATACGGGTGACATCCTAAATACGGCCGCGCGACTAGAAGCGGAGTGTAACGCGTATGATGTAAGGGTTTTACTTTCAGGTGAACTATATAAAGAACTGAAAACGGATAAAAAATTCAAATTCAATAGGTTAGGGGAGCTCGTTCCTCGTGGAAAGAAGATAGCTATTGACCTATATACCATCGAATTTTAGAAATTAGTTCTTGCCGAAACCTTTAGCGATCACGTTCTCCGCAGGTTTAAAACGAGGCGAAAAATCGAGATCCGTTTTTGCGCTTTCCTCACTTGTTCTATTGTTCCACTCCCAAATGTAGATTCCCGAAAGCCATGGCTCGTCCCAAACCTTATTAAAAAATGCTTGGTAAGCCAATTGTTGTGTCCTGTCCGATTTCTTTTCGGTAAGTATGCCGCCAAATGATGCCCATTCCCAAGGTTTTATGGTTGCGGTAGATTCGCTTTTATAACCAATCTCCGTAAAGAGAATTGGCTTTCCATACTTTTTATTTACAAGCTCCAATTCCTGTATATGCCTGTCCCAGCCTTTCTCAATGGTTTCCAAATCTGGATTTTCGGTTTTTGTTAGTGGAAAATAGGCTTGGATGCCAATGTAATCTAGCCTGTCCCAAAATACCACATGTTCGTACTCATCATGCCAGTTTGCAGCATATGTAAGTCCACCGTTATATATTTCCTTTATCTCATCTATAAGCAAGTCCCATCTTTCCGGTTGTTTCTTAATGGAAGTTCTAAGCTCTGTTCCTATGCAGAACAGTTCGGAACTGGTTAGTGATGCAATTTTTGCGTAACGCAACATGTTTATTCGGTAGGAATCAAACCAAGCATCCCATTCTTTATCACTGTCCAATGCAATATTGGAGCGCCAACCATCGCTCATCCATAAGTGTGGTTTCAGGTGCACTTTTAATCCTTTTTGGTGCAGTTGTGTAATCGCATTTATAAAACTGGAATCCCTGCCGGTAAATATTTCTGGATTATCTGGAGTATTGATAACCTTTGTCCTATCGTTCTCTTGATAAAGAAAAGGGACTACGGCTACCCATTCCACATTCGCCTTTATAAGACCGTTTATGGCATCGGTGTTGTCATCTGACCAACCAAAAACGCTCATGCCACGTTGCTTTTTATCTGTTGCGTGTAAATCGTTGACAATACCTTTGGTATTCATGACTGTCTCGTCCCATTGATAATCGTTCCATTCATAGGTATTGGCATAAATAAGTGTCTTAAAACCGATGAAAGCGATTAAAATGGGTAGTACAAACCGATAGCCCAGTTGCTTCCAGAAAGTAGATTTTCCTTTTGTGCGGTAGACTTTTATAAAGTACTGTACTGCAAGAAATAAAAGGTAGCATAAGAAAAAGACAACATGAATGCCTACCAGAAAATTTCTACCATTGGCGATATCAAAAAAGAACCGCGCCCCCTCCTGTAAGGTACGTCTACCACGGCTTAATAATAAGGTAATAGTTATGAACGAAACTACCCAAACGGCAATATAAACTAAGACGAGATGTTTTAGGCTACGCTTCATTTCAGTTTATTGATTGTTTTTCATTGCTTGGGCAATTGCAATGGAATTTGAATCTCTTTTTTCCAATTCTTCAATGATTCGCTGGTGGTCATGTTCCCGACCTTGGGATAGCTTTTTGGTCGCATGAATATCCGCTATTTCGATTTGAAAACCTACCACCCCTTTGACCTGCTTCATGGTTTTGGCGGATAACTTATCGACAGATACCGGACACTCGGATTGTTGTTCATATTTGTCCACCAGTTTGTGCATGGAAGCCAAAACAGCTGCTTCATCCAATATTTTGAGCTTGCCATAAACGTGCACGGCTATATAGTTCCAAGTAGGAACTTCCTCTTTTTCGTACCAGGATGACGAAACATAGCTGTGGGGTCCGTTAAAAATGCAGAGTACCTCCGTATCGTTCGAAAAAAATTTCCATTGCGGATTTGCCTTTGCAATATGGCTGACGAGGACATCATTTCCAGATTCATCCATATCCAACTCTAAGGGGATATGCGTTGCCCAAGGCCTACCTTCAACTTGGCTCACCAGAATTCCAAAACTGTTCTGTTTTAGGAACTCTTTTACTTCAGCTATATTTTGGTTTTTGTAATGCGCCGGTGTATACATAGGATAAAAATAGCGAAAACATTATTTAAGCCAACAATCAATTTGTTACGGTTAAGAAATTAAATCCTTCACCCATAACTTGTCCAAGAACTTAAAATTATACAAATGCCTTTTATCACAAATAAATCAGCTAAAGAACAAGTAGATATTTTTTATGAAGACTATGGGAGCGGTCAACCAGTTATTCTTATTCACGGATGGCCCTTGAGCAGAAAGTCTTGGGAGCAGCAGGTCTGGAAAATTGTTGAATCCGGATTCCGTTGTATTTCTTACGACCGTCGGGGATTTGGAACTTCATCCTCACCATGGGGCGAATACGATTATTCAGCTTTGGCAAGCGACCTTAACGCTATAATTGAAGATTTGAAACTGGAGAATGCTGTAATAGTTGGGTTCTCAATGGGTGGCGGAGAAGTTGTCCGTTATTTAACGGATTACGGTAGTGGAAAAATCGCGAAAGCTGCCTTAATAAGTTCCATTATTCCATTGGTGAAAAAGAAATCCGATAATCCTGATGGGGTGCCGGAAAAAGATTTGGAAGGTATCATTGATGCCCTTCAGAATGATAGGGTTGGATTCCTAAAGGAATTCAGTAAAGGGTTCTACAATTTTGATAAAAACAAAGGTGACAAAGTAAGTCAGGCGCAATTGGACTACGATTTTACCATTGCTTCCTTCGCCTCCCCAAGAGCGACAATCCAGACCGCTTTGGCTTGGATGAATACTGATTTTAGGTCGGAATTGAAGAATGTAAACGTACCAACTTTAATCGTACATGGTGATGCAGATGCTACCGTACCCATTGAAACCTCCGCTGACCAAGCAGCTAAAGGAATTAAGGATAACACCTACGAGATAATCAAAGGAGCTCCACACGGTCTGACTACGACCCATCCTGATGAATTGAATAAAATTTTAATCGATTTTTTGAATAAATAATCAGTCTTTAGTAATAGATAAAATCGGGTCTCTCACGACCCGATTTTTGATTTTTAAAAACCTTCGTTAATTGAATATCAAGTAGTGAAATCCTCTTATACAAGACTATTTGTCGTCTTCATTTTCCTGTTTTCCTTAAGCTGCAACCAGATTAGGAAAGTGACCGATATTATCGTGCAACCTACCGCCCGGGAGTTGTACGCAAGGGAATTTCAAGAATTGGATACGCTCAAACTAAGTGCTTGGAAAACAACATTTCAAAAGGCAAAACAGGATAGTTTGGAAATTACGCTACCCTACGTTGAGGTTGGAACCTATTATAAAGACCGAAATGAGGTGTATAGTTATGAGTCCGAATTGGAAGAAGGAAGTATCCTGATAGTCGAAGCTAAAACCGACGTACTTGGTACACGCGTTTTTCTGGACATTTTTAAGAAAGAATCTGACAGTTCATTTACAGAACTGGCCAGCAATGAGTTGGATAAAAGTTGGTTAGAAGTGCCTATTAAGGAAAATGGAAATTATAAAATAACCATTCAACCAGAACTAGCGGCCAGAGGTAATTTTACGCACGAAGTGCAAATAGAGCCCAGTTTTGGATTTCCAGTTGCGGGGAAGGATAATAAAGCGATTCAGAGTTATTGGGGTGCTACCCGTGATGGAGGTGTGCGCAGTCATGAAGGTGTCGATATTTTTGCGGATAGGGGAACACCTGTGGTCGCAGTAACGGAAGGAAGAATCAGTTCCACAGGAAATAGAGGGCTGGGCGGAAAACAGGTTTGGCTACGCACAGGAGTTTTTGGAAAATCCATTTACTATGCCCATTTGGATAGCATCCTGACAAGTGTAGGTAAAAGAGTAGAAGTTGGTGATACGTTGGGACTCGTAGGCAATACCGGGAATGCCAGAACTACAAAACCCCATCTTCATTTAGGTATTTATGAGTCTGGCAGAGGCGCCGTAAATCCGTTACCTTTTGTAAAAATGACTGAGGATATCCCTTCGGTTTCTATAAAAGACAGCTTGCCGCACTTTACGACCGTAAAAGCGTCATTGGCCAATCTGAGGAACGCCCCAAAACAAAAAGGCGAAAAAATAGGAGAGCTGAACGCCAAGGATACCATACAATTTTTAGGACTGACGGATGATTGGGCTCACATTAAAACAAAAGCTGATCAAAAGGCCTATGTTCATAAAAGTCTAATTTTCATACCTTAAAATTGTAATTAAAATCGAAGAGTGGAAAGTACCGGCAAATGGTCCGAAAGATGCTTGTTGTTTTCCATTCGGTCATCAATATGAATGTAACTTACTACTTTAAAACCTTCTGTGAAAATATAATCGATACGCCGGTCCAGAACCATGGATTGATCAAAACCATTAAAGGTGCCCGTTGGGCCGTAAAAGGATTTTTTGGATGCGGTCTGGCCATCCGTTAGAGCATTCTTTAAAAATTGAATCGGGGTTTCTTCTGGTTGCAGGTTTAAATCCCCCATAAGCACGAGCGGTAAATTAGCTGTATTCAGTTCTTTTATTTTTGAAATGATTAATTCGGACGACTTCGCTCTGGCTAGCTCCCCAATATGGTCAAAATGGGTATTGAAAACCCAAAATCGCTTTTCGGTCGTTAAATCCTCAAAAAGTCCATAGGTGCAAACACGTTCTAAAGCTGCATCCCAACCCACTGAAATTTTATCGGGAGTCTCGGAGAGCCAAAATGTTTCACCCTTTAAAAGCTTGTATTTTGTAGTATCATAAAGAATAGGGGAGTACTCGCCTTTTTCCTTTCCATCATCACGACCAACACCAATATATGAGAAGTCGGTAAGACTGTTATCAATATACATCAGCTGGTTATGCAAAACCTCTTGCATCCCAATAAAGGATGCCTCATAATGTTCAATCAACTTGACTAACGATGCTTTACGGTCGTTCCAATTATTGACCGTATCGTTTACATTATCGTATTTAATATTATAGGTCATTACCTTAAGGTCCTGACCGTAAAAGGATAACGTGGTCATGTAGAAGAGGAAAATTGCTGCTTTTAACTTCATATTTTTGAAATTGATTTCCAATTGACAATTTAGTGATTAACGATTACTTTTGAGGTATGGGACAAAAAGGTTATCTACATCAAATACATCCGGTGCTGCCCGTTAAGGATGTGGTTGAAGCGCTGGATTTTTATGTAAACCGATTGGGTTTTAAAATCGCATTTGCGGATGATTCCAAAAAACCCACCTACGCAGGAATACTTCGCGACGATATAGAAATTCATTTACAATGGCACGATGCCAAAGAATGGGAGCTAGAAATAGATAGGCCAATGTTACGAATTGTCGCACAAAATATTGAATCCTTGTATGAAGAGTTATCTGAAAAAGATGTTTTTCATGCCCATACGTTATTAAGGGAAACCGCCTGGGGAACAAAGGAATTTGCTTTTTATGACCCTTTTAAGAACGGGCTTACTTTTTATAGGGATGTCTAAAGCCATGTGTCATCCTCTTTTTTATCCCCCTTCTTCATTTTTATATACCCGGTAACCAACCTAACCCCTAATCTTGCGAAAAGGATTATGGCAATCACCATGACGATATCAAACCCGGTCAAATTATTTCGTTATTTAAGATAATACAGTTGGGCATTTTAATTGAGTTGCGATAAATGGATATCAATTCGAGTATTTTTTCGAAATATAATGAAGAAAAAATGTATCGATAATCCATTTAGGTTCGTAACGTTCTCAATACGCTAAATTTTACAATTTTTTATTGTAAAATCTACCACTCGAACTGACATTTTACGATTAATTAGTAAAATACATGCATGTTAAGATAGCAATTTAAGCCAATTTTTTTTTGAATATTTTAAAGGCTTTTAGTCATAATTGATTTTTCTAAAGAATAGGATCATTGTTATTTGCTGCTATTTAATTCTTTGTCTATCAAACAAATTAGTGACTGCATTTCTTTTTCAAAATTTGGGTATTATAAATCTTACAGTATTATACCATAATCCTAAAACTGAAAAACATAGTGTTCGTACCCTTTAGTTTGTAACCGTTATTTTTCTCAATTCTTCATTTTTATCAAGCAAGAAATCTAGGCCATGATTTTGCAAAAAGGATTATAACAAGAATCATTATGGCATAAAATGAACTTATTTATTGATTTTTTTAAGCAATAAGAATTCGGAGCTATTAGTATTCAAATTTAAGGTTATATGATAGTCTCCTGCATTTTCTATTGGGATATTCGGACCATCTTGTTCTGCTCCTCCTTTAGGAAAAATTGAAGCATCATTGCGTGAGGCGCCCCAATTTTGTGTCCAGCTATCCCGGCATCTAAATTTTACAGTTCCTTTTTTAAGAAAAAGATCAAGCTCCCATATACTATTGGCTACATCCGTTAAAATCATGGGAGTCGATTTTGCACCAACATCGTCGTAGCCGTTAATTGCAGTACCAATTATCCCAACATCACTGTATACGATTTTTACATCTGGATAATATGTTTTAATCATGCGCATGATAGACAAACCATCGGCATTTCTATTCTGGGCATTGAACTTATTATAAATAATTTTTGTTTGTAGCGTTTTTAAAATGGCCCTTAGATTATCAGATTTCACCAAGCGTTCCAGATTTGTGACGTCCGTCTTGCTGTAATAACTTGAGTCGGCCTTAAATAATCCTAAACCATCTTGTGTAAAGTCAATTATTGGAGCGGCTATATTGTTATCTTCGAGCAAACGCTCCAACCGATTGTCAATTTCATAGCTTTTTTTTATATTGTTTGTGTAGTTTACAATTTCCTTGACTACTTCATTTTGTGCTAAATTGTTTGGATTGTACTGTAGATTTTGAACATGAAATTGTGATTCTGATTCATAGGAAAGTGATTGATTGGTAATGGTAAACAAGGAACTGACCAACTCATTGAAAGGGAGTGAGTCTGTGTGGGTTAAAATATTTTGGGCAAGCTCCCTTTGATATTCAAAAACTCTTTCTCACCTTCAAAAACTTCAGTGTCAAATTTTATGGTATTATACAATTGTTCTAATATCACTTTGAACTGTGCTTCCTGTTTGCGTTTTTCATTCCAGTTTTGGAGTTGTAACGCTATAAAAATACCGAAAACTATAAGTAGAATTTCACCAATGGCGTATTTAAAGTATTTGGTGGTTTTACTTTCTAAGAGTAGGTTTTGGCGGATTTTTCTAAAGAATTTAATCATCTATCAATTAGTTTTAGCCGCGTTTTCGGAAAAGGATATTTTGTCACCTAACTCTGATTTTATTAGTTGTATGATAGTTTCCATTTCTTTATGAACATTTTTTCTATAACCTAGTGTTTCATAAGTGAGAATAGACTTGATACCCATAAGATTGCGAACTTTAGGTCTAGACATAATGTCCATATAATCATTTTTTGGGCCTGGAGAGATGTTATAATTGGGTAATCTGAATTTTAATACTTGAAGGAAGTTGATGTCTTCTACACAAATCTCATCTATTCTCATTTGGTGCACGTTCATTCTATCTAGGATGAGCCTGTCCAGATTAATAGTGTTGGCATCCAAAACACTCAAACGATCTCTAATTTCATTATTGGATATAATTGCAATTTTCCCGGCATTTTTTAAATCTGAATAAGTATTTATAACCGGTACTTTAATTTCAAAATCCCAAAAGGCCTTATTAAAATATTCTGAGGTTTTAACTTCATCTTCTAGAACAACTCCCAATGTATCTCTATTCAATACAATTTCAATGATGTCCAAATAATTTTGTTCACTCTCAATATATTCATTTGAAAATCTTTCAGCCGATTGTAAATCTTCGAGTAATTTAGTAAGTATTCCGGTTTCGGCTGTTTTATCTTTTCTACTTTCATTCCAAGTATTAATCTGAAGCGCTATTAGAATCCCAATGACTACAAGGATAATTTCACCGACGGCGTATTTAAAATACTTAGCAGTATTACCTTCACTGAGCAGGTTTTTTCGGATTTTTCTAAAGAATTTTATCATATCTATTTACTTTCATTGGCCTTTAAAACCCGTAACAGATTACCCCCAAGGATTTTAGTAATATCTTTTTGACTATAGCCTTTTTCAACTAGAACCTTTGTGATTTTTGAATAATCGGTTACATCGTCCAGTTCTTTTGGGGGTTGGTAAATACCGTCAAAATCAGAACCAATACCCACATAATCCACACCCACTAGATTTATGACGTATTCTATATGTTGAATGACCCAATCAAACGAAGCACGCAGTTCATAGGACTCATCGGTATACTTTCGATACATGGATTCTTCTGCATGATAGGATAACCTTCCGGTAGTAATTAAGGAGTCTATTTCTGCTTGATGTTTTTTAATGAATGCAGTTTCCCTCGGTTCTACGCTTGGGTCTATAAACCCCGAATTAAAGTTGATCTGTATCACACCTCCATTTTTTGCCATCGCTTTTATTTGGTCGTCCTTTAAGTTGCGTTTGTGCGGACAAAGCGTGTATACCGAACTGTGTGAAGCGATTACGGGTTTTTTGGTCGTGGCCATGACATCATAAAACGTTTGCTCGCCAACGTGGGAGATATCTACCATAATGCCCAAAGCATTCATTTTTTGAACCACTTCCTTGCCAAATGCCGTGAGTCCTTTTTTTTCTTCGGAATTCATTGCTCCTTCGGGATTGTTCTCATCAGAAGCACTGGTTGCCCAAGGGGTAGAATTGTTCCAGGTCAAGGTAATATAACGCACACCCCGATGGTAAAGAGCTTCCATTTTGTCCAGATCGTTTTCAAATTGATGTCCGCCTTCCAGTCCTGC
Source organism: uncultured Flavobacteriaceae bacterium (assembly GCA_963848865.1). Lineage (GTDB taxonomy): Bacteria > Bacteroidota > Bacteroidia > Flavobacteriales > Flavobacteriaceae > Maribacter. The sequence continues at coordinate 16,108 of CAWKFV010000014.1, read as the reverse complement.
TAATGCAGTAATTTTATGTTGCCCCACCACTTTAATTGCTTCTTTTGAATTGGCGACTTTCACGATTTTACCGGGATTTCGTTGTATCACGGCATCCAAACTGTCCAGCTGCCTATTGGCAAAAGCATAGGGATCAGGTTGGTCACCATCGCTCCAAACTGAAAAGAACTGCACGTCCACACCACCTTCTTTCATACTGTTAAGATCACTGTGGGTTACACCCTTTAAATCGGTATCGAAAACGAAACCCTTTTCCATGGTCTGGGTAAGGAAATCGTTATGCGTATCCACGAACAAGGCTTTGTCGTGAATTTTTTGATAGCGCTGGGCACATAGTTGTAATGTTGCGAATAAACAGAAGAGTACTAGTTTGGTATTCATTTTAGTTGGTTTTATTTGTGTTGGTAGTTTCTTTTTTCTAATTCAATGTCTATTAAGGAAATGAGCTCATTACATGGAATAATTTGTCGTGCAATCAGATCTCGTCTTGTGGTATTGCTGTATTCTTGCATGTAATTGGCTTTTTTATACAAAGCCAAATACGTTGGTGAATTCACATTATGAAGCCAGGTGGTATCAATAGCCACTAGTTTTTTTGGTTCTGTTTTTAATTTAGTTACAAGGAAGTCGTAGGTATAAAGGTCAGGATGGTTCAACATTGCAAGGATGCCTTTATTTATTTCGGTAAATGACACAACATTGTTATCTGCTTCAGCGTAAAACTGGGTTATTTTTGTCTTGAGCGTTTTATTTTGAAGATTGTAGAATTTCCCTGTATTCAACATTTCATCATAGGTACTTCTCGTAAGGGGAAATATTTTGAATTGCGTTTTAATAAGAGTGTCCATTTTTATAAGATCAGGAACTGTGGGGTTCTCGTTTAAAATTTTTAGCCCCTTGACAGTTTTCTGTTCGAATGATGCAAAGAGTGAATCCTGTTTTCTAAACTCCAAAATATTGTTTTGGAGTTCTTCCTTCAAATTTTCCAGGTCATCTTTTTCTTGTGCAATTTTCATCCGGTCTTGATTCCAATTACTGACCTGCAAAGCGATGAGAATCCCTATGACTACAAGTACAATCTCGCCAATGGCGTATTTGAGGTATTTTCCTGTTTTATTTTCCATTAGCAGGTTTTGGCGGATTTTACGGAAAAATTTTATCATTTTAAATCCTTTAAAATTTCGGAAATGGCCTTGTCTAACTGTGGTTCGTTACCAGTAAGTCGGTCCTTAAAATTCTCTTCAACATAAATGTCCGGTATTACGCCTGTAAACTCCAGATTATCCCCGCTTAGCGTATAACAGCCCCAAGACGGCAAACGGTAGTAAGAGCCATCCACCAACCCGGCACCGGAGGTGAAAATAATCCACCGGTACGTTTCTGTTCCAATGATTTTTCCTAAGCCTAACTCCTTAAAACCTGCTGAAGTAACTTCGGCATCGCTGAGGGTTTGTTCATTTACCACGATGATAATTGGTTTTGCTGCTGGCCCAAAATTAGGCTGGGGAGCCAATTTACCTTCCCTGTATTTCCACTGGGCATAGGGTTTTTGGGACAAGAATTGTAAAACCGCATCGTGTACATTGCCACCCGTGTTATTTCTTAGGTCCAAGATTAACGCGTCTTTACTGTACGCCTCACTTACCATTTCCCGCATAAAATTCTCCAATTCGCCACCACCCATATTTTTCATGTGCACATAAGCGATTTTATTGTCACTCTTCTTATCTACATAATCTTGATTATGCATTACCCACTCATCATATAATAACCCTTTTAACGCATTGGCTGCAATAGGGTGTAGGTCTACACTAATTTCCTTCCCATTTCTTTTGAAGGTCAATTGCAGTTCTTCGTCCATTGACGGTTCGGAAAAATATGATTCCCTATTTCTGAAGGTATCCAGCTGCTGTCCGTTAACGTGGGTAAGTACATCTCCAGGTTTAATATCTTTTCCTGTAATATCAGCCGGACCTTTGGCAACGACGCGCGCTACTTTATAAGGATTTTCTTCTGTAAATAGTATTCCGGTTTCTGATGTTTTACTTCCGTAATAGGGGTCATCTTCTTTTCCCGACGTATTAAACCCAAAATGAGAGGTATTTAGCTCGCCCAGCATATCGTTAAAAAGCATGCTCAATTGCGAACGTTTGGTAAGGTAAGGCAGGAATTTCGCATATTTATCTCGAAGCTCTTGCCAGTTTTCCCCATGAAAGTTTTCATCATAGAAGTTGGACTCAAAATTTGCCCAAGCTTCAAAGAACATCTGATTGAATTCACTGACAAGATTTTTCCTGAAGGTGGCTTCGGTATTAATTTTTTCAAGTTTGTTGCCATCTAAATTCAAGGTATGTAGGGTTCCGTTCAATAGTGCATAATATGCTTCTTTTGCGGTTTCCAATTGGCCTTGCTTAATCTCTTGATCATCTACTTTTTCGGTTTTATTTTCTTCAAAGGGCTTTACGATGGTTCGCCATAGGTTGAGTTTACCTTCGGAATGATTCGACAAATAGTAGACATACGTTGTTTCATCCTTGGTGATCAAATAGGTGTTGGATTGAGAGCCAAACTCAGGACTTATACGCTCTAAACGATCCATCAATCCCTTTTTATTGATAGTTATTTTAACTTTTTCTTTTACGCTATCTTTTGCTTTCTCTTTGTCCTTTTTGTCCTTATCAGAATCTTTTTTCTCTTCCTCTTTAAAAAGTTCCTTAAACTTTTCGGTTTCAAATGGGGTGTCATAAGTGTCCAACGCCATTCTATAAATATGGGTATCACCATCACCTGTCGGAAAACTGGGTTGCGTTAAGTTGGATTCAAAATAGATGTATTTTCCATCCGAAGACCAAGTGGGGTTACTTTCAGTGACACCCGTATTGGTCAGGTTGATGATTTCCTTAGAAGTGATGTTATACGTAAAAATGTCAAGTTCAAAATTACGGAAGGCGGTATACAAAATATAGGAATCGTCCGGTGAAAATTGAGGTGATGGGGGGTAAAGTGCCCAAAATTCATCTTTTACAAGGGTAGTGTTTTTAAATGTTTTCAAATCCAACAATCTTAACTCATCCCGACCGCTAATGTACGCGGCGTTTTCCATCTCATGATCTAGAATTATATTCACGTTGTTTCGAGCTTCATTGGTAAGCCGTTTCTCTTTGCCGGTACCATCTGCAGCAATGTTGAAAAGATTGGTGTAGCCGGCAGCGGTCTGATTATAGAGTAGTGTGCGATTGTCCTTTAGCCATTTTACTTCCTTTACACGCTCATCAGGATTGGTAGTTATTTTTTTGATGAACTTGCCTTTTACATCCGATACGAATAATTCGCCTCTTGAAATAAAAGCCAACTTTTTACCATCCGGAGAAACCGAAAAATAGCTGATGTTACCGTCGGTTTTAAAGTCTTGATCTTTAGTCAGGGTGTTATTGTTGGCAATGTTGATAGGGACCTTTTGGGTCATATTGCTAGCGACATCATATAGAAAAACCTGGTAATCTTTGGTAAACACCACTTTGTTGCCGTTTGCACTGACTTGAGGCCAACCGATGGAACTTTCAAATTGTGTCAGGTTGGTTTTGGTATCTCCTTTAAACGTATAGAGATTATACTCGCCGTTCACTTCATCCGAAGCAAAATAAGTGGTACCCTCTTTGTCAATGGTGGCCCACATATCCTTACCGTTGTAAGACGTATATTCCTTGTACACTTTGGTTTTCGGATTATAGGATTTAATATCAGGATTGTAAGCCCCTTTGTACCGCTTACGATGCGTAAAAATTTTGCTTTCCCAACTTTCGTTAAAGAAGATTTCGTCGGTTTTGGGATGGCTCACCACATTATGTACATTGTTGAAATAATTATCGAACAAACGTACCGGAGTACCGCCGTCTGCGGCAACTTTATAACCACTAAATCGGTTGTAGCGTGATGAAGTAAAGAAGATTTCTTTTGAGTCCCAGGACCAGCTGTCCACATCATCCGAAGCTTCATGAAAGGTAAGCTGTTTGACCGCTCCACCCTCAATAGGCATTACATACACATCTCTATTTCCATATTGTGTAGCGCTGAAGGCCAGCCATTTTCCATCTGGGGAAACACGTGGTAGCGTTTCTTCACCAAGCATAGCGGTAAGTCTAAATGCTTCGCCACCTTTAGAGGGAACTTTCCACAAATCGCCATCCTGACTGAAAATGATGGTTTGGCCGTCTGGCGTTAGGGTAGGGTCTATTTGAAAATAGGACTCTTGCGCATTGCTGAATGTTCCTGTTAAAAAAAATGAAAGTATGAGCAATAGGGAATAGTTCGGTTTCATAGTTAGCGAATATTTTAGTTTAAAGAATATTAATTAGTAGATGGGATAAGATATGTCATTCGTTTTTTAATTCATTGTCAAGTTGATGCAATAGCGATTTGGAATTGGAGAGGGAATATTCCAATTCATCTTGGGTCTCTTTAAAAAGAATTCTCTTAAAATTGCTGATACCCTGAAAGATAGCTGCAAGATGGCGATAGTCTACATTGGTCCATACTAGGGAATCGATTAAAGGTCCTTGATCATGAATGGGAGTAGAACCAAAGGTATAGGTGTTTACATATGAAGTAATTTTTTCGCGGTAATCGTTCGTGGTTTTTTCCACTATATTTTTATAATAGAATTTTTTGTTGTAAAAATTCTTGATACTTGCTTTTAAGGAATCGGGCAAATCTTCAATTAAACCGTTCTCGTTAAGACTTTGGTAGGCGTTGGTGTTATAAATGATTAGGGAACTCCAATTGGGGTTAAACTCATGGCGCATCACCTGTATCAAAGTATCTATGGTTGCTTTTGGTTTTGCCACTCTGGCCCTTAATGATTCGTTCAGTTGGTACTGATTGGAAATGGACGGTAACTTTTCTATAATCATAAGGGTGTCTTGCACCAAATCGTTATGTAAAGCGATCAGTACGCTTTTAATTTTGGTTTTCTTTTTTTGATGCTCGTTCCAATTATTGATTTGAAGTGCGATGAGAATCCCAATAACCACCAGCACAATTTCACCAATGGCGTATGTAAAGTATTTGGTGGTTTTGTTTTCGTTGAGAAGGTTTTGGCGGATGTTTACGGAAGAATTTAATCATTTTAAATTTTCTAATTCATCATTGATTAGCGCGGTACATTCTAATATATTTTGCTCTAGCTGCCTATAGTTTTTAAGCATATAGACCCTTAGGTCTTCATTCATTACGATGGCATTTTTGAATTCTACATCACCTTTAAGTGTCTCAAAATTGATTGGTTTTCCTAACTGTTCGCCAGCTATGGTATTATTATCTTTTTTTCTGACCTCAATTCTGCTTAAAACAGTTGGCATTATAATCTGATATTGCATAGGATGGTCATCTTGGATTTCAAAGTCAATTACATTTTGGTAATAGAAGGAATAAAGTTTTGTAATTACTTTTCTTAAATTGTCATTAGTAACTATTTCTAATCCCTTGGATTTTAACGTTTCATAGGCACTATAGTTAACCACAGATCTTGTTGTGTAAAGCAAGCTTCCATAATAGACATCTAATGAATCTGAATATGTAACATTGTGATCAAGACTATTTAAAACAATTCGACTTGCATTAAGCCTTGTTTCATTAAACCCTATATTAAATCTTACATCTTCTAAATCTGCTTTTAAATTATTGGCAATTTCATTGAGATACTTCATTTGTACCTCCTTTGTTTGCATGTCGGTATTCCAGTTGTTAAACTGTAGCGCAATCAAAATCCCTATAACCACAAGGACAATTTCGCCAATGGCATATTTAAAGTACTTGGTTGTTTTGCCTTCTGAAATTAGGTTTTGGCGGATGTTTCGGAAGAATTTTATCATAATGATTTATCGTATTAGTTATAACCAATGGCTACGGCAACTACAATGCTAATAGCGCCAATTAAAAGCATTAGCAGGGTGGGCTTTATGGCAAACTTTAACCACTTATTATAGGGAATACCGCTTATTGCTATTATAGCCATTAAGGCCCCATTAGTAGGTACGATCATATCAGCCATAACTGCACCATATTGATAGGCGAGCACACAGGTCTGTCTGGAGAAGCCAATTAAATCAGATAGGGGATTCAATATTGGCATGGTCATTACGGCCTGGCCCGAATAACTTGGAATGGGAAAATGCAGAATAGATTGAGCAACCATCATAAGTACGGCTGAGAGGGAAGGGGGAAGAGTCTTAAGGGGTGCAAATAGTCCATATACGATAGTGTCAATAATCATCCCTTCTGTCAAAATCAACGAAATACTTTTCGCAAGACCAACGATGATTGCGGCAAAGACCATTTCCTTAAATCCCGCTATATAGGATTCCCCTGTGTTATTGAATCCGAGTTTGCCTACTAATCCGGAAACAATGCCAAGACCAAAAAAGCTAGCAGAAATTTCATTAAAACCCCAGTCCAGTTTTAAAAGTCCGTAAGTAACTACACAGAAGGTACTACCCAACAAAAGGAGAATAATTTTACTTCGTATACTAATTGCTTCATTTGCCGATGACATCCCAATTTTCTCCACCCTATTTTTTTTCGAATAGTGAATTAGAAATAGGATCCAAACTATAAAGGCAATAATGAGGACGGTGAGCCTAAATTCGCTTCCGGAAAGTAACGGTATTCCTGCCTCTTTCTGGGCTATAAGTACAGCGAAAGGGTTAGATGGGCTAAAGGAGCTTCCAATTACCGTGGAGCCATAGCTCATGGATAAAGTAGTAAAAACATTATATCCCAAACTGCGTCCAAAAAGGAGTAGAGCGGGGGTTAGGGCAATTAGCTCTTCTTGCATTCCAATAGTAGCCCCGGCAGCCGTAAAAAGGGCGGATACAATTATCATGGCAATTAGCTCCTTGCCTTCTAATAGTACGACCAATTTGTTCAAACCCTCGTTCAAGGCTCCGGTCTTCTCAATCACATAAAAGCATCCACCCAGTAAAAGAATTAGGACTATGACCTCCGCACCATCCTCGATACCTCTTGGAATGGCCAAAAGCAAATCGAATGGCGATAGGTTTTCGGAATTAATTTGTTCGTAAGAATTACTAACTACTGTGGTAAGTCCGGATTCGGGATCCGTCACGCGTTGATAGGTTCCCTGTGGTATCAAATACGTTAGAACCCATGCTAAAACTATTACCGAGATTACGATAACGAAGGCATTGGGAAATTTTCTCATAGTTGGTTTGGTAGTTCTAAATATAGTTCAAATAAGCTATATCCATGCGGTCCGTTTGGTAAAAAAGTAAGACCCGAAAGTATATTTCGGGTCTTAAAGCATTTGTATGAATAATACAAAATAGTCCTTGTTATTGGCGATCTACTGCCTTTACTTGTGGACTAAGGCCGCTAAGGTCATTTCTCACTTCCCATATTTCTGTTCTATCACCATTTGTGGTTGCTTCTACATCGGCCAGAAACCCAAGAAAACTTCCGGCACCATGTACCTCTTCAAAGTATTGGACAAACTTATCCTCTTGCGCCAACCAGGAGGAGTTCTCGAAAAAATCTACCCATCCGTAATCCATTCCTTCCATGTTATTCATTTCGTTCGAATAAATACCATAAAGTTGATCGGGCATTTTTTCTTTATACACTTTCACAACTTTTTTAAGGACCTTCTCCATAAAATCCTGTTCTGAAAAGCGCTTAACATCAATCATGAAAACGGAGAGCTTTTTAATCTCAAAATCTTTCGAAAAGTTGGACAGCTCGGCATGCATTTTCATATAATTTACGCTTACTTCTGGTGTAAGGTATTTAGAAATGTTTTTGTTATTATCATCTGTATGGTCTTTCCCAGCAGGTCTTGCATCTATGGCACTCCAGGTGAAAGGCCCCATGTTTAGCATATACTTACCGGCATTTGGACCGTTTAGAATAGTGTACACCCTGGCGCCATAAGGGCCATTATTATGAAATTTTTTGTTGTGGGCTGCAATACCAGCTTCAAACTCAATAATTTTTTCCGGATTTACCGTTAACATTACGTTTTCGAAAATCAAGCCTTCGTTGGTTTGTGCACCCATCATAAAAGATACTAATAGCATTGTAAAAAGTAATTTTCTCATTGTTCTATATTTATTGGTTAATACTTATTTAATTCATTAAACTTCATGCAATTGTTTAAAAAACAGACAGGCTATAAAATGACAACGCTTCAAACTAATTCTTAAGCTAAACACTAACTATGTATGCATTATCACTTGTCTTTCCCGGAAACCATAACCCGTCTGTAAGTTTTTTACTTGATTTAGTACTAACCTAACAGGATCCACCAATAGTTCCCCCGAATTTAAATGGTTTGCCCCATTAGGTTTAGTTGTATGGCTGTTAGGGTAGATTAAACTAATAACAAATTGATTCTCTATTTTTATTTACTTTCTGCCTCGGCAAGCTGCTTGGTATCTACATACTGCTGAAAACCGATTACTTTACCATTTCTGAGCGTCCAAAGATGGGCGGCTTGAGCATCTATTGAATTACCAGTTTTTAGGTATTTGCCGTTATACCGAAGGGTAGCCAATACTTTGTCGTTGGTCATCTCGTGAAGATTTATATTGACAAGCCTAAAATTTTCCCAGTTCTCACCAAGCCTGGTAAAAACACCCTCCAAAACGGCATCTGGCCCTTTATAAGGGTTGCCATCGGCTAGGGAATTACTTTCCGCTTCCATCCAGACAATATTCGGGTCCATTGCGGCAAGCACGGCGGGAACATCTCCCGTTGAAAAAGATTGGTACATACCGTTGACAATAGCCCTATTGTCTTCTGGGGATAGATTGTTATTGGCGTCTATTTTCTGAAGTGCCAAGACCATAGGCGCATTGTCCCAGTTACCACTGGAACGTACAATTTTACCGTCTTTAAATTGCCCTGTTAAATGAATGGGGATTTTTATCTTTTCACCAGTAGCCATTAAAGTTCCTTCCCAGTCTCCCCAAAAGTTGACCCAAGTATCTCCCTTATCCGTCACTACCATTTCATATTCTTGATCTTTATCCAAAAAACCACGGCTAGAAAGATTTACTAGACTTTGTTTATGGTAATCCACCATGTCAGCCAAGGAAAGCCCAATATCTGAACTGTTGTTAAAAGTTTTTGCGGTATCGGCATAATGCGTTAACATACTTTCCCAATCTTGAGCGTTATAATCTTTAATGACCGATTTAAAAGTGTCTATTTCAGGAGATTGTTGGGTGTACCGCTGTTTTTGGTTACAAGCGGCAAACAGTAGAACTGCTAGGCCCGTAAGTAGAATATTTTTCATTGTTTTTAAATTTTTCATAAACATTGGTATTTAGTGTTACTATTAAATTGGTTTTTATTTATTCCATATTGGGCGGGAGTAGGGTATAACCCCAATCTTGCATCACACCTAAAAAGTCATAAAAAGTATTTTCATGAATTAGTTGTCCGCTATCATCAAAAGTGAGGACACTAAAACCTTCCGTTTTACTTTTTTTACCCGTGGGGGTCATTTCGCCGAACATCCCGGTATTTGTTCCTTTACTGGTCCAATTAATGAAAGATCGATTTCCATCAACCATGATTTCGTTTTCCACCACTTTAAAATCAGGAAGTGCAGTGTGCCAAAAATTCATTTTAAGCATTAGTCCAGTTTGATTACTAGAAGTTATTTCCCCATTTACATTGCGAACAAAATTGCGTATGACTATATGTTTTACTAGTGAGGTATCGTTATTGCTCCACGCTTCTAAATAGGTTTTAGAGTAGGATTCTAAAGTTTTCTCGGTTTCTATTTGTAATTCATCTTCATCTTCCACTTGATTGCGCTGTTGTTCTTTACAGGAGATACCAAGAACAAGGATACTAAGAAGTAAAAGAATAATTTGTTTTCCCATGACAGCGTATTATTGATAGGAATTTAAGACTATGTACTTGGGAACTAACACTAATTAAGCGCTTAGTGTTCGATTTAAAAAATGGATGAGGACGAACAAGCTATTTTATTGTCCGAAAGCCTAGTTAAATTTATCCGTCGCTGTTTCGGTTTAAAGTTGTATATTTAAATTAACCGGTTTTCCCCAACAGCAACCAAACAATAAATGAGACGCTTTTTTTGTAAAGCAGCCTTTTTTTGTATCTTTTTCAGTTTTAATTACAGTTACACCTTTGCCCAATTTGTAGACTTTTCAAGCGAAAAATCTTACAAAAAAGTGTTCGTTGAGACCGATAATTTTGGAACCTCTTATTTAGACGTTCTAGAGGATTCCTATTCAAAAGCAAAAAGCGATTCCATCCAGTTTTCAATGCTAAATGATTTGGCCTATTATACGCATACACGTAATCTATTTAAAGCAATGGATTTTACAAGAAAGGGTTTGAAACTTACCAAGGAAAAAAATGATGCAGAATGGGAGGGCAGGTTTCAAATAACACAAGGGGCCATTTTGTTGCGTATGGAAGAGTTGGACAGCGCTCAAATTATATTGGAATCTGCCAAAACCAAGGTTCTGGAAAAAGACCTTCCCCTTTTAACTACACAATTGGGTTATGTCTATGAACGTAGGGGCCAACTGGATAAAGCTGCAGATTATGCCTTGGAAACGCTTAATTTGGGTAGAAAATTAAACAACAAATGGGCCATGGCGATGGCCTATAGCGACTTAAGCAATCTATTTTGGAAACAATCAAAATTTGATACCGCCCTGGAGTACGGACTAAAATCTTTAGAGATTTTTGAGGAAAGGGGAATAAACGACCTTGATTATGATTTTACATTGTTTATAGTAGGCAATGTATACTTAGCATTGAATGAAAATGAAAATGCATTACACTATTTTCAGCATGCTATTGTGATTGGGGAACGCTATGGTTTTTATAACAATCTTAGTGATGTTTATATTCATATGGCAGATTTGTATATAAACTTGAAGGAGTTGGATAGGGCTGAGGAAACAGCGTCCAACGCCCTTAAATACGCCAGATTGTTAAGTAATAATTTTATGGTCATGCGCAGTTGGCTTGCAATAGGAAAAGTAAAAAACCTGAAGGGCGAACATGAATCCGCAATAGAAAGCCTTACCACTTGTATTGAAGTAGCCACGAAAGATTTTGGTGATGCCTTTTATTTGAGTCAAGCCTATCGATCTCTTGGGAATTCGTATGCTGCTAATCGCCAGTTCGAGCAGGCTTACCTGGCCTTTTCGGAATACGATAAATTTAAGAGCGCAGTGTTTACTGCAGAATCAGATCAGCGAACAGCACTGTTGCGAACGGAATTTAACCTAGAGGATAAGGAAGGAATTATACTTGAGCAAGGGAATAAGATAAAACAGCAGAGGGCACGCCAAAACCTAATCATAATTATTACCATACTTCTATTTTTACTTTTGCTTTTATTCTACAAGGCGATGCGCAACAAATTCAAGATAAATCAATTGCTGAGAAAGAAAAATGAGGAGAAGGAATTTTTGTTAAAGGAAATCCATCATCGAGTTAAGAACAATTTGGAAATTGTTTCAAGCCTTTTGTCATTACAATCGGCACAAATTAGTGACCAAAATATTTTGGATGCAATGGAAGCGAGCCAGCATCGAGTTCAGAGTATGAGCATGATTCATCAAAAACTATACATGGGCGAAAATTTGGCTGCTATTGAAATGAAAGATTATTTCATCAATCTATCCGAATATGTTGTTGATGCCTATGGCTTAGTTGAACAAGTTAAGATTGAAGTACCAATGGAAAAACTTGAACTAGATGTTGATCTTGCCATACCTATAGGTTTGATTGTTAACGAATTGCTGACTAACGCCTTAAAGTATGCTTTCCCGGATAAAGAAAAAGGAGTAATTCAAATATCCCTTAAGACCCATGGAACTAAATTGCAACTGGATGTTATGGACAATGGTATTGGAATGAGTACTTTGAATAAAACAGAAGGCACAGGTTTTGGCACTCAATTAATACAATTGCTTACCAAACAACTTGATGGCAAAATGGTTCTGAATACGAATAAGGGTACGGCTGTATCCATTCAATTTCAACAAAACAAAGCAGCCTAATGGAATCATCAAAAAGTATACTGATAGTTGAAGATGATATGATCATTGGTGCAAACATATCCCTACAGCTAACCAACTTGGGATATGAGGTAGAGGGATTGCTATCCAGAGGTGAAGATGCAATTTCACATGTGCGAGAGAATGTTCCGGACATGCTATTGTTGGATATCAATTTGAAGGGAAAATTGAATGGAATAGAAACGGCGAAGGCTATTCAGGCATTCCATAATATCCCAATAATCTATCTTACTGCTAATTCAGATGAAGCTACTTTTGATAAGGCCAAAGAAACCCATCCGAAGGCATTTATAACCAAACCCTTCAATAAGTTGAACCTTCAACGAACAATAGCATTGGTTGCAGAAGAATTGGGTGAAATAAAATTGACTGCTCACGAAAATGAAATCGAAGTTTTAAATGATCGTATTTTTGTTCGCCATAATGGAAATATGGAGAAGTTGTTGCTCCAGGATATTCTTTACATAGAAGCCGATCGCAATTACTGTACGTTGGTCACCAAACCTAAAAACTATGTACTTACCTATACCCTTAAGGCGATGGAAGAAAAGCTGCCAAAATCAAGTTTTATTCGTGTGCATCGCTCCTATATTATCAATATTTCCAAATTGGACGTGGTGGCCGATGGACATTTGGAGATTGGAAGTAAGGTGATTCCCATTGGAAAATCGCATAAAGAACTATTAATGCATCGCATTCATACGATTTGACAGGATTCATCTCCTCAAAATTCTTACCGATAATTTAAAGTGATGTTTGGGACAACAAAAGTATCCGTTCATCCTAATTCTGAATTCAATCTTAATGATTATGACTAATTCATTATATAATTCACATTAGGTGTCTAATCCCTATACTTTTCAAACCAAGCTAAAACACTAGCTATTTTACCGATAAGATTGCTGGGTCTGTTCGCAATACCATGTGAAGCACCAGGAATACGAACCATGGCGGTTTCCACACCCTCCAGTTTAAGAGCGGTATAGAATTGTTCGGATTCGGCTATTGGCGTCCTGTAATCCTCCTCACCGGTCAGCAACATGGTTGGCGTAGTCACATTAGCCCACATAGGATAGTGGAGAGCGTTTAAAATAGCTTTCCGGATCTTCCCATGGTTTCTTTGCCGAACCAATATTTGGAAAAGAAAGCTGCACCATCGGCATACAGTACAAAACTCGTCCAGTTGATTACGGGTTTCGCGACTACCGCAGCTTTAAATCGGTCAGTTTTACCCACAATCCAAGCGGTCAGAACACCACCGCCGCTGCCGCCTGTAACGAACAGATTATCGGTATCCACATAACCTTTTCCGATAACGGCATCCACTCCGCTCATCAAATCCTCATAATCATGGTTTGGATAATCGTGATGGATTAGGTTTCCAAATTCGGCTCCATAGCTGGTACTTCCCCGAGGGTTGCTGTAAAGCACAACATATCCGGCAGCAGCATAGGCTTGGATTTCCGCACTATAAACGGAGCCGTAACTCTGAAAAGGTCCGCCATGAATTTCAAGTATGAACGGATATTTTTTATTGGGGTCAAAGTTTGGGGGAGTAACCACCCAACCTTGAATCTTTCGCTGGTCAAAAGAGGATTCCCACCAGATTTCCTCCACCTTGCCCAGGTTACGGAAAGAGAACAGGTCGTCGTTTACAAAAGTCAGACGTTTGGTTCCTTTTTTATCGCCCACTGCCAAGTCCGAAGGGTGTTCAGTTCCGCCAAGGGTATAGGCAAAACGTGAATTATTGGAAACGGTGAAAGCCGCTGCGTTATAAGGTCTCCCTAAAGATAGTCCGCCCAAACCATCTACCAAGGGGGTCACTTTTCCATCCAACGAAATATGTCCTATTTTGGTATCACCTTCCTCATCATACTGAAAATACAGACCTTTCCCATCCGCTGCCCATTGGGCATTGGCGATATCCCTGTCAAAACTACCTGAAAGTAATTTTGAATTGGAGCCATCGGTATTCATTACATACAACTCGGTGATTTGATATCCTTGCAATTCATCGTCATATCCAGAATAGGCAAGCATTTTTCCATCAGGAGAAAGAATAGGAGATCCATCAGGACCATACCTCGTTGTCAAGGGTTTTACCTCTCCGGACGATAAGGTTAAGGCATAGATTTCACTATTGGCTGGTTCAAAAGCTTCATCCGGATTAAAATTTGCCGAAAAGTAGAGTTTTGTACCATCATTGGACCAAACCGGCGCACCATGATCAAACTCCGTGTTTGTCAGTTGCTTTGGCGTTCCACCATCTACGGAAAGGGTAAACAATTGGTCGTTTCCTCCTTTTATATAGCCCTGTCCGTCACCTCTGTAGTTCAACTTATCAATGTAAGTAGGAGGTGTATTCCATTTTGCACCTTCCGGTGCAGCTGGCATTTTCACGATAGATTCGTCTTTCTTTGGCACGAACATCGTAAAGGCCAAATAACGGTCGTCTTTTGACCAGGAAACATTAGAGGGCGATTGTGGCGTATTCGTCAAAGGTGCAACTTCTTTGGTATCCATCCACATGAGGTACAGTTTTACCCGTTCATCTTGCTTATTGGATTTAAAGATGATTTTTTTGCCATCGTGTGACCATCTTGGATAAAAATCATTTTGATTACCGGTGGTAATCGGTCTATTTCCAGTACCATCATAGTTCGTGATCCAAATGTTGGAAAGATTTTTATCAGTCATCACATCCTTAAAGTTACGCACGTATAGGATTTGATTTCCATCTGGGGAAATCTGTGGGTCGGAAATAAATTCCATGTTATAAATATCGATTAGCTCTAAATTTGATGTGGTTTGAGCAATGGATAGGCTGGTAATAAATACAAATAATAATGGTAGTACTAGCTTCATTTTATTAGGTTTGATGGTTGGAATTGATTGTTTGGAAGATAGTGATTAACTTCAAACTATTATAGTACTTTAAGCAAATAGTAATCAGTTTAAAATGAACGGGATATGAAGGTTTTATTTATTGGGGGAACGGGAAATATTAGCACACCAAGTAGTAGGTTGGCAGTAGCAAAAGGAATGGATTTGTACTTGCTGAATAGGGGCAAGGCAAAGGTGGAAATTGATGGTGCAAATTCTATAATCGGTGATATCAGCAAACCCGAAGAACTGACCGAATTAAAGAAACACGATTGGGATGTGGTAGTCAATTGGATAGCCTTTACCCCAGAAGATATTGAGCGTGACCTTAAACTCTTCAAAGGGAAGACAAAACAGTATATTTTCATAAGCTCGGCATCTTGTTACCAAACGCCTTTAAGCTATCCCGTGATAACGGAATCCACGCCGCTGTGTAACAACTTATGGGACTATTCTAATAATAAAATTAAGTGTGAAGAGCGATTGATGAAGGCGTATCGGGAAGACGGTTTTCCCATTACTATTGTCCGTCCTTCACACACCTACGATACCGTTACGCCCTTGGCAATAGGGGGTTTTGATAAATACAATGTTATAGACCGAATCCTAAAAGGAAAGGAAATTATTGTTCACGGCGATGGTACTTCTTTGTGGACCGTAACCCATTCTGATGATTTTGCAAAGGGATTCGTAGGACTCTTAGGATTGATGACGGCAATCGGTCATGCGTTTCATATTACTTCTGATGAGGTATTGAGCTGGAACATGATATATAAAATTACGGCCGAAGCTCTAGGAAAAGAAGCCAAAATGGTTCATATAGCTTCGGACTTTATCTGTAAAATCGAACCTTCTTTCACAGGAAGCTTGTTGGCGGATAAGGCCGAGAGCGTGTTGTTCGATAATTCTAAAATTAAAACTTTTGTGCCCGGATTTAAAGCGACGATTCCCTATTCCGAAGGAATAAGACGTACTTTAAAATGGTTACGAGAGAAACCGGAACGCCAAAATATTGACCCGGAGAAGGAACAAAAGATAGAAAATGTGCTAAGGGCTTATAAAGCGCTTTAGAGTAGCTGTTACGCCGATAGCGTAAGAACTGCGTAGCAGATGGCCAGCACTAAGAATATCAATAA
>CAWKFV010000013.1:0-139074 GCA_963848865.1 uncultured Flavobacteriaceae bacterium | reverse complement strand
TACCAACCAAATGCTAGGTACAGCAAAAATTACTTTAGAAGATGGATCTTTGCAAATCAATTTTAATGATTTTATAACCTATACGACCGAGCATTGGCACTACGATACCTTTATCACCAATAAAGACCCCCGTTTTTACGAGAAAATAAAAGTCAATTTTGACCTTAACGAAGCGGGCAAGATTAGCCAGTTTAATATCATGGGAGAGCGATTTGCAAAAGGGGAATAAACAACCCATTCAGTGAAACAGTTAGAGGCTGAACTTACCCATACAAAAACCTTGCTTCGAAAAACATTGGAAGCATTGGAAAAACATGTCAACATAGATATTGATGGAAACGGTAAAATAGGCCGAAGGCCAAAATTTTATTACCAAATAAGTCCTAAAAAACAAGAAATTGGAAACACAAGAAATTGTATACCTTGCTGCATTCGCGTTACTACTGCGCATTGTAGTGCGCCTCGTTAGTAGCTACAGAAAGGAGCAAAAAGCAAAAAACGATAAAAACGTCACCAAATATCTTATGCCAGATGTGAACGTAAACTACATGAAAATGCATCCAACACTTTCCAACTTCACAAAGGATTTTGAAATTAACAAATTATCGGTTTTTATGATTGATGTAAAGCGCTTTAAGGAACAGGATTTTATGGAGAAAGTGCTGAAAAAAGTCGTGCAGGTGTACAAAGAAAAAATGCCCGATCAGCAGTACGGTGTTTATTCCAACGAAATGAACATTATGGACGGTATGGATTTTGGATGGGTCGATTTTTTCGATAATTCCTCTTGGTTGGCTCAAGAAGACAAATTTGTGCAATATTTTGAAGAATTACACGGAGAAGGAAGTTTTTCAGGGTTTTTAGCGGATGTAGAAGCAACAACTAATGACGACCGAACTGAAATTTGGCAACTAAGAAAGGATTTAAGTGGATCCAGCCTAGAAGTTAAGGCACTAGATCGTCAGTAAATAAAATATTTTAGATAAATCCAACCAAAAACCTTAAGACCCGAAATGATATTTCGGGTCTTATTTTTGCAATAAGCACCTCATAAATTCGGCTTATTTAAATTACATTTAAAGCAATCAAACCAACTATGAAAAACTTTCCAAATGCCTTTGTCATCATCATCGGGGTCGTCCTATTTGCTTGGGTGCTCACCTTTATCATACCGCAAGGTAGCTACCAAAGAATTACGGATGTAGACACGGGAATCACAACGGTGGTGAGCAATTCATACCAAGAAATGGATGGAAATCATTTATCCGCCTTTGACGTGATGCTCAGCATTCCCAACGGAGTTGCAGGAAGAGCGGACGCCATTGTACTTATATTATTGCTTGGTGGTTGTTTTTTCGTTATTGAGAAAACCGGGGCACTCTCGGAAGGATTGCATAAAATCGTCAAAGTACTCAAGGGCAGAGAAGGTTTATCCTTGGTCATCGTCTCCCTGCTATTTACAGCGGCTGGGGTCAGTATAGGCATGCAAGAGGAAGTGATTGCTATGATGCCGGTCTTGCTCATTTTTGGAAAAAGTATGGGGTTCAACACTTATACCACCATTTATATGAGCTACGGATCCACGGTGTTGGGCAGTTCTTTTAGCCCCTCAAACCCATTTGGAGTAATTATAGCACAACAGGAAGCAGGTGTTCCTTTGCTTTCGGGAAGCGGGTTCCGATTAGTAGTTCTCGGGATTGCCTTTTTAGTTTGGGTCATTTACCTAATCCGCTATGCTTCCAAAAACAGGATAGCAAAAGTTGAAGCTTCTAATACCCATGAAAAAATGTCACATAATTCCAAGACCATTCTCACCCTATTAGGTTTGACGTTTATTATAGTCATTTATGGGCTTCTGCAGTTAGATTGGGGCTTTATGGAAATGTCCGCCTGTTTTTTTGCCCTTGGAATTGTCTCCGGACTCTTGGGGAAATTAGGACTGAACGGAACGGGGGAAGCCTATATCGACGGATTTAAGGAAATGATTTTTGCGGCCATTATCATTGGCTTTGCCAACAGTATTTCCATGGTCTTAAAAGAAGGGATGATTATCGATTCCATCGTATTCGGACTTTTTGGTCCCCTACAATATCTATCCGCCTCTGTCTCCGGGGTACTCATGATGGTCTCCCATGCCATTTTACATTTTCCTATACCCAGTTACTCCGGTCAGGCCATTTTGACCATGCCCATTTTGGTGCCGCTTTCGGATTTAATCGGTATTTCCAGACAGACATGTGTGCTGGCCTATCAATATGGGGCCATTATGGGGGACTTGATCGTGCCCACCAACGGCGCATTGATGGCCATTTTGGCCGTTTGCGGAATTCCCTATAACAAATGGTTCCGGTTTGCCTGGAAACCTTTGCTACTTATACTAGCATTGGGAGCCTTAAGTATTATAGTCGCCATTTATACAGGATATAATTAGCGGTTGTAATTAACCCAAAGCCTTATACGCCTTTAATACATTTTCGATTTTCGCCTCGGTTTCGGGGTCTATCCATTGCCGTTCCGGCTTTTCCTGAAACCATTTTAGGGTACGTTTGATGCCTTCGGAGTACGGAATGGTGGCCTTGTAACCGGGTACAAAGGTCTTGATCTTGGTATTGTCAAAAATGACACTTTCCGCCTTGTCCGCCAACAAATCACCCGTAAAGGACGGTTCTATTTTACAGATAAAATCCGAAGCGATATGAACCATCTTCGCCTCCTTGCCCAAAGCATCAGCCGTGATTTTATAAATCATGTTCCAGTTCAATAACTCATCCGAAGTAATATGGAACGTGTGCCCTATGGATGTGTGAAGCCCTAACAATCCAACAAAACCCTTGGCAAAATCATCGGCGTGGGTAACGACCCATAAGGAGCTGCCATCCCCATGAACAATGATTTCCTTTCCTTTTAGAATCCGGTCAATGACATTGTATTTATCAAAGCCACCTATAGCCAAAGGGGTCACCGTATTATACGTATGGGAAGGCCGTACGATGGTCATGGGGAAACCCGTTTCTTGATACGCCTTGGTCAACAATTCCTCACAACGGATTTTGTTATTGGAATAATCCCACAGGTTATTACGCAATGGCGTCGATTCCGTAATGACCGGATAGGTCAGCGGTGTTTGATAACACGAAGCCGAACTGATGAAAATGTATTGTTTCGTTTTTCCCGAAAAGAGGTCTAAATCACGTGCAATATCCGCTGGGGTAAAGGCAATCCAATTGACAACCACGTCCCAGTCATGTTTCTTTAATTCGGACAATGTTTCCGGCTTATGGATGTCCCCGATGATGGACTGGGCACCTTCTATTTCTACTTTAGCTTTACCTCTGTTCAGCAGGTACAACTCCATTCCTTTGGCAACCGCCAACTTACTACTCGGAGTACTGATGTTTCCCGTTCCCCCAATAAATAATACTTTCATTTTTTCTTTAAGATTTATAACATTTAATGTTGCATTAATTATTCTACATGATTGTTCGCAATCAATTATCACTTCATGTCACCTCGAGCCTTTCGACAGCGCTCAAGATAAACTAAAGTCGAGAGGTTTTTAATTTATTTAGTCTTAGGTCTCGCATCTCGTCTGCGCTCGATATGACCGATCGACCTGAAAATTCAATAGTTTAAAAATATAATTTCCTGATATTCAAATGTTTGTTTTATTTCAAAGGACTATTTACTCGAAATGTCCCGATAAAAAGTCAGGCCATTCTTAAAAGGGTCATAAAAGGCAAACTCCTTGGTTCCCCATGCCGTTTCCCGTAACAAGGTATGGGAATGAAACACATCCTTTTCGGCATATTCATCGTACAGCCCTTCAATATTTTGAGTCACGATTCGCAACATGGGCCGGTCGATATCATAATCCCACTCTTTACGGTCGTGCCATTGCAAATGTATCTCTATTTCATCGCGAATAACCCCAGCATACTTCGGATTTTTGGAATCGTCCGCAAAGGCAATCCGGAATCCCAATCGGTTTACATAAAAGTCCAGCGCATCCAAAACGTCCCACACGGGAAGCACTGGATGTATCTGATGTAAATGAATTTTCTCCTTCATAGGGTCAAGTTATAAAATAAATGGTTGTTCGTTGTTCGTTTTTCGTTGTTGGCTTATTAAAGTGACCCAGTAACAAAGCGGAATTACGAAATAGTGATTTGTTTTATTTACGTATTCCCTACTACCAATTGTCCCCTGGTAAATGCGAATTGATTATTGTTTATTGTTCAGAACAATCACAGCAATCGCCAACAGCCAACAGCCAACAGCCAACAGCCAACAGCCAACAACTTAAAACTTATACCTGGGAACTTAAAACTTTTAACCGTTAAATCCGTAAATTGATGCTTTAAACTAAACAAGCACGAACATATGAAGCATTGTATCGGCATCATCGCCTTTCTCCTCTGTTTAACCACTGTATCGGCACAGACCACAACCAACCTTGAACTCACGGATATCTTCGACTATGAGTTTGTATCGGACCCACAAATATCGCCCGACGGCTCTAAAATCATCTACGTACGTAATTTTAAGGATATCATGACGGACAAAAACCTGTCCAACCTTTGGATCGTTAATTTTGATGGTTCACAAAATAGACCTTTAACGACAGGGAACCAGAACGATTACTATCCCCGATGGTCCCACGATGGCAAAAAAATCATCTTTAAATCCAATAGGGCCGATGACAAGATGAAACTGTACCTCATGTGGCTGGATACCAAGGAAACGGCCCCGCTGACCAATACACCGAAAGCACCCGGAGCGGTAAGCTGGTCGCATGATGACCGCTACGTGGCGTTCAATATGTTCGTGCCCGCCAAGGACGAGTCCCTCATAAAAATGCCCGCAAAACCGGAAGGTGCCAAATGGAACACTCCGCCTACCTATATCGATAAACTGAATTACCGTGGCGACGGTCAGGGCTACATCAAAGGGGGCAACGACCAATTGTTCACGCTTTCCATCAACGGGGGAACCCCAAAACAGTTGACTACCTCCGAATTTGACCATGGAGCTCCGGAATGGTCCAAGGACGATAAAAGCCTTTATTTTTCGGCCAATTTTAATCCGGACGAGGATTTTGAGCCCGCCAATAGTGAGGTCTACAAATTAGACCTTAGCGATAATAGCGTAACCGCGCTTACAGACCGATTTGGCCCCGATGGTTACCCCACCCTTTCCCCCGATGGTACAAAGATTGCCTATACGGGGAACGATGATACCTTTCAAGGCTATGAATTGACCCAATTGTATGTCATGAATACCGATGGCGGCAATTCCCGATTGCTTTCGGGCGATTTTGATCGGGACATTGGGAATGTACAATGGGCCAGTGACGGCAAGGGACTCTATTTTCAATATGATGAGGAAGGGGATTCCAAAATAGGACACATTACGCTGGAGGGTAAAGTCACCACCATCGCAGAAGGTCTTGGCGGACTCTCCCTGGGAAGACCCTACAATGCAGCTGATTTTACGGTGTCCAACAACGGCAAGTTCGCCTATACCTTGGGCGGCACGCAACATCCGTCCGATTTGGCCGTAGCCGATAAAAAAGGAACAAAACGGCTTACCTTTTTAAACGACGACCTCTTTTCCTTCCGGAATTTGGGTGAGGTAGAAGAAATCTGGTGGAACTCTTCCTTCGATGACCGAAAAATACAGGGATGGATCGTAACCCCACCCAACTTTGACCCGAACAAAAAATATCCGTTTATCCTGGAAATCCACGGCGGACCCTTCCAAAGTTATGGTTCCGTCTATAGTGCCGAGATTCAGGCCTATGCCGCAGCAGGCTACGTGGTGTTGTATTCCAATCCGCGCGGTAGTACCAGTTATGGGGCGGAATTTGGCAACCTCATCCACCACGATTATCCCAACCACGATTATGAGGATCTCATGAGCGGTGTGGATGCCGTGATTGCCAAAGGCTATGTGGATACCGATAACCTGTTCGTGACCGGTGGTAGCGGTGGTGGTGTATTGACCGCGTGGATCGTGGGCAAAACGGACCGCTTTAAGGCCGCCGTAGTGGCCAAGCCCGTCATCAACTGGACCAGCTTTGTACTTTATGCCGATGGGGCCGCCTTCTTCTCCAAATACTGGTTCGGGAAGAAACCTTGGGAAGACCCGGAAAACTATTTTAGACGCTCTCCCCTCTCCTATGTGGGCAATGTGACCACCCCAACGATGTTGTTGACCGGGGAGGAAGACTATAGAACCCCCATTGCGGAATCGGAGCAATTCTATACCGCATTAAAGTTGGAAGGGGTGGAAACCGCCATGGTGCGTATTCCCGGCTCGGGACATGGTATCGCCAACCGACCCAGCAATTTGGTCGCCAAAATCGCCTCGGTATTGGCCTGGTTCAACAAATACAAAACGGACTAACGCGGCATACAAGATGATCAGAAAAGGATTTTTTACGATGTTGCTGGTTTTTATGACCACCCTTGGGTATTCCCAGGCGTTTAAGGTCATGTCCTACAACATTAAGTACGATAATGTAAACGATACCGTAAACAACTGGAATTTTAGAAAGGAGGCCATGGTACAATTGATCCAGCACTATGGCCCCCATTTTGTGGGCATGCAGGAAGTGGTACACAACCAATTGGAATATTTGGACGAGCACCTGCCGGACTTCGCCTATATTGGTGTGGGCCGGGACGATGGCAAACAAAAGGGCGAGTACTCCCCTATTCTCTATAACAAAAATGCCTTTGAGCTGATCAAGGCCAATACCTTTTGGCTCTCTCCCACCCCGGAAAAAGTTTCCAAGGGTTGGGATGCGGCCTTGGAGCGTATCTGTACTTACGGACGGTTTAAGGACATCCAAAGCGGGAAGGAACTGTATGTGTTCAACACCCATTTTGACCATGTGGGAAAAACGGCACGGGCCAACTCCGTACGGCTGATCTTACAAAAGATACAGGCAATAAATACCGAAAACCTACCTGTGGTGGTGACCGGGGATTTTAACCTGGAACCGGACTCCGAACCCATACAGTTGATGCAACGGGAGCTAACGGACGGGCAAAGCGCCTCCCAAGCGCCTTTTTATGGCCCTGCGGGCACTTTTAACGGCTTTGACCCCAATATGGTACTGGACCGCCGTATCGATTATATTTTTGTGGAGAATCTTCAGGTGGAAAGCTATCTCCATATTGATGACCGTATGGAAAACAACATGCATATCTCGGATCATTTGCCGGTGTTGGCGGAGTTGGGGATGGAATGAATTGGCCTTGACTGAACGGTTTAGCTATAAACAGCACGCAGGCAAACTGGCGTTTGCTTTCCGCCGTGCACATAGCGAAGTCTTTTGGTTTTGGTTTTGTTTTTTCTTTATTTCTCTAAAAGCAAAATCACAAAGATTTCGCGACATTATAAATATACATAGACCTAAGCGTTTAAAACCTAAGCCCGTATTGTTTATAGGTTTTGTGGCTGTTGCACAACTTCTTTTTTAATCAAATTATGAATTAATAGCAATTTCGAAAAATAATATACACTTAAAAAACAGCAACTTCCAGATTCTTAAAATCAGGAAAATCCTATTTTATTAGAAATTTAGACTTGTGCAACGGTTATCTTTGTTTTGCATAATCATTTATTTCCTATAGTTAAACATTAGACCAATAGGTGATTTTTTTATTCTCTCTTTTTCTCTTTCAGTTTCCTTTATCTCTTCGATTGTTTTTGGTAAATCTTTTAATTTTGGTGCGTCAAGAACTTGATTAAGAACAACGGTTGAAAGACCATAGAGAGGAGTTCCAATACAAGCAGATGCTATTTCTACTGAACCCATAACAAGCCAAGAACCTAAATCTTTTCCAGCAATTCTCCATTTTTTGGCTTTTAACGTATTAATGTTTTCTTGATGCTGATTAAATGCAATATTTAAATTATTGAAAACCTTATGAGAAGTGCTAGTAAAATCAAGTTCATTCGCAAGTACTAATTCATCAATACCTTTTGATAGAATTGAACGAATTTCATTAATAGCACCTTCTATTCTCAATTCAATTAAGGCTTTTGGAGGGATTTTACCAATCCATTGTAGTTTTCCACTATCCAGTCCATTTAAACCTTTTACTATGTGCATTTTTGAATAGTCCATTTCAGGAAAAGTCCTTTCCGAATCATACTCTAATTTCCACTTGAAATATTCCCATGATGTTGGTGCGTCAATCAATGGAATTCCTCCAACTTTTGCAGCTTTAGTTAATAGTTCGTTACATACGCCCATTCTACCTAAACCCATCATTGAAACAATAATTCCTGGATGGTTAGTCTGCATTGCTCTCATTGATTCCCCTTCCATTTGATTTTTTATTTGAATTTCTAACGGCTCTTTAAAATCCGTATCAAATAAGACTCTCCTTGGGTCTTTAATTTCTTTGGTTACTTTTTCAATCGTGTCTAAGTTTTCTCCGAATTCAAGTAATTCTTCAATACTTTCAAATTCTCTACCAAAAACTTTCTTTGCATGATATACTGCATCTTTTTCTCCAAGTTTCTGAATTTCCTCAAATGCGAATTCATCCATAATCTCTTTGTCTGGCAGAATTACGACTATCGGTTTATCTAATTGTACTAATGCCAGTTCTTGATATTGTAAAATGTTTAAAGCATGCTTTAATAAAAAGTATACTCGTTGGTTTTTGTCCCAAACCTTAAACATATGTCGTGACCGAATAAATGGGCAAGGAAGAATAATTGTATCAGTGTAGATTCCACATTTAGAAGCAATATTTTCATTATTTGCAGGGAAAAGGTCACCTCCAAAAACAGCTTTTATAGAGTCGTATTCATCTTCTAAATGTAAATATCCAGATTCAGCAGCCAAGCCCCAAAAATCTTCAAGGTCTTTAAGTATTAATTCTATTGGTTCATCTAAATGTGTGATGTCATTTTTTCCATAGGCAATAACTTTTGCAACTTGGTGTGGGGTTGCATTTTTTTCAATCATGATTTTGTAGAAATGACTGAAGTTTCCATCTATTCTCTTGAAGTATGCTTCTTGGATTTGGCGTAAGGAAATCGCACTTTTCATTTTCTCGCGATGGTCCATATGCTCGGCCATAAGTGCCATCGACCTAATTCGTCCATCTACGGTTTCTAAGTCGGGTTCTCCGTTTTCATCTAATCGAATTCTAAGTAAGCTTTTTTCAAATTCATCGCGAAGATGTTCGGATACTTTAATTTTGCCTTTCTCAATCTGCTCCTTTAGTATCAGCACTCTTCTTTTTACTCGCTCTTTGTATTCTTTTTCTTCGTCAGATTTCATTGATTAATTCGGAGTGATTTAGGTTGGTGTATTATTATGCACAACAATTGTATAAGTGTACCTAGGTACGTCTATTTCTATTTTAGTGGAAGTGCCTTAAAAATCCTTCAAAAAATTGTTATGGACAAGGAAAAGTGCAAATATGTGCCTTCGACTCCGCTCAGGCATCAAATAATTAACGCCATGCAGGCACTTTAATTAATTTTACTTGGTATTATTCCTTGGAGTATTCCAATAAATCCCCGGGTTGGCAATCCAAGGCCTTACAAACGGCTTCCAACGTGCTGAATCTAATGGCCTTGACCTTTCCCGTTTTAAGTTTGGAAAGATTTGCCAGGGTAATATTGACCGTTTCGGACAATTCATTGAGCGATATTTTTCGCTTTGCCATCATTACATCCAAGTTTACAATAATTGCCATAGTCTATACCGTTTCTTCCAGTTCTTCTTGATACTCCACTCCTTTTGAAAATATTGTTCCAATAACATATATAACAGCTGCCATTAAAATGAATGCCTGACTGTCCGCCCAGAACGCGTCCAACTGATTTAAAGTAAAACCATTATGTCCCAAATCTGTGGCCAACTGCCTCGCAATAAAACTTAATAATCCAATGGAGAGCGTATAGTAGCTTATTTTAAGAATCTGTTTGGAAACCAAGCTATTGAACGGTTTGATCAGGTCAATTTTAGTTACCAATAAAACAACCTGGTAAAATAGGACTGCTTTTAAAATGGATATGGTAAGGATAAATCCGTACATCCCAAAAAAAGCCAACTTACTACTTTGATATAACTGACTCAGATCCAGTTTCTGATATAGGTTCTGGATAAATTCTGGCCGGACCAGACTAAAAATAAAATTGACGATCAGGCCTCCTGCTTCCACAGAGAGCCCCACAAAGATGATCCAAGAAATGATTTTCAAACCTTTAAATATGAGATTTTTTGTTTTAACCCGTGTTTTCATGATTAATTTTATTAGATGGAATAAATGTAGATAATTATTTATTGATAAACAATAAATATTTTTCACTTTATGATAAATTTTAGTAATGATATTACTTTGGGTTAGGTTTGGGTATTGGCAAGGAAATAAGGAAATATGTGCCTTCGGCTACGCTCAGGGCAGGCTGTTCAGGCAACTATTAGGACAGGCTCCTCAGCCAGCAACGAGACGAACTTCTAGTCAAGTACTTGCCAAACTTAAATTACGCAAGTCTTGGAAAATGGCACCATTAGTTACAGTCCCTATTGTGCTTTCGTTATTTTTTCAATTTTTCAAGTTCTTCTTCAATTCCATAAATCACACTATCCACTGCCCTAACAGTTTCTATTTCTTCATCAATTATTTTACCTCTATTGTAGAGTGCTAACTGCAAGGCCTTCATAAGCTCATTATCATCTAAAAACTTATCGTAATTAGCTATTCTTAATTTGTAAATAGCTATAGAGTCAGAATGTACAAACCCATATTTTGTGGGTTGACTATAATCCGCAATCAAATATTTGAATAGAAAAGGCTGAATAAGCTTTGTCATATTAATTTCAGCCTGTCTCATCCCAAGTTCATCATCCAATCGCTTTAAATTCAATTGAAATAAGTTGGTTATGGCAATACGTAAACTGTCATTGGATAAAGTATTTAATCCAATGTTCTTTAAATTTTCAAAAGCACTTGTTTTAGGAATTATCTGAGATTCAAAACTGGAATTTGTAAGAGCCTCATAAATTGTTTGAGAATTTGATTTCTTATCATAGATATCAGTTATAAGTTGCTGACTTGATTTGAATATTTCTTTATGTTTAGAAATTGTTTCGTTTATATCACTTCTGGTTTGTAGTAAATCACTTTTTAGTTCTATGTAAATCTGTGCTTCTAGTTTTTTTACTTTTCGATTTTCATTCCAATTATTAATCTGAAGGGCAATAAGAATACCAATAACTACAAGTATAATTTCTCCAATCGCGTATTTAAAATACTTTTCTGTTTTACCCTCGGAAAGTAGGTTTTGTCTTATTTGTCTGAAGAACTTAATCATATTTCAGGTTTCTTTTTCTTCCGCAAGCGGCTATCTCAACCAAATGTCCACCGGACATTTGATTTTGCTTTGCAAAATTTAGTTTCGATAATCTAAAGAATTTTATCATTGGTTATTGGTTGGTGCCTAGTGCTAGTGCTGCTTAGCAATTACCGTTTTACATTCTTTGGTTAGCACCTAGCGTTTTAGTTTTCATTTATCGTAACAAAGAGTTGGGATTTTATTTTCCACACCCCGGACTTTTTGGTCCACATGGCCGAATAATTACCATTGACAATGGATTCATTGCTCTTTTCAGGATCATAGCCATTCCAAGTACCGCTTTCCCAAGCTAGCCCTCTATCAGCATTCACTATAATTTCCTGTGTATTCCGAATCCAATACATTTTGGTTTTTGCGCCTTCTTTTATATAGCTATCCAAGGCTTCTTTTCCACACAATAAAACGCCGTTCCCTGTTGTGGTCAATACATCTTCGGTTAAATAGGAAAGTACAGCATCGTTGTCGTATGTTTTAAGTGCCGTATTGGATGCATTTCTAGCGGCCCTAATTTGTTCTTTTTCCGTTTGGGAATAGAGTCTCGAAGAAAGCATTAGCATACACACTACGAGTAAAGCGACAATTCTTGTTCCGTTCATCTGTGTTCCTGTTTAAGATTACTTAATGACACTTATTTCAAGTTTAAAAATCGTGCGGCATTGTCATAGAAAATACCCTCTTTATCCTTTTCGGTAAGGAACTCAAGGCTGTTTAGGAAATTAATCGATTTTTCAATGGCATAAGGCCACACCATTTGGTCCGACCCGAACATCACCCTATCCAAATAACCGGCATGCTTTGCATTCTTTAGAAATTCCATAACCGTGCGCTGGGTATTGGGCTCCACCCAAAGCATTACGGCAATATCTGTATATAACTGTGGATAATAGGCCATAAGCCGCAAAGCATGTTCATGCCACTCTTCCCCACCGTTGTGCATCAAATACATTCTCAACTTGGGATATTTTACCAAAACATCTTCGATCAAATACGGATCGCCCATGCTAAGCCTTGCTTTTGGGGACCAGGAATAGGTACCGCCAGGATCGCCGCCACCTGTATGTACAGCAACGGGAATATCGTACTTTTCACAAATACGCAAATAAGGCTGCCAAATAGGATCGCTTAGGGTTGTACCGCCATAATACGCTCCAACTTCCCCAAAAACTTCAATTTCCTTATCTATTACCATTTGTTCGAACTTAAGACTGTCCAAGCCATAATCATCGGGTGAAAAAATTAAAATCCCCTTGATTACCCGATCATTGTCATCCTTTGCGGCCCATTCATCCACACTTTGGGGATTACCACTCACCACAGCTTTCACAATATTCCATTTTTTAAATGCCTCGAACGTCTCAACACGATGTACTTCTGCATTTGCAGCACCTTTTTCACCATAATGATCACTTGTGGGCTCACGTTCACCAAAATCGGATTCGGAATACGAATGAATGTGCATGTCAATAATTCTGGTCTGTGAGAATGCGAGTGAAAACTGTACTAAGGAAGCCAGTAGTATAAAAATGGGTTGTTTCATAATGGTTGGTCTATTTTGTTACCGAACAATTAAATATGCGCATACGTACGCCAGTATCTTTTTGAGGGTAAGTTCCTTAAAACTCCCACAAAAAATTGGTTTGGGCAAGGAAAAGGGGAAATATGTGGATTCGACTACGCTCACCCACCGAAAGCGACTCCCCTTCGACTTTAGTTTACCTTGAGCATAGCCGAAAGGCTCAGGGCAGGCTGCTAAGGCACCACATCTTTTAACGAAGCTCAGGGCGCTCATTGACCGTGATCAAGCACTAATGAGGGCAGGCTGCTAGCTTTTTTATTTTCCAATAATTCTATTTTTACTTCATCAAATTTTTGGTCAATTCAGTCTACCTTTTTGCAACTTTTAATTCAAAAAGAGAAAGTGCACCCACAATTGAAATTTCTATTAAAATGTAAGTCCAACCTAAAATTGTAATTTTTTCAGCATGATAAATTGCTAGGCCAATTGATAAACAGCAATATATGAGGTTTGTAATTGCACTTAACTTTATGAAACTTGCTAGGTTATTATCAATTTTAAAGTAACAATAGAAGTCATAAACAGCAAAAAGGCACGGTAAAAAGGCAAGAAAATATAAGGTTGATTTGGGAATTCCAAAAACACGCTCCAACGCTACCAATACGATTCCTAGCAGAACAGCGGATAGAATCGCACCAACCCCATCAATTAGAAATAGTTTTTTGGGATTAGCATTTCCCCATTCTAAAATCCTTTCAATTATCATTCTATTGTTTTGCTTGCAGCTAACAATTGTATATGCATACAATTACACCTATTTCTATTTTAAGGGTGTAATTTAAAAATCCTACAAAAAATTGGTGTAGGCAAGAAAATGGGGAAATATGTGCCTTCGGCTATGCTCAGGGCAGGCCGCTCAATCACCTATTTGTAATCATCTTTTTAAGCAGCGAAATTTGACCAAGGTGATAATAGCTATGCTCTATAACCCCTTCGATATTCCGTAAATAAGTCCCGTATTTTTCGTCCACAAATGTGGAGTTCAGCGTGTTTTCGGAAAGACGGGAAACTTCATTGACAAATGTCTCCGCATTCTTAACAAAATCATTTTTCAAGTTTTCCCAATCCCTTTCAGATTCAATTTTTGGGTGATCAAAACTATAGGCGTCCCGTATCTCAAGATCCCCACCCTTGAATACGTTTATAATACCGGCCAGATAATAATTCACATGAAAGGTCAGCGCGGCAATCGAGTTCAATCCAGCTATCTTTTGCATGGCCTGTTCCCAGGTTACATCCTCCAATAGCTCCTTGTAATTGGTATTTGCAATCCAACGTCCGCTTAACAGTACTTCCGTTAGTCTACCCGCCAATTCTTTATTCCGTGCCATGCTATGATTAATATTTTTCCCAATAGGCTAGTATGCACATTTTATATAACCTGCTTTAACTACCCATATAGCGACTAAAATTCATATAAATTATCTATTTCGGCAAGGAAAAGGGGAAATATGTGCCTTTGGCTTCACTTCGGCTACGCTCAGTGACCGCACTCAGGCAGCAATGAGATAAGGCTGCTCCAGGCACCAAATACCAAGCTTTAAAGAGAGTCCTATGCTATGTTTAGTTGAATCCGTCATAAATGCGGTTATACATTTTTGGCATCAGTTTTACCTATTCGGTGATATACATTTGGGTTATGTTTCTCCATATAAAATTCAGGATTACGTATTTCCTTAAACCCAAATTTTTTATAAAGCCATTCAGCGGTATCGGTCAATAAAATCCAACGTCTTAATCCTTGAAGATTAGGGTGTTCCATTATTTCATTTATCAGCCATTTGCTTAATCCCTTTCCTCTATATTCCTTTAGAACATAAACATCTCCTAAATATGCAATAGTTGAATAGTCCGAAATTATTCTAGCAAACCCAATTTGTTCGTTTTTGTAGTAAAGCCCAAAACTTAAAGAATTTTCAATTGATGTTTTCAACGTATGGATTGGAATTCCGTTAGCCCAATCGGTTTTGTTTGCGAGGAATTGGTGAATGCTCAAAATATCCAATTTATCCTTGTCAGTTGAAATGGTATATTCATTTCTATACGCTTCTCTAGTTTCCAATTCAATTTTCTTTAGTAGTGCCAACAATTAAAAATACCCACGATTGAACCTATTAGTCTTTTAGGGGAAGTCTTCTAAAATTCCTACAAAAAAATGGTTTGGACAAGAGAAAAGGGAAATATATGCCTTAGACTCCCATTCGACTTCGCTGACAATGCGATGTGATATAACTTTAACTAGACTGTTGTTGTTTACTATTTAATCCACTTTGATTTTTGCTCCGTAGAAGGCGTTTATCAAGTAAAGGATATTAATAAGAGGACCGATCATCAAGGCTTGTTGCCAGTCTATGATATCCATATAGGTGATAAAAAAGGTTAAAAATGTTATTCCAGAGAGCACGATTGCCGTCCATTTCAACCATTTTTTCAAATAGGTATCGCTTATATACAATTTTAGTAAACCACCTAGAAATATGAGGTTACCAAAAACAAACACCACCGTCGCCATTTGATTTGCCATCTCCGACATTTCAAAAGAGGTGTTTTGATAGCCACCAAGCATAATGGGGTATGTGGTAAGTAGTATCAGCTGCCCCACCGAAATAATTGCCCAACTAACTTCTTTCAACTTAAAGGCAAAATACAGGGCACCGATAGCGATCATGGTCATAAATAGAAATTCTGCCTTCCAATGCATTCCATATATCTGCCAGTTATCCTTGACGTATTCGTGCCTTTCCACTGGATCTAGCGGAGCTTTGCTGGACAAATAGATATAAACCCCTACCGTGATATTAATCAAAACGGAACCAATAATCCAAAGTAGTTTTCCAAGTTTCATAAAGTATGTTTTTATTGAAGGTTGTTATTTTTTTAATTCGGCCTCCACTAAAGCCATAAGTTCCTGGTTCCGTTCTTGGGTATCCAATATCAACTCATTTTGAACGGCAATCATCATTTTTGTCCCGAACAGATCGGATAATAGTTTTTTATCCGTTGCGATGTCCAATTCCTGTAAAGATGGCATCTTTGAGGAAATCCCCATCCAATTGGCTACAAATTCCTTTGTAAAAAATTTAGGGTAGGAATCATCTACTATTCTTCTATTAACCACCATAATGCGATTCTGAATTCCCCCCAAATAATCATAGTTATAATATTCGGAAAATACTTTTCTTAATTCGTTGTTCTCAATAAGATCAATACTTTCTGCGGATAGCATATTGTTGAATGCGATACGAACGGGGTCAAACACTTCGTAGTAGGTAAAGTCGTTCGCATTTTTGCTGAATATTTGATAGCGCTCCTGATTCGTAAGGGTGTCCACAAAAATCTGCAGCATTTCATCTACGAGTTGTATCTTGTTGACATTAAAAGTTATTACAGCCTCCAATCGTAGGGAATCTTGCAGAAGGTTGCTACGAATCTCCTCTAGATAGGCCTTTTCCTTTTTTTGGGTTTGTTTTTCTATATTCCAATTATTAATCTGTAAAGCAATCAAAATCCCAATAACAACAAGAATGATTTCTCCAACGGCATATTTTAAGTACTTTCCAGTTTTTCCATCGGATAGTAAATTCAGTCTAATTTTTCTAAAGAATTTTGCCATGGTTCAAGGATTGGTCATAAGAAAGGCTAACGTCCTCTTATAAACTTGAATTACGTTTTATAGATTTTGATTTTCGCTTAAACATGGTTACCTACAGTGTTATATTTTTCATTCCTTTTCCAAGTAAGCTATTAAACTCATTAAGGTCTTTTCATTGGCGGGAATGAAATAATTCATTAATGAGAGATATTTTGGATTGTTTTTATATCCAATCCCAAATGATTTAATATTCGTATGCCCATTTGATGTTTCGTCAAAATAAATGACGTTATAAAAATCCTTTGCGTCCTCCTTCATAAAATCAGGGAAATTATCCGTTATTTCTGCCTGAAGGGTTATAAGTCTTTTCGGCACATAGTTTATAATATGGGTCACGATAGTTGTACTATCTCCAATAATTCCTTTTTCATTGTAATTTGTTTTGATATATCCACCCACTTTTAAGTCAACTTCCGCAAGAGGCACGGCCCAATTTTCCCAACCTTTTTTAGTCGTATAAGCATTCCAAACCGAATCTATGGGCGCTTTTACCGCCAATTCTTGAATTAATACTAACTCCGGAGATTTTGTTGAATCAATTTTAGAAGTTACTCGCTTCTCCTGTCCAAATGTGAATGAGGTAAATGTGACTAAACAAAGAATGAATACGATGCTTTTCATATCAATAAATCTAATGTGTAAGCACTTTTATAAATTGTGGGCAACAATG
The DNA here is from genome assembly GCA_963848865.1 of uncultured Flavobacteriaceae bacterium. Classification (GTDB taxonomy): domain Bacteria; phylum Bacteroidota; class Bacteroidia; order Flavobacteriales; family Flavobacteriaceae; genus Maribacter. Next base: position 121,785 of record CAWKFV010000013.1, on the reverse strand, counting down.
AAATATGCTTACAATTTCGAATATTTTGTTTTAGGGGGTGTACATTAAAAATCCTATAAATATTTGATTTGAACAAGAAAAAAGGGAAATATGTGCCATCGCTTTCACTTCGGCTTCGCTCAGTGACCGCACTCAGTGATCATGAAATTATCCGGTCAGCCATTAAAATTAAAGAGGTGCTATTAAACTGCTATGAATAAAGGCCCGTTGTCCATTGACCAAGCGCACATGGCCCCAATTGGATGTTTGTCCCAATAAGGTTAGGGTATCGTTTCGTTTTGCCGTACCAATTCTCAACCCTTTAGTAGTGGGCGACTGTCTTAAGTTCGCCACAGATCCGGACACCACTATTCGTTTTGCGGCTACAACATCACTAGGCTGATTTGCAGGGTCCCTTTGTCTAATAAAAGGTAATGGGTCAATAGCCCCCTTTCCTCTCTTGTAGATTCCAAAATGAAGATGAGGGGCAGTCGTCCTGGCATTGCCCGTATTACCTACCCAACCCAAAGTATCGCCTAGTGCAACTTTTCTTCCGGTGGAAACCAAGATGCTATCCAAATGCGCATAGTAAAGCGATTTTCCAAAAACTCCGGTCCGTAACCAAACCTGTTTACCGCCCAGGCCCCTCTTTCCCGTAAACGAGATCCTACCTTCGGTGACGGCTAGGATCGGTGTGCCTCGCGGGGCAAAAATATCTACCCCTTCGTGACTTCTACCACCCCTATCCCGCGGCGCGCCCCAGAAACTTTGAATCGCCTTACTGTCCTTTCCGGCGACAGGAAATCCAAAACTTGGTTTTGCATGCAATGTATGCGTAAAATTACCACGTGCGAATAGTTCCGGTTGAATACTTATTTTATACGTGCCATTTTCTTCAATGGGTAGTTTTAGCCAATTTTCATCCAACTCGTTACTCGATAACTTTGCGAGCGTGCTGTCTGGCATAAATTTATAAACATCCAGAAACACCCTTATCCCTAGCACCTCTGGGTTAGCTTCTATAGTAAGAATACTACCTTCTTGCAGATTGGACTCATAACTGTAAACTACATTCAAATCTTTTTGATATGTACCAGCTTCTACATAGGGTAAGGTAATTTTTAAACTGTCCTGTTTTGCCAGTTGAAAGGCGTTTTTCCAAGCCCTTAAATCAATAGTATCCATTTCCTGAAACTCCCTCGCATAAAGTTCCCTGGCAGTGGGTTGCACTACTATATCCGTTACTTTTCGTATCTGTTTACAGCTTACCGTAATCAGGAACAGAAGGACTAGAAATTTAATGTTAGTAGCGGATTTCATCAGTTGAACATACTAATCAGGAGTTCATAAAAATCAAAAATCGGGCCATTTAGGAGCCCGATTTTACTTATTGGAATACGATTGATTATTTATTCAAAAAATCGATTAAAATGATGTTGAGCTCATCTGCATGGGTGGTATTCAAACCATGTGGTGCGCCTTTGATAATTTCATACGTATTGTCCTTAATTCCCTTGGCCGCTTGATCGGCAGAGGTTTCAATGGGCACGGTAGCATCGGCATCTCCGTGTACGATCAAGGTAGGTACATCTACATTTTTCATTTCGGACCTAAAGTCGGTATCCATCCATGCCAAGGCAGTTTGTATTGTTGCTCTTGGCGAGGCAAAAGAAGCGACTATAAAATCATAATCCAATTGCGCCTGACTCACTTTATTACCTTTGTTTTCATCAAAGTTATAGAAGCCCTTACTAAATTCTTTTAGAAACCCTACCCTATCGTTCTGAAGGGCATCAATGATACCTTCCAAGTCCTTTTCGGGAACACCGTCAGGATTATCGGACTTCTTTTTAACCAATGGAATTATAGAACTGATTAATGCAGTTTTGGCTATTTTTCCGCTACCATAATCGGTCAAATACCGGACCACTTCTCCGCCGCCCATTGAGAATCCTACAATGACCGCATTCTCCAATTCCAAACCTTCAATGATGGTATTCAAATCACTGGCCAAGGCGGAATAATCATATTCGCCCCAAGGAGAAGATGACGTTCCAAAACCTCTACGGTCATACGAAATGCATCGAAATCCGGATTCTACGATTTTCCAAACTTGCTGTTCCCAAGACTTTCTACTTAAGGGCCATCCGTGAATTAGAATTACAGGTTGGCCGCTCCCATAATCTTCATAAAATATATCTACTTGTTCTTTTGCTGATTGATTTGTTATAAAAGGCATATGTATAATTTTAAGTTCAATTACAAGATAGGATTGATGTGCGTTTTTTCTTGACCTAAACAAATTGATTGTTTGCTTAAACAATGTTTTCGCTACTTTTATCCTATGTATACACCGGAGCACTATAAGAACGAAAACATAACCGAGGTAAAAGCGTTTCTAAAACAGTACAGTTTTGGTATTTTGGTAAGCCAAGTTGAAGGCAGACCCTGGGCGACTCATATTCCGTTGGAATTAGATGTTGATGAAAAAGGAAATGACGTGCTCATCAGCCATATGGCAAAGGCAAATCCGCAGTGGAAGTATTTTTCCAATACTACGGAAGTGCTCTGTATTTTCAACGGTCCGCATAGCTACGTTTCTTCTTCTTGGTACCAAAAAGAGGAAGTACCCACTTGGAACTATATCGCCGTGCATGTATATGGCAAGCTCAGGATATTGGACGAACCCGAAGTGCTTGCTTCCATGCACAAACTAGTTGACAAATATGAGCAACAATCCGAATGCCCGGTATCAGTAGCTAATTTATCCGCCAATACTATGAAACAAGTAAAAGGGGTGGTGGGATTTCAAATCGAAATAACGGAAATTCAGGCGACCAAAAAGCTTTCCCAAGGACGGGAACATGACCACCCGAAAATCATAGAGGAGTTGGAAAAAAGAGATTCAAATTCCAGAGCAATTGCCCAAGCAATGAAAAACAATCAATAACCTAAAATGAAACGTAGCCTAAAACATCTTGTCTTAGTTTATGTTGCCGTTTGGGTTGGTTCCTTCTTCACTATTATCCTATTATTAAGCCGTGGACGACGCAGTTTACAAGAAAGTGCACTGTTCTTTTTTGATATTGCAAACGGTAAAAATTTTCTCATCGGAATTCATGTTGTCTTCGTCCTTTGCTACCTTTTATTTCTTGCCGTACGGTATTTTATAAAAGTTTATCGTACAAAAGGAAGAATAACGTTCTTGAAGCAACTGGGCTATCGGTTTATACTACCCATCCTAATCGCTTTCATCGGTATTAAAACGCTGATTTATGCCAATACCTATGAATGGAACGATTTTAAATGGGATGATTCCGTAATGAATGCCAAAGGTATTGTCAACGATTTATATGCGACCGATAAAAAACAACGCGGCATGAGCGTCTTCGGTTGGTCTGAAGACAATACCGTTGCCATTAACGGTCTTATAAAGGCAAATGTGGAATGGGTAGCCGTAGTCCCTTTTCTCTATCAAGAAAACGATAGGACAAAGCTTATCAATACTCCGGATAATCCTGAAATCTTTACCGGAAGGGATTCCAGTTTTATAAATACGATTTCTGAATTGCATCAAAAAGGATTAAAGGTACATCTGAAACCACACTTATGGATGCGAGACGGTTGGCGCTCCAATATTGCGCTAGACAGTGATGAAGAATGGGATGCTTGGTTTGATTCTTACCGGACCAATATGTTGCGTTATGCCAAAATCGCAGCGCTCTCCAATTCCGAACTGTTCTGTATAGGAACGGAACTGCGCACATCCATAAAACAACAACCGGAAAAATGGTCATTGCTTATAGATGAAATAAGGGAAATCTATAAGGGTGAACTTACGTATGCGGCAAACTGGCATGATGAATATGAACATGTGGTATTTTGGGACAAACTGGATTATATTGGCATCCAAGCCTATTTTCCATTAACGAAAACTGAAAATCCGGATTTAGAGACCATTGAAAAAGGCTGGGACAGACATTTGGAGGAATTGGAACTTGTACATGAAACGTATGGAAAACCGATTCTCTTTACGGAAATTGGGTATAAAAGTGAATCCAACGCCACCATTAAACCATGGGAATGGGCCTCCTTTGGTGGTATTCTTACGGAAAAGAAATCGGATAGGACACAGCAATTGGCCTATGAGGCCTTTTTTAATAAGGTATGGAACCAACCATGGCTTTCAGGAGCCTACATATGGGAGTGGAACAATAGGACAAGCGAGGAAAGTGCTGAAACCGACCTTGATTTTTCACCCCGGTTTAAACCTGCCGAGAACGTTATCGCCAGAGGTTTCGGTAAGCAATAATCTTTAAAATTCAATAGTATATAAATCGATTGGAATCTTCTTACCACGTGGCAACAACTCCCCTAACTTTTTGAACGTGAATTTTTTATCCGTCTTTAGTTCCTTGTATAGTTCACCTGAAATTAAAACTCTGGCGTCGTAGGTGTTGCACTCCTCTTCCAAACGTGCGGCGGTGTTGAGAATATCCCCCGTGTAAATAATATTTCGTCTGATGGTGCCAATTTCACCTACGGTGACTTCCCCAATATGGTAACCTGCCTTGAATTTAGGGACCACTCCAAATTTTTCCTTGTACATGGACTTTTTGCGTTCAATATTTTTAGAGATCTTCAGAAAAGCCTTGATGCAATTGTTTTTATAAAGGCCTACATCCTTTGGCCAGGAAAGCACTATTTCATCCCCCACATACTGATATATTTCCGCTTCCGTCCCCAAGATGGCCGAGGTCATATCGGAATAATACTGCTTTAAAAGGGAGAAATAATTTTCGTGTCCCAAATCCTCGGCAATGGTGGTGGAGGATTTCATATCCAAGAACATAAAAATCCGTATTTCCGATATCGGTTTGTGGTATTTGGAAAACAAAGCATTATAGATTACCCCATCCCCGACATACTGAATCATTTCCGAAAAGAATATAGAGATTCCCGCGACAAAACCCATGAAAACTAAGGTGCTCCAAAAAGAAAAGTTCCCGGCGAAGCGTTTTAGATCGTCTAGGGCGTCAATAAATTGATAAGCCTCATGGTTGTACAAACTATTGAACAAACTAAACGCAATTAAGCAAAGTGCAATAAAAATTATGTAGAATCCAGTCTTTAAAACAATTTTCATCCATAGAGAGGTGCTGGAGAATATCCTTCTAAACCATTTTACCTCACAGAAACCCTGCATTAGACCAATGACAAAAGCACTTAGGACAAGTGGTAAGAAACTGTTTTCAAAATCATAGGGATTTCCTGAAGTGGGATACTTTTTAAGGTCTCCCAATAAACCATATTCCAATAGGCTATAGACCAGCGCAAAACAGGCCCAGATGACACCGAACGGTAAAATTTGCTTCAAAAATCGTTTTACGTACAACGGCTATTTGTTTTTATGCTTAACATTTCTTCTATTCGAAGATATAAATAAGGCCCATATTCGATGAACTGCATTCGCCTAAGAATATTTTCGATGAACGGTAAAACCGGACCAAAAAAACTGCGTAGGTATTACAAAAAGAGATAATAGCTCACCAAACTTTAGTAGCATGACTTACTCATTACTCATTATTACCCCACTATTTGTCATTGGCTTATCACTCATAGCTTTTAAGTCTTACAGCAATCTCCAAGATTATTTAAAGTCGATAGCCAAATAACAAAGAAATACATCACATAGCTATACCCAGTTCCCCCAAATTTTAGTTACCTACTGCCCATTACATAAAAGACCATCTAACTAGATGGTCTTTTATTATTGGAACGGTCCCATTTAATTTTCCTTCAAGGATTTCATATCGATTACAAAGCGATATTTCACGTCCGATTTTTGCAAACGGTCAAAAGCGGTATTTATATTTTGAATATCAATCATCTCAACATCGGAAACCACATTATGCTCTCCACAAAAATCCAACATTTCCTGTGTTTCTTTAATACCACCTATCATAGAACCTGCAATAGTCCTTCTCTTCATAATAATACCTCCGCCGTGTAGCGGGTCAAGAGGCTCTATTGCTCCTACGAGCACCATTGTACCGTCCGTCTTTAGTAAATTTACATATGGGTTCATGTCATGCCCTACGGGTATGGTATTCAACAAAAAATCAAACGTACCTGCGTGTTCTTTCATTTCGTCCTCATTTTTTGAAATAAGAACAGCATCGGCTCCAAGGCTTTTAGCATCCTCACTTTTAGAAGGAGAGGTCGTAATCATGACCGTATGCGCACCCATTGCATGAGCAAATTTCACACCCATGTGTCCTAAACCTCCAAGTCCGATAACCCCTACTTTATCTCCTTCTTTAACGCCCCAATGATTCAATGGGGAAAATGTGGTGATACCAGCGCATAACAATGGTGCGGCAGCTTTTAAATCTAAATTTTCCGGAACTTTTAATACAAATTCCTTATTAACCACCACATGTTCGGAATAGCCACCAAAGGTATGCCCTCCAAGATGTTTATCCTTACCGTTATACGTCATCGTATTTCCATTCTCGCAATACTGCTCCAAATCGTCCTTACAAGAATCACATGTCTGGCAAGAATCTACCATACAACCTACCCCAACAACATCCCCTTTCTTAAAATTGGAAACGTTCTTTCCTGCTTCCACTACCTTCCCCACGATTTCGTGACCAGGAACTACGGGATATTTAGAATTTTTCCAATCGTTTCTTACCTGGTGCAAATCGCTATGACAAACTCCGCAGAATAAGATATCAATCTTTACATCATCCTCCAGAACATCCCTACGCTCTATTTCAAAAGGCTTTAAATCGGCTTCTTTACTTTTTGCCGCATATGCTTTAATCCCTGTCATTTCTATAGTTTTATATTATTCACTAAAGTTCGGTCTTTAAATTCTTGCCACTTGACTTTAAAAGAAAAAACCCTAACGCATTATATACTCTATCCTTTTGGTAGGATTATGATTTGTACTAACTTTAAAACGCTAAACACAAAACCGACCAAATGTTTAAAAATGACTTATATCGTCCGCCGGATTAAAAAATGGATAATTCCTTTTGATGTCGATGGTTTTCTTTCAAACTTTATATTGCTGGTTCCACGGGTAGTTAACGGAATTTTTCTTGCATTTAAATATGCCCCACAGAAATTTGGGACACCTTGGACTCCCTCTTCTTTAGGGTTGTCCTTTTTAGAAGTTTCAGATGAGTTTATAACCGAAATTTCAATGCAAGGTTATCCCTTTGATACTACCCCAAAATTATTTGCTTGGAGCATTTGTTTTATGGAAGCTTTTGGGGGAATTCTTTTAATCTTAGGCCTAAATACTAGAATGACCGCTTTTTTTGTTTTTCTTACCATGGTCATGGCTATATTCTTTAGAACTTGGGACGGTACCTGGAGTATATTCCCCATATTTATCTTTTTCTGTACAAGTCTGTTCTTAATGGTGTTTGGTTCTGGTAAATTTGGGGTTGATCATTACATTGCGAAAAAGTTCAATTGGATTTAAAGATTATCCAACTGGTTGCTTTTGTTATCCTGACTAATGGTCCAAAAGAAACCTACCACAAAGAAAGCATCCGCAGTGGGGCGTATGGCACGTCGGTCGAAAACGCCGTTCACATTGGGGCTATTAGCATATTGATAACCATTTACGTTTTTGAATCCCGTGACATTGCTGATGGAGAAAAACAGTATTTTCTGCTGTGAAATCAAATAGGCCCAGTTTACATTAAGACTATTAAAGGGTTTTGTTTTTTCGGCCAAAAATTCGGGCGTATTCGGATTATCATACGGCCTCCCAGAACCATAATTGTAAGAAACCCCAATTTGTGAACGCCAGTCGTCTACCCAGTATTTGGTAACCAGCGAAAGGCTATGTGCGGGAGCAAAATTTGGAGTGGCCCTTTCTTGAAAGTCGCGATAGTCCCGCTCCGTATTCAAATAGGAATACGATGCCCAATAGTCCAGGTTTTTAATGCTTTTATTGTCGCGCCAAAAGATATCTATTCCGGATGCGTAGCCGCTACCCAAATTGGTGAATTCCGAATTGAACTGGGGCGTTTCCGTATCAAATTTTACGAGTGCATCATAGTCCTTATAGTAGGCTTCCGCCCTGAACGTTTTGCCATCGGATAAATACTGATAGTTCAAAATATAGTGAGAGGTCTTTTCAAAATCTAGGCTCTGGTCAAATTTTAGGGATTCGCTCAGCGGATTCTGATAAAAATCCCCATACGCCAAGGAGAATTGTCCGTTTTCACTGCTTTTATATGCCAACGATATTCTTGGTGCTATATTATAATCGTCCAAAAAACTGGAATGCTCTCCCCGTATACCGAGTTTCATGGCAAACTTGTTGCTGAAAAATATGTCGGCCTCGGCAAAGCCAGCACTCAAATTATCTTGAAAACCGGAATTAATTGAAAAACCATCTGGAGCCACAAACCCTTCTTGATAATCTGTTATAAAATGTTCCGCACCAAAATTCAATTGAAATCGGTTGCTAAATGCCTTCTTCACCTTCACTTTCAAATGTCCTGCAGTTTCGTTGGCCTCAATAGCATTGGCCTCAAAACCGATGTCATTTCTATCGGAGGAAATACTGGCTCCCACACTCATGGTCCATTCCTTGTCAAAGAAATATTTGTAGGAGGTGTTCGCATATAGGTTGCTGTTCTTTACTCGGAAATTGACAAAATCCTCAAAATTGATATTCTCTTGATCCAAATCTAGGTTTGCTTGATTGAAGCCCGTATAGAATTTAAAAATGCCTTTATCCGTAATACTTCTAAAAACCGTCTCCCCGGAAATTGATTCGTAAGGTTTGTTCCAACGGGCGCCTTGGTTATTGGGAATGATCCATTGGTACGGGCCCAAATTGATGTATTGGGCATTTACACTCAGGGATTTATTGCCCCAAATTTCCGTTTTACCAAGACCCCCGCCTACGGAAAGTACGGAGATATCGGTCTTTTCTTGGTCGGGTTCATCGGTTGTGTTCAATAATAGCACACTAGATAGCGCCTGTCCGTACTCGGCGGAATACCCACCAGTACTAAATGTGATTCCTTTAAACAAGAAAGGCGAAAAACGACCTCGAGTAGGAATATTATTGGCCGTGGCATTAAAGGGCTGAAAAACACGTAGGCCATCAATAAAAACCTGTGTCTCCCCGGCTTGCCCACCACGAACAAAAAGTCGGCCATCTTCACTTACCGTAGAAGTTCCGGGTAATGTTTGCAAAGCACCAACGAAATCTCCAGCTGCTCCTGCCGTAGTAACAATATCCAAAGGTTTCAAAACGGATACCTTGGAGTTATCCCCCGCCTCAAAAGTACCAGCGGTCAACGTAACCCCGTTCAATTGATTTACCGCTTCTCGTAAAGTGATTTTCAAATCGCTTAAATAGGAGACATCCCCGGCCTGCATATAGGTTTCAAAGGCTATCATGGAAACGATTAGATTCTGTGTTCCGGTCTCCGTGGTTTCAAAACGGAAGGTTCCATTTTCGTCCGTAGAAGCGCCGTCATAGGTTCCTTCTAGATAAACATTGGCACCTTCTACAGGACTATTTTTGTTGTCATGAACGGTTCCAGAGATTACGGATTGCCCAAAGGTGATTGATGTTATGAATACGGTGATGGTGGTAAATAGTGATTTCATGTTTTTTGATTGTTGATTCTACGTTGCAAAACTGGGCGCTTTTAAAATCGTAAACCAAAACATCTCACCGAACCGTTGAATTTTTAGCCTGAATTGCATAACGACTTTTCAATTACAATTCAAGGCAGGTATTCTACAGTTGGGTAGGTTCATTTTTTCCAACACGAACTTTCTACGGAAATTTGAATCATTCAATAACTATTAAAAAATAAACACATGAAAAAATTGACACTTACTTTAGCTTTAGTTTTAACCACATTCTTCGTCACCGCTCAAGAAAACGATGGCGTTACCATTACCGTTACTGTAGAAAATGTATTGTCCGATGGTGGTACAATACTAGCCGGACTCCATACGGCGGACACCTTTATGAAAGGAGCGGGACTTACCAATGTTACCGCACCGGCGGAAAAAGGAGAAGTAACATTGACCTTTGAAAATGTAACGCCGGGTGAATATGCAATAATGGTAATGCATGATGCCAATGACAATAAAAGAATGGATATGGAACCCAACGGAATGCCAAAAGAAAGCTATGGGATGACTGGTAATTCCATGCCTATGGGACCACCAACATTTGCAGATGCCCAATTTGAGGTTGCGGATCAAGATTTGGATTTTAGGATTCGGTTCTAGAGCCTCCCCAACCCCTCCAAAGGAGGGGCTATGAAAAGAATTCACAAGCAACAAGATTACTGGGCTTCCTGTTTGGAAGCCTTTTTTAGGTTTTTTTGATAATTCCATTGAAGTCCTAAGACAGCTTTTTTCTAGATACGTTTATATTGTCGTCTTAGTTAAAATATGAATACTTATTACTTTTTTTTTTGTTTTATTTGGTATAACTCCTAATTTAAAGTTATAAAATCTATTTCAATATCTTTGCGCTTTTTTCTTTTGTGATTTTAGTTATTAATTTGGTATAACTCCTAATTTAGAAGAGTAATGATAAAATCTATTTCAATAACCCTGATTTGCGCTTTGGTTTTTTCATGTTCAAAAAAATCAGCAGAAACGTATTCTTACACCTTTCAAGAAAATGCTCAACTAGTCATAGCGTCCTCCAATGAAGGAAGTTATATGAAAAGAGGAACAGTAGTTGAAGGAAATAACGTAGTATTCACCTACGAATATCAGGCAGAAAACGAGATTGATATAGCGGATGATGAATATTCCGAAATTATTCAATTTGAAATTGAACCGAATCTAGAGGAATTTAGTTACTCCGATGGTGAACTTATTGCAATTAACGCTGTTTATACCGAACGTTGTTTCTGTTATTTTAGCGATGAAACAAAGAACACTTCCCCAAGTGGAAGTATAAGCGGTAAGAAAATATCGGAAACACAGTGGGAGATTACCATTGATGTAACTTTTTACGGAGATGAACAAAAAAATATCTCAGGTGTTTTTAAGCTAATAAATTGAAATTGAGCAATGCTTAAAAGGAACGTATGGCTTTTGAGGAAAATTTTTATGAGCAAAATTAAACCGGTCTCCATAAGTAGGATTAGGAAAATCACTTTAATTTAAATAAATCTATATTTCACCTTAGAGACGGGAAAGTCCAATACCTAATTGCAATGGAACTACATAAGCAACAGTTCAACAAATAGTTTGATTTGTGCAGGTGACATAGAATAATCTGACCACAGCACATTCTTGAACTACCCGACACTACTATAAGCTTACAGAATAAAAATGATAATTGTCATAAGATTTACTGATAGTTTTTATAATTTTATATAAGAAAATAAGTAAAATGACAATCACACAACTACAGTACGTTTTAGCCGTAGCGGAATACCAAAACTTTACTTTGGCGGCGGAAAAAAGCTTTGTGACCCAACCTACTTTAAGTATGCAGGTTCAAAAACTTGAGGATGAGTTGGATGTACTTCTTTTTGACCGTAGCAAGAAACCTATTTCCATTACGGAAGTCGGTAAAAAAATAGTCGCACAGGCCAAGAATATCGTAAACGAAGCCGCTCGCATTAAAGACATTGTAGATCAGGAAAAAGGGTTTATAGGGGGTGATTTTGTTCTGGGAATGATTCCTACGATAATGCCTACCCTCCTCCCCATGTTTTTGAAAACGTTCATCAACAAATATCCAAGGGTCAATTTGATTATCAAGGAACAGAATACGGAAGACCTGATTCAAAACATACAAGATGGTCATCTGGACGCCGCAATTGCCGCGACCCCATTGGAAATCGATTTTATAAAAGAACGTCCACTATACTATGAACCCTTCGTAGGCTATGTACCACAAGATCATCGACTCCGTTCTGCTTCAGAACTAGAGCCCGAGGATTTGAACGTTTCCGATATTCTTCTTTTGCAGGACGGACATTGTTTTCGGGAGGGTGTTCTCAATCTTTGTAAATCTCCCAAAAAGCTTAATGATGAACATTTTAGCCTGCAAAGCGGAAGTTTTGAAACATTAATAAATCTGTCCAATGAAGGCCTTGGTATGACGTTATTGCCCTATTTGAACACCTTGGAACTAGAAGAAAAGAATAAAAAGAACTTAAAATACTTTAAGGAACCGCCCCCTGCCAGGGAAGTCAGTCTATTATTTCATAAGAACGAATTGAAAATTCAAATTACAGAAGCTTTGAGGGATGTCATAGCAAGCGTTGTCAGAGGGGCCATTGCTTTTCAGGACGTAAAAATCATAAGTCCCTTGGGAAAATAAATTAATCCCTAAGTTTGCGAACGGTAAAATAACATCCTTCCACGCATCTAACTTCACCGCCGGGCGATAGACGCATTTCCCTGCCATTAAAAGAAGGAACTAACAACCATTCTAAATCCTCACCATCCCTATTGTAACTCAGTGTCAACAAATCTTCTTCCAGCAGATAGGTTCCCGTAAAATCCAGTTCGGATTCCACCTCGTTCGTAAAGCTAAATGTGTTGTCAATTTTAAAGGTGTACACCCCACCGTTTTCAACCTCATCTGTAATTATAGGTCCGCCAATAATATAACTGTTGGAAACAACCTGCCAACTACCAACAATCTTACTGATAGTTAAGGGAACTTCTTTAAAGGATTCTTTGTCACAAGAAAATAAACTAAGAATCAAAAAACAGGCAAACCACTTTCTCATCAATGCATTTTTACATTAGATGCGATTTTATGACCAAGGTTGCTTTAAAAATTAAAAAACCCGCAAATTGCGGGTTTTTTTGTTATGTTTTTAAATAAATTAAACTTTCGTGTAATTCTGGTTTGTCGGTTATGAACTGTTTTAACCAGAGTTTAAGTTCCTCGATTTCTTCCGGTAATAAATTTGAAATCGCTTTTTTTACTTCTTTACAAAATAACTTCGCGTCGAAACTTACTTTTTTGAGCACTGTTTTCGTATACTCAAGCATTGCTCTAGCCATATTTCAAAATGTTTAAAAAGTTAGTAGTGTTTTTAAAGCTTTTACACCATAAAGTTAAACAAAAAACTACTTTCTATATTGTAGTGGGTTCGTTAAAAATTCAATAATTTCATGTTAAAGAAATTAGCCGTTGATAGCTATGATTAAAAGAATATTTCTTTATTCCCTTTTGACACTGCTGACCATTGGCTGTGCCAGCAGTAAAAAGACCATTAAAAAGACAAGCGATGTACTCCTTTCGTCGTCCTTTTATAACAACCAATTTACTGGTTTTGTGCTGTTTAATCCCGAAACCAATGATACCATACTAAATTATAACGGCAGTAAGTATTTTACACCAGCGAGCAACGTAAAGATCATTACGCTTTTTACTGCACTGAACCTGCTTCCGGATAGTATTCCGGCTTTTAAATACCTATCAAGAAATGACACCCTTTACGTTCAAGGTACGGGGGACCCGACGTTATTACACCCCTATTTTGATTCTCGCAAAACTTTGGATTTCCTAAAGCGCCACAAAAACATCGCCCTAGATATAACTAATTTTGCCGATGAGAAATTTGGTCCGGGCTGGGCGTGGGAGGATTATCAGTACTACTACCAGCCGGAAAAAGGTAGTTTTCCCTTATATGGGAATGTAGTAACCTTGAATCCCGCACCAGAATATAAGGTTTCACCTAATTATTTTAAAGATAGTGTTGTGCCTATTTCCTATACTAAGAACAGGGAGTTAAGCAGAAACACCTTCTACTTTGCTCCATCACGAAAAGATACCTTGGAAGCACCTTTTAAGACCGATAGTTCGCTGACCAAAAAATTACTTGGCGATGCCATAAGTAAGGATATTACTCTTGTAAATCAAATACCCACAGGTGAGCTCAAAACCAAGTACAGTGTACCAAAGGATACCGTTTTAAAACGAATGATGTACGAGAGCGATAATTTTTTGGCCGAACAATTGTTGATTTTAGCCTCTTCCACCCTTTCCGATACGCTAAGCGGAAAAATTACAAGGGAATATATAGTGGAAAAGCGACTTACGGACTTGAAACAGCCCCCAAGATGGGTGGACGGTTCCGGACTTTCCAGATATAATTTATTTACACCAGAATCACTAATAGCCATTCTTCACAAAATGTATAAGGAAACGGAAAGAAACCGCCTGTTGGATATCTTTCCGGCTAGCAGACAATCCGGTACCCTAAAAGGGGTTTATAAAGGAAATCCCGAACCGTACATATATGCCAAATCGGGTAGTTTGGGCAATGTTTATTGTTTAAGTGGTTACTTAATCACCAAATCAGGAAAGACGTTGCTATTCAGTTTTATGAACAATCATTATAGGGCTCCTTCATCAGAAGTAAAAGAAAATATGGAGAAGATTTTTGAAACGATACGAGATACCTACTAACCTTCTATTTTTCCCCTATTTACTCTACTTGAAAATTCTCTTAGTAATAAATCCAATTTTGGGGATATGTGTTTCTTGCAGAAAGGTTTCTCGGGATTGGAATAGTAATAGTCGTGAAACATTTTTTCGGAAGGTTTAAACTTCCGAAACGGATAAACTTTTGTAATAAGCTGGTTATTGAAATCCATTTGATACGCGTTCAAAATCTCCGAAGCCTTATGTTTCTGTGCTTCGTTAAAAGTATAAACTGCAGAACGATATTTACCACGCATACTATGGTTGGATATACTTCCGTGGGTATGTAGATGAATGGCTATCAAATCCTTAAGTGAGATTTCATCAACTTTAAAGTGAACTAGTACCGCTTCGGAAAAATCATCCTGTTTACCATCCGAGGCTACAAAGCCTTGCTCAACTTTAACAACACCCGTTAGGGACTTAAAAACAGCCTCCGTGCACCAATGACACCCACCTCCCAATCCGATTTTTGAAACATCTTTCATGACTGATGAGTCGTAAAAAATCAGGAAACTAAACCTTGTATTTGGGCATATTGTAATAGTATGATGGTCTTCGCATCATTTATTTCTCCGTTCCCTATCATCTCCAACGCTTTGGAAAAAGGAATTTCCATCACTTCAATATTTTCCGTTTCATGTTCGGCTCCTCCTCCATCGCTAACCTTCATTCGGTCTTCATACGCACCGATGAATAAGTACAGAATTTCTGTAACTGATCCGGGTGACATATAGGTTTCAAAAACCCGTTTTACGTTATCAATTTTATAGCCAGTTTCCTCCTCGGTCTCCTTACGGATGCAATCCTCTGGATTGTCTCCATCCAAAAGCCCTGCGCAAACCTCAATCATCATACCGTCCTCATTTCCGTTCACGTAGGTTGGCATTCGAAATTGTTTTGTAAGTACTACGGTACCCTTTGCTTTATTATACAACAGAATACCCGCGCCATTTCCCCTATCGTAGGCTTCCCGATTCTGGGTCTCCCAAGTACCGTCCGGTTTTTGGTAATCAAAAGTGAATTTATTTAGTGTGTACCAATTATTAGAAAGAACTTCTTTTTTTATGTTTTTAACCTTAGAATTCTTCATGCCTATTTTAAAATATTAATCCGCAAAAAAGCCAAATTCAAGAAAAAAATCACTTGAATTCGGCCGAAACGTTTATAAAGATAGAATTGTGGATTTATTACAAACTCCAACGATAGACCACTTCAGAAAGTGGCCTACAAGGTTCGTAAACACCCGGAATTGGGTCGTAGCTTAATACATTCTCGCCCATTTCCTCTGATGTAAAATATGCCCAAATAGCCATAGATTTCATGCTTCTATAAAAACCAATTGGTTCTTGGGGTCCTACAGCGGTTCCCCAAACCCCAGGATTAAATTTACCCGAAGATTTTTCCGCTTCCTCCAAAACTTTCGTTTTATCGGAATTGCTTAAATTATAAAACACATCCCCATAGTTATCCTTACAATTCTCATTGAAAGCTTCTATTTCTTTTTTTATGTTTTCTTGGGCATCCTTGTTCCAAGTTTGGGCGATTACCTTGTCAATAAAAATATCGGATTTCACGTCCAGACCACCTGGTGTATCGGTCGTAGGGAGAATCATATCTATTAAGCTAGCAATGGTTTTAGCTTCGTCTTCCGAAAAGAAAGTGGGTTGCCAATCCAAACGGGTTTCGTTCTTACAGGACTGCAACAAGGAGAACATGGAGGGCATAGCTATAGTAGCTCCCGCCAACAAACCTGCCTTTTTTAATGCTTTTCTTCTATCCATAACTTAAATATTAAATTTTTTCAATTCCGAAACCGCGTGGTCGGCCGCCCTTGCGGTTAACGCCATATACGTCAAGGAAGGATTAACACAGGAAGACGATGTCATGCAGGCGCCATCGGTTACAAACACATTCTTGGCACCATGCACCTGATTAAACTCATTAAGAACCGAGGTTTTTGGGTCGCGGCCCATTCGTGCAGTCCCCATTTCATGTACGCCATATCCCGGTGGATGTTCGTTATCAAAGCCCATTACTTCTTTTACTCCAGCTTTTTCAAGCATCTCTACCGCATCTTCCTGAATCTGCTTGTTCAGCGCCTTTTCATTTACCTTAAATTCAGCATCGATTGTTAAGGTTGGTTGTCCCCATTTATCCAAAACCTCCGTATTTAAACTAACCTGATTATCATGATATGGTAGACATTCTGCGAAACCGGTAATGAACATTTCCCATTGTCCCGGTTTTAAAATACTATCCTTGTAAGCGGCACCAAACGCTTCTTCATTGGACGGGTTACCGCCGCGATACGCGCCACCTTGATACCCAAATCCTCTCAAGAACTTATCGGATTTTGATTTTTCATCGATATTCACATAACGTGGAATGTAGATACCATTCGGCCGTCTGCCCTTGTAATATTTATCCTCAAACCCCTCTACTTTTCCAATTGCGCCGACCCTATAGGTATGGTCCATTAAGTTATGTCCCAATTCCCCGCTATCATTACCCAGTCCGTTTTCAAAACGGTCGGACTTTGAGTTCATCATTATTTGGGTAGAGCCTAATGTAGATGCATTTATGAAAATAATCTTAGCATTGTACTCAATAGCTTCGTTGGTTTCGGAATCGATAATACGAACGCCGGTCGCCTTTCCTTTTTTGTCATCATAAATAACCTCCTGAACTATGGAATACGGTCTAAATGTCAAATTTCCAGTGGCGTTTGCCGGTGGCAAGGTAACCGCATTACTGCTAAAATAGGCACCGTAAGGGCAACCCCTACTACATCTGTTTCGGTTTTGACATTGCCCCCTACCATTATGAGGTTGGGTCAAATGGGCTACACGCCCAATAATCATGTTCCTACCTTCAAATTGCTCTTCTATTCTGCTCTTGACGTGTTTTTCAACACAATTAAGTTCCATTGGTGGGAGAAAATGACTATCCGGCAATTGGGGTAATCCTAATGCTTCCCCGCTAATTCCAGCAAATTTCTCAACGTAGGTGTACCAAGGTTCAATATCCTTATACCGTATAGGCCAGTCAACACCATGTCCATCTTTTGCATTCGCCTCAAAATCCAAATCACTCCATCTGTAGGTCTGTTTTCCCCATAAAAGGGATTTTCCGCCCATTTGATGTCCCCTTAACCAAAGAAATGGTTTTTCTTCCGTATACGGATTTGCCTTATCGTCCGCCCAAAAATGCTCGGTATCAGTACCAATCCATCCAGACCTAATAGCCTTATAATGTTTTTCTTTTTGCTCCGGGGTTAGACCTCCCCTTAGTTCCATGTCCCACGGATCAAGGTTCATGGTAGGATAATCCACAACGTGCTCTACGACCGGTCCGCGCTCTAGTACCAAGGTTTTCAATCCTTTCTCGCAAAGTTCTTTTGCCGCCCATCCACCACTGATTCCAGAACCTATTACGATAGCATCATAGGTTACATCTTTTTTTGCATCAATATTATAGTTTGCCATTATTAAGTTTAATTTCGAGCCCTAAAGTAAGTATTTATGCATAAATCTTAGTTAAAACCTGACAATTTTAGGATTTTAATAATTCCTTATTACTTGTATAAATTACGACAGCGATTAATTCAAAACTTAGTAAATTATAGCCCAATACCCGCATTATTTTTTCGTTTTCAAACTAAAACAAAAAACATAGAATCCCATGAAATCTGTTTATTCCTTCGCCCTAATCTTTTCTCTACTTTTAAGTTGTCAGCCAAAATCATTCAAATCCGATAAAGAAAAAAACTTACCAAGAATTGCCATTGCGGGGATTGGCATAGAATCTAGCACCTTTTCCCCTGCCAAGACCTACGAGGAGGCATTTCATGCGCGAATAGGTGATTCCATTTTTGAGCGTTATCCGTTTTTTGCGGACAGTAGCAGTATTAGAAAACGAGCAGATTGGGTGCCCACCTTGTTAGGTAAATCTATTCCGGGAGGAATTGTAACCATGGAAGCTTACGAATCAATGGTGAATAAAACATTAAAGATGCTAAGGGAGAACGGTCCTTACGACGGTATGTTTTTTGATATTCATGGTGCGATGAGTGTAGTAGGACTGCAGGATGCGGAAGGGGATCTAATAAAACGTATTAGAGAGGTTGTGGGTACGGATGTCCTGATTTCCACCTCTATGGATTTACACGGAAATGTTTCTGAAGCGTTAGCCAAACATAGCGATTTGATTACGTGTTACCGAATGGCTCCCCATGAAGATGCGTTAGAATCAAAAGAGCGGGCAATTACCAATCTGCTGGATAGGTTGGAAAACGGAAAGGGAAAACCAAAATACAAGGCCTGGATTCCTGTACCTATCCTCCTTCCTGGTGAAAAAACTAGTACACGAATAGAACCAGGAAAAAGCCTATATGCTCAAATCCCATCCGTAACCGAACAGGAAGGTGTTATCGATGCTGCCATATGGATTGGCTATGCTTGGGCAGATGAGCCTAGGAATCACGCAGTGGTTATGGTAACAGGTGACGATAAGGAAAAGGTTTCCCAAAGTGCGGAAAAACTGGCGAATGCTTTTTGGGATGTTCGAAATGAATTTGATTTCGTTGCCCCCGTTGGGAGTTTGGAGGAAAGTTTAAAACTAGCACTTGCCAGCAAAGAAGGCCCCTACCTAATAAGCGATATGGGCGATAATCCAACAGCGGGTGGAGCCGGCGACGTGACTTGGACTTTGCAAGAGCTTTTGAAACGACCCGAGTTTAAATCGAAAAACGGACCGTCATTGATTTATGCCTCCATTCCTGGTCCGGAATTGATAGAAGAAGCTCTAAAAGTTGGAGTTGGCGGTAAAGTGTCCGCAATGGTTGGTGCTGAAGTGGATAATCGCTTTGCACCGCCCCTAAAATTGGAGGGTACCCTCACCGCAATTAAGGAAGGTGATCGTGATGCCGAAATAGAAGTTGTGGTTCAGGTTGGAAGTATACGTGTTATCGTTACCAAAAAACGCAAACCGTATCACCA
This sequence comes from uncultured Flavobacteriaceae bacterium, assembly GCA_963848865.1. Lineage (GTDB taxonomy): Bacteria > Bacteroidota > Bacteroidia > Flavobacteriales > Flavobacteriaceae > Maribacter. The sequence goes on along the minus strand of CAWKFV010000013.1, from coordinate 102,330 downwards.
TGAAAAGGATTTTACCGATTTAAATCTTAACCCTAGGGAAACTGATATTGTAGTGGTGAAAATAGGCTATTTAGTGCCTGAACTTTATAACATGCGCAAAGGATGGATTATGGCCCTTACGCCCGGAGGAGTTGACCAAGATTTGGAACGGCTTGGTTATAAAAATATAAAACGCCCTATGTTTCCTTTGGATAAGGATATGGATACGCCTGATTTAACCGCACGGTTTATTCCAACTTCCGATGCGCTTAATACCGATTAAAATTTTAAACTGTAATTGCTTTGTTCAGGTATTGTCGAAAAGGAAGCATCTCGTCATAAGCAGATAGCACTTTTGCTTCAAAATTATTTTTGAAAATTTCTTTGGTGGAGAACTCCTTGGCTACGGCAAACGTTTTATTCCGAAGTAAATCGATATGAGGGTGGTCATTTGAAAAACCTTTAGGCGAATTAGTGAGCTTGACATCCTCCCAAAGCCCACCGAATAGCTGTTTGAACGACTTCTTGTTCAATATTTTCTTGAGTTCTTCCCCATCATAGTCAATAGCATCTCGAATACTTCTGAGCTTTTTCGGTTCCGGACGCCACAATCCGCCTGCGAACATGCATTTTTCAATTCCTATTTCCACATAAAAATCCCCTGTATTGGGTCGTTTGTCAAAACCTGCCCCAAAATGGTCTTTGTAAATTGGCTTGTTCGGGTGGAACATCAAATTGTTATTAATCCTATTGATTCCCTTTTTGCCCGGGGTATCGTAGTAATCCTCATAAGTAGCCAACAACGTGGCGTTCATCTTATCCAACCAAGCAATATATTCATCCCTTACGGAATGGTACCATTTTCTGTTGGAATCCATCCACTCCTTGTTGTTGTTCTTGTTGAGTTCTTTAAGGAAGTTGATTAGGTTTTGAAAGTTCATTGGGAATAAGTTCAAATTCAAGTGTCAAGCTCAAGTACAAATAATATTTGATAACTTGAAACCTGACAACTTAAACGAAAAAAGATAGTCTTTAAAAATACAATTCTTTTTTAGAGTGGATTACGGTTGAGCTTGCGTTTGAACTTTAAAACCCTCTATCTCCACCAACAATATCTCCAAGTGTGCCGAGAATACTGCCTTCCCCTTTGTCTTTACCACCTCTTGGAATGGCTGCCAAAACCCTACCTGCCAAACGGCTGAATGGTAACGACTGAATATAAACCGTTCCAGGTCCGCGTAACGTGGCAAAGAATAAGCCTTCGCCTCCGAATACCGTATTTTTAATGCCTCCTACGAACTCGATATCATAATCCACCGTATGGGAAAAACCGATAATACACCCTGTATCTACTTTTAGAACTTCACCTGCTGCCAACGTTTTCTTAGCCATAGTTCCTCCTGCATGTACAAAGGCCATTCCATCGCCTTCCAATTTCTGCATGATAAAACCTTCTCCTCCAAATAATCCACGTCCCAGTTTTTTTGAAAATTCGATTCCTACGGAAACCCCTTGAGCAGCGCAAAGAAATGCATCTTTCTGACAGATGAATTTGCCTCCCTTTTCCGATAAGTCAATAGGTAAAATTTTACCTGGATAGGGCGATGCAAAACTGACTTTCTTCTTTCCATGACCAATGTTCAGGAAAGCAGTCATAAAAAGGCTCTCCCCAGTGAGCATACGTTTTCCGGCAGAGAAAATCTTTCCCAGTACGCTACTGTCCTGATTGGAACCGTCTCCAAATATGGTATCCATTTTAATATCGGGTTCCATCATCATAAAGCTTCCGGCCTCCGCTACAACAGCTTCCTGCGGATCAAGCTCTATTTCCACATATTGCATTTCCTCCCCGTAAATCTCGTAATCTATTTCGTGTGCATTCATTTTTTAGTGTTTTTTGTTGATGTATTTATTAGTTGATGACGAGTCAATTTTGTTACACAACTTTAAGATTTTTATGAATTAACTTTTCAACCTCACTGTCCACTCAAACTCAAAAGTACTCACCACTACCCCATCTTCATTAACCCCAATGGACTTCATCCAAATGGTCTGCCCTTCTCCCGTGGCCATGGTTTTGTCCAAGGCCTCTTTGATTAAGTTTCCGTCCGTACAACTAAAAGTAATACGCCCTGATGCCTTTTTAGAGAAGTTGGCCTTGTTGTTTAGCACCAACATGGAGATGTTTTTTCCAGTATCCCTTATCCCTCCCATCACCAATGCCCCAGTAGTTAGTTCAGCAGCCATTCCCTGTACGGCCCAAAACATAGAACGAAACGGATTCTGATTGATCCAGCGGTGTTTTACCGTCGCAGTACATTGTGTATCATCCAACTTTTTGACCCGTATACCCATCCACCAAACTGCTGGAAGCTTAAAAAAGTTGAAGGTATTTATTTTTTTAGGTGTAAGATTCATTGGTCAATTATTTTTGTTAAAGGTACTGAATTTACTCGCTTCAACGAGATAATTATCCTTCTATCCCTACTTTTATAACTGTTAATATTATGTTAATTATTAGTACTATGTGTTGCATAGTACCTTCTTTTGAATATATATTTGCATAAGAAGTTATTAGGTTATCTATGCAATCAGCTTTAACCCAGTAACCAAAATCAATCAAAAAAGTAAAGACCGAGCCATGACAGAATCATTAACAAAACACGATAGAAATCTCGCTTCGCTCATACACGCGAGTACCTTCTCCAAATTCTTCATCCCATTTGGGAACTTTATAGTGCCTTTGGTATTATGGACGGCCAACAAAAAGGATAATGAATTCGTGGACTATAACGGGAAGCAGGCATTGAACTTTCAAATTAGCTTGCTCCTCTACTCTTTTGTTTTTGGAATCATTAGCATTCCTTTCTTTATAGGTTTCTTACCGGATATTTTTGATTTTGACAATTTTGGCTTTTTGAACCTCAACAGGCACAACACATTGGACTTTCATTGGGACAGTGATAATTTTTTCCGCCCATGGATGTGGCCATTGGGAATCACAGGACTGGCCCAGGGCGCTTTATTTGTAGTTAATATCGTATACACCATTTTAGCAACTATCAAAACGAATGAAGGTCAAACCTTCAAATACCCATTAACTATAAAATTCATAAAGTAATGAACCTTATAAAAATCATCATCTACATGATAATTGCATTTTTTGCAAGTATTGTTTCTGCGCAATCAGTTGAGGGTTCTGATCTATACAGGACTATTGAGGAATTGGATAGCGCGTATTTCACCGCCTATAATGAATGTGATATGGACACCCAGGAAAAAATGTATGACGAGGATATTGAATTCTATCACGACAAAGGAGGTCTGGCCACGGATAAGACAGGGCTGTTGGAAAGCCTAAAGAAGAATATTTGCGGAAAGGTCACAAGAACTTTAGTAGAGGGAAGTATTGAAGTGTATCCGATTAAAGATTATGGTGCCATTGAAATTGGAATGCATCAATTTTACAACAATCAAGAACCAAATGCAGCATCCAAACCGAGTAAGTTCATCATTTTTTGGAAACAGACCGGGGCGAATTGGCATATTAATAGAGTAGTTAGTTTACATTAAATCAGGGTCCTCATCACACCCGTAGGAGTTTATTCATATACCCTGAGCTTAGTCGAAGGGTCAATCAAATCAAGCAGCGGATGTTTATTCATCTCCCGATAGCTATCGGGACAAAAAACGAAAAGTTAACCCATGCAGCAGATCATTTCAAACAAAAAGAAACGCTCGTCTTCTACCGAAGAACTGCATAAAAAGCAAAAAGACGTTATGAATGTAGAAAATACAAAGGCGCAAATGCGAAAGGGAGTTTTGGAGTACTGCATATTGTCCATCCTAAATGGAAAAGACAAATATGCTTCCGAAATTTTGGACACGCTTAAGGACGCCAAGATGCTGGTGGTGGAAGGCACAATCTATCCACTTTTAACCAGATTAAAGAATGCCGGACTTCTCAACTACAGATGGGAAGAATCCACATCCGGACCACCCAGAAAATACTATACCCTTACCGAAACAGGAAAACTTTTCCTAAAGGAACTGGATACCACCTGGGACGAGTTAAGAAAGGCCACTAATTTGGTAACCAACACAAAAAACAGCTAACGATGAACAAGACAGTAAATATAAATTTAGCAAATACGCTCTTCCATATAGACGAAGATGCCTATAACAAGATGCGAAAGTATTTGGAATCCGTTAAACGGTCATTCGCAAATACACCAGGTAGTGACGAAATCCTTGCCGATATAGAGGCGAGAATAGCAGAACTTTTCTATGAAAAATTGGAAAATGAAAGGCAGGTCATTACCCATAAAGAAGTAGATGTAGTAATAGCGATAATGGGACAACCGGAAGATTATATGGTTGATGAGGACATTTTTGAGGATGAACCAAAATCCCAAAAAACCACGGAATCCGCAAGGGTAAAAAAATTATACCGGGACACGGACCAAAAGTATGTTGCGGGTGTTTCATCTGGATTAGCGCATTACTTGGGAATTGATCCACTATGGGTGCGTATCCTTTGGGTTTTTCTGACTATTGGATCAGGAGGGGGATTTATTCTTTTGTATGGACTACTATGGATTTTGATTCCTGAAGCTCGCACCACTTCCCAGAAATTGGATATGCGTGGTGAGACGGTAAACATTAGCAATATTGAGAGAAAAGTAAAAGAGGGTTTTGAGGACGTTGCGGATCGTGTAAAAAGTGTTGACTATGAAAAAGTAGGTGACACCGTCAAAAAAGGAGGAAAAACGTTTTTTGATACTATCGGAGATATCATCATGTTCCTTTTCAAAGTTTTTGGAAAGTTCATTGGTATTCTTTTAATCATTATTGGAGCTTCTACATTAATAGGTCTTTTTATTGGACTTATGACCGTGGGCATTTTGGATATGGTACACGTTCCCGGGGTAGATTTTTATAATGTCATAAACTCCACCAATCTCCCTATCTGGTTAGTTTCTCTACTTGCATTTTTTGCTGTGGGAATTCCATTCTTCTTCCTACTCTATCTTGGATTGAAGATATTGGTCACTAATTTAAAATCCATTGGGAACATTGCTAAGTTCACGTTATTAGGACTTTGGTTGCTCTCGGTAATCCTCTTAGTGGTCTTTGGTATTAGGGAAGCGGCGTCACATGCGTACTCCGGAAGTACCACTTCTGAAAGCGAAATCTATTTTGATAATCCAACCGATACCTTGCGCATAAATATGGCTACCTATGATTACGATAGGGAAAACCAGATGCATATGGGGAACATGATTATTACCCATGATGAGAACGGGGATAAAATTTTGGTCTCGGAAGATGTACGTTTTCGGATTCAGAAATCAAGAGACTCGGTCTTTAGCCTTAAGATAAGAAAAGAGGCGAACGGACCATCCTTTGCCAAAGCAAAGGAAACTGCTGAGCGAATTGATTATGGCTATGCCATTGAAGGTAACACCATTGTGCTCAATGATTATCTTTCAACAACGGGCAAGAACAAGTTTAACGATCAAGAGATTAAAGCCGATTTATATGTTCCTGTCGGAACTGTACTACGCTACGACAGTGGAGAAGCCAGAAGTTGGAAAATGCGTGCCGATACGGACAGGGATGTTGACAACCTAGACGACTATACTTGGAAAATGACTTCCAATGGAGAGTTGACTTGTTTGGATTGTCCCGAGGACATGGGATATGAAGAGGATGAGGATAGCAATAACCGAATTCGCATCAACGGAAATGGTATTGACATCAATATAAATGATAATGGAGAAAAAGGAAAAATCATCATCAACGAAAATGGTATCGACATTGATGTTAAGGACAATGGTGAATCGTTCAAAATGAAGTTGGACGAAAATGGAATGAAGATAAAGGCCGAGGATGGGGACAGCACAATTAGTAAAAGTGTCACGAAAGATTAAAAAACCATACCGATTACAGTTCAGCAATAAACATCGACAGTTCAGTAGAAATGAATAGTATATCAACCAAGAAACCAACAATTTTACATCAACAACGTGCTGAATTTGTTTCAGTATCTAAAAAAACAACAATCATGACAACACTAGTTAGAATTACAATGGCATTAGCACTCGCACTATTTTTAACCTCCTGCGGCTTTGACGTCAACTTTGGCGACTTCGGAACAGGGCAAAAAGGAAATGGCGTAGTTGTAGAGGAAAATAGAGAAATAAGTGACAAGTTCACTATCGTCTCGGCGTCGGAAGGCTTGGATGTGTATGTTACCCAAGACGACGAATTTTCCATTTCGGTAGAGGCCGATGAAAATATCATAGACCTAATTGGGACGGATATTAAAAATGGCAAATTGAGAATCCATGCCATTGAAAATATCGGCAGGGCTACCAAAAAAGTCTTTGTTTCCTTACCCAATGTAACCTCCTTAGAAAGTTCTAGTGGTGCTCATTTGGTTGCCCAGAACATAATAAAGTCCGATGAACTAAACGTAGAGTCCAGCAGCGGATCTATCTTGAATGCGGAGGTTGAAGCCAATCAGTTGGAAATAGATGCCAGCAGTGGCGCAAACATAGAAATTTCCGGAAAGGCTGGAGAGGTATATGTTGATGGTAGCAGCGGAGCCAACATTAGGGCCAAAGATTTATTGGCAAGGGAATGCAGGGCGGATGGCAGCAGCGGTTCCAACATAAGCGTTAACGTATCCGAGACCCTTACAGCCGATGCCAGTAGCGGTGCCAATATTTCCTACTCTGGAGATGCTACCGTTAAAACCAACAAATCGGTTTCTGGTAGCGTTTATAAATATTAAATAGTATTGAATACGATAAAACCCAAACAGACAACCAAAGCTTCAAAACCCGCTGAAATTTCAGCGGGTTTTGATTTTCTACTGTTAGGCTATTGGTTATATTAGTCCTATGCAAATACAGCTTAAAAAATATATACTTCCCCTTAGACATACGTTTAGTATTTCTAGGGAATCCCACGATTTTCAGGACACCCTTATTGTTGGGTTGTCCATTGATGGACCCATCGGATATGGAGAAGCAACATCCAATCCGTATTACAAAATAACGGTTGAAAGCATGATTGCCGAGATTGAGGGAATAAGAGGCAAAATTGAAGCTTTTAGCTTTTCCAGACCAGAAGAATTTCATTCCTTTTTGGTTAAAGAGGGACTAACCAACTTTGCCATCTGCGCTTTGGATTTGGCTGCACATGATCTTTACGGTAAAATACTAGGCAAACCGCTTCATGAGATTTGGGGAACAAGCACCGTTAATTATCCAATTACCAATTACACCATAGGCATTGCTCCTATAGAAAAAATGGTCGCTAAAATGCAAGAGTTTCCATGGCCCATTTATAAAATAAAATTGGGAACTACGGATGATGTTTCAATAGTAAGGGAATTGCGAAAACATTCCGATGCTATATTTAGAATTGATGCCAATTGTGCTTGGACCGCAAAAGAGACAATTTACAATGCCGAGCTGCTTAAGGATTTGGGAGTGGAATTTTTGGAACAGCCCTTAAAAGCCGATGACTGGCAGGGAATGGAACGGGTGATGCATGACAGTGTATTACCAATTATAGCCGATGAAAGTTGTATCGTTGAAACCGATGTAGAAAAATGTGGTCTCCATTTTAACGGCATTAATATTAAACTGACCAAATGTGGTGGACTTACCCCTGCCCTACGCATGATAAAAAAAGGAAAGGAATTAGGACTTAAGGTTATGGTGGGCTGCATGACGGAATCCACAGTAGGTATTTCCGCTATTGCACAATTATTACCACAATTGGACTATGTAGATATGGATGGTGCCCTACTCTTAAAAAAAGATATTGCCAAAGGGGTTAAAATTGAAAAGTACGGCAAAGTTAATTTCCCAGAACTTGGCGGAAGTGGGGTAACTTTGGAACAATGGCCATAAATCTAAATACTTTTCCCGGTCGTGAAATCCTAGTTAATAATGTTCCACACCTTTATTTTGGTGGAACCGCATACCTAGGTTTGCAGACCTTGCCTCAATTTCAGCAGTTGTATATTGAAAATGTAAAGCGCTATGGCATAAACTACGGGGCCTCCAGAATGTCCAATGTTCGACTATCCATATTTGACGAAGCCGAAGCCTACTTGGCCAATTTGGTAGGGACTGAGTCCTGCATAACACTTTCTTCCGGTTATTTAGCCGGACAGTTTATGCTCAGGTTTCTACAAGAAAAAAAACATAAGTTTTTTTACGCTCCAAATTCACATTCGGCTATCCAGGCAAAAAAGCATAAAAACTATGTGACCTATGCAAGCCTTTCATTCGCCTTAAATAGTCATTTGACAGCTAACGAATCAATTACCCCAGTGGTATTTCTGGATTCAATCGACTTTTCAGGAGGTAATTACCCGGATTTTAATGGGCTAAAAACGCTTCCATTACATAAGTGCATCGTTGTGATAGATGATTCCCATGGTATTGGAATTGTAGGAAAAAACGGAGAAGGAGTTTTCAAATCCATTGAAAAACTCAATCCAAAGGAACTTTATGTTTGTTGCTCCCTAGGTAAAGGTTTTGCCATACAGGCAGGTGCTATTTTTGGAAGAAAAACAGCGATTGACAAAATGAAGGAAACTCCATTCTTTGGAGGTGCCAGTCCAGCAGCTCCGGCTGCCTTGGCTACATTGTTTAATGCTACGACTATTTATGAAAGTAGAAGGAAATTGCTAAGGGCTAACATTACGAATTTTTTGGACAGGTTAGACAAACCGGAAAAATTTCACAACATGCCCGAGCATGGTGCATTTACTTTTAAGAATCCTAAATTGGTTTCCTTTTTAAAAAAGCACAACATTATTATAACCGACTTCAACTATCCCAACGAACATGCAAATACAATGAGCAGAATTATTATTTCTGCTCATCATACAAAACATGATATTGAAAATTTACTTTCCATTCTAAATCAATTCAATTACGAATAGTTAAGCTACTTGTGATTATTTTCAATATAACAGAAATTATTAGTTATATTTTTTACGAATTTATTAACAATATTTTGTATCTTTTATGGTATCAATAATCTATAAATACACACAGCCATGAAAAAATTACTTGGATTGGTTTTTTTGATGTTGATATTGGTATCGGCTACTGATATTGCATCTTCAAAGCTACAAACAGCAAACTCCCTTGAAGGGACTTGGGAACTAATTAACCGGTACAACTACGACGATTCGGGGGTATCGGATACACTACAAAACGTTAATGGCTATCGCCAAATAAAAATTTTTAGCAAAGGTAAGGTTATGTGGACACGATATGCACCGGATGACCCTGCAGAATGGTTTGGATATGGTTCCTATACCAATACGGAAAATGAACTGGAAGAACGCCTAGAATATGGTTCTGCTGCGATGATGGATATCCAAGATACCGTTAAAGTCTTTAAGTTTGAACTGATTTTGGATGAAGACAGTTACAGCCAAATATCTCTTGACGAAGATGGGAAAAAATACTTCTCAGAAAATTATAGACGTATCGATTAACTCTAAGGATTTTAAACAAAAAGAGCGGCAATTATGCCGCTCTTTTTTTGATAAAATAATGTTATACTAAGAAATATTGTATTGATCAGCAACTGCTTCCTCAACGGAACCTATGGAAGCTAGGTAACGTTCCGCATCCAAAGCTGCCATGCAACCTGTTCCAGCTGCTGTCACTGCCTGTCTATATTCCTTGTCTTGGGCATCTCCAGAAGCGAATACACCAGGTAGATTGGTTTTTGTTGATTTTCCTTTGGTAATCAAATATCCGGTCTCGTCCATATTCAATTGACCTTTAAAAATATCCGTATTCGGTTTATGGCCTATGGCGATGAACAATCCTGTTATCGCTATTTCTTCCTTATCTCCTGTTTGGTTATTGACCATTCGTAATCCTTCCACCACTTGCTCACCCAACACTTCATCGACTTCCGTATTATATCTAACCTCAATATTCTTAAGGCTATTCACCCGATGTTGCATTGCTTTTGAGGCTCTCATGTGGTCCTTTCGCACCAACATAGTCACCTTATTACAAATATTTGCTAAATACGAAGCTTCTTCGGCAGCGGTATCCCCTGCCCCCACGATGGCTACATCTTGGCCTTTATAGAAAAAACCGTCGCAAACGGCACACGCAGAAACTCCTCCTCCACGTAGTCGTTGCTCACTAGGTATATTAAGGTACTTTGCGCTGGCTCCGGTAGAAATAATTACGGTTTCGGCTTCTATAACCTTATCACTGTCCGCAGTTACCCTGTGAATACCTCCAACTTCTTTACTGAATTCCACCCCGGTTATCATCCCTATGCGAACTTCCGTCCCAAAACGTTCCGCCTGCTGTTGCAGTTGCACCATCATGGTAGGGCCATCTATCCCATCGGGATAACCTGGAAAATTATCTACCTCTGTGGTGGTTGTTAATTGCCCCCCAGGTTCCATACCTGTATACATAACGGGTTTTAAATCTGCCCTAGCAGCATATATCGCTGCAGTATATCCAGCAGGTCCGGATCCTATAATCAATGTTTTTAAGCGTTCTATTTTTTCCGACATAAGTTCAAAATTTCAATCATAAATTATATAATACAAAAGTAGGTTTTTGAGTAAAAAACTTACAGTTAAGTTATTAAAAGTTTTGAAGTTAAAAATTTATACAAACCATAGCAGATATTAAAATCATTCTGCAACATATATTCAAAAATGAACCTGACTCATAAATTTTCGTAGGTAAGTATAGAACAAGAATACGCTTATGGAAATACTTACTTCATGTTTTATCGGCTCTTCCGTACTACAGAAAGCCGCATTGCAACAAATAATAAAAGGCTATACTGACTTTAAGTTGCTTGCTTGTTATAAAAGCGTGATGAAATCCATGGATGATTTATCCATTTTTAATGTAGATGTGATGTTTTTGTCTATTGATTCTGTCAATGACATTAATTTTGAGGTATTCAAACATATTAGTCGAAACACGCAGGTGGTACTAATTTCTTCCAAACCGGACTTTGCACTTAAGGCCTTCGATTATTCGGTTACCGATTATTTACTTTTTCCATTTACGGATGAAAGATTTGAAAAAGCCGTAGAAAAGGTTCGGAATAAAAGTAAATTTTTGAAAAAAAATAATGACGAGAATACCATAATAGTAAAAAGCAATCTTAAGGAAGTAAAGCTATACTTTAATGAAATCAAATGGGTAGAGGCGTTGGGCGACTATGTGAAAATAGTTACAGAACGAAAAAATGTAATCGTTCTATCCTCGATGAAGGCCTTTATCAAGAGGCTTCCAACAAACCAATTCCTTCGCATTCACAAATCCTATATCGTTAACCTAGAAATGGTGAGCCGGTATAATCATAAAATAGTCGAAATAAACGGTTATGAGCTCCCCCTGAGCCGGACAAAAAATTTGGAACTGGACGAAATCCTAAACTTCATTTAATTTTTTACTGCTGATTATTCAGCATTTCGGCCGTAGCTACGGTACGGAATCCGAGATGTTCCAAGGACGAATCCATACTGGAACCCATGCGTGCAGAAACACGATAGCTGGCGCAATATGACGTACTGCAAAGAAAGGAACCCCCTTTCATAACCTTTTCTTTTGCCAAAGGATTATTTGGCGTAAAGGGTATCATGGAACCGGTTGGGTTTCTTTTTATCTCCCCCTCATTTAAAGCAGCTTCATAATAGTTATGATTGTACCAATCACTCGTCCATTCCCACACATTCCCTGCCATATCATAAAGACCGTATTCATTCGGAGGGTACGATTTTACCGGAGCCCTTAGCTCAAAGCCATCCTCTTTAGTATTAGTTACCGGAAATTCTCCTTCCCAGGTATTTGCCATTTTGCCGAGTTCAGCACTTTCATCTCCCCAAAAATAGGTCTTTCCAAAATTCCCTCCTCTGGCGGCAAGTTCCCACTCCGCTTCCGTAGGTAATCGTCGTCCTGCCCAATCACAATAAGCCAAGGCATCTTCATAAGAAACCTGCACGACCGGATAATCCTCTTTTCCATCGATATTGCTCTCGGGTCCATTGGGGTGTCTCCAATCTGCTCCAATAGTCCAGTTCCACCACTGTGAAAAATCGTAAAGATTGGGAACGGAAGTTTTTGTTTTTATAAACGTAAGTGCGCCGGGTTGCAGTAGGGAGTCATGAGGTTTTTCCGTTCCCTCTGGGACCTGCTTTTTTAATTCTTCCCAATCGATTGTTCTTTCCGCCACTGTTACATATCCCGTTTCGTTTACGAACTTTTCAAATTGTTCGTTGGTTACTTCCATAACGTCCATAAAAAAACCGTCAACGGCTACGCGTATAGCAGGTTTTTCATGGTCCATAGCCATTTTATCCTGCGCCACGGCTCCTTGCTTAAATTCTGCACCGGGTATCCATACCATATTTTCCGGAGTTTCTACACCATCTGGCTTATCGACCAATATAGGGGTCGTTATTTCTTTCAATTGCTCTGTAGGCTCCTTAGCATTATTGGATTCCTGTAATTCATTTTTATTCTCCTTACATCCCAAGATCGACCCTGTAAATAAAAGCAACAGGGACCAAATAAATTGATTTTTCATAATGCAAATTTTCTATAAAGAATCAAAAATAGCCTAATTTTTGCTCAATAGACCGTTCTCCAAGAATGGAATCTCAAATCTTTCAACCTCGGATTTCTCATGTTGTCTCTTAAAAATATCAGCCGCTTTTCTAGAATATTTGGATGTTTATCCGCCACGTTATTACTTTAAGTAGGGTCATTGGATAAATTGTAAAGTTCCAATGTCGGTTCTTCCCCATCCTTCAGGTGTTGGCGAACCACTTTCCAACCTCCCATACGTATTGCAAGTTGCCCTCCTTATTCTGGAAACTCCGAAGTATACATGAATGTTTACAAAACACCTTCGAGAATTCTTAATACCTATCTTAAAATCCGTATTTCCTCGTATTCCTTATATAAATCAGTGCTTTAATGTAATCTTAAATTAAGAGTTAAAAGATAGTGAATATGACAAAAAATTTTATGCTCTTGCCTTAAATTGAGTAAATTACCGCACCCAAAAGCGCATGATAAAAGTTGCCAGCAAAAAAATATTCTGCTGGCCCAAACGAATTGAAAGATAGATTACTCCATGAATATTCATCAAAATAATAAATTGAATTTCTATTACAGTATACTGCTGCTTACTACGCTGTTATCCTTAGTTTCTTGTGGAGACAATTCAAAAAACAAAGAGGAAAAGGAATATGCGTTCACCAATGCACTTATAAACGAAACAAGCCCTTACTTGCTCCAACATGCCCACAATCCAGTGGACTGGAGGCCATGGAGTCAAGAAGCCCTTGACGAGGCAAAAGAAAAAAACAAATTGGTATTGGTAAGTATTGGTTATTCTTCCTGTCATTGGTGTCATGTTATGGAGGAGGAAACTTTTGAAAACGATTCCGTTGCCAAATTGATGAATGAAAATTTCATAAATATTAAAGTGGACCGGGAGGAACGGCCGGACGTAGATCAAGTCTATATGACAGCGGTACAATTGATGACAGGCGATGGCGGATGGCCTTTAAACGTGATAACACTCCCAAACGGCAAACCTCTTTATGGTGGGACATATCACACAAAAAATCAGTGGCAAAAAGTACTTACCGAAATAAGTCGTCTCTATAACGAAGACCCTCAAAAAGCTGCAGAATACTCGGATATGGTGGCTCAGGGCATTCAAGAAGTAAATCTTATTCAGCCAGTTGATGATTTTGAATTATTGTCAAAAGAAGCATTGGCCCAAAGCGTAGATAAATGGAAGTCCTCTTGGGACAAAGAGTGGGGAGGCGATTCGAGAAGAGAAAAATTCATGCTTCCGTCAAATCTGAATTTTTTACTGGATTATGCTTTATTAACGAATGACGATGCAGCCCTAAAACATGTGGAGCTAACTTTGGATAAAATGGCCATGGGCGGTATTTATGACCATATTGGCGGTGGCTTTTTCCGATATAGTACAGATTCGGAATGGAAAGTCCCCCATTTTGAAAAAATGCTCTACGATAACGCCCAAGCTGTAAGCCTATACTCAAAAGCCTATAAAGTCTTTAAGAAAGCGGCCTATAAGAATGTTGTTTTAGGCACCATAGCATTTTTGGAGAATGAAATGAAGAACAAGGAAGGTGGATATTTTGCCGCTCTGGATGCGGATAGTGATGGCGAAGAAGGTAGCTATTATGTCTGGACCAAGGATGAGCTACTGAGAATCCTGGGAAGTGACTTTAGTGTTTTTTCTTCCTATTATACCGTTGCAGCCAACAAGATTTGGGAGGAGGATAAGTACGTACTGCATAGCCTAATGGATGATGAAACCTTTATTAAAAATCAATCTATTTCAAAAATAGAGCTTGAGGATTTTAAGGATAGTTGGAAGAAGAAATTAATGGCCGCAAGAGCAAAAAGAAACCGACCTAGAACTGATGATAAAATTATTACTTCTTGGAACGCTTTGCTCATCAATGGTTATGTTGATGCCTATACTGCTTTTCAGAACAAGGAATACCTGAAACGGGCAGAAGGGATACTGGATTTTATCCAATCCAATGGTTACCAAGGCAACAAATTAGGTCATTCCTATAAAAAAGACAGCAAACATATTGATGCATTCCTAGAGGACTACACCTATTTGACAAATGCCGCTCTAAGTCTTTTTAGTACCACCACCAATGCTGAATATCTGCAGCTAGCGGAAGAATTAACGGAAACCGTAAAGCAAAACTTTAATGATGAGGCCTCTGGACTATTTGTTTACAATAGTTCGGACCAGCTTATTTCCAATATCATTAAAACGGATGATGGAGTACTACCTTCCCCAAATTCAGTAATGGCTCATAATCTTTTTCAATTGGGTCATATCAATTATGAACCAAATAACACCAAAAAAGCCAAACAAATGTTGTCTACAATATTGCCTATGCTTCAGGAAGATGCCTATGCATATGCAAATTGGGGTAAGCTTTTATCCCACTCTGTTTATCCCTATTATGAGGTTGCTATTGTAGGAAAAGATGCAGAAAAGATGGTTTTAGAATTAAGTAAGCATAACATTCCAAACACACTTGTGGTTGGTAGCGTTTCTGATAGTGAAATAGCACTTTTTGAAGATCGATACTTTTCAGATGCAACTTTCATATATGTATGCCAAAACAATGCTTGTAAGTTGCCTGTCAAATCCATAAAAGAAGCCTTACCTCTTTTAGGCTTCCGTGGGATGAATGCTATTGATCTGCTGGAATTGAATCCGTTGCAATGATTTTTTAAACTTCTCCTTGTGTGAATTAAAAATCAAAAGAAGAACATACACAAAAAATGCATCGCCCATTTTAAAGATCGATGCATTTTATATTTAATTTAATCCGTACTTAATTTCCTTTTTTGTAATCAGCTAAGAACTTCTCCAAACCACTATCTGTAAGTGGGTGTTTCAACAATCCTTTGATGGCACCTAAACCTCCGGTCATGACATCCGCTCCCAATTTCGCACAATCGATAACATGCATTACGTGACGTACAGATGCGGCCAATATTTCTGTCTCAAAACCGTAGTTATCATAAATTAACCTGATGTCGGCAATTAAACCCAATCCATCCGTTGAAATGTCATCCAATCTTCCAATGAATGGAGATACATAAGTCGCTCCTGCTTTTGCGGCCAATAATGCCTGACCTGCGGAGAAAACCAAAGTTACGTTAGTTTTTATTCCTTTATCGGAAAAATACTTACAAGCCTTAACACCAGCCGCTATCATTGGCAGTTTTACTACTATTTGCGGATTTAAGGCTGCCAACTTCTCACCTTCCTCAACCATCCCATCAAAATCCGTAGAAATCACCTCAGCACTTACATGACCGTCAACAACGCTACAAATTTTCTTGTAGTGTTCAAGTATATTTTCAGTACCGGTAATTCCTTCTTTTGCCATTAAGGAAGGGTTGGTAGTTACTCCGTCCAAAACACCCATGTCCTGAGCTTCCTTAATCTCATCAATATTCGCTGTATCTATAAAAAATTTCATCTGTTCTGTTTTAGTTTATTTTAAAAAATCAATTACTTGTTTGTAGACTTGGTCTCCGGTAAATCCGAATTTTTCATCTAATACTGTTGCAGGTGCCGAGTACCCAAAATGTTCCAATCCAAATACTTTTCCATTTGGACCTGCTAGACCTTCCAAATTAACGGGTAATCCGGCAGTCAATCCAAAAATAGGTTTATCCTGTGGAATTACCTTCTTTTGATACTCCTTTGATTGTTGTCTAAAAATACCTTCGGATGGTATTGATGCAATATTTACTTTTAATCCATCTTTTTCCTTCAACAGTTTGGCAGCCGCTACCAAAGTAGCAACTTCCGAACCGTTAGCTATAAGCACAACATCCGGATTCTCCGTTTCCTGCACCAAATAGCCTCCTTTTTCAGCTCCAAGAGCAATTTCATATCTAGAACCACCTTCGGCAGGAATATCCTTTATTCCTTGTCTTGATAAAATTAGCCCAGTTGGTGTTTTACGGTTCTCCATCGCCATTTTCCAAGCAACATTTGTTTCTTGGGAATCGGCTGGTCTTAAAGCCACAAAACTTTGCTCATGACTATGGTTCTGAAGTTTTTCCAACAAACGTATCTGCGCCTCCTGTTCAATAGGTTGATGCGTAGGACCATCCTCTCCTACTCTAAAAGCATCATGTGTCCAAACGAATTTTACGGGAAGCTCCTGAATGCAACTTAATCGTATGGCCGGTTTCATATAATCCGAGAATACAAAGAATGTAGCCACTACGGGAATAACTCCTCCATGAAGCGCAATACCGTTGGCTATGGCAGCCATTGTAAGTTCCGCCACACCGGCTTGTAGAAAAGCTCCGGAGAAATCGCCCTTTTTAAGAATGGTCGTTTTTTTAAGGAATCCGTCCGTCTTATCACTATTGGAAAGATCCGCGGAAGAAACAATCATATTCTCTACATTCTGGGCCAAATAACCCAAAACATTTGAGGAAGCCGCACGTGTTGCTTGATTCTCTCCCTGTGAAATACCACTAAAATCCAATTCTGGTAATTTTCCATCTAAGAAATTATCCAATTTTTTGGACAAGTCACCATTTGATGACCTCCAAGCACTTATTTCTTTCTTTCGCTCTGCTGCTGCTTTCTTTTTATCTTCTATTATTCCGTCATAAAAGTCTGCTACTTTTTTATAGATATCGAACGGATTGTCAACATCGGCACCTAAGTGCTCCATTGTTTTGGTATAATCCGCGCCTGTATCCCCAATTGGTTTTCCGTGAAGTTCGGTATACCCTTCATACGGACTTCCATCCGCAGTTACGGCACCTTTACCCATTATGGTCTCACCGATAATCAATGTAGGTTTTTCTGTTTCGGCATTGGCGTCCGTCAGAGCCTTTCGAATTTGGTCGTGGTCATGCCCATCTATGGTAACTACATTCCAGCCCCAAGCTTCATATTTCTTTGCGGTATCCTCAGAAGTTACCTCATCGGTTTTTGAAGATAATTGTACGTCGTTGGAATCGTAAAACATAATAAAATTGCTAAGTCCTAAATGCCCTGCAATTCTTCCTGCTCCTTGCGATATTTCTTCCTGAATTCCGCCATCAGATATAAATCCATAAACCTTATGGTTCATCCAATCCCCAAAACGTGCCTGTAAGAACTTGGCGGCTATTGCAGAACCTACACCCATGGTGTGACCTTGACCTAACGGACCCGATGTGTTTTCTATACCCCTTTCTACATCAACTTCCGGGTGGCCAGGAGTTACCGAACCCCATTGCCTAAAATTGGCAATATCATCCTTCTTGAAATTCCCGAGTAAATAGTACTGTGCATACATCAAAGAAGACAAATGTCCAGCATCCATGTAAAAGCGGTCACGAAATGGCCAGTGCATATCTGAAGGGTCATAATTAAAAAACTCGGAGTATAAAATGTGCATATAGTCCGCCCCTCCCATTGGTCCGCCAGGATGTCCTGACTGTGCTTTTTCTACCATGGCAATAGCCAGTGCCCTTATGTTATCCGCTGCTAAATTATCTAATTCCTTGTTCATTCTTTAAAATTGATTTTCTACTTTTTTAAGCTTGTGGTTGTTCCTAAAATTTACTACCAAAGATACCGGATTTCTTACGCTATTAAAAATTAAAAATGATTGTATCAGTTTAATATTTAGTTATTTAAATGTATTCACCACTAAGAAAGCACCAAATAGCCTACGAAAGGGCTTTCGAAGAAATTTTCATTGTAAAAAGGAATCGCGATACGCTTTGAGGAAAAAAGCAAGAAAACCGATAATGTAACGGTTGACTTGTGCCCTTTCTTAAATCCATGGGTGTTGGGTCAGCACATTAATTTCCTTCCAAATCGTACCATTCGATTTCCTCCAGGTTTTTCCTTCTGCCACTTTTTGATGGGGCATAATAGGTTGCTAAGTAGTTCACTATGGCCTCTTCATTAACGCCTAAATCCCATAGATTCTGTGTTTCCTGCATCCAGCGAATGGTTGCCAGCCATTTTTCTTTAGACATCCTATTTTGGGTGACTAGTTTGGCGGAGTGGCAACTGGTACAGTTGTTTATGACCAACTGCATTCCTTCTCCTTCAACAAAACCTGTTCTTAAATGAATGCCATTTTCTATTTTATCAAAGTCCGGATGACCAGGGTTATCTATACTTATTTCAGTATCTACATATTTATCCTTTTGATTTTTAGGTTTTAGATTGGAGTAAGTCATAATTAGAAAAATAGCGATAATCACTATTGTAATAAAACCAACGAACAACACAGTTTTTTTCCTGTTTTTCATCAGCTGATTTTTACTGCGATTCTGTGACATGCATTATTCAAATATCCTTTCGGATTCCAACCGGGCAGAATCATAGGTTGCGAAAATCCCGCTGAATCCGTAGCCTTCGCCCAAACTTCGTAGTAACCCTCTTTTGGGAATTTTATCGATGCTGAAAAGTGTTGCCACGCCAACCTATTTACCGGAGTTTCCAGTTTACAATCTTTCCAAGTACTGCCAAAATCAATGGAGTACGCTACCTTCTCCACTTCCAACTCCCCTGCCCATGCATGTCCTCTAATCTCCAAAGAGTCCCCCTTTTTAATAATCGCACCGGATTTTGGATAGGTAATAAGTGATTTAACGGGCATGGATTCAATAATACACATATCCGCATCATCAACTTTTTCCCCGGGGGCTACGGGCTTACAAGGAACCCTATACGAAGTCCCTGTCATCTTCTCCCCATCATGGATTCTATTGCGCACGCTAATTCTATTTATCCACTTTCCCGATGCCGAGGCTGGAAAACCACCTGCTATGAGACGCAAAGGATATCCGTGAACCAGCGGAATGTCTTCACCGTTCATCTTAAACGCCAAAATGGTTTCGTCCTGAATCGCTTTGGAAATAGGAACTCCTCTAGAAATAGGCTCTTTGGATGGGTCACCGCTCAAATGTGAATCAATCGCATGGTAACCAATATAAACAGCGTCTTCCTTTATTCCAGCATCTTCCAGTACATCCTTAAGGCGCACACCTGTCCATTCCGCACAGGAAACCGCACCTACCGTCCATTGGTTTCCTTTTGCAGGTGGGTCAAACTCACTTCGTCCATTACCTCCACATTCTAACGTAAGTTGATAGGTATACTGCTTAAACTTTGATTTTAATTCTTTGAGTGAATAGCTTTTCTCTTGCTTAACGGATTCCCCATCAAAAGAAATTCTCCAATTTTCAATATCGATAGACTCAGGAATTTTTCCATTGTTTCGAACAAACATATATTTATTTGGGGTGATCTGGTCATCCAATAAATGTGCTTGCGCTTCCATATTCAATGGCCTATCGTTCAACAATACCATTTCAACGTCTTTATGGAACTTCTTAAAAGGGTCAGGATCTTGAAGACCAAGTAATTTATAACCTAAAGGCAACGAGCTTCCAAAAACGATTTCCGCCCCTAATAATCCCGTTAGTGAAGCCAAGGTCGATTTATTAACGAATTTTCTTCTTTCCATTTTTTATTGAATAGGGTATTCTTGTATATCAAATTTAAGAACTATCCCGGTAACGTGCTATTAGTCAATAATGGCAGACAACAAAAAAGTGATACCGCAAATGGTATCACTTTTTATTTTTAAGTAAGTCGGGGTGACAGAGTTAGAACCTCTGCCCTATCCCATTAATAACCAATATGTTACTATCATTTTTTTAAAATAGGTAACCGAATAGGTCTACCCGAAAGGCATTTTGGTGCTTTCGCATTGTAAATATAGGAAAAGAGTACCAAAACAGTATGAATCGATTTGAATTTGATTTTTCCAAGAAAGATATTTATATTAAAAAATTAGACTTTACTTATTCGCAGTAATACTAAGATTAATTATGCAAAACATAACTTGCTATCCACCTACGTGGATAAATATAAAACATCAAATCTTACTATAGTAATCTAATAATCAATCTTTTAAATAGTAAAACCATATAACGCCAATAGAAACGATTTAAGACCGATTAAGTAAATTATTTTGTCTAACATGGAGTCAAAAAACTACGGATTTTCGGAAATATCCAAATTATTTTTGGGTAGGAAGAGAAAAAGACAAGCGGCTTTTTCGCCGCTTGGTTATCTGCGCGGTTACGAGGGGGTTCAAAAATATGTAAGGGAAAGACCCCGAACGCGAACCGGTGCCGTGGTTCGCTCCGGAAGTCTTGGAAGGAAGGTTTTTGAACCCCCACAGGAGCATGGGAGTTATTAGTTAATAACACCACCTTGCTTTACATGGATGATTTCTAAAACACTTATGAATAATGAAAATACAAAGGTTCAACACGGAGCAAGGTTACAATTTAACCCCTCACTTCATTAAATATTAATTAATTACACTGTGAAAACTTGACTGTAACTGATTTGTTAGCGCATTTATAAATATATCCAGTGAAATGTTTCAGTATCAATAAAACAAACATACCATCTATGCATTTTCTAGAGAATTCGTTATTGTATTCTTTAGAAGTAAGATAATATCCGAACTCGTCAATACAACTACCACCATATGGTACCTTTAGTACAAACAATTTTATTGCTCATTTTAAAATTTGAAATAAATCAAGATATAATGGTACATCCTAACATTCCATCGCAATCATTTGGAGGATTTCACGATACGGTGAGCATGTTTTGTGCTGTAAGCTTGGAAGATGCACAAGAATGCTATAGCGTCCTTGTCGCTCGATTAATGGCTGTGAATAGCTGGGAAACTTATTCCAACAAAGTTAAGGCAGGGTTCACTCTTCTGGGAATTTGCACAGGCGAATCTACTACAGATTTGGAGATAGGCAACTTCATTAGGATAGACATTCCCGGAATAGGGAATCCAAGCGGAGGTGGATATGACTGGACTAAGATAGTTGAAATCCAAAAAGGTGACGATGCCGATTACCCGTTCTTTCTATTCACCATTAAGCCTTGTTCGGCTTTTGGTGAACCTGAGCAGCCCATAGCGCATTTTTACACAGAAGATGCTTCCAATACTTTTATTGTTCGAAAAGTCGGAACGTGTATCTATGCCGAGGTGCACGGAAGAAACGAATTGGAGAACAGCACTAACGGTCCTTTGATGGACAACCTCCGGAACAAAGCGGTTGCTGTCGGCAGTAAGGTGGGCCTAGGAAACCTGAATTGGCTGGGTTTTACTAAAGCCTTATTAAGGCCCTTTCAAGAACAAAAACCTCGTAATTAGCTTTGGCCAGTTTGAGAAAGTATTAGCCTTGACTAATTTAAAACTGATATATTCTAAATATCTAACTGATGGTATTATACAGTCTTGTTACTCATAACGATGGCTATCTGAGCCATGTGTAAGTTTTATCGAAATTTCCGGAAAAGTATGATAGTAATGCAATAATTTTTTATTACTTTGAAAGAAATTTCTTACGTATGATTAATTTTGTTAGTCTTTTCTGTTTTTTTGCAGTTTGTTTTGTGGTGGTCTGCTTAGTGGTGGCGATGCTGTCCTCCCATTCAAAGGGAGCCGATAACCAGAAGTTAAATTAATATTACAGTATTTAATTGGATTAAAGAGAATTCTCCAGATAGTTAAGAACCAAGCACTTATTTTTACACTTCTTTGTTGGCATTAGTTTTATCTATTCCGTTATAAACATTCGGGTTATGTTTCTCCATGTAAAATTCAGGATTAGATATTTCCGTAAATCCAAACTTTTTATAAAGCCATTCAGCTGTATCGGTTAATAAAATCCAGCGTCTTAATCCTTGAAGTTTAGGGTGTTTCATTATTTCATTTATCAGCCATTTACTTAATCCCTTTCCTCTATATTCCTTTAGGACATAAACATCTCCTAAATATGCAATAGTTGAATAGTCTGAAATTATTCTGGCAAAGCCAATTTGTTTGTCTTGGTAATAAAGCCCAAAATTCAAAGAGTTTTCAATTGATGTTTTCAAAGTATTCATTGGAATTCCCCTAGCCCATCCAGTTTCTTTTGCAAGGAATTTGTGAATGCTTAAAATATCTAATTTATCCTTGTCAGTTGAAATGGTATATTCATTTCTATGTGTTTCTCTAATTTCCAATTCAGTTTTTTTAATGTGCCACAACGCCTCGTGTATGGTGCGTATCCTAAAGGGTATGCATATACATCTTGTTATGGTGTCGTTTTTTCTTCTATTATTCGTTTAAATTCAGCAATCTTATCGTTTTCACTTTTACCTTGATAAGTATGCAAATCAGTTATATAATTCATACCTAAATATTCCGCTGATTTTTTGAATGGAAGCCAAAAATTATCTTCCAGATTGTCTCCATTTGAGCAACTAATAACAGCCATATACTTATTACGCAATTTTCGTCCAGTATCCTTTTCTATTTTCAGTAAATCTGTAATCCTATCAAAAAACACTTTCATTATCCCACTCATTGAATACCAATAAACTGGCGTTGCAAAAATCAGTACGTCATAATTTTTAGTTATTCTTTTCAACAAATCAATGAAGTCGTCATTTCGGTTTAAATGTTCATAGTCGTAGTGCGAAATTTTAAAATCAGTCAAGTCTATTAAGTCCCATTCAGATATTCGAATTAATTCTGTAACGACTTTTTTAGTTTCGCCATTTTTTCTAGAACTTCCTAAAATGATTACTTTCTTCAATTCACATTTTTTTTTAAATACACCACAACAAAAAACTAAGATAAAAGATTTTTTACAGGTTTAGCAGGCATGAACTTTATGAACTATACCTCCGTTTAAATGTAGTGGTCCGATTTCTCCTAAGAAAAGGATATCTATTCTTTAGCTTAGCCGTAAACTGTGGTTAATTTATCCAAGGCTTCTTCCATATCAAAGCTAGTTTCGAGCATTAATTTAAAAATGTCCTTTGTGGACTCTAAACGTTTTGGCGCATTCCTTAAGGTAAACTGTTGTGGGGAAAGCCCCGCCTCTAGTTCGTCCCATTCAATGGGCATACTCACTGGAGCGCCGGGTAATGGCCTTACCGAATATGCCGAGGCAATGGTCTGGCCTTTGCGATTCTGTAGGTAATCCAGATAAATCTTACCGTTCCTTTTTTTCAAGGCCCGTTCCAGAGTGGCAACGTCGGCACACTTATCCATAATGAAGTGGCACAGCAGTTTAATGAAGTTGCGTACCTCCTCATAAGTATATTTAGCACCCATGGGAATGTAGATGTGCAATCCCTTAGAGCCAGACGTTTTGAGAAACCCGTTTATCCCTCCAGCATCTAAAATTGACTTGGCTTCCCTTGCAATTCGAATCACCTGTGCAAAGTCTACCCCCTCAGGTGGATCCATATCAATTATGCCATAATCTGGGAAATCGATTTTTCCTATCCGGGAATTCCAGGGATTAATCTCGATGCAACCCATATTGGCCATATAGATCAGTGAAGCCGTATTCTGGCATAAAAGGTAATTGATATCGCGCTCCGAGGACTTTGAGTATATGGATATAGTCTGCATCCATTCTGGCAGGTGCTCATTATCCTTTTGGTAAAAATCCTCGCTTGAGATTCCGTTGGGGTGCCTGTGCAGGCTCTGCGGCCTATCGATGAGATGTGGCAACAGGTATTCCGAAATTTGGAGGTAGTAGTCGATAAGGTCGTATTTGGTCAGGCCTGATTCAGGAAAATATAATTTGTCGATGCTGGAAATCGGCACTTGAAAACCGTCAATACTTATGGATTCAGCCGAAGTCGAACTTGTAGTTATTCGGCTAGCAGCCCTAGGCTTAGTTTCGGGTGATGGTGGGTTCAAAAGCCTTTTGTAAACGGGATTTCGAAGCAGTCCATTTTTGGTAATTTCCGAGTATTTCACCTCGCATATCAAAGCCGGTTCCAGCCAGTTCGGTTGCCTTCCCTTTAAAGGCAACTTTTTCTCGAACGGACTTTTTTCGGCCTTGTACTTTTGGAAAAGCTCCCATAATTCCCTTCGATTTGTATCGCTAAAACCACTTCCACAATTTCCGATGTAATCAAACCCTTCCCCAGTCGCGACCCCTAAAATAAGGGACCCGAAAGCTACACCGGCCGCGGTCGACTCCGTATAACCACATATCAAGGCGTCTATACTTTCTACCGCCTTAATTTTCAACCATTGCTCCGTCCTTGAGGAAGGGGCATAAGTGGAATTCTTGTGTTTTGCCATAACGCCTTCCATACCAGCCTCAATGGCCTTGTCGTATAAAGCCGTACCCATCCCCTGAATATGGTCGCAATATTTTGCTATTTGCAGTCCCTCGATGACGTTCGGAATCAGACTTTTTCGGTCGGTCAGGGAAAGATCGACCATGCTGTGGCCATTCAAGTACAACAAATCGAAAACATAAAAACGCAGGGCGCCCTCCGTATCCGGATAATTCTGCAACCTCCCGAACTGGGAGACCCCACTCTTATCAAGTATAACGACCTCGCCATCTAGGATACATTCGTGAGCTATACCCTCGAGCTCGTCCTTTAGCATGGCAAACTTGACATTCAGGTCGATACCGTTTCGGGACTGTAACAAAACTCCATTATCCGAAATATGGGCCAGGACCCTATATCCGTCCCACTTCAACTCGTAGAGCCAATCCGGGTGGTTGAAGATATCCTTTGTGCTCGAGGCCAACATTGGCTGGATAATGGTATTGGGCGTGATGGTCCCTGAATATTTTTTGAGTGGGCCATCGGAACTGTCGACTAAAGCCTCCGCACTATAAAAAAAGTCGGTTGCAAAGTCGTCCCTTTTCTTTAAAAACAACCAATTTTCCTGCCCGTTGCGTATCCCGGTCCTGACCAAGGCAAATTTTCCCCTAATATGCCGACCATGGAACAACAGTTTGAGGTTTCCTGCTGCCAGTTGTTCTTCAACTGGGAGATCCAATTCCGTTCTATCAATGTCAAAGGCGCCCGTATCCCATATGATCATTTCCCCGGCGCCGTAGCTACCCTTTGGGATAGTGCCATGAAAATTCAGGTAGCTTATGGGATGATCCTCAGTACGCACCGCCAAACGCTTATCGGCCGGATTCATCGACGGGCCTTTGGGGATGGCCCAACTTTTTAGGGTTCCCCCGATTTCCAGCCGCAGGTCATAATGTAGCCTCCGTGCCTGATGCCTTTGAAATACGAACCGTTGGGAGGAAACGTAAGGTATCGCATCGCCTTTGGGTTCCGGCGTTTTGGTAAAATCACGTTTTTTATTGTACTCCCTTAAATCCATATCGAACTAGAACATGAAATCAGCAAAACTGATTGTCAAAACCTACCTACAAAAATTCCGCTACGATGCTTTTTTCTTTCTTTTTTCCAAACTTGCCTTTAACTGGGCCATCAAGTCCTTGGCCTCGGTGGGTTTCGACTCGAATTTTTCGGCCTTTGAAACAATACCAGAAGATTTAGCCGCTATAATGTCCAGAAGTTGCTTATTGTAAACATCTTTGAATTTCGCGAAATTGAATTTCTCCGTATACTGATCGATGAGGGAAACCGCCATGTCCAATTCCTTTTTTAAAATTTTGGTTTTGGGGACTTTAAGTTCCTTGGTATCCTTGATCTCGTCCTCAAACCTTATAATATGCAATACCAGTACATCCTTATAAATACCTACTAGTGCAAGATGTTCCTTTTGCCGCATAACGAACGTGGCTACTCCCAGTTTTTCCGTTGTTTTGAGTGCATCGCGCAACAAGGTATATGACTTGCCACCTTCTTTCTGCGGTTGAATGAAATATGGCTTTTTAAACAGCACATCCGAAACTTCATCGGCCATCACGAATTGCTCTATATCTATGGTCTTGCTTTTCTTCATATTTGCATTTTCAAAATCTTGCTTTTCCAAAACAATATACTTATCATCCTTCTTATAGCCTTTGACAATATCCTTCCATTCCACTTCCTTGCCCGTATCCTCATTTACCCGTTTGTAACGAATTCGTGCGCCGTCATGACTGTCCAGCATATCCAAATCGAGAGCTCGATTCTCTGAACCAGAATAAAGCTTAACTGGTATTGATACAAGTCCGAAACTTATAGAACCGTTCCACACTGACCTCATAGAAATAATTTTATACAGAAGCATTTGCAATTCGCAAATAATGCTTGAAGTTGAGTTGTAAATATAAATCGACAGGCATTGCGATTTAGACGTTAAAACATACAATCTTAACCCAATACGTAAGTTTCGTTCTATAACTTATTTATTACGTTGGACTATCATGGAAATGAAAATAAACTTGCAATAAACATTTAACAGCACTTGTGGTCTGATAAAATTTTTAAGGAATTGTAAGTATTTTATAATACTGAATAATTATTGCTTTGAAAAATTCGGAAATAGCTATTATCTATTACAAATTCATAATATATTTGGCAACAATTAAAATTTCATCTCCACAAGAAAGCATATGAAAAAAAGAAAGGTTTTATTGGTAGATGATGATGAGGACGACAGGCTAATATTTTCAAACGCCTTGAATAGTATCGCCAAGGATGTGGAAATAGTTGAAGTAATTAACGGAATGGAATGCATAGCTTATTTGGAAAATAATAATGCCGCGCTCCCGGAAATATTGTTTCTTGATCTTAATATGCCGATTATGAATGGTTATCAATGTTTGAAGAAAATCAAAACGACTGCTAATTTTGAATCTATCATTATTTGTATTTATTCAACCTCATCAACCGAGAAGGATGTGAGTTTTACTTTTGCGAATGGTGCTGATATGTACATTCTTAAGCCCTTTTCTATCGATAATCTTCGTAGAACATTGGAACAGGTTTTCGCTATAAACTGGTCCGAACATAGAAACACTCTTGAGAAGAAAAATTTTATCTTTTCCTCTTAAAAATTATAATTGTAAAGCAAATGTAAGATACTTCTAAATTTCTGCATAGGTTATTTATTATACTCTTGGATTATTAGCGAAACTGTAAGTAGGTAAATTATCTAAATTACTATATAACTATCTAATATGTTTTAATTATTAGGACGACTTTCTTCCGCTCCACTTTTTTCATCCTCACTTACGGTAAGATAATGGTCTGTTTGTCCCAGTCCAACAATCTTGATAATGTTTACTACAGTGTTATATAACATCAGCACTACCACAATAAGGGCAGCACTGAGAAAGCTGGAAATGATCAAGCTGGCATAATAGATAATATTAAACCAGTTATTGGGCACATTGTCCGACTCAGTTATTGGTAAATTGAATAGAAGGAAGAAAATAAGGGAAGCTATAAAGACTACAGTGTCAAATTTGGCAATTTGCAAAACATGTAAATAATGGTCATCCTTTAGTTTAGATTTAGTTCCAGAACTTAGTCCCAAAAGGGTCAATAACAAAGCTAGAATGGTTGCTGAAGCGAGTACGATTGTATTGCATAGCATATTTAACCCCGACAAGGAGTTCTTAATTAACACTTTTGCTTCATAACCACTCAACTTTCCTAATAAAAGTGATCCTGTAATTATCACTATTAGTGAAATTGCGCCCCCGTAAATAGCACGCCGTGTATATCTACTTAATTGAATATTCATAATTTTTCTTAAGATTGGAATGCTATGCAATTAAAATGTTTAAAAATTGAAAATTTTAGATTGGTGAGTAAAGGGTAAACTATAAAACTTAGTTTACCCTATTACATAGATTCAGATATTATGCTATAGCCTCTCTGTTCAATCGACCCTCCGCCAATTTGTCCAATGCATTGTCGGCATTATATTCTTCATCCAAAGTTTGCTGAAGTTTTTTGGCGATATTCGTGTGCCCAAGTTCCTTAGCAAACCGGACTGCGGTACCATACCCTGATATCTCATAATGCTCAACACGTTGCGCCTCAGCAATAAGCCCGGCATCCATAACATCATCATTTTCGGCCTCCTCAATAAACCCTTTTGCTTCTTTAATAAGCCCTTCCATAGCTTTACACTTCTCGCCGGTAGGCTTGATATTAAGCTCAGTACAAATTTCCTCCAACCTTTTTTTCTGATTTTTAGTCTCCTCCAAATGGTCCTCAAACGCTTTTTTTAATTTACTATCATTGGCATTGCTGGCCATTTTGGGCAGTGCTTCAACAAGTTGAGATTCTGCACTATATAAATCCTTTAATTGATGTTCAAAAAGTCCCTTTAAATCTTTCATAATAATTATTTTTAAATTAATTCCTTTAATAAAGGTATGTGACATCGCAGCCGTATTTTGTTTCTATAAGAAGCATTGTTGACCTAAAAAAATCCTTTCATTCGTTTGACAAAAATTCGATCTTAAATAAATTATATTTGATAAGAATTATTCAATATTTCCATTTAATATTTACTCTAGAATGAATATTACCGTTGTTAGAAAAGATGTAAAGTTTGTTCCGGATTCCAGCCGGGTCATTGCCCGATTTTTCAACAATGGAGATATAAGGACACATGACCTGATCGAACGCGTAATGGCACTGGACGCGGATAGCGTTAAACGGGAGCTAGATCACACGCTAAGGGAGTTCGTGGGGCGGCATCGGAATATCAGTAAGATATTCCTGGAGCACTTTAATAACCATGAAGGACTTATCAACCACATGGGATTGGACAATAACATGTTTACAAAATCCCAAAAGCTATTGATTGGATCCTATTCCACCATGGAATATTCCATCGAATCCGCCGCAATATTCAATCCATCCATTATAGAGGATTTTGACCAATCTTTTTTGGCAAAGGGTGAAAAGCGCGTAATTATCTCGTTTAGGGCAACGGGGGAAGGCCATTTGTCTTCCATTGTCTTTAGGAGGGGTATTTTGGACCAAAATAATGATTTGCACATGGCCAAGGTTCGAAATCACATTGACATGGCCAAAATTGTTCAGAAAAAGTCATACGATAAGGAGCGCTTTGTACAAAAGATGAAGGAGATGAATATCTCCAAAAAATATTCCACCGCTATAATGGAAAATCTTTCGGATCATTTTGAATATCACCATTTAAAAGATGCGGTAGGGAGAGTTTTGGAAAAGACTACGGAATACGATAAGAAAATAGCACTTGAAGAGATGACATGGTTGGTCGATTCTTACTACGATATAGAATTTTCCGTGGATTCCGATATTTCCGAAAGGGTTATTTTTCCAATATCTCCCTCCGAAAGCAAGGGCATCGAGGATGCACGATTTGTCAGATTCCAAGAGGACGATGGGACCGAGAAGGTATATGCAACATATACCGCCTACGACGGCCATACAATTCTACCAAAACTACTTTCCACAGAGGATTTTACGACCTTTAGAATTATGCCAATGCACGGAATGGCTGCACAGAATAAGAATTTTGCACTTTTCCCAAGAAAAATAAAAGGAAAATATGCAATGCTTGCTAGAGTAGATGGCGTAAATAATTATTTGATATTTTCGGAGCGAAACACCCTTTGGAACGACCCCATCAGAATTCAGGAACCAAAGTTTCCATGGGAATTTACACAAATTGGAAATTGTGGATCCCCCATATGGACCGAGAAGGGCTGGTTAATCATAACTCACGGAGTTGGGCCGATGCGACGTTATTGCATTGGAGCTTCGCTTTTCGAATTAGATGATCCTACCATAGAAATCGGGAGACTAACGCAACCTTTGTTATCCCCGTTGGAAAATGAAAGGGAGGGCTATGTACCCAACGTAGTATATTCTTGCGGCGCAATGATTCACAACAATCACCTCATACTTCCATACGCAGTTTCAGATTATTCTTCCTCTTATGCTACCGTAAATATGACAGAATTATTATCGGCATTAACAGCGTAATGGCGTTATTCAGAACTAAAAAAAGTTGTTCCCGAAGCTACTAGTCCTAGGACCAAAAGCACTAAAAATCCAATTACTATAATTACTGCGATTTTAGTGATGGTACTTTTCTGAAAAATGTAATTTCTAGTGGGTTCACTTTCTTCCTTAACAAATTTTGTATCCTCATCGGTCTCTTTTTGATCTGTGTTTTCCATTGTATTTATAATTTAAATATCAATAACTATTTGCAATCACCTCTCTGGCTAGTTGCTCACTAGCAGAAAGCTTATATTTACTTCGAGTTTTTCGGAAAGGGTTGGGATTGGGCAATGATTTTTTATCTATAGTATTAAAAATCGCCGGGTGTACATAATAGTCCCGGCACACTGTAGGGGTATTTCCAAGTTCGGATGATACCATTTTAATAACAATGTTGCTGAATTTTTTACGGCTGCCGTTTTTTTGATCTGTCAGTGCCAAGGGGTAGAACTCAACTGCCAACCGATTGGCGGTCCAAGTGCGAAAATCTTTACTGGAAAAACCGTCACCCATGTGTTTAGTAATATAAGCATTAACCTCATCACTATCCACGGCATGATAGGTACCCTTATCATCCACATACCTAAAAATTTCGTAGCCTGGCAGATCTGCCACTTCTGTAATAAACGGTATTAGCTCACTATCATCGATGTGTACCTCTTGTTCTTGGCCACTTTTTCCTTTAAATGAAAGGACCAAATCCTCGTTTTCTATATTTAAATGTTTTCTGCGCAGCGTAGTCAGTCCGTAGGAGTCGTTCTGTTTTCTATATTCCTTATTTCCGATTCGTATGCCGTATTCATCCAAGATTAAAATAATCAATGAGACCAATTTATCCTTGACCCATCCTTTCTCCCGTAAATTTTTATGGGCCATGCGCCTTATGTGCGGTAACCGCTCACTGAAATCCAGCATCTTCCTGAACTTCTCCTCCTGTCTCATTTTTTCGTATACGGAATGATAGATATACTGTTTTCTTCCCTTAGCGTCACGGCCAATCGCTTGAATATGACCATCGCTAAAGCGACAAATAAAAACATCGTTCCACATTGGTGGTATGACCAGTTCCTTTAGCCTTTTGAGTGTTTTTGTATCGCTGATCAATGTTCCATTCTCATCATAAAACCGGTATCCTTTCCCACTTTTCTTTCGGGAAATGCTCATAGCGGAATCATCAATTTCACGTACTTTTATCATAGTTCCAGAATCGTGTGATTAGCCATGATTTTTTCCTTGCTGCCTAGAATGGCCTTCTGGTAAATATTTATGTAATTGTCTGCCATACTAGCTATGCTGAATTTATCAATTGCCCTTGTTCTAATATAGGACGGGTCCAAAGTTTCAACTTTATCCAGGGCACGGAATGTTTCATCTAATGTGTTTATCAAAAACCCTGTTACACCATCCTCAATAAGTTCAGGCATGCTTCCAAGATTATTTGCGATGACGGGAGTGCCACACATTTGCGCTTCCGCTACACTAAGACCAAAAGGTTCCTCAAAAGAGATTGGGTGCAATAAGGCCTTTGCCCTTGCCAATAACATTGCTCCTTTATCCTGACCAACATTACCTAAGTATTTTATTTGGTCATCATCAATATGTGGAGAAACATGTTCCCTGAAATAAACCGCATCTTGTACGAGCCCTGCTATGATTAATTTCATCCCTGCCTTTTTTGCAATCTGAATAGCCGAGCGCGTTCCTTTATCTGGATGAATTCTTCCGTAATACAATAGATAATCATCTTTTTCATCCGTCCATGAGAAAGCCTCCGCATCGATACCATGATATATAGTACCGGCGTAATTCAATTTCGGATGCCGATTGGAATTAGATATGGAAATATAACTATTGGTTGAATTGTATTTTTCGTACACAGCTACGATCTTTTCCGAAGAAAAACCGTGAATAGTTGTAACCATAGGTGTTTTTATCAACCCGGAATACGTAAGTGGTAAAAAATCAAATTGATTGTGAATGATATCAAACTCAGGTGACCTTTCCATAACATTGCTTATATGAAGGCACTCCACCACTTTTACATCCACATTAGAATCCAGCTCATAAGGTCTTTCAGTAACGCTTTCCAATTTGGCAGAGGTCAACGAGTCGCCTGTGGCGAATAATGTCACATCCAAACCTTTTGCGACCAAGGCTTCCGTCAAAACCGAAGTCACCTTTTCCCAAGGACCATAATTTCTTGGAGGCGTTCGCCAGGCTATGGGCGCTAACATTGCAATCTTCATGTAGAACTTTCCTTAAAGGTGAGCCGCGCCAATAGGTAACTCAAAGTCGACTCAGCACCCTGATTCAAATTCACATTGTTCAATTCGATTCCGTCATAGCAACCACCCGTGCATGGATTGTATATCGTTTGGTGCATAGGATTATTCCCTAAAAACCAACTAAAAGCATTCTCCTTTAGTGTATCATAGCCTCCATCCGGATACTCGGAATGAAAGAGATCCAAGGCCAATATCGTATAGGCCACATCTATAGGTTGTTGCCCCCCCTTAAAATCCTTTGAAAAGGCATCACCCTTTGTAAACCACTTTTTGTTGGAAATAACGCGTATGGTATCTTTATACATTATTTTATCCAATAAAAAGTCAAACGTCTTTCTTGCAATATTGGCATACTTCGGTTTCCCGAGAACTATGGAAGATAAAAGCAATGCATGCGGCAGGACCGCATTTCCATAGGTTAAATAGCTTTCATACCATTCCCATTCTTTAGAGTTGGAATCATTATAATGCTCAACCAGTCTATCTGCTAGTTTTTTTAATAATGATTCCACCTTACCTACCCCGTTTTCCAAAGCATAAAAACAAAGCCCCTTAATGGAAAAAGCGATTGCACGTGGGGATTTTAATTCTGAAACATAAGTAAGCGCATCAAAAAAAAGGAATTCTGCTTTCTCATTAATACACTGGAACTGCTTTGGAAAATGTAAGGAAATGGATAAGAGATTTCCCAGCGCCCAAATGGCCCTACCATTCGCATCCTCCAAATTCTCTTCTTCATTATGCCTTGTAAACCGGCAATTCTCATCTACATAGTTCATAAATTTTCCATTGGTCCTGAAGCAGGAAGCAATAAACTTGAAATATAATTTTATGTAATCTAAATCTTCGGAGTTAGCGGTCAATTTATAATGACGACACATGACTAGCAAAGCCCTAGCGTTGTCGTCCAACGTATAGCCCCATTTCAAATCTGGTCGATTAATTTTGCAAAATTGAACGATACCGATATCGGTAGTCATACGATATACATGATCTAAATTAATAGCAGGTATTCTAAATTTGGTTCGAATTTTTTCACCGCAGATTCGCTCAAATAAATCTGTATGCGCAATCGCAACATTTTGCCAAGCTGAGTTTGCCGAAGTATGCAAACCGTTCAAGCGCATCCTCTCTAGTTCTTCCGGGTTTGCCAACAACTCGACCACTATCTTTTCCAATTGCCTGTGATCCGAAAAATCGAACACGCGACCCGCATTGTTCTGTAACACTTCCAATGCGTGCGGTATTGGCGTGGAAACCACTGGGCAACCACAACTAAGCGCATATGCGAATGTACCACTTACCGCTTGGTTGGGATCTTTTGAAGTGAATAAATAGATATCCGTTAATTGCAAATACTCCAACAATTCAGTCGTCGGTAAAAAACGGTTTACGAACTCGACATTTTTTTCCAAACCTAACTCACTTATCAAATTTTGCAAATAAAGGCGATAGTCCTCGCCTAGCTCCCTAACCAAGGTTGGATGTGTCTTCCCGATAATCAAAAAGACCACGTTTGGATTGTCCTCTACGATACCGGGCAATGCCCTTAAAGTAGTTTCAATATTTTTCCCTGGACCCAGCAATCCGAATGTAGAAAGCACTTTTTTACCTTTTAGACCATATTTTTCCTTTAAGAGATTTTTATCCTCGTAAGAAACTAGATGTGTGCCGTGTGGTATGACTTCAATCTTACCCCTTGGCACATCATAATCCTTGACCAGAATATTGGCGGAAGTTTGCGTCATAACAATGACCTTTTCGCTGAATTCGGAAATATTCGCTACTTTTTTCTTTACAGTGCTGTCAGGGTTAGGAAGTACAGTATGAAATGTCATCGCAACCGGTTTTTCCAAAAGCGAGAGGAATTCTAAAAAAACGTCCTCATTTTTCTTATACAGGCCAAATTCATGCTGGATTAGTACTAAAACCGTTTTAGCACTATTATTGATACGTTCAAGAATTGCCCAGAAATCCTCCGCCGAGTTTATATTTAATGTGACTGTCGTTTCTTGGTCGTAAGCAAATGCCTCCATATCCGAGACCAACGGATAGGTGGTAAACTGCACTGTTTCAGTGTATTTTTCTTTCAAAGCTTTTTCCAAATCGGCCGAAAAGGTAGCGATTCCACATTCACGAGGGGGAAAGGAAGATATACAAACGATTTCCGAAATTTCATGTCTATTTCCTATGGGAAGCTTTTTAACTTTCGTTGTGCGTGACGGTGAAAATTTCGATTCATCGTCAATCAGTTTTATTCTATTTGTGGCATACATAAGCTACGATTTAATTTTACCCAAATTGGGACAGGTTAAACTTTATTCACCATAGGTAATTTTTGGGAATGTTATTGTGAATAATGTGAATCTCTGTTCTGGAACTTGTATTTCCTACCACATCAACCTTCTAACTTTACCTAAATTTCTTCTAAGATAGGATGTGAATTTTCCTATAAAGACTACATTAGATTCAAATGTTAGCTTTATTGAATTTGGTAGTTATGATATCAAAATGGGCTACTGAATCTAATTCCAGATAGATAGATAGAAATACAAGTGTTTTTGGATGTATTAATATATCAAGCAATGTGATTAACCCATTAGGGTTGGATTGTGACGAACGTATTATAGCTTTCCGGACCTTATCAAATAGAGGAATTAAATTTTATCGTTTTTCCAAAGTCTGCTGTGCAGTTTCAAAGTATTTAATAGTTACTTCAATTTCTTTTTGGTGTTTTTCCAAAATTTCTTTCTCTTCCGTGGAGATTTTATCCTTAAGATCTAATTCCCTGTAGGCTTCCAGAGCATTCTTTTCAATCGGTATTAAAAAAGAGATTATCTCTTCCATTTCAGATTTTTCAGGCACTGGGCTTTGAATCCATGATATCATTTCGTTATCGGTAATGCGTGTTGAACTTTCTACATCACCCCCATTATCTCCAATCATTTTTATCAAATCCTGAGCGTGTTTTTCTCTTATTTTGGCTAGTTCAGACAGTTTCTCTTTAGTTGCATCGTGAGAAACTAGTTCTTCAAGCTTTTCTAAAACAGTCTTATATTCAAGAGTATTGGTCAAAATTTTGTTAAGAGAATCTATAATTGTATTTTCCATAGTTCCACACTTTTAGCCAAATAATGAAAATGATTCCGATAGGAATATTGCGAAAAGAATCTTTCTTGACTCAATTGGATTATTGCTTAAGAATTGATTAAGATAGTTTTGAAATGCATAGAATCAAAATGACATTAAATAATTCCCGATTTTCACAACTCATTGTCATATTAAACTCATGAATCTCAAGATATTATGAACGAACTTTTCAATATTAGCTGGAAAACAACTATGCTTATTTGCCTTACATCATTGGGCATCTATCTTTCCGTAATCTTACTTACGAGAATCTGCGGGAAACGCAGTTTTTCAAAAATGTCAAGTTTTGATTTTGCCATGACCGTTGCTGTTGGCTCCATTATCGCTACCACCGTACTATCGTCATCGGTAAATCTTATGCAGGGTATTGTCGGATTAGGAGCTATATACTTGCTTCAAATCATAATAGCCATTGGAAGAAGAAATAAAACAATTAGAAAAATAGTTGATAACTCACCTCTACTATTGATGGACGGCGAAAAGATTATTGACGACAACTTACGGAAGGCCCGAGTTTCAGAAGGAGACTTGAGATCCAAACTACGCGAAGCTAATGTAACACAACTCAGCCAGATCAAGGCCGTAATTTTTGAGACTACCGGAGATATTTCAGTATTGCATAAGGAAGATGATGAACCTTTAAATCTATGGCTAATGAAGGATGTAATGCGCGATTAGTTGTACTGGTTGCCAACCAATTTAGTTATTCTGTCAAACTAAGTTGTAAACACCATTCTCTTCTGAAATTCCATATTGTATTGTCGACTTCTCATTTTTTATTTCTTAATTCCAATGCTAAAGTGTTACATTTTTGCTTTATCGGAGTATACTTGAAATGACTTCAGTGGTATCTTACACAGTAAGTATTATAACATTGTCTTGGAAAAGAAACCAATTGATATTTTATGGTTCAAAAGGGACTTGCGTTTAGCAGA
The DNA here is from genome assembly GCA_963848865.1 of uncultured Flavobacteriaceae bacterium. Taxonomy (GTDB): domain Bacteria; phylum Bacteroidota; class Bacteroidia; order Flavobacteriales; family Flavobacteriaceae; genus Maribacter. The sequence continues at coordinate 65,555 of CAWKFV010000013.1, read as the reverse complement.
TAATGAGGCGCTGCAATCCGCATTATTGAGTCCCAATCCTGTATTATTACTGTATTTGCACGAACCCAAAATTTGGGCCGACCCGCATTATGATGCACGTCATCTCACCTTTGTAAAAGAAAGTCTATCAGATTTAAACCATACGTTGCTAGAGTATGGTACCGAAATTCTTTGTGTTAGCAGCGATATAGAAAAATTTCTTGATTCCCTTCAGGAAAATTATCGCATACTTAGTGTTTATAGTACAGCGGAATCCGGGTTACAAATTACCTATCGACGCGATATCGAATTCGGGAGGTACTGTGAAAGGAAAAGAATAAGGTGGTTTGAATCTCAAAACAATGGTGTGGTTCGCGGTTTAAGGAACCGTAAAACGTGGAGGAAATCGTGGTACGATTATATGAACTCGCCTCTTGTAAATCCACAAATGGACACTTCGCAGTTCGTCTCCAAGAAGGAAATCCAATATCTGAACAGTAGATTTGAGATTTTTCCATTGCAGGTGGCAGAACACAACTTTCAAAAAGGTGGTCGGCGAGAAGGATTAAAATGGAAGAAGTCTTTCTTCGACGAGCGGATAGAGTTTTACAATCAGTTTATTTCAAAACCTGAAATGTCGCGTTACGGATGTAGTCGCCTTTCCCCCTACTTCGCATGGGGCAACTTGTCCATCCGTGAGGTATTTCAACAGGCAAAGGAATTTAAGTCAGACTCACCGTTTAAACGGCAGACAAACGCTTTTATGTCCAGATTGCGATGGCAGAGCCACTTTATCCAAAAGTTCGAGCAAGAACCAAGAATGGAATTTGAGGCCGTTAATAGAGGCTTCTTGGATTTGGAGCAACCCTTAAACAAGGATTTCGTAATTGCTTGGATGGACGGTAAAACAGGTTATCCCCTTGTAGACGCATCTATGCGTTGTGTGAAAGAGACTGGATACTTAAATTTTAGAATGCGCTCTATGGCGACATCATTCTTGACACATCATCTCTTTCAACACTTTACGACTGGAGGAGCTTGGTTGGCCAGACAATTCCTGGATTTTGAGCCCGGTATCCATTATGGTCAGATGCAAATGCAAGCAGGATTCACCGGGACCAATACGGTGCGTATCTATAATCCTGTGAAAAATGCACTAGAGCATGATAGTGAGGCTGTTTTCATCAAAAAGTATCTACCCGAACTTTCACAATTACCAGTTGCCTTAGCTATTGAGCCTTGGACTATAGAACCCATGGAAGAAAGCATGTACAATTTTAATTATGGCATCGATTACCCGACCCGCATTGTTGATATTGAGAAAACCAGAAAAATAGCATCCCAGAAACTATATGGACAGCGGAAAAATAAATTGGCCGTATTAGAAAAAGAGCGGATTTTAGAAACGCACACTATGAGAAGAAAGGAAAAATGAGCGTTGCAATACTTTGGTTCAAGAATGACTTAAGACTTCATGATAATGAATCTTTGGTGAAAGCCGTAGCGTCAGGGAAGCTCTTAATACCCATCTACTGCTTTAATCCGCAACACTATAGAAGATTGAAATACGGTTTTCCAAAATGCGATTTGGTTCGATTTGAGTTTTTAAAGCAGAGTATTCTAGACCTAAAAGAAAACCTAAGAAATATTGGAGCGAATTTGATGATACTGCACGGGCCAGCCGATGTTGAAATTCCAAAAATAGTTGAACGGTACCAATGCGATGAGATTTATGCCGAACAAGAGTTCGCAACCGAGGAGATGGTGGGTATAGAGCGGTTAAAGAGTAAGATTCCCGAAACTTGTAACTTAGATCTTACTTGGGGAAGAACGCTCTACCACCTAGATGATATTCCCTATGCGATTGATGATATTCCCCTTACCTCAAAAGCCTTTCGTGTTAACACTCAGAAAAAGGCGAATATTAGAAAGACCTTTGTTGCCCCTACAAGTATTCAGACTGCACCTATATCGGATATGCAATGGGGAGAAATTCCAAATGCTGAGGAATTGGGATTACCTTCAAAGAAAAATTTTGCTCTGACCTTTATGCAAGGAGGAGAAACCAAAGCATTGGCAAGAATGAAATATTATTTATTCGAGACGGAACAGTTGACATCGTACCGGTGGACAAGAAATCGCTCGCTCGGCTTGGACTACAGTTCTAAATTTTCGCCCTATATGGCATTGGGTTGTCTCTCTCCAAGAACAATCCATGAAGCCGTAAAAAATTACGAACAGAATGTCAAAAAAAATCAGAGCACTTGGTGGTTAATATTTGAAATCGTCTGGCGTGACTATTTTACCTTCAAACTCATGCGCTTTCAAAATAAAGTCTACCATACTGAGGGTTACACCGATAAGCGTCAAGAGTTTACAAATGATATGGAATTATTTGAGCGATGGTGCAAAGGGTTAACCGGAATACCCTTTGTTGATGCCCATATGCGCCAATTATACGAGACTGGCTTTATGAGCAACCGTGGTCGTGTTAATTGCTCAAGCTTCTTGGTATATGATTATCAAGTGGATTGGACTTGGGGCGCTGCCTATTTCGAATCTAAACTGATTGACTACGATGTCGCATCCAATTGGATGAATTGGCATACCCAGGCCTATCAAATATGGTATACCAATCCAGTAAATCAAGCTAACAAGTATAAAGCTCAAGATTTTATTCGGAAATGGGTCCGTGAACTTAGCGGTTTGGGAGATAAAGAAATTCTAATCCCGTGGGAATATGACCTTCCCAATTATCCTAAACCAGTGAAACTGTTCGACAAGTGGAATAGGGCGATCAGTAAAATTAAAAAAGAGTTGGGATAAGAATATTTCAAAGATGTATTACAGACCCTATTAGTCATTCTCTTTTGCCGCTAACGGATGACCACTTTGTCCCAGCCCAACAATTTTAATGATATTGACTACAGTATTATACAACATTAGTACGACAACTATCAATGCTGAACTCAGTAACGTGCTTACACCCAAAGTGATGTAATAAATTGTACTAAACCAATTTGTCGGAATGTTATCACTTTCAGTTACCGGTAAATTGAATATTAAGAAGAATAATAGCGAGGCTATAAAAATTACGGTATCTATTTTAGCGATTTGAAGAATGTGTTGATAATGGTCATCTTTCAATTTTGAATTCGTATTGGAACTTACACCCAACAATGTTAGCATTAATGCTAAAATGGTTGCAGAGGCTAAGACGATTGTATTGCATAAGGTATTAAGTCCGGAAATACTTGCCTTAATCAATTCCTTTGCCTCGTAACCACTAAGGTTGCCAAGAATAAAAGTCCCTAACCCAATAATCGCTAAAGATATTATACCGCCAACTATTGCTCTTTTTGTATATTTGGTAAGTTTCATGATTGGAAATTATAATTATTTTTAAGTTACTTTTAACAAAATGATTTGTAGGGTTTCATTACTGCAGGCCTACAAGTTGAGGGGGATTCACACCGAAACGTTTCTTAACAATTTTTCAAATTATAGCTGTAACCTTGATAATCTACTTTCACTGAAATAACGAACACTGTATCATCGCTGTTTACAATAAGAGTTATTGCCGTTACCTGCCACTTCTCCGCGCTATACTTATTGACGGTCATTCTAAAAGATTTATTAAAATCTTTTAGAATTTCACTGAAGTCTTCTAAAAAGGATAATATACGCTTCCGAAAAGAGGTTTATCCTAGAAAACAATAATACAAACGATAAGGTTAACATATGTTAAGATTGGTGACTTACTAAAATCAAAACTCCGTATCCACGCCATAGCCCCTATTTACCACTTAAGTTAAGATATTCCTATTGAAGCATCATTTTAGTTGGCTTTAAAAAGCATACTTTCGGTACTGCATAAAATACATGATAAGACAAATAAAAACTATCCATTTGAATGATTAAATATGTTATCAGACCGCAATCTTCTCAGCTTTCCCCATACGTTCCCAATTACGGTGCTTTGCAATTGCTGATATGAAATCCGCTGCTTTAGAATTTACCAATAGTGCCTTATCGCCCTTAATACTGGGTATAGCTGTTTCATGAAGGAAATCCTCTCCCTCTCCATCCACTGCAATTGCTTTGCAATGCTTATACGCTTCGTTCACGAATTTTACAAATTTCGATTTTTCCAATAAATTTTCAATAGATTTTTTACCTCCTGGTATGTATATAGCGTCAAACAGGACACTTTCCGTAGTGGCAATACCGGCATCCACATCATGTTCCATATTTTCATCACAGGTTATCGTTCCTCCTTGTGGAGCAATTAACTTCACTACTGCATTTGCTTGTTCCAATGCCTTTTTCATTTTTTCAAAGGCCTTCATATTGAACCCGTTCCCGACCAAAAAAGCAATTTGTCGAGTGGAAATTCCATCAAATGATGTATTCGCCTGACTCAAGGCCGATGAAGCCTCCAAATAATTTTTTTTCTTCCCAGGTTGATGGTTCTTTACATTTGAATCCGCCCCTAAGGCCTGGTTGATTGGCCTTTCAATATTACTGGGGATTTTGATGCCCAACTCCTCGGAAACGGATTTGGCCAAGTCTCCATCTATCTGTGAAATAAGCCACAATGTACGTTCGACGATTGGCCTAACCTTACATTTGCCCAGTTCAAACGCATACGCATCCGCAACATGTTTTTTCTCCCATTCAGAAAGACTTCTATAGAACAAGGCAGGTTGAGAAAAATGGTCACTAAAACTCTCACTACGTGCACGGATCTTATTTGAATCGATTTTCTGTTCATAACTTGTAAACCCGCCATCGTCAGCAGAGGACAAATAGGGGCAACCCCCGCCCAGCGTATTGGGAAAATAAGCCGTACGTCCTTTGGGAATCTCCGTTTGCATATGGCCATCCCTTTGATTGGTATGTGATTCCACAATTGGTCTATTTATAGGAATTTGATGAAAGTTGTGTGTACCTAATCGTGACAATTGTGTATCTCGGTAAGATAGCAATCTCCCTTGTAGAAGTGGGTCATTTGTAAAATCAATCCCTGGTACGATATTTCCAGGTAAAAACGCCACCTGCTCTGTTTCTGCAAAAAAGTTCTCAGGATTTCTATTTAAAACCATACGTCCAACAATTGTCACTGGCACCATCTCTTCGGGTATAAGCTTAGTGGGATCAAGAAGATCAAAGTCAAACTTATGTTCATCTTCCTCAGGAATTATCTGAAAACCCAGTTCCCATTCGGGAAACTGTCCAGAATCAATGGCCTCCCAGAGATCTCTCCGATGAAAATCAGAATCCGCTCCACTGATTTTTACCGCCTCATCCCAAGTTACTGAATGCACACCCAACTTCGGTTTCCAATGAAATTTTACAAAGTGGGCTTTTCCTTCCTTATTTATCAATCTAAAAGTATGTATTCCGAAACCTTCCATCATACGCAAACTCCTTGGAATACCACGATCGCTCATTACCCAAATGTGATTGTGCAGAGTTTCAGTAGTCAAAGAAATGAAATCGTAGAAAGTGTCGTGTGCGGATGCTGCTTGGGGAATCTCATTATTGGGTTCCGGCTTGACGGAATGAATCAAATCAGGGAATTTCATGGCATCCTGAATAAAAAAGATAGGCATGTTATTGCCAACAAGGTCCCAAGTGCCTTCCTCAGTGTAAAATTTTACTGCAAAACCACGGACATCGCGTGCAAGATCGGTTGAACCCTTTGAACCTGCTACCGTTGAAAATCTTGCAAAAACAGGTGTTTTTCTCGCTGTATCAGTGAATATGCCAGCTTTGGAATACTTTTCCATACTATCATATAATTCAAAGTATCCGTGGGCAGCGCTGCCTCTTGCATGTACGATTCTTTCAGGGATGCGTTCATGATCAAAGTTGTGTATCTTTTCACGGAGCAAAAAGTCTTCCAGTAATGTTGCTCCACGAACTCCTGCCTTTAATGAATTATTCGTATCGTTGACCTTAAGTCCTTGTCTAGTAGTTAGAGCCTTATCTTTCGATTCTTTATGATAGCCTTCCAGCTGCTTAATCTTATCATTCTTTTCCAAAGCACTCTTAGATTTTTTGCTCATATCGCATACAGTTTTAGTTGGGATGAATTTAAGTTGATATTATAACCAAAATAGGCTCTATAGCAGATAAGGTTAGCATGATAAAATAATAGGAAAACAATTCACTTGTAATCATCTATTTGAATGGAAGAACTTTATGGAAGAACTCTGATATTATTCTGTTTCACAGTCCGTAGAATTTAATGTGCTAAATTTTTAGTCGTTTGCTGTAATCCATCGTTAATAATGAAACTACATTTATTGACGTAAAACATTATCAAAAAAAATGATTGTTAGAAAATCATCAGAAGGACTTCATGTAGTTTATCAAGCTGCACATGGCCTGCTAGCTGGAAAGATTGCAGACGAATTGGATTATAAGTTTCGACCATTATTATGGCTTGAGACACTTGTCGCCGTTATAGAGCACGACGATCAACAATTGGACTTTACTGAGAAAAAATACCTGTCAACTCTTGGAATGCCTTTGGACTTTACCGATAATAGCGCAACGACCAAACAGGTTTTGATTCGCTGTGAACGGGTCGTAAGGCAAGCTAGAAGTAAGTCTCTTTGGAGTGCAATGCTGGTATCGTACCATTTAGACTTTCTCTATGGAAATCTTCGAGATAAGCATGCATCTGCTAAAAAATTCCTAGAATCACAGGATGGGTTCCGCAAGGAGTGTAGAAAACACTTTGATCTTACCATTGCGAAGGCAGAGTCCATTTACCAGATTTTGCGCTTTTGCGACCGATGCTCATTAATTTTATGTAAGGACGAGATTCCCCTTCAGGGAAGAAAGTTAGAAATCAACAATTCATTAGGAGATAAAACATACATGATTTTTTATAATGAAGACAATACCATAAATATTACACCTTGGTGTTTTCAAAAAGATGAGTTCAAAATTAGCTTAGATGAAATTTTGGTAGAGAAAACTCAGTTTAAAAATCAAGCTGAATTTAAGGACTATTTATATGGAAAAACTCCTGTAATGAAAGAGTTTCATTTCAAAAGATAATGTAGGCATTAGGTTTCAAAACCTAAAATTTATCCAAGGCACTCTAGATCTAGCAGATTTAAAAAAATTAATTAAACCTTTAATCTTCAAATTTATAATAGAAGTAAATCATGATGGAATTGAGAATTGACGAAATTCCATTTGTGATAATAATAGGCCAATCTACCTTAACGATTCCGTACATGGTCCATAATCCTACTCCTATCAGAAGTGAATAGAACATCCATACAAAAACATCACCTACACTCTTTGTTTTAAATGCTTTGATGATTTGTGGCAATGCCCCGATTGTGGTGAAAAAGCCGGCCAAAACTCCTATAGTTTCCACCATGGTAAACTAGGAGTTAGAAGAGCTGGCCTTTACGGACATTAAGCTGGTCAATTGTTGATGTTCCGGATTTTGTAAGTCGTCATCGGGCAAGATTATATGCACCGCCTCTTCATCTTCCGTTATGTAAAGGTTTTTAGACAGATTAAAAAGATGTGCCTCCGTCTCATAGAAGTGCATCATATAACCTGCGGTATTTATAAAAACGGCAAAATCTCCAATTTGGGGAAGTTTAGGAAAAGTTAGTTTGCGTTTAATGATAACATCTTGTTCTAGACAATAGGCACCCGTAAAATAGAGTTCAATATGATCCGTATTTTGCACTGGTTCCTGATATATGATATAAGGGTCCACAAGAAAATCCGAACTCGAACTTTTAAGCTGGCTCATGTTCATTTCCAAACCGACCAGCCAATTCCCCAATGAATCCTGCTTTCTGTGTGCAACCTTTGCAATGGTCATACCCACCTGACTTAACAAAGAACGCCCAGGTTCGATACGCAGTTGGATGTTTTTTTGTCTTAGTTGCTCTCCGACCGAAAGATTACTGCCATCTTGATGGGTAAGTACGGATTCCAAAAAGGCTGGTCCATTGATTTCATTGTAATAGGGATACGTGGCTAAAGAGCCTTCCAAACTATTGTCGAATTGACCTATTTTAAAACCTAGTCCATTGTTTTTGAAAGTTATTGGAGATTCTTTTTCTATAACAGCATTTTGCAACCGCTCTTGAAAATTATTCCATTCGATTCCTGATTCTAAATAGTTCATAAGAATTCCTCCTCCTATATCCAAGAAAGAAATGGTACATGGTTCGTCATCAAAATATTTGATGAAATCCAAGGTCTGTAGTATTGCTTTCGCCCGCTGCTCGATGGAATACCCATCCAAATGAAAATGGAAACCGGTTAAAAGTAAGTTTTGGTATTTTAAAATTCCCGTAAACCACGACACCAAATTTTCGCTATCCTTATCGATATCGAACCCGAACCTACTATATAATTTTTCATCACCAAATTTAAAACCACTAAGTCTAATTCCGATATGTGCGATACTATTAAAATCAGATGCAACCTGGTTTACCATTTCGAGCTCATCGGCGTTATCGATGATAATTGGGATAGAATGCTTAATGGCCATTGCGACCATTGGCCTCGTTTTTACCGCAGCTGTTAGCACTAAATTATCGGCACCCCCTCCCAACTCAATTCCGTCCCTCAACTCACGAAAACTTGCTGTATCTACACCAATACCATTATCAATGGCGGCTTTTACCAAACTTTTTGATTTGTTGGCTTTACGTGCAAAATAGATTTTTCCGTCCAAATCATAATTATCGAATACTTGTTGGAACGCTTCAATATTCCTTTGGAAAGATGGAATGTGATGCAAGTTAATGGGTGAACCAAAGGCTTCCGTTAATTCGTTAATCGTCACGAAATCGTCCATGATATCATGCATCCATGGACTTGTTACCGCAGTAAGTGGATACTTGCCTTTTGATTTGATATAATTGATATTATTCATGTTTTTAAATTAATGCTTGGATTGAAGTTGAGTACAACGCTCTGTACTGCGCAATGCCCAAGATGAGGCCATATTATTTCGACTTCGGGAAAGGGAATCGTTATCATAGGTAATTCCTTCTGTCAGGGTTCCATACAATGTAATGTGAGTGTTGGTTTTACCATTTTCACCAATAACTTCTCCCGATCTACTAATTTCAGGACAAGCGGTTTTGTAACTGGATTTACCGGAAACCAGAAATTCCCGAATTAAGCCCCTTTTTTTTAAATTTGATAATAGACTTGACCAATCGTCGGAGGTCTTGTTGGTTGGAATCCTAGCATCGATCAAGGTACTTATCCTTATTGATTTATTAGCTTCAAAAACAAGCTCAAAACCAGATTTTACTGGTAGTACCTGTGGATTTGTGGCATAATTCAAATTTAGAATCCCTGTTTCCATCAACGCGACCTTTTTACGAAAATTCTGTAGAGGAGGCCCATATGAAATACGATTTAGCTTTGAGCGATACTTTTTGTCGAACAACCTGTGCGAATCTGGGGTCATTCCTCCAAAACTGTATATACTGTTGAATACAGTGGACAGCCTCCCCCAAGTCATTGCAGCTGCCATGAAAGGGCTTCTTTGAGAACCCAGTTCGGCCTGAAGTAACAAATATCTGAGGTACGCCAATGGTCCAAGATTGATTTTAGGATTGGCAAAAGATACAGACCTAAATAGGTTTTTAAATTCAAAATGAGGCTCCCATGGAAATGTCTTATGAAAAATAGCTATCTGCCGTTCAAATCCCTCCTTGTTTTTATCCGGACTCAAGGTAAGCCCATAGTTCTCGAATAAAACTTTGTAGTATCGATACTTTGTCTCTAACTTATATAAGGGTAAAATGTGTTTTTCGAAACTTGGTTTTTCCCCCACCCCAATTTTATCATTTATAGCTTCATATGTAAAGTATATCGGCTCGTAAACTTCTTTAACTTCATGCGCCGAGCGGGGAATCATTGGAAGCCCGCTTCGAGAAAAAGCATAAATTTTACTGGGTTCTTGGCCAGAGGGTGAATAGAGTAATGTACCCTGATCATTTTTTTCAAATCTGCCTCCCCTACCCTCGGTTAAAGCCAACGCCGTGTCGATAAAGGTGAGTCCCAAGCCTTTAATGGCTATATTGGTTTTTCCTGCTATAGGTGCTAACTTTTCCGATACAGGATAAACATAGGATATTTCTTTACTAGGATGCGATTGCTTCAATGCACCCTTCCAACTACAATGCCCGGTGGTCAATAAAATGTCATTTACGTCCAAAAAATCGCTGTCCCCCTCAGACGTTTGAAAAACTACTCTGTGGTTATCCTTTTGCACTTCGATGTCGTACACCGCAGCGCGGTGCTTGAAAATATGACATCGGTCTTTTCCAAAATCATATAGCTTATTAAAACAGTCCGATAAGTAAGTACCTACCCATGACCTAGGGGCGAACTTATACCGGAACTCTTCAACGGTAAGACCCTTTCTTTCGGCCAACCATTTTGAAAAAGAGACAGAACCGAAAATTGGACTTTTAGGTATTTCCGTATCCCATACATCGATTTTCACATTAGGGTAGTTCATTAATAGGTATTCTGGCTGGCTTGGGTCATAAATCTGACCTGCGCCAAAATTTCCGGATTTTTCAAATAAGTGCACTTCCAGCATTCCTTCAAAATAGAGCGGATTGAAATGTGCCAGCAACCTCTCAAGGGCATATAATCCTTTAGGGCCTACACCGATGATAGCAATTTTATAGGCTTGCATTTTCTGTTATCAAAAGGTTATTTTCTAACAAAATGTCATTAAATTTTGCATTGGCATTGGGATCCAATTCGATATTTTCTTGTACCCACATAGGATTATAAATAGTATCAAGATAGCGCTCTCCCCGGTCGGCAAATAATAACACAGAGACGGCACCCTCCGGCAACCGATTCCTGTATTTACAAAAAGCAGATACAACACCACCCGACGATCCTCCTGAGAGAATTGCCTCCTTGTGCAGAAGTAGATGGCAACCTCTTACACATTCGGCATCTGTCACATGCACGACGTCGTATATCTGTTCCTCCCGTAAAAAATTGGAAGGTACCCCCGCCCCGTGCCCCGGAATTTTCCTGTCCTTCGCTGGGCCACCAAACAGTACACTGCCAACGGCATCTACCGCAATCAATTTAGTTGACAATCCGTGCGTCCTAATATAATCGGCACAACCCATTAAACTACCACAAGTACTTGTTGCAACAAAAAGATAATCGACATTATTATCCAGAGCATTCATGATTTCCGCCATAAGACTTCTGTAAGCCTTCGGATTATTTGGATTGCTATACTGGTTAGACCAAATACTATTTGGTATAGTATTCAACAACTCGTTTACTTTCGCCAAACGAGCGGCTAGAAAATCTCTTTTGCTGTGAGAAACATCGACAGTAACCAATTTCACACCATAAGATTTCAACAATTTACGGGTATGTGGGTTGAGGTTAGGATCCACTACCACAGTTAAGTTCAATCCGTAAAAAATACAAGCCTGAGCTAGACCTATCGCCATATTGCCCGAACTGCTTTCGATGATTGTACCTCCCCGGGAAACTTTACCCTCCCGAAGTAATTCTGAAATAATTAGGTGGGCCGTACGATCTTTCATACTGCCACCAGGATTTGAACCCTCCATTTTTACATAGACCGCATCTTCGCTTCGGTAGATTCTATTCAGGTGTATTAGCGGCGTATTACCGATAGCATCCATAACACTATTTGAAATCTTTTTCATTGGCTTAAAATTATGCTGGATAAAGTGAGGGAATATGCACCTCACCTATTATCGTAAAGCGCTAAGGTAATCGGAAAGCTAAACTCAAAGTATTCCAATATCCACAATTGTTAACCCATAAGCAGATTAATCCAAAGCTAAATAGGGTCGTTCCAAGAGTGGAACTTGATTTCTTACACCGTTTAACATGGTGGAATGACTGCAAGTATGAGTAGTATTAGTGGCTGGTAACGCTTGCATTTCATTGAAAATTGAATCGAACCGATTTATCAACTACATAATATGACAGGTAACTTCTTATATGAGCAATATTATTTAACACTTCAGTTTTTTCGTAATTATTTATTAGGTAATAAATCTTTTACTGGTTAAAATCCTCCTATAAAATTAAGTACAGACTAAAAAGGGTAATAATGGTAACGGACGTTTTCATGGTCAAATTATGATTGGATTACAACTGCAGGCTATAGATAAGGTAAAAAAATAAGTTCAAGGCATTCGCTGAATTCTAGAATTCAGCGAATGCCCTTAAATGAGCAATTCTGATTGATAGTGATATTTACATTTCCTATTTTAGGCTTTGATTGCTGATACAACTATCTCTAAAATAGATACTGTATATGATGTACGCATTAGCATTATAGATAAAAAATTTTATCGAATAGATAGGATTAAATTTTGAGATTGAAAAAACGTTTATATAAAAGGTAAGATTCAAAAGCTCAAAAAGTTTTTCATTAAAAATGCCATGCGTGATATTTTAAACTAGCTTCATTAACTAATAGTTATTGGAATCTAAATTTTTTCAACTTTCAGCTTAGATTACAACTATGCTTATCTACTGAAGGTTATAATTGCATTTAATGTTCGAATCCATGTTCCCCGAGAACTTAAAACAAAAAATTTACTGAATATAAGGGTTTGGCAAACTAAGGAGTAAAATAGGTAACCGAATAGGTCTCGCTGACACTGGTTTTTAGGCGATTTTGGAGGTTTTTAAAAAATTAAAGCCTTGAAAATCAAGGCTTTAATTTCATTCGTCGGGGTGGCAGAGTTAGAACCCCTGCCCTACGCCCTTAACAACCAAAAAGTTATAATCGTTTTTTCAAAATAGGTAACCGAAAAGGTCTACCTAAAAGACGTTTTGACGTCATCGCTTATCAAATATAATAAAGGTATACCAAAACAGTATATAGGATACCAAATTTAATTTATACTATATCTTATTATCAAATCAAGTACCATTTTAGAAATAAACTCTTTACAAAAGGTGCGTTCTGTAAAGAGTCCATCCTTTATTTGAACTTTAAAGTGCCGGACTAAGGCTTTTCACAGGACACGTTGTTAGCCCAAGCTATTTTTTTTCGGCTTCTTTTCTTTCTTCCGCTTCAATTAATGGTTTGTGCCATTCCCAAAGTTCCTCCATAGTTTTAAAATCCTGTGGAATAGGGTTATTATTTCTAAATGCTTCTTTTGGTGTTCGAGGTAAATTATGACTAAAATAACTCTCAAAAGTTCTTCTAGGATTATATGCTAAAGATGAACCAAAATAATTGTCTGTAATATCATAGTGATGAGTATGAATAAATCCACTCCATTTTTCTCTTAATTCATCTTCGGGCAACACGTTTATTATTTCAAATTGTTCCATTGCTCGGTCATCTGGTGTTCCCCATGCTTCATTTAATAATCTGACTGCTTCCACATCAGAGTCTGGCGCGCCGTAACCGAATATTGTTACTCTTTTTGTTGTGTAATATTTGCCTAAATAATATTTAATTCTTTCCCATTCGATGTTTATGAACTCGTCTGAAGTGTAATTCTTCTGTTCTACAGGATAAAGTAGTTTTGTTGGCTTAAAAACTCCTCCATCTCTTCGAGCTTGCATTCCGATTGGACCTCTTGCCTTATCTTCTGAACTATATCCAATCGCTACATTTCCGTGAAGAAAACATAAGTTTGGTAAATTGTCTACATATTCTTTATTACGATTCCACGCTTGGAATAAAAATGGGTCCCAATTGAATGTTGCTATTAAGTCTTTGTTTCTTAATGATAAAACCAAATAGTCATAAATAGTCGGTTCATCTGGAAGTTCCATATTTCTAAAATATAGATTTACTCGCATTTCAATTTCCTTAATTATTTTGGAATTTGAATCGTCAGAGTGAAGATTGCTATAAAGAGTTTCAAAATTTTCATCATAAAGTTTTTCAGGTATATGCTGGATTAAATCAGTTAGCCCGACAACTTCTGTTAGATTGTACATAGAAGGAAGTCTTTTTCCGCTTTTTTCCGGATTTCGGATTGTTGATGCTATACTCGCCCCTGCACCTAAAATCACAACGTGTCCACCACCACCATACACTTGGCTAATGCCTTCTTCTATTGTCATTCCTGTCATAAATGGTTGGTTTTAGCGATTTAGCTATAAACAGTAAGTGAACCAGCGTTTGCTTTCCGCCACGCACATATCAGAATCTTTTATTTCGTTTTTTTCTTTGTTTGCTAAAAAGCAAAATTTCACAGACTTTGCGTTCTTCATAAAAATACGCAAATCTTGAGACTACGCTAGAAGCCAGTTTTCTTTATGGGTTTACTAGGCAAAATATTATTTACTAAAGTCTGACAAAACCAAATCGAAATTCTTTCTAATCTCTTCAATTTTATCTTTTGTCCCAAGTTTTGATTTAAGTTCAGGTCTTAAACTTTTCTGAATAGTCTCATAATCGAGATCCAAATATTGCTTAAATGCCATCGTAATCAATTGAGTCAACATTAATTCACAATGAATTTTCAATCTATCAATATCTGTTTTAAAGGTGCTCGGGTCAATTTTAATTTTCTCAGTTTTATCATGATTTTCGAAATCATTGTGAATCGGTTCTTTTGTTGGAAGTCCATCATAATGTTTAACGCAGTTAGAAATATAATTAATCCGGTTAGTTATGGAAAAATGGCTGTGCGATAGGTGGATGTTTATACCATATTCTTTTTGACAATACTTTTTTATGTCCAGAAGATTATTTTCCAGATTAACATCTGTCATTAAAAAATCCGTTGCCTCTATTAAAGCCTTTAAATAGGATTCGTATTTATGGAAAAGTCCGACATATCCAAGTCGAATGGTTTCGTAAAGATTGTCTTTCAATTCTTCTTTTTTTATACTAAGAAGATGTTTGTATTTTGATTCTAAGATTTGTTTCCAACTATCGGCTATTGACTTATTTGATGCAGGAATGTAGTAGTTAAGAAATAAGGATTCAAATGTCTCCATATCCGATATGGATTTCACTAGAAAGTCAAACATTTTTTGTCCTTCCGCACTTTCCTGAAGTTTTTCAAAATCCTTTGTATTGACAAACCTTATAGCTAGTTTTTCGATCAAGCTATCAATTGAATTAATTTTCTTCATATTTTGCCAAACAATGTGGGCTAGTATTATTGATGCTAGCCTGCCTATAAGACTAAGTAAAAGATTAATAAATAAGTGTATCGATATAATCCTTTATTGAAACCTTAAAGTACTAGGCTAAGATTTTTCATAGGACAAGTAGTAACCACCGGAGTTTTATCTTTTGTATTCATCTTTCAATCTAATAAAATCAATCGGTAGAACAGGGTTTGATATTTCTTTCTTTTTCTCTTCTAAATTTACACCTAAAGATAAATAAATCATACTTGCCCTAATGAGCTTAATTAAGTTCAATGATTTTTGTTCAAATTGGTTTCGCTCAATCACATAAGTTAGTCCGTTGTCCAAAAGGCCACTTTCTCCAAACTCAACAATCTTAAATGATTTATGTTCAATAAAATTTCTAATCTGGGCTAATTCCTTTGCTTCAGGTTCTATGGGAAAAGAAAATTCTACGTCTTTTTCATATAAATCTTTACTTAACCAATACAAACCTCTAAAAGCCCAATTTTGAGTTTTACTTATTTTAGGGTTTAGTATTAAGGACTTCGTTTCTTTGTCGCGAATATTCCATATGCTTCTAAAAGAAACTCTATCTGGTTTGAAGTCCAGACTAAGATAATCATTCAACAAATAGCCTATTTTATCTAAAATCGAATAGCATAATCTAAAAGCAGTTTTAATTTTTTCGCTACTATAGGAGTAAGTTGCGAAATCCAAAGTGTCGAGTTGTAGATTGTCTTTATCTGAATAATGTAATTCTTTTTGAGTTAATCCTTCAAATAACATATGTCTTGCGGAAACAAACTCTTGTTTAATTTGATTGAATATAGTTTGATAAATTGGCGGTTTGTCAAACTTTAAAGTCATAGTTGGTAGCAGAAGACAGTCGTGACCAGCAATATTATCAGTTACAATATCATTAAGAGGGTTTAAAAAAAGATGGTTTTCTAAACACCACTTTCTGTATTCTTTTTCTGCTTCGGTGTTTCCAATTGGAAATTCTTTTAAGTCTTGAATATTAACTAGTTCCTCTCTATCTAATATAGATTCTAATAGGTCAATTATATTTCTGAATCCTGTTTTTGCTTCTTCATAAATATTGGAAGAAACTGCTATGTTCAAGTACTTATGTGCAAACTTGAAAAACAATATTTGATGTCCATCATCATATAGTACTTTGGAGTAGTGAAAAAGTCCAAACCCAATATTTCCAACAGCCATTGGGAAAGACGAATCAATAGTTAATACTTTTTGCCAATATAATTGAGCTTCTGAAAATCTACCCAAATGACTAAAGAGATTCCCTAGATTAGTAAGAATTTCACATTTTTTTTGACTGTTTTCGCTTTTTTCAGAATAGGAAAGAGCCAATCTAAGATTAATCGCTTGTTGTTCAAGTTCCTTTAGGTTGAAACTCCAAAATTCATTAGAATTAATAACGCTTGTTAATTGCTGATAGTAAGACCAACCATTAGCCGTATTGTAGTGAAAAATCATTTTGTCTTCTTCCGAAAATTCTTGAAAATTTTGTTTTTCAGAAAAGTCTAATCCAATTTTTATGGTTTCAATATTTTGTGATTCTCTTCCAGTTTCGAATAATATCCCAAGTAGATTTACAACCTCTGAAGGTTGAAATTCATTTAAATCCTCAAGGTTTAATATGTCTTCTAAAGTTAAATTCACTAAATTTTTTCAGCTTGGTGGTAACGATTCGGCTATGGCAAGTAGGGCAGGCAAGGAAACTTTTCGTTTCCGTCTGGTCTGCGAGCCAGAGCTTTTTGTTTTTCAGCTCAGTTCTTTGTTAGTCGTTGTTATTTTCTAGTTCCTCTTCATTTGGTTCATCTCCATACCATTCCTGTGTGTCCACATCGAATTCCTCAATGTCATATTTTCCAGATGGAAAATCACTACTTATTTCATAAATGATATTAGTTTCGAATGGAAAAGTTTCGTTTAAGTCCAGACCGTCTCCTTCTCGTCTATCTTTATTTGAGCCGTAATGTAATGTAAAATGAATATCTCCAAGCACCTCTACAATGATGGAATCTTGATTTATTTCTGTGATATGATACTCCGATATTTCGCTATATTCAAGTGAATGGTGAGGTGCAAGTATATCTACATTTTGGTAAAAAGTTGATATTACTCCATCTATCATGTGTTCTTCGATTTTCCCGTCTAAGAAATGCCTTATATCATCTCTATATGAATCGATTCTTTCAGCAAATATTTTAAACTCCGATAAGACTTTTTCACTCATTTCCTTAATCTCATTATCTTCAAGGTCAAATGATTCTGGATTTATATGAGTGTATTTACTTAAAGAATCTATTGCTTTTTTTATTGCTTTAACTTCTTCATTGAGTTCTTCGGAATCAAGTCCAAGTTCGTCAAGAATTTCATCGTTTATTCCTCCTTGGATTGCATATTTAATCCTTTGTGTTCTTGTCGGTTTTCCGTTTTCCGTTTCTACTTTAAACCAATCGCATTTTTTTACGTTCTCTTCTGGTGACAAACGATATAGGAAATGCCTCGATAACTCTCTAATACTATAAGCGAAGTTGTTGTATCGTAACTTATTTTCAGTGTCATTGAGATTATAAATAGCGGATTCGAACAGGCCAATTTCAAATTTTGATTCCAATATTTTCTTAATCTGTTCCTTCATTTTTTATAATAACAGCTAACGGTTCGATAATGGCAAGTAGATTATTGTGTGTGGTTATTTAATTTTTCTGTAAGTAATTCGTCTTTCTTTAACTTCCTTCAAATTATGAAATCCTAAATAATAAACCGATGTAAAACTTGTACTCGTGAATTTCTCTTCCAAGGCTTTGATTATATGCTCGTCTGTATTTAAAAATTGATTTTGATCGCCCCAAATAACTAGTATTTCAGAATTCCCAAGGTTTTTGTCTTCATATATTTTTTGCGCACTTTCTTTTATGTCCTCTTCGAAAATCACAACATAATCGAAACCGTAATCTATATAAATGTTATTGCTGCCAAAGTAGTTTGATTGATGATGACTTGGAACAGGCAAAAGATTATAGCTTTCAGCAATATCTTTAAAGTCCGTTCGACTAAGGTTGAAATTTAGAAATTCGTTTTTAGATGTCAATTGTCCAATATTTTTTTCGATGCTATTGGCAATTTCTTTAGACATTCTTTTGTATAATTTTTCTCTTCCTTTTGGAATTTCATCGCTATCCCAAGGCGAACATATTTGAATATTAATTTTAATTGGCGGTTTGTAAATATCGCTTATGAAAGCAGATAATTTTTCGCAAATATTTTTAGCTTGATTAAATCTTGAAAGATAATCTCGAATAACAAATTGAGTTACTTGAACACCAATTAATCTTCCGTCTGTATTTACATATAAATCTGGATTTTTATGTCCATCGTCTTCGTTTGGAGAAAAGTCTATAACTTTCTTTTTTTCAACTTGTCTCAAGTAATTAACGAATAAATGACCTATTATGTATTCAACTTGTTTCGTGTCTTTTTCGTCAAACCATTTTGGCCTATTGTGTGCTGGTCCATTTAGAGAATAGGGTAATTTGAATTGCCCTATTAACTGATTTTTCCCTTGGTTTAGTTTGTGGTTTAGTTTAAGCATTAAGTTACTTCATAATTACACACAACTTGTGAAAGTAGGCATGGTTTATTTAGATTTTGATTCAGAAACTTGATTTCGCAAGGCCTTTAAAAAGTAATTCATTTTATGAGGCTTATGTTCAATATCATTTCTAATTGAGATGCGGTGCAAAACCCTTTTTATGGTTTGAATATTCTTTTTGTCAGCCACATAAGTAAGTAATCCAGCCGATTCTAAATCCATTGCAGTTATTCCAGAGATTGTTTCAATTTCTCTAAAAATTGACTCTATGTCTGAATTATCACCTAGCATCTTTATATTAATTTTTTTCGGTAAAAGGTTGATTTTTATAATCAATACTGGTATGTTCATCCAAAGTTTGTTCTATTAAGGGATTGATGTCGAACATATGTTGTTCACATTCTACATCGCTATTTAAATCAATAAACCGTGCTTTCTCTTTCCAAGTATTATTTAAGAAATACCAATATCTGATGGCATAAATTAATCCGTCAGTTGATTTTAATAACCAATTTGTAATAGAAATCTTCTTGTATTCCAAGCCCTTCCCACAATCTAAAATGGAATCCAGTGAACTATAGTTATTAGCTTCTATTCCAGTTGAGCGAAATATAACCCAACCATACTTTCCTAAAGCGGTGTCCCGTCTTAAATCCTTATCGGGGTCGTGATAGTTTTTTCCGTCCAATTCCAATCCAATCTTCAAATATGGATTAGCGAAATCTATAAAAAAATTAAACAATGGAAACTGAGGGTATAATGGTATTCTTCCATAAGACCGTATAGATTGCCATGCTTCTCTTTCAATTGGTGAAAAATGTTTACTCCAATCAAAATAATATGGTTCAGCCCATTTAGATTTATCCGCCTTGGATGTTGCCATAATATCATGGATATTTTCTAAATAAAGTTGACGAATAAGCCCCCATTTATCTGTTATTTCATTGGATTGGGAAAAAAGGCCACTGAGATATTTATTTCTTAAAAAACTCTCGGCATCCATATTCTCAACTGAGTCTTTCCAACTTGTCATTGTTTAATTAGACTTTAGGTTGTTCAGCTAAAATTCGTGTTCAATGTCGTCTCCGTTTTCACACATAAGAGACCAGATTGATCCAATCATTTTTTTATCTATATCGGTTGGAGTTTGGCCCCAAGTAACCGTAAGTTGTCCTTTGTGATCGTGCAAAGCAGTAATATTATCATTCCCATCAAAGTATTGGCTTAAATTATGAATCTGAGCGGCTTTCTTTAGCCTTTCAATTCTGAATGGCTCTTCATCTGACCTATTTGCTGTTAGTAATATTTCCATTATTTTGATTTTAAATTAATCCTCTATTTGAACTTTATTTCTCAATTAGTTTTCTCCTATTGCTCCGACAATGTTTTTATTCCTTTAATTTCACCTAACAAATTTCTAAGTTTCTACATTGATTATTTTAATCTTGGAGATATTTTACTAGAGTTTGAGTAAATCTTTGCTCATCATCACCAATAGTATTTACTACTATTGAACCATACGGTTGCCAACCTTCTGAAATACGTTCGTTAACCGCGTCAACGGCATTATTTATATTGTCAAGAGAAACTACATTGTATTCACTTATTTTCATAACCATACTTTATTGCTTTTTTCGTTAAACACTATTTATTTGGATTTGTTTCTATAATATTTTTCGATTTCTACATCGGACATTTTATGTGTATTCCACCAACCGTTAGAAACCATTTCAGTTACTTCATGACCACAGAATGGGCAATCAACCGGTTCTTTTTCTTTAGTGCCCGGCATCGCTAAATTATATTCTGTAACTTTAAAAGGCTTGTTGCATTCTGGACACTCCATCGGTATATGATTTTAATTGTTTAATTAGTTAAGTTTTCGTCATACAATTTTATGGTAAACACCAAGTGGTTCCTTATCCTAGTATATAAATAAGCTGTCTTAAAGTGAAGAAAATGGGGAATATAAATGTAGGAAAATAATATAATACATTGAAATCAACCAACTGAATATTACAGTTTTTAAATAGTAAAAAGACAGCCAGGTTTTTTAAACTCTTTACATTACACCTATCCAGGGTGACAGCAGAATTGTAAACGAGCTACCTGAAATGTACTTTGGTTCTGTATTACTCTTTGCAAAATCCGCTTTTTGTCAAGAGTTTGCTATTTCAATTAATCCCCTCAGCCCATTCCCACTCCATTCCGCTGCTCTTCATTCCGGGCAATAAGCTTCGTCTCCATTTATCTTGGACACAATCCCCGTTTTTGACTTTCCATTCCGCTAACCCTTCCCGATGCTCTGGGAAGGAACGCTTCATTATATTCCAAAACCGTGAATTAAGTCCGCTTAAACCCAAAATGATATTTAGTGTTTTGTTCCGCATCAAGAGGCTATTGAAACTTCACAATTTTAGGTTTTGACCCACTGCCCGAACCGCCACCATTCCCCTTTTTTGACGGCGAAAAAACAACATTCATTCTTGCACAACGGCATAAACCAGGGGGCCCCTGCCCCACTTATTTATACGTCTTACCAAGCCTGAATATTGTAACCCATTAAGCAACAAAAAAGGTAACAGCGACGGCTCTGTGGGAAGTAAATCAAAACCGGAAACAATGAAATCATATCAAATCCTCAAAAATGAAGCGGAACAAAAGTTAAAAAACAACAAAAAGGAAAACGCTCTAGGTGTAATAAGTAAATCGATTTTAAAAGCTGTTCGAAAGGTTCGGACAGGCGTATTAATTAATTCTAAATTTTTCAATTATGAGTAGTATCAAAAATTATGTGCATCTGTTAGGGAACATCGGGGATGACCCTAAAGTAACCGACCTCGATGGTGGTAAAAAAGTGGCCCGATTTCCATTGGCCACCAATGAAGCCTACACCGACAAAAAAGGGGAAAAGCAACAATTGACGGACTGGCATACGGTCGTAGCTTGGGGCAAGACCGCTGAAATTATTGAAAAATATGCTCACAAGGGCAAGCAGGTTGCTATTGTAGGAAAGCTAAAAACTAGGATCTATACCGAGCCAAACGAAGGAAACGAACGGTTCGTGACAGAAGTGGTCGCAGATGAAATTCTGCTTTTAGGAGGCAAGAACGAAACAGCTGCCACCAAGTAAATCAATTAAAAGGGTGCTACGGTTTTGACAGCACCCTTTCATAATCCAAAAAATACGAACATGGAAACACAAATGAACCCACAGGAACTTAAAGCACGATTGGCCGCATTTTCGGGAACGGAATCGTTTTACAAGATTCCCTTGTTAAATACGGTCATAACGGATGGTATTCAATACCTCGCCAACAAAGCAAATTGTTTTTGGTTGGTAACGGATGCATCGGTAGTCGCTAAAAGTCTGATGAACCGAAGTTCCTTTATTACGGTCGATTTTAAAAAGCTATCAACCAAGAAACAAAAGGTTTTAGGCTATGCCGCTGTTATAGAGTATAGCGACGGAAACGATACCATTCTGGAAACGCAAAAATATCACTTAACGGATTTTCCCTTGGAAACCATCCGGCTATTTTTTACCAATAACACGCTGATGCTACCAAGCGAGTATTAAAAAGAAAGAGGGCGACACCGTGGAAAGTTACGCCCTCTTTTTCATCGTCTAATCTTAATAATAAAACAATGAGAAACGAAGTTAATGAAATTCAAATAAGCTACTGCGAAAAATTAGGGGTACTCAATTCAGAACCTGCGAACTCCTCTGAAAGGGTTGCCGAATTGTTATATCAAACATGGGATAAAAACACCATCGGACTACATGAAACCTTTAAAGTGTTATTGCTTAATAATGCCAATAAGGTTAAAGGCACCTTTCAAGCTTCCACCGGTGGATTGACCGGCACATTGGTAGATTTGAGAATACTCTTTGCGGTCGTACTCAAAACCCTTTCTACGGCTATTATATTGGCGCACAATCATCCATCAGGAACGAACAAAGCCAGTGGTGCTGATATCGCATTGACCAAAAAAATAGAAAAGGCTGCCGAACTTTTTGACATTCGGGTTTTGGACCATCTGATCATACTTCCCGATGGCAACTATTTTAGTTTTCGAGATAACGGGTTAATGAAAAATTAGAAATTCATGGATATACATATAGATATTCCCTTTCGCCTAAACTTTAATAACCTCGACCTTGAAACGCAAGATAAGCTCATGCAACAATCCAAGTACGAGGTAGAACCCAAATTTGGCGAGGACTTGAAAAAGTACGCCGATGAAAACTTCCTAGATTACGATTCGCTTTTGGAAGAAGAAGCCATTAAAAACCTCTATAACCACAAGTTCAAGTTTACCATTTAAAGTAACACTAGTTAAATTGATACAAGGCAGCCTTTTCGGTTGCCTTTTTCAATTTAGTATTCACATCATTTATATCCCAAACCTGAAAATTCCTTAAAAGTCATCATCACAAACTCTTAAAATTCTGGATATGAAATCCGCTATAGAAATGGCAAACTAATTTGGGATGAAGGCTGGATTTTTCGCATGCGGAGTAAAAAGGAAGAGCAAGAGGGTAACGCGCTGGCGCGGCGTTACGGCAGTTTGATTGATTACAAATGATTGAATATCAGTTATTTAATTGAATTTAATCTTCAAAATTAGCCGTTATCAATCACGATTTTTGCGTCAAATACGCTGAAAAGGCCTATAAACAGGCGATAATTTGAGTCAAATGGAAAAATTTCAAAAAGCTAAGGACACCTTTAGTACCATTCGGGTAAAATTTAAAACGGCTAAGGATTTCAGGAAATTTTCCAAACGCATCTTTAGTACACATACCGAAGCCCTACAAACCATGCTTGATTTTTTTTATTACAATGAAATTTCGCCCTTGGAACGCTTTGGACCCACAGCCAGAACCTTGGAGACGCTGATTAAAAAAAGATTCAACGCCATGGCATCGATCATGAAGGAAATGGACAAACGAGGAATAACGCCTACGAAGGCCATGATGGAACTACTCTTCGAGCATGCGCCTCAACAGAACAAGCAGCAAAAATCTCCATCATCCAACAAAGTAGATGCGCCTGTTAAGGATGATGCTTTCTTTAAATCGGCTTTAGAAACCATCGAACTTCAGAAAGAGAAAACCGTAATGAAGCAAAATCTCGAACAGCTGCAGCAACAGTTTATGGAAACCTTAGAGAAGGTAGAAGTAACCAAATCAAGTTTCGGCAAATCAAAATTGCATTTGAATATGAAGCTGGAAGAATATACTCAATTAAAAGAATCACTTAAAACGATCTGAGCCATGTACATCAGTATTACAAAACAACATTTGAATAACAATTTCTCGCAGAGTTCTTCGGATTTCGTGGATTACTTGGAAAAGGAAAACGAGGGTGTCTTACCTGAAATGCAGGAACCTTTTTTTAATCAGACGACTGACGAAATTCCACCGGAACAGGTCATCAAAGAAATTGATGGGAATACCGCCAAGCTTAAGAAGGTCGAACCCAAATTTTATTCCCTGACCATCAATCCGAGTCAAAGTGAACTCAAGGCGATTGATAACGACCCTGAACAACTTAAAAAATATGTGAGGGAAGTCATGAAGGATTATGCGGCTTCCTTTCACAGGGACCAACCTGTTACCGTAGACGACATCAAATACTTTGCGAAAATTGAACACGAGCGAACCTTTAAAGGTTTTGACCGCGAAATCCGAGAAAATCAAACCTACCGGGCACAAATCGTTAGACTCGAAAATGACATTCGTAAGGTGGAGCGAGGCGAACTCACGGGTAATGTAACGGCCATGCAAAAAATAATAGCAAAACTGCAATCTGAAATTCCCCATAAACTGCAAGGAAGGCCTATTGAACAGGGCATGAAAAAGCCAGGTTTCCAAACCCACGTACATATTATCATAAGCCGGAAGGATGTCAGCAATCGGTATAGCCTATCCCCGGGAAGCAAATACATGGGGTCGGAAAGCAAGTTGAACGGTAAGATGGTCAAGCGCGGTTTTAATCGTGATCTATTCTACAAAAGGGCAGAAAAGACCTTTGATATCCTATTCAACTACAAACGTAATTTTGTGGAAACTTACGAGGCCAGAAAATCCTATCTCAAAGATCCCCATCACTATTTCGCGCACCTACTCGGGCTTCCCACGAACGAGCGCAGCGCAGCATTTAAAATTTTGGGCAAAGCCGGGGTACGGGTCCCCCAGGTGAACATTCCTACGAATAAAGTCCAAATGGCGCTTAAGACCATCAAACAGTTCAAAAAGGCCATGGACCTGGCCCGGTCATCCAGTTCTATCGGAATCTAACAAAATATGCAAATGCTTTCGGTTATCCTCCTATATTATGTTTCCGCTTCCGGATTGATTCTCCTTGTGCATCGCTATTACCGCCATGCTTTTATCAGTCTTGCCGTGATATTTTTGTATATGGTTGTTTTGGGATGTTGGGGAAATAGTATCTCCTATGGTCTATTTTTTTGCTTCAAATGGATTCTACCCTTGTACGCCATCAGTATGGTTTGTCATGCCGCCTTAATTGAAAGTGATACTACCAATTCGCCCAAAAAGTATCATGCCAGATTTGGGCTTAGAAACGGGGTACTGAATATGAAAAATATCCGTAGGGGTGTTTCTATAATTGGATCTGCGGGTAGCGGTAAAACGGAATCGGTTGTCTATAATTTCCTCACACATTTCAACCGTCATTCATTCTGTGGGGTCATTCACGACTATAAACATTTTGAGATTACCGAAATGGCATATCCTCTCTTCCACAATCCAAAAGTTCCTTTACACATCGTTTCCTTTGATGATATCTATAAACGGGTCAATCCCATTGCACCACGTTACATGGAAGATGAAGAAAGCGTCAATGAAATATCCCGTGTGCTCTTGGAGAACCTTTTGGAGCAAAAAGAATCGGTCGCCTCGGGATCTTCCAAGTTTTTTAACGACGCGGTTGAAGGGCTATTGGGCGGATTGATATGGAGGCTTAGAACGGCACATCCCGATTACTGTACCCTGCCACATCTGATCGCGACCTACCAATATCTGGATACCGAGCAGCTCGTTTCCTTTCTTAGTTCGGACTTTACTTCAAAAGCCATGGCCGATGCCTTTATTTCCGGAATCGACTCCGAACGACAAACGGCCGGGGTGATGAGTACCTTGGCGAACGCCCTCAAAAAAATCAGTACCCCGCGTATCTTTATGACCCTTTCGGCTGATGAAATTCCTTTGGATATTAACAACCCAAAGCATCCCTCGGTAATCTCCGTTGTAAACAATCCAAAGTTCGATACGGCCTACTCCCCTGTTATCGCTACTATCATTCACACCATTACCAAACAAATGAGCGTTCGCAATCGGCTATCTTCCTTCTTCCTTGCGGAGGAAGCCTCCACTTTTCGGTTGTTGAACATGCAACGGATCCCGGCTACCTTACGGAGTTATGATATTGCCACCGTTTACGTGCTCCAGGATAAAATTCAAAACGATCTGATGTACGGAGACAAGGCCAGTAAAGCCATATTGAGCAATCTCTCCTACCAGTTCTTCGGGAAGGCCAACGACCCAGATACGGCAAAATACTATGAACGCTTTTTTGAAATCATCAAGCAGCCCACCCGAAGTATCAGTAAGAGCAGTAATTGGAATTTTGATGCACGAATTACCAAAGGGGAAAAGGATGTCAGCAAGATTCGCGCAGATGTTTTCTTCCGATTGAAACGAGGTGAATTTATAGCCTTCGCCGATGGCAAGGACAAGCGGGTCAAGTTTGAAAGGCCTGACATAAAAAGAGAACTTCCAAAGCCGGTCTTTGCCCAAAACCATCCTGAGATTCGCGCAAATTTTCAACGTATACATCTTGAGGTTCGAAGACTATTCTCCTGATGCGAATTGGACCTAGCGACATCCAATCAAGATGAAATTTGCTTCATTTTGATGGTGAAATTTCGTATATTTAATGGATTATCCCAATCCCTAAATCGTGTGGTTCAATCAGGCAAAATGTGATATTTATATGGGTACCGGAGCCGGTACCAAGTTGCTAAAGGAAATCGGAAACGCCCAACGTTCCGTGAAAATTTCCTCGCCATATCTATCCCCAAAAATGGTCGATGAATTGGTTTGGTTACATAAAAAAGGCATAAAGGTCACCTTGATAACCTCCGATAAATTTGACAGTAGAAGCTATCGCCAGGAAAAGAGTATTCAACCGTTGGTAGTTCAGAACCGGCATTTGGATGAGGAGGCCAATCGGATTAGAGAACGATGGCTTCTAACCCAAAAAGTATTGATGGCTGCCAGTATTGCCTTAACTCTATTCCTAGTTGTATTAACTATATTTTCGTACGATTCAGGATATATCTACGGACTAGGCATAGCTCTCCTCCTTTTTTTGTGCTCCAGATATGCGAGGAGAAAAACTAAGCATATCAAAATTTACTCGTATACCTATTCATCGCTTTTTCCATTTAAGGTTTTCGTTGCCCCGGATTCTTATCAAATCAACGATATGTTTATCCATGGTAAAATCTATATCATCGATGGTCATACGGCATATTTGGGTTCGTTGAACTTTACGGAGAGCGGTACCAAATACAACTACGAAACTAGAATTCGAGTTACCGATATCGAAGCTGTTAGAAAAATTGAGGAAGAATTTGATGCCTTATATGACCATCCTGACTTAGCTTTTTTTGGTATTGAAGAATGGGGCAGATCGATTTATGATGAACCTATTAATCAAAGTTCTTCGGAATTAAGAGTAACTTTTAGTTGATTTTAGTGTTCCTTAAAAGGTAAATTAAGGGGACTACTAAAAGAGACCGCAATTGAGACGTTTGAATGTGAAGTTATACACTATTGGCAAAGTGTCCTGTAAAATGGCCATTTCTTGAAACTGTAACAAAATGTCACATATAGTATCTTTAACCAAACAAATCCGAAATTAATGAGATGGAAATATTAACCGAAGGTCAATACTTTGGCAAGAATCTAAAAAAAGTCAATGAAGATGTTTTCAAGCTAACCTTAACAAGGTATACCAATGATACAATTATAGAAAATCATTATCACACAAACAACTATCTCAGTATTCTAACTAGCGGGAGTTATATCGAAAAAAATCATACCGACAGCCTAAGAATAAACGCCGGGGATATATTGTTCAGGCCATGTGGGTATAGTCATCAGAATACATTTAGAACTCGATTTAGTGTCTGTTTTAATATAGAATTTACGGATAACTGGAGTCAAAAACTAGGAGTAAACCTAAAACTGCCAAGACACTTCAGTAAATATGCATCGACGTCCATACCCTCGTTTTATAAAGCGATTATTAACTTTCAATGTAATTCTCACGATGATATTACTTCAGAATTTATTTATGATTGGCTTTACCATATAAATCAAAAGACTTTGGCCTGCTCACGCCTGCCTTGCGTTGAGAAAGCTTCGGCTATTTTAGAAAACGAACTGGACCATTACCATACTTTGACCAATATAGCCGAACGTCTGAATGTGCATCCAGTTTATCTGGCACGTGCGTTCAAAGAAAAGAAAGGTCTGTCAATTGGGGAGTATCAACTGAAATTCAAACTGGATAATTCGGTTTCGTTACTGCTAAATTCATCGCAAAGTATTTCGAGTATATCCTTCGCTAATGGATTCTATGACGATTCCCACTTCATACGTTCTTTTAAAGAACTTTTTAAAATTTCCCCGCATCAATTTAGACTTCGCTTAAAAAGTTAATCTGATACAATTTTGTTTCCTTCTGCTGGGATATTTTTACAAATAAAATAAGATTAAAAAAATATGAGAGAGCTAATCATTGCATCAACTCTGATTTTATCCATAAGCTTATGTGCTTATTCACAAAGCTCAAATAAAACTTCAAAATCCGGAACTGTTAGTGCCGTCCAATTAATGGACACGGAAAGGAGGGATCTTAAATCCTCGATGAGCGATCAGGATTACTCCATTTACATATCACTACCCGATGATTATTATTCAAGTGGCTCAAAGTATCAAGTCATTTATATTACCGACGCCAATCAGTATTTCGGTATGATCGATGGCATTGCCAGGGGAATGCAATGGGGAAGCGAAATACCGGAATCCATAATCGTGGGAATAGGATATCCTTTGGAACTGGAAAAGAACAATGATGAGAAATGGGGAAAATGGCTTGCTAGGAGGACACAGGATTTTACGCCAACTAGCAATCCTGATGTAGATGAAAATTTTGCCACAGCCGAATTTAAATCAGGTGGAGGGAAAGCGTTCTCCGATTTTCTGGAAAAAGACCTTTTCCCGTTCATCGAACGAAACTATCGCGCCGAAAAAGAGAATAGAACTTATATAGGATTTTCTCTAGGAGGTTATTTCGGTCTCTACACTATGTTCGAAAACACGGAACTGTTCAAAAAATATATAATAGGTAGCCCTTCTATCTGGTATAACAATAAAAGCATTATGGAATCGGAAGAACTCTATGCTAAAAGCAATACTAACTTGCCAGTTGATTTATTCATTTCAGTTGGGGAACTGGAGGAGGAAATAAACTCTGGAATGGTTAGGAACATGCTTGAATTTACAAGCATGCTAAAGAGCAGGGACTATCCTGAACTTAATCTCAGAAACGATATAATCGAGAACGGCACACATATGTCCTCGCCAAGTGTTAGTTTTCAGCGTGGTCTAAGCTTCATCTTTAAGGATTAATAGCCTTTGATTCTCATCTATGAGAGCTTTTATAAAATTGATTCATAGTTTTATGCCAAGTGACCGAAAAATAAAATCCAGATAGTTCGATAAATTGAACCTTTATTGGGAATAAGACCGGCTAAACTAATAAGTCCTATAAAAATGCCGTTTTTCCGAACTTCTATTTCTTCGAAAATCTTAATACCCAAAAAAATGCATACATTTATAATATAAAAATATCGTGCGGAAATCATTGATTAAAAGTCCTTTGGCACTTCTTATTAAGGGAAAGAAAAATTTATTTACAAACGTTTTATCTTTTAAATGTTATAGATGAAATAGAAAAAGAAATGTTAGTCATTATCTTTTTAGAATATCCAAAACAGTTTTTGAATCAACAAATTCCATTAAATTTATGCTCATTGTAAGGTCAAGTTGGAAATTGCAACAACCTATTAAAATACGCCGATAAGTAAAAGTTTGTGCGGGAAACTTCCGTAGCTAATGATAGTTGCAGCAGGGGAAGTCATCATTTTGTTAGGGATTTAAATAAATGAGCGGTGGTGGAAACCATGGTCTTTCTAAGAGATTTATAATTCGGTAACTGTTCTACTTAATTATCTACATATCCATGATCCCAAGTTTTTTTGGGATCATGATTTCTCAAATCACAATGGAAGTCGGCAACCGCCTTTAGGTTCATCAATACTGAAATCCAGCCAGCGTGCACTTCAGAAAAGTCACTTTCAGAGACATTTTCATTGATTAGGGTTAAATCAGTTCCTCCTGTTCCTGAGGGTTCTAAATGAAATCTCACCAAGCTATTGAAATAGTCCAAATGGAATTCTTTATTAGGTTTGGACTTTATTATCTGACTATCATATGTTTGTCCGTTGGGAAATGAAAATTGAATTTCTTCGTCAACTTGTGTTACTTTTTCAGCCCAGAACTTCATTTCTCCTTCAGGAGTAGTAAGCAAGTCAAAAACTACTTTAGGATTAGATTTTAAATGTAATTTCCAAGTAATCGATTTCATTTCATAAGAAGATTTCAAATATCCTGTTCTGAAATATGGCCACGGTTTAAAATGAATTTACGCGGATAATTCAGTTACCATGTTCAGTCTTTTATAGTCTAAAGATAAATTTTATATTCCCTCATTGTAGAGATTAATGGTGTTTTTTGTAGTCCTCTTTACACGGGTTACCTATACAAATGGCGGTCAAGATAGAGCTAGTCTTTCAGGATGCCGCCTACTTATTCTACTCTGGATTATCGTAAAAGTGATTTTCTTATGTGGCACTGATATCTAGTTTTTGGGCTAAATAGATGTATACCTGTCCTCCTCTATCAGAATGATGATCAAGCCCATTTAGATTTCTTGCGTAACATCTAACATTCATTGATTATATGACTTTTAATATTCTTCCTGATGTATGATTGTACCATCCAATATCTAGTTAATCACATTTGCTGTGTTTCCCTATAATATTCTGGCTAAATTTGACTGATGAAGAAAACGATAATCATATTTTCTACTCTTATTATTTGTCTGATTGTTTTTTTGAATGCCAGCACATATTCTTTTTATAGAGGCAATTTGAATATAGAAGCAATTGTAGCACTGGCGGCTATCATATTTTTTTTCATAGGTGTGATGCTCAACAAAATGAGTTTACAGAAAAGATCGATTCAACAGCCCAAGGCTACTGATTACCAAAAAATAAAGGAATTGAAAATCTCCAACAGGGAATTCGATGTCCTATTGGCCCTTTCCGAAGACCTTTCAAACAAAGAGATTGCGGAAAAATTGTTCATTTCAGAGAGCACAACTAAAACCCATGTCTCCAATCTTTTGTCAAAGCTTCAGGTCTCCAAGCGTACTGAAGCTATTAAAAAAGCACAAGTATTGGGTATCATAAAATCGAAGTAGGAAGGCTTGATTATTTGCCAGCCCTAGTCCGAATCCCTAACTTTCAGGATGAATCCTTTACCGTGCACGTTGTTGATAGAAATCTTATCATTGGGTGCAAGATGTTTCCGTATTTTATAAATGAATACATCCATACTTTTTCTATTGAAATAGTCATTGCAGCCCCAATATTTATTCAAAATAAACTGTCTTGATACAATATTGCCAGGGTTAAGACAAAACTCTCGAAGTATGTCCGATTCTTTAGTAGTGAGGTTTTTTACCGTACCTTGATAAGTCAGTTTTTGATTTAGGAAGTCAAAAACAGTACCTGCAATTTTGAATGTGGATTTCTCGTTGGCGGTCGCGGAAAATACATTGGTTCGTCTCAGGATTGCTTCGATTCTGGCTATCAATTCTTCCTCGTCCACGGGCTTGGTGATGTAATCGTCGGCACCAAGTTTAAATGCTTTCAGCTTATCTATTTTTAATTGTTTGGCGGTCAGAAAAATGATAGGCGTTAGATGGTTCTTTTCCCTTATTCTCCGCGCCACGGTATAACCGTCCATAATGGGCATCATGATATCCAGCACACAGATATCAAACGCAATTTGGTTGAACGCTTTGAGTGCCTCGCCTCCATTAGCTGCTAAAGTGACAACATAGTTATGTATTTTCAAATATTCAGATAGCACATAGCCTAAATTTTTATCATCTTCTACAAGCAGTATTCTAGTTTTTTCATTTGTCATACGTTGGGAAGATTATTTTGAAGCTACTGCCTGAATTGCCACTTTCTTCCAATGAAATAGTTGCATTATGGAGTTTCAATATTTCGTTAGCATAACTCAGACCCACACCGAAGCCTTTGGTGTTGTGTATATCACCATCTGTTTCCCGATAAAATCTTTCAAAAATCATCTTTTGGTTTTCCTTTTTTACGCCAATACCATTATCCCTAAAGTAAATGGCAATAATGTTTGATGCAACCTGTTGGGTAGCGATGGTGATTTCTGGCTTATCTTGATTGTGTTTAATTGCGTTGTCCACTATATTATACCATACATTTTTTAGATGCTGTCTATCTCCTAAGACAATTGAATTTAAAGCATTAAAATTGAAATCCACTTTTCCATTTTTCTCGTTCAACTGGAGGTGAAAGCTTTTCACGGTATTCTTCAACTGTTGGTGCAAATCTATTTTCTCTTTTTCGATATGTAATTTCCCAGCATCCAGCATAGAAAGCTGTAAAATCTTTTCTACCTGAGTTTTTAAGTTATTCGTCTCGTTATCGATAACATCTAGATAGGAATTATCTTTTTCTTGGAAGTCATTGAAGTTATTCTTCCTTAGGGTTTTTGAGGCAAGGCTTATAGAGAACAAGGGCGTTTTAAATTCATGCGTGAGATTGTTTATAAAATCATTCTTCAAGGCCGACAGTTTTCGCTGCTTACGGATGATGTTGAGCGTATATAGAAACCCGAACAAAATAAGAGCGATGAAAATTACTGACGTGATTACACTCCATTTCACCTCATTGAACACATATGACCCAAAAGATGGAAATATGGCCAAATGATAATCATTTCCGATCTCATACCCCTTGTTGCAGGTGAGATTTGCCCACCCAAATGATCTCTCTGATTTTTGAGTACACGTAGAACTCGCCAATACAGTTTCATTCGCATCCCCGAATACCAATACATTTTCTAAACGGCCTTCGTGCTTATACAGCCCATAGGTATAGGATAGAGGCAAGTTCGCTTCATTGAAAGCTTCCTCAATCACTGCCTGTATGTATTGGTGCACATTGTCCTCTTTTTCGGTATTTGCCATAAGTGAACGGTGAATGTTTCCGGGTAGGGCCGTATCGCTCAAATATAGTTCCGAGGCCTTTTTGGTTGCTAAATCAACTTTCTGCTGGAATATTTCATTATTTGTCAGGACCGCCTTGTTCAACCAACCCGCCTGTACTACTAGAATGCCGGCCAAGGAAATGAGTACCAACACCACAATGAAAATCGTTATTTTCTTTTGATTTTCCATGACTTGCAAATTAGCAATACTTCGGGCGATAGAAAACCGCTTAACTTTTGGATAACTTTTTTAACTCGCTTTTTTCCATCAATGACTTCGCACTAACCCAACGGCTAGGGAATAGTTTGGTTCTTTGAATCTATAAAATTTCAGCCGATGCGAACTCCTATATCGATAAACTTCATGTTTTTAGCTTTCTGTTTCAGTTCATTTGCACAGGTAACTTTATCAGGGCGTGTCGTGGAAAAAACATTAAACAAGCCAGTTCCTTTTGCTGAAATTCTACTCAAGCAATCTGATACCTTGTATCGAGCATCTGTGGCCAATGAAACTGGAAATTTTAATTTGACCGAAATCAAAGTAGGAAGCTATATCCTTTCTCTAAACTATTTGGGCTTTCAAACCTATCTCGACACCATAACATTTTCTTCTGATGAAAACATAGAAAAGATAATTGAATTGCTTCCTGCTTCGGAACTTTTGGATGAAGTAACGGTAACTGCCGAGAAAACCACCATAGTATTTAAACCCGATAAACGAATCGTGAACGTAGGTGACGACCTTATTTCAATCGGCGCGGGGACAGAAGACATATTGCGCCAAATACCATCCGTGGATGTGGATTTATCCGGTAACTTGAGCCTTCGAAACAATACAAACGTAATCGTGATGATTGACGGGAAGCGTTCTCCATTGTCTTCTGCCGATATCATTGCACAAATCCCGGCCAACCTAATCGACAAAATTGAAGTAATCACAAACCCATCTGCAAAATATGACGCTGAAGGTATTAGTGGTCTCATCAACATCATTACAAAAAAGAGCGAATTAAGGGGTGGTAACCTAAATGCAAATCTGGGCTACGGAGAAGAAGGGCGAGGTAACGCTACAGCAAAAGGGAACTACCGCAGAGGAAATATCAATTTATTTGCCAATTATAATTTTCGGTCTAATTTCTTTGAATCCAACGTTAAAACCATCAGAATAGACCCCACTTCCATCTTAGAACAGAGTGGTTCAAATACTTTCGATGATGCTACGGTAAACTACTTGAAGATAGGGATGGACTTTTTTATAGACAGCACACAAACCATTACCCCATCCTTTATTTTTAACCAAAACCAACATACCCTAATCAATAGGACAAATGCCGTACTTAGTCCTGATCAAATTGACGATGCGAACAGCATTGATTTCCTATCCACTAACGAACATACCCATATTTCACGAGAAGGAAATTTAAATTATCGAAAAGAATTTGAAGGTTCCAAGCACTATTTTGAACTGGATGCAAACTTAGCCCAATATCCAAATTCCTTCAACCTTGATTTAGAACAGACCGAAACGAACGATCAAGGATTCACCATTACCGACGACCAATTCAGGGACAATCTTATTACCACCTTGAGCGCGGATTATTTTTTGGACAAGGAAAAGAACACATATGAGTTTGGGTTGAAATATGAATACCGCAACCTGGATAATTTTCAGGATAGGACCGTAGTGGAAGCAACGGGCATTACAAACGTTATGGATAATTTTACCTACAAAGACCAAGTATTTGCTATTTATGGCGTGTATGAGCATCGATTCAAGGAACTATCCATAAAGTCCGGGGGACGCCTTGAACAATACAACATTAACCTAGGGAACAGTACCACCTTGGATTTTGATGATGCCTATCTGAATATTTTTCCGTCTCTTAGTGCTTCCTATTCGCTAAAAAAATCAGAAATCACAACCAGTTATACACGTAGGATATCGAGGCCCAATGCGTTTGTCCTAAATCCATTTACGATAGAACAGGGTAATTTCCAGCGCAAGAGGGGCAACCCTTTTTTAAGACCTTCCTTTGCCGATAAAATAGAATTGAACTACAACCAACGACTGAAAAAAAACAATTTTAACCTATCCTTATTTTACAGCAAGTCCGAAAATATCATCCAACCTATTTTTGTGCGTGAAGGAGATTTTATCGTAAGTACCTTTGAAAATTTTAGCAGCTCGGAAGATTATGGAATCGAAGCCTTTTTAAAGCTGAAAATTGCTCCTTGGTGGGATACAAACCTATCGTTCAACTATTACTTCTCGCAATTTGATACGGAAGCTTTTGCGAACAACACTACATTTTCGCAACGCTACTTTATTAGGAATAGTTTCAAGTTCCTAAAATCTTGGACAGCACAGTTGAATACCAACCTCAATCCACAACGCCAAACCTTACAGCAGACTGTTGAAACCAATTACCGTTTTGATCTTTCCATTGCCAAAAAAATCTTTAAGAACAAAGGGCGGTTCACATTTAGGGTCAACGACCTGTTCAACACCCAGGAATTTGAATTCAATCGCTCCGTGGCCAATTTTGTACAGACAACGGTAAGAAAACCTGTCTCTAGATTTATTTATGTAACCTATACACACCGTTTTTCATTTGGGAAAGGTGATTTTAAACACAGGAAAAGAAAAGACAGGGATTATTCTAAGGGGAATGTAGATTAACTTTTGGATAGCTTTTTTAACCCTTTGTTGTATGGGGTTAACCCATATTTATCCCAACGGCTTCCATTGTATCAAGATATTTACACTATCAATTTTACAAGTCGAAGGATATGAAAAAAGCAATCTTAATCTTAGGAGTTTTATGCTTGTTGTTTTTTACGAAAGCTCAAGCACAAAGTTGTCCCATTCCAGAGCCACTGAATAGAGCCGAAGCTGTCGGAACCTATGAAGGCAACTATCTAATAGATGGAGAAATGAAACCCTTTAAAATAGCAATCAGCAATAAGGGAGGAACATTGAAAACCGAAATTGCATTGGGGTCATCCGGATATATAGATGCCAAAACGGTGCTTTGCCCAAGGGAGGATCTGCATATCACAATTACTAAAAACGGCAAAGAATTGGAGTTCAGGGGCAGGCCAGAGAATGGAAAATTGGCCGGAAACTTTTTCTACACCAGTGCAGAAAACAAACGGGTAAGCGCATTATTCTCTTTAACAAAACAATAACCCAATAAATAAAAAAGATGAAAAAATTAGTCTTGTGTACATACATAGCCCTAATCGCGATGGCAGCTTTTGCCGCTCCCAAATCCAATGAAGAAAGTATAATTGGAGAATGGAAGGGTGCATACATTATAAATGCCAATGTTATTCCCATTAATGTGTACATCAGTAACACAAACAGTAAATTGAGTGCTGTGGTTGACTATCCTGCCCAAAATAGATTTGATATTGATTTTGATATACTGATGAACGGTGATTCCTTTATGCTTAAAAGAACGACCAAGCGGGGTGATACGATGCAGTACCAAGGGCAACTCGATGGCAATGTCATTACGGGCTCGTTTACCTATATCGGTGCCGATATGAAAGAAAACCCTGGAATTTTTCAATTAATGAAAAGTTCGTCAAAACATTTTAAAGGGAACCAAATCCCCAATTATTCCCTAACCACTTTTGAGAGCAAGGCAATTGATAAAAATACTTTTAAGGGTAAATACGTATTGTTGGATTTTTGGGCTACGTGGTGTGTCCCCTGCGTGAAGAAGCGGCCAAAATTGGAGGCAATGCACAAGAAATTCGGGGATAAGATTGAGATAATCAGTATTTCGCTGGATAGGGAAAAGGAAACTGTAGAAAATTTTAGGAAATCAAAGTACCCCATGGAATGGCACAATGCCATAAGACCCGATATGAAGAACGATCTATTGATAAAAGAATTTGTTCCCCAAGGATTACCCTATGGGTATATCATTGACCCAAATGGTAAGATTTTGGCAACAGGTGATGCCCTGAAAGCTGAAAATCTTGAAAGAACGGCCAACCATATTTTGTCAGAATAGGGCATTACGTTGGCGGATGCACAATTACTGTACATCCAAGATTTTTGGTTCAGCATGACATTCGCCTCAAATTAGTACTGAAGTACCACTAAAATGGTACTTGCTTTTAACTTGCGTAAAATGGATTTCAACCATATTTGTAACGAGCAACTATCAAAAATACTCATTGGTTATGATTTTAAAAAGGGTTTTGGCATATCTGGTGGACTACTTGATAATTGTACTTTATGCCGGACTATTATTTATGGTTTCTTACGCCATCCATGGGCTGACTGACATCTCCTTAACACAGGCGGACCCAATCACCGGAAACCTCATTAGCTTCTTTGCACTTACTGTCCCAGTGTTCTTGTATTTCTATTTTTTCGAGAGCGGTAAGATGATGGGATCATTAGGCAAACAATTATTGAGAATAGTGATTGAAAATAATACGAGAAAAAACATCCTTATTAGAACTGGCTTCAAAATCCTGCCTTGGGAGATGGCCCATATCGGGATACATTGGTCTTATTACTACAGTTCCGAGAACATTACAATACCTTGGTGGAACTGGGTGCTGAATATTTTACCACAGGTAATAGTTCTTTTCTATTTTATCACGGTTGTCATCAGTAGGGGCCACTCCAGTATTTACGATAAAGTTGCAAATACAAAACTTAAAATTTTAAAAACGTTATGATTAAAACGATAAAAAAATATGGGCTGTATGGCTTTAGTACCGCTTTATTGCTATTCCTATTAAGTTTTTTAATAGGCAAAGGTCTTTCTTATGATGTGCAAGAAGTATTGGGGTACCTTACCATAGTAATTGCATTGCTCTTTGTCTATTTCGCCATTAAACACTTTCGTGACAAAGAAAATCAAGGGCGTTTGTCGTTAGCCAATGGCTTATTGATAGGGATATCAATAACTTTTTTTGTGGCGCTTGGCAGTGCCATTGCAGACTATATTTATGTCACTGTGGTATATCCAGATTTCGTTACAGATTACACCAATTACCAATTGGAGAAATTAAAGGATACCCTTTCCGCAAGTGAGTTTGAGGTTGAAAAACAGGCATTGCTCGAGAATGTGGAATCACTCGGTAATCCTTTTGTTATGGCACTTGTAATGTTTGTAACCGTGCTGTGCCTGGGAACTATTATAACGTTACTTTCTTCCTTATTTCTTCAGCAGAAAAGAATAATAGTAGAATGAAAAAAGAGAAGTTATCAAAATGTAGTACAATCGTTTTAAGAGTAGCGGTAACGTTAGTGTTCTTGTTGGCCGGTAGCGGGAAATTTCAAACAGAATCCATAATAGCTACCAATTTTAAAAATTGGAACCTAGGGCCGAGTGTGATGTATATGGTGGGCTTTACTGAAATCATTGGTGTATTGTTTCTTTTTTCTCAGAAAACCATCAGCTATGGATTCTATTTGTTGATTGCAGTAATGGCAGGTGCAATAATCATTCATTTTATAAATTTTGAATCCCTGGGATTTCCCATTTTGAAAGTGATTCTAATAATTCTGCTTTTGACCATTCTCAATCTGAACAAGGTTGTTAGGCACCCAAAACAATTGCATTATGAAAAATAAATTAGTAAAAATGTTTGCAGTCTTCATAATATTAAGTTTTCCCAATTGCTCAAACGATGACGACGGTACTACAGAAGAATCTTGTATAAACCCTCCTTGTGGTTCAATTGAGGCCAATGCAAGCAACATTACCATTTTACGCGACCTGGCTGAGGAAATTTCTATTGTGACATTTATTGTCGATGGTGAGGAAATTGACATTGACGTAACCAGTCTTGACCGGGTCAACGAGTTTTCTTATGGCTGTTGGCAAACAATACCTTCATCAAACGTAACGGCAGTTGCCTTCACCATTGAAGATGAAGATTTTGAACTAACGCTAGATGGCAATGTCAATTCGGATCAATTGGTTATCGTAATTTCACAGGCTACCGGTACCACTACCGCTAGGCTGGAGGACTACGTGGCTTGTAACGATAATCCAACCAATTAACACAACGATGAAACACATACTTACTTTATTGGTTTTTGCTTTAGCAATTAACTCCTGCAAGCCTCAAAATGAAGCTACTCACAAAGGTGAATTCGATTGGCTTGTGGGGTCTTGGGAGCGCACAAACGGCAAGCCTGGAACAAAGACTTTGGAGAGCTGGAAAAAGATGGATGACTATTCCTACAAGGCACTTTCCGTGGTGCTGAAGGATAAGGACACCGTTTACAAAGAAAATTGCACCATTATGAAAGAAGGGGAGCAATACTATTACATTGCCGAGGTACCACAAAACCCCAATCCCACAAAGTTTAAGATTGTTGGATTTTCGAATAAAAGTTTTAAGGCTACAAATCCTAATCACGATTTCCCTAAAGAGATCAAGTATTCTTTATCAAACCACATAATCAAAGCAAGTGTTTCAGGTAACGGTAAACAGATTGATTACATTTTTGGCGAGTCGGACAGCCTTTCAAAAATAGCACCTAAACTAAGGGAAGATGAAATAAATTATATCGAAGAAAACATTATTCAGGTATCAGAAAGTGAGAATGATGCTAATTGGGAGAAAGCCGCAGCAGTTTTTGCCGACAAAAAGTTTTTACTATTGGGGGAATTCAACCACGGGTCAGATGAGGTTTTTACCCTGAGAAACGAACTAATTAAGTCACTTCACACAAATCATAATTACAATGTAATTCTTTTTGAATCCGGAATTGGGGAAATTGGAGTAATAAACTTGCAAAGGAATGACTTGGCTGAAGAACAAATGATTCTTGGCTTCTTTGGTGGTTGGAGAAATGCTGCTCACATAAATCTAATGAAGTATGTCAAGAATAATGATATCAAAGTTTCAGGCTTTGATGTTCAGAGAACGGGCAATAATTTATATCAATTATTTTCCGAAAGGTCTCGAGCCAAAAAATTATTAGAATTGGAGTCAAGGTTTTCTGATGCAGCTAACATTCTTCGCGATCGTCAAAGTAAATACACTGAAATAAAAGACTCAATTAAGTCTTTAGTTAATGATTATAAGGTTTTTCAATCCATGTTCGAAAGTAATTATTCGGAAACAAACGAGTCACAACTTATAATTTCCAGAACTGTTAAAAACAGAATTGAGTTCTTAAATTATATGTTGGATTTTCAAAAAACAAAAGACTGGAGTAAAAGATGGCGTGACAGGGATAAAATGATGGCGAATAATGTATTATGGCTTGTTGAGAATTTTTATAAAAATGAAAAAATAATCCTTGTTGGTCATAATTATCACATATCAAAGTTCAACAAAAATGAAGATGTAATGGGAGCGTTTCTAAAACCAAAATTTGGTGCTGAGATGTACAGCATAGGAGTTTTTGCCTTCGAAGGAACATATAGTAATAATTCAGGAAAAACGGAGACATTGTGGCCTGCCGATACCTATAGATTAGATATAAAGCATGTGATTAAAAGCTTAGATGGCTATGCTAATTTCTTGAATATTCCTGACCATAATGATGAAAGTACCAATTGGTTACGCAGAGAAATCGTTATAAATGACACATTTTTGGATTTGAGCGGTTCTAACACGATGACATTGGCAAATCAATTTGATGGTCTTCTATTTGTGAAATCTGTATCGCCATCAAAAAAGTGAAATTGAACAAAATGAACATTTCTGAAGTCATAATTTCTTGTACGCACACGGAGCGTATGCTGGTGTTTTCTTCCGAATGCCTCGATATGACATTCAAAGAAATTACAATCCCTCAAGGAAGGATTTATGAAAGTTTTATTGAACAGATAAAGGTTACATTTTGCCCTTCGTCAATAACAGGAATAACTGCAAAAGACAATAGGCATCAATTCACCTTCCTTATTGAGGATATCAAAAGTATACTTGACAAAACAAAGGATTATGATGGCCGCATAATACAAGAATTAGAAAATAACGATGGCTTCGTACTGGCAGCCATTAAGGATATAGATGGTAATTCCATTATTTTAAAATAGCGTAAAGGTCAATGAGTTTTCCATGTTTATTTTTTAACAATAATCGAGAGATAAGAGCTATTTGGAGGATACTAATTTTTATAGTACTCCTTTGTATAACCGTACTTCCGCTGCTATTGGTTCAGAATAAATTGATTCAATTTTTTGGGGCAGTTGTTGAACTCATAGTCGGGCTTTATATCAATTCCAAATACCTTGATAAGAGAAAATTCACCGACTATGGGTTGCTGGTGAATAAAGAAACTTTTATTCAACTTCTTGTTGGGCTACTAATAGGCGCTCTTTCGGTTATAATACTATTGATGATTGGCAAGACAACTAAAATTCTATCGGTTTCTACTGTTACAGCTAATTCGGATTTTTCGTCAATCTTATTTTTTGGAGCTACCATGTTTCTCGTAGCCATACTGGAAGAGACTTTTTTTAGGGGCTATTTGTTTACAAATTTTAAAGATGCGTTTAAATCCGAAAAATTAACCTGTAACCAAACCAGTTCGATAGCGCTTTTTTTATCATCGCTATGCTTCGGGCTTGCCCACTTTGGCAATAACGGTGCTTCGTTTATTTCGATAGCTGCGCTTACCCTTAACGGAATTGTTTGGTGTATTCCGTTTATTATGACAAAAAATTTAGGTTTATCGATAGGGATGCATACTGCCTGGAATTTTATGCAAACGCAATTGGGCTTTACGATGAGCGGAAACAAAGCGTTAAAAGCTTTTCTTAAAATTGAAAATAGCGGGCCAGATTTTTTGACGGGTGGGGATTACGGTCCTGAAGCTGGTATCTTGGGATTGGTGGGCTTTGGGATTATGCTATTGTTCTCACTATTCTACTTTAGATTCGCGAATATGAAATTTTCACATTTACTATAAACTATGATAGACTTATCTCGTTTTTATTTTGTTCTGGTTTTTTTGACATTAGGATTGGGTAGTATCCAAGTGGCCATGTCCCAGCAAAAGCTCAATTTGGATTTTGAAAAGTTGAGCGTCGAAGGCATTTCCAGACCTTGGGGTTGGTCCGTCTATTCCTATGCACCTGGTGTTCATTTTATTTGTGACTCAACAAACGTAAAAACGGGTAAATACAGTTTACAAATCAGTAGTAGTAAGGAAGAAACCTTAAATAACCGCTTTGAGCTCTCCTTTTTTGTTGAACCAAGCCAGATTTTAAATAGTAGCATAACTGTTGACGGCTATGCAAGAACTCTGGAATTTAAAGGAGAATCTGGAATCAATATCAAATCCATCGGAGCTGTTGGTGAGGATTATAAAACGCTAAGTGAAAACGAAATAGGGATCAATGCTTCTGAGCACTGGCAAAAATACAGTTCAGAAATCAAAATTAATTCCCAACCGCACAGTATTTTGGTCACACTTTACTTTCAGGGAGTGGGAACGGTGTGGTTTGACAATCTGGGTTTCACTCTAAATGGTAAGACTATTACTGAAGTACCCGTTGCACCTCAATTTACTGACGAACAACTAGGTCTTATTGCGGAGCATACTTCAGCGTTCAATACTGTAGAGCCAGTCCTAAAATCCAATCCCCAACCATCAGATTTTAGTGATTTGACATATCTAAAATCCATTGTCAAAGATTCAAAAATCATTGCTCTGGGAGAATCCACGCACGGTACAAGCGAATTTTTCAAAGTGAAACATAGGATATTGCAGTATGCAATTCTTGAGCTGGGCGTAAGAACTTTTATTTTAGAAGACAATCAGCTTATTGCGGAAAAGATTAACGACTATGTACTATACGGAAAAGGTGAAGCGGAAAAGGTAATCCAAAGTTTGTTTGGTGTATGGAATAGGGAAGAAATGTTGCAGTTAATTAAATGGATGAGGACTTATAATAATTCTCATCCTTTAAATATGGTTGAGTTTGTGGGTATGGATGTTCAAAATCCAAAATTGGCTTTAGAACAGACATATAAATTTTTACATCAGAAAGATACTACACTTGCTAAAAAATCGAAAAAATTAGTAGAAGAGATTAAAAATGAATGGAGAAATGGCCGTTTAAAATCAGATAGCATTCTTTTAAAGTGGGATGCACAGGCAGAAAGAAATTATAACCTATTCAACGGGCTTAGAGATAAATGGTTGGCAGAATCTAAAAATAAAGCTGACACTCTAAAAGTTGAGTGGGCTATAAAAAACGCGCGTACCATAAAACAGTTTGTAGAAACCATTATAGGTGGAAATTACGAAGGAAGAGATAAGGCAATGGCAGAAAATGTGCAATGGATAGTAAATCAAAGAGAACCTGATGCCAAATTCGTTATTTGGGCTCACGATTCCCACATAAGTCGTGGCGATTCCAAAATCAATGATGAAAATTTCTTTTTAGGAGAATCAATGGGTTCCTATTTATCAAAAGAGTATGAATCAGACTATCGTGCTTTGGGATTGTTTACATATAAAGGCACGTGTTTGGGTACAATAAGTTATAGCAATTTTGATCTCGTAGCATTTGACATCTACCCTAGTCCGAAAGGAAGTCTTGATGAGGGATTGCACCAAGT
Source organism: uncultured Flavobacteriaceae bacterium (assembly GCA_963848865.1). Taxonomy (GTDB): domain Bacteria; phylum Bacteroidota; class Bacteroidia; order Flavobacteriales; family Flavobacteriaceae; genus Maribacter. The sequence goes on along the minus strand of CAWKFV010000013.1, from coordinate 21,762 downwards.
TTCAGAAGACTTAAATTCAAATTATTTAATTATGAATTTAAAACCGTTTAAAAACGATTTAAAAGAATTTAAATGGATTACAAAAAAGCGACCAGTCAGATATGTAGGCTATGTAGCCGAAGATTATGGATTTGGCGGTAGATATTCAATACCCTATCAATTTGATGGAATCATATTTATTGATAAATCGACAGCCGCAACCGAAATTAATACTGACTAATATGACGATTCAAGACTTTTTTGATAATCAGACTGATACAGGGAAAGAACTTTTCGAAACCCTCGATGCACTTATCAGGAAGCATGACAAAATTGTCATCGTTGAAATCGGCTCAATCATGAGTGTAAAAGAAGCTTTGGTTTACAAACAGGATGATGTTTTTAAATATGGTCTTACTGCTACAAAAAATCATTTTTCTTACCACTCAATGGTGATGTATGCTTTCCCAGAAGTTTTACAGGATTTAAAACAACATTCAAAATGGATAAAATTTCAAAAAGGATGTTTCAATTTTAAGTCTTTGGAAGCTTTAAATATTCCAGATTTTGAAGAGTTTTTAAAACGCTCTGCCCAAATGGATTTCAGTCCGGTCATTAATCATTATAAGAAGAAGAAATGAAAATTCTCAGGCTGATACTAGGCGTTTTGACTACAATTGCCCTGTTAACTATTGCGGTAGAAGCTTTGGAATTTTTAATAGTAAAGTCTATAAGTGGTAAATCTATAGAGTACTTTGCCAATAATCAGACAGAGTACTTCAGTATCAGAAATCAAACTTGGATTTTAGTATTAAAAGCAGCATATACGTTCTTGTCTGCATTGCTAGCAGGTTGGCTAGGTAGTAAAATAACGAAGTATTTACAAAAACCATTTTTTATAACTGTTGTAGTCTTGCAAGGTGCTTCTTTTTTGTATGCCATGCTTTTTTCAGAGTTCAAAGACACCTTGCCTATTTATTATTGGCTTTTACTGTTAACATTGGTTTTAAGTGGAATCTATCTTGGAAATAGTATTTACGGTCATAAAAATTAAATAATGAAAACAAAATCTTAGGCAGTTGCCACTAAATATCGGGAGTTAGAAAATGAAAGAATATGATTTCAAATGTATCAATGGTGTAGACATATACATATATCTGCACAAATCAATTGATGACTAATTAAATATTGTGAAGAACTTAAAATACGAACGTCTTATTAATAAATTATTTGTATCAGCTATGAAAAAAATGACTTTTATAATTCTAATTTTATCACTGAATTGTTGTTCAAATGAAAATGAAGAACAACCAAAACAGGGAAATACGGTAAACCTAAAATTAATACCTGGTAAATATATAGGTAATTGGTCTTGGGACTTAGGCACAGGACCCATTTCAATGGAGATAGCCAAATCCAGTTCCAACAGTTTCCCAGTAAAGTTTTATGAGACATCCAATTTGAAACCCATGTTCAATTCTGATGGGATAACACCCGAAGCCCAAGGTACTTTAAGAATTGATGGTGTCAAAGCTACCATAAGTTTAACGTTCAATACCGACTTACCTCCTTGTACGGGGAATTATAAAGGTGACGGAACACGTACGGAGGACGGGAAACTGGAATTAAAAATGGATATAGTCCATAATTGCGCCCAAGACGGCGAAGCAACCTGGAATTTGACCAAAACAAGTGAACTTTAGTGTTTTCTATTTCCTCGAATACCAACTGTTGAGATTGCACTATATGAAGAATCAACGACATGAATCTCCTCTTTGCTGAGGACTTCTTTCATTTGCTATGCAAAGTCAAGAAATTTAGGGATTAGTTTTTTTATTGAATAAAATTTTGGCTAACTGAATCGAAACGTTAACTAATTTCTATTATAATAAGTTAGAATAATTTTACAAAATTAGAGAACATTTTAGCGGGTTCGTAAAATGAACCAATTATAGGACTTTTTCAACACGATAAAAAGAGCTCTTACTTATACCAGCTTTTTCACATGCCGTTTTTATGGGTAGGTCTTGTTTATCGTATAAGTATTTTGCAAAATGATATTTCTCAATGGTTTCTTTTTTAGAACCAGTTGGCCTGCCCAATAATTTGTTTCGTTTCCTTGCGTTGGCAAGTCCGACTTTAGTTCTTTCGCTGATAAGGTTTCTTTCGAATTCCGCAACGGCAGCAAATATATGTAGTAAGAACTTCCCGTTTGCCGATGCCGTATCGAACTCAGGTTCGCTTAAGCTTTTAAAGTGAACCCCTGCCTGATTAAACTTATCTATAAGCTCAACCATATTTTTTAAAGAACGAAACACTCGGTCATTTTTATATGCGATAACAGTGTCTCCTTCGCGCATATATTTGATCAATTCATTTAGCCCTTTTCTGTCACTCCTGGCACCGCTGGCCACGTCCTTGTATATTTTTTCACAACCGGCATTTTTAAGTAGGTCTATCTGAGATTCTAAATTTTGATCTTGGGTTGATACTCTGGCATATCCAAAAATCATGATAGTTCAGTTAAATTATAGCTCATAATGATTCGGTAAAAAAGGTGTCAATCGTAAAACAATTGTAGTATTCTATTCCCCCTATGCTCTTTGAGTTCCAGCAATAGTTTTTCTTGATCACCAAAGGTAAATTTGGGTACGGCCAGCACAAACTCACGGCTCTCACCATCTTTAATGATTTTTGGAAGAGAATACCTGTAAACAGGCTCAATCTCAATTTTTTGATAAGATGATTTTTTCCGCTTGTTTCCATTTACTTTATAAATTTTCAAGTAATCCAGCTCAAAGTCTATCCCAGATCTGTTTTTTACCTCCACAAGTACAAAGACCTCGGTACGGTCGTAAATTAAGTCCTTTAGATGTAATACTACACCCTTTTTTCTTTTTCGCTTTAGACTGTTTCGATTGTGTTTCAAATGAAATTCGCTGAATTTTTTAAAGTATTCAAAACGATTCGGGGAATCGGTTTGTGGGGTCTTCATCGTCACAAAATCCTTTAATACGGATGCCGAACTTTTACTAGTTGGAGTAAACAAAGGGCATTCAAAACCAATACGTTCATTACTAGGAATAAAATAATTCAGCGTATCCAAAACATTTAGATACTTTAATTTATAGGCGTAAACTTCATCCGTGGACGTTATCACCAATAAGTTGCTTTCGCTTCCCTTTACGCCCTGTAATAAGCCTACGTGCTGAGGATGTTCTTCATTATAACTAAACGTAAAGTTGGGTGAACCAACGACCGCCTGACGAATTTCATTTGGAAAGAAAAGTGCAACAACCTCCCTTTCATTGGTACTAATAGTCCGTAAATCCTGAGCATTTGTTTGAGCAAAAATCATTATCGAAAATAGGAATAGAGTATTTTTCATAAAGCAGGTTTTAAAATAAGCTGATATTGATTATAAATGGTCACTTTCACATTGCGGTTGTTTCTTCGAAAAACTTGCTTAATACCCCCTACTTGTGGCACACCGGGAATATTTATGTCCTCTACTACATCCCCGATTACCTCGGTGGTGGCCTCGCCGGTAAAGCTGTTCCGTATGTAAATACCCTCATTGCCATCCAATAAATCGAAGGCCTTCAAATCGACCGGTTTATTATTGATGTTCGTAATAGTTATAAAAACCCGATTAGCCTTAAATCGGACAAAACCATAAACCAATGAATTTCTGGGAATAGAATCGCCGTTTACTATCCCATCTACGGCCAGTCGTAATTCCAATCGCTCATCGGTTTTCACCGTTTGTTCTCCGTTGACTTCCACCATGATAAAGTCATCTGTCCTTCCTTTTGTTGTTTCCAAATCAACTACTGAAACCTCTTGGGGTTCGTAGGCAAAAAACTCAAGATGGACCTTTGCAAAATCAATGACCGTTTCTTCGATTTGATTTTTAGGCGCGCTGGGGATTGGTTTTGATGAACTAATGTCCGCTGTATTATTGTATTCTCCAGATTCGTAATTTATCCTTCCCGCGGCATAGATACTGTCCACGATACGTTGACGCTCTTTCTCTTGATACATAGGATCATAAAGTCCTGTTGAATCCAATAGGGATTCGTCATAAATACTTGGAGCATTGGACTCCCTTACTTCTTTTAAGTCATTGATGGCATCCAATTTCGAGGAATACTCTTTTTGTTCCTCCTTCAATTCCGGCACCACAGGCTGGGTCAGTTCTGACTTCTCAACGTCTCCCTCTCCCATTACGAGAAATGCATAGCCAACTATAAATAGCACTACCAAGGTGACGACGGTGATGAATATCATTTTGTTTCGATCTAGTTTCATTAGAAGCTATTTTTGAATGTTGAGTTTTTTAAGGGAGTTTTCAAAGAAGTTTGTTATCAATAAACCATGGGTATTATTGGGGAAATTTCTATCTACCTGAAGCAGATTGCCTGTGGTTATTAATTGGTATCTATCGATAATTGATCCCCGATTGATCTCAAATATGGTCTCCGTTTGAAAGGATATGCGTTCCCCACTTAGAATTAGTTCCGTATTGACCGAGATAACCTTTTGCACCAGGGAGTACTGCAGCAACCTGTTATAAACCCCATCCGCTTTTTTCTGCCGGTACACATTATCGACGGTACTATCTCCCAACCATAAGGCCTTTTCAAGATTTTTTTCATAGTTGCTTTCATCGATTCCATAGAAATAGTTGTGAAATAAATCGAGATGGGAAAGCGCCTCGACTTCCATATTTTCCTTTTGCGAAACCAATTTCAAGGGAATTATGGATCCATCCGTGTTGACGGCAAAGGTGCTGTTCAGCATACGCTGATTGAAACGATAAACCGTTACCAGTGCAAAAATGCTGGTCAATAGACAGGCCAATACGACTGCCAAAACGATGTAGCGATTCAATTTCAAAACGCTATAGATGTTTTTATAGGGTGTTAGTTTATTTTTCATGGTGTATAGATTACTCTACAAATAGCCTTAAGGTGAAACTGGTAGCACGCTTATAAAGCTTGAACTTCAACAGAATAATGAAACCCACTCCCGCCAGTTCAATGACCGGGGCAAATAGTTCACTACCGAAATCGGTACCAAAGAGGTTGGGCCAAAAGTTTTCCGTGATTTCTTGATAAAGCTCGTTTACAAAAACATTGACCAAAAAGAATGCGGGTACGATCATATAAACAGCTGCGTACAGCTTAAAAAAGCGATAGCCCATTGGCCTGAACTTTTCAAAAACGGCCATGCTGATGACCAGTGGAAAGAAAGCTTGCATGATTCCCAATAGAAAATAGCGTTCCGCCAAAAACAAAGGATATATGAACAGATCCAACACCCAAAGAAACAGTCCTAACGCTAGGGCAATCATGCGTATTCCCAAGAAAGGAGTGGTCAGCCATTCATATAGAATGCCCATCGCTTTTGTGGTCGCATCCAGAAGACCCAAATCCTCTTCTACTTCGATATCCTGTAGTTCCAAGGGTAATAGTACTGGGGCCGTCCCCCTGTACTGACCTTCTATGGCCACTAAAATGGAGTCAAAGGCATCCAATACTTCCGTAGAGAAAATAACAACCAGGACCACCGCAAAGTTTTTTATCAATTCAGTTGGGGTCAATCCCCATGTAGCCCCTTGGATGGTCGCCCCTCCTTCGTAATACTTTTTCAGAATATTGATCAGAAAGAACAGAACGGCCAGCACTTTCATTCCACCGATCACATAGGATGCAAAATCACTATCCTTAATGGTCTGAAAAACAGAATCAACATATTCCAACCCGATGGACAAAAACATGCTATAGCTTTTAATAGTTGGTTTCCCGATTATTGATTCTGTCCTGCATCTCTCGAAAGGAAATTATGAGCTTATACCTCTTATTCTTTAAGGTGATGTCCGCTATCATTTTTTGGGAATCGTCCCTGTGAGCTTCCAATATTTCCAATCGCTCGGCATCATTGAGTTTTAGAAAGTCATTGGAGAGCACCTGGTTCATAAATTCAAGATTCCGTAGTGACCCATCAATTATGGAATTAAAAGCGTTGGAAACGGCATCAATTTCGTCAGGGTGGATGTAAGGGGAATTTAGGATACCCCTCAAATCGTTTCGGACCATATTGACCAAAGCTTCGTTGTTTTCATTGATTTCCTTGACGGCCTCATATTGCGCTACCGCACTGTTTACTTTTTCAATGGTTTCTTTGGCCTGTTTGAGAAACTTGACAGTTTTGATCATTTCGCTGGTCTGTTTGGCGGATTCAAACAACTGCTTGATCAACGATAGAAAATTGGTGTTGTCATAAACTGGAATACCCTGCGCTTTCGATTGACCTGTACTCGCTATAACCAAGAATACCGATAGGATGATGGTTTTAATTGTAATTTTCATGATGTTCCTTTTTTAAGTGTGTGAATATGATTTTTGAAATTTCTGTTTTACAAATTCTATGATGGCCGTTTCCATATCATTGGTTTTACCATAAATGGCCATTATGGTCTCGTTTTCTGAGCCGTCAGTGAGATAGGCCGCATACACCTCGGGTGGCACCTCCAAACGAAAGATGTTGCTCTCCTTCCCTATCTTGATAAAGATTTCTGTATACTTCCGCTGCCCTTTGAAGTCATTCTTAATAGATTTCAACTGATTTAGGTCATGGCTAGAAAGGCATAATCTTTTGACCAACTCTTCGTACCCTTTTTCATTTCGAAGGCTATAGATGACCTGGGTATTCTCCAGGATACTTGCCGAAGTGGAATTACTTGGTAATTGGTTGATAGACTGAAGTATAATCCCGATTGCCCCGTTTTGTTTTCGTATGGCCTGATAATAGAATTCGACACTCTCCAGCACGTTTTCAAACTTTAATTGCTTGGCGAACTCATCAAAGAGGATAATCCCCTTTTCGGCACGGTTGCGCCAGATGGTCCGCTGAATGGCAGATTTGATAAGCTTCAGCATTACGGAAAGGACTTCCTTGTTATCCTTCACTTCATCCAGTTCAAACACAATAAGGCGTTTGTCCTCGATTTTATAAGACTGGTCTTCACTCACCTCGAATAAAAAACTGTAGAGTCCGTCCCCTACATATTCCGACATGATGTGCAGAAAGTTGGTGGTATTGAAATAGGCCTTATCGATGCCCAAATCATCCAATAGGGTTTCTTTGTTCTGCTGGACAAAATTGTAAAAGGCTTCCAACGAATGTGTTTCATTGGTGTTGTGCTTATAGTAACGTTGAAGAATCTTCTTCAATGCGACTTCTTGCGCTTTGGCGACCTTAAGACCCGAAGCAAAGAGCTCCAAAAGGAAGACGGTAAGGTCTTCCAACCGCTCCGGGCTTAGGTCATGTAGACTGTTGATGTAAAAGGGATTGATGCCCAGGTTCTTTCCTTGCTCATAGCGCAAAGTGATATACTGATCGGGATAGAGCTTTGCAAACTTGGTATAACTGCCGCCCAAATCAATGATGACCAACCGTACCTCATTCTCAAAATATTGACGAAGGATGTTGTTCGCCAAAAACGACTTGCCCTCTCCCGTGGGAGCAAAAATTGCAAAGTTCCGGGCCTTGACGCGCCGCTTTTTTTCGTCCCAGACATCCTTTAATACGGGTATGTTATGTTGCCGGTCGTTAAAAATGATGCCCGTAGCATCCGATTTGTAGTTGGTATTGTTGATTAGCAGACAGAGGGCATGTTTCAGGTCGGTGACAAATAGATCTTCATCAGAAAAGTTGGATGCGAAGCAACAATAGCTATTCAGCAAATAATGTTTTCGCTCTTCCCCTTTTGGATAATACGGTATGATATCCAGTTCCTTGAACTCCGTTTTGATCCGAGAAGCAATTTTACTTAAATCAGCCAGGAGGTCGCTCCAAAAAAACACATTAAGATGACCTCGTACGATTCGGGCATTATCGTCCTGGTTGATTTGGTCCAGAATGGTACTTATTTTACCATGTACGACCTTGTTCTGCGTACCGAAGTTGGAACTTTTGCTCAGTTCTTCTAAACGCTTTTCCAACAATTTTCTCCATTTGTGCTTATCGTCTAAATAGATAATTTGGTTAACGATATGGTTTTCGTTCAGATTTAGCCCTAATCCGTCGATAAACCCCTGATGGAAAACAAAATCGTCGGAAGTAAAAGCATCATTAGTTTTGCTGCTGCTAACCGTATCACCAAAACATAATTCGTTGTTAACGGCCAGTACATCAAAATAATGATTGCCTATTTGGGCATGGTCCTTATTAAGGACAATGTCAGTATCGAAGCCTTGATTGAACCCATTGAAAAAGGTGTCGGTCATCAAAAGGATTTCACTTTCTTTCAGCGGTGTAAAATCAAGTTTATAGCTGTTGTTGAGAAAACCGATTGCATCGCGAACGGATGCCGTAAAACTTTCTACAGCTTCGGCCATTTTTTCAGGAATGGCTTTTGGAATTCCTCGAAATGGATTCACATATTTTGATTTGTTGAGACCTCTATTCTTGGGCCATAAGAAGAAGAGATAGGATTGATGCGATATATATTCCCTGCCCTTAAAATGTTGATAGGTCGCCTTTTCCAAAAAAGTCGTATTCGGTAAACGCTGGGCCGAATATTCCAATTTTTGGTAAATGTCCTGTTTATGGATAACCGTTCCGGCCGGCAACGATTTCAAGGCTTGAAACCAACTCCCGTGCAAGTCCTCAAAGTCGGTTTCCGATAAAGAATAAACCTCCGGCAATTCGGCCTTATAACACAATACCAGGTTCCCATTATTGGCAAAGACCAAATTGTCCTGAATATCCACAATCGGATAGTTTTGGTTGAGATTAATCCTCATAACACAGCGTAGTTGTTTTTTTGTTGGAAATGGCACTCGGAAAAACCCTATGGAAATGCAGCATGTGCGGTTGATGCGTTAATTTCAAAAGCACCACATACAACATCATATTGACACCTAGGCCACCCATCACCAAAAAGAAACTGAAAGAGAATATTATCACCAAAAGCGAACCGATGACCGTCGCCATTTGTAATGCGAACAGAGAAACCGGAAGCCCGAATATCAGCGCACGTTTACGAATATTTCGGTATATCGGGTAACTCTTCATTATACGACCAAGGTTATCAAATAGGTAAAGATGCCAACGACGGCACCGGCAATGAGCACAAATACCAAAACACGGGTAATCCCTTTTTTAAGATCGGCGTTTTCACCAAAGAAATGTCCGGCATTGAACAGGAAACCCACGAGGAAAATGACCCCTAGAATAATAGGGAAAATGGTACGTATGGTATCGGAGATGTCGTTGACCGAATCTTCGATACCACCAATTTGGGCATAAGTAGGGGCCGTTGCCAACAGCAACAACCAGAGTACTTTGTTTATTTTTTTCATCACTATTCGTTTTAGTGCCCGAAGAGGGCGGTTGATATATTGTTGTTGACGAATTTGAAATGAAAAGGAAGGAATGCAGAGAATCGGCTAAAAATTAACAGTTGGTAACGTTAAAATTTCTTGGATTTTAAATCAATCGCCCAAAACGATGAAAATTGTGCAACACGCACTTAAGATTTTCAGCAAATGAAGCACTATTGTTTATACGTATTGGTTTGGATACTGTTTTCTGGTTTACAGCCCATGTTTGGACAGGAGAGAAATCAAAAACCCATTGTTATCATAGATCCCGGACATGGAGGTTTTGATACTGGAGCAATCGGCATCAATGGCCTAAAGGAAAAAGATGTGGTTATGAATATTGCCAAGGAGGTAGTTAGGCTTAACCGAGCACTATTCAATGATTCATTGGAAATATATCTCACTCGATATTCGGACACCCTAATTTCCTTGGGAGATAGAACGAAACTTGCAAAAGCCCTAAAAGCCGATGTGTTTGTTTCCATCCATTGCAATCAGGCTGTTCGAAAAGCAGCTCAGGGGATTGAAGTCTATATAAAGCAGGGCGAAACCCGATCTGAATTTTTGGCTGAGCAATTCGCAATTGGACTCCATGAAAAATTAGCCTTTAAAAACAGAGGCGTTAAATATGCCAATTTTCAAGTACTCCGGGAAACTACCCAACGCCCAAGTGTGCTTTTGGAATTGGGGTTTTTATCTAACTTGGAGGAGGCGGAACACAATGGAAAGCACAGCAGTATTGTTGCTTATGCGCTGTTACTAATAGAAACATTGACAAAATTGCTGAATTATGATTGAAATTGCTAAAGCCTTAACCATGGTATTGAAAAAACTATTTTATGAGGTCTTCCTGACTTTTAAGGAGTGCTGCAAAAAATGGATAAGCTAGATTTAGTTTAACGTTTGAGAGGATGCGCAAAGTTCATACTCTTAATCTAAAAATTTGTATATCCCTAGTTTGGGTAATGCACTCTTTACAGAAAGCAGATTTTGTAAAGAGTTTTACTTTTTAGAAGTATGTCTTATAGAGTTCAATAGCAACTCTGAGTCCATGGTCAAAAGGCGTAATGTAAAGAGTTGTATAAGAAGGGTTACTAACTTCAATGAAAAGTGCTGGCCTCGTGGGTAGCGCAATATACTAGAGTAGCCAGAAGGATATTTAAGAAACTATGGAAATAGCAAAGTGCCCAAGTCTTTGGTGGTAGAATTTTTGGGCCTACCCGAAAGTTCTTCGAATCCGGCCAAGTCCTTCAGTAGTCTTTCTCTAGTAAGGCATTGAAGAAATTCAAAACACTTCAAATGACATCTTTTAAATTTTTTATCCATTCCGCAAATACAAGGCCTGTCATTCCTTCCCGGAATAGTATTGCTCAACACGGATTTGAGAATTTTGATTATTAAAAAGTTATCATTTAGGAGAAGTTTTTTACTGTAAAACTGAACAACCCCTCTGAAAAAATGATCATATTCTCCGTTCGCGTATCTCCCGAAATTCATTTTATACAATGTGTTTGCAAAATAAGGGTAAATACTATCTTGATAAAAACTTACTAATTCAATACCCTGTTTGGCTTTGTACTCCAGTTCATGTTCGATATCCAAACAACAATAACCTTTTTCGTTAATATGCCAATCTTCGTGTCTTTCAATCTTTGTAGAACTTTCCCGTATAAGCGGTATGGAGTAAGGATAGCTGTCGTTATCCAACCAAATCTCGATAACGAAGGAGTCTATATAATTCCCCCCCGTATCACAGACATCTATTTCTCCCTTTATTACCGAATATTTCTTACCATATCTTTTGTCATAGGAATAGCTGGGGTAAATTTCCAAAAAGGACTTGACATCCTTTTCAAGCTGCCGATTTGTTTTCGTTGAGATTATCTTCATTTTTATTTGCCAAAATAAGGCGTACTCTTTACCGCTATAGGCCTAAGGTTTGAATCGGATATGGGTCGTGTGTAGTTCCTAATTTTAACCACCGGTTTACCATACTGGTCTGAGGCAATGAAGTCGAGAGTTTTTAGGAATTTTGACCAGAGAAAGTCATATTGGGTGTAATAGAATTTTCTTTCACTATCAATAAAAATATAGCGGTCTTTTTCTCCTTTTCTTGCGGCGACTGGTGAAAAATAATCTTCCCCATTTTTGATTTCGTCCTTCACATTCGCCCCGACTACCACACCATTTTTTTCGGCGGATGATTGCATTTTGCTAGCAAGGCTAGTGTGCAAGCTGCATGTGGTAACTTCGCTTATTTCTCCTATCCCTGAATTGCCCCAAATGACATCCTGTTCATATCCGAGGTCTACCCCCGATCTTATACCTATATATTCAATTCCTACGGATTCTAGATACTCCTTTAAATCCGTCTTAACGAAATGCGTGAAAACGCTTATCGCCGTAAGAGCCTTTTTGACAGCGTCCTCTTCGGTCAATGCTTTGTCTCCGAAATAAACAAATAGTCCATCTCCCTGTAATCGATGTACATAACCTCCAAAAATTAACATCGTGTGTATTCCGGCTTTTAAAATGGTATTAGTAATCAAGAATACGGTTTGTTTGTCAAATTTTTTGAAAAGATTGGTGCTGCCTTTTATGTCTATAAAACTAGATACGATATAGTGCTCTTCAATTATATCAGTGCCTTTTAGATGTTCAAAATCTGGATGCAAACCTAGCTGTTGGTCATAATCAATATGCCTGTTGACACTTTCTGACAGAGTGATCATACTTGGTGCAATCTGATTATCCTTTATTCTTGAAAAAAGAGCTTTAAACTGAGCATCACTCCTTTTAAGAGATTGTGCCGGAACCCCAAGCCCCTTTGATATGTAGCTGGATGAATCGGTGTCGACGGCATCCTTTATAAGTTTCATGTAATCTTGATATATATTCATGTTTTAAAATTTATTAATTATTAATATTATTATGATTAAGGCGAGGAATACAAACTGTGAAAAAATTAACCATCCAGAAATTTTCAAACGCACAAATTTCATGTTCAAACCCTTTGATAGGGTATGGACTTGATTGCGAAGATCCTGTATTTCGGCTTTTTTACTTAAGCTCTTTGAGCATTCAAAGAATTTATCCTTTTCCATCGATCCTATACCACCGAAATAATAGAGGGAGTCTGAATCCTTTGAAAAATATGGGATGCTCGCAGCAGTTATTATGAGTAATCCCGTAATTCCCACCAGCATTTCAATGGTCAACAGTACGTTGAAAAAAATCCGGAACTGGCAAACGTGTTCCTGAACGGAAATATAGCCCGTGATAATACCTCCCAATAAGAAGGTGTTCATTGCTAAATAGACGGCGGTCTTATTGTTAACACTCTCAAAATAATGATCGAAACGGTTGATGGAGTAGAGAAGTCTCTCTTTTTCGGTTGGTAGCTTTTCGTTTTTCATAGGTTACCCTTCCTTACGTACCCCTTTAAATTTACCTCCTGTCGTCTTGACATCCATAAACCTTCCAGTGTCTGAATCTCTTTTAACATAAAGATTGGTTTTAGTGTTGAGTACTTGGGAGCGATTTTTTACAGCTCCCTTTCGCGCGTTGTCCCCAATGGGTTTATTTTTTGCCATGATATGAAACATTTAATTTAAGTTAACATCAGCACAAACATCATGCCAGTATTATAATCATATCATAGTATTGTTTATTATATAAACATTGTTTATTTCGTACACAATATGTATTTTTGCAAAGCGTTAAAAATTTATGAAAGATTTCCATACAATCTTGTATAAAATCATAGGGGCTAGGATAAAACATGCTAGAAAGAAATTAAGTCTTAGCCAAGAACAGCTGTCCGAAAGGGTTGAAGTAAGTCGAGCTTCTATTTCCAATATCGAAAGTGGAAGACACCAACCACCGCTTCACATACTATATAGTATAGCTTCTGCACTACAATTGGACATCCAATTTTTACTGCCTACCGTATATGAAATAAGGGAGGAGATTGCTTCTTCAAGCTTATCCGAAATTTTGGGAAGAGAAGATTTGGATGAAGAATCTAAAATTAATATCGAAAACATAATTAATAACTTAAACGATGATTTTTAGTCATATCGAAGAGAAGACGGAAACACTTTTACGCCAATTTAATCTTTTGAGCCCTGGATTTAGTGTTAATAAGTTGGCAGAGAAATTAGGCGTACAGGTAGAAGGAAAAAGCATGAATGACGATGTGTCAGGCTTACTTGTCATAAAAAATGACAAAGCATACATAATTTATAATTCCGACCAAAGCTTTAAAAGAAAAAGGTTTACCATTGCCCATGAACTTGGTCATTTTTTTTTACACTCCAAGAGCAAGCCATTATTTGTGGATAAATCCAAAGAAGTGATGTACAGAAATAGTGACTCTTCAACTGGAGAAATCATGAAGGAAAGGGAAGCCAATGCTTTTGCAGCGGCCTTGTTGATGCCAAGATGCCTTATCAAGGAACACATAAGTAATTTTGAGGATTTTGAGGTGGTTAATTCTTTGGCAAAAAAATTCAATGTAAGTACCCAAGCAATGTCATTTAGATTATCGAATTTGGGATATGAATTTGGAATGTTTTAAAAATCCGAGCGATTAAGATACTCTTGACATGCCAAGGAACTATATTGGGCCTAGGGTCTTTCGGAAACTAACCTCTTTTAAATTCATATATCAAATTATTACGTTTGAAAACGGCTAAATGGAAACATCTAAACCAGAAGAAATAACTGAAACTGAAAAAGAAGAATCTTCCACACCTTCTGGATTCGGACAAAGCGTAAATAACTACTTAAATCATTATATAACAGTAGCAGACGCGAAGGGCGTTGCAATTCTTACCGGAGCCTTTGCAATCTTGGCTGCTATAATTGAATTTGATTTAACTAGGAACATATTCCCTTTAGCAATACTAGCAGCTTTCTTATTTAATGGTTTAACAATCTTTTTTTGTTTATGGACATTGTATCCAAGACTTGGGAGTAGTGGGAAAGGCCTAATATTGTGGGATAGTATTCGTTCGTATCCAAATCCAAAGGACTATTGTCGTAAAGTTTGTTCTCTGAACACTGAGCTGATGGAGGAGGAATACGCTATTCAAAATTGGCATGTCAGTGGGGTTTTGAAAGAAAAAAATAGTAAAATCAGAATTTCACTTTGGCTTTTTGGACTGTCAACTCTATGCATCGCAGGTCTATACCTAATTAAGAATATCATTTAAATATGCCGAATTGGAACTTAGCATATTTAGAAGATATATCAGCCAAACTCGAAGCTATCATCGAAGGTTCTGGCGATAGATTGGATTCTATCGTCGATGGTAGAATCGCACCTGCGCTAGAAGATATTGCAATTGGGTCAGGAAGGAAAATGCGTGCGGCCATACTCTTTTTTGATATTAGAGGATTTACGAAAAGAACTAATTCTGCAGATTTAGGAAAATTAAAAGAGACTCTTTATATGCTTAATTGTGTTATTCCTATTGTCATGAAAGTCATTTATGACCATAATGGATATATAGAAAAAAATACGGGTGATGGAGTAATGGCAATAATTGGAGCAGAAGAATCTGATGAGATTTCTGCAAATAGGGCGCTCGATACGGCAACATCTATATTTTACATAATAAAAAATATTTTAAATCCACATCTAGAAGCTGTAGGAATAACTAAAATTAATGCTAGAATTGGCATAGACATGGGCACTTTACTATTTACCAGAATCGGATTACCTACGGGCACAGCTAAGACAAAAAGAAATTTTTTAACTGCGGTTGGCCCTTGTGCTAATTTAGCAAGTAAAATCCAGAATATGGCCGGTACTAATGAAATTTGGACTGGAGATTTGATAAAAGTGAACAGTAGAGACAATAGACAAGCTTATTTTGTAGACAAAACCCCAACGGACTGGAGTTGGAGCTACAGCAATAGTAGAAAGTCGTATAAAATCTGGAACTACAATGCTATAAAAGTTAATCCGACCTTCTAATTTGTAAATCATACAATTGATTTAGTCATTTACAACAGCTGTATTAGAAAAATGATAGATGGTCTTCGTCAACTCTTTACAGAACGCACCTTTTGCAAGGAGTTTATAAACTATAAAACACAATAATATAATAATGAATTATGGGTATTTACGAATTCAACATATTATCAGATCACGATAAATTTGATAAAGTATTTACGTATGGTCAATTTGTTGATACGGTATCTAAAGGAGATACTAAATTCGCAATTTATTCTTTATCGTACTTTTGGGTCGAAGTCAAATACCATGCCCCCAGTAACAAGATAATTGGAATTTGCAGCTTTGTTGGGGGAGAAACATTGAATCGATATAGCAACATACCAGATGAAATATAACTAGAATATGGCCCAAAAGAAACTTCCAAGATGGTTAAGAATTATTAGATATAATTTTAATTGTATGTGGTATCATGTTTTATTCCCGGTTGGAATGCCAGAGGATGAATTCTCAAAGCTAACCAATTCTAAATAAAAGATTCTCAAATAAAAAGGTGACCTCATAGAAGCTATTTGGGAAGCGGATAGAGATTCTATTAAATGGCTTTGCCAACAAAAAATGGTTGTCGCGGCATATAGATGAAAGTGATATAATTCATGAATTGGTGTTTATGGAGAACAATTACAACGAATTGCAATATTGAAAAAACCTTATGACTATCTTTCAACGCAATTGATAATCATAAATTCAATCTCATGGTGATAGGTACCCCAGTCCTCATTTAAGCCGTCACCCCATCCTCGACTTCAGCCATCAGTAATTTCTCCGGTGTAATCGGTAAGTCGCGCATACGTTTTCCCGTGGCGTTAAAAATAGCGTTGGCAATGGAGGCAGCTACGGAAGTGATTCCTAATTCGCCAATACCTTTAATCCCCATTTTGTTGGCAATCTTATCCTCTTCAGGGAGGAAGATTACATCAACGTTTGCCATGTCCAAGTTGACCGGAACATGATAATCCGCAAAGGAGCGCGTTATGAAATTTCCGAAATTGGGCTCTACCTTGGTCTGTTCGGCGATGACCATGCCAGCACCCATAGTAAGGCCACCGATAACTTGACCGTACGCCGTCTTTGGGTTTAATATTTTACCCGCAGAGCCGACATTTACCATCCTTTTGATCTTATACATGCCAGTATCCTTATCGACCCAAACCTCTGTAAAATTAGCACCAAATGAGAAAATGGAATGCTTTTCAAATTCGGAATCTGGTTTTGCCAAGCCTTGCGATTCGTATGAAGTTATTTGATTCATCTTTAACAATTCGGCTATTGAGACATCTTCATCTTTGGGCACATTCCGATTCTTTTTAAGTGCTGCAATCGCGTTGTCACAGGCAGATTTGGCACCATTGCAATAAGATGCCGCACCCCATGAACCTCCTGAACCTGGACTTATGGGATAATCAGAATCGCCCAGTTCTACTACAACTTGTTTCAAAGGAATGTTTAAACACTCGGATACCGTTTGTGCCAGAATAGTGTAGCTACCCGTGCCGATATCCGTTGCATCCATTTGTAGCGTGGCGGTAACGGTATCATTCGTTAAGTCCAATAGTACTTTGGCGTGGGTTTCATTAAAAGGTGCCGCCCGTGCCGCTGCGCTAACCCCGTATCCAATGAGCCAATTCCCTTTTTTATTGGCCCTTGGTTTCTGTTTATGTTTGTTCCATCCGAATTCATCCGCACCGATAGTCAGGCATTCAACCAGTAATCGAGAGGAGAATGGCTTCTCTTGGCTTAAATCCTTCTGTGTATCATTTTTGATGCGAAATTGTACGGGATCCATCTTCAGTTTCCACGCCAATTCATCCATGGCGCATTCCAAAGCAAAACTTCCCGTTGCTTCCCCGGGCGCCCGCATGGAAAAAGGTTGTTGCAAATTCAGAGGAACCAACCGCTCGGACACGGTAGCATTGGCAACATTGTACATCATCTTTGACATGGAACCGCAAGGTTCTTGAAACTCCTGTGTAGTAGAGGTATATGCCAAAATTTCGTGTAACAACCCCGTAAGTTCACCTGTCTTCTTAGCGCCGAGCTTAACCACTTGTATATTCGATTGGCGCAAACCTGTGTTGGTGAACATTTGTGAGCGCGTTACCGTAGCCTGAACAGGCCTACCAACCATCTTTGATGCCATCACGGCCATAGTTAGGTGCCGTTCAACATTCAGTTTGGAACCGAATCCCCCTCCCACATACTTGGCCACAACGCGCACATCTTTTTTTGGAATTTGAAAAGTTCCTGAAATTGATATGACTGCATCCTCCACGATTTGCTGACTTGCATATACCAGTACTTTACCATTGTTCCAACTGGCGATAGTGGCATGCAGCTCCATTGGATGTTGGTGCTCGATAGGAGTATTATAGGTCTGTTCTATTATCGCATCCGCCTCGGAAAATCCTTTCTTAAGATTACCCCGTTCATGATCGGACTCTTCTGAGGGATTGTACGCTTTATCTTTGTTCTGACCTAATATGAAACGCGCCGTAGCATCTTCCTTATATTTGAATTTGACCAAGGAAGCCGCATATTGTGCTTGCTCGAAAGTTTCCGCCACAACGAATCCTACGTATTCCCCATAGTAATGCACTTTATTACTTTGTAACACGGGAGCAATACTATCCGTGGCCAATACAGGCCGTTCTTTATCAAAGGTCTTTAATTTCTCTGCATTCTTGTAGGTTATGATTTTGAGAACACCCTTTAATTTTTCCGCTTCAGAGGTATCGATACCGATAATATCTCCCTTGGCAATAGTGCTATTTATGCCTTGGCCATATGCTTTGTTTTCAACTTTAAATTCCGAGGCGTATGTTGCTTCTCCGGTTACTTTTAAATGACCTTCGACTCTATCTATGGCGTTTCCGACGCCCGTTGTATTTTTTGTTTTCATACTAATGATTTGACATGTGTCATTGGCAATTACTCTCCTATGTTCTTTGCTTGCATAAGCGCTCTAACAATGGCGTTCTTTCCCATTGGAACTTTGTATCTATTACCCTCGAACGGCTTGGCATCTTTCATAGCAAGTTCTGCCGCTTTTCCGAAATTGGTTTCAGTTGGTTTTTTACCTAATAGAAACTCTTCCGCTTCCATGAGTTTCCAAGGTTTATGGGCGACGCCACCCATTGCCAATCTAATTTTTGAAATTTTTCCATCCTCGATTTGAAAACCTGCCGCAACTGATACCAAAGCGAAGGCATAACTTGAACGTTCCCTAATTTTAACGTAGGCATAGTGATTCGATAGTTCGGGTTTGGCCAAGTGAATATGTGTAATCAGTTCCCCTGGTTCCAGATTGGTATCTTTTTCTGGCTGATTTCCGGGTAAGCGATGAAAATCTTCAAAATCGATTTTTCTAGAACCCCCATCTACTTTTTGTACCTCTACCGTTGCTCCAATTGCCGCAAGTGCCACACACATGTCCGATGGATGGGTGGCAATACAGTTATCACTATACCCGAATACAGCGTGCTGAGCATTCATCCCATTTAGGGCACCACAACCAGATCCTGGCTCGCGTTTGTTGCAGGGCATGGATGTTTCAAAAAAATAGGGACATCGTGTGCGTTGCAATAAGTTTCCGCCGTTGGTAGCCATGTTCCGTATTTGCGCGGTTGCTGCAGAAAGCATTGCCATTGATAAAAGTGGATAATTTAGCCGAATGTATTTGTGATTGGCAGTATCCGCATTGCTTAGCATAGCACCTATAGTATAACTACCATCCTTATTTTTGCGGATGCTGTTGTATTGCAAGTTTTTGACATGGATCAATTGGTCCGGTTGCTCTACGTGCTCCTTCATTAAATCCACCAAATTGGTACCGCCGGACAGATAGTGAGAAGTTGTGGTAAATGCTTTTAGGGCCTCATTCTTGTTCGTTGTTCCTGTATACGTAAATGGTCTCATATTTTTTCTTTTAGAACTGTGGCAGTTGTGGTATCTGCAATCGGGTAGCGGTTATTTTGTTTTAGCACTTTTCATTTGTTTTTCGGTTGCAAATTTCCAAGTTGGCATCTCGGCATAACCAGCATGTACCTCCTTGAAAGCCTGCACAATATTGTTATATGCCCCACAACGGCAGATGTTGCCAGAAAGGCGTTCCCTTATCTCTTCTTCCGAAAGCTTCAATTTCTTGCTGATTTTTCTCACATCCGCTGTCACGTAGCTAGCCTCACCGTTTTTGGCCTCTTCTAGCAATGCCACAGCTGAACAGATTTGACCAGGCGTGCAATAGCCACATTGGAAACCATCGTGCTTTACGAAGGCCCCTTGCATGGGATGTATTTTATCATTTTTTGCCAACCCTTCAATTGTGGTTACATCTGCTCCTTCGCAAGTTGCTGCCAAAGTGAGGCAGGATAACTGCCGCTTGCCATTCATGATGACCGTACAGGCACCGCATTGTCCGTGGTCGCACCCTTTTTTGGTTCCATGGAGCTCTAAATGTTCTCGCAGGGCGTCCAACAAACTAGTTCTCGAATCTAGCGTAAGGAAATGATTTTTATCATTTATTGTAAGCGACACTTGAATCTCGTTGGATAGAAAAGATGTTTTCAAAGTTTTTTCGTTCATGTCTTGACAAATAAATTTGCGGGTGAAGTTGAAAAAAGGCATAAACAACAAATACTTGCTTAGAGCATTCTTTCAGCAACTCAAGTTCATTTATTGTGAAGTAAGAAATTGACGTTATTCGTAAAAATCTTAGCCTCATAAGCTAGTGTTTCCTAAATCGTATTGCAAACGCTTGGCATAGAGTACTTTAAATTTGATTAAAGAAATCTGTTGAAGCAAATTTTTTAAACCTTAACTTTCACGAAGTATACCCCTGATATCTGCAATCAATGATGGGAATTTGCAGAATATTTAAAATGTGCGTTTTCAAGTATTTTTTAAACGATAGCGGAGAGACAGTTAATTTTTTCTTTTAAAAGATTATATTTATGCTATGTGCTATTCTACGACACTTACTAAAAGCGAAGCAGAAATCGAGGAGGAAACAAATAGGCAGTTTCGCTACCCTATGGAATACAAACCCTATTTCTATCAATCGGCTTTCAACCATAGTAATCTGTATATCATTCCACAAAAAGAACCCAAATTGATTAGACCCGCCATGTGGGGCCTGGTGCCCAAATGGGCGATGAAAGGCGATATAAATGAGTTTCTCAAAAAAAACTATACCAATAATGCGCGCTCGGAATCCATTTTCGATAAAAAATCCTTTAAGGATTTCCCGGTTACAAATAGATGTCTGATACTAGCGGACGGATTTTTCGAACCGCACCATGAGGCTGGGAACGCCTATCCCTATTTCTGTCACCATCCCGATAATAGTCTGTTCATGTTCGCGGGACTTTATAGCGAACTGGAGGAGGAACTGCACAGCTGTACAATTATTACCGTGGAAGCCAACGAGCAGTTTGAGAAAGTACACAATAAGAAAAAACGTATGCCTCTGGTTTTAGACCCTGAGTTCATCGAAGAATGGTTGCGCGATGATTTAAACGAAGGCAATATCACCGAGCTAATGCAGGTAAGCTTTACCACCAAGGAATTCGAGTGCTATCCTGTGACTCGGGAACTCTATCAACCTAAATTCACCGAAAAGAATACCCCAGTTGCCATTAACAAGGTTGATTATCCTGAGCTTAACGAGCAGGGTAGTTTGTTCTAGAGGTATATTTTGCTGCCAGATGGCTTTCGTAGATTTTGAGCGGACGCAACAAATTAGAAGCCACTGATGAGGGTCATGTTATACGTCAAATTTTTATGGGTATGAGTTCACATGGTCGAACTTGACGTATGATATTTGCAATCTAAAAAACTTTATTATGTCATTACTGACCATCATTTTAAATATCCTTCTTCCGCCATTGGCCGTCTTCATGAAACATGGAGTAGGCATGACACTTTTAGTTAGCATATTACTTACGATGCTTGCCTGGCTTCCAGGTATCATTCACGCTTTTATAGTCAACAAGTAAGGTTGAGTACTAAGACATCTTATGCCTTGGAAGACCTATTTCACGTTCCTGTGGGTAGGGTGCACGATGTGTAGTGCTTCTGTCTTCTTTTAATCTTTGATGTACCCTATATTCCATATCGCTACCGGTCTGATATCTTGGGTCTGGAACAAAGGGCATTTTCTCCATCTTGGATATAACTACGGTCGGGAAATGAAAATCTACCTCTACTTGCCCTAAAAGAAGATAACAACCTCCTCCCTTAAAAGGATATTTTTTCAATGAGTTCGCAAAATGGGCCGTGTCAAAATAGTCCCCATCATTGTCGATCCATGTTCCGAAATACATATCTCCATTGTTGGTAGGAACCTGTTTGGTCGATACCAGGTATGCGAGC
>CAWKFV010000012.1:0-33255 GCA_963848865.1 uncultured Flavobacteriaceae bacterium | reverse complement strand
GCTTATCGTATGGTGGGGCGAACGAAAGGGTCTTTGGCTCATCAACCCCATATTCTTAATTTTCCCCACTACACTATGAATTTTAGTAGTCTCTAAAGCTTCATGTAATGTCATTGGGGGTAAAATGGAGGGTAATCTTTTTGCCAACATGGTTTTGCCCGCACCTGGAGGTCCAATCAGAATAATATTATGCCCACCAGCAGCAGCAATTTCCATACAACGTTTAATACTTTCCTGTCCTTTAACATCGGAAAAATCAAATTCTGGAAAATCCAAACTTTTATAAAATTCGGCCCGAGTATCTATTATGGTCTGTTCCAAAGGTGTTCCCTGATCAAAAAACTCCAGTACCTGTTTGATGTTGTCAACACCATAAACTTTTAGGTCATTTACAATCGCCGCTTCCCTCGCGTTGTCATTGGGCAGTATAAATCCCGTAAATCCTTCCTCTTTGGCCTTGATCGCTATGGGCAAGGCGCCTTTTATGGGTTGTAAACTTCCGTCCAAGGAAAGCTCACCCATGATGATATATTTTTCTATATCCTCCGACTGGATTTGGTTAGATGCTGCCAAAATTCCGAGCGCCAAGGTTAAATCGTAGGCCGAGCCCTCTTTTCGTAGGTCGGCTGGAGCCATATTTATGGTAATCTTTTTCCCGGGAATCTTATATCCGTTATTCTGTAGTGCCGCGGCTATGCGGTAATTACTCTCTTTTATCGCATTGTCCGGAAGCCCCACCAAATGGTAGCCTATTCCTTTATCGATATTTACTTCAACCGTTATCGTAGTGGCTTCAACACCAAAAACGGCGCTACCATAAACTTTTGTAAGCATTTTTAATCCTTTGGGCTAAAAGTAGCTAAATGAATCTAAAACCTAACAACTTTTAATTAGGACACATTATTTTACTACAAATGTTTCTACATAAGAAACTGCTTTTCCATTTTCATCGAAACCCTCTATACGAATCTCAAAAATCCCCTTCACATCTGACGTAGAAAAAATAAGATCGTTTTGAAAACGATTGTCAATTTTAAATTCTGGATTCCATAATAATTGATGTCGGTAATCAGGTATAGTGTGTTCTATTACAGTTTTTTCGTCTTCATAGTTTTGATTAAAATAATTCTTCTTTGGTAGTGGTAAAAACAAATCTTGGCTAAAAGCCCCACGATTTACTGATTCACTTGAATAAGTCCCTTCCGACGAGGTAACATCAAGAATACCTTGAAATACTTGAGGGCCTACAACATACGTGTCCGTGACCACACTAATCTTCTCTATTTTCCGAGCATCGTATTCCAACAATTCGCTAAAATCTTCAATTAAATTGCCATCCATCAATACAAGTGGGACAAAACCGGATTGTTCACTTTTGGGATATTCAGAACGTATTTGGATAACCGTTTTGTTATTACCAATTTGCCTAACCGAAACATTCTCAATAATTTCAAGTATGGTTTCTTCCAAGGTAGCGAACCTTGTAAATTCATCTAAAATGTAATTTTTGGCCACACCACCGTAAAATGGTATTGAAGCTGATTTTGTTATGATACTGTCTGGCTTAAAAGAAAAATAGTTGTTTTCAATTTGGTTGTGAATACTTCTTTCTAGAATAACTTCTCTCATTTTTTCTTTTAAATAAAATGAACGAAAATGAATTTTTGAAGTATTCAATGGTTTGGGCTTGTCCATAACAATATCGTAAGAATCCTTCTCAATATCGTCTAACATTTTAATGACCAATCTAGAACCCTCATAATCATCTTTTGGTATAAAATTAAAAGTTCCGTTTATATCGGTATCAATAACGGCAAAATCATAGTTCTTTCCCGGAATAGAAATAGCCAGCCGAAGACGCTCAACACTTATATCCTCATTTCTAGCTACAACTTTTCCAGAGATCAGTTCTCCCCTGGCCTCAGGAAGTTCTATAATAGAGGATGGGCTAAGCGTAAGTTGTGTGTTTTTGTACCTTGAAACAAAAGCATCCCCAGTAAGCTGATAAGGTTTTGGAATGGAATCCAACTTTCTAATAGAAATAGAGAAACTTCCAGTTCCTAATAGCTTTTCAAGCTTATCATGGTCAACTATAACTCTTTTTCTTATACCCATAGGAGTACTGTCGTCAACCAGTTTACCGCTTTTATTTTCTTTGATATAATTAAGGTTATCGATTTTGGTTTCTTTGTTGTTAACAGGCAAAATAGAATTTCCCCTAGGCTTTCTCAAGCTTCTTTGGTCATTCGTATACGGATTGATTATCACCAGATTCCCTTGAAAAAAATCTGCTTCCTTTCCATTTACCATTAGTTTAGTATAACCAACAAGTTTATAACTTCCCGATGGCACTTGCGTTGAAATGAAAAAATCTCCTTGCCCCCTTCCTTGTGTCAATTTTATCTTATGCTTAAAAACTGTTTGTCCAGATTTATCCACTAATTCAACGTAGGCTATTTTACTTAAATTACTTAGCTTTTTGGTTACTAAATCCCTGCAAAAAATACTGTAGTATAAATATTCCCCCGTAAGAAGTAAAGAGCTATTATAATGCACATAAACCTGTTCCATCGGAATAAAAGAATCACTTTCGGCACTAATTGATGGCTTGGATTGGGCCGTGCCCATTACCACCCAAAATAATGTCACTAAAAGAAAAATTCCTATTCCGTTGTTTATTTTGATCATAATTACGTTAATCTTCCCAAAAATCAGGTATCACATTAGTTCCTAGTAGTGTGCAATCAACACAAAAATTATTCGATATAAAGTAAGTGCCTGCTGATGGATCCTCTGCAATGTATTTATACCTTCCTGTTTTTATTCTATCCACTAATAAAGGGCTTGAGGAGCCCAATTCTTCAACCACGCACTCATTGAGAAAGGGTGGTGTATTTAATTCAGGGAAGAAATCATCATAATCAAAGAAAATTCTCCTTGAGGACACCGAAGAAACTTCAAACAAACCAATTACTTTCTTGTTGTTATTATCCTCGGAACTTATGTTACCCCCAATAAAACCTGTTTGGATTTGAGAGAATACATTTTCCAAATCTGAAAACTCCTTTAGATTCTCATAAAACGTATTCGCCTGTCTCGAAATAGTAAATTGCCGTACCAAAATACTATATCTATCCCTTATTACAAAGTCATTACTTGATATGAATCTAACACTTAGGTTACTTATTTCATTAGCAGACAAATTTTGGGTCTTCGCTAAGATAATTTCATTGGAATTAACAGTGTTATAACAAATTCTCTCTTCTTTCGTTTTCATCCTTGTCTCTACAATTGGAGGGTTTTCCGATACTATGAATAAATCCAATGTTGATGAAAATGGAGAAACAATTCTATTTGTTTCTTCATATTGATATTTGTAAAAAGAAACTTGCCCTTCATTACTGGAACCATCTACTTGTATTTCTATTCCATCTATTCCTTGTTCATTCGTTTTCCTAACAGCTCTCAAATCATCTATTTGGGCTGTACCTGTCATTCTTACAATTTCAGAAGTGTAGGAATCACCAACAGAGGTTTGAACCAACAAACTATAATCCCTGTCAGGTTCGGCTCCAAACGAAACAGTGGACACATAAAGTCCTGGTGATGTTTCTTCAAAAACGTATGAATTTTGAGCATTATCCGCTACCATGACCACTGCGTCTGCTTCAGGCGATAATTCCTGATTTTCTAAAAGGGTAGTTTTGGACAGGATAATTTGCTGTGGTTTTACTTCATCCGTAATAATAGCTTCAATAACTAAAATCTCATCAAAAGTTAACGTATCTGGTTCAAATTGTTCAATACAACTTTCGTTAACAAAACAAATAAAACAAAGAACTAGATACTTAAAGTATATTGTCCTTTTTACTATGTGTTTATAGAGATTTGTCAATACTTAAAACTTAAAATTATAGGTAATAGAAGGAACCGGAATGGAAAAAATAGAAGTTTTAAAAGCTTTTACTTCGCCCTCATCAGTAAGAAAAAATACGGAAAAAGGATTGTTCCTACCCAATACATTATAAATTGAAAACGTCCAAAAACTGTGGGCAAGCTTATTTTTTTTATGGTTTCCTTCTATATTAAAGCCTAAATCCAGTCTATAAAAGTCCGGTATACGAAACTGATTACGGTCACTAAAAGCAACAAAACTTGAACCACCAAAAGTAAAGTTTCCTACCGGAAAAGTTACAGGTCTTCCTGTCTGATAAACAAAGTTCGTAGAAAGGCTAAACCTCCTCGTGAACTTATAATTAGCAACCAAGCTAAAATCATGGGGTTTATCAAAATTAGAAGGGAAGAAATCACCATTGTTTACGGACTCTTCACTAAACTCACTATCCAGCTTTATAAAGGACCTGGAATACGTATAGCCCAACCAACCATTTAATTTACCTCTATTCTTTCTTACCAAGAACTCTATCCCATAAGCTTGTCCCTCCCCCTGAAGTACTTCCCTTTCAATATTTTCATTTAACAAAATCTGGGCGCCAGTCTTAAAGTCCAGAATAGCATCCGATGTTTTATAAAAACCCTCAATGCTGGTTTCGTAATTATTGCTCTGAAAGTTCTTAAAGAATCCAAAAGCGTATTGATTTGCTCTTTGAGGTCTTATATGAACATCTGATAGTTTCCATGAATCAATAGGTGAAATAGAAGTATTGTTAGACAGTCTATGTATATACTGATAGGTACTATTAAAACTAGCTTTTACCGAGAAATCATCTGAAATAAGATATCTAGATGCAATTCTGAATTCTGGGCCTCCGTAGGTCTTGGATATTTCATTATTACCGAAGGTTAATGTATCTATGACCGTACTTTCGTCTTTAGGTTGACCGTCTTCATATCTAAATTGTGTTCGAGGTCCCAAGGAGTTGAAAAGAGAAAAACGAATACCCGCATCTACCGAAAGTTTTTTAGTGATATCTACATTTGAGGAAAAGAAAATTGCCGATTCTAATCCTTTTTCTCTTGGAATGTTCAAAGGCGTAATAGTGGATTCTTGTCCCGAAGGTTCTAAGTTACCAGGTTCTATTCCATAAAGTTTGGAACTCAGACCGTAATTAAGGGTTAGATTGGAACTAATTAACTTTTTGAGTTTAATTTTTAGTCCAGTTTCATTTATTACGTATCCTAGTTCAAAATTGTTATTGGAGTCTCCTTCAAATAAAATATCAAAACCATACTTACTATTGGACAACGTTAATCCAAGACTATTTCTGTCATTAATTTGACGGTTCCAATTTAATGCCAACAATCTATTTTCATATATATATAATGAATCAGAGGTAATACTAAAGTCATCCCTACTGAAATAGGCCGTACCTTTTATCTGATTGTTATCATTGATTTGATGTTCATAGGTCGCGGTAGCATCATAAAAGGATGCTTCACTATTACTTAACGATTCGTCATTCAATGATTTTAAAATCCAATTTGCATAAGCCCCTCTTCCTCCCAGCATAAGTGCTGACTTTCCCTGTATAATAGGGACTTCCAATGCTAAATTACCAGTAACCGGTCCTATTGACCCTTCACCTGAAATCTCTTGAACATTCGCCTTCTTTGTTTTTAAATCAAAAACAGAAGATAACCTTCCTCCATATTCGGCGGGAATATTTCCTTTATATAGATTTACAGGACCCAGAGTGAAAGGGTTTAAAGCGGAAAAAATACCGAAAAAATGTTGTGGACTGTATAAAACTGCGTTATCAAAAAGAATTAAGTTCTGATCCGATTTGCCTCCTCTTACATTAAAACCTGCAGACCCCTCTCCCGCCGTTGAAATCCCGGGTAAGCTTGTGGCTACTTTCAAAACATCTCTTTCTCCTAATACCAAAGGAATGGTTTTAGATTCTTCTACATCAATTTCTGTCGCTCCGGATATTGTCTCTTTTACATTATTATCGATATTAGCTCTCAGAATAACTTCGTCCAATTGCTCAATATCCTCTCCTAGTTGAATATCCAGTTGGCCACTACTGAATATTACAACACGAATCTGAATATTTTCTATGCCCAATGACTTGGTTTCTAAAACATTGGTGCCAAAAGGTAGTCTAATGGTATAATAGCCTAATTCATCTGTAACCACACCGGTATTTTGTCCTTTAAGGATAACTGAAAGATTAGAAAGAGGCTGACCTGTATCTTTATCCGTAACGTAACCACTTAGTTCATATGTATCCCTTATATTATTTATATCTTCCTTTCCTATTCTATAGGTTTTTACAACTTTCTGTTTAATTTCATTGTTAGTATTGTAGAAAACTGGGGTTGAAGATTCATTCATTTTCTCTTCAACGGAAAGAGAAACTGAATCTTTTTTCAATCCAAAAAAATCTTCTGGAAGTTGCGTATAAATAATGTTGTTTTGAGTAAGAATTACTGTATTCTCATCGTGGACAAAGAAATTCAAAGTCGTCGGTTCCAGAATATCTTCTAATATAGTTGAAATTGACTCTTGAGAATAGTTCCCATTTACCATAGTGCTATCCAACCAGCTTTTTGCATATCTAAATTGATAGGAAGATTTCTCTTTCAATATACTGATAGCCTCTTCCAAAGTTACATTATCGAACTTGACAGAGATAGGTTTCTGGTTCTCTTGGGCAACCAAAGAAGAAAAGTAAAATAGTAAAATAGCGCTAAAAATAATTTTCATTCTTTTGTGTCCGGCTTAGTTGTATATAATTCGTTTAAACGTTTTAACAAAATATTCAATGCAGCGTCTTCTTTGTATTTGATTAGATTTCTATTGTAGTATTCATAAATTTCCTTTTTATAACTAGGGAAGATTTTTACTAAATCTTTTCTTGATTTTATTTGATAAAAATCGTTTTTATATTGTAGATAATAAGTTGGTGCGGTAATTTTAAATTTGCGATAAACAATTCGATTATCCGAAATTCTAGAAGTTTTTAAATTATGTTTTTTATAAAGGTTAAAGTTTTCAAACTCAGAAATTATCTCGTAAAATCCATTTAAATTAATCTTTTCCGAATCATGGTTAAGATTAACAAATTTATTTTCCCTTATTTGAAAACCTTCCACTTTATCTTTAATTATTTGTACTGTTCCCTTTCCAAATCCCTTGTTAACTTCGATTAAGATTTCGTCAAAAAAAATGTCATATTTTAAGTTTATATTGAAATAAGGTTGGCCATTATAAAATAAATCACCTTTTTGAAATTCTTGAGATATAAAATAAGGGTGGCTATCCTCATAAACATTAAATTTTGGTATATACGCTACTCCATTGTAAAGCCCTATGTTTTCAATTCCTATAATTTTATCAAACCAATCTAAATAATTGGAATTGACCTTGCTTACCTGTGAAAGTGATTGTTGAGGGAAAAGAATTGAAAGACCAAAACATAATAGGACTATCAAGTTTGGTCTATTTATTGAAGATATGGTTTTCGTTATCAAAAATAATATTTAAGGTGGGAAAATAACACTTTTAAAATTTTCTGCTAGAATTGAGATGTTAATACTACCTGATTACAATGCAATCTTAACATTAAGTAGCTTTAATTTGAAGCCTCTGATAATTTAGATGAGAAGGTTAAAACCGATTTTGATTTATTAATAATCTCCTCTTTATTCATCATCATTTTTCGGAATTCCCCGTTAATAAACATTTCCGCCTGATCCTTGTAATGTTTGCTGAAAAGATTTCCTGACTGACCTGTGGGCAGAATACTCCAAGCTATTTTCAACATCGGAAAAATCGATTACCCTTCGCGTTGAGGGTCCAGAACTGGTTTCATAATATCCTGTTGTTCCATAGGGGAAGTACATATTATTGATAACTTCCCGAGTACCATTGACCGGAAATGGTCCAACATTAAAAAATGAACGTAAGGCCTCCACTTGTCCAATAGGATGTGGATGTTCCAAAGTATGCACTTTATCCCAGGTCCAATCTGTTAAAATCCGTTCCCAATTGCTCCTCAAGTGCAGTAATAGCATCCAAATAGGATTTCTGAACTATAGCATTTTTGTCCTCTACAACGTCGTCGTGTTCATATCGTCCCACCAAACCGATTCTGTTTTATCGGCCATAGGAGCGATTATTCGCTTACTAAAATGTGTGGAAAGGAGTTGATTAAACATTTCTTCACCCAATTCATCTTGAAACGTATTGACCAGAAAGAAATATTCAAATCTTGTGTAAATAGTGGCACCGGTACTTTCCAAGGCATAATTTCCATCCCAGGCATTTAAAAAATCCAAAATACTCAGTTGTTTATCGGTAAGCGTTGTAATATCAATACATTTTATAAAATTGGTAACGATACTAGGGTTCACGGATGATGTTACATCCGTAATCATCCCACTGGCAGATTTTAAATCCCAATCATTCTTAGGCTCTAAAAGTTCCACTATTCGTTTGGCACGGTTTTCTGGCAGGTAATAACCTGGATATAGCATTCCTGCAATAGGAATCCGGTTGATTGTTCGCTGAATATAAATAATTCCAAGGTGGATTTATGGCCTGTGGATTCTGCGAGAAATCCAACAATTCTCTGTCTTCCGATAAACCGGAACCTACATCAAAAATCATTTTTGTATTAACAGTATCTGGAATCTTGTATAATTGAGCAGAGGCGAACCAACCCACGTTTCCCTCAGCATCCCCGTACATGATATTAAGTCCAGGAGCATGAATGAATGGCAAAGCAGACTTAAATTCGTCTAGGGTATTTGCATGACTCATATTATAAACTGCGTCGATGACTTTATTTTCCATTTGGGTATAAATCCATGACATTGCAATTGGTTTTTCACCGGTAATCTGGTCAGCAATTCCATTTAAAATGGGTCCGTGCACCGACTTTTTAAAGGAAAAGGATACATCAGCGGAATCTTTCACCTTTATACTTCTGGAGACAATTTCGTAATCCAGCCATTCATCATTATAACGATATTGATTTTCATTTGCTGGATTGTTGGCTTCATAATAAAAATCAACATCGTCATTCTCAAACATGGTCATCCCGTAGGCCAATTTTCTATTGTGACCTAAAACCGGAAACGGTATGCCAGCAATATGATACCCATATTTTGAATAGGTTGGTGTTTCCACATGTGCCTCATACCAAACGGACGGTTGCGAAAATCCAATATGCGGATCATTGGCGAAAATAACTTGTCCATTCTTTGTTTTTTCAGGAGCTATTACCCAGCTATTGCTTCCTTCAAAAAGTGGCAAGTTTAGTTTGCCTAAAGCATCTGAAACCATCGCGGTAATATTGTTTTGTATGGTATCAACAGCTTCTGGGTTATGATTCTGAATCCATACCGTAGTGCTATCGGATTCAATCTCAAGATCGGTCAAGTACTCAGGTCCTAGTTTATCTTTAATGTTTGTAAGCAAAGGGTCGGTCTTATGGGCCATCGCAAAGCTAAAAGCCATGTATCCCATGGTGTTGTAAACATCTTTCAGAGTGAAATTTGTTTTGTCAATTCCTGTGAGATAAAATTCAATGGGAGTGGGTCCTTCCGAAATAAATTGATTGATACCATCCAAATAGGCCTCTGCCAACTGAACAGCTTCTTTCTTCTTATCCACTTTAGAAACCGTTTCAATTGAGGCCTCATCAATACCCAACGAAAGGAAAAATTTATCGGTTCCTATCAAATCCTTTCCAAAAACCTCCGATAATCCCCCACTCGCGATTCTACGTAACAATTCCATCTGCCAAAGTCTGTCTTGCGCGTGTACGTAACCCAAAGTTCTAAAAGCATCCTTTTCATTTTCGCCGTAAATGTGTGGAATACCATAGGAATCATAATAAACCGTTACTTTTTCTTCCAAATGTTCCAGCTCTTTTTCGCCATCGTAATCGGGTTTCAGAGAGTAGATGAAAATAAAAACGGCTAAAACCGTTACTCCCAAAAGAACTAGCAGCCACTTTCCAATCTTTTTTAAAAACTTCATATAGCAACAGAGGGTTTTAAAACAAGGTAAGGTTTATTTTAAAATATAAACGGGAGAAGCCCTGCTTTTTAGTAAAGTTTGAAGAAAAGTGACCCGTACTTATTCACTCGATTTATTGAAATTTCTAAGGCCCTCGTTGAGCCAATTACGATAGGAATCGGAATCCGTGTTTTGAATGGATGTGTTAAGAACTTCCAAGTCCGGCGATAGCAATACATAAAAAGGTTGCGATACCGCATTGAAATTCACATCTTGGAAAGTGCCCCATTTTTGGGCTATGTTTTCAATCCTTTTTATCCTACCTGAGTCATACTGAAAGTTGAACTGCTCTTCTTCCGGAAGCTCCTTACGGTCATCCACATACAAAGAAATCAAAACATAATCGTTTTTTAGAATAGTGTAAATGTCGGTTTCACTCCATACGTTTTCTTCCATCTTTCTACAATTGACACAGGCCCACCCTGTAAAATCCAGAAGAATAGGTTTGTTCCTCTCTTTGGCATAAGCCAACCCACTATCAAAATCCTTAAAACAATCGATGCCCAATGGACAATCACTTTCCTGCTCAAAAATGCTGTAAAAAGCCGGGGGAGGAAATCCGCTAAGCAGCTTAAGATTGGTCACATTGGTCAAGCCAAGAACAAGGTAAATTGTGAATAACCCACTTACTACACCTGTTACTTTTCTTCCTACGGAAAGTTGCTGCTTTGGACCATCATGAGGAAATCTAAAAATTCCAAAAAGATAAATGTTAAAAGTAGTCCCAAGAGTATCCAAGCCCCTAAGAATATTTCCCTTTTTAAGATTCCCCAATGTCCCGACCAAATCTGCGTTGGATAAAAACTTTAAGGCCAAACCAATTTCCAAAAATCCCAAAACTACTTTCACCGTTGTCATCCAACCCCCTGATTTAGGCAAGGAATTCAGCCATGCGGGAAACAATGCAAATAGCGCAAACGGAAAAGCCAATGCCATTCCAAACCCGGTCATACCAGCGGTAAGGTTAGTAGCAACATCGCCTTCTGCAAGTGTAGTACCACCCAATAGTCCTCCTAGAATAGGACCCGTACAGGAAAAAGAAACTATGGCAAGCGTAACGGCCATGAAGAATATTCCAATGACACCTCCGATTTTAGAGGAGGCAGCATCCATTTTATTGGCCCAAGAACTTGGCAAGGTGAGTTCATAATAGCCAAAAAATGAAAATGCAAAAAACACAAACACTGCAAAAAATAAGAGGTTCAACCATATATTTGTCGCGATGGTATTTAAAATCTGGGAATCCACAGAGTCGAACAAATGAAAGGGAAGACTTAACAGGAAGTAGATTAGCACAATAAAAAAACCATATAACAAAGCGTTGATAACCCCCTTTGACCTTTTCTGGGAATGTTTCGTAAAAAATGATACGGTTAAAGGAATCATTGGAAATACGCAGGGTGTAAGTAGTGCGATAAGCCCACCGATAAAGCCCAACGCAAAAATGACCCACAAATTAGAATCCGTATGAATCTGCTCCTGTCCTTGCGTAAGAAGTGCCTTATTTTTAAGATTTAAACGTAACTGGGAACCAAGAGCCGCACTTTTTTCATCTATGGAAACCTCCTCCGTGGCAACTTCACTACCATCTAATGAAAAAACAAAATCGACTTCGGCGGGAATGCAAACCTCTTTACAGACCTGATAAAACAAGTTTACCGTTATTTGTTTTACATTTGAGTCAAGGAGCCTTATTTTTTGAGTGAAAATTGCCTCTTCCTTAAAAAAAGTTTCTTCTACTTCAAATATATCACTGTACTCCTTTATCGTTTTACTCTCCTCGGTTTTACCGATAAGTTCTTGAACTGTACCAACGCCATCGTAAGTAAATTCGCTTGGCAAGGAACCGCCTTCAGCTGTGTATTGCGAATACACATGCCAACCATCGAAAATCTTACCCGACATTGTAAGTTCATACTCCGTCTCGGATAGCTGTTTTGCTTCATGACTCCAAATAACCGGATTGTCATCATCCTGTGAAAACAATGAAAAATGTGTAAGAAAAATTATAATTCCTATAATAAATACTCTCATTGTATTACTTCAATTTTTAAAACTTCTTTAGTATCATTTTGGACCTTAAATCGTTCGTCCGCCCTTCTTCCTATTACCCATACGACCTCATCTTTAGAACAGAGCAACCATTGTTCCTGTTTGGAAATAACATCAACTTTTTCGTCCTTGAAAAACTTGGATAATTTCTTTTTACCTTCAAGACCCAGAGGATAAAAATAGTCGCCTTTCTTCCATTTCCTTATCATCAGTGGATATTTTAACGCATTTTTTGCTACATAAATTATAGTCCGCGTGTTATTGCCCCGACTATCCACACCTGAAAATTTCATTCGTAATGGCGTCTCAATAGTTTTTTGTCCCTTTTTGATTAAAAAACCCTTTGTACTTAAGTGCGTCTTCTTCCTTTCGGACAATATCAAAAACTCCCGATCCTTTAGTAGCACATGTGTATTTGATAAAATCTGTTTTCCGCTCATACCTTCCAACAAATCCAAAACATTGTTCCATTCCGTAAAACCAAATTCATTAAACAACCCATACAGATAAGCGGTAAGGGGTTCCAACTTTTTCAATTCCTTAATTGATATTTTAATCAAGTTGCCTTCCTTTACGAACAAGATTTCCTTCGTTTTCTGTATTTGCTGATGTGCTAATTGTGCCGTTTGATTCAAAAAAAATTGAGTGTTCTTGAAATTTTCTAGAAACGTAGGGTGTAATTCCTTTAAAGTTGGTATAATTTCCTGACGGATTTTATTCCGTAGGTATTTGGTATCGTTATTTGATTTGTCCTCCCGCCATTTCAAATTTTTGCTTCTAGCATAGTCAGAAAGCTGTTCCCTAGAGAAAAACAGTAACGGTCTGTATACCTTATCTGTTTTTCTGGGAATTCCCGTTAAACCATCGATTCCAGTTCCACGTGATAGATTAATCAAAAATGTCTCCAAATCATCGTCTCCATGATGTGCGGTAACCAGTTTGGAAATATTATTTTCCTCTAAAATCGTATCGAACCAAGAATACCTAAGTGTTCTAGCCGCCATTTGAACCGATACCTTATGCTGGTTTACATATCCAACGGTATCAAAATGGGTTACAAAGAAAGTTCTACCCATTTTTTTTGCCAATTCACCAACAAATTTCTCATCTCCGTTACTTTCCTCTCCTCTTAACCTGAAATTGCAGTGCGCTACAGCAAAATCCATTTCGCTCTCAAAACAGAGATGTGTCAAAACCACACTGTCCAAACCGCCACTGCACGCCAATAGAAACTTGGTTTCCAACAACTCAGGAAACTTGGATTCGATATGTTCTTTGAATTGCTCCAGCATCGGACAAAAGTACTTAAAGTTAAAGGCTTGGGCAATGAATCAATACCATGACAATCTTATCCATAAATCTCTTGATAAATGTTACCCTTCCAAAACCTCTCGCATTGCTTTCGCCTTTAACAGGCATTCCTCATATTCCCGATTGGGATTGGATTTTGCCGTAATTGCACTTCCTACCGAATAAGAAACGTACTTTTTGGTTTCATTATAAAGGATACTTCTAATGACTACGTTAAAATCAAAATCAGAAGTTGGGGTAAAATAGCCCACAGCCCCACTATATAAACCACGTTTGAAGGATTCCAATTCCTCTATAATCTGCATGGCCGAAACTTTTGGCGCGCCCGTCATGCTGCCCATAGGAAAGGTTTCCTTAATTAATTCCACTGGACTTTTGCCTTCATCTACCCGAGCGGTGACCGTTGAAATCATTTGGTGCACTTGCTCAAATGTGTACACTTTGCACAATTCTTCCACAGTAACCGAGCCCTTTAGGGCGCTTTTGGATAGGTCGTTTCTTACCAAATCCACAATCATTATATTTTCCGAACGTTCCTTTGCATCTTTTTCAAGTTCAGATTTCAGCAAAAGGTCATCGGTTACCGAACTGTTGCGGGCAGCGGTACCTTTAATGGGCTGTGAAATGACTTTATCACCTAACTTTTTCAAGTAGCGCTCTGGACTGGCACATAATAAATATTTATCAAAGAGTTTCACATAGGTGGAAAATGGCGCCCTTGAGATAGCATTTAACTTTTTATATGTTTCCAATGGATTAATTGAACTGTCTTCGGCATAAAATTCCTGACAAAAATTTGCCTCGTAAATATCCCCTTTTTGGATATGCTCTAACATTTGTCCTACTTTCCTGAAATATTCATCCTTGAAAATCCGCATTCGAATACGAATATTCTCTTTAGCATTATTAGACTTTGGCGCAATGTTCTTTTGATTATTGATGCTTTCAAAATCTGGTTCCAGCTCATCGGATACCATATTTAAGTATAGGAATTCTACCTGATTGTTCTTTAAAAAAATTATTTTTTTAGGCTGAAA
Organism: uncultured Flavobacteriaceae bacterium; assembly: GCA_963848865.1. Taxonomy (GTDB): domain Bacteria; phylum Bacteroidota; class Bacteroidia; order Flavobacteriales; family Flavobacteriaceae; genus Maribacter. Next base: position 18,864 of record CAWKFV010000012.1, on the reverse strand, counting down.
AAAATAGAGTTCGGGAAACTGAAGTCCGTCAAAATTATTGGAGGTTAGCTGTTCTACATCGTTCTTCAAATCATAGGAAAGATACCCAAATATCCAGTCGTTCACCCGGGATTGATACGCTTCCAAATCCTCAAAGGCTTTCGGTAATCCGTGGAAAGCGCGGTTAAACCATCAACCGCCAATACCGCATCAAAATAACTATAGGGATTTTTCTGATCATTACTATCCAACCACACAGCTTCATCATAGTTTTGTGCCCAAGACAAAAGGGATTCCTTAAATTCCTCTGGGTTTTTGATGATGAAGGTTTGTGTTATTCTCAAAAATTAGCGTATTGAATCCAAGAATGTCGTAAGCTTTTCCCTGTGAAGTTGTTTTAAGGTATCGTCAGTTATACCACTTTCCGCATCAAAGTTCTCGTTGAAGTTGGGCAAGGAAAATGTTGCCGTTATCACGGCTCCAAAACGCTCCAATAGGTTCTTGGAAACTTCCAACGAACTCTTTGCTCCTCTTTTACCACCCGATGTGGACATTAACAGAATCTTTTTATCCTTAAAGCAGTTTCTATCCAGTCTGGAAAGCCAGTCTATTAAATTCTTAAAATAAGCGGAAGGATGGCTGTTATGTTCATTTACAGAAATAATAATACCAGCGGCATTTTGGATATCGTCCTTAAATTCGACCAATGAGTTGGAAAATCCCTTTTCTTTTTCATGGTCCGCGCTGTACATAGGGAATGGGCAGTTGGACATATCCATTAAACGAAGCTGATATCCGGAAACTAGTTCCGTTGTATGTCTTACTAGTTTATAATTTATCGAAGTTGATGAATTGCTACCTGCAAAGGCTAGTATATAAGGCATATTATATATTCTTTTTTAAGAAAGACGAAAATACCTCAAATCTGACTGAGTTGCCAGTTTTTTATATAATTTTGCCCCGCAAAACATCCAAAACTACTGTTAATTAAGTATATAGGATAAGTTAACAGCAATGGGCAACAACAAAGCAAGACTATACTTTATTGACGCTATAAGGGCATGGGCCATCCTAATGATGCTGCAAGGCCATTTTATAGATGGTTTGTTGGACAATGCTTTCCGTGATAATTCCAATATTCTTTTTAGCGTATGGAAGTATTTTAGGGGAATAACCGCTCCCGTTTTCTTTACGGTATCCGGATTTATATTCACCTATCTTTTAATTCGGGTTCCCGAGACCGGTTGGGACAATCCAAGAGTTAAAAAAGGAATTAAAAGAGGTCTTGAACTTTTGTTCATTGGTTATTTGTTGCGACTCAATATTTTCGGATTGTTCTTAGGAGAAATATACAGCTCATTTTATTTGGTGGATGTCCTGCATTGTATTGGCCTCTCTATTCTGGGCATAGTTGGTATTTATGTGTTGACGGCCAATAGAAAAAAATGGGTTTTTCCAAGTATTCTTGTAGCGGTAACGCTATTGCTTTTTATTTTTGAACCTTTGTACCAAAAAGCGAATTTTTACCTATTACCGCAGGGTGTCGCTAATTATTTTACAAAGGCCAACGGTTCCGTATTTACTATTCTACCTTGGTTCGGATATGCAACCTTTGGTAGTTTCATTTCCGTTTTGTTCGCCAAATTCAAGGATTTTAAATATCTCTATCCTAGTGCGATAAGTATTTTTGTATTTACTGGTATCTCCCTCATCTTTTTCTCATCGGACTTCTTTATGTCATTATCAGGAATAACGGGAATACAATTGTTTTCGGATATCTATTTCAATAATTACTTGTTTATTCGCCTAGGCGATGTGCTGATTGTCTTTTCCATTTTTATGCTATTGCGTAGTTTATTGACGAACCCTACACTTTTAAAACTGGGACAAAGTACCTTATCCATTTACGTAATTCACTTCATAATTTTGTACGGTACTTTTACCGGTCTAGGATTATACGGCTTCTTCCATCATTCCCTTAACCCATGGATTGTTGTTCCCGGGGCAATTCTCTTTATGATTATATGTTCTTATCTTGCTCTGAGGTATGAAACGTATAAACCTCAAATTAAGGAACGTGTAACCGGGGTGTTGGCTTTTTCACGTCTTACTATTGAACGTGTTCTGGTTATTGGAATATCTATCTTAAAAGGTATTTCCATCTGGATTCTTAGGTTATTTGGATTGGTTAAAAATTAACTTCCTACCAACCATCATTCCCCGCTTTGCTTTAAATTGTAAAAAAATACATGTATGAGCGAGAAAGAATATTCCCCAATTGCAGTTGATTTAGAAAAAGACAAACGTTATGCCTGGTGTACTTGCAGCCACAGTGCCAATCAACCTTTTTGCGATGGTGCGCATAGAGCACATAACAAACCGCCATCTTTAGGTTTTAGCGTAGAAGAGGACAAAAAAGCATATTTATGTACGTGTAAACAAACAAGTAATCCACCGTATTGTGACGGAAGCCACAAGAATTAAATTTTATTGACCGTAAAAAAGGAGCGAATTTAGAAATCGCTCCTTTTTATTTATTCCATATAAATTTTAAATATGTAAGGCTCTATCCTCCGTAGCGGCCAATGCCGCCTCTTTAACAGCCTCCGCGTATGTAGGGTGCGCGTGACTCATTCTTGCTATATCCTCGGCCGATGCCCTAAATTCCATTGCGGTAACCGCCTCTGAAATCAAATCAGCACAGCGAGCTCCAATCATATGTACGCCAAGTACTTCGTCCGTATCCTTATCGGCCAATATTTTTACGAATCCGTCAATGTCCATGCTCGCACGGGAACGTCCCAGTGCACGCATAGGAAATTGCCCCACTTTATAGGCAACCCCGGCTTCTTTAAGTTCTTCCTCTGTTTTCCCTACTGCCGCTACTTCTGGCCAGGTATACACCACACCAGGAATAAGATTATAATCAATATGTGGTTTTTGACCTGCAAGTTGCTCTGCAACCAAGGTACCTTCTTCCTCGGCTTTGTGCGCCAACATCGCACCTTTCACAACATCACCAATAGCGTAGATGTTGTCTACATTTGTCTTTAAATGTGCATCCACTTCTACCCTGCCCCGGTCATCCAATTTAACTCCGACAGCTTCAAGGTTTAAACCTTCTGTATATGGTTTTCTTCCAACGGAAACCAAACAATAATCTCCTTCAAAGACTACTTCTTCTCCATTTTTATCATCAGCTTTAACAGTAACTTTATCACCTTTTCTTTCTACGGATTTTACCTTATGTGACAAGGCAAACTTCACTTTTTGCTTCTTCATCACTTTTGTCAATTCCTTGGAAAGCGCCCCGTCCATACCCGGAATAATACGATCCAAATATTCGATTACCGTTACTTCTGCACCTAATCTTTTATAAACCTGACCGAGCTCCAGACCAATAACACCTCCGCCTATGACTAGCATATGTTTTGGAATTTCGGTTAACTTCAATGCTTCTGTGGAGGTAATAATTCGTTCTTTATCAATTTTGATGAACGGTAAAGTAGAAGGTTTGGAACCAGTTGCTATAATGATATTCTTAGCTTCTACCGTTTCGGTTTTTCCATCGTTCTTTTTGATATCAACATGGGTGGCATCCTTGAAACTTCCAAGCCCCTCATAAACCTCTATTTTGTTCTTATCCATTAAGAATTGGATTCCTTTAGTAGTTTGATCTACCACACCCTGCTTGCGGGCAATCATTTGTTCCAGATTGATTTTCACCTCTCCCGGAATTTCTATACCATGTTCTTCAAAATGCTTTATAGCGTCTTCATAATGGTGTGAAGAATCCAAAAGGGCTTTGGACGGAATACATCCTACGTTAAGGCAAGTACCGCCCAAGGTAGAATACTTTTCAATTATTGCGGTTTTCATTCCCAATTGCGCACATCTAATGGCGGCTACATATCCCCCTGGTCCAGAGCCGATAACGACTACATCATATTGATTCATAAATAATGGATTATAATCTGTTTTAATTATGTTACAAAAATACACAAGAATACTGACATACTATTTATCGGTCATTCATGAAATAATAGCAATTTTCTATAACAGAGAAATGGCCGTTGAATGTTTCACTTCTTTTATGGTAAAGGAACTTTGTGTACTTCCTATATGATTGATAGCAGTTAGCTTTGAGACCATAAAATCTCGATACGCATCCATATCCTTAACATGAATTTTCAACAAATAGTCATAGTCACCGCTCAAATGATGGCATTCTACCACTTCATTCAATTTTAGCACCTCTCGCTCAAATTGCTGAATATTCTCTCGGGTGTGTTGCACTAGTTTTATATGACAAAATATAGTAAAACTACGTTTCACTTTTGCTTTATCCACTAGAGCCACGTAGCCGGTAATTGTTTGTGATTTTTCCAAACGTTTTATACGTTCATAGACGGCAGTAGTTGACAATCCCAGGGAATTTGCATATTCCTTGGTGGTCTTTTTAGAATCCTTTTGTAAAAGTTCTATCAGCTTAAGGTCGGTGGCATCAAAATTCATAACAAAAAATTATTCATCAAAATAAGTATAAATAAATAGCAAATAGATTATAAATCTATATTTTAACAAAATTTAGTTTTATTTTCTATAAATATTCTAAAGAATTGACAAATAAACTACCTAAGGGTATCTTTACTTTAAAATTTATAATAGTTATGAGTCAAAAAGCTGCGAACGATTTACAAGATTTACAATACTTTGGAGAATACGGCGGGGTGAACCCTTCCATATCGGACTCCTCTACCTATACTTTTTTATCCGCCAAAACCATGTTCGATACTTTTGAAGGTAATACAGAAGGTTGTTATCTCTATAGCAGGCACTCCTCCCCTTCCAATTTATATTTGGGTGAAGCCCTTGCGGCAATGGAGGGAACGGAAACGGCAAATGTTACCGCAAGCGGTATGGGAGCTATTACCGCCGTAATACTTCAATTGTGTGATGCGGGAGACCATATTATAAGTAGTAGAACCATTTATGGAGGCACGTATGCCTTTATGAAAAACTTCTTGAAAAAGTTTAATATCAAAACTACTTTTTTGGACATCACCGACCTTGATGCCATTGCGGAGGCGATTACGCCAAAAACCAAGATGATTTATTGTGAAAGCGTTAGCAATCCGTTATTGGAAGTCGCGGATATCGCAGCCTTGTCAAGAATTAGTAAAAAAAATAACCTCCCTTTGGTGGTGGACAATACGTTTTCACCTTTATCCGTAACGCCCGGCAAGCTTGGAGCGGATATCATCATCCATAGTTTGACCAAGTTCATAAATGGTACCAGTGATTGTGTTGCCGGAGTAGTTTGCGGCACAAAGGAATTTTGTTTAAGCTTAAAAGATGTGAACCATGGTGCCGGAATGTTACTTGGAAGCACATTGGATAGCTTACGGGGAGCATCCATTTTAAAAAATATGCGAACGTTGCATATCCGAATGAAGAAGCACAGCGAAAATGCGCTATTTCTGGCCCAGAATTTTGAAAAGGACGGATTGAGAGTGGTCTATCCCGGTCTGTCATCACATCCAGGCCATCTAATAATGGAAGACCAGATGAATCCAGAATACGGGTTTGGTGGTCTATTGACTATGGACGTTGGTTCCCTTGACAAAGCGAATGCGCTAATGGAGTTAATGCAGGATAGAAAACTGGGCTATTTGGCGGTTAGCCTCGGTTTTTACAAAACGCTGTTCAGTGCTCCCGGGACCTCCACCTCCTCCGAAATTCCGTTGGAAGAGCAAAAAGAAATGGGCTTAGGGGACGGACTCATTCGCTTCTCCATAGGACTTGATGATGATATCCAAAGAACGTACGAAGCTATTAAACAATGTATGGCCGAGTTGGATATCCTACAAACAGAAAAGTCAAACGTATAGCAAATCCATCAAATAACTCGGCTTGCACATAAGTGGCATTAATCGTAATATTACGGGACACCAATCCGTCTACCAATGGCCGAGCAAAATTCAAATGAACACAGGGAAAACGAACATATTGTAGCGAACAAGGAATTGAATTTGCTAGAAGCCCTTATTCCAGTGGTACTTTTAATGGCAATGTTGGCATACAATATATTTTTTGCAGACGGGGAATGGTTCGGTGAATATTCCAATCAGCTTATTCTTCTTGCAGGAGGGGTTTTTGCAGCAATTGTCGGTTTTTTAAACAAAACTACGTTGAAGACCATGATAGCGGAAGTATGGGAGAATTTGAAAAGTGTTTTTATCCCCATTATGATTTTGTTCTTGGTAGGTGCCCTGGCAGGTACTTGGTTGGTTAGCGGAATTATCCCGGCTATGGTATATTATGGCCTTAAAGTTTTGAGCCCGTCAATATTTCTTCCGGCTTCCATAATTATCGCTGCAATAATTTCCATTGCAACCGGTAGCTCATGGACCACGTCCGCCACTGTAGGTATTGCCTTGGTGGGTATTGGCACCGCATTAGGTATTCCAACGGGCATGATTGCAGGTGCCGTAATTTCAGGTGCTTATTTTGGCGATAAAATGTCCCCACTAAGTGATACTACCAATTTAGCTCCGGCAATGGCGGGAACCGATTTGTTTACCCATATTAAATACATGACCTTTACTACCGGCCCTACCATTATAATAACCCTAATTACTTTTTCAATTATTAGTTTAAATATTGATACTACCGGGACGGCAGATGTCACCGGATTACTGAATACCATAGATACCACCTTTAACATAACCCCTTATTTGTTCATTGTCCCATTGGTGGTTATAGCGATGATATTAATGAAAACAAAACCACTGTTGGCATTAGGTATTGGCGTTATATTGGCGGGTATCTTTGCGTTTATCTTTCAAAGCAACATTCTGGCGGGACTTTCCGAATCTAAATTAGGAGCAGTGATTCGTTCCGTTTTTACTGACACCTCTATAGTAACGGACAATGAAAAACTGAACGAGCTTTTTAGTGCAGGAGGAATGCAGGGAATGCTTTGGACCATTTATCTAATTTGCTGTGCCATGGTTTTTGGAGGGGTAATGGACGGAATAGGGGCATTATCCAGAATCACTCAGTCACTTGCTATCGGTCGCTAAAAGTATTTTTGGTCTTTTTGCCAGTACGGTACTAAGCTGCATAGGATTAAATGTGATAGCAAGCGATCAATACCTAGCCTTGGTAATTCCTGGAAAAATGTTCAAAAAAGCCTATGAGAATAAAGGTTTGGCCCCGGAAAATCTTAGTAGGACTTTGGAGGATTCCGGTACCGTCACCTCGGTACTCATACCGTGGAATACCTGTGGAGCATACCAATCCGGGGTACTTGGGGTAAGTGTTGCGGAATATTTCACCTATGCCATTTTTAATTGGTTAAGCCCAATTATGACCTTGACTTTTGCGGCCTTCAATATCAAAATAAGACAATTGTCCGCCAGCAAGCTTAAAGCGTAAAGAATTCTATTTTTTAAGACCTCAAAAACTTTTTTCTTTAGTATTTTTAATAGAATACCGTAGTTATCGTTGTTAGATTTTTTAATTTCACATTCTTAATTTTAAAATTATAGCCATGGCTACCGTAACGTTAAAAGGAAATACAATACACACATTAGGATCTTTACCTGCCAATGGCAGCAAGGCACCTGAATTTACATTAACAAAAAACGATTTGTCTACCGTAAAGCTTTCGGATTACGAAGGTTCAAGAGTAGTGCTAAACATTTTTCCCAGCGTTGATACGGGAACCTGCGCCCAATCCGTTCGCCAGTTCAACCAAGAGGCAGCAGAACTTGATAATACAATAGTTCTTTGTATTTCTAAAGACCTTCCTTTTGCGCAAGCCCGATTTTGCGGAGCTGAAGGACTGGATAATGTGGAATTATTATCTGATTTTAGGGACGGTAATTTTGGGAAGTCGTATAATTTGGAATTTACAGATGGCCCTTTAGCTCCGCTACATTCAAGAGCCGTGGTTGTTTTAGATGAAGATGGAAAAGTACTATACACCGAACAGGTTCCGGAAATTGTTGACGAACCCAATTATAAAGCGGCTTTGGAAGCTTTAATGAACTAGTAGCGCAAAACTTTCATGCCCAAAGAATCTTTCCTCATTAATAGACTCAAAAGCGTAGGCTTTGCCCTGCGCGGTGCCCTTTTATTGATAAGGACTGAGGCAAGTATAAAAATCCAGATTTTCATAACCTTGGTCATGACTGCCGCCGGATTCTATTTTGAAATATCTAATATTGAATGGATTCTGCAGCTTTTTGCGATCGCTATGGTATTGGGCATAGAAGGATTGAACACTGCGGTAGAAAAGCTATCGGACTATATACAGCCAAAATTTGACCCTAAAATTGGTTTAATCAAGGATATTTCTGCGGGAGCGGTTATGTTGGTGTCCATAGCAGCCACCATTATCGGGTTCATCATTTATTTACCAAAGATTTTTTAGACCTCCGTTCCGGGACGCTTAGGTCACAAATTTGTATTTTAGCCCCTAGAATAGAACAATTTCATGGCAAAAAAGGCAACTAAAAGAAAGCCAAAAACAACTAAAAAAGGTTCTCCTTTCAAACTTTCAAAACAGAATAAGATTATTATCGGTAGTCTTTTGATGCTGTTGAGTATTGCCCTGTTTTTTTCTTTTGTATCCTTTTATTTCAATTGGCAGGACGACCAAAGCCTCCTGACCGAATTTAAAAACAGAAATGCAGAGGCGAAAAATCTCCTAAATAAATTCGGGGCAAGTGTTAGCCATTTCTTTATGTACAAAGGCTTTGGTGTGGCATCGCTTATTTTTCCTTTTTTAATCTGTATTACCGGCATTTACATGTTTTTGGGACTGGATAAAAAGGGTCTGATATTAAAATGGATATGGGGTCTTGTCTTTTTAATTTGGATATCCATTGCCCTTGGTTTTTTTGCCATCAACAGTCCATTGCTTGGAGGATTGGTCGGATATGAAATGAATGATTTTCTTCAGGACTATACAGGTAAAATTGGGGTTTTGTTGCTTTTGGTTTTTGGATTGATTTTTATTCTGGTGCGGTTATTCAATTTTACCCCGGACGGATTGGTCCAGTTTTTTAAATCGAAAAAACAGGCTATAACATCAGAATTTAAAACCAGTACTAAAAAGAAAGAAAAAGAAGCGGACTTTGTGCTGGATAAGGAGGATGAAACTCCGGTAATAGTTGACACCTATACCCATAAAAAGGATATTCCTGCGCTTCAGAAAGATGCTGATGATTTAGAGGTCGTCAACAAGCAGGAAGAAACTGAGCCTCAACTGGCCATGGAAGTCGAAAAAATTGTTGAAGAGACAGAGGAAGTTGATATTCTTGCAAATAAGTTGGTTGATGATTTTGGCGAGTTTGACCCTACCTTGGAACTTGGCAACTACAAGTTCCCCACCATTGAGTTGTTGGACCAGCATGGGGTAACCGGCGGTATTACTATCAACCAGGAAGAACTGGAGGAAAATAAAAATAAAATCGTTGATACCTTAAAGAATTATAAAATTGGTATCGCTCAAATAAAGGCCACCATCGGCCCTACCGTAACCCTTTATGAAATTGTCCCTGAAGCGGGTGTCCGAATATCAAAAATCAAAAATCTTGAAGACGATATTGCACTTTCCCTCGCCGCTCTGGGGATTAGAATAATTGCGCCAATTCCAGGCAAAGGAACCATAGGTATTGAAGTTCCTAATAAGAATGCTACCATCGTTTCCATGCGTTCGGTAATTGCATCAAAAAAATTCCAAAATGCAGAAATGGAACTACCCATCGCTTTTGGAAAGACCATTAGCAACGAAACTTTTGTGGTGGACCTTGCAAAAATGCCCCACCTGCTAATGGCCGGTGCTACGGGTCAAGGTAAATCGGTTGGTTTAAACGCAGTACTTACTTCGCTTTTATACAAAAAACATCCAGCGGAGGTGAAATTCATTCTAGTAGATCCAAAGAAGGTAGAATTAACCCTTTACAACAAAATTGAACGCCATTTTTTGGCAAAACTACCGGATTCCGAAGAAGCCATAATTACCGATAATACCAAGGTGATTCATACGCTTAATTCGCTTTGTATTGAAATGGATAATAGATACGAGCTTCTTAAAATTGCAATGGTCCGAAACCTTAAGGAATACAATACCAAGTTCAAAGCCAGAAAACTAAATCCGAACGATGGCCATAAATTCTTACCCTACATTGTTTTGGTGATAGATGAATTTGCGGATTTGATCATGACAGCCGGCAAGGAAGTGGAAACACCAATTGCGAGATTAGCACAATTGGCTCGTGCCATAGGTATTCACCTAATTGTGGCTACCCAGCGGCCATCGGTAAACGTCATTACAGGTATCATTAAGGCAAATTTTCCGGCACGTATCGCGTTCAGGGTAACGTCAAAAATAGACTCCAGAACCATTTTGGACACACAAGGAGCGGACCAACTGATTGGCCGCGGGGACATGTTGTTTACTCAGGGTAATGATGTAACCCGTCTGCAATGTGCTTTCGTCGACACCCCTGAAGTCGCTAAAATCACGGATTATATCGGCAGTCAAAGAGCTTATCCTGAAGCCTATGAGCTGCCAGAATATGTTGGCGAAGATTCTGGCACGAGTGTTGATTATGATATTTCAGACCGCGATAAGATGTTCCGCGAAGCGGCGGAAGTGATTGTAATAGCACAGCAAGGTTCCGCATCATTGATTCAGCGCAAGTTGAAATTAGGATACAACCGGGCTGGCCGAATTATCGATCAATTGGAAGCTGCAGGAATCGTTGGTCAATTTGAAGGTAGCAAGGCTAGACAGGTCCTGATTCCTGATATGGTTGCGCTTGAACAGTTTTTTAATAATGAAGGTAATTAAGAATAACATGAAAAAAATAGCAATTCTTTTAATAGTAATATGCACCATCAGTTTTGCGAATGCCCAGAACGAGGCCAAAGCAAAAGCGCTGTTGGATGAAGTCTATAACAAAGTAAAGAGTTATGACAATATTTTCGTCGATTTCAAATTCGACCTAAAAAATGCCGAGGCGGGAATAAATCAAGAAACCCGCGGTGATGTCACACTAGCAGGTGAAAAGTATCTTTTCAATTACTTGGGTTCCAAACAAATGTTCGATGGCAATAAAGTGTACACGATAGTCCCAGAAAACGAGGAAGTGACCATAGAAGATCAATCTGAAGATGAAAACGCTATGACCCCTTCTAAAATGCTTACTTTTTACAGGGAAGGCCATAACTATGCATGGGATATTCTGCAGAATGTCCAAGGTAGAAAAATTCAGTACGTTAAGCTTACTCCCATTGATTCCGATACGGAAATAAAATCCAGATTATTGGGTATCGACATGGGCACAAAACATATTTATAAGTTAATTGAGACAGGTAAAAATGGTACCAAAACCACCATTACTGTTAATTCTTTTAAAACGGACCAACCGTTGTCAGAAACCTTATTTACTTTTGATGAAGGTAAATATGAAGACGAAGGCTACTTCATTATAAGAAATTAGAACATTTGAGAATTCTAGACCGGTATATATTATCCAGGTTTGTCTTTAATTTTATCAGCTCGTTTGTAATATTGATGTTTATCTTCATATTTCAGACGATCTGGCTTTTTATAGACGATTTGGCCGGAAAAGGTCTGGATATTGTCATTATTGGAAAGTTTCTTTTCTACTTGATTCCGGACCTTACGGAAAAAGTCCTTCCCCTAACGGTTCTTTTGTCATCAATACTTACGTTCGGTTCTTTTGCGGAGAATTATGAATTTGCTGCCATGAAAGCATCGGGGATTTCATTGCAACGCGCCATGTTACCCTTGATTATATTTGTGACGCTTTTGGGCGGTGTAACGTTCTTTTTCGCAAATAATATCATACCTCTTTCCCAGAGAAAAATATATAATTTAAGAAGGAATATTGCCCAGGTAAAACCGGCTGCTGCCGTTACCGAGGGCGTTTTTAGCGATTTTGAAGGGATGAGCATTAAGGTGGATGAAAAATATGGGGATAACGATAGATTCCTAAGAAACGTTATCATTCATTTAAAAAATAACTCCAACAAGAATACCACGGCTATTAAAGCTAAAACAGGTGAACTAATAAGCGGTGAGGGTTCGGATTTGATACAATTGGTACTAACCGATGGGCATTATTACGAAGATGTCGAATCCAAAAAGGATCAGTTAAAGTATCCTTTCGCACATGCAGATTTTGACACTTACATTATGAATATTGAAGTTCCCGAACTGAACAACGAGGATTTGGAGGAGGAACGGGATATTAGTACGGATAAAATGAAAAACATCTCCCGATTGTCCAAGGATATCGATTCCCTTAAAAATGACAACTTTAGGATTGTGCGTGCATTTTCAAAAAATATAGAAAGTAGGGTGGGCATGTTTATACCACTTGAGCCAAAAGATACGACCACGGTAAAAAGCGCTGTCCAGATCAAAAATGATTCATTGGCAGCTATAAAACAGAAAGAGTTGTTGGAAAATAAACCAAAACAAGATTCTATAAACGATAACATCCTATCTATTTTTCCCGAATGGCAAAAGATTCAGGTGCTGACCTCGGCAAAGAATAACGCAACAGGAATTTTGGGTTCGGTAAGTGGCAAAAGGGACGAGATGCAGAAACGCTACAAAATTTATTATATGCACATTCTTTCCCTTCACAATAAATATGCTTTGGCATTCTCCTGCATCATTCTATTTTTTGTAGGGGCTCCGCTTGGGGCAATTATTAGAAAAGGAGGATTGGGACTACCTATGGTCATTGCTATCATTCTGTTCCTTGTCTATTATTTCATTGGTGTTTTTGCTGGAAATTATGCCAAGGAAGGAAGTATTCATCCTATGCTGGGAGCATGGGTTTCAACGCTTATTATGTTACCTTTGGGCGTCTTTTTAACGAAAAGGGCTACGGAGGATAAGGGCTTGGTAAGTTTTGGAGTGGTAACGGACTTTTTCAAGGGACTTTTCAAGAAAAAGAATAAATCTACAAAATGATAGCAAAAATGAATGATAAGGTACAACTTGATACTATCGAAGATGCTATCTCGGACATTCGTGCCGGCAAGGTGATTATTGTAGTGGATGATGAGAACCGGGAAAATGAGGGTGATTTTCTCGCTGCCGCGGAACTTGCTACTCCAGAGACCGTAAACTTTATGGCAACCCATGGAAAAGGTCTTATTTGCGCCCCACTTACGGAACATCGTTGTAAAGAATTAGGCTTGCACATGATGGTAAGCAACAATACCGATCCTTTGGAGACAGCTTTTACGGTTTCTGTGGATTTAAGAGGTAACGGAGTTACCACAGGTATCTCGGCCGCGGACAGGGCGAAAACAGTTTGTGCCCTTACCAACGATAATACAAAACCCCATGACTTTGCAAGACCGGGCCACATTTTTCCGTTGGTCGCGAAAGAAGGAGGAGTATTGAGACGTACCGGCCATACGGAGGCCGCCATAGATTTTGCGCGATTGGCCGGACTAAAACCCGCTGGAATTATTGTGGAAATCATGAACGATGATGGAAGCATGGCGCGTTTGCCACAACTTTTGGAGGTTGCAAAGAAGTTCGATCTAAAAATAGTATCTATCGAGGATTTAGTGGCTTATCGAATGGAACACGATAGCTTGATCCATAAAGAAACCGACTTTGAAATTACCACGCGTTTTGGGGAATTTAGGCTTAGGGCTTACAAACAGACCACCAACAATCACGTTCATATCGCGTTGACAAAGGGACAATGGCAAAGAGGTGAAGAAGTACTTACGCGAATCAATTCTACGCTTGTAAATAATGACATTCTAGGAACGTTGACGAATAGTCCAGATCAAAAACTGGAGGACATGTTCAACAAGGTAAACAAAGAGGGCAAAGGAGCTATTGTTTTCATAAACCAGGATTCCCAATCTTTAAATCTTCTATCCAGATTGGCCGAATTAAAGGAATTGCAGAAAAAAGGTATTTATAGAGCCCCCAAGATAGAAATGGATAGTAAGGATTTTGGAATAGGAGCGCAGATATTGCACGATATAGGGATTGAAAAAATGCGATTGATGACCAACAGCCCGCAGACAAAACGGGTTGGGATTGTGGGATATGGTCTTCAAATTATAGATTATATATCCTACTAATCAGTCGTTTAAGATTTTGGAAATCGTTGTCGCCATCATTTGCGCACGGTCTTTAACTTGAGTATTCGTCCATCCCAATTTTATCAAGGAAGAAATAGTTCTTCCCATCCACTTATCGGATTTCGAAAAATCAGCCTTGCTATAATCCGGTAACTGATTTTGCACCTCTTCTGGAAGTTTACCCAGCGAATTAAGATCCGTTAAATGCTCCCATTTTCTATAATAATGCCAATTATTATCAAACCAATAAAAACAAGCATCTACACCGGCTTCTCCCAAGGCCTTATGTGCCTTTTTTGTCAGTTCTTCCGAGGGTAGAAAGAAACTTAAAAAGGAATAATTTTCTACTCCTCCTTCAGGGACCCTTCTAAACGTGACCCAGTCAATTTTTTCCAGCTCCTTTCGGATACTAGTGTAATTCTTTTTTTGAATGGCAATAAACTCATCCAGGCGCTGAATTTGTGCGCAACCAACAGCGGCATTCAATTCAGAAATTCGAAAATTATAGCCCAAGAACGGATGTGACTCCGCTCCCCTATCCTTTCCTATATGGTCATGCCCATGGTCCGAGTAATGGTCGGCGTTCTCATAATAAGTTTTATTGTTGGTAATTATCGCCCCGCCTTCTCCGCAGGTAATCGTTTTTACATAATCAAAGGAAAAACAACCTAAATCCCCGTAACTTCCCAAAGGCTTGCCTTCAAAACTCCCTCCTATGGCCTGACAGGCATCCTCTAAAAGAAGGAGTCCGTGCTTTTCACAAATGGTTTTCAAAGCCTTTAAATCTGCCATCGACCCGCACATGTGAACGGGCATAATTACCTTGGTCTTTGGGGTAATGGCACTTTCGACTGCAACGGGGTCTAACGTAAGCGTGTCATCCACATCTACCAAAACCGGAATGGCGCCAATGGCCAAAATAGATTCAAAACTTGCTACAAATGTAAATGTGGGCATAATTACCTCATCACCTGCTCCCACGCCAGCGCTTGCCAAAGCTACGGTAAGGGCAGCAGTACCACTACTCACCAACTGGGTGAATTCTGTCTGCATTCTATTGGAAATAGCGGCTTCCAATTCCTTTGCTTTCCAATGTCCATTGCGCATTCCGTCAAAACCGTAACGCATTAAAACACCCGAATCCAAAACATCTTGAACTTCTAATTTCTCCCTTTTCCCAAATAATTCAAATCCTGGCATAAGTCAAATATTACTAGTTGATGGTCGATAAATAAAACATTGAATCAGCATCCTAAAATTAAGTGAAGAACCAAAGCCTTATAGCCATAATCAAAACCATGACGACCAAAAAAACTTTTATGAATCCGTCACCCTTCTTCACAGAAAATCGACTCGCAAACCAAGCCCCACTCCCATTTCCGATGGCCAAAATTAAGCCAATCTTCCAATTTACTAAATCATTATGGACAAATACTGCCAATGCCGCCAGCATATAAATAAAAACGACTACGACTTTGGTTGCATTTGACCGTACCAAAGACATCCTGTTGACGTAATGAAGAAACAACATCATTAAAAAGCCAAGACCGGCATTGATAAACCCTCCATAAATCCCAAAAAGGAAAAAAACCAAGATGCCAAGCCAAAGATATTTACCTGTAAGCCGCTCCTCTATATGGACCAAATTTAGTTTTGGACTGAAAATAATGATGAAAATTACGGACAACATTACAATCGCCAAAATGCGATTAAAGGCTTCCCCCGTTACGTCAACAGCAATATTGGCTCCAATAATAGACCCTAAGAAAGCGGAAATACCCAAGTAAACATTGAACGGAAACGTGGAAACCCCCTTGCTCTTAAAACCTGCAGTTGCCAGCGCCGTTTGTATAACTATGGCTACCCTATTAGTTCCATTGGCCATATTGGATGGCAGCCCCATAAAAATAAGAACTGGAAGCGATAACAATGAACCACCCCCAGCAACGGTATTAATGAAGCCAACAGCAAAACCAACAACTATCAGCAAAGGATAATGATACCAATCTTCCATACGGCAAAAATAAGTCTTGAAAAAGAAATGGAGTACATCAATTAAGAATCCTTAAGGTTCGTATTATAAAAGAGAAATATAGTTGCTAGTGACTATATATAATTGTCGTGCTTCATTATTGTTAAACCAATGGGAGTTAAATAATTAACCTACCTTCGAGAAACCACCAACCAATGATAAAATTCTTTCAAAGAATTAGACAAAACCTACTATCAGAAGGAAAAACTGGAAAGTACTTAAAATATGCCATTGGAGAAATTGTACTTGTTGTAGTTTGAAATACCTATTAAAACATTGTTTAATCCCATAATTACAGTAGTTGGAAGTAATTGTTGTAAAAAAGCAGTCTTACAGTTGAAAGCTAACAAACTCAACTATTTTATCACTTACAGTTACCATTTCTTAAATCATCTTCTAATGGATTTATGATATTGCCCGAAACTAAATAATCTTTAATTGTATTATTATCAATCAAATTGGTAATTGCGCAAAAATCCGAGAGTTTAGTGTTATCCGTTATAATCAAATTACCAGTTACACTTTCTAAAGTCTCTAATCCTTCTAGACTTACAATATCCAGTTCGTTTAATTTGAAATTCCCCTGAACGTTTTTTAAACCTAGATTAGTTATCGTATTTATTTCTTCGCTTTCGGAACGGTTTATACCTACCAAAAGAGTAAAATCACCCTCAATCGTGTCATATCCCAAACTTAAAAAATAGTCCAATTGTTTCTTTCCACTAATGGAAACACTTAAATCATAAACGTTTAATGGAACTTCTTTTTCACAACCTTCATCTGTAAGTTGGAATGCACTACTTGGATTATAGCGATTAAAACTTGTAAATCTAGATCTAGAAGTAGTGAACAAAGTTTCTATATCGCAATATTTATTGAGTAATCGATTTCTATGGATTCGTAAAACACCATCAAAATTTGTTACATTCCGCAGACCATATAAATCTGTAATTAAAGAAAAGTCGCTAATATCTATTTGATTTCCAACAAATGAAAGGTTTTCCAACTCATCAAGATTACTAAGAACTTTACTACCTCCCAGTTTAAACTCATCATCTACACTTACTAAATTACTTATCCCATTGATGCTTTCCAATAACGGGTTCTGATAAATACGCAAAGACGTAAGTTCAGTAATTCTCGATAGTCCATCAAGGTTTCTTAATTCATCATTACCAATCATGGTAATATGAGAAACGGATTCAAGATTACGTAAACCATCAATATTTTGAATAGATTCATTGTACGAAATACCAAATGAAGTAAGGTGATTCAAGTGACTAAGCTCATCTACATTCTTTAATAAAGAACATCCCATAATTGAAAAACTAGGAATATTCATTTGTTGAATACCGTCTAAGCTTTCCAATTTCTGGCAATAAGAAACCTCTAATCTGTTAACAGATTTAATTGATTTCAAAGCTGCAATACTGACAATATCTTTAAAATAAAATATGCCTCCCGAAAAACAACTCCCCAAACATAGATTTCCATTTATCGAAGTATATCCTTTATCCACAAATTCCCGAATCTCATCTTCAGATACAAAAACAACATCCCCTTCATAAATTTCACTTATGCCAAAACCTAATAAATTTTCCCTGTAAGTTCCGTTATCAGCGTTACTAATTATTGCTAATTCACCCTTGTATTCAATTAGTTCAATTGGTTTAAAAGTTACAAGTAATTCCTTTGAAGCATTGGCTGGTATAGAACCTGAAGTCCAATCTATTAAATACCCATCTGGTATATTAATTGCGGAAATATCAAGCACCGTATTTCCATTATTTGTTAGTGTGATAATTTTAGTCGCTTCAATATTACGAACCACCTCCCCAAAATTTAAATTTCCTCCTGAAATTTCTACGCCAATTGATATTATCTCTGGAATTCCTTCTCGAATTGGAGGTTCTTGAACATCTTCATCTGATGAACTGCATTTTATGAAAAACAATGAAACAAAAACAATAAGAGTAAGCCTAAGTAAATCCATTGGTATTAATTCTTTTAACAAGATTAAAACATTTTTTAGTCCTATTTATTGCTTAGTGTAAAATCAGCAAAAATTTTATTTGATTAATTATCTCCGCAATGAAAACTTTTAAATATTTCAATTAAAAACTTCAAAAAATTAGTACAGAAAAAATATAATAAAGATTATCATGACTTTGAGGACAAACCTAAGTGCTTATACATTTTAGAAGTCCAAAAAATCCTTGAGATTTCGTTTTCATGAGAAATGACAAATCGAAAACACTAAGGTTTCGCTAATTGTTTGGTGATAAGCAAGTGGAATTTCATCCGTTTCTGTTTATCACTAAGACATTAATTTCAATTTGCTAGATCATTTCGTTGCCGAAGTGTGCCCGTTTCGCTCCGAAAAACTATGGAAATTTTAATTAGAGTAACTGGGTTGGGACGCATCCACAATAAATCGATTAGAACTTCGATGCCTAAAAAAGAATTACCAACCATAAAAACTAATGATAATCAGTCTATTAACGAGCATTTCAAGCAGAAAGAGGGATTACTCGCTTTGCTCCTCATTCCAGAAAGGAAATCCCGGCCAAGCATAAAATTCCTGAAAACCCCGTTTGTTGGGTTTTGTACTTTAATCCGCTTACAAAAGCACGTTATTGACGCTCTTAAATAACAAAACCCGCAACTTTTGTTGCGGGTTTCTTTTG
>CAWKFV010000011.1:0-124188 GCA_963848865.1 uncultured Flavobacteriaceae bacterium | reverse complement strand
ATTCGAACGGTTTTCTTGTAGTTGTCCAATAATTGTTTGGTCATGATGTCACCACGGAACTTTGTTTTTAAAAGCTCGAAAGGGGAAAGTGATACCGCAAAACCGAGTATTTCAATTTCATCAAAAGCATCTTCGATAATATTACGTTGCATTACCGGAAATTTATATTCTTGTATCGGCTCTTCAATTAATAAGCTAGGGGATTTTGAAATTTCTCCCGATTGCAGCATTTTAGAAATAATAACGAGGTCACTCTTTGACTTTCCAGTAAAGCTAAAGGCGCCGATGAAAATAAGGGACTGTAAGGTCTCGCCTCCGATATCGGTTCTCAGTAAAAAATCTTCCAAGGACGTAAAATCACCATTCTTTTGTCTTTCTTCTACCAATTCATAGATAGATTTGTCATCCATTGACTTAATAAGGCCAAAGCCTAAATAGATATCCGTCCCAATTAAAATCGTTTCCAATTCACTGTTGTTTACGCAGGGTACAAGCACCGTACCACCGGCACGCTTCGCCTCATGCACATAAATTTCGGTTCGGTAAAAACCACCACCATTATTTATGGCACAAACCATAAACTCGATTCCGTAATACGTTTTAAGGTAGAGACTCTGATAACTTTCTACCGCATATGATGCGGAGTGGGCCTTACAAAAGGAATATCCGGCAAAGCTTTCGATTTGCCTAAAGACCTCTACACTTAATTTTTCATTACGTCCCAATCTTTTACAGGATTCAAAGAACATGTATTTTAGACTTTCTATTTCCTTTTTGGAACGCGATTTACCACTTATAGCCCTGCGAAGAATATCACCGTAAGTAGCTTCTAGCCCTCCATAATGTAACGCGATTTTGATGACATCCTCTTGATAGACCATAACGCCATAGGTATCGCCCAAAAACTCTTCAAATACTTCATGGAAGTATTCAAAACTATTTGGGTTGTTGTGCCGAAAAATATATTCCTTCATCATTCCGCTTTTGGCCACGCCAGGTCTTATAATACTCGAAGCGGCCACGAGGGTCGGATAATCATTACACTTTAACCTTCTCAAAAGTCCGCGCATCGCCGGGCTTTCAATATAAAAACATCCCAGGGTGTTTCCAATCTGCAAATTAAGGTTGCATTGGGAGTCCTTTTTAAAACTGTTGACCTGACCTATATCTATATTGATACCTTTATTCTTTTTGACCAGTTCCACAGTATTGGCTATGGTTCCCAAGCCTCTTTGGCTCAAAATATCGAACTTCTCGAACCCGATATCCTCGGCAATGTGCATATCGAACTGGACGATAGGGTAGCCCTTCGGTTTTATCTCCAAGGCGGAAAAGTTTGTAATCGGTACTTCGGAAATAATCACGCCACAGGCATGCATACTTCGTTGATTCGGAAATCCCAAAAGCATAGAACCTAACTTTGCTACATGCTCAACTACGGAATCGGTTCCAGTGGCTTGAACACCTTTTCTAGAAAGTTGGTCCAATTCCGCTTTTTGAAGCCCATAGACTTTCCCCAATTCACGCATTATAGATCGATGTTTAAACTCCACGATAGTACCGCAGAAGGCAACATGTCCCGGCGAAAACCTTTTAAATATATAATCGAGAATTTCATCACGTTCCTGCCAGGACCAATCGATATCGAAATCAGGCGGGCTTTTTCGGTTCTGGTTCAGAAAACGTTCAAAATATAGGTCAAGCTCAATGGGGCAAATATCCGTGATGCCCAGGGCATAGCTTACAATGCTGTTTGCACCACTACCACGCCCTACATGCATAAAGCCTCTACTCATGCTGTATCTGACAATATCCCAAGTAATCAAGAAGTACCCCGTAAAATTGAGTTCGCCGATTACTTTGAGCTCTTTTTCCATACGAATTTGGGCTGCCTTGTTCTTTGCCCCATAGCGTCTAAGAATTCCGTCTTTGGCCAATTGACCCAGTAAGAGCATATCACCGGACTTTGTTCCCGTATATAGCTTTTTATTCCGTGGGACGGTAAAATCGAATTCAAAACTGCAGCGAGCCGCCAATTGCTCCGCATTGCGAAGAATACCTGAATATCTAGAAAATTGTTTTTCTAGTTTGGGTGTGACATCCATAACCTCGGAAGGATGGCAATGGGCGTTTTCCGTCAATTGTGATAACAGGATATTCTGGTCGATACATCTGAGCGCTTTGTGCAATTTAAATTCCTCCAGGTTCCGGATGGTCACAGATGGAAAAGCGACTGTCTTATGTAATAGTTTTTGATATTTAGGTTTAATGAGTTGGGTCGTTTCATGCCCCTGTACTCCAAGGAATTCGTTCTTCTCCAAGGTAACAGGTGCATTGTCGATAGGATAGATAATAAAAGCATTTTTAAATTTCGGGGCCAAGTTCGGAAGCGGCTCTTTTATCAGATTATGGTCGGTCAAAAATTTACAGAGTTCACCGATACCCGCGGTATTTTTCGCAAGTCCGGTATATAGTTTTTCTTCACCATTTCGAAAATCTATACCAACAATTGGTTTAATTTTCTTTGCCTCACACAAACGTATAAAGTCGTAAATGCCCGTAACCGTATTAATATCGGTCAGGCCCAAAGTGGTCACACCTAAATCCGAGGCCAGTTCTAAAAGTTCCTCCAAGGGTATGGTCCCAAACCTAAGGCTATGGTACGAATGGCAGTTGAGGAACATTTTCATTTCGTCCGATAATTTTGAAATGCGGAGGATGTTCCCACAGCATTTAAGCCATACTTATTACGAATAGTATCCAGTGCGTTGTAAAGTGAAAGTATTTCACCGGTATCCTCAAAAAGATTGATCTGATGGGAGCCGGTTACAATATCGGAAAAGCGAACACCGACTTTAACAAGACGCATTCTTCTATGATATAATTTTGAGAAGAGGAGTAGCACTTCCTTTTTTAGGATATGGTCCAGTGACGTATAGTTAATTCGAGATTGTTTGGTTTCAGTATCCAAGTTGTTATACTTTACTTTGACAATGACTTTAGCCGTTACGAGCTCATCCTGTCGCAGTTTAAAAGCCAATTGCTCTACCATTGCCATAAGTTGGGCTTTGATGGCTTGAAGGTCTATACAGTCCATCTCAAATTCGTGCTCCATAAATACCGCTTTCTTTTCGGAATAGGGTTTTACGGGTTCCCTATCAATACCATTGGCATGCTCCCAGATGGTGTTGCCCCTTGAACCTAACATTTTTCGTAATACCAGTGGTGGCATTTCCGAAACTTTACCAATTTGACGAATACCGATTCTTGATAACAGTTGGAAAGTGGTATCTCCGATTTGAGGTAATCTTTGTATCGGCAACGGATTTAAAAAATTTTGAACTTTGTCCTGTTCCAAAAATCTTGGCATTCTAGGGGTGGAATCCACTGATCCTATTTTTGAAACGGTTTTATTGACCGATAGCGCCCATGAGGGGTCTAGCCCAGCGTTTTTAAAGATTTGACCCGAAAGTTGTTTGGTCCAATCATAACACCCGAAAAAACGGTCCATACCGGTAATGTCCAAATAGAAAGAATGAATAGACGATTTTTCAACCACCGGAGCATGTTCTTTGATAATTTCGGTCAATTCTTTTGACTTATTGGAATAGAAACCGTAATCCCCTTTTAAAACTGTGGCATTAGGACACAACTTAAGCGCGTAGGAAGTAGGCATCGAAACGCGAACCCCAAACCTTGAAGCCTCCTTTGAACAGGCGGCAACAGTACCACGGTTAGCACCACCTCCAATGATGAGTGGAATTCCCCGTAGGTAGGAATTTGCTAGAATTTCACATGCAATGTAAAAATTGTGCATGTCCATATGTACTATTGCTCTTTCCATGCTTGCTTATCCAGAATTTTAAGATGCTTGCTTAATGGGTTTATGCTCTAACTGACCGATTAACTTCTGCTCTGCTTCATAGTAGAAATTCTCTTTAAGCTCAGCTTCATATTTGGCCAACCGATGTTCAATTTCGGTTTTCGAACCAAAAAGTTCAATTCTACACATAACGCTCATGTCCATTGCATAATAGGTTTCTACTATAATTTTTTGGTATTGGTATTCAGTCAATCTGTAATCGAGTAAAACCTTAATTTCTTCTTCTAGTCGTATAAGATTTGAATAGTTCATCATTGATAAATAGTCTATTTATGGAATATATCCAAAATTATGGATTAATTCCATTCATTGTAGTATTTTTACGAAGCGAATTAAAACTTTAACGAAATGGAGTATGTTGTTGTGGATATCGAAACGGCCGGAAAAGGCATTCATAACAACCGTATTACAGAGATATGTATCGTTCGAATGAGCGAAGAAAAAATTTTGGACAAGTTTGTTTCTTTGGTAAATCCGCAAAGACGCATCCCAAATTTTATTACCGGCCTTACAGGCATTGATGACGATATGGTTCGAACTGCATCGCTATTTGAAGAAATTGCCGAAAAAATTGTAGAGATGACTCAGGATGCGGTTTTTGTGGCCCACAATGTCACGTTCGATTATAATGTACTTCGTTATGAGTTTCGCTATTTGGGATATAATTTCAAACGTCAAAAGTTATGTACTGTAAGGCTTGCGAAGAAATTGATGCCGGGCAAACTATCGTATAGTTTAGGACGCCTGTGCTCGACGTTGGGCATTCCATTGATAAATCGGCATCGGGCCGAAGGTGATACGGACGCCACGGTCATACTCTTTCAACGATTGCTTAGTCTTGATGAAGATGGTATCGTGTTCGATTCGTTCCTAAAATCCAGAAAGGCCACCTTGGCCCCTAATATCGATAGGGAAATTATAGGCGATTTGCCACAGCGACCAGGTGTCTATTATTTTAAAAACGGTAAGGGTAAGATTATTTATGTAGGAAAGGCGGTTAGAATAAAGGAACGAGTGCTCAGTCATTTCTATGATAAAAAGAACAAGGAATACGAACTATGCCAAGCCACCGCAACAGTAGATTACATGGAGACCGGGAATGAACTGATTGCACTGTTATTGGAAGCGGACGAGATTCAGAATCACTATCCAACGTTCAATTCAGCTCAAAAAAAGTTGCGTGCGCCTTATTGTATTATCCACTACGTAAACAGAAAAGGGATTATTCAATTTGCAATCGATAGAAAATCCGCTACTGACCTAGGAGCGGTAACTTATTACAGACGCGAGGAAGCTGTTGCCAAACTGAAGGAAATTTGTGAACAATTCACGCTTTGTCCAAGATTCACTGCGCTACAGAGCAGTACGGAAAGCTGCTCCCATTATATCATAAAAGAATGCAATAAAGTCTGCGAAGGAAAAGAATCCGTGGCGGTTTACAATATTCGTGCAAAAAGGGCCATTTCAGCGCTTCACAAGAATAGGGACAACTATGCGATTATCGGGAAAGGCAGAAGAGAGAACGAACATGGTTTTGTACTAGTTAAGGACAGTCTTTACCGAGGATATGGATTCTTCGATAATGACCAAGGAATCGAAGGTCTTGTGGACCTGGAGACATTTTTAATATCAAAAAAAAATACCTACCATACCATGCGAATAATTGCCAGTTATATGAATGCCAACCCTAAAGCCATCAAGTTAATGGTCCCCGAAGAAATAGTTATTTAATAGCAACGTCATCAATCTTAATAGCCTACAAGATTCTGCGATATAGGTTACTGCTTTTGTGAAAGAACTATAATTTTGACGTGTTGTAAATTATTAGACGATTAATTTAAATTTTACATTATTTGTATGACAAAAATTTCCGAGACACTTAACGACGGTCAGAAGAGAGCGGTGGAATATGACGGACAACATCTATTGGTGCTTGCCGGGGCAGGAACTGGAAAGACAAAGACTATAATTGCTCGGGCGGCCTATCTCATTGAATCGGGAGTTGACCCTAGTAAAATTCAGATACTTACGTTTACGAAAAAGGCCGCTAATGAAATCGTGGAACGGGTCAAATCGACACTACCACAATCTGATGGAAATTCATTGAATGGCGCTACTTTTCATTCTTGGTGCAATCAGCTTATTGTTCGTTTTCCAAATTTGTTCGGTGCTGCAGCCTACACGGTTATCGACCCTGATGATCAATTGAGTATCATGAAGATGGTTTGCGGTAACCAGAACCTTGATTTTGGAAAACTGAGGATAAAGCCACAACAGCTAATCGATATCTATTCGCTGGCCAGAAATACAAAAAAAAGTTTAACGGAAAGCTTAAGGGTTAAATTATTTAAGAATAAAAAGGATGCGGATACGGGTTATGAAATTTCGGTTATAAAGCCGAACGTCGAGAATATTTTGCGGGCGTATCAACATAAGAAGGGCGAACAGCGCTATTTGGATTACGATGATCTGCTCTTGGTAGTTTCGACCCAGCTGCGGACAAACCCCGAGGCCCGTGACATTCTTTCACAACATTTGGACTATTTGCTGGTGGACGAGATGCAGGACACCAACTCTTTGCAATGGGAGCTATTGGACCCGTTTGTCAATATATGTAAGTTATTTTGCGTCGGGGATGATGCACAATCCATATATTCCTTTCGTGGAGCCGATTTCAAGAACGTTCATTTATTCCAAGAGCGTGTTCCTGACTCCGAAGTTTATAAATTGGAAAAAAATTATCGTTCCACCCAAGAGATTTTAGACATTTCAAATTGGTTATTGGATAAGTCTCCTATAGATTATGATAAAAAACTACAATCGATTCGTGGTGAAGGTGAGTTGCCGCAACTAGTCAATGTCACAGACGAATGGCAAGAAGCCAATTGGGTCGCGGATGAAATACTCAAAAACTTCACTGACGAAGACAGAACCTTCTCCGATCACTTGGTACTGGCGCGTTCTCAATATTATTCGAAATCATTACAAGCTGTATTTATAAGGCGCAAGATTCCATATGTTACCTATGGAGGGAGAAAGTTCATGCAGGCGGCACATATAAAAGATCTGGTTTCCCTATTGCGAATTGTGAACAATCCCTATGATGAAATAGCGTGGATTCGCTTTCTTACCTTTCAAGAAGGTGTCGGGGAAGTCAGGGCGGCGCGAATATTACAAAAGGTCATAGAAAATGTTGAGGAGGGTGACATCCCAAAAATTTTGCAAAATGTAATGCCCGGTGAAGATGGCAGTAAGATAGCCCAGCTGTATGAGTCCATTAAATCGGAAAGTGATGTGGGGCGAATGGTCGATACCGCGTACGAGGCCATGTCCTTAGGTTTGGCATTTCGGTACAGGCGCGATTGGAACGAAAAAAGAAAGGGTGATTTTCCGGTTCTTAAGTTATTGGCAAAAAGTTATCCCACCCTTGGCGAATTCATCGGCGAGGGGCTTTTGGATAATTCTGAGAATATGAATGGCATGAATGTTCTCAGTGAATCCAAACTCAATACTGCAGAAGATAAAGACCATGTTATTATATCTACCATACATTCGGCAAAGGGCTTGGAAGCTGATGTGTGCATCGTTCTCAATGTATCGCCGAAGGCTTTTCCTTCGGCATGGTCCTTAGATAATCTTGATGAAATAGAAGAGGATAGGAGAGTACTTTATGTTGCTTTGACACGTGCAAAGAATCGATTGATCATGACCCGGAACACAGCTTCCATTTCAGCGGTTCATCAGCATACTGTTCCTAATTCTACAGGTGAACGGACAGATGACGCGGAAACTTACTTTTTTAATGAATTGCCTAATGATTTGGTTAACCAAATTGTAGTTGAGCAAAAGTTTGGAAAGGTTAGCGATGCAGTAACGCCTAATAAAATTGATTTGTCTTCTGGTATGGATTTTAGCTGAGTTAAATAGAGACGTGAATAAAATGAAAGGTCATACTATTCCTTAATCAAAAGGTCAAACTAAGTGCAGATCATCCTCATCGGATAAATGAGTTTGCTCTTAGGGAGTTGCAACTATAAAATATCAAGTGATATTGCAAATAATTGTTGAAATATCATGTAATATTCGCCCAAATCAACGGATGTTCACTTGCTGCATGCTGTTTATTGGCGATTGATGGGTACAACCTCCATTTCGGTTTGAGTTCAGGCCAGGTGCCCATTCTATTCATACCGGAATTTGCAATCCTTTCAAACAGCTTGGGAGACAACATGAGGTAATCTTTTTGTTTGATATTGACCCCCATCCTGTAAGCCCCCATACTGAAATAGTTGCCACTACTCCCATTATCCCTGTCAGCTGTAAACAGTTTGTGCTTCGAGACATCAATTAAATCCGTTTCCCGAAGCAATGGAGCCAAGCAATGGCTGTAGGATACCTCATTCAATGTTCCACTGACAATAACCAAGTCCTTTCCATTCCTTAGTTCTTGTTTATAGATTTCAGACACCTTTTGGGCTTGCTTTTGACGTTGGCGCTCGTCTGCCGAAAAGTGGTTGTTCAAAACCCAGAAAGAATCTCCGTTGGGGGTACAAATCTCGTATTCCTGACAATCGATATCGAATAACGAATACCCTTGTTCATCCAAATCATGTAGATGATTTTTAAATCCGTTTAAGTGATATCCGTTTTTGAGGAGTATGCCCATACCCAAATTCCTGTTATCATTGGTTTCAAATACCATGACCTCCTGATAGGGCGTAATTTTTAGCAATGGCAGGAATTCGGAGTTGAACTCCATCAACGAGGCACGATCTTCCACTTCCTGTAATACAAGAATATCCGGATTGGTTTCCGCAATCATGTATGCCTTATTGAATATAGCTTTTTCGTGGATGGGTCGGTTCCCTAATTTCGTCCAGCCCTGCCAGTCCGTAAGAAAGGAAGCTTTGGTTGTATTTTCCAATATCCTACCTTTATAACACAATTCCCCAGCCCGTCTTTTGAGTATGGCATAGGGATTATCCTCCGTCTTTTCAAACCCAAGTAGAAAGGACAAATTATTAATTCGCTCACTATCGTTTATGGATTTGCTAGGTTTGCGTAAAAGACTGTCTAATTCAATTATCCAATCGGTAGCATTTTTGGTTCTACTCGTTGAAACCAAATCCCGATGCCTGTGGAACAGATTCTGAATGTTGAAGGTGGCAATTTTCATATATAGATTTTTAAGTTCTCTTGTCCATGGTATTCTTATCAAAAGCTATCAGGTTGAACATTTGACGCATCCGGCTTCGTACCCTTTTTCCATATCGTTCTTCCAATTCTTCCGCATTTAAATTTGTGGTAGCATGCGTTGGTATTTTGGATGATAAAAAGAGTTCATATCGGGAAAGGATAATTTCGCCCATCACATTACAATCCTTTCCAAAGTGACGACCCAGTGGCTCTACCCCTAAGTCATCAAAGCAGTAAAATCTTCCATTGCCGTAGTCTTCGATAATCTTAAAACCGATATGATTAAACCCAAAAGAAACATTTCGGGCAGGAATTAGCTCGTAAGGCCGTCTGTGGGGTACGATATGGCGTATTAAACGCATCAAACTGGTTTTACCGCAGCCGACCGGTCCCGTCAACAGAATACCCTTGTCAGGATCGATTCCATATTTTGAGCAGTTCTCATAATCTTTGACCATATAGTTGCAAAGCCTCAAAAGAACATTCTTATCTTCTTCATAGATCTTAAAATGCTTTCCGAAGAGCATTCTGCCTTTTGCCTCCAAGTAAATAAGCACTTTGGTAAAATCGTATTCTACTTTTTTACCGTCCAACTCACCCAAAGAGTAGACCACACTTCCTTCCCTGATTTTAGAGGGGTTCTCCATAATTCTTTTGTTCGTTGGTGATTAAGTAATCCGTGTTCTTAGATACTATTTGAAGTTTGGGTTTCTCTTTAATTTCCTCTGCCCTCAACATCCAATTGGCCGCAATGGCCTTCCAATCCTCAATTTTTGTTTTACCTCCAATTTTCCAACCTACTCCTTCGTAATGGTTAAAGAACTTAACGGCATTCAGGGAAGACCAATTTTTCAATTTAAAATATTCAATAACCTCCAATTCATTTTTTGGTTTTCTCTCTTTAGATAGTTTATATTGTTTTGAATGTTTTATATATAAGGTAAGTGGTACATTTTTGGGACAGTAGCGTTGCATTAGTGTACCAGTAAGTCCACTTTCTGTACTACTACTGGTACAGAATTGGGACATTCTGACCATGGTTTTCTGAGTGGGGTCTTGCGTAGGCAAGTATTCGATATATTCCCAATCCGATAGGTCTTTTATCAACCGGTGATACGTAGATCGCGAACCGATTTTTGCTAATTTCATGATTTCGGTTCTATTGGCATAAAAACCGTCGGGAAAGCGATGCAGATTCCAATAGAAAAATAGAGCAAAGTACAAACCAAGGTGTGCGTAATTAAGACGGTCATCCTCATAGAACTTATAAAATATAGCGTTCAAATGTTTGATATAGTTCATTATGACCCTTATTGAGTGGTAGTCTGACCTTCTGTTAGCACTTTGTCAATTTCAGCTGCGTCATAGAAATAGAGGCCTTCAACTTTATGTGTGGTCAAAATGTTTTTGCTTCGTAAATTTTGTAAAGTGCTGTGGCTGATTTTGAGCATTTTCTTAACATCGGAAGACCTTAACCATTTTTTTGGGGGTTCTTTTTTCAAATAATTCGATAATAATTCCTCAAACTCTTCTAAAAGTTCCAATTTAAATTCCAGTAAATCGTCGGTAGTGATAATACTTGTTGGCATCCGTTCCAGTTTTTAAAATCCCACCGCCGGTTAGAATTTTTTAGTGCGGTGGGATTACAGCAATTTGACTTTTCAAGAACAAATTTGAACAGGTTTACCCAGTTTTGTTCACCAGTTCTACCGGAGTCGGGTGAAAATTTAACATTTGGGTTTATTAGGAAATAAAAGGCTATTTTGCTGCTTTTATGACCATGTTTTACATTCAAAGAAGTCAAAAAAATTCCCTAAAAGAACATTTATAGGCACTTACCGGAGGTTGACCGGAGTACGGTAATCAAAATCAAGTTTTACGGGACTTAATCGACCTTTATAAATCAGTGCTGTCCATGTGGGATTGTAATCCGGTAGCTAAATCATCAAGAAATTTCGTACGGCTTATCTTCCTGGATTTGATTTCTGAAAATGTTTTATAGAAATCCCCTAAATCAAAATGTAGTACTTGCTGAAAAGCGGACGCAATTTCCTTAATATCTGCATTACCATTATTGATGACCCGATTATAATGTAGGGCGTAAATCAATTCGGTCAATGCGGATTTGTTTGCCGTCCACTGGAGGTTTAGTTGATTGTTCAACTCTTCTGCCTTTACCCTGCGTAATTTTGTCTTATCAATCATACGGTTTTGGAGATAAACCAATATGGAATCATATGCCTTGAATTCTGACAATAACATATCCTTTGGTGTGTTGAAATCCACATCATGAAAGTAAATATGCGATAAATTAAGTGGAAATGAATCGAGGTATTTTCTGGTAAAATACTGTTCATCAAAATGGGTTCGCCCAGACGTGATATATTCGCTGAAACCGGTGTGGTTACGATAAAATCGATTGATACGATTCAATCGTTTTTTAATGAATTTACGTTGGGCATTTTCATCTCCCCTGGGGAATTCTAGTTCAAAAGAACGTACTTGGGAATGATAAATTAACTGTGAGGCAGGAATAGTTTTATAACTCTTAAAAAACTCTATTTCCTTTTCAATAGATTCAAAACCGTCGTTAATCACCCCTTGTTTAAAAATGGATAGCAGCGAATGGCACAGGCGAATTGAATGATTGGCCCTCTTGATAACGTTGGGAATATTTACCTGGGCCTCTAGCAATTCTTTTTGAAGGCCATCTATGAAGGGCTTAAAATCCATAGCACCTCTTTTACAATTATAAAATTGTATAGAGGTCAATTTTTTGGTAAGGTTGTATAGTGGTTTGGGGGTTGACCCTCTATACCCAGACAGTTACTATCTAATATAGCACCTTAGTAATCAAGACCCAAGGATATATGGCGTATTTACATACGGTTCAGTCCGTATTTATACTACGGAATCAAAATTAGTATCATTTATTTATGACCTTGGGGGTTTAAATCGATTTAAAAACTCGACTCGGCTCTTGACATCCATTTTTTTATAAATATTGGAGGCATGTTTGGAAACCGTACTTTCTGCGATATGGAAATCGTCTCCAATTTCCTTGTAGGTGCGATCATCTAAGATTGACAGTGCAATTTCTATCTCCCTTCTCGTAAGTCCTTTATTGAAAAATTTCGGTTCTAGAAGATTGTCCTTTATGTCCTTATAATATCCGAACACCTCAATCAATTTGTTTTTGTGTTCGAGGAAAAACAAATATCTATCTATTTCAATGGCGGTAATCGCAAAAAAAGAAATATTGATTATTGTAAAGGTTAGCCATTGATAATCGCCAATTACTGTAAGTACAGGTAGAAGCACCATACATGTCACGCTCAACAAAGCAAGTTTATTTCGCCGGAGGACAAAGTCATTTGGATTTTTAGAATTTGATATTTTTTTATTGAATGCCCAAAGAAAATAAAAAGAAATAAGTGATACTGGGAAAGCGAATGCCATCCTTGCAATATCTATTGAACCAGTAAGATAATAGGGTAACAAATAAAGCCCCAGAAAGCATAATCCACCATAAATTGAAATATTTGAAATGGTTAAATGGACGTTTAAAAATGTAATGTCATATTCCCTATAAATGTAATAAAATAGGTAAATGCCCATGGTCATGGCCACTACATATGTAATGATGTATTGCAAAATAAATGGTCCGGGAAAACCTTCAAAAGGTAGAAATCCTCCTGTGAAATTGTAAAGGACAAATAGGACGGCTAAACCAAGATATCTTTTTAAATTGTTATGTCTTAGGCGTGCATTCTGGAAAATGGCGAAAATCAATATGAAAGTATCGATCAATAGATAGAAAAAAGTGGTCCAATGTATTGAAGTGCCGAACATAACAATTACTCATTAGAATTCCTTTTCAAATTGGTTAGACACCAAATTCTTTCGAACATTATCCCAAGTAAAAACTTCTCCATTCATGGCGACATAGACACCATATTTCAGAAAATCCACAACACCGAGAGCAAAGCCCAAATTGAATGGAGCATCAGAATCCACATCATTTCCCAATTTAAGCGCACCGACCAACACTATAGTCTTTTCTAAACCAAGTTTTCCTAAAAATTTCGCAGTTTTAGCCATAGTCAAGGTACCATGGGTAACCAGAATTTGATTTGAAGAGGCAGCAGTAATCTTTTCGGCCAATTCCAATCTATCCTCAGCGGTGATGAAACGACTGTCTTTTTGAAAAACTCTCTCAAGCCTAAAAGGTGATGATACCTTTGCGGAGTTAAGAAAATCCTCAATGGAGATGGTATTTTGAAGCGTTGCGTCCTTTGGATTATCATAATCCAACCCTTCAATAGTACCTCCAGTAGTGAAAATATGCACCATTGTCTCACGATTTACGGAATTCAGAATCAGTAAGAGTAATTGGGATATTCACTACATCCAATAGATAGGGCTTCCCATTATTGGAAATGTAATTAGCTATATACTATATGAATTCGCTAATACAATGTCTTTAAACAGGAATGGTTAGTGTAAATAGATACTCTGTAATATCGACTTTGAATTCAAGATATAATTAAATATAAGAATTTTCTTTCGTTCAAGTAGTCTTAAGTCATAGAGATAATGGTGATTCACAGTTCAATATTTCAAGTTTCAATCGATATTTAGGCTATTCTGGTCTCCAATCGATTATCTTTTCTATTAGAGGATTCAAGCTTAGTATTAAGTACCGCAATATCTTCGCTAATCTTCTTCTCCATAACCCGCGCATATATTTGAGTGGTAGAGAGTCTTCTGTGTCCTAAAAGTTTAGATACTGTTTCGAGAGGAACTCCGTTTGCCAATGTAACGGTAGTCGCAAAAGTGTGCCTGGCTGCATGAAATGAAATATGTTTATCAATTCCGCACTTGGCGATAATTTTCTTTAAATAGGAATTGCATTTTTGATTGCTATAAACGGGCAATAAAAAGTCATTGTTCTTCCCATATCCGACATTGGTATACTTGAACAGAATTTCTTTAGCCTTCCTCAGTAAAGGGATTTTTACAGCTGTTTTGCTCTTTTCCCTTTTAGTATATATCCATTCTCCGCCATCTATTCCAACAACTATCTGTTCAGGTTTTAGCCTTTTTAAGTCAATATAAGAGAGGCCCGTGTAGCAGGCAAATATGAAACAATCCTGGACCTTAGTTAGACCAGTATCTTGGAACTCTACATTTTCAATGATTTTCAGCTCTTCAATTGACAGATATTGCCTATCGTACGGAGTAAATTTTGCGTTGTAGAAGGCGAAGGGATCTTGTTTGATACAATCAAGTTTATAAGCAATTGTCGTCATCTTTTTGAATCGCTCCATATGTTTCATAATCCCATTATTACTTAATGGTTGAGATTTCATAAGAGGTTTACAGGTGCGGAGATAATCTTCAAAATTCATTATGAATCCGTAGTTAATCTGACCCAAGTTTACATCTGTCGTTTTGTACTTGGCCTTAATGAATTGTTGAAGATATTTTTCAGTTGCGGAATAATTTTTTGCAGTACCCTTTTCCAATTTTTTTAACTCGCGCTCCCTATGGTATTTTATTAATTCCACAAGTGTTGATAACGGTTTATCAACTCCTAAATATCGAGATTTAATTAGCTGAGCGGTAATATATATACCGTCTCGTTTTAAACCTTTTTTACATTCAACAAGGTCCGAATGTACTTGCGATAAATTATCATTGATTTTTTGAGAACCTTGCGCACGAAAAGTCACCCGCCCTGTTTTGGAACACCAACATTCAGTTCGTACATATTCCTGTAAGCTTAACTCGGCACGCTGGCCATTAACAGTAATTCGGACGTAGATCGGGGATTTTCCGTCCTTTCTCTCAGCTTTTCTTTTAAGCCAAAAATGGATGCTAAAAGTGTTTGTATTTTTCATCACTTTCGTTTTTAAAAGATTATTGAATCAGTTAAACGAAAGCCAAATCGCCTTGAAAAGTAGATTGCGAACGAGCAAGTTAAAAAATTAATACCTAAAATAATAGGTAACCGAATAGGTCTCGCTCAAAATGGTATTAAAACTATTCAAACGAAACCAAAAATTATTTAAATTCTTGGTTTTCATAAGATTAGTATAAATTTGGTGTCTTTTGACACCCTTTTTGTCGGGGTGACAGGATTTGAACCTGCGACCACTCGACCCCCAGCCGAGTGCGCTACCGGACTGCGCTACACCCCGAAAAATTATACAACCTCAAATTTGGATTGCAAAAATAGAAAAGTTAGTTAGATAAAAAATACTATTTCTGGAAAACCTACTTTTTTAATCCAAGGCTTCCATCCATTCGAACATTCGTTCTGTCCATCCCCTCAAATGACGGTCATTTCTAGCCAACGAAAATCCATGTCCTCCTTTTGGGTAAATGTGCATTGTTGTAGGAACTTTTGCTTGCTTTAATGCTTCAAAAAATAAAATACTGTTTTTCACATCAACCGCTTCATCATCCGTGGCATGAAATAGGAATGTAGGAGGGGTATTAGGGGTGACCTGCTTTTCATTGGAAAAGTAATCAGCCAAATCGGCATCTGGATTTTCCCCTATTAGATTCTTCTTTGAACCACTATGGGTGTCCGGGCCAAAACTGATAACAGGATAGCCCAGCGCCATAAAATCTGGTCGTGCACTTTGAGTATCGATAGCGTCCAACGGTTCGTATACCTTCTCTTCATAGTGGGTACCCAAGGTAGATGCTAAATGACCACCTGCAGAAAATCCAATAATCCCAATTTTATCCGGATTTATGTTCCATCCTTCGGCCTTTGTGCGAACAAGCCGCATCGCTCTCTGGGCATCTATAAGTGGAACATTTTGTTTATCCGTCTGAGAAACATCAGATGGGAGTCTGTATTTAACAACGATTCCCGCAATTCCCTTACTATTTAGGAACTTGGCAATATCTGTCCCTTCCCAGTGATAGGCCAAGATACCATAACCTCCTCCAGGGAAAATTAGCATTGCTTGCCCCGTGGCATTTCTTTGCGAAGGCAAATACACTTCAATGGTAGGTTTCTGCACCTTACCGATTCTTAAAATCCCATCAATACTTTGCACTTCCTTTTCATCCGATTCAATCCTATTGGGTATCTTGTCCTTTGGCCAAAGTGGTAGTATGGTATCCTGTGCACTAACCATTCCTATGGTTAAAAGAAAAACAAGCAACGAGCAATATTTCATGATTTTTGATTTTAATTACACTCCCATTTAAAATTCGCGACTTTATCATTGGACGCGGAAGATAGGTTATAATGCCACCACTCCGTGCGAATAGACCAAAAACCATGTCTCTCCATCGTTTCTTTTAGCAGCTTCCTGTTATCCAATATTTCTTGTGGTAAATCTAGATTGTCATGGTATGCCCTTTTACCGAAAAAATCGAAATCGGTGCCCATATCCAGTTCTTCTCCATCCAACGTAACCAAAGTAATGTCCACTGCACCACCCTTGTTATGTATGGACCCTTTTACCGGATTGGCAACATATTGCGGATTTGGTACTATTTCCCACATTTTATATTGGACAGAGTTTGGTCTGTAGCAATCATAAAACTTGATTTTTACTCCATTCTTCTTAAAATCTGCATTGGCCTCCAACAAAGCCTTTGCGGTTTTGACCCGAGTGTAACACTCTGCACAATCGTAAACTTGGGCTTTCAAAAAATTGTTATCAGTAGCATATCGCAGGTCGTAAGCAAAACCATCACTATAATCCGCCAATCGAATAAATGTAGTATCAGGAAGCTTTGCTAGAGGAATAATTTGTTCCTCGCTTTCCATTTGGACAGTGTCCGATAGTATAGAATCTTGTTCACTTATTGTATCCTGTACCACTGTACCGGCCTCCATTTCCTTCGCTTTTTCCTTACAAGAAAACATCAGCAAAAATTATAACAACTGGCAATAATAATTTTATATATAAAAAGTGTTTCAAGACATTTAAAATGTTTATTCGATAAAATTGGTTATCCATATGATTTTCAATCGCTTCATATTGGAAATACGATTATGAAATAGAATTCATTACCTTACCTTCTACTTCTTCGGGTAAGGCAATTTAAATAAAAACTATGAACTTACGTATTTCTTCTTTGTTGATAATGACCATGATTTTAGCATCGTGCGGACAGAAAAAGGAGTCCAGACTAGAAACTGAAAAGAATCCGGATGGGCCATGGTTATTGGATTTTGAAAAGGCCGATAAAAACCCCATCATGATCCCGGACTCAACCTTTATATTTACGGACCCAATGACAGGGAATGAGGTTCAATGGCAAAAAGCGGATGTATTTAATCCAGGTGCCATTGTTAGAAACGATACCGTTTTCCTTCTTTTTAGGGCAGAGGATAATCCCAATGCCATTCTCGGTGGACGTACTTCCCGGATAGGCTTAGCCTATAGCACCAACGGAATCGACTTTACCAAATATCCGGAACCTATTTTTTTTCCACAAGATGATGAATTCAAGAAATGGGATTACCCAGGAGGAATGGAAGATCCCAGGATTATTGAAACCCCTGATGGCACTTACCTGATGTACTATACCAGTTGGAACAAGGATGTGGCAAGATTGTCGGTTGCTTCCTCAAAAAATTTGAAAACTTGGAACAATAATGGGCCCATTTTTCAAAAAGCTTATGATGGTAAATTCTTGGATATTTGGAGTAAATCAGGTTCCGTGGTTACAGAATTAACGGATGGCCGACTGATTGCCAAAAAATTCAATGGTAAATACCTCATGTATTGGGGGGAACTTTTTGTAAACCTGGCAGAAAGTAAAAATGGAATCGACTGGACTCCCTTATTAGATGAGAACGGTGAACTGCTCCATGTTTTTAAACCCACTTTAAACGAGTTCGATAGCCATTTAACGGAACCCGGACCGCCGGCCCTTTACACGGAAAATGGTATTCTTTTACTTTACAACGGAAAGAACCTATCTGGGGAAGGTGCAACGGAAAAATATCCAGAAGGTACCTACTGCGGTGGACAAGTCTTGTTCGATAATGATAATCCTTCCAAAATGATTTCCAGACTGGAAACCCCTTTTATTTGCCCAAGTCTACCGCATGAAGTCAGCGGACAATATAAGGCCGGGACAACCTTCATACAAGGATTGGTCTATTTTAAGGACCAATGGTTTTTATATTATGGAACAGCCGATTCCATGGTAGGATTGGCCATTAAAGATTAAATTATTTTAGATATTCGTTTTACTTATTTTAAAAACACAAAATGAACCAATCAAAAATATCAAGAAGACAGGCAATCAAAAGTGGAAGTCTTTTGGCCCTATCCGTTTCAACAGCATCTGCCTTTGCTAAAAATATACATTCCAAATCCCCATTTGATCACTCCCTTCCCTTCCGGAGTAAGTTTAAATACCTCAACTTTAATGGCTTATAAGTTACCGGTTGATGTACAGATTGAAAAGGTTGCAGCCGCGGGATTCGACGGTATTGAACTTTGGATGCAGGACATCATGGCCTATCTAGATCAAGGAGGAAGCACAGAGTCCTTAAAAAGAAAGTTAGAGGAGGGAAATCTTAAACTGGAAAATATCATTGGTTTTTCGGAATGGTGTAGCGATGAACCAGAAAAAAGGGAAAAGGCCATCAATCAACTCCGAGAGGAAATGAATATCATCAAGGAATTGGGCGGTACCCATATCGCTGCTCCCATAATGGGACTTTCAAAACTGGAACCATCAAAAATGCAGGAATATGCAGACCGCTACAAGGCTATCCTGGATTTAGAGGAAGAAACGGGTGTCATTCCCGTACTTGAACTTTGGGGCATGGGTGCCCTTCATAAAATTTCGGACTGTGCGCAAATAGTCATAGCAACCGGTCACCCGAAAGCTTCCATACTTTTGGACTTTTATCACGTACACCGAGGTGGAAATTCTTGGGGCACCGTTGATGTGCTCAATGGGGTCAAATTACCTGTAATGCACATGAACGATTACCCGGCAGAACCTACGTACGATAAGTTGACCGATGCAGACCGTGTTCTACCCGGAGAAGGGGTTTGTCCTTTTGACTATGTGGTCCCAAAGCTTTATGAAGCCGGTTTTAGAGGTGCATTTTCAGTAGAGCTTTTCAATAAGGGCTATTGGGAATCCATGGATGCCGATACCTTATTGAAAAAGAGTTTTGAAAGTTCGGTGTTGGTCCTTAGCTCGGCATTACAGAAAGCTGGGCTTTATTAATTTGGTTGAAAAGAATGGATTATGGTATATTGTCCTTTCTAGACTTTGCCAATCCAGGTAAGAACCACTATTCCATTCTGATTATTTCACTATCCTGATATCCAATCCGTTCCGCCTTGGCTTCTATGGGCATTCCAGTGGGCAAAGGCTTAGTGTAGACGTTCCAAATGGAATCCTTCGGGCTTTTCCAAACAATCGTAGCATCCCTTTTAGGTGATATCAATTCGATTATAGAATCTTTCACCTCAACCTCCAAGGCCGGTAATTTTTGTATTTCTCCATTGGGGACCCAATTACTGATCAAGTCGCGCTCCGGAATCCCTCCTAAATCCTTGGTATCCTTTATCCATTCGGTTAAAATATTGCGATAAAAAACTAGGGTATCCTTCATTTCGGGAAGGTCCGCCAGGTTGTTCAATTCGTATGGATCTTTTTGCAAGTCGTACAGTTCTTCCTCAGGTTTATTCGGTAGTAACCAAGCCGCTTGCTCTTCATTCAATTTATCGGAATTAAATAGTTTCCGTAATTCTTGCATCATGGGCATTTGCTCCCGATACGAAACTGGCAAAGCATGACTCAATTGGGTATTATAGCTTTTGATATATTTAAAACGCTTGCTACGGACTGCCCTTAAACGGTCATAAATTTCATCGAATCTATCTGACGTATGGAACGTATATTGGGGTTTCTTTTTGACCTCATACTTCCCAAATTGTGCCACGCCCTGCATGACCTTTGGCGGTTCAATACCTACAAGTGAAAGTAATGTTGGGGCGTAATCTATAAAACTTATCAAACGATCATCATCGCTTCCCGCATTTTTATTTTTAGGGAATTTAATGATCAAAGGAACTTTAACCCCGGTATCGTACAATGCCCTTTTATGACGTGGAAAGGGCCCTCCATGGTCCCCATAAAAGAAAATAATCGTGTTTTCGTAAAGTCCGTCCTCCTTTAATTGGTCCAAAATTTTTCCTGCCTGATTATCCAATCTTTTGAGATTGCTGTAGTTAACGGCCAAATCATGACGTACCACATCGGTATCCGGAAAGTAGGGTGGCACATTCAATGCATTTGGGTCGACAAAAAGGGAATCCTTGCCCCTGGCCCAAATTTGGGACTCATGACAAACCGAATAATTGAAAACGGTAAAAAATGGCTGGTCCTTTTTCCGTTTTCTCCAATGGGCCTTATTGCTGCTCTAATCCCACGCCGCATCGGTCTTTTCAAAATTATAGTCCTCTTTGGGGCCATTGGCCGTATAATATCCAATTTTTCTAAGATATTCCGTAAACATTTTAACACCTTCCGGCACTACTGGAGAGTAACTGGGCAAACTGTCCAATAAAGGTTCATTGATCGGCGCCCAAGGTTTATGCGTTCTCATATTATGGGTTCCCAAGGTCGTAGGGTACATGCCCGTAATAATGGAACTTCTTGCCGGAGCACACACGGGAACCGGTGCCACGGCATTGGTAAAGACCACCCCATCGGCTGCAAGGGACTCCAAATTAGGCAAGGGAATCGTGGAATCCCCGTACATGGGAAACCATTCAGGAGATTGGTCCTCCGCCACCAACCAAACAATGTTGGGTAAATCTTCGGAGACCATATTCTGGTCTTCCTTTTCTTTATCGGCACAACCAAACAATAAAAAAGCTACAAATAAAATAATCAGATATTTAGGAGACATAAGACTTAAACGATGTGCCCATAAATATATGGTTTTTATAAACAAAAAGCCGTTCAAAGTTTCCATTGAACGGCTTTAACTGAATCTATCAATTTTGAACTATTTTAAACTTTTCAAATACTCTAAACTTTCTGGAACCTGTTCCACCACACTGCTTGATTCATCCTCAATGAACATATACTCCAAACCAAGTTTCTTAGCTTCGGCAACAACGCCAGCAATATCCACTTGGCCAGTGCCCAATACCACATTGGTCTCCACATCTTCATGGCCCGTATTGTTACCCTTTACCCCATGCTCCATGTCCTTTAAATGTAACAAGGTCATCTTACCCGGATATTTTTTCATTAGGGCCACAGGATCAGCGCCACCATGTTTTGCCCAATATACATCGAGCTCAAAAGTGAAGTCCGTGGCATTTTTGGCCATATAGTCGAAGAAGGTACCCTCATCATAGGGTCTGAATTCATAACCGTGGGCATGGTAGGCCAAAGTAAGCCCTTCTTTCTTCAATCGCTTTCCGGCACTATTGAAAACATCCGTGGCATGTTTGGTTTCTTCCAATCCCCAATTATTTCCGTCATGGGGAACCCAAGCACACATCACATATTTAGCACCAAAATCCTTGGCATTTTGTATGACCTTCTCCACATTGTTTTCCAAATCATTGAAATCCGAACCTACGCTAGCTACCTGTAAACCGTTGTCTTTCAAAAGCTTTTGAAAGTCCTCCATGGGCATGCCATAGGTACCCCCACCTTCAATTTTTGAAATACCCCAAGAATTGATAAGCTTCAAAGTTCCTGGGACATCTTCTTTGAATTGGTTTCTTAAACTATACAATTGCAACCCAACTTCCTGAGCATTCGTAGTGATAGCTAAACACGCTATTACCAGTAAAGTAAGATACTTTTTCATTTTTTTTATTTACGTGAGTAGATTGCCTTCATCGTCCCATTCTGCGATGACACCGCGCTTGCTTTGGTCTACACATTTTGCTATCCATTCCGGGTCATAAGCGACACCATGTTGGTCCAGTACATCTTGTGGAACCCCGTCCCAGACATTCGGTTGATTTCCTTTATAGCCCAAATCAGCAATTCCAACTTTAGAGGTATAATAACCGGTCACTGTCAAACCTCGTATAAGGTAGAAAAACTGGATTTCCAAGGGCTGTTTCTCTAATGGAATTTCGATATCATGCCAACAGATTTCATCGCAAATCTGTTTTTGTTCCTCCAAGGCTGCCAACTTAAATTCCTTTCCGAATTCCGTATTGCTTTTATGGTCCAACCACATAAGCCCACCCAATAAAGTAGGTGCTAATTCTGGAATATCCTTACCCATAAATTCTATGAATGCAGGTACCTCGGCTTCCAAAGGTCCTCCGTGTGGTTCTTTTGGTGGTAAGATTACAGTACTCAATACACCAATTGTTTCCAGCTCATGAAGGTTAAACAATTCCTCCGCGTTCAATTTCTCTATTCGTTCCAACTCTTCTGGCGTTCTACCAAAATATTTGGTCTCTTTTACTGCAGGAATTTCTTCATCCATCTTATTACCATCCGTCTTGCAACCATGGAAAGCCATCGCGGAGGCACCTGCGCCAAGAATTATGGTCTGTATACTTTTTCTTCTGTCCATTATTCCTTAGATATTTTGTTGTTTCAATTGTTCAATAATATAGTCTGATGCCCTCCATGACAATGCCATAATGGTCCACGTACAGTTCTTGTCCGCTTGGGAAACAAAAGGTCCTGCATCCACAATAAAGACATTATCCACATCATGAAGTTGTTGGTATTTATTGGTAACGGAAGTTTTAGGGTCATCTCCCATTCTGGTAGTACCAACTTCATGAATAATCTGACCTGGTGCCAGAAGGCCATAATCCTGGTCCTTTCCTGGTTTTTCGCCCAATGGAATACCGCCCATGTTATGAATCAGTTCTTCAAAAGTATCCTGCATGTGCTTTGCCTGGTTTATTTCAAATTCCGAATGCTTATAATTGAATTTTAAAACTGGAATGCCATACTGGTCAACGGTAGTTGGGTCTATTTCGCAT
Organism: uncultured Flavobacteriaceae bacterium; assembly: GCA_963848865.1. GTDB lineage: Bacteria > Bacteroidota > Bacteroidia > Flavobacteriales > Flavobacteriaceae > Maribacter. The sequence goes on along the minus strand of CAWKFV010000011.1, from coordinate 101,121 downwards.
CGATTTTCCTTATAAGCGATGGCTTCGCCACGACCGCCAAAACCGATAACGGAACCGTAGTATTTCTTAACATCATCCCTAAGACTATCTCCATAACCACCTACCTTTAATCCAAAATATTTGTTCATCCCGTTAGGATTGAAGCCAAAACCATAGTTGGGCTGGCCCATTCCTCCCCACACTTCTATGTGATATCCTCTTGGGAAATTTAGCTTGGAATTATCTCCCCACCAAGGCGAATATACGTGCATACCGCCAACACCATCTTCATTGTAGGATGTCTTACGGTTCATAAGACCAGGGATTACACCAGAGGCACTTGATCCTGTAGAATCGTGTAAGTACTTACCAACAATATCACTACTGTTACCTAACCCGTTAGGATGTTGTTTACTTTTTGAATTCAACAGTATACGTGCTGAACTACAAGCAGATGCGGCCAACACCACAACTTTTGCTTTAAGCTTGTACTCCTTTCTGTCATCCTTACTGATATAGGAAACCCCAGTTGCCTTTCCTTCTTCATTGGTGGTGACTTCACGTACCATGGAGTTCACAAATATCTTCACTTTTCCGCCACTCTTTTGAGCCGGAAAAATTAAACAACTTCCTGAAGAGAAATCTGCATAAACGGAGCATGAACGCGAACATTGCCCACAATAAAAGCACACACCTCGCTCATTATTAATTTTTTTGGTTAACATGGAAAGTCGACCAGGAATAACCGGTATGCCTGACTTTTTAGCCCCATTTATATAAAACAATTCGTGCAATCGTGGTTTTGGTGGGGGAAGAAAGAAACCATCAGGATCGTTTTCCCTACCTTCATTGGTCCCAAAAACCCCGATTAATTTGTCCAACTTATCATAGTACGGTTTCACATCCTCATATCCAATTGGCCAGTCTTCCCCGTGCCCATCACGAGTCTTACCTTTAAAATCTTTTGGTCCAAAACGTAAAGAAATACGTCCCCAGTGATTCGTACGACCACCTAACATCCTGGCACGCCACCACATAAAATTAGTACCTTCTTCATGAGTATAGGGTTCTCCTTCAACTTCCCAATCGCCCCAAGACATATCCCACTCACCAAAAGCACGATCCGTGCCCGCTCCCCTTCTTGGAGATTCATAAGGCCATTTTAATTGTGTCATCGTTACAGGATCAGCCGGGTCAAAATAAGGTCCCGCTTCAACAACGGCTACGTTTAGACCAGCATCTGCTAGTTGTTTGGTAGCCATACCGCCACCGGCACCTGAGCCAACGATAATTACATCGTAGACTTCAGTAGATTCTTTTATTTGCATGGATAATTATTTAATTCTTCCCAATTTAATATTTTAAATAAAACTTGGTGGTCTTTTTTATACCAACAACTTAAAATCTAGTATCTATACACTAAAAAACTGGGATATAAAGCGGTGCTAACTTCTTACAAATTACTCCTAAAAGTCGATGCAGGTAAATCGGCTCCATTAAAAAGATTTAAGATTGCCGTATTCTACCAACCAAACCTTAATACATTGCTTAAAACAATTTCATTATTTTTTCCTTAAATCGAATTTCGTACGGTCCTCCCGCTTCAATTGTCTGCACGGTTACATTCCATTTGGCATCATTCCCTGTCTTTACCCTAAATGTTTTATTGTTCCAACTTGTGTAGATTTCGAATTCCTCGTGTGGAAAAGCCCATCCGAACAATACCACTTCAGGGTTCCTTTGCAACACCATATCCTTGGAAAAAATATTAGGCAATGTAATATCCGCAATAACTGTTTTAGCGGATGCTAAAACAGTAAGGACATTATTTTGAGTTGAATCGGATGAATTAAATTTAACCCATTAAAACTATAACTCTAGGAAATTTAAAATGTAAAGAATTGGTTCTTAAAACAAAAAATGATTCACTAAATTGATAAATTATAACTTTCATTTTCAAACCTATAAATCACTAAACCATGACCACAGAAAATCATTCTTTTAATCGAAGGAACTTTTTAAAAGGCGCCTCCGCCTCTTTATTACTATCCTCCTTTGGAACTTATGGGTTTGAATACTTTTCTCAGGAAAGTCCAAAGAGAGTCGGATTAATTGGAACGGGTTGGTATGGTACGAGCGACCTTTTCAAATTGATACAAGTGGCTAATGTGGAGGTTATAGCCTTATGTGATGTCGATTCCAATTTCCTGAACGAAGCGGCGCAGTTGGTTTCCGAAAGGCAAAAATCCGGCAAAAAGCCAAAGCTTTATTCCGACTACAGAAAAATGTTGGCGAAAAAAGACCTGGACATTGTCCTTATTGGAACCCCTGACCATTGGCATGCCTTACAATGTATTGAGGCCCTAAAAGCTGGAGCTCATGTTTATGTTCAAAAGCCTATTAGTGTTGACGTCATGGAAGGTGAAGCAATGGTAGCCGCGGCGCGGAAATACAATAGGGTTGTTCAAGTAGGTACCCAAAGAAAAAGTACGCCTCACCTAATTGATCTTAAAAATCAGGTGGTGGACAAAGGTCTACTAGGAAAAGTAGGCCATGTTGAAATGTGCTGCTATTACCACATGAGGGCCAATGGAAATCCGCCAGAACAGCCAGTACCCGATTTTTTAGATTACGAAATGTGGACGGGCCCCGCCCCTTTGCGTCCCTATGACGGGATTCCCCATAGAAGATGGTGGCGCACCTTTAGGGAATATGGTAATGGTATTGTTGGAGATATGTGCGTACATATGTTAGACACCGTAAGATGGATGCTGGATTTAGGATGGCCAAAAGAAATAAGCTCCCAAGGTGGAATTTATGTTCAAAAAGAAGGCAAATCCAATATTTCTGATACACAGACCGCAGTATTCCAGTATGATGATCTTAATTGCGTTTGGCAACATAGGTCTTGGGGTAATCCCGCAGATCCGGAGTATCCCTGGGCCTTTACGATTTATGGCGACAAAGGTGTGGTTAAAGGAAGTACTATGAAAGCCGATTTTATACCCTATGGTGATGGTGAGCCGATTCATTTTGATGTGCTGTACGAAAAGGAAAAATATCCTGAAGATTTAGTTGAAAAAGATAACGAGCTAAATGCGGCACCTGCCACGAGAAGACATATGATCGACTTTCTAGAAGCCATTAAAAATAACACCAGACCGGTTGCCGATATAGAGGAAGGACATATTTCTACTGCTAGTTGCATTTTGGCAAATTTGTCCATGGACTTGGAGAGGCCTTTAGTTTATGATCCTGAAACAAAAACGGTTGTCAATGATCCTGAAGCAACAAAACTTTTGACAAGGACATATAGAGGCGCATGGCAACATCCACATCCTGATGCGGTCTAACCTTTTTAAATTGGTTTTTTGGTTGATTCTCTAACTATAAGACTGGTCTTTACCACTTTGGTTTCAAAAGGGGTGTTTAATCCTTGGTTTTCAATTCTTTGAATCAACAGTTGGGCCGCACTTTCCCCAATATACTTTCCATGTTGACTTACCATAGTCAACGACGGAGTTACGTATTGTGAAAGTTGACCATTTGTAAAACCGATTATTGAAATATCCTTTGGTACGGTATACCCCTTTGCCCGCACAATTTGCAATACTTTTACCGCAGTAATTTCGTCAAGGCCAAGAATACCATCCACTTTTCTATTGTCCAAAAGGAGTGACATGTTTAAATCAAAATCGTCCTCTTTGGGTTCAAAATTTACCAATAACCGATTATCATAAGTGAATCCATTGTCCGCCAAAGCTTTCTTATAACCTTCCAATCTTAATTTGCCAACACTGGATTTGCCAATTGGAGATACGAAAGCAATATTCTTACAACCCGTATCCAAAAAATATTGAGTAGTCTTATAACCCGCTTCAAAATCGTCCACGATTACTTTATCGCACGAGATAAGATCGGAAACCCTATCAAAAAGTACCAAAGGAATCTGATTGGAGGTAATTTCCTTAAGGGCTTCAATTTTTCCCTTTTGCTGTGTTTCCTCCGATAATGAAATAATCAATCCATCCACAGTACCAGAATCCAAAAATTCAAGGGTTTTGGACTCCTTTTCAAAAGATTCATCACTAATACAACTAATGATGTTATAACCTTTGTCATTTGCCACCTTCTCTATTCCGTAAAGCACTTGTACAAAGAAGTAGTTTAGGATATTAGGAACCAATACCCCAATGGTTTTAGTACTCTTATTTATAAGATTGAGCGCCAGCCTGTTAGGTTTGTAATGGTTCTCCTTGGCAAATTTTTGGATTTTCTCCTTAAGCGCACCGCTAATCTCGTGACTATCATGCACGGCTTTGGAAACGGTGGATATGGAAACATCAAAATGTTTGGCAATATCCTTAAGGGTTATTTTTTTCATTCCCTAAAACTAAAAAAGGTCTTTGAAAAATAACGTGTTTTTTCAAAAACCTTTTAAGTAATGGTCGCTTTGGTGTTTTATAATTGTTCCAACTTGGTCAACGCCTCTGCTTTTGAATTAACATCCAACTTTAAATAGATATTCTGAATATGAAAATTAACGGCACTTGTGGTAACGAAAAGCTTGTCCGCAATCATCCGGTACGTAGCACCTTTGCATAAGTAATCCACAATCTGGTTTTCCCTCTCCGAGAAAAATTTGTAGGATTTTCTATGAAAATTGGACACCACTTTTTGAACGATGTCATTGCTCATGGTTGCTCCGTCTTTACGAACACAATCTAAGGCGTGCAACAGTTTGTCCTCGCTCATAGGTTTGGTTAAATATCCGTTTGCACCTTTTTTAAAGGCACTTTTAATCACTTCAAAATCATTGTTCAAGCTAATCATGATTATTTTAACGTTCCAATCCTTTCGGCGGAATAGCTTAATGGCATCCAATCCATTAATATCTTCCAAATCCACTTCAGAGATTATAATGTCCGGTGTAACTTTTTTAAACGCCTTTAAAGCATCGTTGGCAGAAGCATATATGCCAACCAGTTCGTAGGCTGGTAAATTACTGAAGTAATGATGGTAAGCCTGATGTTGTAGTTTGTCATTTTCAATTACAACGATTTTTAAAATTTGAGTTTCCATAGTCGATGGGTTTTTATGCTATTCTTTTCTATAGAAAAAAACAACAAGGGTTAGTACTAAGTAAGATTCGGGGGGTAATCCGGATAAAGTCCAATTTATCCTAAACAAAATAAGGTGCATAAGAATCCCTTCGGTAACGCCCTGAAGAACTGATTTAGAAAAAATCAGCACATTAGAAGCACGGTAGCCCAAGGTTCAAATTTCTTTGAACGTACTTATCTTGTTTAGAATAAAAAAGAAATTAGCCTTTTGTAAAATGTAGGCTTGAGCCAAATGCAAATTTATCCATGACACATTTGCAAGTGGAATCTACGTATTTGAGAAATACGAGAAGGTTTTGAGTGTTGACAATAAGAGTTGATTTGATGTAGGTAAGCGGTAGGTAAAAATTTTCCATGTTTTGGGGGATTTGGGTTAACAATGGTTATCTCTAACTTTCTGATTCGAAATATAGGGATATAACAAACATCTCCGCCAAGAGCACAAGTATTTTCGTTCAAATGCAGCTTTTTTTGCATTTCGTCTAGAAAATTGAAATAAAAAAAGGAGGGGACCCAGTTATCCCCCCGGATACCACCCCTCCTCTTATCGACAATTTACTCAAACATAGAAATACTTAAACCCAATGTCACGCCATAAATCTATCGAATTGTTATTAGAACTAATATTTACCTATAATTATTGCTCCCTGCTTATGTAATCCCCATCATCTTCATATACGTTGGAAGCCGTAGCGGTAGAACGGTCCACCTGCATAATCCATTTTTCATCATTATATTTTCCGTTCAAATTGGAAACAAAAGCTGTTTTTGCTTCTTCCTTATAATCATAATCCGCTAAATAAACATAATGAAGTCCGTTTTCCTTATTGTAGAACTCCTTGGCGTTCAATCCTTTTTTCTTTAAACTTTCCATGAAAGCAATAAGGTATTTTTTGTTCTTGTAGACATTCGCTATTACATAATAACCAGACTTTACTCCTACCATATCCGCATCGCCAAGCATTTTAATCGGTAGTTTTTCGTACTCCTTATTTCTTGGGTCTTCAAATACCTCATAGTTTTCGGATTCGGTCTCGTTGGAAACCAACATGGTATTGTCCTGTTGGCTAAAGTCTTCCATAGTGTTTCTAATATTGTTTTTGATATCCGTTCTCAATAAACGTACAACAGTTTCAAAACGTTGTTCAAAAGCAGCTGTTCTGGCTTCTTCAATAGAATCCTGTCTTAATATAAGTTCATCCAGAATCAAACGGTTTTGATAGGCAATCGAGTTTTCATCTACCCCCTCAGGTATTTGAGCGACCATTTCTTTTTTAGATTTCTTTCTGCTTTTATCGCGTTCTTCAATCAAGTGGGCAATCTGTTCCTCGTAATTCCTTACGATACGATCAATCTTGCTATCGTTGGAACTATCTACATAGGCATTCCCTTTTTCATCATCTTCCTTAAAAGTATACGCCAAGGAAAGTTCATGGTTCCAGCCTAAATTAGCGTCGTTTTGTGAAATGTCCTTTTCCATTAAATAGCCCAAGGACATTTTTTTACTCAAGTTAAAACCAATTCCCGCCGATACTCCGTATTCTTCGTCAACTGTAGTCTGAAGCCATCCATATTTAGGAAGGTCTAACAGTAAGGAACCTAGGTAATAGATACTACCATCATCGTTCTTACCTACTTGTGCCAAAGGCATTAATCTTGCATTTTCAAATAGTCCTCTACCAGCATTAAATTCATGCGTATACTGTAAGGATGCCTTGATACTATTCACGGACAGGTTAGTTAAAAACTCATTGGTAGTCTGGTTATAGCGTAATAAGTCTTCTGCATATAATCCAAAATCGAACTTGCCTACAGATAGATTGATGCCTGGTTGTATGGCGATTTTACTTTCCTTTCTGGATTCCGCCACTTCTGGGTCCTCTTCAGAAATAACCACTCTGTTCTTATCCAGACCTTGGTTAAAATAAGTAACGTTGGTGCCAAATGTAAGTTTGCTTTTGTCTCCTAACTTAACGGCGGTAGCATAATTGGCGTTAAATCCGAATTCCTGCACAACACCGGACCATTGGCTGTACACTCCTATTCCTACAGCGGTATTCTCGTTTAGTTTATTACTGAATCCTAAAAAATAATTCTGGCTGTTGTCATCAAAAGTGGCATATTGATTCCTATGCAAAATATTCAAGTAGGATTTGTTTTCCCTCACCAATGAAAAGGTGGGATTAATTAAAAATCGATTAAAGAATAATTGATTGTGATACGTACTACTAGAGCTAAGGTTAGAATTTGTTTCTTGACCTAAAGCGGATAAGTTTCCTAGAACTATGATAAAAACAAGGGGGAGACCTATCTTTTTGGATAAGGTTTGGGTATAGTTCATAATATTAGATTTATGGGTTATAATTTGGGTATGCAAAGAAATTCTATGTTGTTTGGCTTATTTGCCCATTAACAGATTTTCTATGAAAAGTTCAATTGACTTGGTTTCCAACGGCTTATTACTGCTCGTCTTCAAATACAGAAGAAGAGTAATCTACTTGGACACCTGTGTTTAATGCTTCCAAGAAGCGATAATCCCTTTCTTTGGTGGCGTTGTTCTGATTCGCATAGCTAAAGGCAACTTTTTGGGTTGAGCGACCTTCTTTTCCTCTTGTGGATACAATGTAATCCATTCCGTTTTTGGATAACAACTGAATGGACAAATCGTCCCCTTTGCTATTTATGGGGTTTCCTAGGTTCATGGCAAGTCCAACCCTATTTTGGGCAACCTCTACCATGAATACATCCAAACCACCGTAACCTTTATGACCTTCTGATGCGAATACCAAAGTATTACCCTCCATTAGTTTTGGGTACAGGTCATTTTTATCAGTATTTACTTTACTGCCTAAGTTTTTTGCAATGCCAGCAGCCCCATTGCTTCGTATGTCGGATACATAGATATCATACTCCCCAAAGGAGCCTGGCATGTTTGATGCAAAAAATAGTCGTTTCCCATCCTCGGAAATAGTAGGATGTATTGCGGAATAATCATTTGGGCATAATGCAAGCTCCTTTATGGTCTTCCACTCGCCATCAACCTTATCCGCCTTATATATTTTATGTAACAACTGCTTTTTGGAAAAGATACCGTAAGTAGGTTTTACGTAAGTAGATTTACTAAAATAAGCAGTTTTACCATCCTTTGTAATTGAAATCGGGGATTCGTAGTCGTTTTGATTGGCCTTATTTTTTAAATCGATGGCTTTTAAGACCTTATAATCGGACTTATCAGATTTTCTTACTTCGTTTACGACCAACTCATCGTTGGTCGTATTGAAGTTCAACGGTCTAAAGTTCCGCCTGTTGGAGTTACTAACGTTGCTTTTTAAGGAAGCATCTGTCATTTGATAATCTTCCCGAACCAATTCGGTCCAATTCTCATCATCTTCATTATCATTATGTTGTTGTCCCAATTTGGAAACTGCATAATCATAACGTTTTTGATAATTACCGTCCAATATACCATCCTCTGTAAAGGCGATAAGCTTTTCATACCAAAACAGCGCTGTCTCATAATTTTGGGACAAAAAGTTGGCATTTCCAAGGTCCTCATAAATTTCCTTTTCCGAATAGCCCATGGACTTCAATTCCTCAAAATTTTCAAGTCTTTTAGTGGCATCGTCTAAAGAAAGACCTTCTTTTAATGTTTGCGCGGACAACGTGCAGCAGTAAAGTACCGCGAGGCATCCAAGAAACAATTTCTGTGTAAGAGCATTTCTCATAATAATTGATTTTGGGGGTTAACAGGTACAAAGTTCCAAAATCAAATGCGAGTCATACTTAACAAAAATTCATAGGTTTTACGATTTTCGGTCGATTTTTGTCGATGAACGGTAAGATTTATGTTAAAATTGAAGAAAATAAACTTTGGCGGTATTTGAGTGCCGGCTTAAAATAGTGGTGAAAGGATTAACGGAGTAACTTTTAAAAAATTGTTTTACAATAGTTCTTACACGTATTCCTTAATGCTATCCTATTAATAAATCCCTATTTCTACTTGGGCTAAATAGCAGGTCCGGATTTAGAAATATATACCTACATTTTAACAGGTACACTATAGATTAGCCCCAAGCTTATATTTACTCAAATACCTTTGATTATTTTTGATTATTGGTAAATCCATAAATCGTGGTTTGCATCCCCACAATTTTCCAATCGCCATTTACTTTTTCCATAAGTCTTGATTCGCGTTTCAGTCCCCGTAGGGAGTCTTGCTGTTCGTAAGTTACCCATGCCCCATTCCCATAAAGTCGAACATCTATATCATTCAATAACTTTGGTATGGGTTCAGGTTTTGGATGTTCTTCAATAAATATTCTTACAAACTGGCTTATTTCCTCCCAACCTACCGATTCAGAAAAAGTGCTGTCCGCAAAGTTCATATACGTTTTAGTAACAATAGCATCGTGAACCCATATATCTTTCCAATCATCGTAGTTCCTCCTAAAAGCTGCCTCTGTCTCATTGTTCAAGCTTTTTAAAATGGCCTTCTTTTCTTGCTCAAAATTTATGGTCCCACTCTTAGCCTCATCCATTTTTTGCTCGTTGCTCTCCCCACAACTTGTCGTAAACAATAATACTATGCATATAAATATTGATACTACTTTACATTTCATCTCTTGTTATTTTACTTGTTCATAACGGCTGCTAGACAAATCTGGTTTCTTTTTATTGAAACTGGAGGTTTATTTTTTAAACCAAATTGGGAATTACCAAATATAATATTGTCAATTATTTCCCTCCCGCTATATCTATTATTGCTCCAGTTGTATAGCTAGCGTCATCCGATAATAACCAAACCACGGCTTTTGCTATTTCAATTGGCTGTCCAACTCTTTTCATAGGGATTATAGATTTTACCGTCTCCAACTTATTCGGTATTTGATGTATATCCGTTTCTATAAATCCAGGCCTTATGGCATTTACCCGAATGTTAAGTTCGGCAACTTCTTTTGCCAAACCAATGGTAAGCGTATCCATTGCGCCTTTTGTGGAAGCATAATCTATATACTCGAATGGGCCACCTGATTTTGAAGCAGCAGAAGAAATATTCACAATTGAACCCCCATTTTTCATTCGCTTAATTGCTTCCTTACAACATAGGAAAGTGCCAAAAATGTTTATATCAAATGTTTTCCGAAAACGTTCTGCCTTCATGTTCATAAGTAATGATGGTTCCGCCAAAACCCCTGCATTGTTAACCACTCCGAATAGTACTCCATCCAAATTATCAATTTGTTCAAAGAGCTTAAAAACATCCTTTTCTACCGAGATATCCGCTTTAATAGATATGGCTTTACCACCATCACCTTTTATCTGCTCCTCAAGTGATTGGGCAGCTGCCGAATTGGTTCTATAATTAATACAAACCAAATAGCCTTGCTTTGCAAGTTCTATTGAAGTTGCTCTTCCAATACCACGACTTCCTCCTGTTATTATTACTATTTTGTCCATTTTTAAACTGGTCTTAATTAATATTTATGATCTAACCTTTATCTGACTTTCCCAGATATATTATTTCATTTAATTTTCTACCAAACAATCTACGGCTGCACTCTCTATTGGTAACCCCTTCACGTATCTTTCCAAAAACAAGGAGAAACCAATTACATCTTTCTCTTCTGGATAAACTTCTAGTGCTTCAGAATCTTTAAAAACTGCCATGTCAAGGTAATCTTCTAAGTCATTGTACTTTTCCCTATTCAACATGAAGGATGCTAAAATAGCCATCCCCCAAGCGCCACCCTCACTGGCTGTAGACATAACCGAAACGGGAATATTCAAAGCAGCGGCACAAATTTTTTGAGCTACCAGCGCTGTCTTGAACAAACCACCATGTGCTAAAATGCCATTAATCCGTACTTGTTCCTCCTGTGTCAGAATATCCAATCCTAGCCTTAATGCTGCAAAGGCAGTAAAAAGATGAACTCTCATAAAGTTGGCGAGATTGAAACGGCTTTCCGGGGAACGAACGAATAAAGGGCGACCTTCCGTGAGACCGGTAATATTCTCACCTGAATGGTAGCCATAGCTCAGTAAACCCCCGGCATCGGCATCCGCTTCCAAAGCTTTGCTGAAAAGGATGCTGAATAACTGGTCCATATTCCGTTCGTGCCCCATCGCTTCATAAAATTCACCAAAAAGACCGACCCATGCATTAATATCGCTGGAACAGTTGTTGGCCAAAACCATTGCGACAGGGCTACCGTTAGGGGTAGTTACTATGTCAATCTCTTTGTATACTTTGGATAAATCTTTCCCTAAAACAATCATGGCAAAAATTGAAGTGCCAACAGAAATGTTTCCTCTGTGTTTTTTGATGCTGTTTGTAGCAATCATACCGGTTCCAGCATCGCCTTCAGGTGGGCATAGTGGAACTCCGGCTTTTAAGCTGCCAGATGGGTCCAATAGTCTTGCGCCATCTTCAGTAAGATAACCAGCTTGTTCTCCAGACGTATATACTTTAGGTAAAATACCGGTAAGAATCCATGGGTAATTTTTATGGTCAATTAAATCGGAAAACTGATTCACCATATCCTCATTATATCCTTTTATGGATTCATCCATAGGAAACATACCCGATGCGTCCCCTATTCCAAGTACCTTTCTACCTGTCAACAACCAGTGTACATATCCAGACAAAGTTGTGATGTAATCTATTTGTGTTACGTGCTCTTCATTTTCTAAAATGGCTTGATACAAATGCGCGATACTCCAGCGTTGGGGAATCTTAAACTTGAATTCCGTTGTTAGTTCAGATGCGGCCCTCTCCGTAGTAGCATTGCGCCATGTACGGAAAGGCACCAACAATTCTCCATTTTGATCAAGGACAATATATCCTTGCATCATGGCAGAGCATCCTATTGATCCAATTTTTTCAAGCTTGACGCCATAACTGTTTTCAACCTCCTGCCTTATTTTCCCATAGGTAACTTGCAACCCATTAATCATCAAATCCAAATCGTAGGTCCAATAACCGTTGACCAACTTATTCTCCCAATCATAGCTGCCAGAACCTATTATCTTAAAGGTGTAATCCATCAAGACCGCTTTAATCCGGGTTGAACCTATTTCAATTCCAAGTGAAGTTTCTCCATTGGTTATTGCCTGTTTAATTGAATCCATTGTTTTATTTCTAATATTTTGCAACTGAGACGTTCAAAAACCCAAAGCATATAGAATGATAAGAAAATAGAAAGTCAAATTATTCCTTTTGCACCTATATACATTTCTTCTTTTAATATGAAATCAAAAAAGGCAACATATACTTCCTGTTGAGTAAGTAATGTTGCCCTTTAATCCAAATACCAGGTAATTGGATGTATAGTTATATTAAGAATATTGATTCAAGATATTCTCGTATAATTCCTGTTTACCACTAATTTGTTCTGGTTCTCCCTTCTCCTTTGCAACATCATACAAATCGGTTAAAGCTAATTTCCCGGCTTTAAACTCTGCTCCCTTACCGGAATCAAAAGAACTATATCTTTTTTGCAACATGGACTCATAAGGTGACTTCTGAATCATGGCATCCGCCACTAAAAGAGCACGTGCAAAAGTATCTGCACCCCCAATGTGCGCGTGGAATATATCCTCCAAATCAGTAGAATTTCTCCTGGTCTTTGCATCAAAATTAACACCACCACCTTGTATACCTCCAGATTTCAAGATAACCAGCATGGCTTCGGCAGTTTCCATTACGTTGTTCGGGAACTGGTCCGTATCCCAACCATTTTGGTAATCACCTCTATTAGCATCAATACTACCCAACATACCAGCATTGGCAGCTACCTGAAGTTCATGTTGAAACGTATGTTGTGCCAAAGTAGCGTGGTTTACTTCTATATTCAATTTAAAATCATTTTCCAAACCGTACTCCCTGATTGAATTGATGGAAGTAGCCGCATCAAAATCATACTGGTGCTTTGTAGGCTCCATTGGTTTTGGTTCTATAAAAAAGGTACCTTTAAAACCTTGTCCACGGGCATAATCTTTTGCCATGTTCAAGAACCTACCAATATTGTCCTGCTCCAATTTCATATCGGTATTCAAAAGGGACATATACCCTTCTCTTCCACCCCAGAACACATAATTCTCACCTCCCAAGGCGATAGTAGCATCCAAGGCGATTTTCACCTGTGCCCCTGCCCTGGCAACCACATCAAAATTTGGGTTGGAAGCGGCACCGTTCATATATCTAGGGTTTGAAAAACAATTAGCTGTTCCCCACAACAATTTTACTCCAGAGGCTTTTTGCTTTTCCTTTAAGTACTCAACGGTATCGTGGATACGCTTTTCGGATTCCGCCAAACTTTTTCCTTCGTCCACCAAATCATGATCATGAAAACAATAGTAATCAAAGCCCATTTTTGTAACGAACTCGAACGCGGCATCTGCCTTATCCCTTGCCGCTTGAAGGGCATCTGAAGACGTAGACCATGGAAAGTCTTTTGTTCCAGGGCCAAAAGGATCTCCTCCGGTTCCGCAAAGCGTATGCCAGTAGGCCACTGCGAACTTAAAATGCTCTCGCATCGTTTTACCGGCGACAACTTGATCCGGGTTGTAATATTTGAATGCTAACGGATTGTCAGATTCCTTTCCTTCAAATTTTATCTCACCAATTCCTTTAAAATACTCTTTATCTCCTAAAAGTGCCATATGCTATTATTATGAATTATTTATTATTAGTTCTAGTTCTTGTTTCCAATTATTATATGCTTTTTGATATGCTTCTTTATCGGCCAAAGGTTTATAGGTCATCACGTGGTCATTCGCCATATAGGTAGAGAATTTTTCATAATCCCCATCAACCAAGGATGCTGCCCTTGCCGCTCCAATCGCTCCTGTGGTATTGTATATCTCTATTTCCTGTCCAATAAGCGTTGCGATGGTATTGGAGAATATTTTAGACCTAAAAAGATTGTCATTACCGGCCTTCATCACTTTGGCATCAATCCCGTCCGATTTCATTATTTCTATTCCATAGACAAACGAAAATGCAATACCTTCCAAAGAAGCCCTGCAGATATTCGCCATGTTGTGAATGTTCAGGTTTAGGTTTAAAATACGGGTCCCTATTTCCCTGTTCTCCAACATACGCTCGGCGCCGTTTCCAAAAGGGATAACACAAACTCCTTCCGACCCAATTGGAACTTGGCTGGCAAGATCGTTCATCTCCTCGTAAGAGTCCACGGCCAAATTATTCAACAACCACCTGTATTGTATTCCAGCTCCGTTTATACATAACAGTTTACCTACATTTTTGCAGTCTTCAGAATTGTAGTTTACGTGCGCAAAATTATTGACACGAGAACTTTCTTTCACGGATAAATTGTCCGTAACCGCATACACCACGCCAGATGTACCACCAGTAGCGGCCACTTCACCAGGATGAAAAACATTCAAGGCCAAAGCATTGTTGGGTTGATCACCAGCTCTATATAAAATTGGAGTTCCTTCCAACAAACCACTTTCCTCTGCTCCTTTTTTAGAAACTTTGGATTGGATACTAAAGGTATCAACGATATCGGGAATCAATGAATGGTCAAATCCGTAATAATCCAGAACTTCAAATGCTAAGGTATCCTTCTTAAAGTTCCAAAATATACCTTCGGACAATCCGGATATTGTCGTATTAATCGTATCTGAAAGTTTATAGGCGATGTAATCGCCAGGAAGCATAATCTTATGGATCTTACTATAAATCCCTGGTTCGTTTTCTTTGACCCATTTTAACTTGGATGCGGTAAAATTAGATGGGGAATTTAAAAGATGTGTATCGCAAAAATTTTCACCTATCTCCGCATAAGCCGTATTACCTATTTGCACCGCCCTACTATCACACCAAATTATGGACTTTCTAAGTGGGTTGCCATCACTATCAACAACTACAAGACCATGCATCTGATAGGCAATTCCAATTCCCTTAATATCCTCAGCGCTTACAGCGTTATTTTGTTTTAATCTTTTAATTCCATTGCAAACATGGAACCACCAATCTTGAGGTTCTTGCTCTGCCCACCCATTTTCGGCCGCATACATGGACATTTCTTGCTCAGGTTCCTGAACGACATCAACACTTTTACCTGAATTGATATCGACAAGTGCAACCTTTATCGAAGAACTTCCTAAATCTATTCCTAAGTAGTACATGCATTAAAAATTAAAATCCTTTGTAGGATCTATTCAAATGTAAAGAATGTTGTGCGTGGTTCTCTTATGACATTCATAAGAAGCCTTTTCACTCCTCTTGAAAAATCAAAAAAATGAAATCAAAAATTTATTTAAAAAATTGATAATCAATGTATTGAAATATAAAGTAATGCTACGAAACTTTTCGAAAGCGGTTTCGTAAAATTTAACAATCAAAGATTCAATTTAATCAATTCGATAAAAAATACGTAGCAAAACCGTCATTTTTTCTTTAAGAGGATAGGATAATTGATAAATAATCAAATTACGCCTTATCAATTTGCAAATGAAGACATGTGCAAACTACCTCGATATTTGAAGTGAAAAAGTGAGATTGTTATTTTTCAAACAATAATGAGAAGTGGCTCGGGAAACCTTAAGGTATCATAGCGACACACCTCTTTTCCAAGGGATAAAATCGTCTTGGCCCAAGGCATCCGCTTTGGCAATAATTTCTCCGCTAGCAACCTTTATGACATACTCCAATATTTCTTCACCCATCTCTTCGATTGTCCTTTCTCCCCTGATTATCGCACCGGTATCAATATCAATAATATCCGGCATACGTTCGGCTAGAATTGTATTTGATGAAACTTTTAAAACTGGGGCAATAGGATTTCCTGTAGGCGTACCCAGTCCTGTTGTAAATACCACAACATTCGCACCTGAACCTACCATTCCTGTTGTACTTTCCACATCATTGCCCGGAGTACAAAGCAAATTAAGTCCCGGTTTGGTGACATATTCCCCATAATCTAAAATAGCCGTAATCGGGGAAGTTCCTCCCTTTTTTGCTGCTCCGGCAGATTTCATGGCATCGGTAATCAACCCATCCTTTATGTTTCCGGGAGAAGGGTTCATATCAAACCCGGAACCCGCAGCTTCCGCGGATGCTTCATAGGCCTTCATCAATTTCATAAAACGAATGGCATCTTCCTCCTCAACACAGCGATTGACCAGTTCCTGCTCTACCCCACAAAGTTCCGGAAATTCCGAAAGTATGGGAGAACCGCCAGCCGCAGCCAATATATCCGAAGCATATCCCAATGCCGGATTTGCAGAAATTCCTGAGAATCCGTCCGACCCTCCACATTCCAAACCCATTTTCAATTTTGAAATAGAGGCTGGTTTACGCCTAACTTCATTAGCCTTTTTTATTCCTTGAAAAGAATCCTTGATAATGGTATTCAACATTTCATCCACCGTACCCATCTGCTGTTGCTCATAAATAAGCACAGGTTTCGACAAGTTTGGGTCAATATCTTTCAAGGCGTTCCTCAAAAGATCTATCTGTAAGTTTTGACAGCCTAAACTTAGTACCGTAGCCCCAGCTACATTTGGATTCTTTACGTAGCCTGCCAATAGTTTGGCCAAGGTCTGTGAATCTTGACGGATACCTCCACAACCGCCTTGGTGCGTAATGAATTTTACTTTGATATTATCAAAAGTTTCCTGTTTAACTTTCTTTTCAGCATCCTTAAAACCACTTTCGTTACCGTTAATTAGGTTGCGCAACAATTGACGCTGCTTTCGCTCCTTGCCCATGGAAAGTTCCTTCTCGAAAACGTCCTTAAGTACCTCAATATTTCTGTTTTCACAAAAGACCAAAGGGAAAAATAACCAAACGTTTTGGGTACCTACTTGACCATCTGTTCTATGATAGCCCATAAACGTTCTATCCTTCCATTTAGAGATGTCAGGCGGAGTCCAAGAAACCGTACTCGTCTTTTCCGTCACAGGAATACTTTGGTGCTTGACATTCTCAGTAGTAAGCAAGTCACCTTTCTTGATTTTCGAAACAGCTTTGCCTACCAAAACACCGTACATGAAGATTTTGTCCTCAATGTCAAGGTCCATTAAAGTAATTTTATGCTTTGCCTTAGTATCGGATAGTACAATAATCTCCTCTCCTTCAAATACAACCTTATCTCCTTGATGCAAATCCACCAAGGCAATGGCCACATTATCCTCCGCTTGTACCTTTATCAATTTATATTGCATCAACTATAATTTTTAATTATTCCGAAAATTTATTGAATCCCTCTTCAATACCATATTCTTCTATGCACTCCAGTGCGTTTACTATTGATTTGGTAAGTCCATTGACCCTATTCAAATCCTCACCCCAATATTCGATTTTGCTCAAAGATTTTTCCGCTACCGTACGTAAATCTTCCTGTTTCCAAATTTCCAAAAACTCTGCCATTACCCCTACATCATCATTAACGGGCAATTTCTTTCCTTTCCAATGGCCTCTATAAAAACGAAGTAAGCATGCAAAAGCATAGACCGTTTTCGATGGTACTTTGTCTTTTCGCTTCACATATTCCAACAAGCTCGGTAAAACCCTTACTTTGAATTTTGAAATTGAATTTAGGGCAATGCTTGCCAATTGATGTTCAATGAACGGATTTCTAAAACGGTCAAAAACTGCATCGGCAAACGATTCCGATTCCGCTCTTTCCATATCCAATGTGGGGATAATTTCGTCAAATACCAAGGAACGGATGAAAGGACCAGTAAATTCCTCATTTACCGTTTCTTTGACCGTTTCATTACCATATAAAATTGAAAAAGGCACCATCGCCGTATGTGCACCGTTCAAGATTCTAACTTTTCTTGTCCTGAAGGGCTGCATATCCTCAACAATCTTCACGTCAAGGTCGGTTATGTGAAAAGGTAATTTCCTTTTGAGTTCCTCTCCTCCTTCAATGACCCATAAGAAAAAAGTCTCGGCACCTACTATAAGATTGTCCTCATAATCTAGTTGGTCATTATATTCATCAATCTCATTTTTAGGATAGCCTGGAACGATTCTATCCACCAGCGTATTATGAAAGTTACACGATGTCAAAATCCAATTTTTAAAATCATCAGTTAGATTCCAAATGGATATATAATCGAATACATACTTCTTTAAGGTATCGGCATTGTAGTTAATCAATTCACAAGGAATTATGGTCAGTCCTTTTTCCGGTGCACCTTTAAAATAAGTAAACCTTTCATACAATAATCTTGTCAATTTGGCCGGAAAAGAAGTTGGTGGTGTCATCTTAAAAGTATCCGAATCCACAAAAGCAATACCGGCCTCTGTGGTATTGGAAATGACAAATTGTAGATGTTCTTCTTTGGCCAAGTCCAGATAGGCTTGATAATCTAAATAGGGATCAACTCCTTGCACAATAGTTGTAATAAGCTCCTTTTCCTCTATTTCTTTTCCTTCTTGTATGCCCTTAGTAAACAGCGTATACAATCCATCCTGTTTGTTAAGCACATTGACCATACCTTTATCGATAGGTTGTACTACTGCTATTCCCGCATTAAAATCGACTTCCTGATTTAATTTTTGTACAGCATATTCTACGAAAGCACGTAAAAAATTACCTTCCCCAAATTGAACGATTTTTATTGGAAGTTTCTGGGTGAGTCCGAGATTTTCTCTGTTTAGCTTTTGCATCAAGTTTAAATCAATAAATTACTTATAGCCCAAAAAGTCCTGGCAACCACAACGTTAGTTCCGGAATATAAGTGACCAAGAAAAGGGCAAAAATCATTGCCAAAAATAAGGGCAATAAGGGTTTAAAAACTTTCTCGATCGTAGTTTTTGCTATCCCCACTCCCACAAAGAGCACCGAACCTACCGGTGGTGTACATAAACCGATACAGAGATTCAGCACCATGATGATTCCAAAATGAACGGGGTCCAAACCTAGTTTGGTCACTACCGGTAAGAAGATGGGGGTAAAAATCAAGACTGCCGGGGTCATATCCATAAAAATCCCCACAAACAGTAGTAATAAGTTGATGATCAAAAGGATGACAATCTTATTGTCACTCAAACTCAACAATCCTGAACTGATGTCCTGAGGAATGTTTTCATAGGAAAGTGCCCAGGACATGCACATCGAAGATGCGATCAACAACATGACTATGGCGGTCGTAGCCGATGAATCCAACAAAATTTGGGGCAATTTTAGCAAACTAATCTCCTTGTAGATAAACCCCAGTATAAGACTGTACAATACTGCAATGGCGGAAGCCTCAGTAGCGGTAAATATCCCCGTAACAATTCCGCCAATCACCACAACGAGCATAAATAGGCTTGGTAGTGCATCTATTAATGTTCTAAACACATCCTTTGCCCTACTTCTTTTCCCGACCTTATATTTCTTTTTCTTGGCCCAAACTGCGGCTACAATCATCAGGAACAGCCCCGTCATGATGCCAGGAATATATCCGGCCAAGAACAATGCGGCGATGGATGCCCCACCACTTGCCAACGAATAAACAATCAGCACGTTACTTGGCGGAATGACCAATCCCGTTGTGGAGGACGTAATATTTACCGCGGCACCAAATTCCTTTGAGTAGCCTTCCTTTTCCATTTCAGGTCCCAAAATACTTCCCATTGCAGATGCCGATGCCATAGCCGAACCTGCTATGGCGCCCATCAGCATGGCCGCGATAACGTTTATCAATGCCAACCCACCAGGCAAGGAACCCACCAAGGTCTTGGCGAAGGCGATAAGCCGGTGTGCAATACCACCTTTGTTCATCAGCTCCCCGGACAATATGAAAAAAGGTATTGCCAACAACGCAAAGCTGTCCAAGCCAGTCGCCATACGTTGTGACACCGTGGTAAAAGCTGGCATTGCAGGGATGCTTACCAACATAGTCAACAATGAGGAAATGGCGATACTCCAAGCAACAGGTGTTCCAATGGACAACAAACAAATAAAGCTGATTATCAAAACTAAAATGGGAATATGTTCCATCATGACAATAGTTTCTTTAGGTCCGACAGCTTGTAATATATAATCAAAAGTCCACTGATGGGAATAATAATATAGACCACGGAAAGCGGCAATTGCAAGGCCGGTGACTGCTGGCCCAACACGTAGGAAATATAGACCAGTCTAGAGCCTCCTATTATAAAAGCTACAACTACAAACAGGACAACCAAAAGGGTTACGATAGCTTTTAACCATTTTTGGGTTTTCTTGTTAGATTTGGTGGGCAGAATATCGATGGCGACGTGAAGATTTCTGCCCGATACGTAGGCCGCGCCCAACACCCCTATCCAAATCATTAAATACCGTGCCAGTTCGTCGGTAAACGAACTTGGATTGCCCGTTACAAATCTTGTAAACACTTGCCAAAGCACATTAAGTACCATAACCGACATAATGATTACCAGGATATTACCCAATATAGCATCTATTTTAGATCGCATAGGTTTAATTCGTTTGCTGTATTTGTTTGATCAAAGGATAAATCTCCGGGTCATCTTTGTAGCCCTCAAATATACTTTCTACCTTTTCGGCAAAAAGCGACTTGTCCGGTCTAAAAATTTCTACCCCGGCCTTTTGTACTTCCCTCAATGCTTCCTCTTCCGCCTCCGCCCAAAGTACTCTTTGATATTTAACGGATTTCTTCACGGCTGCAGTTAACCATTTTTGTTCCTGTTCATTAAGTTTGTCCCAGACGTAGGTACCAATCAATAATACATCTGGAAGCACGGTATGTTCATCCAGGGAATAATATTTACAGACTTCATAATGCCTTGATAGATAAAAACTAGGCGGGTTGTTTTCCGCTCCATCCACCACACCTTGTTGCAAGGAAGTGTAGAGCTCTCCCCAAGAAATAGGGGTGGGAGACCCGCCCAAAGCCTTAACCATATTTACGGCCGTAGCACTCTCCATGACCCGGATTTTCTCCCCTTCCAAATCTGCAGGTTTCATTATGGGCTTGTTCATGGTATAGAAACTACGGCTGCCCGCATCATAGTAACCAAGGCCTTTTAACCAGTATTTTTCACTTTCTTTCAATAACATTTCCCCAATTGGGCCGTCCAACACGTCAAAGGAATGTTCACGGTCACGAAACAAAAAGGGAAGACCAAGAACTTTCATTTTAGGCGCGAAATTTTCCAATACACCTACCGAAACTTTGGTCATATCCATACTGCCAATTTGTAGCAGTTCTAGACACTCCCGCTCCGTTCCCAACTGTTGGCTGGGATATATCTCCAATTTTAACTTACCTCCTGAACGCTCAAACAAATCCTCCCCCATTTTTACCATGGCCTTATGGACAGAATGGCTTATATCCAGCCCGTGCCCTAAACGAAGTGTTTTGGTGGTATTCTCACCGGAGCATCCAAATAGCATCGTGAATAATAAGAATAGAATAACAATGCTCCTGAGATTCATAGATTATTTGTTTCGTATCCTTTTGATAAGTGCCAGGGTATCCGCGACTCTTTGTTGAAGTCCTTCAAAATCTCTGTTCGCCAAAATATCCTTACTAATTAGTTGAGATCCCATACCTACACAGGTTACACCGGCATCGAACCAACCTTTTAGATTACTTTCTTCTGTACTTACGCCTCCAGTAGGCATGATGCTTGTCCATGGTTGAGGACCCTTGATGGCCTTGACAAATCCTGGTCCGTAAGTTGAGCCGGGAAACAATTTTATAATATCGCAGCCCAATTCCTCCGCCTTGTTGATTTCCGTCAGCGTACCACAACCCGGAGACCACAAGACCTTTCTCCTATTGCAGACGATAGCTATGTCTTCCCGCAAAGAAGGAGTGACGATAAAGTTGGCCCCCATTTGCATATATAAACTTGCCGCACCGGCATCCGTAATTGAACCGACACCCATGATCATTCCCGGTAACTCCTTGACCGCATACTTATTAAGTTCCAAAAAAACTTCGGAAGCAAAATCCCCGCGTGCCGTAAATTCTATCAATCTGGCACCGCCGTCATAACAGGCCTTTAGAACATTTTTTCCCAAGTTTATATCTGGATGGTAAAACAAGGGAACCATTCCGGTTTCTTCCATTACCTCCGCTACTTCCAACCTTGAATACTGTGCCATTATTACTTCTTTTCGAATACCATCAACAGTTCCTGAGTTTGCCTGAACGGATGGTATAATTAGTTTATTTATCTAGCGACCCTTCCCGAGGCATCGCCCCCCATTAGTTTTTCCACTTCGTCTATGGATACCAGGTTGGCGTCTCCTTTTATGGTATGTTTTAAACAGGAAGCTGCCACCGCAAAATCCAAGGCATTCTGATCATCTTCCGGATATTTCAACAATCCGTATATCAATCCTCCCATAAAAGAATCGCCACCACCGACTCTATCTACAATGTCTGTAATTTGATACTGTCTTGTTTCATACATCTTGGAACCGTCCCAAAGGACTCCGGCCCACGTATTGTGAGATGCCGAAATAGAACCTCTTAGGGTTGTAATCACTTTTTTTGCTTTTGGGAATTTTTTCATCATTTGTTTACAGACCGATAAAAAAGCTTCCGCCTTAACATCTGCGCCATCTTTGTGAACATCCAATCCTTCCGGATGAATCCCAAAATGCTTTTCGGCATCCTCTTCGTTACCCAAAATAATATCACAGTAGGAAGTTAATTCTGTCATTATCTTCTCACGGTCGCCCCCATATTGCCATAACTTCGCACGGTAATTCAAATCCGTAGAAATAGTAATCCCTCTTTTATCGGCCATTTTAACTGCTTCCAGACAAACATCTGCGGCACCCTGGGATATGGCCGGGGTAATCCCGGTCCAATGAAACCATTCCACCCCTTCAAACACGGAATCCCAATCAATCATACCCGATTTAATCTCGGCTATGGCAGAATGTGCCCTGTCATAAATCACCTTACTGCCACGGCTCACCGCCCCGGTTTCCAAAAAGTAGATTCCCAAACGGTCCCCACCGAATACGATCTTATCCGTCCCGACACCGCGTTTGCGCATTTCCATCAACGCACATTCGCCAATATCATTTTTCGGTAAACGCGTTACAAAATCCACGGGAACTCCATAGTTGGCCAGAGAAACGGCTACGTTAGATTCTCCTCCACCATAAACAACTTCAAACTCGTTTGCCTGTGAAAACCTTAAAAATCCAGGAGGTGACAATCGAAGCATAATTTCACCGAACGTTACTACTTTTTTCATTATCTTATTTATGCGCTATTTTATTTAAAATTGAAATATTCCTTAGCATTATTATAGGAAATATCTTGAATAATCTTGCCAACCAATTCAAAATCTTGGGGCAGTTCCCCGTTTTGCATTTCCTGTCCGAAGAGATTACACAATACTCTTCTAAAATATTCATGTCTGGGATAGGAAAGAAAGCTTCTCGAATCCGTAAGCATCCCGATAAAACAACTTATCAATCCCATATTGGATAGTGCGTTCATCTGTCTGGTCATCCCATCCTTTTGATCCAAAAACCACCATCCCGAACCAAACTGCATTTTTCCCTTAACCCTACCGTCGTTAAAGTTACCAATCATAGTTGCCAAAACCTCATTATCGGCGGGATTCATATTGTAAATTATGGTTTTTGCCAATTTATCCTTGCTATCCAATGCATTTAAAAAATTTGAAAGCGAAGCCGCTTGTTGGTAATCTCCAATAGAATCCCATCCAGTATCAGGTCCTAATATGCGAGTCATCCTTGAGTTATTATTTCTTAAAGCTCCTAAATGAAACTGCTGCACCCAATTTCTTTTATGATATCGCTCACATAGAAACAATAGTAGAGCTGTTTGGAACTTGTCATTTTCTAGCGATGTCAGTGTTTTGTTAGACATCCTTTTACTAAAAATCAGTTCGATTTCCGCATCTGTAAAGGTTTCAAAAGGAACAAAGCTTAATCCATGATCGGAAAGCTTACAACCATTCCCTTCAAAATAATCCAAACGTTGGGTAAGTGCATCGCAAAGGGATTTATAAGAATCAATATTTACTTTGCTGACTTCGGATAGTTTTTCAATATACTCTAAATACGATTCACCGGAAATTAAAAAAGATTTATCCGGTCGAAATGAAGTGCTAACTTTTACATTAAAATCACTCTTATCAATTTTAATATGATGCTCTAAACTATCAATGGGGTCTTCTGTAGTACAAATAACCTCAACATTCATTTTTTTTATCAGGCTCTGACAACTGAATTCAGGGGTTTGCAATTTAGCGTTAGCCTCA
Organism: uncultured Flavobacteriaceae bacterium; assembly: GCA_963848865.1. Classification (GTDB taxonomy): domain Bacteria; phylum Bacteroidota; class Bacteroidia; order Flavobacteriales; family Flavobacteriaceae; genus Maribacter. The sequence continues at coordinate 76,788 of CAWKFV010000011.1, read as the reverse complement.
TCATAAATTTCATTTGCAGAATCAGCGTTCAATAAAATATCAATATCAAAATATCTTTTCAGCTCCAAATGTGTCCAATGATACAATGGATTTCTTAAGGTATAGGGGACTGTTTTAGCCCATTGAACAAACTTTTCCTTATCAGAAGCTTCTCCCGTAACGTACTTTTCATCAATACCAAAAGTCCTCATGGCACGCCATTTATAATGGTCGCCATCTATCCATACCTTAGTAAGATTCTCAAAGGAGCGGTTGTCGGCTATCTCATTCGGTGGTAAATGACAGTGGTAATCAATAATGGGCATCTGAGATGCGTAATCATGATACAATCTTTCGGAAAATTTATTCTCAAGAAGAAACTCTTCATTTATGAATTTTATATGATTTGCCATTAATACGCTCATTGAAATATAGATTGCATTCTAGAATCTAAAAATATTAAGTAAGATACAGATATGTAGCCTGTACTATAGATTTTTTTATTTTAACACCTTTAAACGGTTTAGAGAACGTTCTTAACTTTAAAGGTGAACTTTTTACTGGACTATTAAAAATTAAAATTAAGATCCATTAAAAAATAGCATCACAGCAGCTACAATAATTATAATAACAATGGAGATGGTAATATCTACCCAATTGTAACTGTTCTTGTTATTCTTCTTTTCTTCTTCGGTTATGGTACCAAAGGTCAGGTTCACTATTTTTTCCTTATCCGGAGCTTTGGTCAATAAACTGACTACTATCAAAAATATGAGACAAAACAGGAAGAACCATGCTCCGAAACTTAAAAAGTTCATGTCGCCCATCTTGAATAGAAATCCGTCAGGGTCAAGGTTGCCCTTCGTCAATTCAAGAACAATACGGATAAAAGCCACTATTATACCCATTACCAATGTATAAATGGCACCTGTTGCGTTTATTCGTTTGTAGAAAATCCCTAGAAGAAACACAGCAGTAATCGGCGGTGCTATATAGGATTGTACACTCTGTAGATACTCATAAAGCACACCTGATATATTCGCCATAATCGGAATCCAGATAATACCAATGATTACTACAAAAACCGTAGCTATCTGTCCCGTACGCACCAACTTTTTCTCCGGTGCATTGGGTCTCAATTTCTTGTAGATATCCACGGTAAACAAGGTAGAACATGAATTAAATACCGATGCCAATGAACTCATTAAAGCCGCCAATAGTCCAGCTGCAACCAAACCACGTAGTCCGGAAGGTAATAGGTTGCTCATAAGTACCGGAAAAGCTTCATCTGGACTATCCCAATGTAATTCGCCACGCATCTTCAAAGTCAATGCTATAACTCCAGGGATTAAGAATAAGAAAACAGGTAATAATTTCAATAGAGCACCAAAAATGGTTCCACGTCTACCTTCTTTAATATTCCTAGCTGTAAGTGCCCGTTGAACAATGTATTGATCCGTACACCAATACCAGATACCTACAATGGTACTTGTAATTAAAAGTGAAGGCCAAGGAAAGTCCGGATCTGTTGCAGGTCGCCACATATTAAAGTATTCAGGACCCAAAGTTTCCGTCATACTGCTCCATCCACCTACCTTATCCAAACCTATATAGGTAAGGACTGCTGCGCCTAATATCAAAAGAATGGCCTGCAAGGTTTCTGTATAAACCACGGCGCGCATTCCTCCCAAAATAGTATAAATACCGGTAAGGATTACAGTCGCAATAGCTCCTGTCCAGAAATCTATTCCCAGTAAGGCGGAAACCACAACACCCCCTGCATAAATGGTAACGGAAATCTTTGTTAATACATAGGCTACAATTGAAAAGATGGACAACAGCCACCTTGAACGTGCATCAAATCGTTTTTCCAAGAATTCAGGCATTGTAAATACCCCACTTCTAGCATAAAATGGTAAAAATACCCAGCCTAGAATCAATACCACCCACGCCTGTATCTCGTAAATTAACAGTGGTAATTTATTACTTGCACCTGTTCCGGCCAGCCCCACCACGTGTTCCGAACCTATGTTAGAAGCAAATATGGAGGCTCCTACCACGAACCATCCCACATTCCTACCGGCCAAAAAATAATCTTCCGTATTGTTTTCCTTTTTGCGTATAACCCAAACGGCTATTCCTAATAGCAGAATGAAATAAAGGGAAATACTAATCCAGTCAAATGTATCTAATGGTTGCATGGCAAAGGTTTATTTGGTTGAGAATTTAAAAGTTGTTTTAGTCCGGTATTTATCTCCCGGTTCTAAGGTCACCGATGGAAATTCGGGTTGGTTGGGCGAATCCGGATAGTGCTGGGTCTCTAAACAAAATCCAGAACGTTTTGCATATGTGCCACCGTTAGGAGCGGGAAGCGTTCCGTCCAAAAAGTTACCAGAATAGAATTGTATGCCGGGCTCATCGGTTAGCACTTCCAAGTTTCTACCTGTCCCTGGATGATAAGCTGTAGCAACCGATCGGAAACCTGCATCTTGGTCATTTAGAACCCAGCAATGGTCATACCCACCGCCTAATTCAATTTGTTCGTTATCCGCATTGATTTCATTTCCTACTAATTTTGGTTCTCTAAAATCAAAAGGTGTTCCTTCTACCGGCCTTAATTCTCCCGTAGGAATCAATCCTCCATCAACAGGGACGAAGGTATCCGCATTTATTTCAACCATATGATCTAAAATGGTATTTGAAAAATCTCCGGATAAATTGAAATATGCGTGTTGGGTTAAATTCACCACTGTAGTTTTATCAGTCTCAGCCTCATACAAAACATCCAGCGTATTATCCTTATTCAAAGTATACGTGACAGTTGTGGATAAATTACCGGGAAAACCTTCTTCCATGTCAGGGCTCAAATAGGTAAGAATCAATTTAACCGAATCGTCACCTTCCTCCGTTTTGGCTTCCCAAACTTTTTTATCAAAACCTTGCACACCCCCGTGAAGACTGTTTGCACCGTTATTCTGGGCCAAGGTATACTCCGTACCGTCCAAACTGAATTTGCCTTTAGCAATCCTGTTTCCATACCGCCCAATCAACGCCCCGAAAAATGGATTGTCCTTTTCATACTGTTCTATGGAATCGAAGCCTAACACCACATTTTTCATAGTACCATCTTTATCCGGAGTTCGCAAAGAGGTAATCCTACCACCGTAGGTGATAATATCCACCTGAATTCCATCCTTATTTTCTAAGAAATATTTAGTCACTTTTTCACCCGCAGCCGTGGTTCCAAAATCACTTGATGTTATACTAATCGTTTTTTCCATTTGTTCAGGTTCTTGATTTTCTTTTTTCGTTTTATCATCTTTACAAGCCAAATTCACCAATATGACGGCAACAATTAAGATTGAAGGAAAAGAAGTTTTAAATGGTTTCATAATATCGAATTTACATGTTATGTTGAAATAAGTGATAGTAGGCCTCGTTGGCGTTTAACAGTTCCTTGAACTGACGTACAGTTGTATTTTTATCGATGACCACAACTTCTACCCCTGCCATTTCCGCGAAATCCTCTATAAATTCTGTTGTTATCGCCTGACTGTATACCGTGTGGTGTGCACCGCCAGCCAAAATCCACGAAGTGGCGGCCACCTCCAAATCCGGTTTAGCATCCCAAAGCACACGGGCCACAGGCAATTTTGGCAATTCTTCCATGGGAGCTACCGCTTCTACCTCGTTTACGATCAACCTAAACCTATTTCCCAGATCTACCAATGAAACATTTATGGCTGGTCCGGCCGGTGAGTTGAATACCAAACGAACCGGGTCTTCTTTACCGCCTATTCCCAAAGGATGAACTTCACAAGTAGGCTTTTTATCCGCAATGGACGGACAAATCTCCAACATGTGCGAGCCCATTACGTAGGCTTTTTGTGGTGTGAAATGATAGGTATAATCTTCCATAAACGAAGTTCCACCTTCCAAACCGGTAGCCATTACTTTCATGGCGCGCAATAAGGCAGAAGTCTTCCAGTCGCCTTCCCCACCAAATCCATAACCATCGGCCATAAGACGTTGGGTAGCGATTCCAGGCAACTGTTTCAGTTCGCCCAGGTTTTCAAAGGTATCGGTGAAAGCGCCAAAACCGCCTTCTTCCAAAAAGGAGCGTAGCCCCAATTCTATTTTTGCAGCGTCGATAAGGGATTGACGTTTGCTACCGGACTCCAATAATGCATCTGCCAATTTATATTCGCTTTCATAGGTCTTTACCAACTCGGTCACTTGTTCATCGCTTAACTTTTTGATGTAGTTAGTAATATCCGACGAATCATAACCGTTCACGGAGAAACCGAAACGCAACTGCGCTTCTACCTTATCTCCATCGGTAACGGAAACTTCACGCATGTTATCCCCGATACGTGCAACTTTCAGGTTCTGAAACTCATTCCAACCCAAAGCGACTCGGGTCCAATTTCCTATTTTTTGCTGAATCATTGCTTCCTCCCAGTGACCAACGATAATCTTGCGCTTTTTACGCATTCTCGTCATCATGTGTCCGAACTCTCGGTCTCCATGTGCGGATTGATTCAAGTTCATAAAATCCATATCAATGGTCTCCCAAGGTACCTCGGCATTGAACTGTGTATGTAAATGACACAAAGGCTTGGTCAATATAGATAGGCCTTTAATCCACATTTTTGCGGGAGAAAAGGTATGCATCCAGGTAATGATACCGATACAGGCTTTACTCGCACTGGCTTCTTGGCAAACATCCGTTATTTCACTGGGTGTTTTAACCGTTGGCTTATAAACGATTTTTACTGGAATATGGGACGATACATTAAATCCTTCCACGATTTTTTGTGAATTTTTCGCTACCTGTTCCAAAGTTTCAGGACCGTACAAATGTTGACTGCCCGTAACGAACCATATTTCTTTATCCTTCATCGTTCTACTCATATATTATTTTCTAAAATTATTGTCCGTAGTAAGCGTTTTTACCATGCTTACGCTCGTAGTGTTTTTTTATTAAAGAATCCTTTAATCTTGGTGCATCTGGATTTATCTGTAAAGTAAGATATGCCATTTGTGCCACCGTTTCCAGAACCTTACTGTTATACACGGCTTTTGCAGCGGATTTACCCCATGCAAAAGGTCCGTGATTACCTATTAGCAACATTTCCACCTCCTCTGACGAAAGTCCACGTTCATTGAAACAATCAACTATTTGGATTCCGGTGTTATGCTCGTAATTTCCCTCGATCAAACTATCCTTCATAGGTTGCGCGCAGGGAATGTCAGCAGTCAAGTGATCCGCATGGGTGGTTCCAAAAATCGGAATATCTTTTTGAGCCTGTGCCCAAGCCACCGAATAAGTGGCATGGGTGTGCGCAATACCACCTATGTGGCTCCAGTTTTTATACAGATAGGCGTGTGTTTTAGTATCTGAAGAAGGTCGCATCGTTCCCTCCACAACATTATTTTCAAAATCAAGTAATACGATATCCTCAGGTTTCAATTTTTCATAGGGAACCCCGCTAGGTTTAATGGCGAAAACACCATTTTCCCTATCTACCGCGCTTACATTACCAAAAGTGTATATGACCAATCCTAAATCGTTCAACTCGATATTCGCTTCGAAACACTCCTGTTTTAACTGGCTATATTTTGAGGTCATATCTTTATTTTTTTAATGTGCTTTCCATGAATTGTCCAAGGCTTTCGTAGGACGCTATCAATTTTTCATATTCTTTTACCGCCCCAGGTTGTGGGTGGTATTCCGCTTCGTAGCTACTTCCCATTCTTTTACTTGCTTCGATAACATTAGGATATATTCCCGCTGCAACTGCCGCGTAAATGGCAGCTCCCAAAGCCGGAGCTTGGTCAGATTCCGCTACCTTAATAGGCATGTTCATCACATTGGCCAAGGTTTGCATGATAAAAGGGGACTTTCTTGCAACTCCCCCAATACCGACAACGGATTCTATTTTGACGCCTTCTTCTTGGAATCTATCGGCTATTTTCTTGGAACCGAAGCATATGGCGTTTATCAATGCCTTAAAAATATGGGGCGCTTTTGAACCCAGTGATAAATTTGATATGGCACTTTTTAAATTTTGGTCGGCATCCGGGGTTCTTCGCCCGTTAATCCAATCCAAGGCTGTTGGTACACTCTCCGATAAAGGAATAGCCTCTGCGGCATCCGATAATTTTCGGATAAAATCGCTTTCTATTTCCTTGCTCAAATCCTCTTTTTGTTGGTCCGAAAGTATATCCGAAGTCATCACCAAATTGTCCATGGGCCAGGACAATACGTCCTTGAACCAGGCCAAAAGGTCACCAAATGCGGACTGACCAGCTTCCAGACCTATAAATCCAGGGATAACGGAACCATCTACTTGACCACATATTCCTTTTATGGTCTTCCCGTGTACCTCTGTTTCCTTGGCCACGATAATATCACAGGTGGAGGTTCCCATAACCCTAACCAAAGCATTCTCATCTATTTTGGCACCTACGGCTCCTGAATGCGCATCAAAAGTGCCCACGGCAACTAAAGTATCGGTGGTCAATCCCAATTTCTTGGCCCATTCTTGACTCAGGTTTCCCGCTACCTCATCGGAAGTATAGGTGTCGTCATACAATCGGTCTCGCAATTCCGCAGCGTAAGGATGCAACAATCCTAAGAATTCCTTTGAAGGCAAGCCGCCCCAACTGTCATGCCACATTGCTTTGTGACCAGCGGCACAGCGACTACGCTTAAAAGATTTCAAGTCTTTATTTTCTATGAGCAAATAGGTCATGAGATCACAATGCTCCATCCAAGTATACGCTTCTTTTTGCACTGTTTTATCTTCCTCTACCACATGGGCGATTTTTGCCCAGAACCATTCGGAGGAATAGATGCCCCCAACAAATTTGGTGTAATCCTCGCCTCCCCAAGTAGCTGCCAATTCATTTATTTTTTCGGCTTCCGAGATTGCAGTATGGTCCTTCCACAAAACCATCATGGCATTGGGGTTTTCGGTAAAACCGTCTTTCATTGCCAATGGTGTTCCATCTTTTGCTATCGGGACCGGAGAAGATCCGGTAGTATCAATACATATTGCCTTAATGGCCGATGGCTCTATCCTACTTTTTGTAACCACCCCGGATATCGTTCTTTCCAATCCTTCGATATGATCCAACGGATGCTGTCTAAATCGGTTGCAGGACGGGTCGCAGTACCTACCTTTTTTCCATCTTTGATACCAATGTACCTCTGAAGCAATCTCCTTTCCATTCTCTGAATCTATCAGTACAGCCCTAACCGAATCCGTACCATAATCCAATCCTATTACGTAACTTTTTTTCAATGTTAACTATACTGTTTAATTATTTCAGTGAACTATCCAACCACACTTTCATTTTACCCGGACCACGGTTAGACCAAGCGTAGTAAGGTATCGCTTTAAAATCTCCGCTTGTTATCGTGTTAACTCCTTCTAATAATTCATCCTCCATTTGCACGTCAAAATCATTGGATTGGGAAATACTAAGTTCGTTGATATCTCTTTTATTATCGATTTCTTCAACCGCATATACCAATGGTCCGTATTCCAAAGCTACTTTTCCTTGATTCTCAACTACTTCATCCAATGTTTCCACCATACGGACTTCCATCGGAAATTTAAGTTCGATATTTTTTCCGTTCACCTTGTCTCCAGATAGCGTGATATATCCATCTAAGGAATTGACTACCTCTTTTTCTCCGTCAATATAAACCTCTACATTCTCGGATATAGTATTCACATAACTATACAGCCCGCCTGGTAGCACCTCATTATGCGCCCAACCAGGAACGCGTAGCTTTAGATTATAATCCGGCCCTTGATTGGCGCTAACATTAACACTAACATTTCCATTCCAAGGATAACTAGTCTTTTGAGTGATATTGACTTTATTGTTTGGCAAATCAATGACAGCTTCATTGGAAGCGTATAAATTCACATACACATCATGGTCATTTTTAGCGTAGATAAGTCCTGGTAATGCCGGTATAAAACGAACTACATTCGTAGGACAGCAGGAACAATCAAACCATGATTTTCTGGTAACAGCCCCTTGATTAAACTCATATTTACCGTCAGACTCCAAAGGATTAGGGTAGAAAAATTCGGTTCCGCTTAAGGACAAACCAGAGATTAATCCATTGTAAAGTGTTCTTTCAATTACATCAAAATATTTGACGTCCCCCGTCATATTAAACAATCTTTGGTTCCAATACACATCGCCGATAGCCGCACAAGTTTCATTGTAGGAAGTCAAATTGGGCAGCTCGTAATTCTCTCCAAAAGCTTCGTTTTCATGAGTCGCACCAATACCTCCGGTTATATACATTTTCTTATCGACCATATTGTCCCATAAATTATTTACAGCTTTATGGTAAGCAGTATCATTCTTTAGTGCTGCAATATCTGTCATTGCGGCATACATGTAAACCGCCCTTACTGCATGACCGACTACTTCTTCTTGTTTTACAACAGGGACATGGTCTTGTGAGTACTCACCAAACAGTTCATGGTTATTAGGATTACCGCGATTATCCAAAAAATATTTAGCCAAATCCAGATAGGCATCTTTTCCTGTAACCTCATATAATTTAATCAATCCTGTTTCAATAATTTGATGACCCGGTACTGTAGCTATTTTACCTTCCTCATCACCAAATGTCGCTACCATTAAATCTGCATTTTTCAAAGCGATATCCAAAAAGTTTCGTTTACCAGTAGCTTTAAAATGAACTACAGCAGCCTCATACATGTGACCAGCGTTATATAGTTCGTGACTAGCTGCCAAGGATTCCCAGCGTTTACCTTCTTTAACCGCTACCCACTCCGCAGGCGGTTCTGCAGGATTTATCGTTCGCCAGGTAGTCAAATAACCATCCGGTTCCTGACCTATTTCAACAATACCGATCAAAGAATCCAATAACTTTTCCAAAGGAGGATTAGGTGAACTTATCAAGGAATTTGATGCTCCCTCTATAACCTTATATACATCAGAATCGTCAAAAGGCATAACACCTCTTACTTTACCTTGCATTTTACCTCCGGCAATCAAAAAGTTGTCAAACCTTCCCTCTTCCTTACACTTCTGTATGGCGTACGCTATTGTTTTATCCTGAACGCGCTTAATAATCGGTAACCAAAAATCATCCGTCAATTGAACATTTTGAATATTTACCGGTGTAATTTCATAACCAATTGCAGGTTCAGAAAAAGTATTTTCAGCAGGTTCTTTTTTAACCTCCTGCTGACAGCTAAGAAAACTGAACAGAAAAATCGCAAGAACAGCTAGGGGAATCGCTTGTTTCATATTTATTTTATTATTTGGTTCCTTTCAAAACCAACACTGAAAAAGGAGGTACCGTAACCTCTAGCATTCCTTTCCTAAACTTGAAATCCTTGAAATTTTCAGGTTCTATTTTATTTGGATTTTCAAAGGAGTTGTGGTCCTGTAAATTTTCAGAGCTCAATAACGAGCCGGTCATATTCTTTAAACCCAGTTCGCTCAAATCAATGGAAATTGCCGTTCCATTTTTTGTGTCGATATTGGTAAAGGAAATATGCACTTTCTCTTCAGCATCCTTGCTGGCGGATACCGTTAATGCTGGTAGTGATTCTCCGTTATACGTATACATTGGAGATTCAAAGGATAGAGGAATTAACGTGGCATCTTGGTGAACTTTATACATGTTCATTACATGATAAGTTGGCGTTAAGATCATTTTTTCCTTATCCGTAAGAATCACGGCCTGTAAAACATTTACCGCTTGCGCCAAGTTGGCCATTTTTACCCGGTCTGCATGGTTGTTGAAAATATTCAAATTCATACCTGCAATCATAGCATCGCGCATGGTGTTTTGCTGATAAAGGAATCCGGGATTTGTGCCTTCCGATACTTCATACCAACCTCCCCATTCATCAACGATAAGGTCCACCTTTTTATCCTCATCATACTTGTCCATAATGGCTGTATGCTTAACTATGAGCTCCTCCATTAACCAAGACTCTTTCATGGTTTTGAAATAAGTATCTTCATCAAAATTCACATCAGGACCTTTAACACTCCAATCAATTACCGAATAATGATGAAGGGCTACCCCTTGCAACATATTTTTCGGGATGTTTTTCATCAATACCTCAGTCCAATTGTAATCGTCATTACTGGCACCTGAAGCAATTTTGTAAATTCCACCTTCTACATCGGCATCGGACATGAAGGTTACATATTTTTTATAGATGTCTGCGTAGTATTCCGGACGCATATTGCCTCCACAACCCCAAGCCTCGTTACCTATACCCCAATATTTTACTCCCCAGGGTTCATCCCGTCCATTTTCACGCCTTAAGTCGGACATTGGACTTTTACCTTTAAAATTGGTATATTGCACCCAGTCTGCTAACTCTTGAACACCGCCGCTACCCACGTTTCCAGATAAATAGGGTTCGGCACCGAGCTCCTCACAAAGATTTAGAAAATTGTGGGTACCAAAACTATTGTCCTCAGTTACCCCACCCCACCACGTGTTGACTATGGTCGGTCTTTTATCCAAATCGCCAATACCGTCCATCCAATGATAGGTATCTGCAAAACAACCCCCAGGCCATCTCAAATTTGGAATCTGCAATTCTTTTAGGGCATCTATAATGTCAAGACGTACACCCGCGGAATTTGGAATCGCGCTAGAATCCCCTACATAAAATCCTTCATATATACATCTTCCTAAATGTTCTGCAAAATGACCATAGATGTGTCTACTTATAGTTGGTGCGTTGTCTGAAGGCTCTAACTTAATAGCTACATTCGTCTGACTCATTAACATCTGAGAATAAGCTATGAGAGCGACCATCAAGACTGTTAGGAAATTACGTTTACACATAAGAATGAATTTTTAGTATTGAAATAAAAAAAGAATTTAAAATAATTACTAGGAATGATTTAAAATACCGCCCTAATTTATATCAATATGATTAAACTGGAAGCATAATCTTAAATCTAAATCAGCGAACAATAATAATTAAAAAAAGTGTGTTTAAAACACTTAAACAAGAATTATTTAGTAAATGTCAAAAAAAATCGCATAAAATAAGTAGCTTGTCGGTTTTCTATATTTCTGCATAAAATGACACTTAGTACATATAGCAAAGAGGATAAAATTTTATTGGCGGTTGATTGCATTATCTTCGGCTTCGACCAAGAGGAATTAAAAATTCTATTGATTAAAAGAAACTTTGAGCCGGAAATGGGCAAATGGTCACTTATCGGCGGGTTTCTAAAAAAAGAGGAAAATTTGGACGATGCGGCCAGCAGGGTATTGCACCATCTTACCGGTTTGAATGACGTTTACATGGAGCAACTGTATACTTTTAGTATGGTTGATCGTGATCCGGCAGACCGAACTTTATCTACTGCATACTACGCCTTAATTGATATAGCCCAACATGATAAAAACGTATTGAATAAGGAATCTGCAAAATGGTTCGCCCTTAAAGATGCTCCCAAATTAATTTTTGACCATAATCGAATGGTTGAAAGGGCGTTAGCACGTTTACAAAGACGTGCATTAAGCAAGCCCATAGGTTTTGAACTTTTACCTGAAAAATTTACTATGCGCCAATTACAAAAATTATATGAGGCGATTTTAGATAAAAAGCTTGATAAGCGGAACTTCATTAATAAATTCAATTCACTAGATATTCTGATTAAACTGAATGAAAAGGATATGAGCTCATCAAAGAAAGGCGCATATCTATTCCAGTTCGATGAAGAAAAATACAATAGTAAGGTCGAGGACGGATTTAGTTTTAAACTTTAAACACTACAATCAAATAATCTCAAATTACCTATTCTTATATCGTAATAATTTTTTATTCAAAATCGATTACAATTAATCCTTCAATTTGTTTATCCAATTCCCAAATAGAATTGATATAGATTCAGAAATTCCGCAGCAAGATGTATCTAAATTCAGTCATCTCATGTAAAGTTAAATTAGACAATTTTTCTTCACTATTTTTAAACTTCCAACCCTCTTTCAGTAGCATAATTTCCATATAAATAGAAAAATTCAATATTTGACATATATCTCTATTCGTAGAAGGCATATCGTCAGTATAACGAGGTATACATTGCCATTTAGTCAATTTAAATGGGTTGATGCAACAAAATTTTCATAATTCGCTTCAAATTTTATACTCAATAGATTGATAATAAAATAATTTTGCTAGTATCTAATTAAGAATTTCATAATCTCAACTTTAAACAACTAAACTTTTACTAATTATGAACAAACTCAAACTTATTACTGTTACCTTTTTGGTTATGGTAGGGCATTTTGCTTTTTCACAGAATATCACTATTAGTGGTATAGTGTCAGATGAAGGTGGAGCGCCACTACCTGGAGCTTCCGTTTTAGTGTCGGGAACATCTAACGGAACTCAAACCGATTTTGACGGTAACTACACGTTATCCAATGTAGCTTCAGATGCTACTTTGACATTTAGCTATATAGGATTCACTACGCAGCAGATTCCTGTTAGTGGTCGAACAAGTATCAACATAACTTTAGAAGAAGACTTACAGGCCTTGGATGAAGTTGTAGTGGTTGGTTACGGCTCTCAGAGTAGAGCGGCCGTCACAGGGGCTATTTCCAGTGTTGGAGCTGAGGAAATAGCTGCTCTTCCAGTTGCCAATGCAACTGAGGCGCTACAAGGTAGGGCGGCAGGTGTTACGGTAGTCGGTACCGGGTCGCCAGGTTCGGAACCATCAATTACTATTAGAGGACTGGGAACATTTGGTGACAATAGTCCGCTTTTTGTCGTTGATGGAGTCATAGTTGGAAACCTTTCTGGAATAAACCAAAATGACATTGAAACTATAAATGTTCTTAAAGATGCTTCCACTACAGCAGTTTATGGTGCACAAGGTGCAAACGGTGTCATTCTTGTTACCACAAAAAAAGGTAAGGCTGGCAAAGCCCAATTATCTGCGAATATAAGTACTGGATTTCAAATAAATACCCAGCGCTATGATGTCTTGAATACAGAACAATATTTACAATTTGCGAATGAAGCGTTTGGTATAGTTCCTACTACTCCAGCATCTACATCCGGTAGAAATACGGATTGGCAAGATGAAATTTATCAAACGGGGTTAATCAGGAATTATGATGTGGCCGTATCTGGAGGTAGTGAAAATAGTAGCTACAGAATCTCTGGAGGGTATTTTGAAAGAGAAGGTATTTTATTGGGAACAGGTTTTGAAAGATATTCCTTTAGGGCAAACAGTTCCTTTAATTTGGGAAAATTAACAATTGGGCAGACCGCATCGATTAACTTCAATGATATCAATCCAGAACTTGCTTCTGGTGGTCGTTCAGCTTTGGAACATGCTATTAAGGCGGCTCCCTATCTACCTGTTTATAATCCAAACAATCTTGGTGGATTTCAAGGGCCTAATAGCGCAGGGGACGGACAAGATGCAGAAAACCCTGTAAGAGTATTAACATTAGGAAACGCAGAAAATACGTCCTTTAGCTTAATTGGAAGTTTATTTGCAGAATATGAAATATTGGATGGATTGAAGTTTAAAAGTCAAGTTGGTCTTGATTATTTTAATTTCAACGAAAACAGATTCATACCTTCTTATAATGATGATAGTTTTGGCGGAACACATCAGCAACCATTTGCTGCAATTACAAAGAATTCCACTTCAGGTCAAACCATTATTCTTACCAATAGCTTAACATATAATAAGACCTTCGCGGATTCTCACAATTTTGAATTATTGTTGCTATCAGAAAAATATGAAGGCAAAGGAAATGGTGTGGATGCCAGTAGTAGAAATGCAGTTTCCAATGATATTGACGAACTCTCCAATGAGGATTCCAATCTATCCAGTGATTCATTTGAATATAACAGACTTGGTTATCTAGGTAGGCTGAATTATAACTTTGAGGATAAATATATTGCGGCTGTTTCTTTGAGAAGGGATGCTTCTTCAAAATTTGGAGCAAATAACCGCTGGGGATGGTTCTCTTCCTATGCGCTAGGGTGGAACGTTGCCAAAGAAAATTTTATGGCAAATACTCCCTTTAACACTTTTAAAATTCGTGGTTCATATGGAGAATCCGGAAATGACAGAATTGCAAATTATTTGTATAGTGCAACATTGGTAAATACTTTTTTATATCCTATTGCGGGTAGTGCAGCAGTTGGAACTACAGCTTTTGGTTTGGCCAACCCTGATTTAAAATGGGAGGAAACCACACAAAAGAATATAGGTTTAGACCTTGGGGTATTTGATAATAAGTTCACCGCTGCATTTGAGTATTACATAAATACCAGTGACGATCTGTTGGTTAGAATACCAACACCTACATCTGCGGGTATCAATGAAGGCAGCCAAGTGAGAAACGTTGGATCGGTGGAAACTAAGGGTTTTGAATTTACCTTAGGTTACAACGATTTTGTAGGTGATTTTCAATGGTCCGCTAGTATGAACGTTACCACATCAAAGAATGAAGCCCTTTCATTGGCCGGGGTAGAGCAATTGGCGGGAGGGGATTTTGAAACTCAGCAAATCACAAGGGTAGCAGTGGGAGAATCCCTATTTCATCTTTATGGATTGGTAACCGATGGTATTTATCAAAACCAGGCGGAAGTGGATGCCGTATTTACGGCAAACCCAGGTCAAACAACGGTTCAGCCTGGTGACATACGGTTTAAAGATCTAAACGGCGATGGCGATATTACTTCGGATGATAGAGCAATTATTGGTAATACAGTACCTGACCTTACTTTTGGTCTAAATTTTGATGCTAAATACAAAAACTTGGATCTTAACTTATTCTTTACGGGTATACTTGGTAGGGACTTGTATAATACAAATATTTATGACCTTGAAGGAATGCCAAGACTATTCAACGCAGGAGTAGGCGTTTTGGATAGGTGGACTCCTACTAATCCTTCTAATACAGTTCCTAGAGCGGGAGGAGCGCCACAAAATATTCAATTATCGGATCGTTTTGTAGAAGATGGTTCTTTCGGTAGACTTAAAAATTTGACGATAGGCTATACCATACCGGCGGATGCATTTGGCAAAGATATTTTTTCTAAATTTAGAATATATCTAAGTGGTCAAAACCTTATTACAATTACTGATTATTCAGGTCTAGATCCAGAAGTTGGTAATGGAAACTTATTTGAATATGGTATAGATAGAGGTGAGTATCCACAACCCAAAACTTATTTGCTAGGATTACAAGTAACTTTTTAAAAAACAAAAAAAATAGATATGAAAGCAACAAAAATTATTTTCTCATTTTTTCTTATGTGCATTACCGCTTTGGTAATAAACGCATGTGGAGAAGAAGATTTAGAATTGGTAAACCCAAATGGTTTATCACCGGAGACATTTTTTAAAACAGAAGCGCAGGTACAATCTGCAGTAAACGCAGTGTATTCAAATATGCAAACAGGAGGCTTATATTCCAGACATATGTTTTTCTCACAAGATAACATGTCTCATGAGAATTCAGGAAATCCTCAATTAGAAGCTGATAAAAAGCAGTATATCGATTTTTCGTTCGATTCTAGCCACGGACCAATTGCGGATTATTGGGAGAGTTGTTTTAGGGGAATTAATAAAGCAAATTTTGTAATTGGCAACGAAGAAAGTATTAATGCTATTGAAGACGCCATTTTAAGCCCAGAACTTAAGGCAAAATTTATAGGTGAGGCCAAGTTCATGCGTGCACTTTTCTATTTCTTTTTAGTGACTCGTTTTGGCA
Source organism: uncultured Flavobacteriaceae bacterium (assembly GCA_963848865.1). Lineage (GTDB taxonomy): Bacteria > Bacteroidota > Bacteroidia > Flavobacteriales > Flavobacteriaceae > Maribacter. The sequence goes on along the minus strand of CAWKFV010000011.1, from coordinate 61,019 downwards.
ATGTCCCGCTGATTACAGAGATTCCTACTACAACAGACGGAGTACCAATTTCGCCTAGTGACGCTATTTATGATTTGATGATTGAGGACTTACAATCTGCGTCAACTTCATTATTGCCAAAAGGGGTTGAAGTCAATGGTAGAGCTACAAAGGAGGCCGCAACGGCAATGTTAGGAAAAGTCTATTTGTATAGACAACAATATGCACTTGCACTGACAGAATTTGAAAAGTTGAGTGGATTGGATTTGGAAGAGGACTATTTTGACAATTTCCGGGAAGAAACGGAACATGGTGTAGAATCAATTTTTGAAGTACAATATGATGATGATTTGGGGACCAGTGCGCAATGGAATTCTCAGGTCTCTGGAGATGGACCCAATGAAGCAACTTTTAGAGGTCAAGAATACGGCTTCAATGATTGGTTTAACGTTTATCCCTCAGATGATTTATTAGATGAGTATGAGGATGGAGATCTTAGATATGCAGCTAATTTCTACTCAGTTGGTGATGAATTTGCCGGAGGAGATAGAGTTGTAACAGCAGAAGATTTGACCGCTGGCGAGCAACGCAGGGCTGGATGGAAAAAATACCAAAATTATTACAAGGATGCTAACGAAGACCAGGAATCCGGTATCAATTTTAAATATCTAAGATATGCCGATGTACTATTAATGATGGCAGAGTGTGAGAACGAAGTAGGCACACAAGCCGATGCGATAGCCCTTATCAACAGGGTTAGAGATAGAGCTGGTTTGGATGATTTACCAACTAATTTATCCAAAGCTGCCGTTTTTGATGCCATAGTCCATGAAAGAAAAGTGGAGTTAGCAGGAGAGCAAATAAGATTTAACGATATCTTACGATGGAATCTAGCAGCTACAGAGCTAGGAGGCACTAATTTCCAGATTGGGAAAAACGAACTCTGGCCCATACCGGATAGGGAAATTTTTTCTAATGATGCAGTGACTTCTGCTGATCAAAACCCTGGATATTAATTAAAAAATTTTGAGTTAGTTTGAGTTTGAAAGAAGCAGTATGTGAGAGCATGCTGCTTTTTGTATTTTTACTAAAATTCCCATAATCTTTAAAAAATCAAATAATGAAACCTTCAATTTTAGTTAAGTTGCCAATAATTGTATTGAGTTTGTCCGTTGTATTAAATTGTAGTAAAACCGATGAATCGATTTCTGGAAAGATTTTCGCACCTCTAAACGCAGAAAGCACCGGCATCAATTTTAGAAACGACCTGACTGAAAATGACTCCTTAAATTATTTTACCTATTCCTATTTATATATGGGTGGCGGCATTGCCACGGGCGACATTAATAATGATGGGCTTCTGGATGTTTATTTTACCGGTAACCAAGTTGCCAACAAACTTTACCTAAATAAGGGAAATTTAAAATTTGAGGATATTACAGACACAGCGGGTGTTGCAGGAGATAGTCGCTGGTACACTGGAGTAACAATGGCTGACGTTAATGAGGATGGATTTTTGGATATTTATTGTTCAGTTGGGGGGAAATTCGGACCAAAATCCAATCAACTTTTTATCAACAATACAGATGGTACTTTTTCCGAAAAAGCTACAGAATATGGCTTAGATGATGTCGGCAATAGCGTACAAGCCACTTTTTTTGATTATGACAACGACGGGGACTTAGACATGTATGCAGCCAATTACCCTCCTACCAATTTTAAATCCCCCACGTTTTACTATACCTATAAAATGGAGCATTTAAAAGATGAAGAATCCGATCATTTGTATAGGAACGATAACGGTAAATTTACCAATGTAACAGAACAAGCAGGGCTGAGAAATTTTGGACTTACACTTAGCGCCACGGTTGGCGATATAAATAATGATGGTTGGCCCGATCTTTATGTGTCCAATGATTTTAACTCGCCTGATTACATGTACATCAATAACCAGAATGGCACCTTTAAAGAGGTTGTTAAAGAAGCGACTTCACATACCGCTTTTTATGGAATGGGTACTGATATTGCAGATGTTAACAATGATGGCAATCTTGATATTTTTCAAGTAGATATGGATGCCCGAAGCAATAGAAGAAAAAAAGCAAATATGGCCAGTATGAATCCCAAGTTATTCTGGGACGTAGTAGATGCTGGTTTCCATTATCAATACATGCACAACTGTATGCAATTAAATTCCGGAATCTATACCGATGGCGTTCCGCACTTTTCAAACGTTTCAAGAATAACAGGAACGTCTTCGACTGATTGGAGTTGGGGACCTCTTTTTGCCGATTTTGACAATGATGGCAATAAGGACCTCTTCGTGTCCAACGGTACTAGAAAAGAGATAAACAATAATGATTATTTCAATAAATTGGATAAAATCAAAATCAAAGAAGATACATTATTACAATTGAGTCAAAGTATTCCGTCCGAAAAAATTGAAAATTTTATTTTCAAGAATAACGGAAACCTAGATTTTGAAATGGCCAATGAATCTTGGGGAATAGATTATAAAGGGTTTTCTAATGGAGTGGTATATGCGGACCTTGATAACGACGGGGACTTAGAAATCATAACAAATAACATTGACGACAAAGCCTCTGTGTATGAAAATAAAAGTTCTGAAATCAATGGATACCTTACCGTCAAATTTGAGGGAGAAAAAGGCAATTCATTAGGATTAGGAAATAGGGTGTACATAACCACAGAGGGAGTAACACAAGTACAGGAACTAACCCTATCTAGAGGCTTTCAATCCTCAGTGGCTCCTGAACTTCATTTTGGAATCGGTAAGAACAAGACTATTGATAAATTAAAAGTAGTTTGGACTAATGGTACAACCCAAGAGTTAAATGATATTACGGGAAACCAAGAATTGACTTTGTCCATAGCGGATGCGTCTGAATCAATGGAAGCTCGCATCTCAAAATCAACCCTATTTGAAACCGACACTACCGATTATTTTCCAAAATATGGGCATCAGGAAAATGATTTTGATGATTTCAGAAAACAAGTGCTGTTACCGCATAAAATGTCGGCCTTTGGACCAGCATTGGCCATTGGGGATGTTAACGGAGATGGAATGGATGATTTCTTCGTTGGTGGTGCTTCCCAGTTTGCCGGATCTATTTTTTTACAAAATTCAGATGGTTTCGAAAAGCAGAATTCTTCATTCTTAGAAGATGATTTAGCAAGTGAAGATGTAGGTGCCTTATTTCTAGATGCGGAAGGAGACGGCGACCTTGATTTATATGTAGTTAGTGGCGGTTATGAATTTTCCAAAAACTCGGACCTTTTAAACGACCGTTTATATATTAATGATGGAACTGGTACCTTTAGCAAATTAGAAAATTCCAAAATGCCTTCTGTAAACGTAAGCGGTTCTAGAGCTTACAACGCAGATTTTGATAAAGATGGAGACCAAGATATTTTGGTGCTCGGAAGACAAGTTCCCGGTAATTACCCTTCCCCTGCCAACAGTTATATCCTAGAAAATATCAGTGAAAACAATCAGGTTGAATTTAGGATATTCGAAAAACTAATGCCTGAAGCTTTTAATGACTTGGGAATGGCTACAAGTGCAGTAATAACAGATTTTAACAATGACAATAGGCAAGATATTATCGTTGTTGGGGAATGGATGCCAATACGGGTTTTCAAAAACACAGTTTCAGGTTTTGAAGAGGTATCCGAAGAAATGGGATTAACCAAAGATACTGCTGGCTGGTGGTGGAGCATTCAACAAGGTGATTTTGATCAAGATGGGGATATGGATTACGTTCTTGGTAATAATGGGCTAAACTATAAATACAAGGCTACAGCTGATGAAACCTTTGATATTTTCGTTAATGATTTTGATATGGACGATAACGAGGACATTGTTTTAAGTTATTATAACAATGGCAAGCAATATCCATTAAGAGGCAGGGAATGTTCATCACAACAAATCCCTGGCATAAAACAGAAGTTCCAAAATTATGAAAGCTTTGCAGAAGCTACTTTGGAAGATGTGTACACGGAAAAATCCTTGGAATCATCTTTGCACTACCAAGTAAAATCCTTTGCCAGTATTTATTTAGAAAATAAAAATGGTACATTCATAATCCATGAACTTCCAATTGAAGCTCAAATATCCAGTATTAACGATATTTTGATAAACGATTATGACAAAGATGGCTTTTTAGACATAATCACTGCAGGTAATCTTTATGTTTCAGAAGTGGAAACTCCCCGTAACGATGCTAGTTATGGTTTATTTCTTAAAGGAAACGGTAGAGGAGGTTTTGCGGCAATACCTGCCAACCAAAGTGGTTTGTTTGTTCCCGGAGATGTGAAAAATATGGGAATCTTAAAATCGAAAAATGAGAGTCAGTTTATCTTAGCCGCCAAAAATGATGATTATTTACAGTTTATTACGTGGAATTGATATGAAGGTTTTACCCTAAGTTTGAAAAAATCAACAAACTCCACTAAAAAAACTTAGTTTTAAAATTATAGACTATTACAAATGAGCCTACATAAAATCATCTTTGTTTTACTATTGGTATTTACAACTAAATTAGCTGCTCAAAGTACAGATGACTATCAGCTTTGGTTAAAATATAAAAAAATTGAAAATATTTCATTAACCGCTGATTACGGACAAATAACGGAATCGATTTATATACCAGATAGTACTCCGGTATTAGCAAATGCAAAAAAAGAGCTTACTTCTGCCCTACCTCAAATGTTAGGAAAGCAATTATTTTATACAAAAACTATAGATAATAAAAATACGCTGGCAATAGAGTTATATAACAACCTACCAAACGAATTGAAAGAAAAGCTAGAAAAAGACTTTGATACCATTACCAATGAGGGTTTTTTAATCAAATCAATAAACTTAAATGGCAAACCTAAACTTATTATAACTGCAAGGAAGGAAATAGGTCTTCTATACGGAGTGTTCCGATTTTTAAATTTGATGCAAACGCATCAAGACCTCAAAAATATTTCACTTGCGGATAGTCCTAAAATAAATCTCAGAATGCTCAATCATTGGGATAATCTGGATAGAACGGTTGAACGTGGATACGCGGGATTCTCATTATGGAACTGGCAAAAACTACCCGAATATATTGATGAAAGGTATATTGATTATGCTAGGGCTAACGCATCCATTGGAATCAACGCTACTGTATTGACCAATGTAAACGCGAATGCTTTGGTACTTACCCCAATGTATTTAGAAAAGGTGGAGGCCTTAGCAAATGTCTTTAGGGGTTATGGGATAAGAGTATACCTCACTGCTCGTTTCTCCGCTCCCATCGAAATCGGCAACTTAAAAACTGCGGATCCACTAGATCCTGAAGTGAGAAAATGGTGGAAAGACAAAGCTGGTGAAATCTATGAAAGGATTCCTGATTTTGGAGGGTTTCTAGTAAAAGCAAATTCGGAAGGCCAACCTGGACCTCAAAACTATGGGCGTAACCATGTGGATGGTGCCAATATGATGGCAGAGGCCCTAAAGTCTTACGCCGGAAACGTAATTTGGCGCGCTTTTGTGTATTCGGAACATGACGATACTGACAGGGCCAAACAGGCGTATGATGAGTTTTTACCCTATGACGGTAAGTTTATGGATAACGTTTTGGTCCAAGTCAAAAATGGACCAATCGATTTTCAACCTCGGGAACCCTTTCATCCAATGTTCGGAGCAATGGAAAAAACTCCTTTGGTAATGGAATTTCAAATTACCCAAGAATATCTTGGATTTAGTACTCACTTGGTCTTCTTACCCAAACTTTTTGAAGAGGTACTAGATACGGATACGTATCGCCAAGGAAAAGGTTCCTCGGTAGCAAAAGTAATCGACGGTAGCCTATACGGCAATGAACTGACCGGAATGGCAGGGGTTTCCAATATTGGGAACGATATTAACTGGACCGGACATCCTTTTGCACAAGCAAACTGGTACGGTTTCGGTCGTTTGGCATGGGACCCGTATTTGAGTTCAGAAGCCATAGCTGAGGAATGGATAAGAGCAACGTATAGCAACGACAAGAATTTTATAACGCCAATAAAAGATATGATGCTTACTTCAAGAGAAGCAGTGGTAAACTATATGAATCCTTTAGGCTTGCATCACATTTTTGACACCGGTCATCACTATGGCCCTGGGCCGTGGGTAGACAACTTGGGAAGACCGGATTGGAATCCGGTATATTACCATAAAGCTGATTCGCTGGGCATTGGCTTTGACCGTACACCTACAGGTAGTAATGCAACGGAACAATATGCCGATGAATTGGCAGAAATTTATAACGATACAAACAAAATTTCGGAAAAAGATTTGCTATGGTTTCATCACTTACCATGGGATTACCAATTAAAAAACGGAGAAACTTTATGGAATGGAATAGCGTTGAAATACCAAGAAGGCGTTAATCAGGTTGAAGATATGATCAATACTTGGGAAAAGTCAAAACCCTATCTTACGGAGAGTCAATATAACGAAGTACATATGCTGCTAAAGATTCAATTGAAGGAGGCAAAATGGTGGAGAGATGCTTGTTTGCTTTATTTTCAGACTTTTTCTAAAGAACCTTTACCTGAAGGTGTTGAAAAACCAACACAGACCTTAGAGCATTTTAAATCACTCAAATTTCCGTTCGCTCCTGGAATACGGCCAAGATGGGATTGATACTAGCATTAAGGATAGTTATCGAAAATTAATAACAATTATTAATATTTATAATGAAAGTAAAATTCGGCAAATTCATCTTACGTATTTATTGCTGCATTTTATTTGTTACAAACGCTGTAGGGCAACAAACGGGTGCTTCTTATACTTTTGTTACTCTTGAGGAAAAATTTCCCAAAAGCGCCATTACTTCAATTATTCAGGATGAAAAAGGTTTATTGTGGATAGCGACCAATTTTGATGGGTTATATCAATATAATGGTACTGATTTAAAAGCTTATAAACATAATGTTAATGATAGTACGAGTATTAATAGTTCAATCATCAACACCTTATTTATTGATTCCCGAAATAGAATTTGGATAGGAACGGATGAAGGGCTAAATATTTACAACAGAGATTTTGATTCTTTCGAAAAAATAACTTTTACCCCTACAAATCCGATTAAGGGAAATATTCCAGTATTTTCAATTGAAGAAGCCAACGATGGAAGCATTTTTATTGGTACGCCTTCCCATGGCCTGTATATGATAGATTCAAATTTGCAATCCATTGCTTCCCTAACCGAGAACGTCCCGGTAAAATTTGCCGGTTCTGTAATAAATGCACTACTCCCTATGGAAAATGGGGATATGTTGATAGGGACGAATGTTGGATTATTTTATTTTGATGCTAAAAGTAGTATGATCAGGAAAAAACTATTTGTTACCGAGAAAGGGTCCGAGGAAATAAATTATTCCATTGAATCTCTTTTCAAAGACATTGATAACAATATTCTAGTTGGCACCTTTGCCAACGGTCTTGTGAGAATTGAACAATTGGCTAATGGCTTTTATCATCGTGAAAATTTTAGGTTTACCGACAAAAGAATTTTTGACATTAAGATGTTAAATGGTAATACCATTTTATGTGCAACGGAAAATGACGGTCTTTTTGTTTTAGACAACGCGGGAGCTGTTATTCGTAATTATACCTATGATAAATCTGATCCTTATAGTATAGGTTCCAACTCTATTTGGTCCATATTGGTAGACGATCAGAAAAGGATATGGTTGGGGTATTATAACAATGGTATTGGGGTGTTTGATGCTCTACATGATAAGTTTCTAGACTTACAAAGCCTCCCTTATAGTAAAAACTCATTGCAATCTCCATCTGTAACTGGCATTGTTCAAGACAATGATAATCTGATTTGGATTGGAATGGATGGTGGGGGAATTGACATTTACGACCCAGTGACCAAAAAATTCACTCACTTATATGATAACAAGGATAGTACTATAAAAGGTTTGGACAAATTAGATATCCAGACGATTTTTTTGGACAAAAAGGGTAATTTATGGGCAGGAACATGGAGTTCTGGCATCTATTATCTTTCAAATAGATCTAATCAGTTTATTAATTATAATACCACAAATACTGGGGGTAAGCTAGCATCTAATAGCATCACCAGCTTCTCCGAAAATTCGGAAGGTATCATCTGGATAGCTACCTACTTTGGAGGATTACATTCGTTTGACCCAAAAACCACCGAATTCGATAGTCATCCAGATAAATCATTTAATACGTCCCTAGATAAGGAGGGACACATTAGAAGCGTGTTGGTAGACCGCAATGACACTATCTGGTTGGGTACGCCAAAAGGGCTTCTAAAAACTTATAAAGTATCGGAAAATAAATATGAAACCGAATCTCTAAATCAGTTCCTTTTAAAAAGTTCTAAGAAGCAAAACAGTTTAAACATTAGGTCATTACTTGAAGATGCAGGAGGGAATATTTGGGCAGGAAGTTATGGTAAAGGTCTATTTAAAATTGATAAAGAAACAGATGAGGTAGAGTGGTTTGGCAAAAAAGATGGTCTGCTACTGGAAAATATATCGGCAATTATTGAAGATCACAACAAAAATATATGGATTAGCGGAGAAGCCGGTCTTGTCCAGATGAATACGCAAACCAAAGTATTTTCAAGTTATAACAAAGAAGATGGTCTTTTATCCAATAACTATAATTATAATGCTGCTACTACAGCTAAAAATGGCCTTTTGTATTTTGGAAATTATAAAGGGGTGGATTATTTCAACCCCGATAACATCAATCAAAATACCCACGAACCATCAGTGTATTTTACTGATTTCAAATTGTTTAACAAGTCGGTGAATCCACAGTCCGAGGATTCAAATTTGACTAAAAATATTTCTGAGACTGAACATTTGATTTTAAGTCCTAAACAGTTCGTTTTTACAATTGAATTTGCAGCAATCAATTTTACCAGAGCCTCAAAAAACCAATATGCCTATTACTTGGAAGGTTTTGAAGACGAATGGAATTATGTTGGTGGTACACGATCAGCAACCTACACCAATCTTTCCCCTGGCGATTATACATTTCATGTAAAAGCCTCTAATAATGATGGTGTGTGGACCAAAGAACCTGTAAACTTAAGCATAACAGTTTTAGCACCGTGGTGGGCAACCAATTGGGCAATTTTTGGATATGCTTTGCTTATTATTGGGATTGCTTTTTTAGTAAACCGGTTTCTAAATAAACGCATAGAAGAAAAACGAATATTAAAATTTGAACGAGTACAGCGGCAGCAAGAAGAAATACTCAACCAGAAGAAAATACAATTTTTCACAAATATTTCCCACGAGTTCAGAACCCCACTTACACTTATCATAAATCCAATTATGGATATCCTGGAAAACAATAATACTAAAATTGACAAAGCATTAAAGGAAAAACATAATATCATTTTTAGAAATGCGCAGCGCCTAAAAAATCTCATTGATGAACTTATGGATTTCAGGAAATTAAATATGAACAAACTAACCCTAAATGCTAGCCGTATCAATGCTTTTAATTTTGTAAAGGAAATAGCAGAGCATTTTGAGGAAGAAGCATTTGAAAAGAATATTTTACTTTCGACTGAAACAGATGGTAAGGAGTTTGATTTTTGGGGAGATCCGGGTCTATTGGAAAAAGTTATTTATAATCTTCTTAGCAATGCATTTAAAGCTACTCCAGAAAACGGTGTTATTAGTATCACTGTTTATGAGTGTAAAGAAAAAATTATCCTTCCGTTAGTAGATACAACCCAACCCGTAGAAGCCATAGAAATAAGCATTGAAGACACCGGAACTGGTATCGCTAAAGAAGATATTGAGCATATTTTTGAACGTTTTTATCGTGCTAAAGATAGAAATCAACAATATTATGGTGGTTCGGGAACAGGGATAGGCTTAGAATTGGTACAAAGTTTTGTTCAACTTCATAAAGGGGAGGTTAAGGTCGAGAGTACTGAAGGGATAGGGACAAAATTCACACTATTTTTCGCTACGGGAAGTTCACATTTACAAAACTCGGAAAACACTATACCTCTATCAGTCAAAGAACCTCTTAACCAAAAGGTAAGCGATGAAAATTTTGAAAATTCCCGTATCGATAATGCTGGGTTTAATCAATTGAATCAATCCAAAAAAACAGTTTTAATTGTTGAGGATAATTTGGAGCTTAGAAACTATCTTAAAAACAAATTACGACCAAACTACAACGTAGCCGAAGCAGAAAACGGAATAAAGGGCTTTGAAATGGCTTTAAAGGGTATACCTGATATGATAATTACTGACGTAATCATGCCCCAGATGGACGGATTAGAATTTAGTAAGCTAATAAAAAAGGACCTACGTACTAGCCATATCCCCATTATTATGATTACCGCAAAAACAATGGACAGTGATAAGATAAAAGGTATAGATTCTGGTGCAGACGCTTACATGAACAAACCTTTTGATATGAAATTGCTAAAATCCTATATTAAAAGATTAATTGAAAGTAGACAGCAATTTTTAGGAAACAACATAAACGATAAAAACAAAATCACCCTTTTAGAGAATACTACAAGTATCGATAAATCCTTTATTCAAAAAGTATTCGACTATATCAATGAAAATATTAGTGAAAACAACTTGAATGTCGAGCACCTAGCGGATGACATGTCGCTAAGTCGCAGTCAATTATATCGAAAAATAAAAGCATTGACTGGCATGACAGTAAATGAACTAATCAGAAAAATCAGATTGGAACGGGCAAAACAATTATTGGAAAACGGAAGCGAATCGGTAAGTGAAGTAGGGTTTAAAGTGGGATTTTCATCCGCATCCTACTTTAGCAAATGCTTTAAAAACGAATTTGGAATGTTGCCAACGGAAATGAAAACATCATCTTAAACTACAAAATTTGAACTTAGTATAGTTTTACACTTGAGATTGGGTTAATCCCTAAAAACTAAAATAATCATATAAATTATAGGAAATTACAATTTACGCTACCTGTTTTTTAACAATACAACATATTTGTTAGCATTTGCCCCAATTTTTATAACAATTCAAATATCAAAAAACTACTTTTAAGCCTTTAAAAATTAACTTGGATTCGACTATTGACCAATAAATATCTTATCATGAATAACCTTAAAAACAAAATCAGCCAACAGACAAGTAAATTCTTAATACTAGCCCTTATTTCTCTCGTCACTTTTGCCTGCTCAAAAAAAGAAGAAAAACCTGCTGAGCCAAAAACGCTAAGAAACCTTTATAAGGATGCTTTCTACATAGGAACCGCCTTAAATAGATTTCAAATAGAGGAAACAGATTCCACTATGGCGGCCCTCGTAGGAAAAGAGTTCAATAGTATTACTGCTGAAAATATCATGAAATCCATGAACATTCACCCTGCAAGGGATACCTTCAATTTTGAAATGGCGGATAAATTTTTAGCGTTAGGTGAAAAATATGACATGTTTATTCATGGTCACACGCTCGTCTGGCACAGCCAATTATCGCCTTGGTTCAATACCATTGAGGACAGTTTGGAATTTGCCGCAGCAACGGAAAAACATGTAAAAGATCTTACCCAGCATTTTAAGGGAAAACTAGGTTCATGGGACGTCGTAAATGAAGCCCTAAACGAAGATGGTACGTTGCGGAATTCCATTTTTTTACAGAAAATGGGCGAAGATTATCTCGCCTCTGCATTCAAATGGACTGCTGAGGTTGACCCAGATGTAGATTTATATTATAACGACTATAACATGACCAACCCTGATAAAAGGCAAGGCGCCATAAGAATGGTAAAAAATATTATCGACCAAGGGGTAAAAGTTGACGGTATTGGCATGCAAGGTCATTGGCATTTAAATTCCCCTTCCTTGGAAGAAATAGAACAAAGTATATTGGACTATTCCGAACTTGGTGTAAAAGTAGCCATTACGGAATTAGACGTTAGTGTTTTGCCCAATCCTTGGGATTTAGAAGGTGCTGAGATTAGTCAAAATTTCGAAAATCTTGAAGGTATGAATCCTTATAAGAATGGCTTGCCAGATTCCATTCAAGTTAAATTGGCAAATCGATACAAGGATATCTTCGAAATCTTTTTAAAACATAAAGATAAAATAAGCAGGGTCACTTTTTGGGGCGTAAGTGATCGCCAGTCTTGGCTAAATGGCTTCCCAATTAGGGGAAGGACAAACTATCCATTACTTTTTGATAGGGATTTACAACCTAAAGCTGCCTATGATAGTATAATTGCCCTAAAAGAAAGGTTTGACGAGCAACAATTAGCCAATTAATCAACAGAAAATGAGCACAGATTCACATAAGCTATCCGTAAAGGAAAAAATTGGGTATAGTCTGGGAGACCTTGCCGCAAATTTAGTTTTCCAAACATTAGTTACCTATTTGGCCTATTTCTATACGGATATTTATGGGCTTAAAGCTAATGATGCCTCAGCAGTTACATTGGTCGTAGGGCTCGTTGCAGCGTTTGCTTTTAATCCGTTGATGGGAGTTATTGCGGACAGAACCGTAAGTAAATGGGGTAAGTTCCGTCCTTGGATTTTATGGACCGCCATTCCACTTGGAGTAACGGCTATCTTGGCCTTTAGCACGCCTGATTTTTCGTATAAAGGAAAAGTAATCTATGCCGTAGTTACTTACACACTTCTGCTATTACTATATGCAGCCAACAATTTGCCCTACTCCGCTTTAAGCGGTGTGATTACCGGCGACATGAAAGAACGAAACAGTCTTTCCGCTTATCGTTTTATAGCTGTAATGGGAGCCCAATTCTTCGTTCAGGTTTTTATGTACGACTTAATCCTAAAAGCCGGTGATGGAAACAAGGCGGCCGGTATGGAAACGGTAATGACCTGGTTGGCGATCATTGGAACCATTATGCTGCTTATTACTTTTTTTACTACCAAAGAGCGCGTTGTTCCCAAACCGGAACAAAAATCAAGTATTAAGGAAGACTTAAGCGACTTATTTAAAAATAGGCCGTGGATAATAATGTTAACCCTGACCACTCTTGTTTTTGTAACCTTGGCTATGAAAGGTGGTTCTTATGTCTATTATTTTGAAAACTACGTTGGCCAAGACAGCCTAAATACTTTCTTAAATCCACTAAAAAGCTTTTTACCCACTTTTGAAAATGACACCTCATTAGGATTAGGTGTTTTTAATGGTGGGGGTATCCTAGTAGGGCTCATAGGTATTGCACTTTCTAAAAGCCTTGCTGATAAATACGGAAAACGAAATGTTTTTGGAGCATCGTTATTTATATCGACATTGTTTATAATATCATTCTATTTTTTCCCTTCCGACGCTGTCGGTGTCATTTTTGGGGCACAACTTTTACACATGTTTTTTTACGGAATCAGTACACCAATTTTATGGGCTATGATTGCAGATGTGGCCGATTTCTCGGAATGGAGAACAAATAGAAGAGCCACCGCTATTATTTTTTCTGCAATGATGGTAGGTTTAAAAGGAGGTTTAAGTATTGGTAGTGCTCTAGTGGCTTGGATTTTAGGTCTATGCGGTTACATCACCAAAGAAGCTGCAGTAGCAGGAGTGGCTACCGTACAACCTGAAAGTGCTATTCAGGGAACAAGATTATTAGTAAGCATTTATCCGGCAATTCCATTTTTAATAGGCGTTGGATTACTGTTTTTTTATCAAATAAATAAAAAAATGGAATTACAGATTGAAGCAGAATTAAAGGAAAGAAGGTAAAATTAATTCAAATTATTATGCCCGAAGATAAGATAGACCATATTGATTTTGAAGTATTAAACGAAAAAGCAATTTCGCAACCATTGGTGACTCATATTTATACTGCAGATCCTTCCGCGCATTATTTTAATGGTAAAATATACATATATCCCTCGCACGACATAGATGCTGGAGAGGCCTTTGATGATTTAGGAAGTCATTTCGCAATGGAAGATTACCATGTCATTTCTATGGAGAGTATTGATAGCAAGGCAGTGGATAATGGTTTGGCATTACATGTAGATGACGTTCCCTGGGCGGAAAAACAAATGTGGGCCCCAGATGCCGCTCACAAAGATGGAAAATACTATTTATTTTTTCCTGCAAAAGGATATGATGGAATTTTTAAAATTGGCGTCGCTGTAAGCGATTCGCCAACTGGTCCCTTTACACCACAACCTAAAGCTATTAAAGGAAGCTTTTCAATAGACCCTGCCGTTTTTGAGGACGAGGATGGAGCTTATTACATGTATTTTGGAGGTTTATGGGGTGGACAGTTACAACGATGGCGAAACGGAACATTTAACGCAGATAGCCCCGAAAGTCCTACGGCACATCTTCCTGAAGATAACGAAACGGCATTAATGCCTAAAGTCGCTAAAATGACGGATGACTTGTTAGAGTTCGCTGAAAAACCAAGGGACATAATGCTAATTGATGAAAATGGGAATCCCTTGTTGGGGGGCGATAATGAAAGACGTTTTTTTGAAGCTGCGTGGTTGCACAAACATAACGGAAAATATTATTTTTCCTATTCTACAGGAGATACACATTTTATCTGTTATGCCGTTGGTGACAATCCCTACGGACCATTCACTTACAAGGGAGTAATTTTAGAACCTGTTGTAGGTTGGACCTCCCACCACTCTATTTGTAAAATAGATGATAAATGGTACCTATTCTATCATGATTCCAGTTTGTCCGAAGGAGTTACCCATTTGAGATGTGTAAAAATGATTGAACTGGAGCATTTAGAAGACGGTAGCATAAAGATGATTAAGCCATACGGAAATTGATTTCAAAAATCTTTTACAAGTAAATAACTACATTTAACTATCAGTATAAAATATATTGATAGTAGTTATACTAGTTTAAAAATCCGTTCCGTGGCCACCCACTTTTCACCTTCCGTCGCAGAAGGTAATGCTTGCTGAAATTTCCACATCAGCTGTTCCCATTCTTGAACTTTTGGATTCCCTTCGTCCATTTTTTTCTTTCTTTCTGGACTAAAGGTATCGTCCACCTCTATAACCATGAACAATCTATTTTCAACCAAATAGATCTCCATTTCCACAATACCAGCAGCTTTAATGCTATCCGTAATTTCTGGCCAAACGTTGCCTTCCGAATGATATTCCCGGTATTGTGCTATTAGCTTTGAATCCTTTACCAAATCACAGGCATAACAAAAACGTCTTGTAGTCTTCATCGGTTACAGATTATATTTTGAATATACGTTTCGGGCATAAATCGCTACCAAAACAAAACAGCCCAATGGCAATACAAAGGAGAAGTTAACCTCAGGCACACCTAATATATTGACATCTGTATAACCGGTTCCGCCCAAATCCAAAATAAGACCTTGCAGTGTTGGCATTAATGCTCCTCCTACTATTGCCATGACCAAAAATGCAGCTCCGAACTTGGAATCATCACCTTGACCTTCCAGTGCAATTCCATAGATGGTTGGAAACATTATTGACATAAAAAAAGAAATTCCTACCAGGGCATAAAGTCCAACGATTCCCGGAACAAATATGGTGACCAAGGTGCATATCGAAGCACCTAAAGCAAAAAAGAACAGCAATTTACCTGGACTTATAGAACGAAGCATTGCCGTGCCCACCCATCTACCGGACAAAAAGATGACCAATGCCGCAATGCCATAATTGACTGCACTGGTGTTGTCTATACCAAAGGATTCCGCATATTGATAAAGATACGTCCAGCACATTATTTGGGCGCCTACATAAAAGGCCTGTGCCACCACTCCTCCAACAAATTTTTTGGATTTGAACAATCTTTTGATGGAGTCCCCAATGGCTACTTTTCCTTCTTGTCTTTCATTATGTGGCATTTTCATGGCAGCTATAATCACAAAAAATGCGATTACAACTAAACCCAGAATCACATAGGGATTCCTAATTACGGATAAATCAGAGGTTCTTACCAATTCTTTGGCACTTTCAGTCAATGTACCATAAACGGGTTCGCCATTGGGTAATAAATCATCCGATTGAAGTGCGGCCAAAATGAATTTTTGGGCCACGACAAGTCCCAACAGGGCACCAACGGGATTAAATGCCTGTGCCAAATTTAAACGTCTGGTTGCGGTTTCTTCCGATCCCATGGACAGAATATAAGGGTTGGCCGTTGTCTCCAAAAAAGCCAGACCAAAAGTAAGAATGTACAATGCCGCTAGAAAAAACCCGAATTGCTCATAGGCTGCAGCCGGATAAAAGAGAAGTGCCCCAATGGCATACAGGGCCAAACCCATTAGAATTCCTTTTTTATAGGAATACCGGTTCACGAAAATAGCAGCGGGTAAGGCCATGGTAAAATACCCTCCATAGAAAGCCAGTTGCACAAGGGAGGCTTGAAAATTGTCCAGTTCCAGCACCTTTTTGAATGCGGAAACCATTGGATTTGTAATATCATTGGCAAAGCCCCAAAGTGCAAAAAGTGAGGTTATTAAAATAAAGGGAACTAGAATGGTCCTTTTTACTAAGGGAGCAGTATTTTTCTTGGTCATGGTTATTGAGTTGGTTATATCATTTTGAAGGGAGCAGGGCTCTGTCCAAATGGACATATCCCCCATCCACAAAGACAAACTGACCGGTGGTATGCGAGGATTTTTCCGAAATCACGAAGAGGGCGGTATTTGCTATTTCTTCCGGTGTAGTCATTCTAGACTCCAATGGAATCGTATTTTTTATGGAATTCAATTTTTCAGCTCCATTTTCCAGTGATTCTATCCATGTTTCATAAGCCGGAGTATAACATTCTGCTATAATCAGTGCGTTGCTCCTTACACCATAGCCGATTAGATCAACGGCCCATTCCCTCGTTAGGCCCAGCACACCACCTTTGGCTGCAGCATATCCAGAAGTTCCACCTTGGCCCGTCAATGCCACTTTGGAGCCAATATTCAAAATAGTGCCCTTACTCCTTTTTAAGAGTGGAAGGGCAAACTTTACAACAGCGAAAAAACTCACCAAATTTAGGCGAAGGGAATCCATAAAATCATCGATGGACCCTTCCAATGAAACACCGTCATTAACCCCCACATTATTGATTACAGCATCAATCCGACCAAATTTCTGGGAAATCTTGACAATAGAATTCTCAATTTGTGAAACATCGGTTAAATCGGTCTGAAAAAAGGCGGTTTCCGGGTTAATTTCTTGTAGTTGCTTTTCATATTCGAACCCGCGTTTATTTCTATCTATCAAAACGGGAATAGCGCCCTCATTGGCCAACGCAAAAATAATGGCATGGCCAATACTCCCTTCCATTCCCGCAGAACCCGTGACTACTACAACTTTATTTTTAAGATTTAAATCCATACGGCATCAATTTTTTAAATTATAAATTCGTTGGGCATTGTGATAAAAAAAATCCACTTGCTCATTTTCAGACAGCGTATTGGAAAATTCCTTTGCCAACCTTAAGACCTTACCATAATTTCCGGCGACCAGACAAACTGGCCAATCCGAACCATAAAGGATTCGCTTTGGACCAAATGCTTCCAATACCAATTCCATGTAAGGCAATATTTCTTGATTTGTCCAAGTTTTGTAATCGGCTTCCGTAATTAAGCCTGACACCTTACAATTTACATTTTCTATTTGCCCTATTTCCCTCATCAACAAGGCCCATGATTCAAAAAAACTATGTTTGATGTATGGTTTGGCCATATGGTCAAGGACAAATGTAATATGCGGGAAGTGTTTTACAAATTCCAAAACGGCGGGTAATTGATGTGGAAAAACCAAAATTTCATAGACCAAATCTCTTTTTTGAAGTTCCGAAATACCCCTTAAAAATTCATTTCTAAGTAGGAACAACGGGTCTGCTTCGGCCTGAACGACGTGGCGATATCCCTTAATCAATGGATACTGGGCATAATAATCCAAATCATTCTTCAATTCATTACTACGTAAATCTACCCATCCAATAATTCCCTCAATAAAATCATGTTTTCTTGACTGATCCAATAAAAAATCATTCTCTTTTAGGGTTTGATCCGCTTGTACCGCGATACAACCCGTAACCCCATTTTCCTCATATAGCGGTTTTAAGTCTGTGGGTAGAAAGTCTCTTCGTATACTGGCCATTTCATCATCAATCCATGCATGTTTTTCAGTTTCATACCTCCAGAAGTGTTGATGTGCATCTATAATCATGTTATGCCCTTATTTCAGTCAAAAGTAACCATCGCCTTTACAACACCCGTTTCCGGAAGTAACCAAGAATCAAAATTTGCTATCATTTCTGAAAAATGTACTTCATGTGTTACGAAAGTATCGGTCGGAAATTGTCCAATATGTTCTATAACGAACTGAAAATCCTCCAATGTAGCATTTCTACTGCACATGAGTGTAGTTTCCTTAGCATGGATTTGGGGGTGGTTATAGGTCAACTCCCCTTTGGAAAGCCCCACCAAAACGTATCTGCCCCCGTGCGACATATAGTCAATGCCAGACTCCAACGCCTTGCGATTTCCTGTAGCATCAAAAACGGCCGTTGCCATATCCCCGTTTGTGATTTCTGATATTTTTTCCTGCGGATTCTCTTGAACAGGGAAAGCATGGGCTACCCCTATTTCATTCCTTGCATAGTTCAATCGGTCTGTATTGACATCCAAAGCAATTACGTTTGCTCCAATTATTTGTGCAAGTTTCATCAATCCGATACCAATGGGACCGCATCCGATCACAACAACAGTTTCTCCTTTTTGTACCCCAGCTCTTCTAATGGCATGAGCCCCAATGGCCAAAGGTTCAATGATAGCCATTTGATTAAAGGAGAGATTTCCTGCCGGAATTAGCAAATCGGTTGGAACACTAATCATCTCTTGCATTCCACCATCTACATGGACGCCAAGCACGTTAATGTTTGTACAGCAGTTCGTTTTACCATTTTTGCAGGCTACACAAGAACCGCAACTAACATAGGGCATAATGATTACATGGTCTCCAGCTTTTAGCCCTTGTTTATTCTCTCCGATTTCCAATACCTCCGCGGCAAGTTCATGCCCCAGAATCCGTGGATATTTAAAAAAGGCCTGGTTACCCTTATACGCATGTAGATCAGTGCCGCATATTCCTATCCGGTGAACTTTTAATAAGGTCTCCCCTTCCTTTCTGATTGGGACATCTTTTTCGTTCAAAACAAAATGGTTGGGCTCCTTGCAAACTATATATTTCATTAAATACTGTTATTTATAGGATTTGGCATGTTGCTTTGAGGTTCCCAAACCATCGATTCCTAATTCAATAATATCCCCTGGTTTGATGTAGACGTTCGGTTTTAGACCTAGTCCAACCCCAAAAGGCGTACCTGTAGAAATAATATCCCCGGGCAGGAGGCTCATGAATTGACTTAAGTAACTCACCACGGTGGCTACATCAAAAATCATATCGGAGGTATTACTGTTCTGCATCATTTTGCCATTCAGTTTTAGCCAAAGATTCAAATTATTTGGGTCCGCTATTTCATCCTTGGTTACCAAATAAGGTCCAATAGGAGCAAATGTGTCGCAGCTTTTTCCTTTTACCCATTGACCGCCTCTTTCAATTTGAAACTCGCGCTCACTATAATCATTATGCAAAACATAACCCGCAACATGTGCCATTGCATCATCTTTACTCACATAACTAGCTTTCTTCCCGATGACAATCCCCAATTCTACTTCCCAATCCGTTTTATTACTTCCTTTAGGAATTATTAAATTATCATTGGGACCTACAATGGCGCTAGTAGCTTTAAAAAAAATGATGGGTTCTTTGGGTATATCCGCTCCCGTTTCCTCCGCGTGCTTTTGATAATTAAGTCCTATACAAACTATTTTGGAAGGCCTGTGAATAGGTGGTCCTAGTCGATTTTCCTTAGATACTTCGGGCAAATCAGTATTATTGTCTAAGTAATTATGAAGACTTTCAATTCCATTATCATTAAAAAACTGTTCGTTAAAATCGGCACAAAATCCTGATACATCTACCCATTTTCCACTATTCAATTCCACTCCCGGTTTTTCGGCGCCCGGTTCGCCAAATCGTAATAATTTCATTATTTAAAAATTTAGTATTCTCAATTAAACCATCTTGACAAAATGAAGTCAAAGTTTATAAATAATCCAAACCTTTTAGCTCAAAAAGTATAAAAACCTAATTTACATTGGATTTCCTTAAGGATTTACCTTTTTAAAAGCAAAATATTTCGCAATTAGTTAAAAAAAGTATTCTAAAAGTATAAATTAAATTTAGCATTATGTGTATATTCAACACTTAAATAATTACAGCCTTCTATATTGTCCAAAAATCAAAATGAAAATATTATTTTATTTTATAAGCTTCGTTCTTCCCTATCTATTTTTTGGACAAGATTCCCCTGATTTAAAATTATGGTATGACCAGCCTTCTGGTGAGGTTTGGGAAAATGCCTTACCCATAGGAAACGGACACATAGGAGCTATGGTCTATGGCAACGTAGATAAAGACATTTTTCAATTGAATGAGCATACAGTTTGGAGCGGCAGTCCTAACCGTAACGATAATCCTGATGCACTGGAAGTTTTGCCAGAAGTTAGTAAGTTGATTTTTAATGGAGAATATAAGGCCGCTGAACAACTGGCCAATGAGAAAATCATTACCAAGAAATCACATGGGCAAATGTTCCAACCCGTGGGCAATCTTGAGCTATCCTTCCCAAACCACAACACATACAACGATTATTATCGGGAATTGGATATCAGCAAGGCCAGTAGCAAAACCTCATACCAATTAAATGGGGTTACCTTTACCCGAGAAGCCTTTGTTTCTTTGGCCGACCGCATTTTGGTCATCAAACTTTCCGCCGATCGACCAGGTGAAATTTCATTTACGGCAAACTTTACCTCGCCACATCTGGAACCAAGAATTGAGACTCAGGGTAACAACCAACTTTCGCTTTGGGGGAAGACGAGCGACCATGAGGGAATAGAAGGTAAAGTGGAGTTCAATGCACTGGCCAAAATAAAAACCAGTAACGGGACAGTCTCTCAAGCCAATTCCTCCATTGAAGTTAAAAATGCGGATGATGCTGTTATTATGGTTTCGATTGCTACCAATTTTAATTCATACAATGATTTGGGTGGTGATGAAATGGAACGCGCAAAAGCGTATTTGGATACTGCTTTTGAAAAGGATTATGACCAATTAAAGTCGGACCACATTAAAAAATATCAAAAGCTTTTTGATAGGGTTGTATTGGATTTTGGAAGTTCGGAGGCTTCAAAACTCCCAACGGATGAACGTTTGTCCAATTTTAGAAATACCGACGACCCCTCGTTTGTGGCTCTATATTTTCAATTTGGAAGATATTTATTGATATCATCATCTCAACCTGGCGGACAACCGGCAAACTTACAGGGAATATGGAACGGACGCATGAAACCCGCGTGGGACAGTAAATATACGATCAACATAAACGCGGAAATGAACTATTGGCCTGCAGAGCGAACCAACCTCTCGGAATTGCACGAACCATTTTTGACCATGGTGCAAGAGCTTTCGGAAACGGGAAAAGAAACCGCAAAAGTCATGTACGGTGCCAAAGGATGGATGGCACATCACAATACCGATATATGGAGAATAACCGGCCCTATAGACGGTGCGTTTTGGGGTATCTGGAACGGCGGCGGTGCTTGGACCAGCCAGCATCTTTGGGAACATTATTTATATACCGGTGATACCTCATTTTTACAATCCATCTATCCCGTTTTAAAAGGTGCTGCCGAGTTCTATGCCGATTTTTTGGTAGAACATCCTAACTACCCCTATCTGGTAGTTGCTCCTGGAAATTCCCCCGAAAACGCCCCGGAAGAACATCAAGGTTCTTCCATTACGGCCGGTTCCACCATGGACAATCAGCTAGTTTTTGATGTGTTCAATACGGCGATCAAAGCTTCCGAAATTTTAGAAAAAGATGGTTCCTTTGCCAATTCCCTAAAAACATTACGAAAAAAACTACCCCCCATGCAAGTGGGCAAGCACAACCAGTTACAGGAATGGTTGGATGATGTGGATTCACCCGAAGATCATCATCGGCATATTTCACATTTATACGGTCTTTTTCCGTCCAACCAAATTTCTCCTTACCGAACCCCAAAACTTTTTGCAGCTTCAAAAAATACATTACTGCAACGTGGTGATGTCTCTACAGGATGGAGCATGGGATGGAAGGTAAATTGGTGGGCCAAAATGCAGGACGGCAACCATGCCTATAAATTGATAAAAGACCAACTGACTCCGGTCGGCATAAACCAAGGCGGAGGTGGTACTTACAATAATCTTTTTGACGCACACCCACCGTTTCAAATCGATGGTAATTTTGGGTGCACTTCCGGTATTGCCGAAATGTTGTTGCAAAGTTCCGATGGGTCGGTTCATTTGCTTCCTGCCATTCCGGATGCCTTAAAGTCCGGTTATGTAGGCGGATTAAAAGCAAGAGGCGATTTTGAATTGGTTTCGATGGAATGGAAGGATAAAAAATTAGTGGTCGCTACAATCAAATCGAATTTGGGAGGAAACCTGCGACTACGAATACCAAATGCCATAGAATTAGTCGGAACAGGAACCTTGAAAAAAGCGGAAGGCGAAAATCCGAATCCACTCTTTTATGTACCTGAAACGGCTGCACCCATAATTTCCAAGGAGGCCACCTTGGAAAATCTTGAATTGGAAAACACGTTTCTATACGATTTGGAAACCGAAAAAGGAAGAACGTACACCTTTATAATGAAGAAGTAAGCATGAACCGATTTTACACCCGTACTATTTTGCTCGTTTTACTGATGCTTCAGTTTTCCGTTCATGCCCAAGAGCAAAAAGCACAGAACCCCATTTTGTTTGCGGATGTTCCGGATGCATCCATGGTGCGTGTAGGAGACACGTACTATATGAGCAGTACCACCATGCATTTGAGTCCCGGGGTTCCTATCATGAAATCCAAAGACTTGGTCAATTGGGAATTGGTGAACTATGCCTATGACCGACTCGGTGAAGTGGACGACCTCAATTTAGAAAACGGTAAAAATGCCTATGGCAGGGGTTCGTGGGCCAGTTGTATACGATACCATAATGGAACATTTTACGTATTCACGTTTGCTGCCACTACTGGAAAAACTTATGTCTTTTCTACCAAGGATATAGAAAACGGTCCATGGAAAGAAACCACTTTTGAACCTTCCTATCACGACCTGACGGTCCATTTTGACGATGATGGCAAAATATACATGATATGGGGTGCCGGAAAATTGATGATTGCCGAACTTGAAAGCGATTTGTCCGGCGTTAAAAAAGGAACGGAACGGGTTTTAATTGAAAATGCCAGTGCACCTGCCGGTGACAATATCATGTTGGGCGCAGAGGGTTCACAACTCTTTAAAATCAATGGAAAATACTATCTCTTCAACATTACCTGGCCAAGAGGCGGCATGCGCACCGTATTAATCCATCGAGCTGACGACATAAACGGTCCTTGGGAAGGCAGACTTGCGCTCCAAGACAAAGGAGTTGCCCAAGGCGGGCTCATAGATACCCCGGAGGCCAAATGGTTTTCTTATCTCTTTAGGGATTATGGCTCCGTGGGTAGAATTCCATATATAGTTCCCGTCAAATGGGAAGATGGTTGGCCCATACTTGGTAGTAGATGGAAAAGTCCCTGATTCCTTGAATTTACCTCCAAGTAAAGGACTGATACCAAAAATTGTAGCATCGGATGAGTTCAAACGTGTAAAGAACGACCCTAAACTTCCATTGGTTTGGCAATGGAACCATAATCCTGTGGACAGTTTATGGTCACTTTCGGACCGTAAAGGTTTTTTACGATTGACAACAGGGCGAACGGACGAAACCTTGGTGGATACCAGAAATACGCTTACACAACGAACTATTGGACCCGTTTGTACGGGCATAACCTCCATAGACGTTTCCAACATGAAAGAGGGTGATAATGCCGGAATGGTACTTCTCCAAAAAAACTACGGCTGGGTGGGTGTAACCCATGAAAATGGTAAAAAGAAAATTGTAATGGTTCTAGGAAATGATGAAGGTGAAAAGACGGTAGAGGAGCTGGCGCTAAATCAAAAAACAATCTATTTAAAAGCAAGCTGCGATTTTACGGACAAGAAGGACGTGGCTTGGTTTTATTATAGTTTGGATAACAAAAATTGGAAAAGAATAGGGTCGGAATTAAAAATGTCCTATACCCTACCCCACTTTATGGGATACCGTTTCGGACTCTTCAATTATGCCGCTTCCGAAACTGGAGGCTTTGTGGATTTCGACTATTTCCGAATAAATAACGAATTGACAGAAATGAATTAAAACCTTAATAACAAGAACACTTATGAAACAACAAATAAAGCTACTAGTACTCGCAGTTGCTTTTGCAGGGAATATTCCTTTAGGATTTGGCCAACAGTCCAACAAAGTCATCGAAGATTTTAAACCTTCTTCTGTCAACCAATCTGGAAAAGAATATCCTCAAGTGAATTCTGAAGGGAGGGTCCGTGTACAGATTTCCGCTCCAGAGGCCAACTAGGTCCAATTGGATATTGGAGCTGTAAAATACGATTTGGTAAAAGATGAAAATGGTGTTTGGACAGGGGAGTCGGCTCCTCAGGACGTGGGATTTCACTACTACCAATTGAACATTGACGGAGCTTCCGTACCAGATCCAGGAAGTCTATACTATTACGGTGCCGGCCGTTGGGGCTCTGGTATCGAAATTCCCGCCAAGGATGACGAATTTTATGCTCTTAAAAATGTACCTCATGGTGAGGTAAGAGAAAATATTTACTACTCCAAGACTAATGATGCCATGCGTCGTTGTTTTATCTATACGCCACCGGGGTATCAAGAAAATCTGGAAAAAAGATATCCTGTACTTTATTTACAACATGGAGGAGGCGAAAATGAAACCGGATGGTCAAATCAAGGTCATGCCAACCTCATCATGGACAATCTCATTGCAGAAGGTAAATCGGAACCTTTTATCATTGTAATGGACAATGGAACCTGGAGAATGCCCAAGACAATTCGCCTCCAGCGGACAGATCTAAAGGAACTTGGCCGCCAAAAGGTTGGGCAGATGGTTTTACGAATACGTTGCTAAACGATATAATTCCAATGGTCGATGCGAAGTTCAGGACCATTGCCGATGCCGATCATCGAGCCATGGCCGGTCTTTCCATGGGAGGGATGCAAACTCGTATAGTAACATTGGCACATCCAGAAGTCTTCTCGTACGTGGGTATGTTCAGTGGTGGCAGCATTAGTCCGGAAGATGTAGAAGAGTCCCCTGCCTTTAAAGATGAGATAAAAACCTTGTTCATCAGTTATGGTAGTTCAGAATTGGAGAACAGAAGGTCCGGTTTTGGTGGTGATCCCAAGGCCAATACGGAAGCATTAGCTGAAAAAGGTTTGGACACCCATTTCTATGTTTCTCCAAATACGGCCCATGAATGGCAAAGCTGGAGAAGAAGTTTACACGAATTTGCACCCTTATTATTTAAAAATTAAAAATTACATAACGAGACACTATAAAATTGCATTATTATCATTTTTATGCCTAGGTACGACTATTGCATTGGGTCAAACAGTAAAAGAGGATTTTAAACCTTCGACAAAAAACCAACCGGGAAAGGAATATCCACAGGTAAATTCCCAAGGCTATGCCCGATTTAGAATTGAGGCACCTGCTGCGGATAGTGTACGGGTCAGTTTAGGCTTAGGTGGCCGAGGAGGCACCAAATTGGAAAAAGGCGAAGACGGATTTTGGACCGGAACAACAGAAGGCCCAATGGACGAGGGATTCCATTACTATCACGTGAATGTGGATGGTGGAACGTTTAACGACCCGGGAGCCAAGAACTATTACGGTTCCACCCGATGGGAAAGCGGTATAGAAATTCCTGCACATGACCAAGAGTTCTATGCACTAAAGGATGTTCCTCACGGTAAGGTGGAACAAATCTTATTTCCATCACCCAGTACGAACACATCAAGAAGAGCATTTGTCTATACGCCTCCGGGATATGCCGAAAATCCTGATAAAAAATATCCGGTATTGTACCTGCAACATGGTTGGGGCGAAGATGAAACCGCATGGAGCAACCAAGGTCATGCCAATTTGATTATGGACAATCTTATTGCCGAGGGTAAAATTGAACCTTTTATCATTGTAATGACCTACGGGATGACGAACGAAATCAAGTTCGGGGGACTTCGTAATTTTGACATCACCCCTTTTCAAACCGTAATGGTAGATGAACTGATTCCTTATGTTGACAAAAATTTCCGAACCGTAGCGGATGCATCGCATAGGGCTATGGCCGGACTTTCCATGGGCGGTATGGAAACAAAGATGATTACCTTGAACAAGCCTGATGTATTCGAATATTACGGCTTGTTAAGTGGTGGCACGTACGCTCCCGAGGATGTCGACAAAGAAGATGTGAAACTTATATTTTTAAGCTGTGGCAGTAAGGAACGTCCGGAGCGCATAAAGGAAGCTACAGAAAAATTAAAAGAGGCCGGTTACCCAGTAGCCTCCTATATTTCTGAAGGCACGGCCCATGAATTTCAGACATGGCGTCGCAGTTTGAAAGAAATGGCGCCCATGTTGTTTACCAAGTAAAATCCTAATTCCGAAAACACATGAAAAATGGTTTTTTTACGCTGGCGCTTATCGCTTTATTTGGATATGGATACAGTTTTGCCCAATCCAAAAGCAGTGATGGGTATCAACCATCGGTGACCAATCAACCCGGAAAAGAATTTCCGAAGGTCAATTCCGAAGGGAAAGTGCGTGCCCAGCTTTTGGCTCCCAATGCTACTGATGTCCGTTTGGATATCGGAGGGGTTAAATATGAGATGGTCAAAGATGAAGACGGTCTATGGACCGGGGAATCCGAACCGCAGGATGAAGGGTTTCATTATTACCAATTGAATGTGGATGGGGCATCGGTTCCAGATCCGGGCACCAAATACTACTACGGCGCTGGCAGATGGGGAAGCGGCATCGAAATACCCGCAAGCGATAAGGAAATTTATGCCCTTAAAAAGGTGCCTCATGGTTTGGTTTCGGAAAAAATCTATTTCTCAGAGATTACCAAGGCTTGGAGACGTTGTTTTGTCTATACCCCGCCAAACTACCTTAAAGAAACGAACAAAAGTTATCCTGTACTCTATTTGCAACATGGTAGTTTTGAGGATGAAACAGGATGGGCCTCCCAAGGGCATACCAATCTGATTTTGGATAATCTGTTAGCCGAAAATAAAGCGGAACCGATGATTATCGTGATGGATAATGGCTACGCCTACAGACCGGAAGAATTGGAAAAAAGTCAGTCCGGTGGCAGACCTGCCTCCGCTTTCGAGGAAGTGATGATGACCGAAATCATTCCCATAATCGATGCTGAATTCAGGACTAAAACGGGCCGTACACAAAGGGCCATCGCTGGGCTATCCATGGGAGCTAACCAAACTATGCGTATCTGCATGAATAATTTGGATACTTTCGCTTCTTACGGAGGTTTCAGTGGTACTTCCAACTACCCCAGTAGTGATGCCATTGATACTCCTACTTTCTTGAACGGGGTATTTGATGATGGTGCGTCGCTTGATGAAAAAATGGATGTTTTCTTTTTGAGCATGGGTACTAAAGAACCAAACCCTTTTCCCGGATCTATCGGCGCCTTCAAGAACATGCTTGACAAACAAGGTATTGACTACACCTTTTACGAATCGCCCAAGACGGCACACGAATGGTTGACTTGGCGTAGAAGCCTTTATGAATTTGCCCAGCTCATTTTTAAAAATTGAAGCAGGCGATGAAACTTTAATACACTACTATGAATTTTAAGAATTTTTATTTACAAATTTTCACCTCGGCTCTGCTGTTAACTGCAGCCCTTGGCTTTAGTCAGCAAGCGAATGTCAACTTGGACTATAATCCCCAGAAAGATACGGATGGGTTGATTCCTTTTAGTGCAGCGGTAAATTCTCCCGAAGTGCATGATGACCGCACCGTTACTTTTCGGGTAAAGGCTCCCGACGCAAAAAATGTGGAATTGAACCCGGGTGCCATCAACACTGCCTTGGGCAAGGGAAGAGAGCCTATCCCTTTTACCAAAGGTGATGATGGGGTCTGGTCATTGACTATTGGCCCGCTTCCGGTGGATATGTATTCGTATCATTTTAGGGTAGATGGTGCACAAATTGCAGATCCCAATAATACTCAGGCCGCTTTTACGGCCATGCCACCATACAGTACTTTGGTGGTACATGGTGACGAACCTTCGTATTATGATGCTAAAAATGTACCCCATGGAAATGTCACGCGTCACGTTTATCATTCGGATGTCACCAATGGCGAAAGAGAATTGTATGTATACACTCCTCCCGGCTATGATTCCAGTAAAGAATATCCCGTACTCTATTTGGTCGGAGGTAGTGGCGAGCTACCATCCAATTGGATTTATGATGGAAGAGCGAACTTTATTATGGATAATCTTTTGGCAGAAGGCAAGGCAAACCCAATGATTATTGCCATACCCAACAATCAGGTCATTCACAGAAATCATCCTGAGCATGCACAACTGACCTTTGATATTTTTGAAAAAGAGCTACGAAACCATGTGATTCCAATAGTAGATAAAAATTACAGTACGATAGAATCTCCTAAAGGAAGGGCCATTTCCGGATTGTCCATGGGAGGCCGTCACAGTATGTTCGTCGGTTTTAGGTCACTTGACCTTTTTGCAAACTTTGGAATTCTTAGCGCTGGCGATACCGATGCGGAAACTTCGTTGGCAACTTTCTTGAATGATCCAAAAGTCAATGACAAGGTCGATTATCTTTTCGTAGGTCAAGGAACCAAGGAAGCGGAAGGTTTTTTCAACGCAAGGGTGAAAGGACTCGTAGATGCTCTAAACAACCACAACATAGAACACGAATACTATGATGGAGGAAATGGCGGACATGACTGGTCTACTTGGCGTCATCTCTTATATTATAGATTTCTACCTAATCTTTGGGAAGACCTAAACAACTAAATCGAGTCGTCAGTTATGCAAAATAGTACACTATCATTCTTTCTAATATTACTAATTGCTTTTGCTTCCTGCGAAAAAGAGCCAGAAGCAGTTCCAGGTCAAGTCAAAATTGCAGATGGTATTGTTCAGGGAGTCGTAGAAGATAGCCTAACCATTTTCAAGGGAATTCCCTTTGCCGCACCTCCAGTAGGCGATTTACGATGGAAAGCCCCACAACCTGTAAAACCTTGGGAAGGCGTTAAGGAAACAACCGAATTTGGTCCTGCTCCCATACAGGGGAACGACCAAAATGGAAAAAGCGAGGACTGCCTGTATTTGAATATTTGGACACCAGCAACCTCGCCTGACGAAAAAATTCCGGTCTTAGTATGGATTTATGGCGGTGGTTTTAGCTTTGGTGCTACTTCCGAACCTGTTTATGATGGGGCTGCCCTTGCCAAAAAAGGAGTGGTTTTGGTCAGTATTGCTTATCGTGTGGGGCAAATCGGCTTTTTGGCACATCCTGAATTAAGTTCTGAAAATACAGATAAGGTTTCCGGCAATTATGGTATTCTAGACCAAATTGCAGGGTTACAATGGGTGAAGGACAACATCGCCGCTTTTGGAGGTGACCCCAATAAAGTGACGATTTTTGGAGAATCTGCCGGAGGTATTTCAGTAAGTATGTTATGCGCCTCTCCTTTGGCAAAAGGTTTGTTTCAAGGTGCCATTTCCCAGAGTGGAGGATCCTTTGGTCCATCCAGACCTATAACATTCCCTGGGGAAAACATGAAAACTTTAGCCACTGCGGAACAAGAAGGCTTGGCTTATGCCGAAAAAGTAGGGGCAAATTCGCTTCAAGACCTGAGAAACACTCCAGTAGACGAATTACCTATGGGTATGGGCATGGGAGGCGCTTGGCCCATTATTGACGGCCATGTGATTCCCGATGATCAATTTAAACTATACGAACAAGGAAAGTTTAACGATGTACCAGTACTAATCGGATACAATTCCGATGAAGGTGCCAGCTTCTCCCGTGAAAAAACGCCCGAGGAATTTATAACAAACGTTGAAAATAGATATGGTCAGTTTTCCGAAGATTTGTTGGAGGCTTATCCCGTTGGTGAAAATTCGGTTCCCAAAACCGCAAGGGATTTGGCCCGTGATGCCGCATTTGGCTGGCATACCTGGAGCTGGGCACGGCTTCAATCAAAGAACGGGAATTCCAAAGTGTACTATTACTATTTTGACCAGCATCCGGAGTATCCTGAAGATTCACCAAAATTTGGGTATGGCTCCCCGCACGGTCAAGAAGTAGCCTATGTTTTTCAGAACTTAGATGAAAACAATCCAGATTTGTCTACATCTGACAGCGCTATTTCCGAAGCTATGGGCACTTATTGGACCAACTTTACAAAATACGGTAATCCAAATGGGGATAACCTTCCAGAACTGGCCAGCATTTAGCGAGGATAACCCAAAGGTGATGTATTTTGAACAAGAACCACATGTAGGTCCTGTTCCTAGTGAGGCTTCCTTAAATGTCCTCGACAACTATTTTGAATGGCGAAGGAGTGACGAAGGAGAAAATTGGGTAAATCAATAATCATGAAAAAACTACTATACTTCTTTATTTTTTTGAGCACTATCCTAGTAGGTGCCCAGAATAGTGATTTTTCAAGGGATAGTATCGCCAAGTATACCCAACAAGATTTTGCACAAATGAAGGAGCAATTGGGGATTACGATTCCCAATCGTCCAGGACCTTCTGGAAATCCCGCTGACCCCAATGCAGCCAATAGTGACGAAAATAAAGTTGTTACATATAATCTTCCTCAACCTTTAACTACTTCAAAAGGAACTCAAATATCAACAGAAGAAGCTTGGTGGAACAGTAGAAGACCAGAAATAGTAGCACAATTTGAAACAGAGATGTACGGCCGTGTCCCCGAAAACATTCCCGATATAAGCTGGACCGTCGTATCGGAAAAAGACACCACCGCCGGTCCGTATCCGGTAACGGAAACGCTACTTATCGGCAAGGTGGACAATTCCAACCATCCCGATATCGAAGTCAATATAGAGTTGCTGATAGGGCTTCCCAAAAACATTGAAAAGGCCGTGCCTTTGGTCACCCGTTTTGGCTTTATTACTTGGCCTTTTGGTCCACCTCCCGCAGAACCTAGCAGTTATTTTATGTCCTCTTATGAACCTCTATGGAAACAACAACTAATATCACAAGACTGGGGCTATGCCATTTTAGTACCTTCAAGCATTCAGGCGGATAATGGTGCGGGATTAACCTCAGGTATTATAGGTCTCGTCAATAAAGGAGCGCATAGAAGCCCGGAAGATTGGGGCGTGCTCCGTGCTTGGGCCTGGGGAGCTGGAAGAGCCATGGACTATTATGAAACTAATCCAAAAATCGACGCCTCAAAAATCGGTATTGAAGGAACATCGCGCTATGGTAAGGCGGCCTTGGTCACCATGGCCTTTGACCCACGGTTTTCTTTGGGCTTTATTGGTAGCTCTGGAGCTGGAGGAGCTTCCCTATTACGAAGGAATTTTGGTGAGATGGTAGAAAATTTGGCTTCTAGCGGCGAGTACCACTGGTTTGCAGGTAATTTCATTAAATATGCGAGCACCCTCACGGTAAATGACTTGCCCGTTGATGCCCATGAACTCATTGCCCTATGTGCGCCTAGACCTGTTTTTATAAGTGTGGGATCGCCGCTCATCGAAGGGAATTGGGTGGATGGAAAGGGCATGTTCCTTGCAGGACTTCATGCTTCCCCGGTTTATACCTTGCTCGGCAAAAAAGGTATGGAAAGCGAAGAATATCCGGTAATTGGTCAAGCCTTGACTTCTGGCGAAGTTGCTTTTAGACAACATGCGGGCGGGCATAGCACAGGGCCCAACTGGAGTACTTGGATTGCGTGGGCACATAAATACTGGAAAGATAAATAAGAATTAATACAACTTTTGAATACTTTAAAAATGAGAAAAAGAAATACACTTTTAGCAATGGCCGTTTTATCGCTGTTTGCAATGGTAAGCTTTACCATTTCGGAATACAGTACGTATCCACCTAAAAAAAACGTCCCCATATTTACTAAAGTCATCTATGAGGGTAACGATCAGGTCTACAACGATTATCCATTGGAAGAAGGGGAATTTTATAATCCCATTTTACAGGGTTGTTACCCAGACCCTGCCATTACCAGAAAGGGAGACGACTATTATATGGTTTGCTCCTCTTTTGCCATGTTTCCCGGCGTGCCCATTTTCCACTCAAAAGATTTGGTTAATTGGACCGACTTAGGTGGTGTTTTAGATGATATCACTGAGTTCAACCCTCATGATACCGGTATTAGTCAAGGTGTTTATGCCCCTGGTATAACATACAACCCTCATAATGATACATTTTATATGATTGTTACGGCTTTTTCTGGGGGACTAGGAAATATCATCGTAAAAACAAAAGATCCTATGAAAGGATGGGGCAGCCCAAAAAAGCTAGATTTTGGCGGAATTGACCCCTCCATTTTCTTTGATGATGACGGTAAGGCTTATGTTGTACATAATGATGCCCCGGATAAAGGAAAAGAATTATACAATGGACACAGGGTTATCAAGATATGGGAATATGATATTGAAAATGATCAAGTAATAGCCGGTACAGACGAAATCATTGTAGATGGTGGCGTAGATATTACCGAAAAACCTATTTGGATCGAGGCACCACATATCTATAAAAAAGACGGAAGTTATTATTTAATGTGCGCCGAAGGTGGTACGGGCGACTGGCATAGTGAAGTGATTTTTAAAAGTGACAGCCCAAAAGGACCCTACATTCCTGCGCCGAGTAACCCGATTTTGACCCAACGCTACTTTCCAAAAGACAGAGAAAATATGGTGGACTGGGCCGGTCATGCCGATTTGGTTCAAGGTCCGGATGACGAATATTACGGCGTATTTCTTGCCATTAGACCCAATAAAGAAAATCGCGTTAATACAGGTAGGGAAACATTTATTCTACCTGTAGATTGGTCCGGTGAATATCCTGTCTTCGAAAATGGATTAGTGCCTATGGAGCCAAAGCTTAAAATGCCAGAAAGGCGTAACCAATAAAACGGGTCAAGATGGCTTTTTACCCAATGGAAACTTCACCTTTGAAGAAGATTTTTCTTCGGATAAGCTGGATTTTAGATGGATTGGTTTAAGGGGTACACGGGAAGCGTTCATTAAACAAACAAAGAAAGGCTTGGAAATCAACCCGTTCAGTACCAACATCAAGGAACGAAAACCTACCTCAACGTTATTTCATCGGCAACAGCATAAAACTTTTTCCTTTACAACTACTTTGGAATATGAGCCCAAATCGGAAAAAGACATGGCCGGAGTTACGGCCTATCAAAATGAAAATTCCAATTATGTATTCGGTATCACAAAAAAAGGAAAGGAAAACTATTTAGTTCTTCAGAAAAACAGTAAACCAAATTGGCGTGGCGAAACAGTTTCTGAAATCATAGCAACGGAACCGATTGATTTGAATGGCCCAATTGAATTGAAAATATCAGCCGAAGGAGATAAATATCAATTCAGTTATGCGGTAAACGGTTCGGATTTCAAAACGGTTGGCGGAACAGTTTCTGGAGATATTCTTTCTACCGATGTTGCCGGAGGTTTTACCGGTGCCCTGTTAGGATTGTATGCAACATCTGGAAACGACATCGTACTGGATTAGCACAATTAAATTTTTGAAAAGTAATTACCGAGTAACTTAAAATTGAACCATGAAAAAAATAGTTGGGCTACTGGTTTTAACCCTTTGCTTTTTTGCAAGCGATAAAGCGTTTTCTCAAGACCCTAATTTTCACATATACCTTTGCTTTGGTCAATCGAACATGCAGGGAGCGACCCGGGCAGAAGCTAGGGATACTATTCCGGTTCCCGGGTTTCAGATGATGAGCCCGATGGACTGTCCCGATTTGAATCGGACCATGGGAGAATGGTATCCGGCCGTGCCCCCATTGGCGAGCTGCAATGCCGGACTCTCCCCTGCAGACTACTTTGGCCGCAAAATGGCAGAAAATGCACCTAAGGATGTAAAAATAGGCGTCATCAATGTAGCCGTTGGGGGTTGTAAAATTGAACTATACGATAAGGACAATTATGAAAGTTACGTTGAAACCGCTCCAGATTGGATGCTGAACTGGATCAATGAATACGGCGGTAATCCTTATGGGAGATTGGTAGAACTGGCAAAAAAAGCCCAGAAAGATGGGGTGATAAAAGGAATTCTTTTACATCAAGGGGAATCGAACACGGGAGATACCCTATGGCCTAAAAAAGTTAAAGGGGTATATGAAGATTTGTTGAAAGACCTCAATCTGGAAGGTGAAAACGTGCCACTGTTGGCAGGTGAACTATCTGAGCGAGGACCAAAACGGAGCCTGCGCCAGCATGAATCAATATCATCAATACCTTGCCTGAAATTATCCCCAATTCCTTATGTAATTCCTTCCGATGGCTGTGAAGGTGTTCCGGATAGACTACATTTTTCCGCCTCGGGATATCGCAAGTTAGGGAAGCGCTATGCCGATCAAATGTTGAAGATTTTGGGCAACGGTCCAAAAGACATTGAATTGAAAGCTACTAGTCCGGATACTAAAATACAGTTGACGGTCAAAACAGAGAACGGAAAACCTACCTATAGTCTTTCCTACAATGAAACACCCTTTTCTTTTGAATGCACCATTAGGGCTTGATACCAACCTAGGGGATTTTACAAGAAACCTGATTTTGAAGGATAGTTTGGCACAAACAAGTGTCAGTGATTCGTATTCCTTGGACAACATAAAGAAAAGTTCAGTTACCTATCAGGCCAACCAGGCGGTCTTTACATTTATGAAAGATGGTGTAAATGCCTTTGATTTAATCTTCAACATCAGTAATAACGATGTGGCCTTTCGGTATAAATTATATCCCCAGAAAGCAAATATTAGTTGCGTCGTAAAATCTGAAACCACCGGTTTCCGATTTCCGGAAAACACAACAAGTTTCTTATCGAACATGATGACCCCTATGACGGGTTTTGCACGTACGGCACCCAGTTATGAAAGTGGCTATGGAGCGGATATCCCTGTTGAGAAAACAAGAGCCAGGGAAGGATTTGTATTCCCAGGACTTTTCCATACGGAAAGTGACTTGTGGGTATTGGTCAGCGAAACGGGGGTCCATAGTGAATATCCAGCTTCCCACTTGAGTAATTTTAAGGAAGGATTTTTTACGGTCGATTTTCCCAACGAAAGACAAAATAACGGATTTGGAAGTTCCGGAGCGCAAATGGGCCTGCCCGGCTTTACCCCCTGGAGAACAATTACGGTGGGAGAAACCTTAAAACCGATTGTGGAAACCACGATTCCATTTGATGTGGTTGAGCCTTTGTACGAACCTAGCAAGGATTATCAATACGGACGGGGAACTTGGAGCTGGATTATCTGGCAAGATGCCAGCATGAACTATGAAGATCAGGTGAAATATATTGACTTGGCTGCCGAAATGGGCTATGAGTACATCTTAATCGATGCATGGTGGGACAAAAACATAGGTTATGATAAAATGAAAACATTGATTTCTTATGCGCAAAGCAAGGGAGTGGATGTTTTTCTATGGTACAATACCAATGGAACAGCTAACGATGCGTTTCAAACTCCTAAGAATAAAATGAACACCTCCATCGCTCGTAAAAAGGAAATGAAATGGTTAAAAGAAGTTGGTGTTAAAGGCATTAAGGCCGATTTTTTCGGAGGGGATAAACAAGAAACCATGCGTTTGTACGAGGATATTTTGTCCGATGCCAATGAATACGGACTTATGATGGTTTTTCACGGAGCTACTTTACCTCGCGGATGGGAACGGATGTTCCCGAATTATGCAGGAAGCGAAGCAGTTTTGGCTTCAGAAATGTTAGTGTTTTCAGAAGATGTTCGGCAAAAGGAAGCTTTTTATGCTACCCTTCATCCTTTTATGAGAAACACTGTGGGTAGTATGGAATTTGGCGGAACGGTTCTCAATAAATTTTTTAACAAAGGAAACGAAAAAGGTCAAAAACGATTGACAAGTGATGTATTCCAATTGGCAACCGCGGTACTCTATCAAAATCCAATGCAATTCTTCGCCTTAACACCTAATAACCTGACGGATGCCCCAAATTGGGCGTTGGACTTTATGAAAAGTGTTCCTACCACATGGGATGAAACCATTTATTTGGATGGCTATCCCGGAAAATACGTGGTTTTAGCGAGAAGGTATGAACAACAATGGTTCATCGTAGGGGTAAATGCCCAAGAAGAAACGTTGAATCTGAATCTTACGCTACCCATGTTTGAAAAAGGTGACGAGTTGGCCGTATTCCAAGATGATGAAAAACTGAATGGAAGTATGGAAACCATCAAACTGAAAAAGGAAAAAAAAGTCACTATCAAAATTCCAAGTAAGGGCGGAATCATATTTAAAAACCAATAAGACGCCGAACTTAAAACCATAATTTGAAACATATAGAACCATGATAAAAAAACTCACACTATTAATTATAACGGTCCTCTCCTACTCCTTTATGAACGGACAGGATATTGAAAAGCATGCCCCCAAGGGATTTGATGAAGCTAAAAGCTCCATTGACAAAGGAAAAATTGATAGCATTAGCTATCCATCAAAAACCGTAGGTACCGATAGAAAAGCGATTATCTATACCCCACCTGGTTTCACAAAATCGAAGCGCTATCCAGTATTGTATTTGTTACATGGCATCGGTGGCGATGAAAAAGAATGGCTTAAAAATGGAGTACCGGCCGTAATTTTGGACAATCTCTACGCAGAAGGAAAATTGGAACCGATGATCGTGGTTATGCCCAACGGTCGCGCCATGAAAGATGACAGGGCGGTGGGAAATATTTTTGCACAGGACAAAGTGGCTGCATTTGCCACTTTTGAAGAAGACTTGTTGAACGATTTGATTCCGTATGTTGAGAAAAAATTCAAAGTCTACAAGGACAAGGAGCACCGTGCCATTGCAGGTCTCTCTATGGGCGGTGGACAAACCCTAAATTTTGGACTCGGCAATTTGGATACTTTTTCTTGGGTAGGTGCCTTTTCTTCGGCTCCAAATACGAAAATACCTGAAGAATTACTGCCAAATCCTGAAAAGGCTAAAGAACTGGAAGTATTATGGATCAGTTGTGGCGATGCCGATGGTCTGATGCCCTTTAGTAAACGTACGAGTGATTACTTAAATAAATTTGATGTGCCCCATATTTTTTATGTGGAGCCGGGCGGACATGATTTTGAGGTATGGAAAAATGACCTGTACATGTTCTCTCAGCTATTGTTTAAACCAGTGAATGAATCGCTTTTCAACAAGTACAGTGTGCTCGGATTACCAGCAAGCACCAATATAAGAAACTCAAAATATCCGCAAATACTACCGGATAAGCGTGTTATCTTCAAGACTAAAGCTCCGGATGCAAAACAGCTACAAATCGACCTTGGCAAAAAATATGATATGACGAAGGACGATGAAGGGTTTTGGACCATAACCACGGACTCCATCACAGAAGGTTTTCATTACTATTCCCTGATAATCGATGGGCTAGCGGTTGCAGACCCAGCAAGCGAATCATTTTATGGAATGGGCCGTATGGCAAGTGGGATTGAGATTCCGTTTAAGGGAGATGAATACTACAGCCTAAAGGATGTTCCCCATGGCGATATCCGTATTAACAAGTATTATTCCGAAGCATTCCGCTCTTGGCGGGAAATGTACGTCTATACACCTCCGGGTTACGATGGGTCAACCGGCAACTATCCAGTACTCTACCTTTTGCATGGTGGCGGGGAAGACCAACGGGGCTGGGCCAATCAAGGGAAGACCAATCTAATATTGGACAATTTAATTGACGAAAATCAAGCCAAACCAATGATTATTGCCATGTTGGACGGAAATGTGTCCTCTGGCGGTCTTGCCGGTTTCAACGAAAATTCACTGAAGGCCTTTGAAAATGAACTAAAACAGGGTGCAATACCTTTTGTAGAAAATAAATACCGTGTAAAGACAGATGCCGATAGTAGAGCCTTGGCCGGACTCTCTATGGGGGGATTACAAACGCTTTATGCAGGTATTCAGAATACGGATATGTTCTCTTATTTAGGGGTTTTCAGTTCAGGATGGTTCGCCAACAACGATGAGCTATCGGGTCCACAATATGCCTTTATGAAAGAGCATACCGGGAAAATCAATAGTAATTTGGATCGCTTCTTTATTTCTATGGGAGGTAAAGAGGATATCGCCTATCAAAACTGTCAAGTGATGATGAAAAAATTTGATGAAATGGGCATTGAATATGAATACAGCGAATATCTGGGAGGACATACATGGCCTGTATGGCGACATGACCTATATACATTTGCGCAACTTTTATTTAAATAAAAGTTGATTATTTATTAAATAAGCTCAGCCAAACCTTGCAAGGTTTGGCTGAGCTTTTATTTTCTACCAAGTTCTCTTTTTTAGTATTTCCTGAATCTGTTCTCTTGAAACAGGAAGGTCATCAATATGCTCATTTAGCCATTTGCTGAAGTCCTTTTCAATTTCCTCGGCCCAACGTGTATCAATTTGTCCGGCAGTGTAAACTCCATCCTTTATGCGTTGATGCCCGAACATATCTCGCAAACGAACAACCTCAGAAGTTGTTGCGACCTTCTCCGCCAAATGCGGGGGTATAAAGGTTACTACTCCCATTTTTCCCAAAACAACATCACCGGGCATAACGGTTACCGTTCTGATTCGGGTAGGTTGATTAATTCCGATGAGCATCGTATTCAAATCTCCGGGGGGATTATGATGTGAAGCATCATAACTGGTATAGTAGGAAGTAAACCCTCCAATTTCCATCAATCCTTCCACATCCCTAAGCGCGCCGTCATATACAATTCCATTACCTGAATTTGCAAAAATAGCATTACCAACATTATCTCCGATTGTTGGCCCATCTTTGTCAGCTCCAAATTGGTCGGCTACATAAACATCACCTTGTACCAGGATATCTACAGGCCATGTATTCTGTCCCCTTTTACCCTCAGCTTTCCCTCGGTCATCTATGGCTTTCCAAACATCGGGACGGCCGGGCATAAATGTAGCGGTTACCGCACGACCCACAAGAACACTATCTGGGTTGATCATTTTCCAACCTTCGGCAATTTGATAGCGGTATCCTTCATTTTTCATAACCGCCCAAGCTTCTTCAACACTAACGGATTTCATTCTTTCCAAAAGGGCATCAGACACTTTTGGTCTTCCATCTTCAAATCGCTCTCCTGTCCATTGTGGAGTCAGAAAAATAAGTTCCTCTTTACTAATCTGCTGCCCAATCATCTGGGTTGTCAGACCAACAAGAGCCATTAGAAGTATATAATTTTTTCGTAACATAATTATTTCTATTTTAAGGTGTTATTATTTATTCAAAAAATGGGATGCCTTCCGGTGCATATTTTCGCATGGCATCTTCGTTGATGTCTACACCAATACCTGGTTTATCGGAAACTTTTACAAAACTATCCTCAACCCAGTCTCCCTCATCATAAGTTACGATTTCCTTGAACATTGGATCTGTATGGAAATAGGATTGCCATTCCATCAAATGGAAATTGGGTACTGTGGCACAAACATGGGCACAAGCCATTGCACCTAAGAAAGAGGCGACCATATGTGGCGAGAAAGGTACATAATACATATTAGCCAAGTTCGCTATGCGCTGTCCTTCACCAAGACCTCCACATTTTTGAAGATCAGGCATGATAATATCTACACCATTATCCAGCAATTGTTTAAATCCATGTCCTAAATACACATTTTCACCTGCGGAAATCGGAGTGCTGGTTTCTTCCGTAAGGGTTTTAAATGCATCAAAATTTTCAGCAGGAATTGGTTCCTCCAACCAGGTCAGATTTAAATCCTCCACCTTTTTTGCAATGGTCTGGGCAGTAACGTGATCATATCGCCCATGCATATCCACACAAAGATCAATTTTTGGACCAACAGCTTCCCTTACGGCAGCAAGCTGATCATACATTCTAATAATTTCCCCTGGACTAGCCGTCCAGTTGTAACGGTCATATTTATCCGGGTCGCTGGCATAGTCCAAATCAAATTTTAATGCATTAAAGCCCCAATTGCTTATGGCATCCTTGGCCGCAGTGGCAAAATCCTCGGGAGAAGGGAAACGAACACGATACAAAGCCGTATCGCAATACACGCGAACCTTATCTCGGAATTTGCCCCCTAATAATTGATAAACAGGTAAATCAAGAGCTTTTCCGGCCAAATCCCATAAAGCTGTTTCTATGGCCGAAAGAACCGCGACGTAAGTACCTGACTGTGCTCCACCAAAATGACCTGCACGGCGAATATTCTCAAATATTCTGTGAATATTGAACGGACTTTGATCTCTTAAAAAGAACCCCATTCTTTTGACCAAGTGGTAGGTACCAGGTACGGCATCCACACCCTCTCCACAACCATAAATTCCTTGGTTCGTATGTATTTTTACAAATAGACCACTGCCACGGCGAATAAATCCACATTTAACGTCCGTAATTTTTAAATCCGAGGGTGCAGAAAGTTTCGGATTTTTATCTATTGCCGTAACGTACTCATTACCATAAGTACTTGAAACCATACCCAACCCGGCACCGGCCATTAGCGATTTGGATATAAATGATCTTCTTGAATTTTTCATAGTTTAAAGTGTTTATTTAATATGTTATAATCCTTTTAAATTTTAATTATTTGTAACAGATTCTGGCATTTTCTCTGTAGGCTTTCCATGCCAATAAGATGCTAGTATTGATCCAGTTATATTCATTAATGGCCCAAAAACTGCTGGAGCTAAGCCCATTGTAGCTATTTTACCCAGACTGTTGGCAATACCAGATGCCAGACCAGCATTCTGCATACCCACTTCAATGGCAATTGTTCTTGAATCCTCCTCTGTCATGCGGAAGAGTCTGGCATACCAATAACCCAATAGATAACCGAAAAAGTTGTGTACAAGTACCAACACCATTAGAATTCCTCCTATTTCCAAAAGGCTGTCTCTACCTGCTGCCGTAATAATAGTGATAATCAATCCAATAGCAAGCATGGAAATTAAAGGCATAGCCCTATCCAACCATTTTACACTGTTCCCAAATATTCTATTAAAAATAAGACCGGCACCAATAGGTATAATTATCATTTTTACGATGCTCCACATCATGGCGAGCACATCAATTTCAATGAATTCACCAGCAAATACCTTCATCATTAAAGGTGTCAAAAAAGGCGCAAGTAATGTGGCTATGGAAGTAATAGTAATGGAAAGGGCAACATTAGCGTTAGCCAAAAATGCCATTACGTTGGATGCTACACCACTGGGCGAACAACCTATAAGAACAATTCCCGCAGCAATTTCAGGAGGAAAGTTACTAAACTGTGCCAAACAATAGCCTACTATCGGCATTACAATCAATTGGGCCGAAACCCCGATAAAAACTCCTTTAGGGGATTGAAATACAGCCGCAAAATCCTTGATACTCATAGTAGTACCCATACCGAACATGATAACCTGTATTAATGGTATAATCAAAACCGTGAACTTAAAATCACCAAAATTGGTAAAATAGGAAGGGTAATATAAAGCTGCCGCAACACCCGCGAAAATCATTGTGGTAAATATTAAACCCTTCATTTTTTCATAGCCATTGAAACCAAGTGCCAATAATGCAAAGAAACCTAGAACAAAGGGTCCGGCTTTGTCTATGTTTCCCGTCACAATCATACCGATAATTACTAGAAACAAAAGGCCAGCCAAGCCTAAAGAAATTGAATAAATATTTAGTTTTCCCAAGGGTATACGTATTAAAGTTTATATGCTTGTCTTGCCAATAATTTCCATTGACCTTCTTTTTCAAAAATCAAAAGACAGCCAATCCGAACATCTGCCGATCTGCCATTATTCGTCCCTTTAGCCACAAATATATGCCTTACCACACCCACTTTATCAGTTATAGAAATCGTTTGATCCATAGGCGTGATTTCCGTAAACTGGAATGCCCCGTTCAATACACC
Source organism: uncultured Flavobacteriaceae bacterium (assembly GCA_963848865.1). Classification (GTDB taxonomy): domain Bacteria; phylum Bacteroidota; class Bacteroidia; order Flavobacteriales; family Flavobacteriaceae; genus Maribacter. The sequence continues at coordinate 18,774 of CAWKFV010000011.1, read as the reverse complement.
GTCCACATATTGCGCTTGATTTTCAATAGTTCCGCTCGAATGACCATAAGTCAATGCTTCCATCGTCAACTCTTGAAGTACCGATTTATCCTTATCTACCATCGCAGCGTATAATTGGGTAACCGTGTTTTCGATTTTAGCTACCTCATCAGAATTGTTCTGGGCAATAAGATTTGTAGAATTGCAGAAGATGGTCAGTAATAAAAACAACAACGGTATACTTGATATTAATTTTCGATAAGGCAAAGTTTGATTTTTCATATGTTATGTTGACTGGTTAAATTTTCAATTTTTTCTAGAGGCCATATAATCGTTTAATTCCTTTCTGGTCATGGGCAGTTTGCTATCTGGGTAGGATCTTAACCAATTTTCGAAATCAGCATTGATTTCATCGGTCCATCGCGTATCGATTTGGCCCGCCGTATATTTTTTTTCACGTAATCTCTGAAATCCAAAAAGATCCCTTAAACCAACGATTTCAGAAGAAAGCACCAATTCTGAGGCCAAGTATGACGGTATAAATACCGTTCCATGCCTGTTTGCCAAAACAACATCTCCCGGCAATACCGTTGCCCTTCCAATTCGAATGGGAATGTTTATGGCCGTTAGCATTTCCTCTTGTAAATAGGAAGGATCGGCCCCTTTGTGCCATCCATTAAAACCCTCAATATCCAAAAGCCCCGCAACATCCCTAACTCCACCATCAAAAATAACCCCATTTTGCGAATTTGTATAAATTGCATTTCCTAAATTGGACCCTATCAGTGTACCGTCTATAATTCTTCCGTAACCATCCGCAACATATACATCCCCGGGAACCAATTGTTGGATCGGCCATGAATTACTTCCGCCTATGGTATCTCTATTTTCCTTTGCTCCCTTTAATTTTATTAATTTTTGATAGTCCGGTCTTAATGGCATGTATTGAGCGGTTACCACTCTTCCCGTCATGACACTATCTGGGTGTATAATTTCCCATCCTCCTTCATATTGATTGTTATACCCTTTTCTTCGCAAGTATCCCCATGCTTCCTCTATCTGAATATTCTTCATTCTTTTCAACAAGGCATCCGAGACTTTAGGCCTCCCATCCTCAAAACGTTCCCCTGTCCAATTTGAAGTCAGGTCCTTGATGTACTCGGCAGACCCCTGTACTCCTTGGGAGATACCTCTATACCCAAAAATCAAGCAGATTAGGGCAATTACTATCCTTAAATTTTTCATTTCTGATTCTATTAAGTCTTTGTTAGTTACAATTTTCTAAAAATTAGCCAATAATACTAAGTAAGGCAAGGAACTTCCTCGATATTAAGGAAGTTCACAAGCCTAACTCAAACTAACTCAAACTAACAAAAAATCTTATTTCCAAATACACAGGTCAATATTCATTTTTTATACTTTTGTGTATTCTGAAAACTTCCTTAACTATAAGTTCTATCATGTGATCTAAGCTCGTTCCATTCCTCAGTTGATTTAAAAAAAGTCTTATCCGAAGGATGCAAATGCGCTCTGACCACTTCTTCATCCAACTCGATACCCAGACCTGGCGCTGTCAGCGGTACCGTTGCAAAACCTTTGTCAATCATTTTGAAGCCTCCTACCGTTTTTACCAAACTTTCCCACCAAGGCACATCTACTGAGTGGTGCTCCAAAGCCAAAAAGTTTTGGGTAGCGGCAGCGCAATGCACATTGGCCATAAACGAAACTGGTGTACCGGCCTGATGCATAGCCATAGCTATCCCATACTCCTCTGCATAATCAGCAATTCTCTTGGTCTCCAATAGTCCTCCAGAAGATGCCAAATCAGGATGGATAATATCCACGGCTCTATTATGGATAAGCGGCAAAAAGTCCTTTAATAAATAAATGTCCTCTCCAGTTGTGGTTGGGGTTTCGATGGCATCGGTTATGGTTCGCCATTGTTCATTGTACTGCCAAGGTACCATATCCTCAAACCATGCCAATCTATATTTATCCAAGGCCTTAGCCAATCTAATTCCATTGTTCAGATCGAAATGTCCATAATGGTCCGTGGAAATTGGAATCTCATAGCCTACCATATTACGTACATCCTCTACTACCTGTTGCAACACTTCCAGACCCTTTTCGGTAATCTGGATCTGCGTGAAGGGATGCATCGTATTTCCGTAGGACATCACATTCCTTCGATCACCCCACTGAGCCAAAACACCATTATCATTTTCCCAGAATTTGCCATTAACAACAGTGCCCGGTTTGCCACGCAGCTCCCCAATGGAAACATCCATCTTTAACCACGTATAACCTTGTTCATTTACCCTGAAGTCAATTAATCTTTTTTGTTCTTCTGGAGAAGACGCTTCCGGCGTATCGGCATAAAGTCTGACCTTATCCCTATATCTACCTCCTAGCAATTGCCAAGCTGGAACATCGTATGCCTTGCCACAAATATCCCATAATGCCATTTCCACAGCACACACACCACCTGCCTGTCTTGCAGGACCACCAAACTGCTTGATACTCTTAAATATCCTTTCTACGTTACACGGATTTTCACCTAAAATCCGGCTTTTTAGAAACAGTGCATAGCGAACATCCGCGGCGTCCCTTACCTCCCCAAGACCATATATACCTTGATTGGTCTCGATTTTGATAATGGCCGTACCGCCCATGACATTGGTCAAGGCATATCGCATATCCGTAATTTTCAAATCCGAAGGGGCAGACATTCTACTCACCTTGGAAGTTGTTTGTGCTACGGTATCCTCAATACCAAGACCCATCATACCGGTCATGGCGATGCCTCCTAAGGCAGTTTTTTTAAGGAAGCTCCTTCTTTGGTCCGTGGTTCTGGGATTTTCCAGTTCCCTATTTCTAAGGGCCAAGAAGGTTTCTTCCTCTTTCTTAAATTTAGATATCAGCTTTTGCAGCGTACTTTCCATTATAGTTTAGTTCGGGAATTCAAGTTTTAAATAATTAGTTATCCCCTTAAATTAACTCTTTTATTCCACATCCCAGAATACCCTGGAAACCAGATTATCCCCACCAATAGCAGAGACCGCTGCAGTATAACTATCTGAGTTGGCAGAACCTTCCCTATCAGGGTACGTCATTCTATGCACAAAACCATCTCCACCGTTCGCAAGTAAATTATCATTAAAATCATTACGCTCTAAATCAGGGAATCCACTTCTTCTAACATTCGCGAATGCTTCGGTTCCATTACGGTAATTGGCCAACCAATATTGAGTATTTATAAGTTCCAAAGCATTTGAAGCATCATAGGCAACTTCAGGCTCGGCCAAATAAGTATCTACTTCTGATGTTGGTATGGGTTCCGTATTGGGATATAACGAATAAATATCCATATTGGCTCTGATACCTTCTTCATAATAAGCTTGGGCATCCCCAGAGACCCAACCTCTAAAGGCAGCTTCTGCCAGTAACAAGGATGTTTGCCCATAGGTAACATAAAATGCTGGTGCCGCAGGGGATGCTGCTGCGAAAACGTTAATCTGACTGTAGTCAAGACCTGTTCCTTTTGGCCCTCTGTACCCAAGGGATGTGTCCGATAATTGTAAATCGGAAACTCCAATTGGAACGCCAAATTGATCATCCAAATCCGTATTTGGATTTGTTTCATTGGCAACTGCCCCTGGATCTTCAAATGTGGCAATCATATACTTACCCCTTGGATCATTGGTTTCCTTTAATTGATTTACCAATGGTTCGGCAGCATAATTGAAGAACGAGAAATTTCGGAGCTGATTATTATCTCCCCAAGTATAAACGTTCCCATCATATTTGACATATGCATTGTCATCGTTTGATGTCATTACGCCACCTGCAAAAGCTTCAGAAACTATAGATGCAGCTCTACTGGGGTCTACTTTTGAATAGCGCATTCCTAATCTCAACAATAAAGAGTTTCCAAGCTTTCTCCATTTTGCTACTTGTGCCGTTGCCGAACTTGTTGGCAATTCAGCGTTGCTTCCATAGAAAAGATCATCAGAAACGAATTCGCCACTTGGATTCAATCCTGCCAAACCACCGGTAATTTCATTGTATAGATCTTCATAAATTGCTTCATCATCAGTATATGCCGGAAAATAAATGATATCACTAACGGCTTTACCTGCTTCAAAATAAGGTACATCTGCATAATTATCTACCAACCCCATAAATACTTGGGCCTTCCAAATACGGATCATACTCAATAAGTTGACACGGTCTGTATCTTCTCCGAGCAGATTGGTAGCCTGCACCAAGTTTCGTATTACAGATGGGTAGGAATCATTCCATTTGGGATTGTTTACCCCATCAATATCCTCGTTAAAATTAAAGCCAAGGGTTGCTCCTTGATTGTATGGATTTACGAAGTGCTGTACAATTGTATGTTCTGCTGCCCAAGTTCCTAAATGGCTTCTTTGTGCTCCGGCAAATAAAAGTGCCGCGTCTACTTCATTAACCGCGTAGGGATTAGTGTTCACTTCCACAAACTCATCGTCGCACCCTTGAAAAATAAGGCAGACTAAAACTATGGATAATATATATTGTATCGTTTTCATGGTTCTAGAATTTAACATTAAGACTAAAATTAAAATTACGGGTGGTAGGCAGCGCTGAATTTTCATAACCGGCCCTAAAATCACCCGAGGACTGAATAGCTTCAGGATCAAGTCCTGGAATATCCTTATAAAGAATAGCAACATTTCTACAAGAAGCAGCAATAGTCAATCCCTTTATAAACTTCATATCTGCCATATTGCTAACAATATCCGTCAGGTCATAGGATAATGAAATACTTCTCAACTTGACGAAATCAGATTTAAAAGTAAATGGATCTCCAATTTGAAGGTTACGATAATCTGCATAAAATGATTGTAAGTTACTAACCGCAGTGGTATTTGGCTGCCCATTACTTTCATATACACTATTAGGTACAATTACACCGTTTTCTCCCTCTCTACGGCCTTCAAGGGAAAACTGGGAATGTCCTTGTCTTGTCATGTTCAAATGAGTGGATGATAACATAGTGCCACCAAACCTATAATCAATCAAGAAACTGAAATTCAAATTTTTATATGAAAAATTATTGTTCCAACCTCCAACGTGTTTTGGTATGGAGCTCCCTACCGGTAAAAATCCATTTGTATTTTCAGCTCCGGGCGTATCACCATTTGTAGCTAATAATCTACCATCATCGTTAACCAGAATCTGACCACTGTCATTTCTCCTATAGGTTCTGGTATATAATTGGTTCATTGGCAATCCTTCTGTATATCTTAACTCCCCAAGAAATTCGTTTCCGGTTCCGTTAAAGAAAATCAATAAAAGTGTACCACTATCATTCCCAACATCCAATACTTCCGTAGAAAGATATGCGTTGTTCCAAGTACTTGACCACCTGAAATCATCGGTTTGTATTGGTACCACTTCTACCAAAGTTTCCAATCCTCTATTCCTCAAAGATCCCAAGTTTTGCTTTGAATTATCATAACCAGATGCGTTGGATAGGGTTACATCCAACACTTGGTCGGTGGTAACTTTATCAAATGCCGCTACATCTAGACGTAATCGGCTATTAAACATTCGCATTTCCAAACCAATTTCTTTCTCCGTTACCGTAAATGGTTGTAAGAATGGATTTGGAGCAAAGTTACCTGCAACACCGGCAGTTGTCTGACCATTAAAAGGCGGATTCAAGGTATAGTTTAAAATACCTTCGTAAGTACCAACACCGTTTGCACTACCTACTTCGGCCCAAGAACCTCTTAGTTTACCGTAATCTAACCAATTGCGTTCTTTAAATAATTCTGAGAAAATGAAACTACCGGATACTGAAGGATAGAATACACTATTATTTTCAGGATTAAGTACAGAGAACCAATCCTGTCTTCCCGTAAAATTTAGATACAATAAATTATCGTATCCAAATTCAGCCAATCCATAAAGTGAATTGATTCTGAACGTACTAAACTGGTAGGGTTGAAAACCGGCTTGATCGGTTTCAAAACTTGTACCATTGGTAATAGAGTATAAATCAGGCACAACAAAAAGTCTTGAATATTGCGCATTTCTTTGAAATTGTGAACGCCAGGTATTACCTCCAAAACTGGCGTCAACTGAGAATTTTCCAAATTCCTTATTTGCACCTAATAAGAAATCAGCATTTACATCACGGGTTTGGGTCTGCTGAATATCATATCGACCTCTATAAAACCCTGTATCGCCTTCTAAAGTAGTTGTAGCTCCAGCTCCATTAAGCTCATTCCACTCCGTAAAATTGGTAGCATAGTCATAATTATACCGTCCTTGAAGATAGAGCCAATCTGTAAATTGATACCTCAAAGTAGCTGTACCCAACAAACGGTTTCTATTATCATTAAAAAATTGATTTTTTTGTAATTGGTAATAAGGATTGTTTATTGTTCCTAAAAATCCATTAGTACGAAGTTCCGCTCCCGTAACAGGATCAATGGCACTTTGCTCATAAGCCTCTACAGGAGTAGAGATAGCCAATCTATTGAAAAAACCTACGGCCCCGGGACCTTGTGTACCAATCTGTGGTGGATTTATATTCTCCTCGTTGGTATAGTTAACGTTTAAAAGCATATTCAACTTTTCTGTTACGTTATAGTTTATACCTACGTTAAATATACGTTTCTTATATTCATTTGACGGTTGAATTCCCTCAGCTGAAGTATTCGCAAATGAAGCACGGAAACTTCCTTTCTCATTACCTCCAGAAAACCCAATGGTATTGGTTAGATTTGTTCCCGTTCTTAAAAAATCATACAGTTGATATGGGTAAGGCGAATATGGTCTAGACACACCATCAAAGTTAACAGTTGGTGCTCCATCAAATCTTTCGCCAAAACTAAACTGCCCTGTACCCTGGGCCTCTCCCTGTGTCTGTGGCCGGGTTCCACCCGTTCCTTGCCCATACTCGGTTTGTCGTATTCCATCCAAAAAATTCAACGCATGTGAGGTAGTAATACTTGATGTAAAATCAACGCCAATACCTTGGTTTAAGCTACCTGTTTTTGTAGTGATGATTACTGCTCCATTAGCTGCCCTGGCACCATAAATAGCCGCAGCAGTAGCACCCTTAAGTACGGTCATACTTTCGATATCGTCTGGATTTAGGTTCTGTAGGTTATCCCCAAGATCTCGTTGATTATCACGCCCATTGGCCCCTCTAGCACCTTGATCTATGGGAAGACCGTTGATTACGAATAGTGGTGAATTGCTTGCACCTGCAAATGCAGATTGACCACGCAAACGAATTTGAACACTGGCACCAGCTCCTGCAGATGGAGGGCTGATGTTTAAGCCTGCAACTTTACCTTGCAAAGACTCCATAGCGTTTACCGTTCTGGTTTTGGTAAGCTCCTCCGTATCTACTGAGGTCACGGCATATCCTAATTTTTTAGCATCCCTTTTAATACCTAGACCAGTTACGACCACTTCGTCCAAGCTTTGCAAATCCTCTTCCATGGTGACATCCAAAACACTGGATTGGCCAGCTGATAATTCTTTTCTAGCAAAACCAATAGAGCTAAAAACTAAAACGGCATTGGGTTGTGTTAGCGTAATGGAATATTCACCATCAAAGTCTGTTGCAACGCCGTTAGAAGTCCCTTTTTCCACAACAGACGCTCCTGGGATGGGTTGTCCATTGACATCGGTTACCGTACCTGAAACACTTTGCTGTGCTTCCTCTAAGTCTTCTTTAAGACTCTTTATCGGCTCATTAGTGGTTTTTTTAACCCTGGGTTTAAGAACAATTTGATTTTTATTAAAAACAAAATCAATGTTAGTACCATTGAACAGTGTTTTAATAATGTCTTCCAACGGAATATTCTTTACTTTGATAGATACTCTTCTAGAGGTATCCACTTTTTCAACATCGTAAAGAAATTTAAAGTCTGTGGCTTCTTCAATTTCCTCCATCACCTTAAGGGTGGAAACATTCTCCAAATCAAGCGACATTTTGCTCTTTTGAGAAAAGGAGCTTGCTTGAATTGAAATAAAAGTAGCGATGAAGAAAAGCGTGCATAGTTTGGTTCTTAGACCAATCTTAAATGCATTTGACCCTTTAAGGCCAATAGGTTTGTTATTTTTCATATCATTAAGTTGCTTAAGTTTGTTTCAAAATAGTTTCTTTCACATAAGAATTGAGTATGTTCTTATGGAGTGAGTGAGTTGTTAATCATTCGTTATTTCACCATAGGCTTTTAGTTTTAGTTGTGATTTATTTAATTATCTTGATATTAGGTCCAGAAATTTGGTAATCAAATGGTGTTTCGATTTTAAAGGTCTCCAACACTTCTTCGATTGATTCCTTTTCAAATGTGGCCGTAAAAATTCTATCGTTCAATTCTTTATATTCATTTGTAATGCTCACATCATAGTGTCGTTGCAACCGTTGTATTATGTTCGAAAAATTCATTTTTTTCATTACCAACTTACCTTCAATCCATCCGGTATATATATCCGTATTCACTTTATTGATGATCATTTTTTTATCAGAATTATCCCAATCCGCCTTAAATCCTGGGGAAAGCAATGTAGAATTATCGTTGTCATACTTGCTACCTGTTTCATAGAGACGTACGGAACCTTCAACCAGCACCGTACTCTGATGTAAGTCTTCTGGATAGGATGTAAGGTTAAATTTTGTACCTAACACTCTTACGTCCATAGTTCCAGTGGTAACTATGAAAGGGCTTTTCTCGTTTTTTTGTACATCAAAAAAAGCCTCTCCCGTAAGGGTTACTTGCCTATGTTGACCATCAATAAATTTAACTGGATACTTCAATGAAGAACCTGCGTTCAAATTAACCGCTGTTCCGTCAGAAAGAACAATCTTAAATGTCTTACCATTTGGAACGCGAATAGTATTATACCTGACTACTTCAAACTGATTTGCATCAATTTCATTCTGGGAGTAATCCATCAACCCATCCACCTTTCTCCCCAACAAATTACCATCTAGGTCAACGATAGCAGAAGTTCCTTCTTGAGACAAGATTTGAGTTTCACCATTGTCCAGTTCCAAAATAATGGCATTTGGATCCAGCTGTATTTGATTAATCTGGTCCTCATTAGAATACAGGTAGAATAGGAAGCACCCAATAATACCTATGAAAATAGCCGCATATTTGAGCAGACCTATATTAAGAATAGGAGCCTTTGGTTTACGTTTTTTCTGAATATTCATAATATGTCGCCAAGAGGCACTGGAGTCTATATTACTTATATCGGGGAGAGGTAAATTTTCTTTTTGTAATTTCTTCAACCTCTGATAAGTCAAGAAATTTTCATCATTTTTTGATAACCACTTTTTAAATAAGATTTCCTCTTCTTTATTTAAATGGCTAGTCAATTTTTTTATAATAATTTCTGCTATCAATCTCTATGTTTTTAGGAGGTAAAAATGTACTGCCTCAATAGTAAGACTCTAAAAAGAAGAAATCGGGTAGTGAATAATTAAAAAAATAGGTGTTTTTTTTACTAATAACGCATTTTAGAATAGCTAAAAATGAATATCCCTTAGGTTTAATCGAAGTATTTTAAAGGATTTCTTTAAATGATATTTCACGGTATTTACCGTAATACCTAAGCTATCGGCAGCATTTTCATACTTAACACCATCCAAAACACACAATTTGAAAACCATCCTATTTCTTTCTGGAAGTGAGTCCAATTGCTTAAAAATGGTTTCAGATATCTCATCCTGAATTAATTCCTTTTCATAAGATGGTACCTCCGCAACCTGATTTCTGATTGTGTAAGTCCTCTGATGTAGTTTAATTTTTTTTAGACTTTCATTGCGTATGGCAATGCCAATATAGTTCTTGAGGTCTCGTATGGACTCCCAATCATCTTTCTCTAAAAGTTTTATAACAATGTTTTGAACAACATCTTTCGCATCATCTAAATCACGAACATAACTAAAAGAAACCAAGCACCACTCTTGATAATGCCTTAAGAACATTTCTTCCAATATTGAACTGTTCGCTGTTTTCATTGAGCCCTGGTAGTTATTTAAAACTGAAACATTTAGTGAAATACGCAATCAGCTATCAACCATTATTAATTGTATATTTCACACTTATACAACTACTAATGTATTGATTTGATATTATTAATCCAATAAAAATGTCATTTTATAAATATTTAGGTCTATAACATGCGGTATTTCAACTCTTGGGAAAGCCATCTAGATGTTTGCAGAAGCTGCATTTCGTGGGTAGATATTAAGAGACCCTTAGGCATACCATGAGCCAGGTATTAGGGCTAATATGGATATTTATTCACTATATCCAAATACTACACCCATACCCACTGCAGAAGTAGATGCTTATTTGGCCGAACCAGAAGTAGCTTACAGCGCAGCCAACGCGCTGGAACTGATAAATACGCAGTACTGGGTGGTGAATTTCAGGAATGGAACGGAGGTATTTGCAAATGTTAGAAGAAGTGGATTTCGTGATTTAGAACGCAATGATTTTAACGATAATCTACTCGCCAATGGTGGAGATGGTTTTGTACACAGAATTACATATTCGGATAGAGAAGGTTCCGCCAACTCGGATAGTTATACCGCTGCGGTAGCCGCTATAGGAGGAGATAATTTAGTGTCTAGGGTATTTTGGGATGTGGAATAAGAAATACAAAAGTAGTTAGTTTGAATTATTTGCTTAAAAATACGGTTGTGAATTTTAAATTCACAGCCGTATTTTTATACTAGTAATTTTCCTTTTGTGGATTGTAAAAATGACTAGCCTGTTTATTCTAAGCGGTAAGAGGTTGATAATTTTTTTTTACGATATTCCCTAGGTGTCAGTTTGTTTTTTTTCTTGAAGGCCGCATTGAACCTGCTTATGGAATTGAAGCCAGATTGATAAGCCAATGAGGTAATACTTTCGTTAGAAATTGTTAATTTACCTTCGGCATAAGCCACTCTCTGACAAATAATGTAGTTTGAAATCGTACTAGAAAAGACCTTCTTAAAAATTGAATTCGCATAATCCGGATGAAGACCAACTTCTTTGGCAACATCACTGGCTTTGATTGGTTGCGTAAAATTCCTAGCAATAAACATTGCCATCCTTTCCACAAGATTCATAGGAGGAAGGGAAATTTTATTTGAATTGGATTTGGCAGATAAAGAATTAAAGGAAAACCGCTTTAGATAAGCACAAATTTCGAGTAGACTGGCCGAATATAACTCTGATTCATTCTGTTTAAGTTCACTTGACCATTTTTCAAACCTCTTTTTTTCGAATCCCAAGTCATCAAATTTGGAAACTGTTAGAATTTTACCCCTAAATAGGGTATCTAAAAAAGGTTTCGGTAATTCCCACTCTTTCAAAACAGAAAAAGGTATTGTTAAGACATAGTAAGGACAACTTTTTTTAAAATCTAGAATCTGATGCGGCACCAAACCCCAGAAAGCAATCATCGAACCCATTTTAACTTCAACCCTTTGATTGTTTATGAGGTAGGTAATTGAACATTCTGGCAAAAAATTTATTTCAAGTTCATTATGACGCTCGGGCCTATTCATTCTTTTTGGCTGCCACAATTCGCAGGTAAGCCCGTAAGGTTTTAGGTCCGTACGAAATTCATCAAATTGTCTTGGCATAACGTAACATGTTTAGCTGATCGTACAAATGCTTTTGTTTAACCGATATAGTATTGACACATTGGGGAACATTTCACCTCAAAACTTAATTTAAGTGTATTATTTACATTTATAAATATAACTAAAGATTTTTCATTTATGCAAACAATTATCAATTAAAAGTGTCAAAATATTGAAGAAATAATAATCAAAAAAGGAATTTGGAAATTGATTAGGTTAGGCTTTAAAAATATTATTACGAATCGGTAAGTAAATTTAGGTATACGGGTCTTCCCCTAATTAAGTGATACCTGCTAATTTTCTCTTAACTAGATTTCAAGCCTTTATCCCCGTCGAACAAAATTAGTAGTAGTAAAGTTCTTAATTTGGATTTACTAGAAGCTTTTGAGAAGTAGACTCATCTTGAAGCTTAAAAGCTCGTAAGATTCAAAAAACAAAACCCTTGGTCGGGTTGGTTCCTCTAGGACTTGGATTAATAAATGATATAAAGACGGGAGTTCAGCAAAACATATTATGGGTAACCTAATGGGTCCTCCGGCATCCTAATTTGGTGTGATTTGGACAATTAAAAAAACCTGATTATCAGGTTTTTATTTTTAATTCATTGGGGTGGCAGAGTTAGAACCGTTAGCCACACTCATTTGTAAATCAGCTTATTACAATATTTTTTCTAAAATCGGACACGTGTAAGAACATGTGCCTCAGCGTTTTGCTGCTTTCGCACCTTAAAAATACTAAACGAATTCCAAAACGATTCAAAACGATTCATTTTTAATTTCGAAAATTTAACTATTTCTAATCCTAGAGCATTTTCCTTTTAATATGTAACTGAGGAAACCAAATTCTTTATGCCTATCTTTTCGATATCAAACAAATTTTCCTTTTCATAGACCTTTTAAAAATTTGTCACAATCTTTCCATTTTAATCAAGCATCCAAAGAAGAAGTTTCAAATAATAGAATCGCTATAACAAATGCTATGACTGCGCTGATAATACCATACATAAAAATATTATAGGCAATTCTCAGGTAATTATATTTTTTAGCTAGAACTATCCCCAAAAAAAAGATGTCGTCAATGAGATTGGAATATAAAAAAGAAGCATTTTCCATAAGGCGGTTCATTCCCCAATGATAGTCCTCCCGTTTCATTTTATGAAAATTACCAAAGAAAAGCAGATTGGTTTTTTGGTTCTCAATGTCCTCCCTTGTAAATTTTCCTGAAGTAATGTTCGGGCGAAGGGACAGCACAGAATATACTATAGAGGATAAGGTAACAATTAGCAAAATGATTGTAGGCGGAATCAAATGGGAATTATTGTCCAGCTTTTGCATCAATGACCCTAAAAGGACCGAAATAATAATCGTATTGATGGAAATCATAATGTTCGCCTTACTATCGGCCATTCCGCTAATGTCTATGTGGTTCTTGGAAGTTAATCGAAACATGGTTTCAATTCCTTTTTCCGGTCGAGCCCCCACATTCTTCAGTTTTTTCTTTAATGCTTTTAGTTCTTCAGTAGTTATTCCAAGGTCGGAAATTAATTTTGTGTCGATGTCCCTATCTATTGTCTTAATCTTTTTTCGGATCTTTTTGATGATTTTTTCCTTTTTCTCTCCTAAAAGATCCTTCGCATATTCTGTGTAAAATTCGAGGGAGGATAGGAAATTGAGGTTAAGGCGATGCCATTCCAGATTGGAATAACTTTTAAGGTATACCAGTGCCCACTCCACCCGAAGTTTTTTGGCAAAGTCTTCATAATCTTCCTGTGATAGATGAAACATATCCGCATCTTTAATTACCTTTTGCATGCTATCCAATGGAACCATACCAAGTTTGGTAGCACGAATACATTCAGAAACATTAGAAATAAGCTTTTTTGCAGCACCTTCCCCTTCAAGAAATTCAGTTGCTATTATAACGCTTTTTTCTTCATGTTCTTTCTTGGTATAGGCCAATCCTGTATCATGAAACCAAGCGGCAATCAGAAGTACTTCCATTTCTTCTTCTGTAAAGTTCTCGGCCTTTCCAAAAGTTTTGGCCCCTTCCACCACTAGAATAGTATGCGTAAGATTATGATAGGTAAAATAAGGTGGAAGCTGGTTCAATAATATGTCGGTTGCAATTTGCTCCGCTTTAAAGACTAAATTATTCATAGTGGAACCTATATATGTAGATTTTCTTAAAACATGTAAAAACGGATGCTATTTTAATAGGCATCCGTCTGTGTTGTCTAAATGTTTGAATAAACTATTCGTTTTCTTCCTTTGATTCCATCTTCATCGCCTTCTTTTCTTTCCTGTCTTTTTTCTCCTGGGCAATAATCTGTTTGAGCTGTTTAACGATTTCCTTTTTTGTCATAATGTTTTGATTTTTAATTAATAAAAAATGTTGGGTAACTACATGGATTAGACAACATGTATCGCGAGATGTAAGACCTAAAGCCATTACTTAGGATTAACATAACCTTTACTTAACCGAGATGCTCAGCAACTCCATAGTTTCCTTTTTACCCTTTAAAGGGATTTCCCCTTTTTTTTCAAATGTCCAAGCCGATTCTGGCTTAGGATTCAATCGGTACAGTTCATCGGAAATCAAAAAAGTACTCTGTAATTCATTGCACATGCCCTGTATCCTGGCAGTGGTATTTAGTATGTCTCCCGAGTAGGTAATGTCCCTTTTGATAACCCCTACCTCTCCTGCTATTACCGTACCATGGTGGGCTCCTGCCTTAAACTTTGGTTCCACTTCAAATCGGCTTTGGTACTTGTTTCTTTCCTTTATCAGCAATTGCTCAATATCAAAAAAGCAACGAATATAATTTTTTAAGTTTTCGGCTTTTGTCAGGTCCCAGGTAAGAACTATCTCATCCCCTACGTACTGATAGATTTCCCCTTGGTTACGTAATATCGGTGCCGTTACATCCGAAAACAGTTCCTTAAGAAACAGGTGGTATTTTATACCATCCATACGTTCGGCAATGGTGGTCGATGATTTTAAATCCAGAAACATAAAAATCCGATTCTCCTTAACAGGCGTGTTGAACTTGCCCAAAAAGATGTTTTTCAACTTCCCGGGCCCGAATTTGTTGTTCATTTCCAGAAAAAAATAGGCCAGCACCACAATAAGCATCCAGAAGACAATATTTCGGATATCCATGCCGTCAAATGAAAAACGAAAAGGTTCTCCCAATCGCATTAACAATAAACTTTCGACCACGTTTCTAATGGCCCATACGGACATAAATACAGTGAAGATGATGACCAACCCAACATAATAGGGCTTTGTGCGGAATTTTATATCGATGAAATTCAACGTCAAGGCAGCAATCAATCCACCTGCGAATGCAGATGCCATATTGAACAATAGAATCGACTTAAATTCAAACAGTTCCGATGGTCCCAAACTGAAAATGCTGTTTAAGGTCGCTAAGTCGTACAGGGATTGTAGCCCTCCAATGAAGGTCATTGCAAGGGCAATCAAAAGGATACGTTGAAGTCGTATTTGTTTCAAATTACATCAGTACTTATGGTTTTTATGAAATCGTCTATTTACTTTTTTAATCGGATTTGTAAAAATGATTGATGATATCGCTTCTAAAGAATAAAATGATTACTACAACTTGAAATAGCAAAGTTGTCCATAGTGAAATAAATACTACCGATGTACTGGCTGTTTCAACTGGTAATGGATGTAGCCATTGAGTAACTAAACCTGTAGCATAGTCAAAAGCGCCTAACGCACTATAAACAATTAGAAGTGCCCAGATTTTTAAGCCTTTCCCCTTTAAAATAAAATAGATGACAACAGGTAAAAGCAATCCTAAAATACCGTCGGTTACCCAAGGCGCAAGCCATTCATCAGGACTTGTACCGCCGAATATTTTCAATGTTGGCAAAAAAGTCAAAGCCATTACTCTTGTGATGGTCAAGGCTGTTAAAATGGCGATTATATTTACCGCGCTCGGTCTTCTGGTTTTAATCATTTTTACCTACTTTTTAGGTATAACATCCTTATTAAGTTGTTTGAAGATAAATTTCGGTGCCAAGCGGCTCATTAGTTTAAGCTGGCTCGATATTCCTGGTGTGATTTCTTCCTTGCCGTTGGAAAAGTCTTTCCAAAATAGTTCGGCCAATTTTTCGGTCGGCATCGGTTTCAAGTTATCGTTGGTGAGATCCGCATCTTCCGCCAATTTGGTAGCGACAACTGGCGGTAAGAGTTCGACGACCTTTATTTTGTGTAATGCCAATTGTGGTCTAATCGATTTGGTCCAAAAGTGAACCGCAGCTTTAGTGCCCGAATATACAGGTGCTTGCGAAAAAGGGACATAGGCTAAACCTGAAGAAGTATTTACAAGTACTGCATTCTTGCTCTTTTTTAATTGTGGCAAAAAGTAGTGTAGAACGCGAATTGGGGAATTGAAGTTGATTTCGATTTCATTCATTTGTATCTCCAAATCGTTGTTTTCATTTCCTGCATCCAAAAGGTTCATTATTCCGGCATTATTGAACAATATATCAATACCTCCAAAGTCTTTTTCTATTTGGCTGGCTAATGCTTCGACATCTTTTTCAATGGTGACATCACTCTGAATAATCTGTATTTTAGGATATTCCGCCTGCACTTTTATCAACTTGGATAAATTTCTCCCGGTAATTATGACCGTATTCTCATTTTCCATGAATTTTTTTGCCAAGGCAAGTCCGATACCGGAACCTCCCCCGGTAATTAAAACCGTTTTTTTTGATTGCTTCATTTATGATTTCGCTGTTAATTAGTTCTCCGTTAACGTTGGTTAGACAAAGAAGTATTAAATGTGTAAAGCCTTTCAACAAAAAAGCCGAACAACTTTTGTCCGGCTTCAAATCAAAAATGCAGGTATTCGTTAGTTTAGGTTTAACCTTGATTTCCAGTTCACATCCTCAAGGATATCCTCGATAAAGGTTTTTTTATCGAAGTCCTTTTTAAAGGATAAGTTTTGATGTAGTTCGGCAATCTTTACATCGGCTTCATCGGTTAAATAATCGGCATCATCGCCCAAGTAAGATTGGAAGGTTGCATAGTCTTTTTTATTATGGAGAAGATCCTTGGCGTCAACCATTTTATAGTCGATTGCTGCCTTAACCTTTTTGTGGCATCGACAGGGGTTGGCCTTATCTACAAGACCACATTGGTTGGTCATAAAATGGTACAGGTCCTTTCTGGCCTTTCCTAATTTCATTCTGAAATTGGCCTTACTGATATTCATTATTTCAGAGCCTATAGTATGATCGGCAGCAAAGATTTCACCCATAATATAAATGAGCCGTTGTTGTTTGGTAAGGCATAAAAGCATCCCGGAAAGACATGTTAGTCGAACTTCCCTCGTCAATTCTTTTTTATCTTCCATTTCCCCAAAGTCCATCTCATGATCTGGGGTTCCGTTTAAACGCGTCCCTAATTCCTCAAAGTTAGTGGCGAAGACATTTTTCGCTTTTTTTCGGTCGTTGATAAAATGGTTGAAGACGATACGGTAGGCCCATGTCCGGAACGTGCTTTTGAACTTAAATTTTGAAAGGTTCGCCATAATCTTGATCATCGCCTCTTGGCTCAAGTCTTCTGCATCGGTAGGATTGCCCGTCATTTTCCAGGCAACATTATAAATAAAGGCCTGATGGTTCTTCAATAATTGGCTCAAGGCAATTTTATCGCCGGCTAGAATCATTTGTATTAACTGTTCATCCTCTAAGTCCGATTGATATGATTTTGAAAACGGATTCATGTGTTTTTATTTAAAGTTAATCATCAAAGTATGTAGCTACATCCAAACTTCAACTCTTCTTTTAAAGGTACGCCCCTTTCTAACTATAAAAGCCTTTACCAAGTTATTTTCTAAAACAAAGAAGCTAAATCTATCTTTAACGTTATTGAAATTTATGTTATAGGTAAAGGTCATAAAGGCTAAAGTCCAATCGTTTTTGATATTTGGAACCAGGTCCAGGTCCATTCGTATCAATTTGACGTTCTTTCTCAGTTGAATCGATTTGAACCAAACCGTATAGGTATTGGCAGAAGTGTTATGGGTTGTACGCTCCAAGAGTTCCAGCGCATTGGCCTCTGAGATAAGAGTTCGAATAGATTTTTGAACCACCTCATAATCTCTGTGTATTTTGATGGTATGTTTAAATTGTCTTTCATTGCTATACGCTTTTTTGTTTGTCCCGCTCAAAGTAGAAACATTCGATATTAATGACTTTCAAAAGATTTTTTAAATCCCAGGATTGTAAAAACGGAAGCCGCTATGGCCACTATGATCCGGACCCAATGGAAAAATACCCATCCCTTCAGTTTACTTGTGGCCTCTGTCGCACTAAACTTCAGTTCCATAAATTCTAGGTTCATCGGTAAATGGTAAACCGCAGTTTGAATAATGGTAAGTAAAAGACCCAGAACGGCATATCCCCAAAGCCGTCGCGATTTCTTGTTATTTTTCTGGATAATAAAAAGTGAAAATGTTGCCAAAAGAGCGGGCATTAGCGTCGCTGCCGTGGGTCCCACTAGAAGTGGAAAGTCTACCTTGAACGTTTCCATAAACTGTATCGGTTCCAAGGATTGCCAATGGACAGAATAACTTAGCCCAATATTGATCATATTTCCCGCAAAAGCGGCGGATGCTATGATGGCTATAAACGGCAGTATCTTTTTCATAAGTTTTACAGTGTTTTATACCAAAGGTTAAAGGCCTCACTCATTGCTTTGGGATGACTTTCGGTCAAAAAGTGCTTCCCTTTTCCTAAATAGACTTCGGTGTAATTTTTAAAGTTTTTTCGGGCATATCCGACTGCTTCTTTTTGGTTGATGAGGCCTTTTTTTGCATAGAAAAATAGAATTGGTTTATCGGTTTCCTTTATTCCTTGCGCCATCGTATTTAATAAGGCTTCAAATTCGCTATCTCCTTTTCCCTTATTGGAATACAATGAACCTGGATCCGGACCATTTATTATGGCCCAACGTCTCTCGGGATCATCCCAAGGCTTTTTATAGTTCTCCTTAATTTCCTTGGACAATTTTCGACCCGTAAAAAAGTTGACTGAAATATTCGTCCCCGCAAAATTCTTTTTTACCATCCAACGTTCTGCGCGTTGTCTCCTGCCAATAAA
>CAWKFV010000010.1:0-64757 GCA_963848865.1 uncultured Flavobacteriaceae bacterium | reverse complement strand
GTTCAGACCCCAGCCCGGTCACCTAAAAGCCTTCAAATTCTTTTTGAGTTTGGAGGTTTTTTTATTTTTCCTATTCAGGAGTTAACGTTCCTAAGTAGTAATGTGCCTTATTAGTCTTAGTCGGAATAAATAGCAGCAATTTCTTCACTGTATTTCTCTCTTACCACCCTTCTTTTAAGCTTTAAGGTTGGCGTTAATTCTGCCGGAGAACCATTTTCGTGAATTGGTAGCCACGATGTCGCAATTAGTTTGAACTTTTTAATCTGCTCAATATGCCCGAATTCCGTATTATAACTATCAATTATTTTTTGATATTTGCGAATTACCTTTTCATGTTTTACCATTTCTTGCAAAGTAGTCCAGTCCATTTTCTTATGAAGGCACCAGTTTTTTAAAGCTTCCTCTGATGGAACAATCAAAGCAGAAACAAACTTTTGTTTATCGCCAATAACCATGACCTGCTCTATCAAGAAATCTTCCTTTATACGACTTTCAATAGGTGCAGGAGCAACATACTTGCCCCCTGAGGTTTTTAACAACTCTTTCTTTCTATCCGTGATTTTAAGAAATTCCTTTCCGTCCGGACCTTTTATTAATTTACCTATGTCCCCTGTACAAAACCATTTTTTACCATCTATAGTTTTGAATACCTGACTATTGATTTCAGGCTTTTTATAATAACCAAGCATTACATTGGGACCATGCGCAAGGATTTCTCCTTCTCCGTCTTTGTAATCTCCAGATGACTCATCTATATATAATTCAACTCCATCGATAGCATAACCCACTGTTCCCATGATGGCTCCATTTGGTTCCAACGTATTTCCAGTCAACGTGGGAGACGTTTCTGTTAGGCCATATGCCTCGCGAATAGGAATTCCTGCCGCACAAAAAACACGCAAGATTTTTACGGAACAAGGTGCCGCTCCAGTAATTACTTGTCTTACATTACCTCCTAGTGCTGCGCGCCATTTGCTAAAAATCAGTTTATCCGCTATTTTCCATTTTATGCTTTCAACATAGGACAATTGATGATCTAACTTATAGTCATCTGTTAGATTCAAAGCCCAAAAAAACAAGCTCCGTTTCACTCCCTCGAGTGCCATTCCCTTATTATAAATAGCTTCGTAAATTTTTTCCAATAATCTTGGAACGGTTGTAAAAACAACTGGTCTTACGGCTGCCAAATCACCATCTGGCCCACTTAAATTATCCGTACCACAGAAAAATACCGAGACTCCCTTGTAACAATAACAAAAAGAAACCGCTCTTTCATAGATATGACATAACGGAAGAAAGCTTAGCACTTTCTCGCCTGATCTAGCAACTAGCAGATCGGAAGTTGCCTTTACCACATGCAATATATTTGAATGGGTCAACATAACCCCTTTGGGATTCCCTGTAGTGCCAGAAGTGTATATTATGGTTGCCAAATCCTCACCATTAATGTTTGACCGGATACTTTCCAAACCAGACATTCCGTCGGAATCAAAAATACTTTCCCAAAAAGGCCTACCCTCTATTTTATCAAATCCATAAATGTGCTTAAGGGAATCGACCCTTTTTTGTGTTTTGGACAATTTATCAAAAAGGTCCAATCCTCCGCAGAAGACCGCCTTGACTTCGACCTCGTTCAAAATATATTCATATTCGGAAACACTAATGGTTGGGTATAAAGGAATACTGATCATACCGGCCATTTGCACCGCATAATCCATTACCACCCATTCAGGTCTGTTCTTGTAGGAGACCAAAGCTACCTTATCACCAGGCACAAGTCCCATTTTCAATAATCCACATGCGGCCTTCTCGGAAATATTTATTACTTCCTGAGTGCTGTAGGATTTCCAATTACCATCCTTGTCCCTTCCGTTAATGGAAGCTTCTAGAGGATAATTTTTTAACTGATAGTCGAGTAAATCGAAAAGTCTGGTCATTTGTAAGGATTCTTTTGAGTAACCTTGGAATATACGAAATAAGGGACATTTAATGGATTGTCAATCAATTTATTAACGAAGACCTACTCAAACATTAAACTAATAAACTCCGCCACACACGCAGGTTTATCAACATCCTGAATTTCCACCGAACATTCCCAAGTGATTTTCAAACCGTTATCTCCATATTCCTCAATAGCTGCAACTTTTGCCTTCAATCGTAATTTACTTTCTACCAGCACCGGATTCGGAAATCTGACTTTGTTCAAACCATAGTTTACGCCCATTTGTACGGATTTGACTTCAAACAAATCTCCTAACATTTTAGCCAATAGCGAGACGGACATAAAACCATGAGCCACTGGTTTCTTAAAAGGAGAGTGCTCTGTCGCCTTTTCAACATTAACATGTATCCATTGAAAATCCAAAGTAGCTTTGGCAAAATCATTTATCATTTCCTGCGTGATGGTAAGCCACTCTCCCGTTGGGAGCGCCTTACCTTGGTGTGTTCTAAATTCACTTAAATCCTTAAAGATAAGTTTGTCCATTTCCTATAATTTATCGTGAAGTTCCCCCATCAATCGTCAAACAAGTCCCTGAAACAAAACGTGCTTCGTCCGAAGCTAGATACAAATATCCATAGGCAATGTCTATAGGCTGCGCGACGGTTTTTAGCGGTATACTTGCCTTAATGGCAGCAAAATGTTCTTCTGGGATTTTATCCACCATATCGGTCATCGTGAAGCCGGGAGCTATTGCATTGGCAGTAATTCCGTATTTGCCAAGTTCCATCGTCCACGTTTTGGACATGGCAATTACTCCTGCCTTAGTAGCCGAATAGTTTGTCTGACCAAAATTACCACGCAACCCTACGTTGGATGCTGCACTTACAATTCTGCCATATTTATTGGCCTTCATATATGGGGCAACAGCTTGCGTACAGATAAAAACGCCTTTCAGGTTTACATTGATAACCGAATCGAACTCCTCTTCACTCATTTTTTCCAAAGTGCGGTCCCGGGTTATTCCCGCATTATTTATTAGGATATCAATTTTACCATATTTGGAATTCACTTGCTCAAAAAGCGTCTCTACGGCTGGCTTATCCGTAACGGAAACCTCATGGAACTCTGCCTTTCCTCCAGTCGTATTTATCCCCTCAGCCACATCTTTACCTTGGGGCAAAAGATCCATTATTATTACTGTTGCTCCTTCTTTGGCGAACAGCTCGGAAATAGCTTTTCCTATTCCCCTTGAACCTCCTGTAATTATTGCAATTTTATCTTTTAATCTCATGTCATATAATTTTATAACTACTTATTTTTTATTCTCTATCGCATTTTCAAATAGGCCTTGATAGAATTTTATTTAAATCTGAACTACAAGTTTGCCCTTTACTTTTCTGTCCATCATTTCCTCCAAAGCGGCACCGGTTTCTTTTAAAGGAACAATTTTGTGGATATGCGGTTTCAGTTTTCCTTCCACATACCATTGCATCAGGTTTTTGGTATTGGTCATGTTCTCTTTGGGAAATTTCATGGCGAAGCCACCCCAGAAAACTCCTACTATGGAAGCACCTTTCAACAAAGGGAGATTCAGAGGAATCTTTGGGATATCGCCAGCAGCAAAACCGACGACCAAATGCCGACCGTCCCAAGCAATTCCTCTAAAAGCTGACTCCGAATACGTACCTCCAACGGGATCATAGATGACGTCAACCCCTTTTCCATCCGTTAGGTCTTTCAAGGTCGATTTTAAATCTTGACTGGAATAGTTTAAAAGCTCGTCCGCGCCATACTCCTTGCAGAGTGAAAGTTTTTCGTCTGTGGAAGCCGCAGCAATGACCTTAGCTCCCATTAATTTTCCTAATTCAACAGCCGCTAGCCCAACGCCACCGGATGCTCCCAAAACTAACAACGTCTCACCTTCCTTTAACTTTGCCCTATCTTTTAAAGCGTGATACGAAGTCCCATAGGCCATCATGAAGGATGCCGCCACGGGAAAGTCCATTTGCGAAGGTTTTGGAAAACAGGCATTCCCAGGTACAACCACTTCCTCTGCGAGACCACCATGGGCTACGAAACCAAAAACCTCATCTCCCACTTTCAAATGGGAACCCCCCGCTCCTACTTCCTTTACTACACCTGCAATATCGCTTCCAGGCGTAAATGGCAGTTCCGGTTTAAATTGATAAAGCCCTTGAATAATCAATGTATCCGGAAAATTTAATCCGCAAGCTTTTACTGCCACTAAAACTTCTTTGGGACCAGGTTTTAGCCCATCGATATCTTCCATAACTAAATCGGACGGGGGACCATATTTTTTACATCGTACCGCTTTCATGGTTTCTATTTTGCAAGTTTCTAATTATTATTACATGAGTTTGGTTTGCCTTTAGCCTTTAGCCTTTAGCCTTTAGCCTTTAGCCTTTAGCCTTTAGCCTTTAGCAAAAATCAATCTTCGAGGACCTTCAATACCAATTTCCCCATTTTGTCACCTGAGAATAAACGGTTGTAGGTTTCCAAAAAGTTCTCTATTCCATCGTATACATCCTCGCGCGTTTTCAACTTTCCTTCAGCCATCCATTTGCCCATTTGCTGACCGGCTTCACCATACCTGTCTGCCCAATCGAATACGACCATACCCTGCATCGTAGCCCTATTGACCAGTAATGAAAGATAATTAGAGGGACCTTTTACATTCTGTTTGTTGTTGTATTGGGATATCGCTCCGCAAATGACAACCCGTGCATTCATACGCAATCTTCCCAAAGCAGCATCCAAAATTTCACCACCCACATTATCAAAATATACATCCAAGCCTTTTGGGCATTCTTGCTTTAGCCGTTCTTTTATATCCTCATTTTTATAATCGATACAAGCATCAAAGCCTAATTCCTCTACTACATATTTACATTTATCGCTACCTCCTGCAATTCCAATTGCCTTACAGCCTTTTATTTTAGCTATTTGGCCCACAACACTACCTACGGCACCTGCGGCACCTGATACCACTACCACATCCCCTTCCTTGATTTTACCTACTTCCAGAATTCCGAAATAGGCTGTCATTCCAGTCATTCCCAAGGTCCCTATGTAAGTTGGCAACGGTGCCAAATTGGAATCCACTTTGTAATATCCCTTCCCATCGGTTACCACATATTGCTGCACGCCACCATGACCGGAAACAAAATCCCCAACTTTGAACGTTGAATTGTTGTTTACTTTAATGACTTCGCCCACAGATCCTGCACGCATCACCGCACCAATTTCTACAGGGGCTATATAGGATTTTCCCTCGTTCATCCAACCGCGCATTGCAGGGTCTAGCGAGATGTAATGGTTCTTTATCAATACCTGACCTTCTTCTGGTTCTGGGATTGTATTCGTTTCCAAAGACCATGTAGCATCATCTGCGGCGCCAACAGGTCTTTTTTTAAATATGAGTTGTTTGTTCATAATTTTAAATTTTATTTTTGTTCTTATTCGTGAAACTTTCTACGTAGGCCTTCATCTTCTCCCTTATTTCTGGTTTCCACCATAAAATTGTTGCTTCTTTCAATGCGTTCTCCGCGTCTAGGTCAAGCTTGTCCCATAAATGCTTTCGTAGTTTTTTCTTTGTATTGATTAAAATCTCCTGATTTGCCATTAAGTAATGTTTCATCTGTTTTTCAGCACGTTCCAAAACCTTATCCAAAGGCGCGAGTTCATCCACAAGACCGGCTGCCAATGCTTCTTGTCCGTTCAATAATTTTCCTTCCATAATATACCGATGTGCCAGACCATCGCCCATCCAAAAGGCATAAATTTCCGTTAGGTTCTGACTGATTTGTATGTTGACGGCTACTTCATTCAACCCGATAACGTACGAATCCCCCTCCGCCATATAGCGATTATCGCTGGTAACCGCCAAAACACAACCACCTGCCGGAGAGTGTCCGGTTATCGCCGAAATAAAAGGTTTTTTAAACTGTACCAATTGCAAATACAGCGAAGCAAAAGCCGTGAAAAATTCCCGTATTTGATTCTTGTCATATTGATATAGTTCAATCAAATCCAATCCCGCCGAAAAATAATGAGGTTGTCCGGTTAGAATTACACCTTTGACATCCGAATCATTCTCCAAACTTTTGAAGACTTCGCTCAGCTCGTTCACCATTTCCTGATTTATGGCGTTCACTTTTCCACGGTTAAGTTGAACTATGGTGTACTGTTCCTTTTTGGTGAGTGTTAATGTTTTCATAATCTGCTATTATAATGAGGTTCCTCCATCCAACGTTATCGTCTGGCCAGTTATGAATTTGGAATTCTCCGATGCCAGCCAGCAAATGGCTTCGGCAATTTCCTCCGCTTCACCAAACCTGCCCATGGGAATAAACCGTTTCAGTTTATCCCCCATATCCGGGCTAACGGCAAGTAATTGTTCCAATAATGCAGAGTGCGTAAAGCCTGGACAAACAGCATTGACACGGATATTCTTTCTTCCATATTCCAATGCGGCGGATTTTGTCATTCCCACTACCGCAAACTTACTTGCGGAATAGGAAAGGTTATTTCCCGATGCTTTTAACCCAGCCAACGAAGCAACATTTACGATATTTCCGTGACGCTGTTTTAGCATCCGCTGCAACGCCAGTTTCATGCAATAGAAAACTCCTGTCTGGTTTACGGCAATCACATTGTGCCAATCCTCATGGGTGTGTTCTGCTGTTTTCGCCTGATTTTTACCTCCAATCCCAGCATTGTTTATCATCACATCCAAACTTCCATGCTTATCCACAACGGTGTTCAGTAGTTTCTCTATTTGATCGTATTGGGTCACATCGGTTTCAAAAGAAAATGCCGTGCCGCCGGCTTTTTTGATATCTTCAGTGACATATTCAGCACTTTCCAGATTAATATCCGAAACCATTACAATGGCGTTGTGCTTTCCAAAAAGTTTGGCTGTAGCAGCTCCAATTCCGCTACCAGCTCCAGTAATAACCACTACCTTGTTTTCCAAATTCATTTTTTAACTTTATGAGATAGAAACTAACATCAATATATATTATCAATTTTATTTTTCTGAATGGCCCGCCAAGCGGTATTACAACATAATGCAGAAGCCTGATTCAAATTCGCAAATTTCGGATCATCAGTATGACCATTCGTAAACCTAAAATAAATTTGCTGCGCAATTACGGCGATTTTAAAAAGTCCGTAAGCGAAATAGAACGTAAGGTTATCAATGTTCCTCCCGCTCTTTAATGCGTATTGATGCACTATTTCCGTACGTGATGGATTACCTTTCATTAAAGTGGGTGAGGGCAATCCCTGTTTCATAAATTCTGGATCATTGGACGTTGTCCAATATCCAAGGGATGTGCCCAAATCCATCAAAGGGTCGCCAAGAGTGCACATTTCCCAATCAAGAATGGCCGAAATCTCGTTCCAATTATCATCCTTGAAAACGACATTATCGTATTTAAAATCGTTATGAATGATAGTATAATCATATTCTTTTGGCTGATTTTCCTGCATCCATCTCATAACCTTTGATGCTGCTGGAACATCTTCGGTTGCCGCGGCTAGATATTGCTTACCCCAATTGCTCACCTGCCGTTCCACATAACCTTCCGGTCTTCCGAAATCGGAAAGGCCTGCAGCCTTATAATCGATATTATGAAACTCCACAAGAGCATCCAACCATGTATCGGATATGGTTTGAAATTCATTCGGTGTCACTTGTTTTTCTTGGGCAGATTTGGCCGTGAGAATTTCACCCCTTACCCGCTCCATAATATAGAAAGGGGCTCCTATAATCTTTAGGTCGTCATTGAAAACGAACACTTTAGGGCTCTTTTTAAAAACTGGATTGAGATGCTTCAAGACTTTATATTCCCTTCCCATGTCATGTCCCCGTTTTGGAGCTGAAAAAGGAGGCCGGCGTAAAACATAATCTTTATTCTCGATTTGAAGTAGGTAGGTTAGGTTGGAATAACCGTTAGCGAACTGTTCTATGGATAATTTCCGAATTTTCGTGATTAATAAGTGAATTTTTCAGCATGAAATCCTTGAGGGATTTTGCATTAAGCTCCTCTCCTTCCCGCACCGTTTTCAAATTTTCGCTTGCTAGACATCTGAATCCTTTACATACTTATTTATAGTACTTTTTCCCAATTGACTCATATGCACTTCATCCGGACCATCTGCCAAGCGCAGCATGCGCGCAGCGGCAAAATAATGTGCCAATGGGGTGTCATTTCCAACGCCTTTGCCGCCTAGAATCTGAATGGCCCTATCAATCACTTTCAACGCCATATTGGGCGTAACAATTTTAATCATGGCAATTAAATCCTTCGCCTCCTTGTTGCCTACTTTATCCATTTTATCGGCCGCAGATAACACGAGTAGACGTGTCTGTTCTATCTCACATGCGGATAGCGCTATATCTTGACGAACGCTGCTATACGTATCCAAGGTTCTGCCAAAAGGTTTGCGTTGCACTGTGCGTTCGGACATGATTTCCAAAGAACGCTGCGCCATCCCAATTAACCGCATACAGTGATGAATGCGCCCAGGACCCAAACGGCCTTGCGCAATTTCGAACCCCCTTCCCTCGCCCAATAACAGATTACTTTTTGGTACACGGACGTTTTCCAAAATGATTTCCGCATGACCTTCGGGTGAATCGGTATATCCAAATACGCTCAGGTGTCTTTCAATTTTTAGCCCGGGAGTATCCATGGGTACTAGAATCATGCTTTGTTGCAAATGTCGCGGCGCATCAAAATCGGTTTTGCCCATCACAATGGTAATCTTACAATTGGGGTCCATTGCTCCAGAAGACCACCATTTTCGGCCATTAATTATATAATCATCCCCGTCGGCAACTATTGAGGTTTCAATATTCGTGGCATCCGAAGAAGCGACTTCGGGCTCGGTCATTAAAAAAGCCGAACGGATTTCCCCGTCCATTAAGGGTGTCAACCATTTCTCTTGCTGTTCCGGGGAGCCGTATTTGGCAAGCACCTCCATATTTCCGGTATCTGGCGCACTACAGTTGAAGATTTCCGAGGACCATATGATTCTACCCATTAGCTCTGCCAAGGGAGCATATTCCAAATTGGTCAATCCGGGACTCAATTTTCCGTAAGACGCAGGTAGAAATAAATTCCAAAGTTCTGCTTCTTTGGCTTTTTGCTTTAAGTCTTCCAATCCGGCCCAACGTTTCCACAGATTATCGGGATTGTTATGAAAGGCTTCCACCTCTTTTTCTATAGGATGCACATGCGTTTTCAGAAAAAGTTTCAGTTTTTCTTGAAGTACTAGGGATTTTTTACTGTATTCAAAATTCATAATTCTTTCCTGTTAGCCCGAAATTAAATATCCACCATCCGCAGTATAAACCCCGCCCGTCATGTAAGAACCGGCATCGGACGCCAATAACATGACAACACCGGCCATTTCATCAGGGTCCGCTACGCGTTTTAAGGGAACTACTCCAGTATATTGCGCCACCAATTTTTCATCCGACCAAAGACTTTCACTAAACTTTGTCTTGATCAAACCGGGGCACACCACGTTGGACCGTATTCCATACCTTCCCCATTCTTTCGCCTGGTTTTTTGTCAACATGATCAGGGCCGATTTCGTCATACTGTATAATCCCAACCGAAACCCAGGATGTATGCCTTCAACCGATGAAATATTGATTATACTACCACTTCCATTCGCTTTCATATGCGGTTGCGCCAGGTTTGAAAGTAACCAAGGAGCTTTTACATTTACGTTCATAATTTTATCAAAAATGGCTTCATCTGCAGCTTCCAAAGGCCCATAGAAGGGGTTTATGGCGGCATTATTTACCAAAATATCAATACGGCCATATTCTTCAATGGTTTTGTTGATCAACTGTTGGCGCTGTTGGGCATCCCCAATATGACATTCAATTCCGATTGCTTCCAATCCCGCTTCCTTAAACTCCTGGGCTACTGAATCCACAGCCTCTTGTTTTCTGCTACTGATGACCACCTTGGCCCCATTTTCGGCAAGTCCCCTAGCTATTGAAAGTCCAATTCCTTTACTAGAGCCTGTAACTATAGCCACTTTTCCGGTTAGGTCGAATCTTGATTTTATACTCATTTTTATAGTTATTGGTTGTTGGCTCTGGTTGGCTCTTGGCTTTTAGCCCTTAATTATTATTAAAAAACTTCTTTCTCCGTTTTCAATGTTAAGGCCTGTTTGTCCATTAATAACTCCGCAAGACCGCTTGTTTTTGGAAGTTCGTATCTAAAATAGAATTGCATCGCATGAAGCTTGTTTTCATAGAATTCCGTGCTAAAATTCCCGGAACCTGTAACCAAGGCCTGCTGTGCTTCCCTACCGATTTCCAACCATTGCCAAGCGATGACGATAGTGCTGAAAAACTCCATAAACGGCGTGGCGTCCGCTAAGAAGCGTTGGTAATCCCCTTTCATGGCATACCCCATAAGTGATTGAATTACCTTTTGCGTCAGTTCCAGCTTAGCTCCTAATTTTTCCGCTAATGGTTTCAGTACATCGTGTGACATGCTTTCTTTGATGGAGTTTTTAATTTCTTCTGAAAGTAATTGCAACGCCTTTCCATTTTCCATCGTAATTTTCCGTCCCAAAAGGTCCTGTGACTGTATGCCCGTGGTGCCCTCATAAATGGCCGAAATCCGTATATCTCTCAAATATTGCTGCAATATATAGTCGGAACAAAAACCATAACCGCCCAATATTTGCACTCCGTTATTGACCGAGACGATACCCATTTCAGACGGGTAGGTCTTAACAACTGGAGTCAAAATCTCCAAAAGCATTTTATATTTTGACCTACCTTCCGCATCCGGTAAGGATTGGGATAAATCTTGATACCGAGAAGTCAAAAACACCAGGCTCAGAGCACCTTCCGTAATCACTTTTTGCAACAATAACATTCTGCGTACATCCGGATGATTGATGATAAGCGTCTGTTCTTGGGAAGCATCTTTCTTTCCGGTTCGTTGTAGTTCCCTTCCCTGCGGCCTTTCCTTTGCATAGGCCAAAGAAGCATGGTAAGCTCCCGTGGCAATTGCCGCAGCACCACGACCAACTGCGATCCGTGCCCCGTTCATCATCAAAAACATATATTTTAATCCTTGATTGGGTTCCCCTACCAACCAGCCCGTACAACTTTCCTTGTCCCCAAAAAAGAGATGTGTGGTACAATATCCTTTCTGACCCATTTTCTGAAAATCGGCCACGGTGGTCACATCATTATCCACTAAATATCCATTATCTGACAAGCCGTCTTTTTGGGTACAACAAAGAGTGATATTCCCTTGGTTCCCGCAGGTGCTCCTTTGATACGTGCCAAAACAAGGTGTACAATATTTTCGGCCCCTTTATAATCCCCTCCGGAGATAAATATCTTTTGACCGTGTATTTTATAGGTGTCACCATCCGGAACGGCCGATGTCACAATATCCGATAGTGAACTACCTGCCTGTGGCTCGGTAAGGCACATGGTACCGCCCCACTGCCCTGTCATCATCTTGGAGGCATAGGTATCCTTTAAAAATTGATTTCCAAAATGTACGATCAGTTCCGCAGCACCAACAGTCAACCCAATATATCCGGGCAAATGATTATTGGCCGTCTCCTGTATAAACGCCGATGCATGCACCACCATTGAAGGCATTTGCATGCCGCCATCTTCGTATGAAAAAGGACCGGACAGCAATCCCATTTCGCCCCCAGCTTTCATGTACTTGTTCACTTGGGGGTGAACGATAATTTCCCCGTCCTTAAAGTGTGCCGGATTTTCATCCATTTCCCGGAAATACGGATAAAGTTCCTTATCCGAAAAATCCTTTATGGAGTCCAGCATCATGGCAATGGATTCCTCATCATAGTCCTTAAACCGTTCCTGTTCCAAAACCGTTTTAAGGTCATGCACGTTGAACAACAGAAATTTAAGCGTCTCCAAATCCATATACGTATTTGCCATACCAAATGTTTTAACTATTTGCGTGTTTCAAGTTAGTATTAAATACTAGGAATCTCGTTAAACTGGTTTAATAAAATGGTTAGGGTTTAAAGATTGGAAAGGATGGATAAAACAACTATTTTTAAGGGTAGTTCTAAAATTGAAATATGTGTACTTGTACGCATATTCAAATGTTACCTGCAAGCTGAACTTAACGAATGAAAAAATATCTACCAATAATTCTTACCCTTTCATTTATCAAACTCATTATTCAATGGCTTGGGAATAAGAACTATGGTTTTCATCGAGATGAACTACTACATTTGTCAGTAAGTGAGCATTTGGATTGGGGATTTATGGAATTCCCGCCACTTATAGCTGCAATCGGTAAATTATCATATTGGTTTTTTGATTATTCTCTTTTAGGTGTCAGACTTTTTCCAACTCTTGCTGGTGCTGCTATTCTCGTACTATGCTGTTTCATTGCCAAAGAACTTGGCGGAAAGGCGAAAGCTGTTTTGCTTGCTGGAATTTGCATATTGGCATTTCTTCCGTTTTACAGAAACCATACGCTATTTCAACCTGTAGCATTTGACCAACTGTTTTGGACACTTGGATTTTACTTTATCATCAAATTTATAAACTCGCAAAACAGGAAATTCCTTATCCTTTTGGGAATAACTTTAGGTTTAGGCTTATTGAATAAATACACCATACTAGTTTGGGCGTTTGGACTTTGTATCGGCCTACTTTTCTATCAGAAAGGGAATCTATTTAAAAACAAATGGCTGTATTTATCAGCATTGATTTCATTGTTGATTTTCTTACCTAACCTAATATGGCAAATTCAAAATGAATTCCCGCTTTTAAAACATTTGCAAGCATTAAATGAAAATCAGCTGAATGAAATTAACCCGTTGGAATTTGGGCTTGAACAATTAAGTTTTCCATTCACGTTAATTATTAGCCTTTTTGGTCTCGTTGCACTACTTACAGATAAACATTTAAAAAAATACAGAAGTGTTGGTGTTGCATCGTTAGTAATATTCTCCACAATGTGGCTTCTAAATTCTAAAGCCTACTATGTATTTGCAATTTACCCGGTTCTTTTTGCAAGTGGAGCGGTTAAAATAGAGCGCTTATTATCTAAAAAACCTATTTGGATTTATGTAATTGCTTTTATCATCTTGGCACCTTCTGTATATTTTATTCCTGAAGCCACACCAATACTACCAATTGAAAAATTTGTCGAGTATAAAAATCTTGAAGAAAATAACGGTCGAGTAGAGTTAACAGGAGACTATGCTGATATGTTTGGTTGGGAAGAGCAAGTAAAGTTAGTAGATAGTGTATATCAAACATTAAGTCCCGAAGAAAAAAAGAATTGTGTTTTGTGGGCAGAAAATTACGGAGAAGCGGGAGCTCTCAAAATCTTGGGTAAACAGTACAATTTGCCAAACCCAATAAGCAGACACGGGAGTTTTTGGACTTGGGGATATGGAAACAAAGATGCGGATGTTTGGATTAGTTTAGGCAATGAAAAACCATCTGTTGAACACGTCTTTGAAGAAGTCGAATTAGTAAAAATAATTACCCACAAATATGCAATTGGAGAGGAAAACGAAATCCCGCTTTACATTTGTAGAAAACCGAAAGTTGATATTGAGAAATGGTGGAAAGACTATGAAGATCATGTATTCGACTGAAAAGCCAGCAGGTAAAAATGGTAACCGTTGCACAAGCCTAAACTTAATGTGCAAATTAGGTCTTAACCAAAAGGTCTGTTATTTTCAAAGACAGTTGCATCTCACCCTTTTCCCAATCGTTTACGTAATTTAGAAAGCCCCACAGGGGTAATGCCCAAATAGGAGGCAATCAAATATTGCGGTACACGCTGAAAAAGGTCCGGCCGCTTTTCCAACAAACGCAGATAACGTTCTTCGTTGGTACGGCTATTTAGTCGCTCCACCCTGGTGAAAATCTTTATAAATGCCTCCTGCATGGACAACCGGCCAAAACGCTCCAATTGATGTGATTTTTTAAAGGAATTCTCCGCATCGGATTTCTTAACGGCATACACCAAACTTTTTTCGGAAGCCTTTAGGTAATAATTGGAAGAAGTACCTTTTACATACGCAGGTAAATCCGTAAAGAAAACATCCTCTGTATAAAATTCCAATACCTTCTCTTCCCCCTCATCCAATTTGTAATAATAGATACATCCGGAAACAACATAGTAAAAATGATGAACGAGTTGACCTGGTGTAACCAACGTATCGCCCTTTTTAAGTTCCAAAAGCTCATAGAATGGCATCTCATTGTTCAAAACCTCATCGTCCACTTGTGTGTAGGATAAAATCTTACGTTTCAAGTTTTCCCAATATTGAGTTTGCATTTCGCTTTTCAAGGATTTTTTTCTATTTTGAAGGTATCTCAATATAAGTAATTTGTATCAAAATTAATTCTCCAAAAATCCATTTGGCTAGTTTTTCCTAGACCTATCCGTCCAACGGATTTCTCAATTTTTTAGGGAATTTATGCTGTAAAACAGCGTTTTATATAGATTTTCCTACAGTTCAACATATTTATTGCATTTTCTGCACCTTGTTTTAGTACTTAGAAGTCCCAAATCTTAAGTATGCCTACAACTACCTACATACAGTGGCTACTGTATTGTAATCCCAAACGTTTTCTCTTTGGGTTACTCTTTTTCAGTATTGCCAACCTTAGCGCACAGTTCGTTATCAATGAGCCGTTAACGGAATCCGTATCCATTAACGCACATGCTTACATTGCAAATACCGGAAACACGGATTATTCCTTTCAGGATATTTTGAAAGCCCCTAAGGATATTACTTTCAAATCGATAGCGTCCGTAGGAGAAAATATTGGGTTTACTACAGATAGGTATTGGATAAAATTTCAAATCGAGAATAAAACGGATGCACCTGTAAATTATTTTCTAGAGGCCGCCAGACCGATTATTGATAGCCTAACCTTATACTCATCAACTCAATCCAGTGAACTACAAATTCAAGAAAATGGGGATGCCATAGCCTTTACTCACAAAAGTGTAAAACACAGGAAGAGTATTTTTGAGATAGACATCGCACCAAAAGAAACGTTTACCGGATACCTAAGGATTAAAAACGATGGCGAGGCGTTAGATGTTCCGCTTAGACTGCATTCCGATATTTCATTATTGCAGGAAACGTATGCGGAACAGGTATTTTATGGTCTTTTTTATGGGGTTTTGTTATTGGCGTTCGTCGTGTACCTATTTTTCTACTTTGGCCTAAAAAACAGATTATTTCTTTGGTACACGGCGTATATCCTATTTGTTGGACTACTGCAGTTTTCGCTAGACGGTTTCTTTCACCAATATATTACGCCCCAAGCCGGATGGTTGAATGATAGGGCGGTTCTTTTAATCGCATGTATTTCTTTGGTTTTCTTTTTAAAGTACACAGAACATTTTTTACAAATTGCTAAGGTCCACAACTATCTGCCAAAACTGTTCCGTCTTGAAATCTTGCTGTTGACCGCCACATTCACAGGTCTTGTACTATTTCCCCGTTTTCTGGAATATGGCTATCCTTTGGCAAATTTTATAGGACTATTGGCATTGCTTTCCGTAGTAGGATCCATCATCTTAAAAGTGGTTAACAAACAAAAGGTAGATGTATTCTTTATTGGTGGTATATCCTTTCTGGTTTTGGGATTCATCGTATTCATCCTAAATAACCTTGGTATTCTGCCACACTCCTTTATTGCGGAAAATGGTCCCAAATTTGGTACAGGTCTGGAAATTATTTTCCTATCCATTTCCATGAGCAACAAAATTAAATCCTTGCGGGAGGAGAATGAGTACAATCAGCGAATTGCCTTACAGCGTTCCAAGGATATGAACGATATAAAAAGTCACTTTTTATCCAATCTTAGTCATGAACTTCGTACACCTTTAAATCTTATAATGGGCGTGGCGTCCTCTATTGAAAACGAGGCGTCCAGACCAAACCTTAAAGAACAGGCGGAGCTTATCATGGCTTCTTCCAAATCTTTGTTATCGTCCATAAACGATATTGTAGACTTTACGGATATTGAAAAAGGGAACTATACACTTAAGGAAGCGCCTTTTAATCTTCACGAAGCACTAGAAAAGGTTCAGCATACGATAATGCCGCTTGCCAAGGATAAAAAATTAATATTTAAGGGTGTTGAACTGGAAAATCTACCAAAAGAAATTTATGGGGACGAGAAAAAACTTATTCAAGTTTTAACGAACCTATTGGACAATGCGGTGAAATTTACGAACACGGGAACTATCTGTTTAAAGGTGAAAGCTGCGAACTCCCTTAAAAATAGAACCAAGCTTTCATTTTATATCCGAGATACCGGGATAGGTATTTCCGAGGAAAAAATAAGTACGGCTTTTGAATCTTTTACCAAACATTCTTTTGGGGATAAAAGACAATTCGATGGTTTGGGCTTGGGGCTTTACATTGCCAAAACCTGCGTAGAGCTACAAAACGGAACGATAGACCTTAGGGAAAATTCGGATGGGGGCACTACCTGTAAAATCCAACTGGATTATAAAGTGCTCGCGGAAGTGAAAGAAGAACAAGTGGCTCTAGCCAATTGTAAGGTGTTGCTTGTTGAGGACAATAAAATGAACCAAACGGTAATCAAAATGTTTATGAAGAAACATGACGGTGTTGAACTTGTTATTGCCAACAA
Organism: uncultured Flavobacteriaceae bacterium; assembly: GCA_963848865.1. Taxonomy (GTDB): domain Bacteria; phylum Bacteroidota; class Bacteroidia; order Flavobacteriales; family Flavobacteriaceae; genus Maribacter. The sequence continues at coordinate 48,111 of CAWKFV010000010.1, read as the reverse complement.
CGGCCAAGAAGGTTTGGATAAATTGAAGCAGCAGAAATTTGATATCGTCCTAATGGATCTTCAAATGCCTATCATGGACGGGTTTGAAGCTATTGAGAGGATAAGAAAAAATAGAACGAACAACATTCCAAGCACCATTCCTATAATCGTACTTACTGCAGATTGTACCGATGCCAGTTATAATCGAGTTCAAAAACTAGGGGTCGACGATTTTATGACCAAGCCTATTTTGGAAAAAGTACTTTTGAAGAAAATTAAAGCCGCTATAGGAAACAAACTTCAACTGGCAAGTTGATACCGCTATGGAAATTCCTTTTTTGATTCTCGACTATCAAGACGCGTTGCATTTTGATTGAATTGTTACAAATGACAAAGGGTTTGGAAAATCTTTTGTTAATTCAATAGTACTTACATAAACTTCCTACTTGGCGAAAAAGCCTCTATTCCCATGGATGTCTTTTTACCATCGATGATTTCAGAAACCAACTTTCCGGTGGCCGGTCCTAAGCTCCAGCCCATCATGGCATGGCCCGTAGCAATGGTAAGGTTGTTATACCTATCCGACTTCCCAATATATGGAAGTCCGTCTGGAGATACAGGGCGCATACCCGTTTGTGCGTTATCTATTTCTTCTTGTTGAATCTCCAATTCGGGGTAAAACTTCTTAGCACCATTCGCAATGGCCAAAACACGCTCTTTTCTAATCGTGTCGTTAATACCCGAGAATTCCATGGTTCCCGCAAAACGGGTAAAACCCTTCATTGGCGTAACTGCCATTTTAGCTTCCATCAAAATGGCGGGCATCGTAATACCGGTATCCCGTGCTACGTTTATGCGATAGCCCTTGCCTGCTTGTAAGGGTAACTTTAAATTGAGTTTTTTGGACAGCTCCCCACTCCAAGAACCCGCAGCCAGAACCACTGCGTCCGGGTGGTATGTTTCCAAATCGGTCCTTACCTCACTTATTTTCCCGTTGGATACCTTCATATCCAAAACTTCCTCATTTGTTTTAATAGTTACCCCGGCCTTTTTTAAATAAGCTACCATTTTAGGCATAAACTCAGTGGGTGTGGTATGTCCGTCACATTCGTAATGAATTGCGCCTTTAGCATCAATTTTAATGTTCGGTTCTATTTGGTCAAGTCCCTTTTTATCTAGTTCCTTTACTTCCAGTCCCAAGAAACTTGCTTTTTGGGCTACTTCCATTTCGTGTTCGTAGGAAGCATCGGTCTTATATAGCATTAAAAGCCCTTTTCGCTCTAATTGAAAATCGCCCAAATCTCCAGAACTCTTAATATCGGTATATAATTCCCTACTGATGATGTTGATATCCTTTATCACCGGTATGGCCTTTTCAACTTTTTCCGCCGTGGACGATTTATGAAAATACCAGGACCACTTTAAGAAATCCCAATCCATTCTCGGTTTCATATAAAATGGACTGGCGGAATTGAACATCATTTTAAGCCCCATCCGAATCATTCCCGGTGATGCCAGAGGGATAATGTGGCTTGGTGTAATATAACCCGCATTTACAAAGGAAGCACCAGAAGTAATATCCGATTTATCGATTACAGTAACCTGATGCCCTTCTTTCTGAAGAAAATAAGCAGCACTTAACCCGACAATTCCTCCCCCAATTATTAAAATGTTCTTGCTCATATCATATTACTTGAAACCCGTGTGCATAGGGGTCGTCGTCATCTATTGTAATTGTGTTATATCCATATATCTTGGCCCATCCCTTAATACTCGGGATTATTGAAGGCATGTCCCCTATTCTGGTTTCTTTCTCTACCCTTCCAATAAACTGTGAGCCTATAAAACTTTCGTGAATAAAATCAGCTCCCAATTTAAGTTTCCCTTTGGCATGCCATTGTGCCATTCGGGCAGAGGTCCCCGTACCACAGGGTGAACGGTCAATTGCCTTATCACCATAAAAAACGGCGTTTCTTGCACTGGCATCGGGTGAAATGGTATTTCCTGTCCATAAAATATGGCTCACGTTCCTAATGGTCTCATCTTCCGGGTGAACAAATTTATCTGGATATTTAAGATTGATTTTCTCTCGAATTTCTTGACTAAACTGAATCAATTTACTGGCCGAGAAATCCTGAATTCCCGAAAAATTAGGTTGGGCATCAATAATTGCATAAAAATTTCCACCGTAAGACACATCAAAAATAAGTTCACCCAGTTCGGAACAATCAATAGTAAGCTCGGTCGCCGCCAAATAGGATTTTACGTTCGTCAATTTCACCCAATCCACTTTGTCTCCGGTTTGTTGGTATTCTATCTGTACCAAACCTGCGGGAGTTTCCATACGGATTCTACCAGGTACTTTAGGTTGTAACAAACCTTCTTCCACCCCAATGGTAATTGCCCCAATAGTTCCGTGCCCACACATAGGAAGACAGCCACTGGTCTCTATAAAAAGGATTCCAAAATCATTTTCTGGATTGGAGGGTGGATAGAAAATACTACCGCTCATCATATCGTGGCCCCTTGGTTCAAACATCAATCCCTTACGTATCCAATCATATTCCTTAAGGAAATGTTGCCGCTTTTGGCTCATGTTGGTTCCCAGTAGTTTTGGACCACCTTCTTTTACCACCCTAACAGGGTTACCACAGGTATGTGCATCAATACACACAAAAGTACTTTTTGACATCTGAACCTATTTTGCGGACAAAATATAATTGTTGACTCTACTTTCCAAGATAGGAAGCGTAACCGTGCCCTGCTCCAGAATTACTTCATGGAATTTCCTGATATCAAACTTGCTTCCCAGTTCCATCTCCGCCTTCCTGCGCAACTCCCTAATTTTTATTTCCCCCATTTTATAGGAAATGGCTTGTCCGGGCCATGCAATATACCGGTCTGTTTCCGTATTCACTTCATGTTCGGACAACGCGGTGTTGGCCAACATGTAGTCCACAACTTGCTGTCTGGTCCAGCCTTTTGCATGAATCCCAGTATCCACGACCAATCTACAGGCTCGCCACATCTCATAAGTGAGCTTACCAAATTGCTCGTAAGGCGTGGTATAAATTCCCATATCGTTTCCTAAAAACTCGGTATACAAAGCCCAGCCTTCACCGTAAGCCGAGAGGTACATATTCTTTCTAAAGTTGGGAATGCTATCGCCCAGTTCCCTGTTCAGACTTCCCTGCAAATGATGTCCTGGTACGGCTTCGTGGGCGGTTAAACTTGGTAAGGTGTAAAGTGGCCTACTTTCCAGTTTGTAGGTATTCACCAAATAGAAACCGGGTTGTGTATCCGAGGATGGACCGGAATACCTGCCACCTGTATATTTAGGTGCTATCGCATCGGGCACTTTTATCACTCCATACGGCCTTCTTGGCAAAGTGCTGAAAAACTTTGGAAGTTCTGCATCAATACGTTTGGCAATATCCCTGGCGTGCATCAAAAGTTCATCTCCAGTTTTAGTGTAAAACTGTTCATCCGTACGCAGAAAGGACAAAAACTCCTTAAAACTTCCATCAAAACCAACTTCTTTAATAATCTCCTCCATCTGTGCCCTGATGCGCGCAACTTCCTTTATCCCTATTTCGTGAATGTCGTCAGCGGTATACTCCGTAGTGGTGGTGTAGTAGTTAATCCTATTTTGATAAAATTCCTTTCCATTCGGCGTTTCCGAAACACCAAGCGATTCCCTTGTATTTGGAATATAGTCTTCCTCAAAAAAGGTTTTGATTTTTTTAAAGGAAGGTACTACGCTCTTTGCAATCGCAATTTTAGCGGCAGAGATGACCGAATCTTTTTGAGACTGTGTCATTACCGAAGGTAAATCTTCAAATGGTTCATAAAAACCACTTTGGGTTACATCCTCAACAATATGTGTATCATACGTGCTCTCATACCCATTGAATATTACCTTTGGTTGGGAAATTCCCTTTTTCAGTCCCTCGGAAAGCAATACCAAATGCTCGTCTACAAACTGTGGAATTGCATTTAGGGTGTTCAAATATCCTTTTGCATCCTCAAGACTTAAGATCGGTTTGATCCTATAATTCAAGTTAAGATGAAATCCTTGATCCGCTTGGATGGGGTTTAGGTACATCTCATATTTGTACTCATCTACCCTGTTCTGCAACGTAAAGCGTAACAGTTCCCAAGATATCGCTTCCGTTTCGGATAGCATGTCTTTATCCAGTCCCTGTAATGCGGAAAGTTCAGCGCCAGCAAAATCAGCATCCTGTTTCTCCAATTGGGCAACATAACGCCCTAACGGATACTCCTTATAATCAACAAGTTTGAATTCCTCAACGGATTTTATAATCTCCTGTAATTCCTTCGAGGCCGATTTTTGAGCGTTGCCGTGCGTACTAAAAAATACAAGACCTACAAAAAGGAATAACTGGATTCTTTTCAAGTATATTGATTTAGCTTATATTTTACGGTCCGTATGTTCCCCATTCACAATACGCATTATCTCCAATGGGTTTTCATTTTGAAGTTCCAAAGGCATTACGTTCTCTGGCCAGTTTTGAAAGGAAATAGGCCTTACCCAACGTTTGATGGCCGATGTACCTACGGAAGTAAACCTGCTGTCTGATGAAGCTGGAAAAGGACCTCCATGTAACATCGAAGGGCATACCTCAACTCCGGTGGGAACACCGTTGAATAGAATACGGCCCACCCTGCTTTGAAGCGCTTTAACCACTTTGCTATATTTTTCCAATTCTGAAGACTGCCCTAAAACGGTTCCGGTCAATTGGCCTTCCAACTGGAAGATTACTTGTTCCAATTCCGCCGCATCCTCACATCTAACAACTATAGAAAAGGGACCAAAAACTTCCTGCTGTAATTTTTTGTTCTTAATAAAATTGCTTCCGTTTACAGTCAAGACCTTCTGCTGCCCATAATTTGGAGGAACGCTGGATTCATTTTCTGCAATTACATTCGTCCCACCTTGAGCAGATAGTTCCTGCTTCTCTTTTTCAAACTTGGAATGGATGTTAGGGTGTAGCATGCTACTTGCTTCCAACGCTGAAATTTCTTTTCCCAAGTGCGATGTAAAACTATCCAGCGAGGTGCTTTTTATGGCAAGAATTAAACCTGGATTGGTACAAAACTGTCCGGAACCCAACATAATTGACCCTGCATATTGTTTTGCCCAATGTTCTCCATTTTCCGTCAAGGCAGAAGGTAACGCAACCACTGGGTTGATACTTCCCATTTCCGCAAAAACCGGAATGGGCTCCTTACGTTCTGTGGCAAGTTTATATAATGCTGTTCCACCTCCAATACTACCCGTAAATCCTACCCCTTTTATCTTTGGATTCAGAACCAATTGTTTACCAACCTCGATTCCACTACTGTTAAGATTGGAAAAAACGCCATTTGGCATTCCTGTTTTTTCGGCCGCAGCAATGATTGCAGAAGATACTAGTTCTCCCGTACCCGCGTGCATGGGATGACTTTTAACGATTACTGGACAACCCGCTGCCAAGGCGCTGGCCGTATCTCCCCCAGCCGTTGAAAAGGCTAAAGGAAAATTACTGGAACCGAAAACTGCAATGGGTCCAATAGGGAAAAGCATTTTACGAATATCTGCCTTTGGTAAAGGCTCTCTATTGGGTTGCGCTGTGTCTATGGTAGCTTCTACCCAAGACCCTTCTTCCAAAAGCGTGGCAAAAGCATTTAACTGACCCATAGTTCGTCCACGTTCTCCCATGGCCCTACCCTCTGGCAGTCCAGATTCTTGGGTATAAACCGATATTAGTTCATCTCCTAGATTCTCTATTTCATCGGCAATAGCCCTAAGAAATTCAGCTTTTTTTGCCCCTGAGAATTCTTTGTAAATATGGAATGCCTCTTCAGCTAACGTACATGCCTCATCAATCTCATCACTCGTCGCCTCATACAATTCCCAAGAAGTTGGAATATTCAACTTTGGGTTAAAGGTTGTAAATGTCTTGTCCCCTTTTTTCGACTTTTTACTGCCAATATAATTTACTCCTGAAATTTTCATTGTTTTTTGTGTTTATATCAAAAATAAGAAACACGATAGGAACAGCACATAGTTTTTTTGTTTCTTTCTTAAAGGTTGACCAACATTTTATTAATTATTTAACAAGCTCGCTGTTTTTATAATCAGGCAATGTTGGCCTGGTCGCCATTCCTCTGGAAATAATGTTCTCCACCCTCTTTCGTTCATCACCGATCAACGGTAGTCTTGGAGCCCTAACCCGTTCCGTTCCTATTCCTGTAGCGACTTCTGCCATTTTTATGTTTTGAACCAATTGCGGATTAATGTCCAATTCCAAAATTGGCAAAAACCAGCGATAGATCTTTAAAGCTTCTTCAATTCTTCCCGCTTTAGCCAATTCATAAATGGCGCATGTCTCCGCTGGAAAAGCGCAGACCAATCCTGCTACCCAACCATCGGCACCCATTAATATACTTTCCAATCCTAAGGTATCCACTCCGGTCAAAACCTTTAATCTATCTCCAAACCTGGCCTTGATTCTTGTAACATTGGAAATATCCCTGGTGGACTCTTTTACCGCCTGTATGTTCTCGCATTCCAATAATTCTTCAAACATATCCAGCGTAACCTCAATACCATAATCAACCGGATTGTTGTAAATCATTATTGGAAGGCTAGTGCTATTGGCTACCTCCTTGAAATAAGTTACAGTTTCATAATCATTGGCCTTGTAGCGCATTGGAGGTAGCATCATTAATCCCCGTGCACCGCATTCTTCTGCAACTTCCGCAGCGTGGATGGCGCCTTTAGTAGTCTGTTCCGCTATGTTGATAATAACGGGTACAGAACCTTTTACGATTTTAACAGTTTCCCTAATCAGAACTTTCTTCTCGTCATATGAAAGTGTGCTGGCCTCTCCCAGTGTTCCACCTAGGATAATTCCAGATACACCAGCATTAAGCTGCGCTTCTATATTTACTTTAAACATTTCCAAATCCAGCGTATCCTTCTCTGTAAACTTTGTGGTGACTGCGGGCATTACCCCTTTCCATTCTATACTCATGCTATAATCCGTTTTTGATACCACAAATTTAGCTAATTGCCATGATTAGACTTCTAATCTATTTTAACCACATATTAGACTATTTTAACCATAATATAAGTTTTATCTTAGTATTATAGTTAATTTAAACTCAGTATGAAGGTCTATCCATTTGAAATTCCAAAACCTATTTCGGAAAACCTAACCGTACAAGAAGACAGGGAATTGATTTTTTTTAATAAACTGCATCAGCATGCGGAAATTCAAATCAGTTTAATTTTGGAAGGTACTGGTAAGCTTATCGTCGGGGATAGTATCCATACCTATTCCAATGGAGACCTTATAGTATTAGGAAGCAGAATTCCGCATCTTTTTCAAAGTGCTGCATCGGAAAATAACTCTCATATGATTTCGCTTTTTTTTACCCGCGACTCTTTTGGCCCTGATTTCTTTCACCTTTCGGAATTGAAAAAAGTATCATCATTTATTGAGAAATCCCATTTAGGTTTTAAAATTTGCTCCCCAGGGGAAGAACTTCTAGGAATGATGAAACAAATGCCTACCTTGGATAGGTTCCATAGGTTTCTACAATTGTTGAAAATCCTTTATCAGATAGAAGCATCCCAAGTAAAACTTATGACAGGGTTCCGACATCCAAAGGCACTTAAGTCCAATGAGGGGAGACGTCTACAGTCCGTCCTTGATTATGTAGTACATCATTTTAATGAAGATATAAAATTGGAATCCGTTGCGAAATTAGCTTTTATGACTCCTAATGGATTCTGTAGGTTTTTTAAACAACGTACCAATAAGACCTTCTTTCAATTCTTAATAGAACTCAGAATAGAACATGCCTGCCAACTCTTAAAATCGAATAGGGACATCACCATAATGGAAGCTTCGGAAAAAGCGGGTTTTAAATCAATTTCTAATTTTAATAGAAAATTCAAAAAACTTAAAGGAAAGACACCTAGTGAATTCCTGGAAAATTGGGTTAGCTAGTCATTTCGTTACCTTTTCGTTAGTGCCAAACCTTCAAATAAAACACCTAATTTCCGCGATATTTATTCTACTTATTTACTTTGAAATAAGCGATACCTTTTTATCTTTACCGACTCACAAATAATTTCCAGCCCACGTGGTGAAATTGGTAGACACGCTACCTTGAGGGGGTAGTGTTCGCAAGGACGTGCTAGTTCGAATCTAGTCGTGGGCACCAAAGCCGAGCAGCAGCTCGGCTTTATTTATCCCTAAATTTAACTTCACTTTTGAGATAAGTAATCTTAAAAATTGTAAATTTGTTTAATCCTTTTATAAAAAACATGAACAATGTAAAGAAAAATTTCAGTATTCGCGATCTTGAAAATCTTTCGGGCATCAAAGCGCATACGATTAGGATTTGGGAAAAACGCTATAACTTATTAGCTCCTGACCGAACAGATACTAACATCAGAACGTATGGATTAAGCAGTTTACAAAAATTGCTGAACGTAACACTGTTGTATAATAATGGCTATAAAATATCCAAAATCGCCAAAATTCCTGAGCATAATATCCCTATTGTGGTTAGGGAAATAGTTGCAAAAAGAAGTTCTAAAAACCATGCCATCAATTCGTTTAAGTTGGCCATGGTAAATTTTGATCAAACCATTTTTTACGAGACCTATAACAATCTTATAAGTGAAAGTTCCTTTCGTGAAGTTTTCAAAAACACGTTTATACCACTTCTTAACGAACTTGGCTTGCTATGGCAAACAGGCACAATAAGTCCTGCCCATGAGCATTTTATTACCAACCTGATAAAGCAAAAGATTCTGTTAAATACGGAAAAGTTGCAACATCTGAAGCCAACAAAAACAGATAAGGTATTTGTTGCTTTTCTCCCAGAAAATGAAATCCACGAAATAGGTTTACTATATCTTAACTATGAAATTGTGCTTAGAGGGTACAAATGCATCAATTTGGGACAAACTATACCTATGGAGAATTTAATGGATATCATGAAATATTTTGAAAATATCCATTTCCTTTCCTATTTCACTGTAGTTCCTGAAAAGGACAGGATTAATAAGTACATCAGTGATTTTGAAAAACTTGTATCGGATTACAGTAACCCTAATTTATGGATCTTGGGTAGGCAGGTTCAATATTTAGATGTTGCCAACTTGCCCAAATTCGTTAAAGTATTTACTTCTATTGAAGATGTCATTAGCCGATTATAACCTTAAAAAACAATCGCTATAAATGGGCAATAAGGTGGCTATCATTGGTTCAGGTTTTTCATCCCTGTCTGCAGCTTGTTATTTGGCCAAAGCGGGTTTTGATGTATCGATTTACGAGAAAAACAAGACTATCGGTGGTAGGGCAGCGCAGTTTAAAAAAGAAGGATTCACCTTTGATATGGGTCCGAGCTGGTATTGGATGCCCGATATTTTTGATAAGTTCTTTTCTGACTTTGGAAAAAAAACCAGTGACTTCTATACCTTGGATAAGTTGAATCCTGCATATAAAATTTTCTTTTCGGACGATGTCATTACCATAGGTGATTCAATGGATAAAATTTGTTTGGAATTTGAACGATTAGAAAAGGGAAGTTCAAAATTATTGCGAAAGTTTATAGCCGAAGCTCAACACAATTACGATATCGCTATCAATAAAATCGTACTTAGACCTGGCTTATCCCCTTTTGAATTGGTTACCAAGGAAACCATTCTTAAAGTAGACCAATTCTTTAAGACCATAAGTTCTGAAGTAAGAAAAAGGTTTAAAAACCCAAAACTTATTTCCACGCTGGAATTTCCGGTTTTATTTCTCGGAGCAAAACCGGATAACACCCCATCTTTCTATAGTTTCATGAATTTTGCCGATTTTGGTTTAGGAACATGGCATCCTAAAGGTGGAATGTATGAGGTTATAAGGGCCATGGAAAGATTGGCAAAAGAACTTGGAGTGCAGTTGCATACAGAAAAAACAGTTGATAAAATACTCGTGGAAAATGGTGTTTCCAAAGGGCTTGAAATACAAGGTAAGAGCATTTTAACGGATGTTGTTCTTAGCGGGGCGGACTATCATCATTCCGAACAATTATTGAATAAAGAATATCGGCAATACAGTGAAAGTTATTGGGCTAAAAAGACTTTTGCGCCATCATCATTATTGTTCTATATTGGATTTGACAAAAAGCTCAAGAATATAGAACATCATAATTTATTCTTTGATACGGATTTTGAACAGCATGCCCAAGAAATTTACGACAAGCCCCAATGGCCTACCAACCCATTGTTTTACGCAAATTTTCCATCGGTAACGGATAAGTCAATGGCCCCAGAGGATTGTGAAACGGGTTTTTTCCTGGTACCGATTGCTCCGGGTCTGAAAGATACTCAAGAACTGCGCAAACAATATTTTAAAATAATAATAAACAGATTTGAGCAAAGGACGAATCAAAAAATCGTAAATAATATTATATTCAAGGAATCATTCTGTGTCAATGATTTTGTAGAACGATACAACTCTTATAAAGGAAACGCATACGGAATGGCAAATACCCTTTCCCAAACTGCATTTCTTAGGCCAAAGTTGAAAAGTAAAAAAGTGCAAAATCTCTTTTTTACCGGTCAGTTAACGGTTCCGGGACCAGGAGTTCCCCCTTCCTTGATTTCAGGGAAGTTGGTAGCGGAATTAATTGTAAAAGATAATTAGTATTCACAAATGAAAATCACTTTTGATAAGGTTTCGTATCAATGCAGCAAGGTAGTGACTGAAAAATACAGCACTTCATTTGCTTTGGCTACTAAAATGCTGCATAGTTCCATTAGAAGCGATATCTACAATATTTATGGTTTTGTTAGGTTCGCGGATGAAATAGTGGATACTTTTCATGACTTTGACAAGAAAGACCTTTTTGATAAGTTTGAAATAGAACTCCACGCTGCATTGAAAGATAAGATTAGTCTTAACCCCATTTTAAATTCGTTTCAACATACGTTTCACACCTACAATATCCCCATGCATTTGGTAGACTCTTTTATGAAGAGTATGCGGATGGACCTTACCAAAAATGTTTACAGAACGGATGAGGAATACAGACAATACATCTACGGCTCCGCAGATGTTGTAGGTCTTATGTGTTTAAAGGTGTTCGTTAAGGGTCATGAACAATCTTATGAAAAATTAAAAGAATCGGCAATGGCATTGGGCTCAGCTTTTCAGAAAGTAAATTTTCTTAGGGACGTAAAGGCCGACTTCGAGGAATTGAACCGTTCTTACTTTCCGAATACCAACCTTTTGGAACTGGACGAAATGTCCAAAAAAAGAATTGTGGAGGAGATAAAAGCTGATTTCAAGAAAGGATATAACGGTATCGTGAAATTGCCGGCAGAGGCAAAATTTGGTGTTTACACAGCTTATAAGTATTATTATAAATTATTAAAGAAATTGCAGAACACACCTTCACTTGAAATAAAAAATGCTCGGATTCGTGTTCCCAATTATCAGAAATTCGGTCTATTGGCGCGGTCCTATGTTAAATACAAAATGAACTTAGTGTAATGAGTATAGTACTTTGGATATTGATTTTTTTAGGGACATTTTCTTTTATGGAATTCATGGCGTGGTTTACCCACAAATATATCATGCATGGCTTTTTATGGAGTTTACACAGAGATCATCATCATAAGGATCATGAGTCCTGGTTTGAGCGGAACGATGCCTTCTTTATTTTTTATGCGATTGTTAGCATGTCCTTATTTTATGCGGGAGCCAATGGCTTTTGGTACGGATGGCCCTTAGGTTTTGGTATATTGGCCTATGGAATAGCCTATTTCTTGGTCCATGATATCTTCATCCATCAAAGGTTTAAATTATTCCGAAATGCGAACCATTGGTACGCAAAGGGCGTAAGAAGAGCGCATAAAATACATCACAAACACTTGGGTAAGGAGGATGGCGAATGTTTTGGCATGTTGTTCGTGCCTTTTAAGTATTTTAAGAAGTAGCGGAAGGTTACTGATCAATCAAATCCTGCATCAACTTATCCACTTTTTCGTTATTCCAATCCGAAATTGCGTTTTGATGCACGGCGATAAATCCATTTTCATCCAAAATGTAAGATCCGGGCGGTTTTAATATTGCCAACGGACTAGGGTCACCAACAATTTCATAGGTTACCGGAAAAGTATAGCCATTCTTAGCCATAAACTCTTCCACAGGTTCGCGTTCCTCATCGGTTATGATGTAAAAATCGACCTTACCTTTATATTTGTCATACAGGTAGTGAATGTCTTTTAGTTGTGCTTTTGACGGAAGATGCCAAGACCTCCAAAAAGTAATGAATACCACTTTACCCTTGGATTTTTCAAAATTGAAAAAATTCCAGTCCTCATCTTTTAGTCTCCAATCATAATCCGTAATCTTTCCCCTATTTTCCGGTTTTATTATTGTTGGGGCCGTGGATAACCATCTATTCAAAAGTAATTTGCTGTAGTCACCTAAGGGGGTTACAAAAAAGGATAACACCAAAGCAATTATCAGTAAAGTGTAAACGGTCTGTCTTTTCATTAAAAATTAGTAAGGGTCAAAACTAAAAAACTCCCAATGAAAATCGGGAGTTTTGTTTAACTATTTAAGCAAGATTAAGCTGCATTTTCCTTTTTTATAACATTAAGGGCAGAGCCTTCCCTAAACCATCTAATCTGAGCATCATTATAGGTATGGTTCACTTTAATTAGGTCTTTGTTTCCATCTGCATGAATCACCTCCAATGTCAACGGCTTGTCCGGTGCAAAATCTTCAATATCGATAAAATTGAACGTATCATCTTCCTGAATTTTATCATAGTCGTTCTCATTGGCAAAAGTAAGCGCCAGCATTCCCTGTTTCTTTAAGTTGGTCTCATGTATTCTGGCAAAAGACTTTACCAATACCGCGGCAACTCCTAAAAATCTTGGTTGCATGGCTGCATGCTCCCTAGAAGAGCCTTCACCATAATTGTGATCTCCTACCACTATAGACTTAACACCAGCAGCCTTGTAAGCTCTTTGTGTATCTGGAACCCCATCATACTCCCCTGTTAATTGATTCTTTACAAAATTTGTTTTCTTATTGAATGCGTTTACGGCACCAATTAAAGTGTTGTTCGAGATGTTGTCCAAATGTCCACGAAAACGAAGCCAAGGTCCTGCCATTGAAATATGGTCCGTAGTACATTTTCCAAAAGCCTTTATCAATAATTTTACCCCTTGAAGGCTTTCAGATTTAATAGGTACAAAAGGTTCCAACAGTTCCAAGCGCTCAGAATCCGAAGCAACTTTTACCTCAACGTTTGATCCATCTTCCCTCGGAGCTAGAAAACCGGCATCTTCGACTGCAAAACCTTTTGGAGGTAGTTCCCATCCTTTTGGTTCTTCAAACTTCACTTCTTGGCCGTCTTCATTTATCAAGGTATCGGTCATCGGATTAAAATCTAATCGGCCAGCGATAGCAATTGCAGCTGTTAGCTCTGGCGAGGCAACAAATGCGTGCGTATTTGGATTACCATCCGCACGTTTGGCAAAGTTCCTGTTGAACGAATGCACTATACTATTTTTAGGAGCATTCTTAGGGTCGTTATACCTAGCCCATTGTCCTATACAAGGACCACAAGCGTTGGTAAATATCTTTGCATCCAGTTTTTCAAAAACCTGCAAAATACCATCCCGTTCTGCTGTATATCGTACTTGTTCCGATCCAGGATTAATACCTAGTTCCGATTTCATTTTCAATTTCTTATCCAAGGCTTGCTGCGCAATGGATGATGCTCTGGACAAATCCTCATAGGAAGAATTGGTACATGAACCAATTAATCCCCATTCCACTTGGATAGGCCAATCATTTTTAGTTGCCTTTTCAGTCATTTCTTTGCCCACATTGGTAGACAGGTCTGGGGTAAAAGGACCGTTAAGTAGTGGCCCTAATTTTGATAGGTCGATATCAATAACTTGATCAAAATATTTCTCTGGGTTTGCATACACCTCATCGTCTGCCGTTAAATAGGATGCTACCTTGTTTGCAGCATCGGCAACATCAGCTCTATCCGTGGCGCGCAAATAGCGTTCCATGGACTCATCATACCCAAATGTTGAAGTGGTAGCGCCTATTTCAGCACCCATGTTACAAATGGTACCTTTTCCTGTACAGGAAAGCGCTTTTGCACCTGGACCAAAATATTCTACAATTGCTCCTGTCCCTCCTTTTACGGTGAGAATTTCGGCAACTTTTAAAATTACATCTTTGGGAGCTGTCCAACCGGATATAGTTCCTGTCAATCGTACCCCAATTAACTTTGGAAATTTTAGCTCCCAAGCCATACCGGCCATTACATCAACGGCATCTGCCCCACCTACTCCAATAGCGACCATTCCAAGTCCACCTGCATTAACGGTATGGGAATCCGTACCAATCATCATTCCTCCGGGAAAAGCATAGTTTTCCAAAACCACTTGGTGAATAATACCAGCTCCCGGTTTCCAAAAACCGATTCCATACTTATTGGAAACGGACTCCAAGAAATCAAAAACTTCGGCACTTGAGCTGTTCGCGGATTTCAAATCGGCCGCAGCACCGCTTTTGGCCTGTATAAGGTGGTCACAATGCACCGTTGTAGGAACGGCTACCTTTGGCTTACCGGCCTGCATAAACTGCAATAGGGCCATTTGTGCCGTGGCATCTTGACAGGCGATACGATCCGGAGCAAAATCTACATAATCCTTACCTCTGGTAAATGCTTTGGTCGGATTGCCTTCCCATAGGTGTGAGTATAAAATTTTCTCGGATAATGTAAGAGGTTTTCCCACTATTTCACGAGCCTTATCCACGCGTTCCGCCATATTGGCGTAAACCGCTTTGATCATATCTATATCAAATGCCATTTATATGTTTATTTTAAGTTGAAACGATTAGGTAAAATTAAGAAAATAGTAGGGGCAAATAAAATTTTGCTTGAAGATTAATCTGGAATTCAGGAAATAACCATTTGCCTAGAAAGCTTCGGGCTGCTATGGAAATATTTAAGGAATAGAATTTGTGCTCTTTTTCAAGAAAATTACAATAACCTATCGATTATATTTTCCTCGGAAATCCCTTCTGCTTCCGCCTTGTAGTTTTTAATAATCCTATGTCTTAGTATTCCTTTTACCACAGCGTGCACATCTTCAATATCAGGAGAATACTTGCCATTTATTGCTGCATTTGCTTTTGCGCCTAAAATCAGGTTTTGCGATGCTCGCGGTCCGGCTCCCCAATCCACATATTGTTTTACAAAATCCGATGCGTTTTCCAAGTTTGGCCTAGTACTGTTTACCAATTTAACGGCGTACTCCACTACATTGTCCGGAACAGGGATTCTACGTACCAAATCTTGGACCGCCAGAATTTGCTTGGCATCAAATTGTGCCACTATTGATGGTTTTGATGATGAAGTGGTATTTTTAACCACTTGAATCTCCTCAGCCACTGAAGGATAGGTTAATTCTATTGCGAACATGAACCTGTCCAATTGCGCTTCCGGCAACGGATACGTACCTTCTTGTTCAATTGGATTTTGAGTGGCCAGTACAAAATAGGGTAATTCCAACTTATGTTGAACACCGGCAATAGTTACGGCACGTTCCTGCATCGCTTCTAATAATGCCGCCTGTGTTTTTGGGGGAGTCCGGTTAATTTCATCTGCCAAGATGATGTTAGAAAAAATCGGACCTTTTATAAATTTGAAACTTCTAGTCTGATCCAGCACTTCGCTTCCTAGAATATCGCTCGGCATTAAATCCGGGGTAAACTGAATTCTCTTGAAATCCAGCCCCAATGCAGTGGCAATGGTGTTCACCATTAGAGTTTTCGCAAGGCCCGGGACCCCAATTAAAAGGGAATGGCCACCAGTATAAATAGATAATAGGATTTGGTCAATAACCGCATCCTGACCGACTATAATTTTGGCTATTTCCTTTTTGAGCGTACTATGTTTTTCAACAAGTAAGTTGATTGCTGCGACATCTGACATAGGGTTTATTCCTTTATCCAATTATTGGCAAAGTCACAATCCGTATTCGCCTCATTAACGCTAATGTAAGTATCTTCTATATGCTCGTCCATCCATTTTTTAATGGCATTGAACTGTTTTTCGGTAAGTGCCAACTGCTGTATTTTGGTATAATCCTTTGAAAAGTCCGCAACGTGTTCATCATACCTGTTCGTTACTTTTAAAATCTTGTATTTTGGGGGACCGCCACGGGGATCTTGTTCCAAAAGGGGGTATGAAAGTTCATTATCTTTTAAATTACGTACCTGATTGTATAAAGCAGGATCCATTTTTGTCAACTCAAAACGAGAACTAAAATCTTGAGGGTTTCTTAGAAGTCCACCATCGAACTTCGTCTCCTTCTCATCTGAAAAATTTAGCGCCGCCTCAGCGAAAGTAAATTCTTCATTAATTATTTTAGAACGAATACTATCCAATTCGGTCTTAGCTTCTTCCAAAGCTTTATCGGATATTTCTGGCTGAATCAGAATGTGCCGTAAGTCCAATTCCTGCCCCCTAATTTTTTCTATGAAAATAATGTGATATCCAAATGCCGATTCAAATGGCTCGGAAATCTCCCCTTCTTGAAGACTGAAGGCTACATCCTTAAAGGTTTTATCAAAACCTGTTTGCTTTGTAATACTGTAGAACCCTCCTTTAGATTTAGAGCCAGGATCTTGGGAATACAGAATTGCCTTTACATTAAAACTCGCGTCATTATCCTCTATATCAGCCTTAATCTCATTTAGTTTATCAATAACCTTTTGCTTTTCCTCTTCCGAAGGTTCCGGAGCTTTTACTATCTGGGCAATTTCCAGTTCGGCTCCAAAAACAGGACGCTCGCCTTCAGGAATCTTATTGAAAAACTGTCGCACTTCCTCTGGCGTAATTTCTATTTCCGAGATGATGTCCTGCTGCATACGTTCGGATAGCATTCTCAGTTTGTTGATTTTATACAACTCTTCCCTAAAACTGACTTCATCTTCCTTCTTATAATACTTAAGAACTTTTTCCATGGAGCCTATTTGCTGCACGAGCGATTGCAATTGGCGATCACCGGTAGCGTTTACCTCATCATCCGAAACCAGAATACTGTCCTGCACTGCTTGATGGGCATACAACCGATCTTCCATCAACTTGCCCAAAAGACCACATCTTGTAATATCCTCCGTGGAAGCACCTTGACTTTTAAGGTCGATCAATGTTTTCTCGATATCGGAATCCAAAATAACATAGTCTCCTACAACCGCAGCAATGCCATCTAGCTTTATCCTTTTAAAATTATTTGTGGAATCCTTTTTTCTTGGTGTGGCCTCGGCAATACTTTCCATTGGCTCAACCTGGTTGTCAGGAATTTCCGGTATGGAATCCTGGGCAAGACCCATTGAAAGTCCGGCCGTCCAAATTGTGGTCAATAAAAAACCTTTAGTCTTTTGTAAAAACTTCGAACTCTTTGTCTTTGATAGCTTCATCTATGATTTCAGTTTCTAGTTTACGCAGGTAGTCAATTTTTCTGCGACTTAGTAAAACTTGTTTTATGGAAGGTTCAACGAACGACAGCGGTGCAATTTCGTTCAAATCCTTGACATCCTGTATTTTCACCAAATATACCCCGATCGAATCCTCCAATTCAAAAAATTGTGATTTTTTTAAGTACCTGTCCTGATTTTCAGGGGTTATCGGCGGAATCTCCTCAAAAATTCTGGGGGACCTAACCCAAAGGGAATCATTAAAGTGGAGTTTTTTGAATTGAACACCTATAGAATCCAAATAGGCGACATCATCTTCCTTAAAGTCCCTTAGCCTTTTGGCAACTTCGTCCTTGTTAAGAAATGCCTTGGGCAGTTCAATAAAACGTAGTTGTATTATTTTTTCCTTGAGCTTAAAATTTTCCTTCTCCCGTTCGTAAAATTCAAGCAGTTGATCGTCGGAAATTAAGGAATCTGCTCCCTGTACAACCAACGCCTCCTTATATGCCCTTGTATATAGGTCCGTACGATAATCTTCCACCAGTGCGTTGAATTCATCCAACTTTTCCTCAGGTAGATTGATCTTTGCCTTGGACAACAACAACTGTTTTGAAGCCCAATTGTTGATATAATTAGTGACAAATGAGGTGCTGTCCACTTTGGTCATTCCATCTGTCATCAGCGGTTTTATATCATCCCTGTACAAATAGGACTCCCCCACCCTGGCAAGTACTTCTCTTTCCTCCTTTTTCTTGAATATAGAATCACAGGAAAAAAGTACCAAACCACAGACCATGGCCGCAGCACCAACTTTTAAAGAACTCCGTAATGAGCTTGACTTTAAAGAAAACATCCCGCAAAAATAGCAATTACAGAATCCCTTGCAAACGCAATATAGTTTCGTTAACAGAATTTTAGGGGAGGAGAATAGAATTTATTATTTTAGAAGGGATATAAAACCATTATTTAATCGGGAAACCATGAAATATACTATCGAGATTATTGTGAATGTACCCCTAGAGACCTTCATCAAAAAAATGGACAACCCGGAAAACATGAAACATTGGCAACAAGGATTAATAGGATACGAGCAACTGGGAGGTATTCCCGGTTCAGAAGGTGCTAAAATGGAACTCTCCTATAAAATGGGAAATAGAAATATGGTCTTGGTAGAAACGGTCATCAAACGTAATTTGCCACATGAGTTTCATGCAACCTATGATGCCAAAAATGTTCATAATATCCAGAAGAACTATTTTAAGTCCATTGATGACAATACCACAAAATGGATTTCTGAAACCGAATTCCAGTTCCAAGGGTTTATGATGAAAACGATGGGATTTCTAATGCCCGGCGCATTTAAAAAACAGTCGATAAAATATATGAAGGACTTTAAGGCATTTGCAGAGGAAGGAACTTCTGTGGCTAAGTCTTAGCTTTGCAAAAAGAATTTGAATTGGGTAGAAAAATAAAGTTGATTTGGGATTTTAGGGGTCCGGCCGCATTGAGAACGGCGGAACATCACGAAAAACATCTTAAGGAATACATTGAAATTGAAAATATTTCTATGAAGATTACCGGATATGAAGGACTAACCGACATGCATAGCATAGCTTTTATGGTCGTTGAAGAACATCAGATGATAACGGTACGGGACGCCTTAAAACCACATCGCGGAGAGGTGTATTCTTGAAAACAACAACAGACTTTGAGCCATCTGAACTAAGTGTTTGGAAATAAAATTTGGCACAAAGATGAATAATTAGATAATAATGCGGAAAATCATTTCCCTGCTATTTTTGATCCTTTTGTTCGCTGCTTCCTGCGAGAGGTCAATTACGAATGAAAACCTTTTGGAGCAAGCTTTAGCTTCCGCAAATCCAAAAATCAAAAGAGTAATGGACAGTTTGGATCAATATGAGGTTCAAATACGCTACACCAAAATAGATAGAAGAAACGATAGCATTCTCTTTACGGACTATGATTTTCAAGTTGATGCAGATTCCTATTTTTATCCGGCCAGCACAGTAAAATTCCCAGTTGCCATTCTGGCCTTGGAAAGACTGAACGAAACTGATTCCTTAGACAAAAACACAAAATACTATGTCGAGGGCGATACAATAGAGTCTACATTTGCCAAGGACATTTCCCAGATTTTTGCCATAAGTGACAACAATGCCAACAACAGACTTCTAGAACTTTTGGGGCAGGATGCCATCAATAGAAATCTACATGAAAAAGGAATTGAAAAAGTACGTATTTCACACCGATTGGGATATCACAGTGAAGATTTGAAAACAAAACCATTGATTATTTATCTAAACGATAGTACTACATCCCCTACCCCAACTACCATTAATAGTGCTCCCCAACCACTAGAAATTTCAGGGGTAAAGAAAGGCATCGGTTATATTGATGAAGATTCTCTAATAGAAAAACCTTTTGATTTTAGCCTAAAGAATTACTATCCCATTGAAGCACAACACGGAGTGCTCAAACGTGTGATTTTTCCACAGAAATTTGATAAGGAAGAACGTTTTGATCTTTCCGAAGAACAATATGAATTTTTACTGACCGCCATGCACACCGTTCCTAGAAAAGTAGGGTACGACGCCAGCGAATTTTATGACGGTTATTGTAAATTCTTCCTGTATGGCGATACCAAAGAGGATATTCCGGATCATATAGAAATATATAACAAGGTCGGTTTCGCCTATGGCACACTAACGGATTGTGCCTATATAACTGATAGTAAAAACAACGTGGATTTTCTACTTACGGCTACCATTTTGGTGAACAAGGACGGAATTTTTAATGATAACCTTTATGAATATGACGACATTGGCATTCCATTTTTGGCGGAGTTGGGAAGAGAAATTCATAGATTGGAAGTAGCTAGAAAAAAATAAAAATTATCTAAGATCCTATGGAAGAAACTCCTAAACAGACCCGAATTAACAAATACCTTAGTGAAGTGGGATATTGTTCCCGAAGAGCGGCGGATAAACTAATTGAACAGGGCAGGGTTACAATTAATGGTCAAGTTCCCGAAATGGGAACAAAAATTTCTGAGAACGATGTTGTTCGTGTGGATGGTAAGCTTCTCTCCGAACCTAAAGAAAAAAATGTGTATCTGGCGTTTAACAAACCTGTTGGCATTGTCTGTACCACGGATACAGGTGTAGAAAAGGACAATATCATAGATTATATAAACTACCCTACCCGAATCTTCCCCATTGGCAGATTGGACAAACCAAGTGAAGGCCTGATTTTTTTGACGAATGATGGGGACATCGTAAACAAGATTTTAAGAGCAAGGAACAATCACGAAAAAGAATATTTGGTAACGGTGGACAAACCCATCACTACGGATTTTCTGGTAAAAATGCGAGGTGGAATTCCAATTTTGGATACGGTTACAAGAAAATGTGAGGTTCATGTGGTCAGCACCTATCAATTTCGAATAATTCTTACCCAGGGACTTAATAGACAAATACGCAGAATGTGTGAATATTTGGATTATCGGGTTAAGAAATTGAAGCGTATTCGTATTATGAACGTACATCTGGATCTACCAACAGGTGAATGGAGAGATTTGACTCAAGAGGAATTGAATGAAATAAATAAACTTGTGGACAACTCTTCCAAAACCCACTTTTAGCCGGTTTTTCCCATTAAGATTAGAAAGTTACCGGTAAAAGCTTCTGCTCAGCAAGACCAATAATTCCCTTGTATATGAATGCCACTAGATAAAACCGATAAACAAACTAAACTTGTTTAGAATTTGACAAAAATTCGTGTTATAAATATCAATTTAACACGATAGTAACCTAAAAATCATTAACTTAGATTGAAAGAAAAAAATTGCATGATAAGTCTCAAAACAAATAATATGAAACAGAAATTATTCAAATCACAAAAGAAATCCATATTTCAGTCGCTGCTATTATCGACTTTGTTCATTATGGCCTGTGGCTTTAGTGTAGTAGCTCAAAGTACAAGTTTTGAGGAGTATAGTGGAGAAATCCTAGATGATAAAACCAAAAATCCTTTGGTCTTTGCTACACTTACCTTGGAAGGCTCTAACGTGAGCACCATTACGAATACGGAAGGGGAATTTTCGTTGAAAGTACCTGATTCCAATACTGGAAGTAACGTGATTATTTCCTTTTTAGGTTACAAGACATTAACCGTGCCATTGGCTCAATTTAAGCCCGAGAACAATGAAATTTATATGACGGAATCTGTTACCCAACTTTCCGAAGTAAACATCAACGTTCCAAAGGACGCAGCTGCCTTGGTACGAGAAACTTTAAGTAAAAGGGGGGATAACTATATCAATAACCCAACGGTAATGACCGCATTTTACAGGGAAACCATAAAAAAGCGTAGAAAAAACGTTAGCCTATCGGAAGCCGTCGTGAATATTTACAAGACACCATATTCCTCCAACAAAACCGATGCCGTAAAATTATACAAGGCACGCAAAAGTACGGACTACAGCAAACTGGATACAGTGGCATTAAAGTTACAGGGAGGCCCGTTTAACGCTTTGTTTGTTGATATGGTAAAATATCCCGATTACATTTTTGATAATGAGTCGATAAACTATTATAACTTTTCTTTTGACGGTTCTACACGGGTTAATAATGAACTCATCTATGTAGTAAAGTTTGAACAAAAATCGGAAATTATTGATCCCTTATATACGGGTAAACTATATATAGATGCAGAAAATAAAATTTTAACAAGCGCCATCTATTCGCTTAACATCACAGACAGGGATATGGCCGCAAGGATGTTCGTCCGTAAAAAACCAAGAAACGCAGATGTTTGGCCAACCGAGGTTGCTTACAGGGTAGATTACAGGGAAAAGAACGGAAAATGGTATTATGGCTACAGTAATGTCCTGCTAGAGTTTAAAGTGGATTGGGACAAGAGACTTTTTAATTCCGTTTATAGCATGAGCTGCGAAATGGCCATAACGGATTGGGAAGACAACACACAAAATTCAAGTCCCAAATCCAGGGAGCGCATGAAGTCGGATATTATATTAAGCGATGAGGCAATCGGTTTTGCCGATCCGGATTTCTGGGGCGAGTATAACATTATTGAACCGGAAAAATCCATTGAATCCGCCATCAGGAAAATACAGCGTCAGCTAAGACGTGCAAAAGGAGATAACAGCGGAACTTCCGCACCATAGTAGTATCTAATAAAATATAAAATCCCGTTGAAATTTATCAACGGGATTTTTTTTAGGGAACTATTAAAAATTATTTCGGCATTACTACCGCATCAATAGCATGAATCACTCCATTACTTGCAGCTACGTCTGCCATAACTACGGTTGACATATTTCCTTTTTCATCCTTCAACATTACCTTTCCATCTTTCAAGGACAAAATGATTTTACCTCCTTGAACAGTAGTTACAGGAAATGAACCATTATTATCTTCTATTGCACCAATAACATCTGAAGCTTCGTATTTTCCAGAAACTACGTGGTACGTTAAAATGCCTGTTAGCGCATCTTTGCTTTCTGGCTTCAACAGTCCGTCAACGGTGCCAGCAGGTAAAGCCGCAAAGGCATCATTTGTAGGAGCAAATACAGTGAAAGGTCCATCACTATTTAAGGTTCCTACCAAATCGGCGGCCTTAACTGCCGCTACAAGCGTGCTAAAATTTTCATTTCCCGCGGCGACACCTACGATAGTTTCTGATTGTGCGAATGTAGTTGCGCCGAATAATAGCATTATGCTAGCTGTAATTGTTTTAATCATTTTCATCTCAATTTTTTTAAATTAATATTTATGTGTTTTGGTAAAGATAAGTGAGAAGGCACCTCCACTATCACAAAATTTGTTTAATATTTTATTATTTTTGTTAAACAAAATACAATTCTTTTTTTGTTCTATTTTTAGGGTATCAATTTTCATTATATGCAGTCTAGAAGAAACTTTTTCAATGGCTTAATTGGATTGTCCCTTAGTACAGTTATTCCCTATTCAACATATGCTTTTCCAACTCAAGAAAAGCGGATTTTACCTACCGCACTCAAAAAAGGAGACACAATTGGTCTAATTGCCCCTGGGTACCGATTTCCACCCAAAGTATTGGACGAAACTTTGGAAACATTAAAATCATTGGGTTACGAACCGTATTATACATCCCGTATATATCAAGGCTACGGATATTTTAGCAATACCGATGATGAACGAGCTGCTGATCTTAACCACATGTTCTCTAATCCTTTGGTAGATGGTATATTATGCATACGCGGCGGTTATGGATGCACAAGGATTATGCAGAAAATAGACTACGAGCTTATTAAAAAGAATCCCAAGGCTTTAATCGGTTTTAGTGATGTAACCGCCCTTTTGAACGGAATTTATAAAGAAACTGGACTGGTGGGCTTTCATGGACCCGTAGGAAGTACATTGGACGATGATTATAGTATTGATTCCTTTCAAAGAATGGTACAGGGAAAAGATGGTTATGAGTTGATAAAAAATGTTGAAATCGATGCTGCTTTCCCAACGAGGAGTGAATACGAACGTTATACTATAACCTCAGGAAACGCAAGCGGACAGCTTTGTGGCGGAAGCCTAACGTTAATAAACGCATTGATCGGCACCCCACATGAAATAGATTTTACCAACAAATTGGTTTGTATAGAGGATGTAGAGGAAGACCCTTATCGCATTGATCGTATGTTAACGCAATTGATAGAGGGAGCATCTTTTAAAAACGCATCCGGAATAATAATAGGTGTTTGTGCAGGATGCGATGAAAGCAAAAATTCCAACTCATTTAGTCTTAAAGAGGTAATCTTGGATCGTATTAAACCTTTAGGAATTCCAGCCGCATACGGGATGAGCTTTGGTCATGTAAAACATAATTTTACTTTCCCCATTGGCATAAATACAGAGTTTGATGCCGATAAAATGACCATACGTTTATTGGAAAAACCGGTAATCTAATTAATTAGCAACTTCACTTATGAACTTAAGTCGGTATAGACGCAGTTCCTCGTCCTCGTATTCCCCGTCAAATTCTTTCATGGCTTCCTCTAAATCATCGGTTTCTGCCTCCAAAAAATACTCATGGATTTCTTCCTGCTGATCTTCATCCAAAACTTCATCTATCCAATACCCCAAATTCAATTTGGTTCCACTGAATACGATTTGTTCCATTTCTTTTATCAATTCCGGAATCTCCAATCCCTTTGCAGAGGCGATATCACTTAAAGGCAATTTGCGGTCCACATTCTGGATGATGTATAATTTTAGTCCGGAATTGGCACCTGTACTTTTTACGACCAGATCATCCGGTCTAATAATATCATTTTCCTCAACGTAGGCACTTATGAAATCTATAAACGGTTTGCCGTATTTCCTTGCCTTACCCTCACCTACTCCGTGAATGTTCAATAATTCTTCTTGGGAAACAGGATATTTCAATGCCATGTCCTCCAGGGAAGGATCTTGGAACACTACAAAAGGCGGAACTTTTAACTTATTGGCCTGCGCCTTTCTAAGATCTTTTAATTGTTTTAAAAGTTTTTCGTCCGCCACTCCGCCAGATTTTGCAGCACCCACAATTGCATTATCATTTTCCGCATTGTATACATGATCCTTAGTCATCATAAAGGATACGGGCTGTTTCAGGAATTCTTCACCGGCTTCGGTTATATGCAATACTCCATATTGCTCTATTTCCTTTTTTAAAAACCCGGCTACCAAAACTTGGCGTACCAACGCCATCCAATAGCTTTTATCCTTGTCCGAACCTATCCCGAAAAAATCCTTTTCATTGGTTTTGTGGGATGCGATTATGGCATTGCTTTTACCACGAATAGCATTGACGATTTCCTTTGACTTGAACTTTTCGCTAGTACCCTTGACCACTTTCAACAGCTTTACCACATTATCCTTGGCTTCCTCCTTTTCCTTTGGATTCCTGGTGTTATCATCCATATCGGCCCCTTCGCCATTTACCTCATCAAACTGTTCCCCAAAATAATGTAGCATGAACTTCCGTCGGGACATTGATGTTTCCGCGTAAGCCACCACCTCCTGTAAAAGTGCATTTCCAATTTCCTGTTCCGCTACGGGCTTACCGGACATGAACTTCTCCAGCTTTTCAATGTCCTTATACGAATAAAAGGCCAGGCAATGGCCTTCACCACCATCCCTACCAGCACGACCGGTTTCCTGATAATAGCTTTCAATACTTTTTGGGATATCATGATGGATAACAAATCGTACGTCCGGTTTGTCTATTCCCATTCCAAAAGCTATGGTCGCTACTACAACATCAACATCCTCCATTAAGAACATGTCTTGATACTTGGACCTCGTTTTGGCATCAAAACCCGCATGATAGGGTACCGCACTTATTCCGTTCACTTGTAAAATTTGTGCTAGTTCTTCCACCTTTTTTCGGCTCAAACAATAAATTATGCCCGACTTTCCCGAATTCTGCTTTACGAAACGAATTATATCCGCTTCTACATTCTCGGTTTTTGTCCGTACTTCATAAAAAAGATTCGGCCTATTGAAAGATGCCTTAAAAAGCACGGCATCGGTAATACCTAGGTTTTTAATAATATCTTCCTGTACTTTAGGGGTAGCAGTTGCGGTTAAACCGATAATCGGGATATTATCGCCCAAACGTCCCACAATGGATTTCAAGTTTCTATATTCCGGTCTAAAATCATGCCCCCATTCAGAAATACAATGCGCTTCATCCACTGCAACAAAAGAAACGGTAACCGAACGTAAAAATTCCACATTTTCCTCCTTGGTAAGGGATTCTGGAGCCACATATAGTAATTTGGTGATACCGTTGGTAATATCTTCTTTAACCTGTTTTACTTCGGTTTTGTTCAAGGAGGAATTCAATACATGGGCAATACCTACCTCTGAGGACACTCCCCTAATAGCATCAACTTGATTTTTCATTAGCGCTATCAACGGGGAAACGATAACTGCGGTTCCTTCTTGCATTAATGCCGGAAGTTGGTAACATAAGGATTTACCGCCACCGGTGGGCATAATAACGAAGGTGTTATTTCTTTGAAGGATATTCTTGATTACCTTTTCCTGAAGACCTTTGAACTGGGAGAACCCAAAAAACTTTTTTAAATAAACATGTAAATCAATGTCATCTAAATCCTTATCGTGTGTCACATTTTATAATTTAATGAGGGAGCATTATGTTGAAAGTGCTTGGAACGACCCAACTTTTCCATTGCTAAAAAGCCATCCAAATTCTTACAGCAGAAACATGCTATAAAATTAAGTTTATGTAATTTTGTTATCTTAAAGATAAGATAATCTTTTAGGAATACAATCCATAAATTGAATAATACATTGACATCTGCAAGCGCGATTCTTGATCTCGCAAAAAAAACAATTGAAAAGGAACGCGACGCCATTGGGCATCTTGCAAGTCTATTGACCGACGACTTTGCGGAGGCGGCAAACTGCATCCTGGAAACAAAAGGAAGGGTGGTAATTTCCGGTATTGGGAAAAGTGCCATTATTGCGGCCAAAATAGTCGCTACCCTCAATTCTACCGGTACCCCGTCGATTTTTATGCATGCAGGAGATGCCATACATGGCGATTTGGGAACCATACAGGAAAACGATGTGGTCATTTGTATTTCCAAAAGCGGGAGCACCCCGGAAATTAAGATGCTTGTCCCCTTGATTAAAAGAGGTAAGAACAAACTAATTGGAATGACCGGAAATACCGATTCGTTTCTCGCAAAGCAGGCTGATTTTATTATCAACACCTTTGTAGACAGGGAAGCCTGTCCTAATGATTTGGCACCTACCACAAGTACTACGGCGCAATTGGTTATGGGAGATGCGTTAGCTATAGTTCTTCTAGAATTGCGTGGATTCAGTAAATCGGATTTTGCAAAATACCATCCTGGAGGAGCTTTGGGAAAAAGACTATACCTAAGGGTCGCGGATATTGTGGGCAATAATCAAGTACCCAAAGTACAGGTACGTACTGAAGTAAAAAAAGTAATCGTTGAGATTTCCGAGAAAATGCTAGGGGTTACTGCAGTTTTAGATGGTGAAAAGGTAGTTGGAATCGTCACGGATGGAGATATCCGTAGAATGTTGAATGACCATGATAATATCAAAGGGCTCACAGCCGAGGATATTATGAGTTCTAATCCCAAAACTATATTGGTGGACACTCTAGCCATTAAAGCCCTAGAATTGATGCAATTTAAAGGAATTTCCCAATTATTAGCTATGGACAAGGACCGTTATGTTGGGGTAATCCATTTACATAATCTTATAACTGAAGGAATTATATAATGGCTAAAAAAACTACCACGCCACCTAATGAAATGTCTTTTCTAGACCATTTGGAGGAACTTACGATGGCATCTTGATACGCTCCGTAATGGCTGTTGTTATTATTGGTATCGTGGCGTTCGTCTTCAGCGAATTTGTATTTGACGTTATCATTTTCGGACCTAAAAGTATGGACTTCCCCACCTATAGGTTGTTCTGCAATATTGCAACCTCCATTGGAGTGGAATCCGATTTCTGCAAAGACGAACTTCCTTTCACGATTCAGAGCCGGACAATGGGCGGCCAGTTCTCTGCGGATATTTGGACGGCCATTTGGGTCGGGTTCGTCGTGGGCTTTCCCTATGTGCTCTGGGAACTTTGGAAATTTATAAGCCCAGGTCTGCATCCCAACGAAAGAAAGCATTCCCGTGGATTCATTTTAATAGCGTCGGTACTGTTCTTCATGGGCGTCTTGTTCGGATATTATGTTGTTGCCCCATTATCTATCAACTTTTTAGGTACCTATCAGGTCAGTGAACAAGTACTGAACGAATTTGATATTGGCTCTTACATAAGTGCTGTCCGAACTTCTGTCATCGCTTGCGGGGTATTGTTCGAACTACCAATAATTATCTATTTTCTCACAAAGGTGGGGCTGGTCACTCCGGAAATCATGAAAAAATACCGTAAGATTGCTTTGGTCATCGTATTGATTCTCTCGGCCGTTATTACCCCGCCGGACGTGACCAGTCAAATTATAGTTGCAATTCCTGTATTAGTACTGTATCAAGTGAGCATTTATATCTCTAAAGTTGTTTTGAAACGTGAAGCAAAAAGAGAAGCCAAAAAAGCCAAAAAGAATGTCAAACCCAGTTGAGGAATTCAATGCTTATCGTTCTAGAATGAACGATAAATTGTTAGCTGACAATAACAAACTCATCAAACGAATTTTTAATCTGGACACCAATGCCTACGCTGCTGGTGCTTTGGATGTAAAAACTAAGGAACTATTAGGGCTTGTTGCTTCTGCCGTACTGCGTTGTGATGATTGCGTTAAATATCATTTGGAAAGTTCATACAAGGAAGGGGCAACTAAAGAAGAAGTGATGGAAACCCTAGGTATTGCCACCTTGGTAGGTGGCACCATCGTAGTTCCTCACTTAAGACGTGCCTATGAATATTGGGAAGCGCTAGAAAGTACCGAAGGTTAAATAAGTTATAAAACCTTTTCTGAGCACTGAAATAGGTTTAGATTTGAAAAAATGAAGTTACGTGCCGATAACATTATGAAATCTTACCGTGGCCGCCGTGTGGTCAAGGGTATTTCATTGGAAGTAAACCAGGGTGAGATTGTTGGGCTCTTAGGTCCAAACGGTGCTGGTAAGACCACATCATTCTACATGATTGTGGGATTAATCAAACCAAATGGGGGAAATATCTACTTGGACGGTATGGAAATCACAAAATTCCCTATGTACAAAAGGGCTCAAAACGGAATTGGATACTTGGCCCAGGAAGCATCCGTTTTTAGAAAATTAAGTATTGAAAAAAACATTTTGAGCGTTTTACAGTTGACAAAATTGAGCAAAAAAGAACAGCTCATGAAGATGGAATCGCTCATTGAGGAATTCGGTTTGGGTCATATCCGTAAAAACAGGGGCGATTTACTTTCAGGTGGGGAACGAAGACGTACCGAAATTGCAAGGGCACTTGCCACCGACCCAAAATTCATTCTTTTGGATGAACCTTTTGCTGGCGTAGACCCGGTTGCAGTTGAAGATATTCAACGTATTGTTGCACAATTAAAAAACAAGAATATCGGCATTTTGATTACTGACCATAATGTGCAGGAAACCTTGGCGATTACGGAACGATCTTATTTGATGTTCGAAGGAGGTATTCTTAAATCCGGAATTCCAGAAGATCTCGCCGCGGATGAAATGGTACGTAAGGTATATCTGGGCCAAAACTTTGAGCTTCGTAAGAAGAAGCTGGATTTTTAATTAACTCTTTTTTGGGATTCCCAAGTTTTTTTAGAACAAAAGTTCTAATTGCTGATAGAATTTATTTTCGGCACCATTAATTTATGCGAAAAGGCGGCAAGCCAACCTGCCAACAAAGGGGATAGAATATAAACCGTAAAAAAACTGTAAGGTACTGCAGGCAAAGCCGCGTTTCCCCATCCCATAAGATAAGCTATCATTCGTGGCCCAAAGTCCCTGGCAGGATTTAATCCGGCCTGAGTAAAAGGTGCTATAAGACAGATTATAATGGTAACTGTTAATCCAATTATCCAAGGAGTACTATTATCTACTTGCTTCGGGTTCTCCGTCACTTTTAAAATCACAAAGACCAATAAGAATGTCCCCAAAAACTCCGCGCAACATGCTAAATATACAGATACCGGCAAGAAGGATTCCAATCCTGGATTCGGAAAAAATTCACCGAAAAAAAGTGCGCTCCTGTATGATTCTGGTGTACCCCTAACAATTTGATTAGCTGATTCATAAATAGTTATAGCCTCAGAAAACAAGTTATAAAGCAGCAACCCGGCCAAAAACGCCCCAATGGTTTGACTTGCCATATAAAATAACAATTTTTTCCAAGGTAGGCTACCATTAAAACACATTGCTAAACTTACCGCAGGATTCAAATGGGCTGGGCAATAGTTGCGGGTCACAAAAATGGCTATGGCAACACCTAAACCCCATACAAACGCCACTTCCAATAAACTATTAAATACACCCAGCAAAACCGTAGCAGCTACAGAACCGCAACCAAATAAAACTAAAATAAAGGTGCCGATAGCTTCACCTAAATACTCCCTAAGAACTGACATTAAACAACTTTTGAAAAAACAAAGTACAATTGCGAAGCAATTTCCAAACTACGTTCCATGTATTTTTCCGTCTGTAAATCGGTGCCGTCAAATTCCTTGGGGTCATCAAAGGTCATGGGTATGCGCTTTTCGGCACCGGGAATAAAAGGGCAATTTTCATCCGCGTGCCCACAGGTCATTACAGCCGCAAAATTAGCTTCCGGGTTAAACGGATGGTCATAGGTTTTTGAAAAACCAATTATGGGATGAATACTGGCCCCATACTTAATGGCATAGACTGGGTTGACCCCTTCCAGGAGCTTTATAATTTCAAAGCCACTTTCACTTAGCGTCTCCACAACTTTAGGAAACAATGCTGTGGCTTCTGTACCTCCCGAGTAAGCATACACTTTTGGAATTTCAAAATAAGCCGCCATTGCCTGCGCCCAAATTTGGGATAAATGACTTCTACGGGAATTATGGGTACATACAAAGTTTAGGTTGATGTTTTCACCTTCATCCTTTTTCTCCTGAATAAAATCAACAAGTGACTGTAATATCAGAATTCTTTCCGAGTTTGGTGTATAGGATTTTAGTCCCTTAATACATGTTTTAATCTCCTTTAACATACATGAACAGATATATTATCGCAATATTACGATAATATCGATATGGAAATTTAGTCTATTTAAAAGATAACCTTTATTTAATCTCGAAGGTCAGTGTCGCCCAATTTGATTCGTAGTCAACGGTATCCCCTGTTTTCTTTTCCATATGAATGGTGGCCACATACCATTTTCCTTTTGAAGTGGGTTTTATTGTTACCAATCCGTTTTCATTGGTTTTTGTTGAGTTCTCATTTTCATGCGCATCCTGTCCGGGCTTACTTGTACTATAATGTACAATATGATTTGCCAAAGGTTTCCCGTCTCTCAACAATTTAAAAGCCACGGCATCTCCCAATTTAATTTCATACGGATTGTTTAAAGGGACAAATTCTATTGGGTAATTCAAAGGTTTCATGAAATCTATGGAAGTTGCATCCCCAACTTGCAAAAGTGCTTTTACATGTTTGGAGTAGCGTTCCTTGGCACCTGTGTCCATAATATTCGCCGCTTTTCTATCGGCAATCGTGTTTTCCAAACCTTCATGGTCCAAATAGTCGTTAAACGCGTTGGCATCCATTTCCAAAACTTTTGGAAGCGTAGAAATTCCGGCTACGTAAGTTCCGGTATCGCCTGTAGTTACATTAAGGTAAGTAATCTTATTCTGGTCCATATAACTCTTCTCTGTAGGTTCAAAGAGGTAATCCGGTCCTATTATTTTTGCATTTACGATACGATCGCGGGTAATTTCATTTTCACTGGTATCAAAAGTTCCATTGAACAAATAGAGCTGCGCAGCCGAGTTCGGTTCTAAGAAGTGGGAATCGGTTTTAAGGAAGAGTTCGTGTGCGGAAAAAATAAAAGCTATTGTTAACAAGATGAGTAATCCACCAAGTTTTTTCATGATTTTAGTTTTAGGTTCAATTTATTTACGAAGATAAAACACTTAGGGTTTTAGGCTGTCCTAAAAAATAGGATTTGTGCCTTTTTAAATTATAAAACAAAAAGGCTAACTATCCTTTTAAATACATGGCATCCATCTCAAAACCGAAAATCAAAGGAATCAGATAGGATTAGATAACTACCCAATATCAACCTGACAATAATTATTGCACTACCAGATAATGACAAATGAAGATTCTTGTTTATCGGGAAATTGATTTTTCAGCATACAACCTATGGTAAAACCAAGATGCTATTCCTCCTATTACGGAAAATATGGACAGCATCCAGAATACATGCTGATGTCCTTCAGCACCGGGAGAACGCTCCAGTAAGTAACCCATTGCTGGGCCTGCAAAAATATCCGGTGTATAGCCTATTAAGGAAATAAGCCCAACCGCCGTTCCTGTTAGCACTAAAGGAATCCGACCTCGCTCCATAACTGCAAAATAAAGTGACCGCGCCGCATAAACTCCGGTGGCCACAATTAATATCGAAACGAAAAATAGCGCTGTTGCCGATGGCGTGATGATTCCCGTCGCAAAAAGTAGTGCCCCTAAAAATGAGATGGCAAAACTTACCACCAACCAGTATGTGGTTTGCGAGCGGTCTGCCAAAATTCCGATTACTACCCCGATTACGGGGCGGATGAATAAAAGAAATGTGCCTATTTGGGCGGATTTTACCTGATCGTACAACATAACGTCTTGTGCATAAAGCGAAAAAACATCGGTAATTTTATAGCCTACATAAGCACAAAGAATAATTATCATCAATAGTCCCACAGCTGGAAGACGCAGCACCTCTTTTATCTGGGAAGTGGTTATCTTCTCAAGAATGATTGCTTGTTCCACTTTACGATCCAACCGCATAAAGAACCAAACTAAAACGCCGACCAGCATAACAATCGCTGACGAAACCAAAATCACATAACGAAACGCCTTCTTACGCTCCATCAAAGTGGCTTCAGCAATTTCTGAAGTGATAAAAATTGAAAAAACCAATACGCCCATGGCCCCGAACAAGGCACCGACCAAACCACGACCACCATCTAAAAATCCAAAAGCCTTGCCTTGGGAACTTGTTCCGCCCCAGACCCTTGTAGCTTTTATCATCGCCGCCCAAAACAAGAATATGGTCGTAAAGCCCCAATAGCCATATAATACCTTCAATACGAAATAACTTGGAAAAGTCGCATAAACCAATCCGCCCAAAGCAGTCATCCAAAGGGCTACGGCGATTAGTTTACGTGGAGGGAATCTGTCGGCCAGAGGACCTCCAAAAAGATAAGAAACCAAGGCGACAATTCCATAGACCGAAAAACAAAATCCCAATTGTACATTATCCAGCCCAAAGACGTCCAACACAGTAGGCCTAAAAACCCGTGCAAGCACAAATGGCAGTATAAAAACGCTCTCGCCGGCCAAAATGAGCAAGAAAAGGTAATACCAAGGTGCTTTTAGCTGTTGATTCATGCTTTCTTTATCGGAATCCAAATTTTCCCTTCGGAAGTAGGGTCATTGTTTTTATATTTCTTTCCCAAGACCTCAAAATGCGGGCGGTCATCCAATTCATATTCAGAATTGGGCAACCATTCATTATAAATATATTGAAAAACGGTAGGGTCGGCACTTGAACCCTTATAATCGAAAACGGCATACGCTCCTTCATTTAGCGTAAATGCCTCCATACCTTCGGGAAGATTATCAAAACTGCTTACCTCAACAGTAGCCCATTTTTGGAATTCACGTTGAGGAATAAAAGTTTCAAAGTAGTCCTTTGGATAGATTTGCATGGATATAAAATCCACACCTATCCTATTCTGGACTTTGGCTGTTTTAGATCTAAAATTAGTCCAAAGTACCCCTGTCAAATTGTTGATCAAACTCATGGTTAGTTGTTGACCTACAAGCTTTTTAGCTTTTAACCGGACTATCCTGGGTTTTAATTTCAAAATGAACTTACGCTTAAAGTTTTATTCATAGTCGTGGATTAAAATACTTGCCGTCACCAACAGCTGCCCTATGTGGCGTTGGCTGTGTTCCGCGGCATGAAATAACAGACCCAAGACCGTTGAGGGCAATTTTTTTCTTCCCACTGTCCGCTTCTCCTTTAATTTCTCATCGGAAATAGTTTGGAAGTACCCTAAAGCTTTGCTTACTTGGTCGGAAAACTGTTCCCGTAAGTAGTCAACTTTCAGATTATCATCACGCAAACCTTCCTTTTCTAGGTAGTTAAACTGTTCTTCTGATAGGGCCTTACCTTCCGAATAGGTCATCATCCTGTCCAACACCCCGGTAATGTGTTGCATATGAAAACCGACGGATGCCCTACCTCCAACTTTTTCCCATAGCAATTCTTGAGGAAAACCCTTTGTATATTCACCTAATTCCTTTTCAGATTGCAACAACGCATGGGCGGCTGGTTGTAAAAGTGCTGGAACGCCTTCAACAGGCCCTCGAAGCCAAAATTCTATAGTGTCCGGATTTTTCTCGTTTGACATTTAAAAGAAATAGGTTATGTATTCCACTAGTGCTTTCTACCCTCAAACAAATCTTTGTATAAATGAACTCAACACATAGAAACCAATAATAAAGGGTATTGCCAAAAATTGCATCGTTACCAAAAGCACCAAGGAAACAATCAAGAAAATATAGCGTAACGCATTATCCTTAAAACTCCAATTTTTAAATTTGAGCGCAAATAAAGGCAGGTTACAATTGAGCAAAAAGGCGCTTAATAAGGTAAGTCCTATTAAAAACCACTGGTTTAAAATAACTTCGTTAAGAATGCTATTGCTATGATAAAATAAAATAAGCGGCAAGGAGAGAATTAATAATGCGTTAGCAGGGGTTGGCAGACCAATAAAGGATGACACTTGATTTTCATCCAGATTAAACTTCGCCAGCCGATAGGCAGAAGCCATAGTGATGATAAATCCCGCAAATGGCCAGAAACTAGCGAATTCTATAACAAATACTCTATAACCATTAGCTACTTCCGCACCTCCACCTAGACCCCATCCTCCGGTTTGGGACATAGAGAGCAACTGGTACATTACAATTCCGGGCACTAAACCACTGGTAATCATATCTGCAAGGGAATCCAATTGCAGACCCAATTCGCTTTTCACATTGAGCACACGTGCTGCCAATCCGTCAAAAAAATCAAAGAAAATACCTAGGGCTACAAACAAAGCTGCCATTTCTAACTGATTCAATACCGCAAAAACCGTTGCAACACAGCCACAAAAAACATTTAAAAGCGTGATAAAATTTGGAATGTGTTTTCGCATGCGTGTCTCTTTTTAAGTATCCTAAAAATAATACAATTCATTTGGTTATCGGTTAAATCTCTTATTATTCGCATCTTTGTACTCGGTAAGCATGCATGATTACATGATAAAGAAAATTGTTGTTCTATTCCTTTTGTTCTTACAGGGTTTTTTTGGTTTTTCCCAAGAAGCCGAGCTCTCCCCCCTTTCCAAAATCAGCTTACTAACCGTTGGTACCGGAGAGGATTTGGCGGCTAAGTTTGGACATAGTGCCATACGCTTGCAGGACCCTACTTTGGGAATTGATGAAGTCTACGGTTACGGAACCTATAACTTTGAAGACCCTAATTTTTATCTGAATTTTGTCCGTGGAAAGTTAGACTACACCATTACCCGTTACCCATACGTCTATTTTGAAAGAGGTTATGTACAAGAACAA
Source organism: uncultured Flavobacteriaceae bacterium (assembly GCA_963848865.1). Taxonomy (GTDB): domain Bacteria; phylum Bacteroidota; class Bacteroidia; order Flavobacteriales; family Flavobacteriaceae; genus Maribacter. The sequence continues at coordinate 12,192 of CAWKFV010000010.1, read as the reverse complement.
CGTTGGATTAGAGAACAGGAATTGAACTTGAATCTCGAGCAGAAAAAAGGGATAATAGCGTTTCTGGAAACCAACTTACTGCCTCAAAATCGATTCTACAAATACGATTTTCTTTTTGAAAACTGTGCTACAAAAATTCCTGAAGTGTTTGAAAAAACATTAGGTCCGGGGTTACAGTTCGATTATTCATATCTCAAAAACCACTATACCTTCCGGCAATTGATTCATCAGAATTTGGAAGTAAACTCATGGTCCAATTTTGGTATCGATTTGGCGTTAGGAGCTGTCATTGATAGAAAGGCGACTCCGTATGAGCATTTATTCCTGCCGCTTTATGTGTACGAACAGATGAAACACACCAACCTGAACGGGAAACCAATAGTAAGGGACGAAGCCGTCTTATTGGATATACCACCTAAAGAAGACAACATCCTTTTTCTACTTACGCCCTTATTTTGGTTATCCGTGGTAATGATTACAATTCTATTAATTACCTATAAGGATTTCAACTCGAAAAGCAGAACACGATGGGTTGATGTTTTTCTCTTTCTATCCACCGGATTAGCTGGGGTTCTCATTTTGTTTTTGTGGTTTTTTACGGACCACAATGCCACCAAAATGAATTTTAATTTTCTCTGGGCATTTGCGCCTAATTTGGTTGTCGGTTTTTATCTTTTTAAAAAACAAGCACCCAAATGGATTGGCAAATATGGTATGGCACTAATCGTTCTTCTATTCATTATGTGTTTGCTGTGGATATTGCGAATCCAGGTTTTTTCAATTTTACTGGTATTCATCCTAATAGGGCAGACTGCTAGATATAGCTATCTATTCTGGTATTTTAAACATTCTAAAAATCCGAGCATCGTATAATCGAGCTTTCCATCTATGAACTTATTGACCGTTGAAAACATTTCTAAATCCTATGGCGAGCTGGTCCTTTTTGAAAACTTGTCATTTGGCATAAACAAAGACCAGAAAATAGCGCTTATCGCCAAAAACGGTAGTGGGAAAACATCCATTCTAAATATCCTTTCTGGAGCGGATACACCAGATACTGGACAGGTAAACTATCGTAAAAGCACCCGGGTTTCATTTTTGGCACAAGAACCATTACTTAACCCTGATTTAACGGTGGAAGAGACCATTTTTGCATCGGATAATGAAATACTGCAGGTCATCTCCAACTATGAAAAAGCGTTGGAAAATCCAGAGGATGCAGATGCTTATCAAAAAGCCTTTGAGGCCATGGACCGTTTTGAAGCCTGGGATTTTGAGACCCAGTACAAGCAGATTTTATTTAAACTGAAACTCGAGGACCTTAATGCTAAAGTTGGTAAACTTTCAGGAGGACAAAAGAAGCGTTTGGCATTGGCCAACGCACTTATTAACAGACCTGATTTGTTGGTGTTGGACGAACCTACCAACCATCTGGACCTAGAAATGATAGAATGGCTAGAGGAATATTTTGCCAAGGAAAACCTGACCCTTTTTATGGTAACCCACGATCGCTACTTCCTGGAGCGCGTCTGTAATGAAATCTTGGAATTGGATAATGGTGTTCTCTATCCATATAAAGGAAATTACTCTTATTATCTAGAAAAAAAGGAAGCGCGTATTGAGCAGGAATCCGTAGAGCAGCATAAAACCGAATTGCTTTTTAAAAAGGAACTGACTTGGATGCGCCGTCAACCCAAGGCACGTACAACAAAGTCAAAATCCAGAATTGATGATTTTCACACCATAAAAGAAAAAGCGAGCCAACGCAGAAAAGAGCATCAGATACAATTGGAGCTAAACATGGAGCGCATGGGTAGTAAAATCATTGAGCTTGTAAAGGTTTCCAAGTCTTATCCAAACAAACCGATACTGGACAAATTTGAATATAATTTCACCAAAGGAGAGCGCATCGGTATAATTGGAAAGAACGGAACGGGCAAATCCACATTTCTAAATGTACTTTCGGGCAGGGAACAACCTGATAGCGGAAAAGTCATCGTTGGTGAAACCATCAAGTTTGGATACTATACACAAAAAGGCATCAAAATAAAGGAAGGACAAAAGGTAATAGATGTCATACGGGAATTCGGGGATTATATTCCATTGATGAAAGGCAAGCAAATTTCGGCGCAGCAATTACTGGAACGTTTTCTGTTTGACCGTAAAAAGCAATATGACTTTGTAGACAAGCTTAGCGGCGGGGAACGCAAACGGCTCTATTTGTGCACTGTTCTTATACAGAACCCAAATTTTCTGATTCTGGATGAACCTACGAACGATTTGGATATTGTTACCCTGAACGTACTGGAAAGTTTTTTGTTGGATTTTCAAGGTTGTCTTCTAGTAGTTTCGCACGATCGTTACTTTATGGATAAAATCGTAGACCATCTATTTGTGTTTAGGGGCGATGGGGTAATTGAGGATTTCCCGGGTAATTATTCGGATTATAGGGCATACGAGGATAGTAAGGTCCTAGAGCAACGTGAGGAAAAATCACAAAACGAAACTTCCAAAACCGATTGGAAGAAAACCGATGATGCTCCCAAATTATCCTATATGGAGCAAAAGGAATACAAACAGCTGGAAAAGGAAATCCAAAAACTGGAAAGCAAGAAGGTTGAACTCCAAGGTAAATTTGCAGATCCCAACCTCTCCGGGGACGAAATTGCGACATTATCTATAGAATTGGGAGAGCTTTCCAATACTATTGATGAAAAAACCGAACGATGGTTTGAACTTTCCGCCCAAATGGAAGGATAAAAACAAAATTTCCGTGTTGTCAAACACTTCATTTACCGTTTATCTACCTCTTTTTTCGGTAAGTTGATTTGGTGGCTTGTGCTGTTAATCGAGCGAATTTTACACTTCGTCCAAGCTTGTACCGGATAACGAGAAATAGGTGTTTTTGGACGAATCCAAACCCTTTAAAATACACTTGTGCGAGTTATAATAGTGTAACAAACGCAAGTCATGAAAACAATAGCAACCATCTTCTTTATCTTCTTCATCGGAACTGCAGCCCATGCCCAGAACAATACTAACGATGTTAAGGTAGAGACTGTGGAGATGAGCATCGTTACCGAAACTGCTTACGAATTGAAGTTGGAAACGAAAACTGAAGTTGCACGGTTGTACAAGTTCAAAAATTCCAGAATAAAAAAAGAACTTTCTTTCTACACGAAGAGAAACGCCGCTAAAATGGCATAATCAAAAATATTATCCCCTCGGGTGGACCCTACCTGCCATTTGGCAGGTTTGGGTATCCACTATCAAATTCCATCAAAATTCAATAGGTTTCAAATACAAAGGTATTAGTACATTTGGCTAAAATTGCACTTTTACATTGTATCGATTTATAAGCTATATCCAATTTCTTTTCTCTTCCACGAATCAACATGGGGTGCATTCGCCATTTGTATTTAACTTCATAACCAAATGCCTGTATAAAAAAACAGAAAGAAAATTACCCGTTACCGAAGAAGTGCTGCTAAAAAGTATTTCCTATTTCGGTTTTAAGAAAATTGGCCTGGTAAACGATTCGGAAACGATTAAGGCTCAGATTCGCATCCTCAACAAAGATATTACCTTTACCCATGTGCCATTTGACTTGATTTATGCCGAAGAAGGTGATATCCATTATAAAAAAATAGCAGAAAATCAATTTCATAATGATAGTATGTTACTGATTAAAGGAATACATCATTCCAAAAAAAATGCTTCCAATTGGAAACAGATAAAATTGATGGCGCAATCAAAGGTTACCTTAGATTTATTCTATTGTGGAATTGTGTTTTTTAGAAGCGAGCAGGCAAAACAACATTTTAAAATACGGCTATAATCCTTAATTTTAAAAGAAAAGTAGTATGTTATGAATAATACAATTTATATTCATTTTAGCGGTTGTATTTGCATTTATGGATAGTCTTTAACCAAACGAGGCAGGTCCAAGGATAGAAGATCACGAAAATTCATGTCCGATTACAAACGTGAAAAGAGAGAAGGATGAGTTGTGAGCAGTGAGCAAAGTCATTTTTCATTAAACAAATAGAATAGACTGATCCATTCACCTTTGCACACTTTAATTTTTAACCTCATAGATGAAAATATATACCAAAACAGGGGATAATGGGACTACTGCCCTTTTTGGCGGCACTCGTGTCCCCAAACATCACATTCGTATAGAAAGCTATGGTACTATAGACGAATTAAATTCCTGGCTAGGACTTATTAGAGATCAGCAAATTTCCGAAAACAGCAAAAAAGAGCTCATGGAAATTCAGGACAAGCTCTTCACTGTGGGTGCTATTTTAGCTATGGATCCGGAAAAAGCGTTGCTGAAAAATGGAAAGGAACGCCTAAATATTCCAAAGATAAATGCTCTTGATATTGAGTTTTTAGAAAAAGCCATTGACATCATGGATGCCGCATTACCACAAATGACGCATTTTATACTTCCAGGAGGCCACACTACTGTGTCATACTGTCATATAGCCCGTACGGTCTGCAGACGGGCAGAACGCATAGCCGTGCTGCTACATCAAAACGCACCTTTTGATGAAGTGGTGCTATCCTATATGAACCGACTCTCCGATTATTTGTTCGTATTGGCACGGAAATTGTCTAAAGATATACAAGCAGAGGAAATTAAATGGATACCCGAAAAAAAAGACTAATAAATCCATAAAATCTTCGTTATCAATTTATCAATGCAGAAATAAGTTGATAAAAACGACGAAATAATCACGAATTATCTTGGCTGTTTGCATTTAAAAATTATTTTTGCAAAAATTTAAAATCACATTATTACCATGTATTGGACATTAGAATTAGCATCTTATTTAAGTGATGCACCTTGGCCGGCAAGTAAAGATGAGTTAATTGACTACTCTATCAGAACCGGCGCGCCTTTAGAGGTTGTAGAAAATCTACAATCCATGGAGGAAGAAGGGGGCGAAATTTATGAGTCTATTGAAGAGATTTGGCCCGATTATCCTACCGAAGAAGATTACCTCTGGAACGAGGACGAATATTAATATTCGATATCATAATTACTACTTAAAAGTCTCCTTGGAGGCTTTTTTTTTATGTAATTTTGGCAGTCCAACAATGATTTCCACGCCAATTTAAAGACTGGAATACCTTTTGTTGAACATGCAATGTCGATTTTTACTTATCGACTGTAACCAATAAAATTGAGAATTTTGAAGAAGAATTGATTTCTTCACTTCTCAATACTAATAGAAACATACCTATGAGTTTTATAAATTCCGTACTTAAGGCCTTTGTCGGGGACAAATCCAAAAAAGATGTAAAGGAACTTCGGCCTTTAGTAGAACAAATAAAATCTTTTGAAGCAAATCTGGAAAAATTGAATCATGATGAACTTCGACAGAAAACCATCGAATTCAAGAAAACGATTCAAGATTCCTATAAAGAAATTACCGATCAAATAAGTGCCTTGGAAAAGGAAGTAGAAGAATCTACAGACATTGACAAGAACGAAGATATTTATGGCGAAATAGATAAGTTAAAGGAAGAGTCCTATAAAATATCCGAAGAGACCCTAAATAAAATTTTACCTGAAGCTTTTGCCGTAGTAAAGGAAACGGCAAAACGTTTTGTGAGCAATGAGACAATAACGGTTTTAGCATCCGAATACGACAGAAAACTTTCCGGTGATAAGGATTATGTAACCCTAGACGGTGACAAGGCAGTATGGAAAAACTCGTGGGACGCTGCCGGGAAAGAGGTTACATGGGACATGGTGCATTATGATGTACAATTGATTGGTGGTATCGCGCTACACCAAGGAAAGATTGCGGAAATGCAGACGGGTGAAGGAAAAACCTTGGTCGCTACCCTACCCCTATACCTAAATGCTTTGACCGGTAATGGTGCGCATCTGGTAACGGTTAACGACTATCTTGCGAAAAGGGATAGTGCGTGGATGGCACCAATTTTTGAATTTCACGGACTCTCCGTGGACTGTATTGACCATCATAGACCAAATTCCGACGGAAGACGAGCGGCCTATAATGCGGATATCACCTACGGAACCAATAACGAATTTGGTTTTGACTACCTAAGGGACAACATGGCGCACACACCAAAAGATTTAGTGCAACGTCCTCATAATTATGCCATTGTGGATGAGGTGGATTCCGTTTTGGTTGATGATGCCCGTACTCCTTTGATTATTTCGGGACCTGTTCCAGAAGGTGACAGACACGAATTCAACGAGTTGAAACCAAAGGTGAACGAAATTGTACAAAAGCAACGGCAACACTTAACAGGTGTTTTGGCCGAAGCCAAAAAATTGATTTCAGAAGGCGATACCAAAGAAGGTGGTTTTCTATTACTTCGTGTTTTTAGGGGATTGCCAAAAAATAAGGCATTGATAAAGTTCTTGAGCGAAGAAGGTGTAAAACAACTGCTTCAGAAAACAGAGAATTTTTACATGCAGGATAACAACAGGGAGATGCCAAAAGTGGATGAAGACCTTTTGTTCGTTATCGATGAAAAGAACAACCAAATAGAATTGACCGATAAAGGTGTGGATTATATTTCTGGTGAACAGAACCGAGATTTCTTCGTGATGCCGGATATTGGAGGTGAAATCGCCAAAATTGAGCAACAGAATCTGGAAATAGAAAAAGAAGCGGAACTTAAGGATGAATTGTTCAAAGACTTCACGGTAAAGAGCGAACGCATCCATACCATGAGTCAGCTGTTAAAGGCATACACACTTTTTGAAAAAGATGTGGAGTATGTGGTTATGGAGAATAAAGTGATGATTGTGGACGAGCAAACCGGTCGTATCATGGACGGTCGTCGTTATTCGGATGGTTTGCACCAAGCCATTGAAGCAAAGGAGAACGTAAAGATTGAGGCTTTAACGCAAACTTTTGCTACGGTTACGCTACAGAACTACTTTAGAATGTACAGCAAGCTTGCGGGTATGACAGGTACCGCGATTACTGAAGCTGGTGAATTTTGGGAAATATATAAGTTGGATGTTATGGAGATTCCAACAAACAGACCCATCGCCCGAGATGATAGAAACGATTTAATCTACAAGACCAAGCGAGAAAAGTATAACGCGATTATTGACGAGGTTACCAAATTAAGTCAAGCCGGAAGACCGGTATTGATCGGTACCACATCGGTAGAAATATCGGAATTATTGTCAAGAATGTTGACCATTCGTAAAGTACCCCATAATGTACTTGAACGCCAAGCTTCACAAAAAAGAGGCGGACGTTGTTGCCGAAGCAGGTAAACCAGGAGTAGTGACCATAGCTACTAACATGGCAGGTCGTGGTACGGATATTAAATTAACGGATGCTGTGAAAAAAGCTGGCGGTTTGGCCATTGTAGGTACGGAACGTCATGATTCCCGTCGTGTGGACAGGCAGTTAAGAGGTCGTTCTGGGCGTCAAGGGGATCCAGGAAGTTCACAGTTCTATGTTTCTTTGGAAGACAACTTGATGCGTCTATTCGGTTCTGACAGGGTTGCCAAGATGATGGATAAAATGGGCTTGGAAGAAGGAGAGGTCATTCAGCACAGCATGATGACCAAATCCATTGAGCGTGCACAGAAAAAAGTTGAGGAAAACAACTTTGGAGTCCGAAAGCGTCTTTTGGAATACGATGATGTTATGAACGCCCAACGGGAGGTTGTCTACAAAAGAAGACGTCATGCATTGCAAGGTGAGCGTTTAAAAGTGGATATTGCCAATATGGTATATGACACCTGTGAGGTTATCGTAGAAGGTAATAAAGGAGCGAACGACTACAAGAATTTTGAGTTTGAACTAATCAAATATTTCTCCATGACCTCACCGGTTACGGAGGCGGAATTTGGAAAATTGAGCGCCCAAGAGATTACCGGTAAGATTTACAAAGCAGGTTACGAGCATTATAAGGAAAAAATGGAGCGTAATGCGGCTACTGCTTTTCCTGTCATCAAACAGGTTTACGAGGATAAGGCCAATAAATTTGAGCGAATTGTAGTTCCGTTCACGGATGGTATCAAAAGTCTAAATGTAGTAACCAATTTACAGGAAGCTTATGATAGTGATGGTAAGCAATTGGTGACCGATTTTGAAAAGAACATTTCCCTTGCCATAATAGACGATTCTTGGAAGACCCATTTGAGAAAGATGGATGAACTGAAACAGTCGGTGCAACTGGCGGTACACGAACAAAAGGATCCGTTGCTAATCTATAAGTTTGAGGCTTTTGAACTCTTCAAAGGCATGATAGAGAAAGTAAACAAGGAAATTGTATCCTTTTTGTTTAAAGGGGAATTACCATCCGGGAATCCCAATCAAATTCAAGAGGAACGTGCCGTACAGCGCAGAAAGGATGACTTACAGACTACGAAGGAGGAAATCCCAAATAGTGATGAGCTAGCAGCGCGAAGCAGAGCGGTTGGACAGAATCAAGGACAACGTCCTTCGGTTACCGAGACTATTGTGAGGGAACAGCCAAAAGTTGGAAGAAACGAGCGCGTTACGATTAAGAATGTAATCTCCGGCGAAAGTAAAACCTTAAAATACAAGCAAGCGGAACCTTTAATCCTAAAGGGAGAGTGGGTAATCACTCAGGAATAGCAAGCTATCCTAAATTATAGAATCGGTATTCCAGCTTTTGGAATACCGATTTTTTTTGCGCCCAAATAAAAGGATTTCCTAAAACTAGAAATAGAGGTGTTCCATACCATAAGGAAATTTAGCTATCTTGTAGAATACAACTAAATTCTAAGGTATGATCAATTCTAGAAGAAAATTCCTGTACTCCATAAGTATGCTTTCCGCTAGCGCTTCATTACCCGTGCATGCATTTAGTTTTACAAAAACAGCCAAGTTAAAAGTCGCTTTGGTGGGAACCGGAATACGTGGTATCACCTTTTGGGGCAAACGTTTGGTAGATGAATATTCGGAAATTTTGGAATTTGTCGGTCTGTCCGATATCAATCCAAGTCGTCTGGAATATGGTAAAAAATATATTGGAGCGAATTGTCCAACATTTACCGATTTTGAAACGATGGTCAATTCTACCAAACCTGATTTGGTCATTGTTACAACAAAGGATTCCACACACCATCAATATATCATAAAAGGTCTTGAAATGGGATGTGACGTACTTACAGAGAAACCTCTGACTACGGATGAAACAAAATGCCAAGCCATCCTGGAGGCGGAGCGAAAATCCAATAAAAACCTCATCGTAGGATTCAACTATCGTTGGAGTCCATATGCTACTAAAATAAAAGAACTTTTAGCTAAAAAATCAATCGGAAAATTGGTGTCCGTGGATTTTCATTGGTATTTGAATACGTATCACGGGGCTTCGTACTATAGACGATGGCATGGTGAAATGGAAAGCAGTGGCTCACTTTGGGTTCATAAGGCAACGCATCATTTTGATTTACTAAACTGGTGGATAGATTCTGAACCCAATGAAGTATTTGCGTATGGGGATTTGGAATTCTATGGCAAAAATGGTCCTCAACGAGGACGCAATTGTAGAACGTGTGACCATAAGACAAGTTGTGATTTTTATTGGGACATAAACAAAGATGAGTTTTCAAAAAAATTATATGTAGATCATGAGCATGAAGACGGGTACATTCGGGATAATTGTCTTTTTAGGGATGATATCGATATCTACGATAAAATGTCAGCACAGGTAAAGTATACCGACAATACCGTCCTGAATTATTCCCTTACTACCTACTCCCCATTTGAAGGTTGGCGTGTTGCCTTCAATGGCACGGAAGGCAGGATTGAAGCTTGGCAAGATATACCGTACAACAAGGTAGAAAATATATCGGAGGCCGAAAAACATACAAAAGAAATGGAACAGACAAGTTCTGAAGATTCCTACGTAGAACCCATCATACTCCACAAACTTTGGAAAGACCATGAAACTATTAATGTGGTCATGGAAAAAAGTGGACATGGTGGCGGTGATAAAAGATTACATGATAAGATATTTGTAAATCCGGAGGTTCCGGATGAATATGGGCGCACAGCCGGGGTTCGAGACGGTGCAATGTCAATACTTATTGGTATAGGTGCAAGACGTAGTATAGAAACTGGAAAGGCTATCAAAATTGGAGACTTAACAGACCTTAAACCAAAAGCAAAAAGAGATCAATAAGTCCTATCTGGTTGCCTTACTGATGGATAACTGAAAAAAATCTTGGATTTATGTTTAAAACATAATTAGCTTTACAAAACAAAATGTTCCTTTACTATGGTAAGTAATTTGATTTTATGAACGATTTCAGTATAGACCGAGAGCGACTAAATGATAGGGTTAAGCTAGTATTAAAAGTAAATTATGTAGCAAGTATTCTTGCTATACTATTTGGAGTGGCTTGTTACTTCCTATTAGGTATAACTCAGATAATACCCTTTGTTTTTGTTGCCTTTGGTGTACTAAACTTACTAAACACCGTTATTTTCAAAAAACATAATAGCCTAACATCTACCTATAACATCTCTTCTATCATGGCATTGGCCAGTGCAATCGTTATCACAATGTACAGTGGTGGTATAAGCAGTCCGTTTATTTTTACCTTGGCCTTAATTGTTTTTGCCGGTTATGTTACCACAAAAAAATATGGTCAGATTTACCTCAACTTGATTTTCTTTTTGGTGATTTTAATATTCTCGCAAAGTCTTCCTGAGTTTTCGTTTACTAAAAACGTAGTTCCAGAATCATCACAGAATTTGTTCAATCTTTTCTCTGTGCTTTTCTCCATATATCTTTTGGGTAATATCTTCGGAAAGACCTTGTTGAAAACACACAACGCACTCTACAAATCCAAAAACGCACTGCAATTGCAGATGGAAGAAAAAGAAACACTGCTAAAAGAAGTGCACCACCGAGTAAAGAATAATCTACAAACAGTTTCCAGTTTGTTAAGTCTTCAATCCAGAAATGTGGAGGAGGCGAGAATGAAAAATCTATTGAAAAGTACACAAAACAGGGTTATTTCAATGGCAATGGTACATGAAATGCTGTACATGAGAAAAGATATAGCACATATCGAGTACAAATCCTATGTACAAGAACTAAGTGAATACCTAATTAGATCAATTAAAGGTTTGGATAGCAAGGTTCATTTAAAAATTGATATCCCGGATATAAAATTAGGAATAGACACAGCAATACCATTGGGGCTATTAATTAACGAGGCCGTAACTAACGCATTAAAATACGGCTTCGCGGATGAGGAGGAAGGCGAAATCTACATCGCTTTAAAAAAGGAAATCGATAAACATTATACTCTCAATATTGGTGACAACGGCGTTGGTTTTCCTGATACCATTACGTATAAGAATACCAAATCTCTGGGATTAAAACTCATCTACAACCTCACTAGGCAGTTAAAAGGAACCATACAAAGGGATACGACCAAAAAAGGAACCAATTACATTATCAAATTCAAAGAAGTGAAGCAGCAATTATCTCCAGTTGCGTAATTATTACATGGTAATTTTGTTTACTTCGTATTTGGGCATATAAAGTAAATCGTAAGGGGATTTTTTCTTTCGATATTACCTATATTTAAGCGGCTAACTCAAAAAAACCGTTTCATGTTCAAAAAATTATTCCTGCTTTTCTTTCTGTCAATCAGTACCACTTACAGTCAAGACTATTTTTTAAAAAAATTTAAACCCTACAACACCGCAGTTCCTTCCCCAGAAGAATTTCTAGGATATGGGATAGGAGAACATCATACCCGTCATGATTTGATTGTGGCATATTTGGAGAAACTGGCGGAGGTATCGGATAGGGCTTCCATTCATTACTACGGAAAGACCCATGAAGGGCGAAAATTGGTAATACTTACCATTACGAGCCCCAAAAACCTCACTAATCTTGAAGAAATAAAGCAATCACATTTGGCATTTACCGATCCAAGCAAATCGGTTTCCAATTATGAGGATGTTCCTATTTTCATCAATTTAGCCTATAACGTACACGGAAATGAACCCTCAAGCTCAGAAGCTGCGTTATTATCAGCGTATACTTTTGTGGCTTCGGAGAACCCTGAAATTCTAAAATATTTAGACAATGCCGTAATCTTCATCGATCCAACCATTAATCCTGATGGTCGAGATCGTCATACCCAATGGGCAAATACCTATCAAGGTTCTCCAGAAGTGGCCGACC
>CAWKFV010000009.1:0-91462 GCA_963848865.1 uncultured Flavobacteriaceae bacterium | reverse complement strand
ACTATTACCTGTTTGCCAGTCCAAAGTTTCCACTTGGAACAAAGCAAAATTGTCACCATCTGTGCTACCTCGGTGTGCATCATCAGACACCACATCTGTCCACCAGTTATCTCCACCGGCGGCAACGCCCTCGCCTTGGCGGGCAATACGTTCACCATCCATTGCAGAATAGGCGGCTGTAAGTTTAAGATCTACACCTGTAGCATTTTGCAATGCTTCATCTGAAAGTGCCCCTGTTGGTGGAATTTCCGTAAAATCGTCACTACACGCACCTAGCATCATGCATGTAAGTGTAATAGAATAAATTAATTTCCTTTTCATTTTTTTAAAATTTTAAATTAACACCTAGTGAATAAATTGCGGCTAATGGGTAATTGTTATCGGATACTCCAATGGTGAAGTTGTCTATACGACCACCATCAACTCTTGGTTGTAATTCTGGATCAACGCCATCATAACCTGTTATGGTGAAAAGGTTGGTGCCTTGTAAATAAAACCTTACGCTGTCCATACCCAACATACCTGATACTTTTTCGTCAAAAGTATAACCTAACTGTAAATTTTTCAAACGCATATAAGAACCGTCTTCAACGAAAAATGAATTAGCAGTACCTTCATTATTAGTGATACTCTGACTTAATGCAGGTAATGTTGCATCCAAATTATTCGGTGTCCAAGAATCCAACACCCTTACACTTCTGTTCGCATTGAAGAAAGTTGGAAAATCTGTATAGACTTTATCGTTATTGAAAATTTCATTTCCTTGAGACCCTTGGAAAAATGCGGACATGTCAAATCCTTTATAGCCCAAGGCCAAGTTTACACCATAGGTGAAATCTGGATGTGGGGAACCTATAAACGTTCTGTCATCATCATTGATGACATCATCACCATTCAAGTTAGCATACCTAAATCTACCAACCCCATCTTCTGGAGAAGCGAACCCTTGGTCAGGTGCCGCTGCAACTTCTTCCGGTGTTGCAAAGATACCTTCAACAACTCTTCCATAAAAGGAGGAAAGTGGTTGTCCTTCCTGAGTTCTTGTAACCGTACCGGTAGTTCTAAAACCTCCAAACCCGGTTTGGAACGCGCTGATTAAATCTATTACTTCATTTTTGTAGCTCGAGAAATTGATGTCAATACCATATCTAAATCCGGAATTGGTAACATCCGCATAACTTAAAGTAGCATCAATACCTTTGTTTTCAAAAGAACCTAGATTTACATACGGAGCATTTGAATCGATTGCTGTAGAGCTGAATGCACTGTTATCCTGGCTAATCAAGTCTTTTGTCTGAATATTAAAATATTCAGCGGAAATGTTCAATTTGCTATCAAAGAAACCGAGTTCTATACCAAAATTTGTGGTTTCACTTGTTTCCCATCTCAAGTTTGGGTTTCCAGCAGATTGGAGTATAGCACCTTGAGCTACCCCACCACTACCATTAAAACCGTAGTTTGCATATTGCTCACTTAAAACGGAAATATTTGAAGTAGGGTTATCAACTGGTAAGGTTTGGTTGCCTAATTGACCCCAAGAACCCTTGAATTTCAATCTGTTAAAGAATGAATCCGTTGGCCAAAAACCTTCATTACTAACTACCCAACCTGCACTGAAGGATGGGAAGACATCGCTCTTGTTATCACCTCTAAATCGTGAGGATTCATCTTGACGAACGGTTGCTGTTAGCAAGTACTTACCGGCATAATTATAATTTACCGTCCCAAACAATGAGAATAGCGAAGATGCATTATCGTAAGCATATGCCACATTGGCGGCCCCTCCACCATTACTTAGCAAGTAATATTCCGGAGTTTCAAAGAAATAATTGGTTCTGGAAATCTCTTTTCCTTTTCCCTTTACGTTCAAAGCTTCTATACCAACCAAGGCATTAATGCCATGATCACCAAAAGATTTGTTATAGTTTAACGTATTGTTCCATACCCATTCATAGGTATCTTGGTCGGCTTCGGTAAGAGTATTGGTTGCAATAGGTTCAGATGATTCTGGAATTAAAGGCCTAAATCTTCTATCATTATAGGCCCTAATTGAACCACCGATTGAGGTTTTGAACTGTAGACCATCCAAAATATCCAATGTAGCATAAACATCCCCAAAAACCCTAAAAGTTTTGTTGAAATTATCTGCTTGCCTAGTTGCTTCTGCAACGGGGTTATTGGGGTTGGAAAGCCCCGTGTCATTGCTGTAGTTTCCGGCAAAGTTGCCATTGTCATCATATACAGGAACTAAAGGAGACATCCTTGTCGCAAAATTGAACCAAGACTGACCTCCACTTCGGCGATCAAATGAAATATTTGCGTGTTCTCCAATTCGGATACGGTCACCAATCTTAAATTCTGAATTTAATCGTACTGAACCTCTTTTAAAACCTGTTTCAATTTGAACTCCCTGACGGTTCAAATAGCTTGCAGAAAAAAGAAACTTTGATTGTTCGTTACCGTTTTCAAGAGTAATAGAGGCATTTTGAGCAATTGCCGTTCTGTAAATTTCATCCAACCAATCCGTTCCTCCATTTGGTTTTACTGTAGCATCAACTGGAGCTCTTTGAAGCATTTCAGGTACTACAGGATTTGGCCCATTTCCATATTGCGGATGGGAGGGTATTCCACCATCATTTCTAATACTTTGGAAAATCATATCACCATGTTGTTGTGTGTTCAGTAATTCCGGTACGTTGGTAACTTTAGAAAATCCAGTATACATATCAACAGAAACTCTTGCAGTATCCATATTATACCCACCGCCCTTGGTGGTAATAATAACAACCCCATTGGATGCACGTGCTCCATAAATGGCTGCGGCACCATCCTTAAGTACGTTCATTTGTTCAATATCGGCAGGATTGATTGAATTCAAGATTCCTGGATCATCGGTTTGAACCCCATCAATAATATAGAGAGGGTCGTTACTATTACCCGTTCCAAAACCCCTGATCCTAACTACTGGAGGTGCACCCGGGGAGCCGTTGTTGGTAATTGTAACACCGGAAACCCTACCTTGCAATGCTTCAGCAGCATTTACGATAGGCGTTTTGGTGGCTTCGGAAATATCCACACTACCTACCGAGCCTGTTAAATCGCCCCGTGTCTGAGTTGAGTAACCTGTTACGATGACTTCATCAAGGGCAGCAGCATCTTCAGCAAGCGTTACATTTACCACACTTTGTCCATTGACAGCCGCTTCTTGAGTTCTAAAGCCTACATAACTAAAAACTAGCGTAGCGCCCTCGGCTACATTCAAACTAAAATTACCATCAAAATCTGTTTGTGTACCATTGGTAGTACCTTTTTCGATTACGTTGGCACCGGGAAGTGGTTGTCCCGCTTCGTCTATGACCGTTCCCGTAACGGTTGCCTGCATTGTTACTGGACTAACTTCTTCTGAAGTTGTTGTTTTTTCATTTGCAAGTGCCAGTTGGCTCCCTAAACAAATGATAATCGATAGAAGTCCCACTCTAAAGGAATTTCCTTTCATTTTGGAACGCACCGAATTGTAATCATGTTTTTGATTCATAATCCTTGAGTTGTTTGTTTAAATTAATCTTTCACAATTTTTCATTTTTTAAACTTTCCTAATGCAGGGAAATGTTAAAAAAAATCCAAATTTGGCGTAATAATAACGAAATAAAGTCAAAAATCTAGGAAAACTGTCAATATTTTCTTGATACTAAAACTAAAATGAAATCTTAAAATATTGACTATTTATCATTATTGCTAGTGACTAATGGGACTTTGTGTAATTTGTGAATATCAAATTTATCAAATTATCAATATTGTATTTTAACAACTTTAGTCCCAATTGTTTTTAAAGAACTGTTACAAAGACAAACTTACAGCGAGGTTTTCGGACTTAATATGCGTACAGATAGTATTGGATTTATACGGTAATTAGAATGAATTTTTGTTTCATGCTACTATATATTAGGTATAGGAATGCAATTATCTATTTTAAATCTTACTGCAAATAATAATAGTAAGATTTTTACCACTATCTCTAGTAAAAAACATAAAAACATCCCCACCATCCTTTAACTTCGTTTTTTTTCGAATTTCGGCTACCGATAATGGGAAATTTCTAATCGTTATATTCGCCTTCCCGAATCCGATGGATTTCATGTTTTTTTTGGTGTAAGGCATCACCTTATCAATCTTAAAGACTCGCCCGGGGAATTCTTTTAGTTCTACCGAAGTATATAGATGGGAATGCTGGTTTAGTTTCTTAAGAGCAAATCGTTGTCCAATTAAACGGTAGGCACCTGATTTTAATAGGGTTGCATTTGGTTCGTACAAATATTTTTGAGGTAGGGAATAATCAGAAGTTGCCTGTTGCTCCTCCTGAAGATAAAAGCTGAATTCCTGATTTGATTTTTTATCGATATTAACTGTATTTATTTCAATTGGGCCTGAAAACCCCTTTTTAAGAACCCATAGCAGTTCTTTTACCTCATTTTCAACCGCCACTATATGTATCTTATTGATATGGTTTAATTGCCTCATTCCCGCATCCAAATCTAAAAGAGGCCCTGTTTTGATAAGGATGTTGTTCGATTTTGAAAATAGTATATCCAAATGTTGCGTAACATCCGGAGTACAATCCGATAAATAATATACTTTTTGATTTGAATCAGTCCTTCGTGAAGGGTCTATATAAATCCAATCAAATTCCTTTGAACTGCCCAACAAGAATTTAAAACCATCACTGGTTATCACTTCAATATTGTCAGCTTTTAACTTTTTAAAGTTATGTTCAGCAATTTGGGATAGTTTTATATTTTCTTCCAAATGATATACTCGATCCACTTTTTGACTGAAGGCAAAACTATCTACCCCAAACCCACCTGTCATATCCAAAAGAGATTTTCCCCTCACCAGATTGGCTTTATAGTTAGCCGTAAGTTCAGATGAAGACTGAGAAATATTCAGTTTATTGGCATAATAGATTTCCGAAGTCGCGAACCAAGTTGGCAATTTTTTTCTGCTCTTTGATTTTGCCTCAATTTGCTCCACCAATTCTTGCATGGAAATGTTTGGAAACGGGCTTTTAGTAAACAACAGTGCAAAAACATCCGTATGTAGGTTCTCATCAATAAATTCCTGTGCTTCCTGTTGGAGTAAGTACTTGTTCACTTCTTAGTTACAAATTCTCGGTAAGGGATTTAACTATTTTATTGTCGGATAAAAACTCTTTGAGTATTACCTTAATAGCAGTGTATCCGGGAACGGCTACAATCATTCCGACAACACCAAAAAGAAGGCCGGCGATGATTATGACCAAGAATATTTCCAGTGGATGCGATTTTACGCTATTGGAAAAAATAAAGGGTTGCGAGAAAAAGTTGTCCACCAACTGACCTATTACAAGCCCTAGAAATACATAACCTGCTTTCGGTAGAATGATGTCACTAAAACTTGACCCCAAGTTACTTGTCATTGTCAGTGTCAACATAAGAACTCCACCTATTATTGGACCAACATACGGTATGATATTAAATAGCGCACAAAGGAAAGCGATTACTATCGCATTTTCGATACCTACTATTAACAAGACAATGGTATATATAATGAAGAGGATAAAAATTTGCAGCAATAAGCCAACAAAGTATCTGGAAAGTAAACCGTTTATTTTATCAATTGAATTTATTGTTCCCTGCTCTTTCGTTTTGGGAACGAATATCAGCAATCCGTTTTGAAAAAGTTTACTGTCCTTAAGAAAGAAGAAGGTAATGAAAAGCACGGAGAACAGACCTATACTTGCAGTGCTAAGAATATCTAAAAATGAATTTAAAAGATTAGGAATAAAGCCAATGTTAAATCCTTCCAATATATTTTTTTCTATTTCTGCATCCTCAATTACCTCTTCAACCACGTTGGAATAAAGCCCCAGATAATCCATAATTTGATGGTAAAGCGTATTAAGACTTGTTTGCAAGTCATTTATATTCAAAAGGGAAAGATTCTTGCTTTGCTCTGTCAAAAGCGGTATAAAAAGAGCAAAGATACCTGCTAAGACGCCTACCATTATGATCATAGTTGTTATAACCGCAAGGATATTGGGGAATTTAAGCTTCCTTCTAAGAAACAAGACCAATGGCCGGCCGATCAACGCCGTTACAACGGCAATAGCCAAATAGGCCAATACCGACCTAATTATGTATAAAAAATAAAAAACCAACACGACACCTACCGCTATCGTAATGGCTCTTAAAATCCCATTGGCTATTATTTTAGAGGTCATTTTTAATTTTTGAATACATATGAAACAATGTTTGCACCCATCTCTAACGCTTTTCTTCGGATTTCCTGAGAGTCGTTGTGAACTTCAGTATCCTCCCATCCATCTCCTAAATCTGACTCTAATGTAAGCAGAAGAACCAATCTATTATCAATAAAAATTCCCGTTGCCTGCGGCCGCTGACCATCATGCTCATGAATTTTTGGCAACCCTTTTGGAAATTTATACTCCTGATTAAAAATTGGATGATCCGTTCCAAGCTCCTCTAAATTGTTGTTAGGAAACAATCGTTCCAACTCGCGGGTAATGTATGGTTTCATTCCATAATTGTCATCAATATGTAAAAATCCACCTGAAAGCAGGTAACTTCTAAGATTTTCCAGTTCCTCTTCCGAAAAGACAACATTTCCGTGCCCGGTCATATGTAGGAAGGGATATTGAAAAATAGCGTTGCTGCCAACTTCCACTGTTTCTGGCTTGTTTTTTAGCTGTGTTCCAATGTTTTGATTACAAAAATTGATAAGATTGGGCATGGCGGTAGGATTAGCATACCAATCCCCACCACCTTGGTATTTTAGAATGGCAATCTCTTGAGCATGCGTAGGTAAAATCATAAAATATACCCAAAGGACCAATATTAAAGTAAGTTGTTTCATGAAAACCCGAATAATCTAATATCAAATTTACATAATATAGCAATGAAACGATTTATTTTACCCGTGTTGTTTGCCATAGTGCTACTATTAATGGCGTTTAAAGAGTTTGGTCAGAAAAGCAATAATTCCCTTGAGCACGAAGAAACCGTTTTCGAATCTGTGGACGATGGTATTGTGGTATTGGAGCTTTTTACTTCTCAAGGCTGTTCCAGTTGTCCTCCTGCGGATGCGTTGTTGGAGAGGGTAAAAACCGATTATCCTAAAAACGTTTTTGTACTATCCTACCATGTAGATTATTGGAACTACATTGGGTGGGAAGACCCTTTTGGTAGAAAGACCTACACGTTAAAGCAACAGAAATATAACAGGAAGTTTAAGAGTAACAGTAATTATACGCCGCAGTTGGTGGTTAACGGGGAAGAGCATTTTGTAGGATCTAATAGTGCTAAAATAACCGACGCCATTGGGCGATATAAAGCTAAAGAATCCAAAAATAGACTGGTTTTATCAGGAAGAAAGAAAGACAGGAAAATCCATTTTGACTATGATATCAATGGCGGGTTGGCCAATCAGCAACTTAGGGCCGTATTGTTGTTGGATGAACGGATTACTAAAGTCACTAGAGGCGAGAATAGAAATAGAACATTAACAAATTCAAATATTGTAGTGGCGGAAAAATATTTACCGATTTCTGGAAATAAAGGGTCGGATTTTATGGAAATACCGAGCATTGTGAACGACAATGATAAGATGTCAATAATGCTTCTGGTTCAGGATGAAAACCTGGCTATTAATGCTGCTGCAAAATTCGAACTGCGGGATTAACGGCTGTTTATCATTGCAACGGTTGTACAGGCCACGATAGCTGCCGTTTCGGTGCGTAACCTAGTATCACCCATGGATACAGGTACATAACCTTGTTTTCTGGCTTTTTTAATTTCCGATGTTGTAAAATCCCCCTCTGGACCTATTAAAATAGTTATCGGATTATCAGGAGCTATCCTTCTTTTAAGCTCGGAACGTTCGGAATTCTCGCAATGGGCAATTAGAAGTATTCCTGTATTTGGAACTTCTAAAAAATCATCCAGGGCCATTGGTTCGTTTACTTTGGGTAAATAGGCTTGAACAGACTGTTTCATGGCAGCTTGTACAACTTTATTAAAGCGTTCCAACTTCACCACTTTTCGTTCTGACCTGCTGCAGATAATAGGGGTTATTTCATGCACCCCAATTTCCGTGGCTTTTTCCAGGAACCATTCATAGCGATCGTTCATTTTTGTAGGCGCAACAACCATATGCAACCAATGTTTTTTTGGATACTCCTTTTTTACTTTGATAATTTCAACAGAACATTTTTTTATATCCGCAACGGTAATATTTGCCGTAAAAAACAGCCCTCTTCCGTTCGTAATATATAGTTGGTCGCCAACATTTCTTCTAAGTACTTTTACAATATGCTTGCTTTCCCCACTATCAAAAGTGAAGTTTTTCGTAGTCTTCTCAAGTTCCGAATTATAGAATAATTGCATAAAAATTTAAATGACGTACCTAGCTTTGGCCGTAATGTTCTGTTCCGAAAAATCCTCGTTTTTAAATTTATAATACCCAACAATCCCTATCATGCCAGCATTATCAGTACAATATTCGAATTTGGGAATGTACGTTTTCCAACCGAATTTTTGTTCGGCTTCCTGTATGGCACTACGTATTCCGGAATTAGCCGATACGCCACCGCCAATGGCAACATTCTTGATTCCGGTCTCTTTTACTGCCTTCTTCAATTTTTCCATCAAAATGGCTACAATGGTGTACTGTATGGACGCACAGACATCATCAATATTTTCTGCAATGAAATTCGGATTTTCTGCTTCGTTTTTCTGTATGAAGTAGAGAATACTTGTTTTAAGACCACTAAAGCTAAAATCAAGACCTTTGACCTTTGGTTTTGGAAATGTAAAGCGCAAGGGGTTTCCTTTAGCTGCGTGCCTGTCCACCAATGGGCCACCGGGATAGGGAAGTCCCAACAGCTTGGCGCTTTTGTCAAAAGCTTCTCCTACGGCGTCATCCAAGGTTTGACCCAAAATTTGCATGTCAAAATAATCGTTCACTCTTACTATTTGGGTATGCCCACCACTAATGGTCAATGCCAAGAATGGAAAGTTAGGCGTTTCCATACTTTTGTCCTTTATAAAGTGCGCTAAAATATGCGCCTGCATATGGTTAACCTCAATTAAAGGAATGCTGAGTCCCAAGGCCAAAGACTTTGCAAATGAGGTCCCCACCAATAAGGAACCCATAAGTCCAGGTCCGCGCGTAAATGCTATGGCGGATAACTGTTTTTTATCGATATTTGCTCTAGCCAAAGCTTGACTCACTACAGGAACGATATTTTGTTGATGTGCGCGCGATGCCAACTCCGGGACAACACCACCATATTCCTCGTGAATCTTTTGATTGGCCACTACATTACTTAACATGGTATCGTTACATAAAACGGCTGCAGAGGTGTCGTCACAGGAAGACTCAATGGCAAGAATGTAAATAGTTTCGTTTTCCAACATGTTTGGAATAAAAATTGGAGTACAAAGGTAAAACATAAAGCCCTATCAAAAAATTAAGAAAAATACTGGTTAGGACACTACTGGTCCTTATGCTAACATGTATTTTGGGCACAATCGTACTTTCGCTCCCAGTGGTGCAAACCCTACTTGCGCAATATGCCACTAATATGATAAATAAAGAGTTTGGAACCAATATTAACATTGATAAGCTAAGGGTATCCTTGATTTCTTGGAATACCGCTCTGAAAGGCGTTCATATAGTGGATTTTAAAAGTGATACGCTATTTGATGTCGGTGAGCTGAGAACATCTGTTTTAAGTGTTAAGAACTTGATTAACGGTAAGCTTGAATTTGGAGATATAGAAGTGGATAAACTGCATTTTAAGCTAAGAACCTATTATGGTGAGCGTACTACCAATTTGGAAGTTTTTATAGACAAACTAGATGACGGCAAACCCAGGGCACCGGGGAAACCACCGTTTTTCTTTTCTTCTTCTTTTGTGGATATTCAGGATAGTAGATTTCAATACATAGATGATAATCTGGAAAATCCGGAAATCCTGAATTTTAACGATTTGAATATTAAGGCAAACAGTTTTCAAATTTTAGGCCCCGAAGTTTCCGCGGACATTGGTGAAATGTCCTTTTTAAGCAAAAGGGGAGTCAAAGTGGAAAATTTGGCAACCAATTTTAAGTATACCAAGCAGCAAATGCGATTTGATTCCCTTAAAATAAAAACACCGCTTTCCAATTTGGACGGCAATGTCGTATTTAATTATAACAGGGAGGATTTTAAGGATTTTCTGGACAAGGTTAACGTTGTGGCCGATTTTCAGGAATCCACGGTTTCTTTTGATGAGATCAATTTGGTTTATAATGAATTCGGAAAAGGAAAGCTGGCCACGTTCTCCAGCAACATCAACGGAGTTCTTAATGATTTGAATGTTAACGAATTGTTCCTTTTTTCCGATAATACGGGGATTCGTGGGGATTTTAATTTTAAAAATCTGTTCAATAAACAGAAGCCGTTTATTTTGGATGCCCAAATGAAGAATGTAACCAGTAGTTATTATCAGTTGAATGCGCTTCTGCCCAATCTAATAGGGAACTCTTTACCTTCCACCTTTAGTAAATTGGGGCAATTTACGATTAGGGGTGATGCGGTGATTACAAATTCTTCAGTTGAGGCAAAAGTTAACCTGAATACTGCTATCGGTAGTAGTTACTCGGACATTGTTCTGAGCGATTTTAATAACATTGATGATGCAACCTATAAAGGGTTCATTTCTTTGATCGATTTTGATCTTGGAGATTTTGTTGAAAATAAAAGCTTAGGAAAAACTACGCTGGACTTCAATGTGGAGGGGCAGGGTTTTGTTAGGGATAAACTGAACACTGAGGTTATTGGTCAAATTTATACCATAGAGTTTAACCGGTACACTTACAAAGACCTTAAGGTTTCTGGGATATTAAAAGAACAGTTGTTCGATGGTTCTTTACAAAGTAATGATGAAAACATTAAGTTTAATTTTAAGGGACTAGCGGATTTTGCGGAATCCCGTAACAACTTCAATTTTAATGCTTCCGTTGCTTATGCCGACTTTAAGAAACTGAATTTTATAAACGATAGCGTATCCGTTTTTAAGGGTAATGTAAACATGGATATCAATGGGACTACCCTGGATGATATTGTGGGTACCATAAAATTTACCCAAACTAATTATCAAAATGTAAATGACACCTATTATTTTGATGACTTTGAGGTAATTTCTTCTTTTGAGAGCGATTCCGTAAGAACTATCAATATTAATTCCCCGGATATTATTACGGGTTACATGAAAGGTAATTTTAGGGTGAAGGAATTGGGCAAATTGGTTCAAAACTCCCTAGGAAGTATCTATACTAATTACCGTGCGTTTGAAATTTCCGGTGGACAAAACTTATCGTTCAATTTCAAGATTTATAATAAAATTGTTGACGTTTTCTTCCCAGATGTAACTTTTGACCCCAATACCTTTATTCGCGGAAAAATAGTCGCGGATGATGGTGATTTCAAATTGAATTTTGAATCGCCAAGTATAGAAGCTTTTGGTAATTCGGCCGATAATATCGAGGTCAAAATAGATAATAAAAATCCGTTGTTCAATACTTACATTGCGGTGGGGGATTTGAAAACACCTTATTACGACCTAAAAGATTTTAGCCTGATAAACACCACCTTAAAGGATACCTTGTTTTTTAGATCTGAATTTAAGGGAGGAAGTGAACTAAACGATAGCTATAATCTGAACTTTTACCACACCTTTAATGAAGAAAACAAATCCGTTATCGGCCTTAAAACTTCGGATGTAAATTTTAAAGGAAATAAGTGGATATTGAACAAAGATGGAGACTCGCAAAATAAGGTAATTATCAGTAGGTCATTGGACAGCATTTCCATCCAAGAGATTGTAATGAACAATGAGGAAAAGGAACAGATTAGATTGCGGGGCCAATTGGCGGATTCTACCTACAAGGATTTAGAGTTGCAGTTCAAAATCGTGTCATTGAACAAGATTACGCCAGTTATAGATAGCCTTAAACTTCAGGGAGAGGTCAACGGGACCTTGAACGTCTTACAGAAGGATGGTATTTATTTACCATCTTCCAACCTAAGTATTCTGGACTTTGGCATTAATGATATGGGATTAGGGGACTTGGCCATAAGCATTGTGGGGAATCGGGATTTGACGGAGTTTCAGGTAAATTCCCAGCTTACCGATAATGGAATAGAGAAATTTGGAGTCGTAGGAAAGATAGAAAACAGGGAACAAATGCCTACTGCGGACCTGCTTGCAAATTTCAATGGTTTTAATTTAGAGCCTTTTAGTCCTTTGGGCGAAGGCGTTATTGATCATATTAGAGGAAATATAGAGGGTAGTGCTCGGATATCCGGTGCAGTTGACAATCCCAATTTTGATGGACTGCTTACACTGGATAATGCCGGTATCGCCATTCCATACCTAAATGTAGATTATGCATTTGCACCGAGATCGCGGGTAAGACTGTCCAATCAAACTTTCGATTTTGAAAATATTGCACTTACCGACGTTGCCAAGAGTACCAAGGCAAATTTGGACGGAACCATAACCCACAGTTATTTCAAGGACTGGGTGTTGAACATGAACGTGGATACCAGAAATAATCGTTTTTTGATTTTGAATACGGAGTTTGAGGAAGGGGATCTGTACTATGGCACGGGATACTTAAATGGCACAGGACGTATTTTTGGCCCTACCAATGCCCTTAACATAACCGTTGATGGTAGTACGGCACGGGGAACATCTCTTAAAATTCCGTTGAGTGATGTGGCTAGCGTTGGGGACTATTCCTTCATTAATTTTGTCGAAAAGAATAGCCTCCAGACTATTGAAGAACAAAGGCAGTTAAAGGATTATCAAGGTCTGGAATTGGAATTCAACTTGGACGTAACCCCTGATGCCGAAGTGGAAATAGTTACCGACACTAGAACCGGCAGTTCTTTAAAAGGTACGGGTGAAGGAATTCTGTTGATTCAGATAAACACCAATGGCAAGTTTGAGATGTACGGAGATTTCGTAGTCGTAACGGGAGAATTCAATTATAAATTTGGAGGTTTTATCGACAAGAAATTCACAGTAAAACCTGGGGGAACAATCAATTGGGACCAAAAGCCTTTGGAGGCGGATTTGAATATGGAAGCCGTCTATTCTTTAAATGCTAATCCGGCTCCATTACTTAATGACCAAGGGTTTACTAGAAGAATACCTACGAATGTGATTATAAAACTCACCGATGAGCTGCAAAGTCCCAATATCGAGTTTGGAATAGAGTTTCCGGGGACCAATTCCATCGTGCAGTCGGAGCTGGAATATAAACTCCAAGATCCTACGGTAGAGGAGAAGAATGCTATTTTTCTATTGGCGCAGGGAACCTTTGTCAATGATCAAAGCGGCATTAACCAGCAGGCAATTACCGGTAATTTGGTTCAAAGTGCTTCCGGTATTTTGAATTCCATATTAAGCGGGGGCAACGACAAGTTAAATTTTGGCCTTTCTTATGAGCAGGGAGCTTTAAATACGGATATTGAGACCGATGATCGTATAGGGGTAACCGTATCTACACAGATAAGCGACCGCGTTTTATTCAATGGAAAAGTCGGGGTTCCGGTTGGTGGGGCAAGCGAAACATTGGTTGCAGGTGATTTTGAAATACAGGTGATTTTAAATGAAGAGGGCACGCTAAGCGCTAAGTTTTTCAGCAGGCAAAGTGAAATTCAGGCATTTTTACCCGATCAACAGGGCTCCACCCAAGGCGCGGGACTTTCCTATCAGGTAGACTTCAATAGTTTCAAGGAACTTTTTAGGAAAATCCTTAGAAAAGATGAACCTGAGGAAATTATAGTGCCCGAAGTCCAAGAACAACCCTCTGTAATGGGAAAAGATAGCTTGTTGCAGTTCTATTCAAAGCCTAGACCCAAGTCCATCAATTAAGCATAGGTTACTAAATTGTTACTTTTTAGGCTATTTTGGCGGACATTCGCTTAAAATGTAACAACGAAAACGATTTAGCTGATTTTAGCATAATTTGCAACCCCTTCCTATTTCTTTATTGAAAGAACTTTTAGTAATTTCGTTGGCTTAAATTTTTCCATGTCGACAAAAATTAAAAAAATTGCCGTGCTGACCTCTGGGGGCGATTCCCCCGGGATGAATGCCGCCATCCGATCTGTGGTTAGAACCTGTGCTTATATGAAGGTTGACTGTGTCGCTATTTATAGGGGATATCAAGGAATGATTGAGGGTGATTTTAAAACGATGGACGCCCGTAGCGTAAACAACATCATAAATAAGGGCGGTACCATACTAAAATCTGCCAGATGCGACGATTTCCGTACCCCGGAAGGACGAAAAAAAGCGCACGCAAAACTTTTGGAAGAAGGGATTGATGCTTTTGTGGTAATTGGAGGAGATGGAAGTTTTACGGGTGCTATGATCTTTAACCAGGAGTTTAACTTTCCGGTCATTGGTATTCCTGGAACAATTGATAACGATATTTTCGGAACAACTTTTACATTAGGTTTTGATACTGCATTAAATACCGTAGTAGATTGTATAGATAAGATTAGGGATACCGCAAGCTCTCACAACAGGTTGTTTTTTGTTGAGGTAATGGGACGGGATGTAGGTCATATTGCTTTGAATGCCGGTGTTGGTGCTGGCGCGGAGGAAATTTTGATTCCAGAGGAAAATCTGGGGTTAGATCGTTTATTGGAGTCCCTTAAAAGAAGTAAACAATCTGGTAAATCTTCTAGTATCGTCATAGTGGCGGAAGGCGATAAGTCCGGTAAGAATGTTTTTGAACTTAAAGAATACGTAGAAGAGCATTTACCTATTTACGACGTACGTGTTTCGGTATTGGGGCACATGCAACGTGGAGGTGCTCCTTCTTGTTATGATCGCGTGCTTGCCTGTAGGATGGGTGTTAAAGCTGTAGAAGCTTTACTAGAGGGTAAAACCAATTTAATGGTAGGTATACAGGACAATAAATTAACCCTTACGCCAATTAACAAAGCGATAAAAGGACATACAAAAATAGATAAGGAGCTCATAAGAGTTTCTGAAATAATGACAACATAATTTTAACAAATAAAACGAGGAACATGTCAAATTTAAAAATAGGAATAAACGGATTCGGTAGAATAGGTAGATTGGTTTTCAGAACAACGGTTAAACGCGGCGATGTAGATGTAGTTGCCATTAATGACTTGTTAGATGTGGAACATTTGGCTTATTTGTTAAAGTATGATTCTGTCCATGGAGCTTTTGATGGGACTGTGGATGTAAAGGACGGTAACTTAATTGTAAACGGTAAAACAGTAAGGATTACAGCGGAAAGAGATCCAAAAAATTGTAAGTGGGATGCCGTAGGTGCAGAAACAGTTGCAGAATGTACAGGTATTTTCACGACCCTTGAGACTGCACAGTATCACATTGACGGTGGAGCGAAAAAGGTTGTTATTTCGGCACCGTCCAAAGATGCGCCAATGTTTGTTATGGGAGTAAACCATAAAGAAGTTAAAGCATCGGATAAAATAGTTTCAAATGCATCTTGTACTACAAACTGTTTGGCTCCAATGGCAAAAGTATTGAACGATGCATTTGGAATTGAAGAAGCCTTGATGACGACGGTACATGCCACCACCGCAACACAAATGACGGTTGATGGTCCTTCCAAGAAAGACTGGAGAGGTGGTAGAAGTGCCATGCTTAACATTATTCCGGCATCCACAGGTGCTGCGGTAGCGGTGACCAAAGTAATTCCAGCGTTGAAAGGAAAACTTACAGGAATGGCATTTAGGGTCCCAACTGCAGATGTATCCGTAGTGGATTTAACTGTCAGATTGGAAAAGGAAACATCTTATGAGGAAATTAAAAAAGCGTTTAAAAGTGCTTCTGAAGGAGCATTAAAAGGGGTGCTAGGCTATACGGAGGAAGCAGTTGTTTCACAGGATTTCATTGGGGAAACACACACTAGCGTTTTTGATGCCGGAGCTGGGATAGAATTGAATTCTAAATTTTTCAAATTGATATGTTGGTATGATAACGAGGCGGGCTTTTCAAATAAAATGGTTGACTTAATTCAGCACGTCAACAGACTTTAAGAACATATAAGTTTTATATTGAATTCCTGAAAATAAGGTATTTTTTACCTATTTTCAGGATTCTTTTTTTAAATAGATAGGATATGATTCTAATAGTGGATAGTGGTGCAACAAAGTCGGATTGGATTGCATTGGACGAAAATGGCGAGCAACTTTTTTTGACTCAGACATTAGGTTTGAGCCCAGAGGTTTTGACAAAGGATGTCATAGAGGATAGATTGGCCAATAACTTTGAACTCTCTAAAAACAGGGAGAAGGTTTCAAGACTTCATTTTTATGGGGCAGGTTGTGGAACCGATCGCATGAAGAAATTTTTAAGGGATATTTTTAAGGATTTTTTCCCAAACGCAAAGGCTGATGTAAAGGAAGATACGTATGCCGCTATTTTTGCCACTACAAAAATTGGTCATCAAGGAATCGTATGCATTCTTGGAACGGGTTCAAATTGTAGTTATTATGACGGGCACCAGCTTTTCCAGAAGGTAACCTCCTTAGGATACATCCCAATGGATGATGGGAGCGGAAATTTCTTTGGACGTAAATTGATACGCGATTATTATTTTCATAAAATGCCACAGGATTTGGGAATTCAGTTTGCTAAACAATATGATCTGGAAGCGGATGTAATCAAGGAAAACCTATACAAGCAGCCCAATCCCAATACCTATTTGGCAACTTTTGCCCGATTTTTAATCGAAAATAAGAATCACCCTTATTCAAAGGGCGTTATAGACAAGGGCTTTCAGCAATTCATTAATAATTATGTGATGCAATTTGAACTGGCCACTAAGGTTCCCATTAATTTTGTGGGAAGTATTGCGCATTATCTACGGGAAGAACTAACTACGGTTTTGGAAAGAAATGATTTAATAGTAGGTGTAATTCGTCAAAGGCCTATAGAAGGTTTGGTGGAATTTCACCGCGAAAATCTCTAGGTTTTATTTGACCGCAATCATTGAAATTTCCACATTTACGAATTTTGGAAGATTTGCCACTTCCACGGTTTCCCTTGCCGGAGCGGTGTCGGCATCAAAATAAGTAGCATACACCTCATTTACCTGGGCGAACTGATGCATGTCACTTAAAAAAATAGAAGACTTTACAACATTTTCAAAGGTCATATCAGCTTCGGCGAGTATGGCCTTTAAATTTTCCATTGATTGAAGAGTCTCTTTTTTAATGTCGCCCTCCACAAGCTTTCCAGTTTCAGGATGCATAGGGATTTGACCGGAAATGTATAAGGTATTTCCACTTAATACCGCTTGACTATAGGGACCAATTGGCGCAGGAGCTTTGGAAGTATTTATTATTTTTTTCATATCAATATTTTTTGTGAAACAGGTTTTACGATTTAATTTCTGATAGGTTGGCTTCTGTTCTCCCATTTTAAATCTTTTAGGATGGAGGATTTTATCCCAATAAAAAAATACCAGCGTTTATATTGCCCAAACGGCGTCCAGTTGAAACGCATGACAAAACTTTTTAAGTCACGCTCAAAACGTAATTGGGTAAGGGTAAACCCCTTGTTCTTAAAATCGTAACCGGAAGACCCGCCTACCTTCCATCGAGGGGATAATTCAATATCACCTGAAAACATCAGGGAATGACTGCTAAATTCATTTTGGCGTGCCGCATTGGCGTAACTTGCGGAGTAGGCCAGTCTAAAATCCCAAGGTATTTTTGTGCCATACAGCGGGTTTTCTATGTCCTCGTCGTTATCATCATTATCCCGTATAGGGTTGTCTTCAAAATTATCTGCCCTACCGAATAAATCATCAGTTCTTCCTCCACTTTGAGCCACATAATCAAACTGGTCTACCTCTTCTTCTTCATCATCTTCTACCTTTTTTCCAAAGGTCTCGTTGTTGATGGAATAGCTTACGTTTACGTTGGCCCGGGTAAGCCGCAACAGGCTACCCCCATTATCAATATTAAAGGTATTTATCCTACGGCCGTTGTTATCAATAGCATAAGGGTCTAGACCAGCTGCAAAGTTTATGGACATTTTATTGTTCAAAATGTTGGTACCCCCATTAACGCTCAACGGACTCAATCGTAATGAATCCGATTCTAAATTATATCCGGTAGAAATATTAAAATTACTGAGTATTGGTACTTTTTTTGGTTCCAGTTTGGTAGAATCCTTATCCCTAACTTTAGCTTCAAGCGTATTGGCAAGGGAAAAACTAAGACTGTTGGACTTTCCTAATCTAGGAGCTCCGTTTAGTGTTCCTTCAAATCGGCTAAATTGCACCACTTCTCCACTCCCATCAATATATTCATCATAAAACTGTTCAAACGATGGGGCATATCCATAGCTTAGTTGCGGACGCATTACGTGTCGTATTGCTTGGATTTTTTTATCCTCGCCAAAATCAAATGTTCCGTATAATGTAGTTCCTATACTGGCACTTAAGTTATACTGATTGTATCGGTCAAAGCCACTTATAGTATCCCTAACAACAGTTTCCGTTTCATCGTCATAACGCTGCTGAAAAGTCTCCAAGGCCCAAACATCTTCATAGGTGCCTCCCATACTGACACTGAAAAATTTGGCCACTTTAAAATTTGTACTAATGGGAATTCTATTTCTAGCGCCAACACGGGCATTGTCGAACATTCTTCCCGTTAAAAAATCCTCATCATTAGTAGTTAAACTGTTTTGGGCATTGAAATCAT
Organism: uncultured Flavobacteriaceae bacterium; assembly: GCA_963848865.1. Lineage (GTDB taxonomy): Bacteria > Bacteroidota > Bacteroidia > Flavobacteriales > Flavobacteriaceae > Maribacter. Next base: position 72,631 of record CAWKFV010000009.1, on the reverse strand, counting down.
ACTGAAAATTGATGTTTTGAATGGCGCCTTTTTTTATTCCGTCCCTTTTGGCAAACGGGAAAATTCGCTCCATACTTGCCTGAAGTGTAGGTAGTGTCATTCTGATATTATTCACATCCGTTTCGGTAGCTGTCGGCGAAGTCAATTGGGAATGCGTCGCCGTAACACTCATGTTGACGGATGGATAAGCGGGAAATGTCTTTGAATAGGAAATAGACGAGGATAAGGTATTATTCTGGGTATTTGGCAGGTTCCGTTGTTGTAAGGAATTCCTATAATACTCGCTACTTCCTAAATTTACGGAAGCGGAAAACCTGGAATTAGGGCTTGCTTTCGGGTCTTGGGAATGGGACAGCTGAATATTGTAATTTCTGGTTAAACTATAGTCGCTAAACCCTCGCTGACTATTCACTTGATTCTCATACCGGATATTAAAATTCCCTCGATATTTATAGCGTTTTGTATAAATTGAGGAAGACCTTACGCCCCAACTCCCGTTGGTGTAGAAATCCCCGGTAAGGGTAATGTCTGCATAATCTCCCAATGGAATATAGTATCCCATGTCCTGGAGAAAATAGCCCCTGTCGGGATCGTTTCCAAAAGTTGGCATAAAAATTCCTGCCGATCTGCCTGTGGAGAGCGGAAAATAGGCAAATGGCATCGCAATAGGTGTGGGCACATCTGCTATGTAAAGGTTGCTAAAACCAGCTATAACCTTCTTTTTGGGAACAAATTTGGCCTTTCTAACGCGTATATAGTAATCCGGATTTATGGTGTCCTGTGAAGTAGTCAGTTTGCCTTCGCTTAAAAAATAGACTGAATCATTTTCCTTTTTAGTGATTTCCGCGTACACCTTCATAGCATCGCTTCCTAAAGCTCCGGCAGTAGCTTGTTGCTCTGTTCGCGAGTTCCATATCAAAGCTTTTTGAGTGTCAAAATTAAACCGAATTGAATCAGGGATAACCACGTTGGAACCTTGTTTAAAATAAGGTAACTGGGTGTAATTTCCCAAGGAGTCTTTTAAACGGCCGGCATAAACCTCATTTTTTATATAGTCCATGATTATAATTCCGGCTTTAAGCTCCGTATCCTGATAATAGATTTCCGCCTCGTTGTAGAGGTAGATTTTATTTTCTTTTTGACTTAGCTTTACGTAATCCTTGGCCTTATACGTGATTTTATCCAGCAGCAAGGAAGGTTTACGGTTTAAGGAATCTGTTGCCAAAGAATCGGCCACTATGGAATCGTTCGCAACGGGTTTAGGAAAGAGTGGGGCAACAATCGTATCCTTTACGGCCTTTATGGGTAGCGGTACAATTTTGTCTTCCTGTGCTTGCATTAAAAACGCACCAACAAAAAGAATGAATAGGAAAAGTACGTACTGTTTATTTGATTGCAAGGCTATATATCCTATTTTTGTAAAGGTTTGGCGGTTAAATAAAGCCACAGTGTTCAGTTGTCAAACTTACATATATTTTTTAATCCCTTGTTAGGGTATTACCATAAATTTAACCAAGATAAAGGCTTTAGAAACCTATTCTAATATGAGAATTAAACCGTTTTTTATCATCCTGTTTTTGGCATTTTGCCCAACGCTTTTTTCGTTTTCCATAGCTGATAATAGGTTGCCTAACGATGATCCTTTTGTGGTTGTTTTAGATGCTGGTCATGGCGGTCATGACCCCGGAAATCTTGGAAATGGCTATCTGGAAAAGCAGATAGCGTTGAATATAGTCCTAAAAGTGGGTGAAATATTATCCTCTCAAAAAGATATTAAAGTAATCTATACTCGAAAGGACGATACTTTTATCGATTTGTACTTTAGGGGTGAAGTTGCTAATAAGGCTAATGCCGATTTATTTGTTTCTGTTCATTGCGATTCCCATTCCTCGGACGCGCACGGTGCCGGTACTTTTGTTCTGGGTCTACACGCCAATAAGCAGAACTTTGAAATCGCAAAAAAGGAAAACTCGGTTATCTACCTAGAGGATAATTATGAAACACGTTACGCAGATTATGATATTAACTCACCAGAGTCGGTCATAGGTCTAACCATAATGCAGGAAGAATTTTTGGACCAGAGCATCGCCTTGGCAAAAACGATTCAGGACAATTTTTCCAATAAGCTGAAGCGTAACGATAGAAAAGTGAAACAGGCAGGTTTTATTGTTTTGCATCAGACCTTTATGCCCAGTGTTTTAGTGGAAACCGGATTTTTGACCAATAAAGACGAGGGCGCGTATTTAAATTCGAAAAAAGGTCAAACGGAAATGGGAACCGCAATCGCAAATGCAATCTTGGAGTATAAAAAGGGGGTAAATGTTGCGGGTTCGGAAGTGGTGACGCCGCCAACGCCAGAAATCAATAAGCCAAAAATTGTAGAAAACAGCAAGAACGATAGTCCGCCGACTACTGAAGGTGTAGAAGATAAACCTAAAACTGCTGTAGTGGAAACAGCAAAACCGTTGGATAAAGAGACGGAAACGGAGGTTGCAAATCAGGAGGACAATGTTGCAAAGGAAACTGCAGGCCAGAATGAAGTGGCACCGACAAATGAGGAATATGGTCTTATTTTCAAAGTACAGTTAATGGCAAGTGGAAAGGACCTTGCCCTTACTCCCGCTAATTTTAAAGGCTTAGGGCAGTTGTCAAAAGAACCTTATAACAATTTGTACAGATACATGTACGGGGAGACAAACTCATATAACGCTGCTAAAAAAATACAGTCCAGTGCTATTTTAAAAGGATATAGCACTGCTTACATCGTTGCTTACAAAGACGGAATTAGGGTACCTTTACCAAAAGCATTGAAATAGGTTTTGTAATAAAAACTTTCGTGTAATAATTATTTCTAATTTTGTTAGCAACTTAAACTATAATTGATTGAAACTATCCAGGGAACTTAAAACGGGAATTATAGTAATTGGTGGAATCCTTTTATTTATTATGGGATTCAGTTATTTGAAATCGACTCCTCTTTTTGACAATAGTAAAACCTTGTATGCAGTGTACCCCAACGTAGGTGGACTGCAGGCAGGTACGGTAGTTTCTATTAATGGTTTTGGGGTGGGTAAGGTAAACGATATCCAGTTTATGGATACTCAAGGAAACTTGGTCGTAACCTTTAGTGTAAGTAGCGATTTTAAATTTTCAAAGAACAGTAGGGTAGAGCTTTATGATACCGGTATTATTGGAGGTAAAGGTCTCCAGATAACTCCGGTTTTTGATGGTGCCCCTGAGGCAAAAACGGGTGATACCCTTATGACGGATACCAGACCGGGTCTCACCGAACTGGCACAGCAAAAACTTACACCTTTGTTTCGGAAGTTTGAATCCGCCGTTACCGATGCAGATTCTGTTTTAATGAACGTTAACGATGTTCTGGATACGGATACGAAGAAAGATCTTCAAAGGGCAATCAATGGTCTGAGCGATCTTATGATAAGTCTTAATGGAAGTGCCAAAGTGTTAAATAACATTTTGAGAAATAATGAAGGAAAACTGGACAGCTCACTTACCAATTTTGAGGCGCTTACCTCTAATTTTGCCAAACTTTCGGATTCCTTGAACAATGCTGGATTAGGCAGGACATTAGCCAGTTTAGAATCTACCATGGCCAATTTGGATAAGGTCATAGCCAAAATAGAGAATGGCGATGGAACGCTCGGAAAATTGATGAAAGATGAGGAATTGTATTCCAATTTAAACAGTGCCTCCAGGGAACTGGATTTACTACTTCAGGACTTCAGGCTCAATCCCAAGCGTTATGTAAATGTTTCTGTTTTTGGGAAAAAGCAAAAAGACTATGCGGTGCCCGAAGATGATCCCGCTGAAAAAATAGAAGAATAGGTATGGAATATATATCCAATATTCTCTTTGCTGTTCTGCTTCTTGTTGGCATCGGTTTTTTCGCAAAGAATATTGCCCGTCTTCGTCGTAATATTCGGTTGGGGAAACCAGTAGATACGAGTGATAATAGCGGTCAACGTTGGACTAACATGGCCCGTATTGCTTTAGGGCAGACAAAAATGGTCGTTAGGCCAATTGCAGGACTTCTTCATATTATCGTCTATGTTGGTTTCATAATAATCAATATTGAAGTTCTAGAAATCATTCTGGACGGTTTATTTGGTACGCATCGAATTTTTTCAGGTCTAGGAACGATTTACAACGCGTTGATTGCTTCTTTTGAAATACTGGCATTACTAGTTATTGTGGCGGTAGTTGCATTTTGGATACGAAGGAACGTAATTCGTTTACAGCGCTTCATCAAACCTGAAATGAAAGGATGGCCCAAGAAAGATGGAAATCTTATCCTCTATATAGAGCTGGTACTCATGATACTTTTCTTGACTATGAACGCCGCGGATTTTCAATTGCAGCTGAACGGTGCGGAACACTATGCCAGTCAAGCAGGAATCATGGGTTCTTTTCCTGTAAGTCAATATTTAGTGCCACTTTTTGAGGGAATGTCGACTAGCACGTTGATTATAATTGAACGAACCGCATGGTGGCTGCACATTGCAGGAATATTATTTTTCTTGAATTACTTATACTATTCAAAGCATCTACACATTCTTTTGGCTTTCCCAAACACCTATCATGGAAAACTGACACCAAAAGGACAGTTTAAAAATTTGGAGGCTGTGACCAAGGAAGTACGTTTAATGATGGATCCCTCAGCCGACCCATTTGCAGCTCCCGCTGAAGATGCTCCTGAACCTGAAAAATTTGGTGCATCGGATGTTCAGGATTTAAATAGGGTACAACTTTTAAATGCGTATACCTGTACGGAGTGTGGGCGATGTACAAGCGAATGTCCAGCCAATCAGACAGGGAAAAAATTATCTCCACGTAAAATTATGATGGATACGAGAGATCGTTTGGAGGAAGTAGGTAAAAATATAGAAAGCAATAACGGTGAGTTTAAGGAGGACGGGAAGCAACTTCTTGACGATTATATTACAAGAGAAGAACTATGGGCATGTACATCATGTAATGCCTGTGTGGAAGCTTGTCCCGTTAGTATAGATCCCCTATCCATAATTATGGACATGCGTCAATATTTGGCAATGGAACAGTCCGCGGCTCCTTCAGATTTGAACAATATGATGGGCAATATCGAAAATAATGGTGCTCCATGGCCCTTTAATCAAATGGACCGACTCAACTGGAGCAAAGAATAATTAAAACCCGAAATATGGCTAACGAAATTAAGGTACCTACCATGGCAGAACTTTTTGCTGCAAATCAGCAGCCGGAAGTGCTTTTTTGGGTTGGATGTGCCGGTAGTTTTGATGATCGGGCCAAGAAAATCACGAAGGCCTTTGTAAAAATACTGAATAAGGCCAATGTCTCTTTTGCTGTTTTGGGAACGGAGGAAAGTTGTACCGGAGACCCCGCAAAAAGGGCAGGAAACGAGTTTCTCTTTCAAATGCAGGCAGTGACCAACATTGAGGTAATGAATGCTTATGGCGTAAAAAAAGTAGTTACGGCTTGTCCACACTGTTTTAATACCCTAAAAAATGAATACCCTGGATTAGGTGGAAATTATGAGGTTGTTCATCATACGCAATTTCTAAAACAATTGCTGGAAGAAGGCCGTATTACCATGGAAGGTGGTGCCTTTAAAGGAAAGCGTATAACCTTTCATGATCCATGTTATCTAGGCAGGGCCAATGGTGTGTATGAAGCACCTAGGGAGCTAATTCGCAAATTGGATGCGGAGTTGGTAGAAATGAAAAATTGTAAAAAAAGAGGGCTATGTTGTGGCGCAGGTGGAGCACAAATGTTCAAGGAACCTGAGAAAGGGGATAAGGATGTAAATATTGAACGCACCGAGCAAGCATTGGAAACAAAGCCTGAAATTATAGCTGCCGGATGTCCTTTTTGCAATACGATGATGACCGATGGGGTAAAGAACAAAGAAAAAGAAGCATCAATCGCTGTTATGGATATAGCTGAGCTAATTGCCACTGCCGAAGATTTGTAGAATTGTTTCTTCCCAAATAATGAATTTGAACTATAAAAAATGCTAGTAGATTTTAACTCCTTACCAGATACTGCCAGAATATGGATTTATCAAGCCAACAGGTCCTTTACTGATCTAGAGTTGGAAGAAATAGCTAAAGAGTTGGACAATTTCCTAGAGAAATGGACAGCCCATGGACAAGGTTTGAAATCTGGCTACGAAATACGATATAAGCGATTTTTAGTTATCGGTCTGGATCAAAGTGCACAGGCTGCTACGGGATGTTCCATAGATGCATCGGTACATTTTATACAAGCATTGGAAAAGAAGTATGATGTTGAATTATTGGATAAAATGAACGTTTCTTATAAACAAGGCGAATTTGTTGCCTATAAAACCTTATTGGAATTTAAGGCAATGGCCAAACAAAAGGCGATTTCCAAAAACACCATTGTTTTTAACAATTTGGTCGCTACTAAAGGAGAATATCAAGAACATTGGGAAGTTCCCGCTTCAGAAAGCTGGCATGCCCGCTTTGTTTAATGCCGGCCCAGCTCTAAATGACCAATTTTATTAGGTTTTATCGATGAAATGCAATAATTTTCTTCGTTTATAGTTATCTCCATACAGTAAAGAAAAATATGCGCCCTTTTTTAACACTCCTACTTTTCCTTATTGGTTTTGCAGGTATTTATGGACAACATCCATTAGTTACTTCTGATAGTCTTTCTCAGGCCGACTGGGTAAATACTAAATATGACCAAATGACATTGCAGCAAAGGATTGGTCAGCTATTTATGGTAAGTGTCGCTTCTGAACAAAACCAAAAAAGTTTTACGGATATAAAGGACCTTATCAAGAAACAACAAATAGGTGGTGTAATATTCTCCAAAGGTGGTCCGATAAGACAGGCCGAGCTTTGTAATGAATTTCAATCGTTGGCAAGAATTCCACTTTTGGTTGGGATGGATGCTGAATGGGGCTTGGCAATGCGTTTGGACTCAACCTATGCCTTTCCATGGAATATGACCCTTGGGGCCATTGTAGATAATGCTATCGTTGAAAAAGTGGGGTATCGTATCGGGATGGATGCGAAGCGTTTAGGAGTGCATATCAATTTTGCTCCGGATATCGACATCAATACAAATCCGCAAAATCCTATTATCGGAAATCGTTCCTTTGGTGAAAATCGGGAAGTAGTAGCGCAAAAAGGAATTGCCTTTATGAAAGGAATGGAAAACGCCGGAGTACTTTCCAGTGGAAAGCATTTCCCGGGACATGGCGATACCAACGTGGATTCCCACCATGCGCTCCCTGTTATTCCTTTTTCCATGGAACGGCTGGATAGTTTGGAATTGTACCCTTTCAAGAAATTGATAAAGAACGGTTTAAGCAGTATAATGGTGGCGCATTTGGAAGTTCCGGCAATGGAGATTAAGGAAGGACTCCCATCATCTTTATCGGAACAGATTATTTCCGGTATTCTTAAAGAAGAAATGGGTTTTGAAGGCCTTGTTTTTACAGATGCATTAAACATGAAAGGAGCAGCAAATTTTGGTAAGGAAGGTGATGTTGAATTAGCAGCTTTCATGGCTGGGAACGATATTTTGCTCATGCCTGAAAATGTTGAGGAAGCAACGGAGAAACTTATAAAAGCATATAATCGGGGAAAGATAAGCGAAGCCCGTTTGGCATTATCGGTCAAGAAAATCCTGATGGCAAAATATAAAGTAGGGCTCAGCGATTATAAACCGATTGATAAAAACAATCTGTTCGAAGACTTAAATAGTCTAGAGAATGATTTGGTGTATGAAGAAGCTATAGAAAACGCAATTACGGTAGTAAAAAATAATTTTGATTTATTAGGAATCAAGAATTTACAAAATAAAAAAATTGCCTACGTAAAATTCGGGGATGCACCTAGTGACCCTTTTATAGAGGAATTAAATAAATACGCAGAGGTAACCCAAGTCAATGGAAGTGATATTAAAGATTTAAAAACGAAACTGTCCAAGTATAATTTAATAATCATTGGTCATCACAAAAGCAATGATAGCCCGTGGAAATCTTATGAATTTTCAAAAACCGAATTGGACTGGCTGCAAGAAATATCCAATTTACGAACGTCCAACTTAATTTTATGCGTTTTCGCTAAACCTTATACGTTATCCGATATTTCAAGCTTTCAAAGTATCGATGCGGTAGTAATGTCATATCAAAATAGCGATTTGGCGCAAAAGAAAACTGCGGAATTGCTTTTTGGAGCTATTCCGGCTGTCGGAAAGTTACCCGTTACCGCTCACCCCGAGTTTCCTGTTGGATCAGGAATCCAATTAGAATCGCTTAAAAGGTTGGGTTATAGTATTCCGGAAAGGGTAGGTTTAAGCTCCAAAAGATTACAGGAGATAGATGTATTGATGCAAAACGGATTGGATAGTCTAATGTTTCCCGGAGCCCAGGTATTGGTTTCAAGGAAGGGAAAAGTTGTCTACAAAAAAAGCTTTGGTAAGCCCACCTATTCTTCGGACGTAGCAGTAAGTGGAGATGACATCTATGATTTGGCATCCTTGACCAAGATTTTGGCTACGTTGCCCATGGTTATGAAAATGGAAGAAGAAGGAAAAATAGCTTTGAACGATACTTTTGAAGAGTTGATGCCTAGCTATTCCGATACCGAAATAAAAAACGTCACAGTGCTTAAGGCCCTCTCCCACTATGGTAGATTACCGGCTTGGATAGCTTTTTATGTAAGTACATTGGACAAAGACCGTAAACCTTCCAAAGAATTTTATAGGACTAGTCCAATGGCTGGATTTTCCACTAAAGTAGCGGACAACTTATATTTGACAGATGCATACAAGGATTCTATTTATAATCGTATCGGGAGGCAGGATTTAAAATCCAATAGGTATAGATATAGTGATGTTCCCTACTATGTGATGAAGAAGTATGTTGAGGACACTTATGGCGAACCTTTGGACAAGCTTAGCCAAGAATTTCTATATGATAGGATCGGAGCAAATTTTACAAGTTATAATCCATTGGAAAAATTCCCAAAAAATAAGATAATCCCATCGGAAGAAGATAAGTATTACCGGTACCAAACCGTACATGGTTACGTGCATGATATGGGTGCCGCTATGCAAGGTGGAGTAGGTGGGCACGCAGGCCTTTTCAGCAATGCGAATGACGTAGCCAAGATTATGCAAATGTACCTCCAAGAGGGATACTACGGCGGTATCAGTTTTTTTGATTCGCGGACGGTCCAAAAATTCAATAAGTGTTATTTCTGCGATAAAAAGGTCAGAAGGGGAGTCGGGTTTGATAAACCACAACTGGAAAATAGTGGGCCTACCTGTGGTTGTGTTTCTCGAAAAAGCTTTGGACATAGCGGTTTTACGGGTACGTATACCTGGGCAGACCCTGATGAGGAAATAGTTTATGTTTTTTTATCCAACAGAACCTATCCGACTGCATCGAATACACTTTTAGTTAAATCTGCGTTAAGAACCAGAATTCAACAGGCTATTTACGACTCTATTTTAAATTAAAAAGTAGTTTTGTGAGGATGAAAATAGCAATCGTATGTTACCCCACCTTTGGGGGTAGTGGTGTGGTAGCCACGGAATTAGGAATAGCATTGGCCAATAGGGGACATCAAGTTCATTTTGTCACCTACAAACAACCGGTCCGTTTAGAGCTTTTAAGCCATAACATATTATTTCATGAAGTTCATGTTCCTGAATATCCTCTTTTTCATTATCAACCTTATGAATTAGCGCTTTCCAGCAAGTTGGTGGATACTATAAAGCTCCACCAAATTGATCTCCTGCATGTACATTATGCCATACCTCATGCCTATGCGGGTTACATGGCCAAAAAGATGTTGGAGGAAGAAGGAATTTATATACCTATGATTACGACCTTGCACGGGACGGATATCACCCTTGTAGGAAAACATCCATTTTACAAACCCGCTGTTACGTTTAGTATCAATCAATCCGACGTTGTTACCTCCGTTTCCGATAGTCTGAAACAACGGACTTTAGAAATTTTTGATATCCAAAATGAAATAGAGGTTATTCCCAATTTTATCGATACCAAGAAATATAATACGACATTTACCGACTGTCAAAGGACAAATATGGCCGAGGAAAATGAGCGAATTGTAACACACATAAGTAACTTCAGGAAAGTAAAGCGTATTCCAGATGTGATCCGAATTTTCCATAAAATACTTCAAAAAATACCAGCAAAGTTGATTATGGTAGGTGAGGGACCGGAAAAAGAGGGAGCGGAACGATTATGTGAAACCCTTGGGATTGCTAAACAGGTAATCTTCTTAGGCAACAGTAATGAAATAGACAAAATACTCTGCTTTTCTGATTTGTTTTTATTACCGTCGGAGTCTGAAAGTTTTGGTTTGGCGGCCTTAGAGGCAATGGTTAATAGAGTACCGGTAATTTCTAGTAACGCAGGTGGAATTCCTGAAGTGAACATAAACGGGGTAACCGGCTTTTTAAGTGACATAGGAGATGTGGAAGACATGGTAAAAAATGCCATAACTATCCTTGAGGATGATACTACACTCGCCGAATTCAAGAAAAACGCGTTAAGAGAGGCCCAGAAGTTTGACATCACAAAGGTGCTTCCATTATATGAAGACGTATATGAACGTGCTTACAAAAGTAGATTTAAGAATGTTTAGTAAACTATTTTGTTTATTAAACGCTAGTCTGTTGCTCATACTTTGTTCATGTAAAGGGCAACAAACTGCTGCTACTTACAACAATGAAGATACCTCGAAGATGGAATTGATCCTGCAGGATAATTATAGTGGATCAGAGGTGGAGGAGACGTTGGTAATTAGGGATAAAAAATCCCTACAGTCTTTTTTTGCAAAGATAAACAGAACTAGAAAACCTGGTTTGCCTTTACCTGAAATTGATTTTACCAAAGAAATGCTTTTTGTTTGGTGTGCCGGGGAGGGCATTAAGCACACGCCGGAACTATCTATCAAAAAGGAGACAAAGGAGTCATTTGTTATCTCAAAAGGGAAAAAGAAGAAAAAGCCGGAAACTACAGCTTTAATTAGTCCTTTCAAAATTTATAAACTACCTGTAAGTTCCAAAAAGATTGTTTTTGAATAGGTCAATTATCGATTAAACTTACTGCTGAACTATCCATCGAAAATAATAACCTTACAAAGTACTTTTTTGTTGAAACTATAGGATGGTGGTAATTTTGGGATTATAAACCCAAATTCATCCTATGAAAACTTCAGCTATACTATCTCTCGCAGTGTTATTATTAATGACCAATTATGTCTTAGGACAGGAAGACGACCTTCAGATTACTTCAAAAGACAGTATTGTACAAAGTTCATGGATTTTTGGATTAGGCTTCAACGCCGTGGATGATTCCGGTAATGTTTTTGACGGACTTTTTAACGTAAGTGAGGAATGGAATCTTCTACCGTATCCTTCAAGGTTAAGTATCGGAAAATATTTTAAAAGTGGTTTAGGTGTTGAAGCAATAGGTACCATCAATAAATACAAAGAAGGAAAAATAATTGATGGGAATGTTAATCCAGAAGATACGGACTATTTTGGATTGGACGCAAGAGTCACCTATGATCTCAATAAGATTATAGGTCAAACGGGTTGGTTTGACCCTTATGTGGGTATAGGTGCTGGATATACGGATGCAAATAATTTGGGGAGAGGTACCTATAATGCTGTAGTTGGCTTTAGGACTTGGTTTTCGGACCGATGGGGGCTCGACTTTAATTCATCAGGTAAATGGGCCATGAGTCAGTCTAACGGCGCTACGAACCATATCCAGCATGCCGCAGGTATAGTATATCAATTTGGTATAGAAAAAGGATTATCAAAAAGGGGAGAGGAAAAGTTGGAATTATTGGCAGCTATCGAAAAAGAAAAACAACGGCAAATGGACTCTATTGCAGAAGTGAATAGGTTAAAAGAAGAAGCTTTATTGGCCGAGCGACTTAAAGCCGAAAAAGAAAAAGCAGAACTGGCTGCAGCTGAAAAAACAAAGTTGGATGCAGAGAAGGCGAGAAAGAAAGAAATTGAGGGTAAAATCAATGCCTTGGGATACGTGTATTTTGACTTAAATTCTTCAGTTATAAATAACCGTTCCAAGAAAATTCTGGATTCATTGGCAGTAATCATTAAAGAGAATCCCTCCTTGAAAATAAAAATTACATCCCATACCGATTCCCGGGGAGCTTCCAAGTATAATAAGTGGCTCTCTCAACGCCGAGTGGAAAGCACAAGTAACTATCTACTGTCTACTGGAGTGGATGCTCAAAACTTGTCAACAGAGGCTTTTGGCGAAACGATGCTTTTAAACGAGTGTGACGATGATACCTATTGCCCAGAAGAAAAGCATAGAGTAAATAGGAGGTCTGAGTTTAGAGTTATAAGTGTTAAATAATTTCTAATTTAGATTTTATATTAAACTTGTGGTTAGAGATAACTAAAAATACATTATTCATCTGGATTTCATTTAATCAGTTAAACTATTAAATAACATAAAATGAGCAATATATGGGTTACAGGAGCTAGTTCACTTATAGGGTATGGAATTTTAAAATCAATTCGGAGAACAAAAAAACCTTATAAATTACTAGGATCTACAATTCATAAAAATTCCATTGCTCCTGCTTTTACTGATATTTGCATTGAGGCTCCTTTATGCGGGAAAGAAGGTTATGTTGACTGGGTTATTTCAGTAATTGAAAATCACAAAATAGACTTATTAATTCCAAGTTTTGAAGAGGATGTTTTTTTTATAACAAACCACCGAAAGCAAATAGAGGAAACTGGAGTCAAGTTAGTTTTAAACACAATGGAGTTAGTTCATTTATGCAAAGATAAATGGGAATTTTATAAAGTATTGAAAGCTAATAATTGCCCCCATGTTATACCTAGTTCGCTTTCTAATGATTTCGGGGAATTGAAAAACCAATTTGGTTTGCCACTATTATTAAAACCTAGACAGGGAAATGCTTCTAAAGGGATAGTTAAAATTTCAAATGAAAAGGATTTTGAATTTCAAAGGTCGAAGATTGGCAAAAACTTAATGGTCCAACCTTTTATAGGTACGGAAAAAGAAGAATTCACTACTGGTGCATTTTGCGACGGTATAGGTGGATATAGTGCATTAATAACATTTAGAAGGGAATTATCAAAAAATGGTTATACAAATTTAGCAGAAGTCAATATAAATAAAGAGATTGAAGCGGCAGTCTTAGAAATTTGTAAAATTTTAAAACCAATTGGCCCTACGAATTTTCAATTTAGAAAGCATAAAGAAAAGTTTTACCTATTAGAGATAAATCCACGTTTTTCTTCATCTACCTCCATGAGGAGCGCATTTGGTTATAATGACGCTTTAATGGCAATTGAATTTTTTTTAAAAGGAAAAACTCCGAAACAACCAAAAATCAGAAAGGGAAAGGCAATCAGATATATTGAAGATTATATAGTTTTTTCATCAAAATCCTACTAACAAGTCAAGTATTAACAGTACTTTCCTTCCTAAAGTTAAACTTTTCAATAAAGTAAAATTTCGGTTTTATTTTGACAAATAGTATTTTATATCAAATGACTTTCTATGAAAAAAATTATTCATCTTCATTCAGATTATAAGTTTATCTCAGATACTGAAAGATTTGGAGGTAAGTTTTTTGCCAATCAATTACTAATCTTGGGTGATAAAAACCCCAATAACAACCAATATCAACACGAAGCACTTTTTTTTGAACCCAATCCAGAAAACATAACCGAAATAGTATCAATAGTAAATTCTGCTGATTTACTTGTTCTCTATAATCTAGACTTTTATAAAAGCCAAATTGTGAATCATGCGGATAGGACAGTTAAAGTAGTCTGGCGGTTTTTCGGAACAGAATTATATTCGCGTAAACTACACTTATATCTCAGTCCAAAATCTCGGGTTTTTTATAAAACTAGATTATTTAAGGACCAGATAAAACGGATGGCTCCATTTCTTTTTCGAAATGAAAAATTGTTTTACACAGCAGTACAAAAATGTAGCGCAATAATTTGTGTTTTTCAAGAAGAATATGATTACCTAAAAAGCCAGTGGGAATATCTGCCTAAGTTCATTCCTTGGTCTCTAGAAAGTCCGAATTTTTATTCAAAAAAAATTGATTTTAACTTAGAATATCCTAAAAAAGGTCTCATCATTGTAGGCAACAGTAGGTCTCAATATAATAACCATTTGGATATTTTAGAATTAATTGAAACTTGCGATTTTGACCAAAAAGTAAATATTAAATTGTTGTTTAATTATGGTCCAAATAATAAATATACCCAAGAAGTTAGGGAAAAGGCCAATTATATTGCAAATGTTTCACTAATAGATTCTTTCATACCATCAAACGAATTTGTGGATTTCTATGGTCCTGTTGCTGCCTTTGTCAACAATAGTTACAGGCAAATGGCTCTAGGCAATATTTTTATGGCACTATATAGAGGTGTTAAGGTTTATCTAAATAAAAATAACCCTACATATGCCTGGCTCAAAAGGGAGGGAATGCTTATTTATGAAATAAAGGATATTAAAAATGATTTAGAGACTGGACAATTTTATTTGTCTAAACAGGAAATACTTCACAACCTAAGTCATTTAAAAAGTATAGAAGATTCAAATACTCCAGCTGATCTCCAATTGCAAATATTAGAGTTAGTGAATAAATAGTATTTTGAAAAAAAATCATTTTATAAACAAAAGGGATTATTTTTTTTTTGCAGGTTTTAGTTAATTTAATTTCTAATTATTAAAAAGATTAAATTAACGACCTATCTGAATATAGATTAGAAAAACGAGAATACCACTATCGAAATGGTAGGGTAATTCTAATTTAAGAAATAGAGCTAAGTTTTTAGACAGTGCTAATCTTTAGCGGGTCATTTTATTTGATATTATTCTTTCGTTTTTTTTCTCACGAAAGTTCACCACTCAAGAAGTTTTGAGAAATGGAATCAGAACTTTCGGATAAGCTGGGAAGAATTATCGAGCTAAATATCCACCATCAACTGGTATAACGGTTCCGGTAATATAATCACTCGCTGAAGAAGCTAAAAAAACAGTTAATCCTTTGAGGTCCTCACCAATCCCCCACCTTTTCATTGGAACTCTAATAAAAACCTCATCTGTTCTTTTTTTATCATTTATTAAGGCAGTGTTTAGTTGTGTGTCCATATAACCCGGTGCTATGGCATTTACACAGATTCCTCTAGCGGCCCAATCATTTGATAATGCTTTTGTCAACTGCGCAACACCACCTTTTGAAGCAGCATAAGCAGGTATTGTTATTCCACCTAGATGGCTCATTATGGAAGCAACATTAATTATTTTCCCCCCACCATTTTTCAACATAGAATTGCCCGCATACTTACAATAAAAAAATGTTGCATCCAAATTTATAGAAATGACCTTGTGCCACTCTTCGTCTGGAAAATTTTCGCTTGAATATCTTCTCTGAATACCAGCTGAGTTGATTAGAATATCCACTTGGCCATCCAAAATTTGGAGTGCCTCCTCATAAGAATTTTTGATTTCCGAAATTTTACTTATATCAGCCTTTATAGGACTTACATTAAACCCATTTTCTTTAAATTTTTTACAGATTTCAACTAACCGATCATCAATATCAATTATTACAGCTTGTGCTCCCGCCTCCACTACGGCTTCTACCATGGCTTTACCGAGATCACCTGCACCCCCAACAACAAGGACCTTTTTTCCTGCTAAACTGAATTTTTCTAAAATTTTCTGCATTATGTTGTTTTTTTATTAAAAGAGTAGTCATTAGTATCCCATGGCTTAAGCCATTCTATAACCATATCCTCGCCTTTTTCATCCTTAATCTTCATAGTGTTTTTAATGTCCTCAATAGTTTGATTTATCTCAAAAATCGATTCTCCAGATGTATAAATTCTGTATAAAACCTGTCTTTCCGTACCCACCCACTCTTCTTTGACCGTATCACCTATCTTAAATCGCTCTACTACGAAGTGGACATTCTTATGAGATTTCACTTCATCCAACCCTTCAATTGCATGGATTTTACCAGACTTTAAAAGAACCCAAATGGAACAAGCTGACTTGCCTGCCATCATATAATCATTTTGCTCATTAAAGTCTTCTTCTCCAAATTTTCCAGTAAGAGCATAGGTTATTAACATTTTTCGGTGGTCAAAACCATTAATATGGGCTAAGTGAATATGAGGTGCTTCCCCTTGCAGTCGAAACCCTGGATCGTAACTATAAAAAGCATCGTTCTCGACAAACAATTGAATACACAGTACTCCGGCCTTTATATCCAATCCTTCAAACAAGGTGCATAATGTAGGATGAACCTCTTTTACAAAGCTTTCAGTATACTTAGAAGGATATACGGTACCTAATGCTATAGGACTGGAATTACCCTGCAATCTGGTAAGCTGCCTGTCAAAAGTTGCAGAAAGATAGGGAGTACCATTCTTAAAGGTATAATACACCGCCATATCATCACAGTTTGCATCCATATATTTTTCAACGAGAACAACTCCTTTCCTTGAATTATTCAAGACTTTATTTATCGTTGCGGTATAATCGTCAATATCTGTGCAAATTTTATTTCCTACTCCAGCTGCACTATCCACAGGTTTGACCATTAAAGGAAAGTTTATGTGGTCTGGTTTTTCGAAATTGGAATCTCGTGTCAGATATATCCCTGGAATGTCTTTTACTCCATACTTTTTGCAGTACTTTTTGTATCCGTCTTTACTACAAAAAGCTTCAACAGCCTTTTCTGTAGCATAACAGGGAACGTCAAGTTTTTTGCATATTTCCCAATAGGGCTTTACAAGAATATCTGCAACCCCCACCAAGACTCCATCTACATTATTTTTCCTTGCAAAACGTACAATTCCATCAACATCAAAACCATCAATATCATATGTCTCGGTAGCATTTTTTTTGGCAGGGGCATTAGGATTAGGGTCTACTACAATAGTATGTATGCCCATGCTATTTGCAATATCCACCAAAACCCCAGTTTCCGGGTTTCCTCCTAATATTACTAACTTTTTTGCCATATTTCGTCTTTTTCATTTAAGTGGTACTTAAAATTTTCATCATAACCAAGTTTTTCCAATAAATCACTTATTTCCCTTTCATTCGTATTTATTTTTGCTATTTTCCTTTCATCGATACCCATAAGTTTTAATTCAGAGGTAATCGGCTCATAAACATTAGGATTAACTGAAGCTATTATCAAAAAGTCAAACTCCTCATCATTAAGAGGCTCAAGAGGATGAACAGAATTTCCGTCGATGCTTATTTCATGAAAATCGATATCCATCCACTTAACAATTTCGAAGAATTTGGTCTTACTGTTTACCGATAGCAAATGCTGACCAAAAGATCCTGAGCTATAGACAGCAATTCTAGAATTTTGAGTCACATTGAAGGGGTTAAAGTAGAGATTTTTACTGCTATCATATATCATACCCCCAGACCGAACCAAAATCTGGGCGTAAAGGTAAAATGTAATTTGTCTATTCAAATTTTCCTCCTCTAATATATTCGCAAGTGATGTTTTTAAAAAATTAGCAAGTAATCCTAGTCTGTAGTACTCAATTTTTGGGTTTTCAATGGTTTTTACAATTGAATCGTTTCTTTGTCTATAGTAATATAGTGGTATTCTACTAATTACGAGTTTTTTCGAAAGAGATAAGTACGTATAGGTTATTGCTGCATCTTCACCCATAACAATTTCATTTGGAACCTTGAAAAGAATTTTATCAAGCAACTCCTTTTTAAAAAGTTTATTCCAGACATAAGTTGATATTCCATGTTCACAGAAACGCCCGTTATACATGGCTTTGGGAAGTATTTCCGATCTAATTTGATCCTTATCAAAAATACCTGACGATGAAGGTCTAATAGTCTCTATCTTCCCGTCAAATTCCTTAAAATGCCCGGTCACTACCATGTCAGCATTGTTGGCCTCTGCCATATTATAAAGAGTGTCTAAATAAAATATATCAACCCAATCATCACCATCTACATAGGCAACATATTTACCTTTTGCCTTTTCTAACCCAGCTTTTCTTCCACTTAATAAGCCTCCATTTTTTTTGTGAATTACTTTAACCCTGTTGTCGGATGCAGCATACCTATCACATATTTCTGGACAATTATCAGGACTGCCATTGTCCACTAAGATTAACTCAAAATTAGTAAAGGATTGAACCAGTAGACTATCAATGCACTTGGGCAAATAAGGTTCAATATTGTGAATGCAAACTATTACACTAATCTTAGTTTCTTTCATTTATGCAAATTTTCGGTCAAATTAATATAAAAAAGCCCCCCTCCAAAAGCATCCTCTGGATGATTTGATTTCGCAGTGGTTACAAAAAGATTGCCAAAATTATCTAAACAACAAGAACTGACGTTTGGGCAAGGCAGCTTTACTTGGTCAATCATTTTTCCATTTTTTGGATTCCATTTGGACACCTGATTCCCTCCCCATTCCGCAATCCATAACATGCCCTCTTGATCTATACACATGCCATCGGGACTGCCTTTTCCTTTAAATTCTATGATATATGAATCAAAAATAGCATTTCCACTTACCATATCATAATTGTATTTCGCCACTTTTTTGGTGGGGGTGTCAATGAAGTACATTATGTCCCCATTTGCGGAGAAGGCCAATCCATTGGAAATAGTGGTATTCTCTATGAGGATTTTATAATTTCCCTTGTAATATGAAAACACCTTTCCAATATGCTCCTTTACCTTGGGATATCCCATGGTCCCTACTATATACCTACCATTAGGGCCTATAGTTCCATCATTGTAACGTACAAAGTCAGATATCTCTATCTGAAAAACATAATGGCTTTTATGCGTTTCGAAATCAATCTCATAAAATCCGTTTTTAGAGGCGGCCAATACTTTTTTTTTGTCGCGTACAAAGACACACCCTACAGGGGAGTCTAATTTAACGCTACTGATTTCTTTTGTGTTAATATCTAAGAAATAGACTATTCCATCCAGAATTGAGACAAAATAAAGATAGTTGTACGTTGAGTCATATACTGGACCCTCCAGAAGTTTTGAGTTATTATAGAATAGCAATGTATGGTCCATATATACTAAATATAATGTCCTCCAGTGATTCTAATAATCGATCCAGTTGTCATGGCAGAATCGTTGGAAATGAGGTGCATGACAGCTGCAACTGGCTCTGTTGGATTCAGCATGCGGCCCATAGGAACAATTTTAGATGCCATATCCAATAATTGAGCTTCATCCGTTCCTTCTTGCGCCCTTAAATCAAGTTCACCTTCAGTATTGGTCCATCCCATGACCACATAATTGGACCGTATTTT
Organism: uncultured Flavobacteriaceae bacterium; assembly: GCA_963848865.1. Classification (GTDB taxonomy): domain Bacteria; phylum Bacteroidota; class Bacteroidia; order Flavobacteriales; family Flavobacteriaceae; genus Maribacter. Next base: position 53,218 of record CAWKFV010000009.1, on the reverse strand, counting down.
GAATTTTGCGTAGTGGTGGGCTATATGGGTCGAAAGTGTATAAAGGCTTGACTTGGTTAGGGCGTAAGCCGCTCGGTCCTCATGACCATAATCCATATGGGGAGAACCAAAGAAAACAATGGAACCTGAAAGGTTCTGCTTCATATGTTTTAAGACATGTTTCAGTAAAAAATAAGGTGCTTTGAGGTTTACGTTGAATACATCATTAAACTGTTCTTCAGTGGTATCCGATATCGAGGCGACAGGAGAGATGCCAGCGTATAAAATTAGTGCATCAATTTTAGTGAACCTTTTTATAGTTTCTAAATAGTAATTCTCAAGCTCTATTGTATTGTTTAGATCTAAGGTGTGGTAATAGAGGCGATCAGTTCCATCCAATTCATCTATAATTCTTTGACCGTGTTCCCTATTTCGGCCACAAAACGCAACTTGGTAATTTTTATCATGGCATGATTTTAAAATTTCCAAACCAACTCCTTTAGCTCCACCAAGTATCATAACGGTGTACATTGTAAACTACATTTTTTAGATTCCTACTTTCGCTGAAAATGTTTTGAATTGATATTCCCTCATAATTTTAGCCATTTAATAAGCTGTATAGCAAAACAAATAAAGGGCAACACAATCCCTGTAACCTTAATTTTCCAAAATTTTACTAAAGTTATTGTATTTTAAAATACGAACTTAAAGAGAATAGTAATGGAATCATTAAAAATTTAGTTCAAAGCTAAACTTTTGGGGTTAATCGAAAGTCTGCAAGAAATATAAAAAGAATATTGGCCTGCCAACTATAAGTGACTTGGATTTATTAGGCTATTTTATTAATATTTGAACCAAGTAACCATAGCGGTATAAATGCTTTTATTCTCGTCATGGTTCTTCTTGAAATGCTGATATTTACATTGCGAAATCCTTTATTTTATGTAAAATTATCAATAAATTTCATTTCCATAACGTTTCTTTTTTCTCTCGTCAGAGATGCTTCAAGAAATTAAAAATGCTAAAAACCAATAGTTTGTAACAAGTTTGTCGCATGATTATCGTCTACAGGAAACCATTCTTTTATTTTTTTCAATTCTCAATTCGAATATTTTGTTAATTAATGCGTTTATCTTTGTATTAAACTTAAATATATTATGAAAGTTGTTTTATTGGCAGGAGGTTTTGGAACTAGATTAAGTGAAGAAACCCAAAATATTCCCAAACCAATGGTACCCATAGGAAATAAACCTATCCTATGGCACATTATGAAGATTTATTCAACCTATGGGTATAATGATTTTATCATTTTATTAGGATACAAAGGATACGTCATTAAAGAATATTTTTCAAATTATTTCCTGCACCAATGTGATGTCACTATTGATATTCAAAACAATACCACTGAGATAATCAATAATGAAGCGGAACCATGGAAGGTTACCCTAGTAGATACGGGATTGAATACCATGACTGGTGGTAGAATTAAAAGGATTGAACATTTGATAGGTGACAATAGGTTTATGCTCACCTACGGTGACGGTGTTTCCAATGTTAATATAGAAGAATTGGTTCAAAGCCATGTTAAACATGGAAAATCGCTAACCATGACTGCAGTGCAGCCAGAAGGTCGGTTTGGTTCACTTAAATTTATGGGGGATGAGCAGATTGCTTCTTTCCAAGAAAAGCCTAAAGGAGATGGCTCATGGATCAACGGAGGTTTTTTTGTCTGTGAGCCTAAGGTATTTGAATATTTAAATGATGGGGATGCAACTGTATTTGAACGGGACCCTTTAGAGAACATGGCCAAGGACGGAGAGTTGTTTTCGTACAAACATTATGGGTTCTGGAAACCAATGGATACACTTAGGGATAATAAAGTACTTAACGAAATGTGGGAGAAGGACAAAGCCGATTGGAAACTATGGAAATAAGTAAATTGTTTGGCGGAACTTACAAAGGACGAAGATGTTTAGTAACAGGGGATAGCGGTTTTAAAGGATCTTGGTTGGTCACTTGGCTTACACAATTGGGAGCAGAAGTTAAAGGGTATGCGCTAGCTCCAAATACCGAAACAAATCATAAAACACTTTTACAAACCAAGTACAATTCGATTGAAGGTAATATTTTAGATTTTGATGCGCTGCAATCGGTGTTTATGGAATTTCAACCTGAGATTGTTTTCCATCTGGCGGCACAGTCACTTGTTAAATATTCTTATGACAACCCCATTGAAACTTATCAGACAAATGTAATTGGCACTTTAAATGTATTTGAGGTATCTAGGCAAACAGAATCCGTAAAAGCCATTGTCAATGTAACTAGCGATAAGTGCTACGAAAATAGAGAATGGATATGGGGGTACAGAGAAAATGATCCAATGGGTGGATATGATCCCTATAGTTCATCTAAAGGATGTGCTGAATTGTTGACTCAATCATATCGTAAGTCTTTTTTTGATGGAACTACCAGGAAAACCTTATTGGCAAGCGCAAGAGCCGGTAATGTTATAGGTGGGGGGGATTGGTCTCAAGATAGGTTGATACCAGACCTTATAAAAGCTGCCGCTATCGAAGGTAAAACCGAAATACGAAATCCTTTGGCGACTAGACCATGGCAACATGTACTAGATCCACTATCAGGCTACCTCATGTTGGGATGGAAATTGCTTAGCGGTAAGAAAGAATTTGCCGAAGGCTGGAATTTTGGTCCCGATCTTTCGAGTAATTTATCGGTCCAAGAGATTACGGAAGAGGCCAAGTCATATTGGTCTAAAATTGATTATACGGTAAGTACTGATAAAAACAACCACCACGAAGCGAACCTTTTGATGTTGGATTGTTCAAAATCCAATAAACTACTAAAGTGGACTCCCGTATGGGACAGATCTGAAACAATTAGAAAGACCATCGTGTGGTATAAAGACTTTTATGATACCGGTGTGATTAATACTGAAGGAAATATTGAACAGTATGTCCAAGATGCAATAAATAAAAGGATAGTTTGGACCCTTTGAGGAACTTTAAAGGAGATAGGATCTTGGTAACGGGCGGAGTTGGATATTTGGGACGCAATCTTATATCCCAATTAATCGATAATGGCTGCGGGGAAGTGCATTCTATCGATTTGGAAAGTACTGAGGAAAAAAATCAAAATATTACTTTTCATAAAGTAAATCTCTTGGATTCTGTTTCAATTGCTGATATAGTCGCTGAAGTAAGACCTACATTGATTTACCATCTAGCTGCAAATTTGAACCGTTCTCGGGATTTTTCCTATGCTAAACAATTGATGGATGTAAATTTTACGGGGACCTTAAATATTTTAAATGCTTTAGAGGACATACCCTACAATAACTTTATTTATACCAGTACAAGTGAGGTTTATGGGGGCAAAGCCGTAACGCCTCCCTTTAACGAAATTGGTGATTTTGTTCCGGCATCACCCTACTCAATGTCCAAATATTGTGGAGAAGTGGCTTTAAAAACCTTTTCAGACATAAAGGAAAAAAAATATACCATACTTCGCATGTTTAACTTTTTAGGGTCGAATATGCCCACAAACTTTTTCCCCTCGCAACTCAAAGAGAAACTTAGCCGCAACGAAGATTTTTCCATGACGTTGGGTGAACAAGTTCGAGATTATCTTTATTTGAGCGACGTTATTGATGCTCTCTTGTTAGCCGGCGTTAAGGAACCTAATAATCAAGTCTACAATGTTTGTTCAGGTGAAGGCATTTCAATCCGTGAATTGGCTGAAAAGGCTAAGATAAAAATGGATAGCAAATCAAATATCCAATTTGGTGCTATACCCTATCGTAATAATGAAGTTTGGAACATGGTAGGCGATAATTCCAAAATAAAAAATTATTTGGGGTGGAGTCAAAGGGATACTATCTGGAAGTATTTTGAGGAATAGAGGTTTAAAAAGGCTATTCAGAAATAGTTGAACTTTTGTTTTTCTCTTAAAATCACACACATTACATTTACTACAAACTCGAAAATGGATTACTTACATATCGCTACTACTCGTGTTGCCGAGAATTGGAACTACTGGGTCACCATAAATTTCACTATAAAAAATGTGTTTTGTCCTTTAGCGATAATAGGGTAGTTGATATTAGTACTTGATGTGCTTTCCAGTATTCTATTTGTTTTCCAGTATATTCAACATTTATTAAAGTAATGAAAATCAATCATTTAGAATCAGTTCATTTGTATAATAATGGAAAAGAGAACATTGACACAAAAATGGCTTTTTACATAGAAATTACTAAAATTTCTTATACCTATCAGGAACAGGAAATTCTGGTGTAACACCGTGCCAAAGCATGTTAATGATCCACCATCTATCCTGATAGTAGGCCAACTGGATACTTTTTACATCTTGCTTGTAAGGTTTGTTGTTAGCCATATCTTCCCTGCTATGAAACGCTTCGCAATGACTTAATGCATGACCAATGTTTGCATAAGTTTCTACCACCCTACCCAATTCCCTTTCATAAAAAGCAGTTTCTCGAGTATTGTCAAACCAAAACCCGACACGTTCAACATAGTCATTCGGGTGAATCCATTGAAGCCTAACGTTTCGATTTATATCCTTCTCATAACCAATTTTGTAGGCTTGAGGATGAAATAAAAATTTAAAGAAATCCCAGTCTCTTTTTTCACCGGGTTCACCACCTAGACAAGCATAAAACGCCGTTATTAAATCATCTATAGTTTGTACACTTTTCAAATATTCTTCTTTCATTTAAATTTTGTATTTCGGTTATCGTTTAATCTAAATCAGTACTATATTATCTATGAATTTGAGTGATAAAAGAGTCTAAAATTAGATATATTATTTTAAAAACGGTGGTTCCATAAGTTCATATTCGATGTGTAGCTCCTTATTCGGATGCAGGGCAAATTTCTCTTTTTAGTATAAGGATTGATTTTATAATTGGAATTGGTCTAATAAGACCGGATTCCTAGAAAATGATATGGGGATGTCGTCGAAATGCTATGTACTGGGAAATGATACGTAAAGCGGAAGTTAGATTTTTATTTTATTGGTAGCTAAGCCCTTACAACAGATACTATAGGAGTTATCATTAAGTTTTCAAAGCTGAGGATCCGTCAAAATTCATCTAGATTGTTTATGGTCATGGACTTCTTCTAGGCCACAGAAACTTGTCCGATTAAATGCCATTAAATTCGATTAAAGGAAAGTCGGAAAAAATGTATTATCTTCGCGCCTTATAATTTCTCGTTTATCTATAGCGTTAAAAAAAATATCTTGTAGGGTTAAAAAACATAATGTGGCCTGCTGATATTTGCTTGGGAATTTAAAAAACAATTAAACTCGGATTTACCCCAGTTCTGATGAGTGAACTTATAACCTATTAAGATGTTTAGAAAAAAAGAAATTACTGATGTTTCTGGTTCTTTTAGTTTGCATAATGGTGTGGAAATGCCATATTTGGGTCTTGGGGTTTATCAGTCCTATGATGGTAGAGAAGTATCAAATGCAGTGCGATGGGCAATTGAAGCGGGATATCGGCATATAGATACGGCAGCAATTTATAGAAATGAAAAGGGGGTTGGTCAAGGTATTAAGGACAGCGGTATGCCAAGGGAAGATATTTTTGTGGTTAGTAAAGTTTGGAACAGTGACCAAGGTTATCATAAGACCTTAAAGGCTTTCGAAAAGAGTTTGAAGCGGCTTCAGATGGACTATATAGACCTTTATTTAGTACATTGGCCGGTGCCTGGCAAATATAAGGATACGTGGCGTGCGCTGGAAGAGCTTTATAAACAAAAAAAAGTGCGCGCCATAGGCGTGAGTAATTTTTTAAAACATCAATTGGAAGATTTGATGGAGACTGCGGAGATAATTCCAATGGTGAACCAAATGGAATTCCACCCTCATCTTGTCCAACAAGAGTTGATTAATTTCTGCCTTAAACATCAAATACAGTATGAGGCTTGGTCTCCTCTGATGCAAGGTAAGGTGTTCGATTTACGCGAATTTCATGAGTTGGCAAATAAATACGATAAGAGCATTGCTCAAATTATATTGAGGTATAATCTTCAAAAAGGAATTATTACAATTCCCAAATCTTCGAAAAAGGAGCGCATTTTTGCCAATTCCGAGGTGTTTGATTTTGAACTTTCCAAAGCTGACATAGACTATATGGATGCGATGGATCGGAACCATAGATTTGGACCGGACCCAGACAACTTTGAATGGTCTTATGTTCTATAGAAAGGTCTAAATTTCATCTAAACCGAAGCTCAAAAGGTATTTCCATTTTACCAGGATAGTAGCTAAGGATATGAAAATCATCTAGACTTTAAGGTTTTTACTTGTGAGTTATACTTTTCACCAAAATATTTTCCAGACTAAATACGGCAGTGGGATTTACCAAGTCTAAGAAATTGGGAGAAAGAGTTGTATTTGAGAAAGCACTTGATGCCCATAATCGTCCTATACTACTAGCACTTCCGGAACCTCATTACCTAGATCATATTGCCTTTATTTTTACTCTTTACTCTTTAGATTAGAATATCCATAATTTGATTTATTTTGAATATTCCTATACTATGAAAAGTCTCCTTGCCATCTAAAAGAATTTATTTACCATTCTATTGGAGTATACTTATTTGGGTTACAATTTCAAATCATTCTGATGGTAACCTAGTCATCATTTCCCATGCCTAGCCACAGACTAAATTCTCAGGTAATTATAACAATGTCAAGGAGTAATATATATATTATTATAATGATCTAAAATTTTATATTCCGTCAAATAAATTGTTTGTTAGTAACGGTCGGCATCCAATCATTAATAAAAGAAATCTACTTATAATTACCACAAAAATCCAGAATAACCTTGTTCGAAGATTTTTTTAAGTTCTTAAACTCTTTATGTGCAACGAGGAAAACTACAATATCGGCATTTTCATATGCTTTTTCGTAATTTGTAAGTTTAAAGACATTATGCTCGCTTATATTTGGCTCTACAATGTAATACTCTTCATTGTTTGCATTTTGCAATACACGCTGCGCTATGTATTTTGCGGGAGATTCTCTTAAATCATCGATATCTGGTTTAAAAGCTAGACCCATTAGTGCAATTTTTGGTTTTCTTCCATGCTGCAATTCGAATTGTAGTTTTGCTGTTTGTACTTTTTCGGCACACCAGAAAGATTTGTAATTGTTTACTTCCCTGGCCGTTCCAATGATTTTTGATTCCATTGGATAATCGGCAACTATAAAATAGGGGTCTACGGCAATACAATGTCCACCAACCCCACAACCTGGTTGTAGAATGTTAACACGGGGATGTTTGTTGGCCAAATTAATCAATTCCCAAACATTTATATCCGCTTTGTCACATATTAAGGAGAGCTCATTGGCAAAAGCAATTTGAACATCTCTTGATGAGTTTTCAACCAGTTTACACATTTCCGCTGTCCTGGCATTGGTTCTATGCAATTCACCTTTAACATACTTAGAGTAAAAAGAAACCGCCTTTTCCGTTGAAGCCTCATTTATCCCACCTATAACCCTATCGTTGTGCACTAGTTCATACATCACATTACCCGGTAATACGCGTTCAGGACAATATGCAATATGCAATTTTTCATTAAGCTCAGGGCGTTCTTCATATATGTAGGCCATCATCTTTTCCGTAGTTCCTATTGGGGAGGTAGATTCAATGATATACAAATCGCCTTCTTTCAGTAAGGGAAGTATTGCGGTGGTCGCAGCTTGGACGAAAGAAATATCTGGCTCATTTTTATCCTTAAAAGGCGTGGGAACAACTATTAAATAGGTGTTTGCCTCAACAGGGGTTGTGGCTGCCTTTAAAAAGCCTTTGCTCACCGCGTTGGATACTGATGTGTCTAAAGAAGGTTCTACTATGTGAATTTTCCCTTTATTAATCGTATCCACCACATTTTGGTTGATGTCTACACCATGTACATAGGTGCCTCCTTCTGCTATTAAAGCTGCTGTTGGTAGGCCAATATAACCAAGCCCTATCATTACTACTTCTGGATTATTCATTTTTTTAAATTTTCTATAAATTCTACAATTCTTTTACTTGCTTTCCCATCCCCGTATGGATTGTGAAGTTTACTCATTTTTTTATAACGTTCCGGGTTCTCCAATAAATCTATGGTTTCGTGAATTATTTTCTTTTTGTCCGTACCAACGAGTATTACCGTACCGGCATCTACTGCTTCCGGCCTTTCCGTGGTATCGCGCATGACCAATACGGGCTTGCCTAAACTGGGCGCCTCTTCCTGTACGCCTCCACTATCGGTGATTACAAGCTCACATTTATTCATCAACCAAACAAATGCGGGATAGGCCAAAGGTGCTATGAGTTTAATATTTTCTTGTTCCCCTAAGATGTCATATACTGGTTTTTGTACTTTGGGGTTTAAATGTACGGGATATACAATTTGCACATCATCCACGACTTCCCCAATTTTCTTTAGGGCTTCACAAATATTAATAAAGCCTTGCCCGTGATTTTCCCTTCTATGACCGGTTACCAAAACAATTCGTTTACTAAAATCCAGCTCGCTTTTTAGCTGTAGTATTTCAGGGTCTTCAATGTTATCCACTCTGGAAACACTTTCAAATAGGGCATCTATAACCGTATTGCCAGTAATTAAAATAGTATCCTTGGAAATGCCTTCGTTCCTCAAATTGTCAAAAGAAGTTTGTGTAGGGGCAAAATGATAATCTGCAATATGCCCTGTAATCGTTCGGTTAATTTCTTCGGGAAAAGGCGCAAGTTTATTAAATGTACGCAGACCGGCTTCCACGTGACACACTTTTGCACCGGAATAGAATGCTGCTATACTGGATCCCATTGTGGTAGTGGTATCCCCATGAACATAAACATAATCGGGTTTAAATTCTTCAAGAACGGGCTGTAGTCCAGTGATGATGGCGGCAGTTAATCCATATAGATTTTGTCCCGGTTTCATAAGGTTTAAGTCATAATCCGGTGTAATTTCGAAAAAATCCAGTACTTGATCTAACATTTCGCGATGCTGCGCCGTGACACAAACCTTAGTTTCAAATGTTGGATTTTTCAAAAATTCCTTGACTAAGGGCGCCATTTTTATGGCTTCTGGACGTGTTCCGAAGATGATTAGGTTTTTGTTTTTCATAACACTCAAGAATATTGTTTTATTAAATATTGTAACTATCCATAAAATTTTGAAGTCCTTTATTGAGGAGTGGCTAAATTAAATTATGAAACCTTCTAATATATCAATCATTGACTATGTTGCAAATAAGGAGTTAGAGGTATAGTATTTAAATTTTCTGAATAACTCTAGAACTATTTTTAATCTTATATTAGTAGTTGAAGGAAACTTTATTAATGCGCAAAGGTTGACTATTTTTAACTAAAGCCTACCCTCAACGACTTCATTCAAAAACCCTTTAATATCATATAATATACCATTTGTTTTAAGTAATTCCCTACAACTTATCTTGGAGAATTTATTGTGGGCAACGGCCATAATTAAAAGATCATATTTTTCATCAGGCTTTGTTTGCGTAGTCCTTAGGCCATATTCCTGAAATACTTCCTCTGGATCTGCCCATGGATCATAGATGGTAGTATTAACCCTATATTCATTAAGGTGCTTGACCATATCTACTACTTTTGTATTCCGAATATCCGGACAGTCTTCTTTAAATGTCACGCCCATAACTAGAATTTTAGCACCTTTCACTTGTAAGTCATGCTTTAACATTAACTTAATTATTTGAGAGCTGACATATTCGCCCATCCCGTCATTTATGCGCCTAGCTGCTAAAATTAAATCGGGATTGTAACCATTTTCTTGGGCTTTTTGGGCCAAATAGTAGGGGTCGACTCCGATGCAATGTCCACCCACCAACCCGGGCTTAAAACGTAAAAAATTCCACTTGGTTCCTGCCGCATCAAGGACATCATTCGTATCTACACCCAATAGGAAGAAAATTTTGGCCAATTCATTCATAAAGGCAATGTTAATATCCCGCTGGGTATTTTCAATGACCTTGGAAGCTTCCGCAACTTTAATCGTAGGTGCCAAATGTGTTCCTGCTGTAATGACGGAAGCATATAAGTCATCCACTTTCCGGGCTACTTCTGGTGTGGAACCCGAAGTCACCTTTAAAATTTTTTCCACTGTGTGTTTTTTATCTCCTGGGTTAATACGTTCCGGGGAATATCCAGCAAAAAAATCGGTATTAAAAATAAGACCACTAGATTTTTCGAGCTCTGGAATACAGATTTCCTCCGTTGCACCGGGATAAACGGTAGATTCATATATAACGATATCTCCCTTTTTTAGTACTTTACCCACGGCCTCGCTGGCCTTTATAAGGGGGGTAAACACAGGTCTTTTGGTATCATCCACCGGTGTTGGGACAGTGACCACATAAATTGTACAATCCTTTAATTCGCTTAATTGGGTGGTACATATTAAACCCGTACCTTTTGATTTCGTCTTTGATGACAACACATTTCCTAAATCCATGTCTGTCAGCTCCAAAGTAGTATCCTTTCCGGCATTGATTTCTTCTACTCGTTTTGGATTGATATCAAAACCCACTACTTGGTATTTTCTGGCGAATAATGCGGCAAGTGGTAAGCCAACATAGCCCAATCCGATAATTGCAATTTTAGGTGAATTCATATTCTTGATTATTTTTTTCCAATTTGGAAATACTCGAAACCTAATTTTTCCATCCTTTTATCATTAAATTGATTTCTACCATCAAAGATAATGGGTTGCTTTAGTTGTTTTTGAAGTTCATCAAAATCCGGAGACCTAAATTCTTTCCACTCGGTCAACAGAATCATGGCATCGGCATCTGTCAAGGTTTCGTATTTGGAATTGTAATAGGTGATGTTTGGAACATCCTTTAAATAAAAATGCCGGGCTTCATCCATGGCTTTCGGGTCATATGCCTTAATGCTTGCCCCTCTTTTCACCAATTCCTGAATAGTATAAATAGCGGGAGCTTCCCGCATATCATCTGTTTCGGGTTTAAACGCCAAACCCCAAATAGCGAACGTCCTCCCTTTAAGGTCCTCCCCAAAACGTGCTATAACCTTCTTGGCAATTATAAATTTTTGATCATTGTTCACATCCTCCACCGAGCCGATTAATCTTGCAATGTAACCGTGTTCCTGAGCCGTTTTCTTTAGTGCCTTTACATCCTTGGGGAAACAGGAACCTCCATAGCCACTTCCCGGATAAATAAAGCTGTATCCGATACGACTATCCGACCCAATCCCAATACGTACCTTGTTTACATCCGCTCCTACCAATTCACAAATATTGGCCACTTCGTTCATAAAGGAGATTTTTGTAGCAAGCATGGCATTGGCCACATATTTCGTCATTTCTGCGGACCGTACGTCCATAGTGATTACACGATCCAAGCTGCTCCTAAAAAACGCGGAGTATAGGGTTTTCATCTTGTCCAAAGCTTCTTCACTGTCCGACCCTACAACTACCCTATCAGGTTTCATAAAGTCATTAATGGCGTCTCCTTCTTTTAGGAATTCGGGATTTGAAACCACTTCAAAATCAATGTTTAACTTTCTTTTCCCAAGTTCCTCTGCTATAGTAGCTTTGACCTTGTCCGCTGTTCCTACGGGGACAGTAGACTTATCCACTACCAGTAAAGAATTGGTCATGTTCTGACCAATTTCTCGGGCCACTTGCAACACATACTGTAAATCTGCCGACCCATCATCACCCATGGGCGTACCCACTGCAATAAAAGCAATATTACATTTTTCCAGATGGTCGGAAAGTCTAGTGCTGAAATGTAAAGTTTTATTGGCAACATTTCGTTTTACCATTGCCTCTAGACCGGGTTCATAAATGGGAATAATACCTTTTTTTAAGCCATTGATTTTTTTTTCATCAATGTCAACACAAGTGACCGTGTTTCCCATTTCAGCAAAACACGTGCCGCTAACCAAGCCTACATAACCAGTTCCAATAACCGTTAAATTCATTTTTTTATATTTTAAATCGCTCCTATCTTACAATTCCATTATCCTTATATAGCTTTGTCGGATTAAAATGCGGGTAATAATTTTATGCATATAAATTGATGATTTGAAAATAAGTGTATTGCATCGTTAATCCCATAAAAAGACCTCCGACAGTGCTCGAGGTGTAGAAAGTAAGATTTGGCTGTAGTTTTCGTACGTCCATTTTTCAAAATTATGAGGTGCAAAGGTCTATAAAAGATATTGAAAATCCCTACTGTTTTATTTGAAGTCTCGCTTAAATCCGATAAAATGATATAAATGGGTATTTCAACAACAAAATAATTAGTGCTATTTGGTGGTGGCTTAGTTGATTAGAAGCTTTATGGGGTTCAATTTTCAAAATCAATTTAACCTATGCTCAAGATTGGATGGCATTGTTCACGGTTATTTTAGTGTGAACAGCATCAATCCCCCCAATTGCAAAATCGCAATTTGGCATTTGCAATCCTTCTTAAATCAATAAACTATTTTGAATCTACCATTTTTTCTTAGAATAGGCGTATTTTATCAAAAGTGGTTATAAACGTGTGCTTGCAGTTTTTCCAAACCATAGCCAAGACCACTTTGTTACGGACACGTCTAAGGAGAACCCTTTCCGCTTCAAGTAAAGGGTATCACGATTTATGGAATCCTTCTATTAGGAAACTTTAAGTGTTTTTCTCGGTTTATGCCTATTACGCTCAGAAGTGCACGTTAATCATAATACCTGGATTTACACACAATCCTACAGGGTGTACAATCCAATTCGCTCATGGATTACTATTATCTTTTTTACTCTTTAAAACTTGCTTTCCAATAATGAAATACTGTGTTTTTGCTAAAGCCTCACCTCATATCTTTAAGGATATATTATGTAAGCCTTCATTTATAACAAAAAATCAACCTTTTATACATTAAAAACTAACCGTAAACCGATTTTATTATACCTTTGGCGAAATATCTTATCAATTTTTTTCTTTATGAAGCAATACCTATAGCTTTATACCTTAAGTTGTTCTTAAATGGCTTTTAACCGAAGTTATTCGGCATTCGAAGGATATGAATCAAAATATTTTTTGTTAAAGTTATTTTAGGACATTCAGTTATGTTTTATTTGAAAGCGATTTTTGATTTTTAAGCCCCAATAAAAAATGATACAGAATTATTTACTTAACAATGCACAAAGACATGCCTCTAAATGGTTGGTTTTAGCAATTGATTTGGTGGTAGTTGCCTTATCGTTTGTGTTATCCTACCTTATACGATTTAATTTGACCTTAGATTTTGATGTTACTAAACTATTGGTTCAATTGCCAATTGTTATAGTCATGGCATTGATTTCTTTTTTAGTAGTAGGTTCTTATAAGGGAGTTATTCGCCATACAGGTGTTCGGGATGTGTACAATATATTCAATGCCGTTTGTTTTTCAAGTATTTTGGCCATTTTTCTGATCATTGCCAATAGGCAATTTGAATTGGTGGAAAATTTTACTATTCCGTTATCCATTATAATTATACATAGCTTAATAAGTTTTGTTTCGCTAACGGCATCCCGATACATCTTCAAGTCTATATATACGAACCTATCCAATCAATTTAAGACAAGCAAAAATGTGCTTATCTACGGGGCAGGGGAATCCGGAATTTTAACCTACGCAGCCATAACCAATCATTCAAAAAGTAACACCAAGGTTATTGGCTACGTGGATAATGACGTTAAAAAAATTGGAAAGCAAATTAATGGTGTGTCGGTTTTTGGGCCGGAAGTGATAACGGAAAGTTTTATTTTAAAAAAGGATATTTCCGAAGTTGTTTTTTGCATTCAAAAAATTGATTCCCTCCAACTTAAGAAATTGGTGGAGGGACTAGTAGACTATCCTGTGGTGGTCAAGATTGTTCCTCCTGTAGAAAATTGGATTAATGGGGAGTTGAACGCGGCCCAAATTAAGCAAATCCAGATTGAGGATTTGCTAAACAGGGTTCCGATCAATATTAGTAACTCTAAAATATCTGGAGAAGTAAGGGACAAGGTTATTCTAGTTACTGGGGGGGCAGGTTCCATAGGAAGTGAAATTGTTCGGCAATTATGCAACTATAAGTACAAGTCCTTGATTATTGTGGATCAGGCGGAATCACCGCTTTATGATTTGCAACAAGAGTTAAAGCGAAATAATCATTTTAATTTTATTCCCATAGTAGCCGATATTCGGGATAAGAACCGAATGAACAATTTGTTCCAAGAATATAAACCCAATCTAGTTTTTCACGCTGCCGCTTATAAACATGTTCCTTTAATGGAATACAATTCCTACGAGGCCATAAAAATCAATATTGCCGGGACAAAAGCCATTGCGGATTTATCAGTACAGCATAAAGTAGATAAATTTGTTTTCATATCGACGGATAAGGCCGTTAATCCTACCAACGTAATGGGGGCAACAAAACGCATTGCCGAAATGTATATCAGCTGTATGCAACAACAGCAAAAAACAAAATTCATCACTACCCGTTTTGGAAATGTTTTAGGTTCCAATGGTTCGGTCATACCCTTGTTTAAAAAGCAAATTGAAGATGGAGGGCCGTTAACGGTTACGCACAAGGATGTAACGCGATTTTTTATGACAATCCCGGAAGCTTCACAATTGGTTTTGGAAGCTGGAGCCATGGGGGAAGGAGGGGAGATCTTTATTTTTGATATGGGCGAATCGGTAAAGATTTTTGATCTGGCAAAAAATATGATCAAGCTTTCAGGCTTACGTTTTCCCGAGGATATTGATATTAAAGTTACCGGGCTACGCCCAGGCGAAAAGCTATACGAAGAACTGTTGGCCAATGGGGAAAATACAATGCCTACCTACCATAAAAAAATAATGATCAGTAAAGTTCGGGAATTGGACTATAATTTGGTACGTACAAAGATTGATGAGCTTTGTGTTACCAATATGTTTTTTAACGGGGATCCAGTGAAATTGATGAAGGAAATCGTGCCGGAGTACATATCCAGCAATTCGGAACTATGTAAACATGATAAACCATCTGGATCAAAAGAACCTTCCAAAACCAAACTCAAAGTATTATACTCCTAATTTTTTAGTATACTTGCACCATAAAAAAACTAGTATCATGTTTAAACATATTGATATGAATGTCCGCTTCATTGTGGTATTACTTGCTGTATTAGGTATTACCTCTTGTGCATCCCGAAAAGAAGTAGTTTATTTTCAGGATACCGGGGATTTTGAAACCTTGGTAAACAATACTAATTTTGTATCAAAGTTTAAGGTAGATGATTTGATTTCTATACATGTCTCTTCATTAAACCCGGAAGCCAGCGCTCCTTTTAATCTGTTTGAGGGACCTCCAGATGGCAGAATGGGTGCTGAACAGGTAGATTATTTGGTAGACCAGGCCGGAGAGATTGATTTTCCAGTTGTTGGTAAAGTCAGGGTAGAGGGGCTATCACCCGATGAGTTAAGGGTGTTATTAAGAGATAAGCTTTCGGATTATTTAAAAGACCCTATCATTAATATTCGTCTGTTAAATTTTACCGTTACTGTTTTAGGAGCAGTTAAACAACCAGGGACGTATCCGGTTAATGGTGAACAAATAAATATATTGGAAGCATTAGGTCTTGCAGGGGATTTGTTAGTTCAGGGGGTACGTAAAAATGTTTTGGTCATTCGGGACTTCAATGGTACAAAGGTATATACACGAATTGATTTGACTGCTAAAAGCATGGTGAAATCCCCCGTATTTTATCTTACCCAAAATGATGTAGTATACGTGGAACCTAACAATTCCGCAATTAGATCATCATCTATTAACCAAAACACCAGTGTTGCAATATCCATTGCCTCCTTATTAATTACTTCCTCAATTCTTCTCATCACTAGATTGTAAGAAGCTAGTTTTTTAACATTCATATTTAAAAATGAATACAGAACCCCAAAACCTTTCTCAAGAAGCCCCTGATTACAGGGCACTTTTAAAACCTTATCTTAAAAATTGGAAGTGGTTCGTTATATCGGGACTAATTGCCTTAGTATTGGGATTCCTCTATATTCGTTATACTGTTCCCCAATACGCGGTACAGGCCAAAATTCAAATTTTGGAAGAGGGAAATGGAACCTCGCAATTTAATGTTTTTGAAGACTTGGGTATTGAAGGCGCAGGTGGGGTTCAGTTGGAAGATGAAATTCAAATTATTAAATCAAGATCTAACCTGATCAGCCTGGTAAAGAAATTGGGCCTAAATGTAAACATTGTGGCGTTGGGCAAAATTAAAAGCTCAGCTATTTATCGCAATCCAGGCCCTCCATTTAATATAAATTTTCTTGCACCGGATTCCCTGGTTCATAATTCCAAAGCAACTTTTTTTATCACATTAGCATCGGAAACCTCCTTTGAGTATGCTGAAAACGATGAGGGACCTGCCAAGGTGTTTTCTTATGGAAAAACGATTGCCTCTCCTGTAGGAGACATTATTGTAACCCCAAATAATTTGAACCCGCCCAGTTCTGGAAATAATAGGTATGCCGTATCCGTCAATAAGGTATCTTCCGTTGCTGCATATTATCAAAATGCATTGGACATCTCCGTTGATAACCAAAGGTCACAGCTTCTTACCTTTTCCTTAAACGACGCTATCGTTTCAAGGGCAAAAGATGTTATCAACACGTTGATATCCATTTACAATCAGAATGCCATTGATGATAAAAGGGCGCTTGCCGATAGAACATCGGAATTTATAGATAACAGGATAGCAAAGATTTCGACTAATTTAACCAGTGCCGACGAATCGGCTGTAGAATATAAGTCCAATAGGGGGTTAACGGATATCGGTACCCAAACCAACCTAAACCTAAATCTCGGGGCCCAGAATCAGCAACAACTGCAAGATGCCTCTATTCAATTGGATATCGCCTCCTCTATGAAGGATATCCTGGATAATGATGACTCCTATGATTTACTACCCTCCAATATTGGATTGCAGGATCAGTCAATAGCCTCTACTACCCAAAGGTATAATGAACTGGCATTGGAACGTAAGCGTTTGTTGGAAAGCTCCAATGAAAAGAATCCTATTATCGTTAATTTAGATCAGCAGTTGGAGGGGCTTAAGCGTAATATGAGTTCCAGCTTAAATGGCATGACAAATAATTTGGCACTACAAGTCAATGACCTTAGTGGCCGGTTGTCTAAAATTAATTCCAGAATCTATTCGGCTCCAAAAAATGAACAGGCATTACGGGACATATCTAGGCAGCAACAAACTACGGAATCCCTTTATCTCTACCTATTACAAAAACGGGAGGAAGCGCAAATAGCTTTTGCATCCTCAACCGCTAAGTCGAATATTCTAGATGATGCTTATGCCGTTAGTGATTTTCCGGTTTCCCCTAAAAGAAGTATTGTGCTTTTAGCCTCTTTGTTAATAGGGCTGCTTATCCCTTTTTCGATAGTCTATGCCAATGTTTTATTGGATAATAAAGTCCACAATAAACTGGGCTTGGAGAAATTGACCGGGAACGTTCCCGTCTTGGCCGAGCTTCCAAAAATAGCAAAAAAGGAAGATAAACTGGTGAAATTGGGAGAGCGAACCGTTTTTGCGGAATCTTTGCGTATTCTTCGCACCAACTTGGATTATGTATTAAAATCCAAAAAGAAAAAGGAGCAAAAAGGAAATGTCATATACGTGACCTCTAGTGTATCGGGTGAAGGTAAAACGTTGGTGGCTTCCAATTTAGCCATGATTTTTGCCAATACCGATAAAAAGGTATTGTTAATTGGAGGGGATATCAGAAATCCGAAAATATACCAATTTTATTCCGGTAAGAATGTGGACAAATTGGGAAAAGCTACCAGGAACAAAGGAGATGATGGGCTTACCGAATATTTGGTGAATGAAAAACTGGAACCTAAGGATATCATCTCCAGCATGTTGGCCTATGATCAAACCGTGGACGTCATCTATTCAGGAAAAATACCGCCAAACCCCGCAGAACTTTTAATGAACGGAAGATTAAAAGAGCTTTTGGAAAGTATGGTGCATCAGTATGATTATATTATAGTTGACACTGCCCCAATTATGGTGGTTACCGACACGCTTTCCATCATAGATCATGCAGATATAGTCCTATATGTGACCCGGGCCGGAATGACCGAATTAAAAGTATTGGACTACCCTTTAAAACTGCATAAAGAAGGTAAACTCAATGGGTTGTCCTTTCTTGTAAACGGAGTAAACGATTCCAACTTGGGTTATGGGGGTAAATATGGATACGGTTATGGGAAAGCCACAACAAAATGGTGGAAATTCTAAAATCCATTATAGGGTATAGTTTTACCTTGCTTCATAAGATATGGGGTATTCTTGTATTTCTTCCCTTGAATAGCGCGGATAATTTTGTATTGTTTGTAGCTATAGTTTGAAGCAATATCCCCTTTATAAATACAATACCGTAAAGCGTTCAGTTCACCTATCAAGTTTCTTAAATTAGTCTCAAAACAATAAAAGATGGGTGAAAAATTGTCCTTTGGCTAATTTGTAGATTAAAAAAACCCTTTTAACTAACTATCCTAGGGCCAATACTTGGGCTTTATCACCGCTTTCATTTGCCAATGTTCTACCTTTCTATTTGACCAATCATTTGCTTGTAGATGAAAGGTTTAAAACTAAGCACTCGTCCTGCAAAGCTTTTGTACTTAAGGCATTTCCTTAAAAATTCAAGCCTTGCGTATTTTGGAATCTTAACTGGACTTGTTTCTCACTATAGTCCTATTTGGAAGTCAGCTATACAAGTTTATTTTTTGAGTCCAAACGTAAAAAGTCGGGAAAATTTTCAACATTTGAGCTTCCTCCGTTTAGTCAATTCAAATTTAAAAGTTTAGGCAATAAAAGCACAAGAATAGCTGTTAGTACTAATACGAGAGGACCGAGCACTAAATTTAATTACTTTAATGTTAAAAAAAATGGTAGTTCATCGAAAAAAGAATAGGCGAACATCTGAACAGGCAGCTTACACGTAGAACTAAGGATGATGCAAAACAAGCAGTTCATCGAAAATATAAAGTATTTCATCGTTGATAATAATTTTTTAAATAGTTTCGTTAAACCCAAATAATTGCTTATTTCTACTTAACCCTACTTACCCTACAAAATTTATGAAAACTAATTATCAATCCCCACTAAAGGTGTCTCTACTTTGTTTTGCTCTCATTTTTCAATTTTCTTGCTCTAAGGATTCGGATTTGTTGAGCGACTATGTTATTACAGATACTGAAGCATTGCTTAGTGGAAAATATGTGGTAGCTGACAATTATCAATTATTTTCAAGTGGCAGTATGATTTTGGATGTTTTGGCCAATGATAATTTTATCAACGGAGCACAGGTTGTTATATCCGGAACTTCTTCCCCAAACAATGGCACCGTAGTAATCAATAACAATCAAACATTGACGTATACCCCGAATGCAAATAGTTCGACTTCTGAATTTGAGGACACTTTTACGTATACGGCAGAGGCAGAAAATGAGGATGGTACAACCACCGCAGAAGAGGCCAGCGTTGTAATCACTGCGACGGAGAATATTGCTGCCAGACAAGATGCTGTAAGCCTGCAATCTTTTGGTGCTGTAGGAGACGGGGTTATAGATGATACCGCTGCTATACAGAATGCTTTGGACAACGCAGCTCATATTATTTCCGCATCTTTTGTCAAACAGAATTCATACTGACCCAAATAAAACTTATTTAGTAACAAAAACACTTAATGTCGATAAAAACATGCCACAAGTTGTCAATTTTAATGGTTCAACCATTATTAGGAATACTTCTGTACATTGGGTTATTAATATTGATAAAAGAAATTATGGCAACTCTCTTACCACGATAGCAAATCTAAAAGTGAATGGGAATAATAAATCGGGTAGTTTAATAGATATAAAATCAAGGGTGCATTTTACCAATGTGGAGTTGTATAATGTCATCCATGATAATGCAAATGGTATACGAATGTTAGTATACGATAAAGCCGGTGTTTATGGTCAATCACAATTCAACAATGTTAACATACACAATCTTGTCAGCAATAATAGCAATGGTAGTTCCGGTAATAATCCTGGAATGGTACATGGTTTTTTAGTGAGCGCACAGGAAACACCCAAACAATATACCCAAATAGTTTACAAGAATTCTGAACTCTATGAACTTTGGGGCGAGGACGCTGGGGGTATTACGTTAAATTCTCCCGGTCTCGATACAAGTAATTCCCCTCTTTCTTTTTGGTTTGAAAATATCAGTGTAAGGGATGCTCAAAGAAGGACTGTAAAGAATTTTATAGGCAATACTACTTGGGTTAATTGCGTATTCACTGCGGCTGCCGCCGATAATCCTAATCTAGTAGGCCCCGACGAAGGGGGTCTTGCTGCTGCGGGATTATTCGTTATTGGATCCGCAAGTAGTGCTAGGGGGGCTACGAACAATTTGATTTGCGGTTCTACATTTCAAGGGCATCCCGATGATCCTTTTGATTCATGGTATACACAGGTTATTGTTGTGGGCCAGCATGGCCCAGCCGGAGTGGATATTAGAAATAGTACTTTTACGGGAGACCATCCAAGGGCCTCCGGACATAACGGTTTTACCGCGTATAGAGTTCCTTCCGATGGCGGTACTATCAAAAACATAAGTTTTGCTAATTGTACTTTTGGTACAACTAAGCAAGTAAGAGTTACAGCTCCTGTAACAGATTATTTTCAAATGTCCACTAACAACAATTATGTGGATGGAAAAGCTTCGGTAATGGCTCCGACTACACAAACTTATACTGAACCCTTAATACCTTATCAAGATTGCCCGACAATAAATTAAACAGTCTTTAGTTTGAAACACCCTTTTGGAATATTTGCTCGATTGAATTGAGCCCATTCATTGGTAGCCTTACCCTTCTTGTAGCCTTACCCTTCTTAGGACATCGCTAAATTCATAAAAATATCGTTATCGTTTGTCGTTTAGGGGAAGAATTCTTCCCCGAATCGGTTTTTATATTCCCTTGGCGGCATATCTTCCAATGATGAATGGGGATGTTCCGTATTGTAATCCTCCCTCCATTTTAATGAAAGGCTACAGAAAGACTTCCAAAAGGAGAAGTCTAACGGGACAAGAGGTCCTAAACAAGTATATCAAAAATCAGCCGGTTCTGTAATAATAGCGATATCTAAATATGGGGGAGGTTATATTTCGAGTAATAAGGTTACAATCTTTGTTAATGTTGATTACCAAAACCTTAAGGATTTTAGAGACCCTAAGAAGGCATTCGTTAATCTTTGAACCATTCTAAAATAGCTTTTTTTATCCTTTCTTTATCGGAATGCATTATATTAGATCCTGAGGGTAGGCATAATCCTTTTTCAAATAACCTTTCCGCCACCCTTTCTCCATAGTAAGGGGCGTCCTTAAAAACGGGTTGCAAGTGCATCGGCTTCCATAACGGACGGCTTTCTATATTGTTTTTATCCAAATGTAGCCGAAGGGATTCCCTATCCTTATGTTTCGTTTCAGGGGTGACGAGAACAGCACTTAACCAATGATTGCTACTAAAATCTTCCGACGGTTCTTGCAATACGGTTATATCGGGAATTTCTTGAAACAAGTCCCTATAAAAGTGGTTCATAGCCTGTCGCAATCCAACATGTTTGTCTAAAACTTCCATTTGACCACGGCCTATCCCAGCACTTATATTGCTTAAACGATAATTGTATCCTATACTGCTATGTTGATAATGAGGTGCGTTATCCCTTGCTTGGGTCGCCAGAAACACCGTTTTTTCCTTCGCCTTTTGGTCAGGACAGACTAACGCCCCGCCACCGCTTGTGGTTATAATTTTGTTTCCGTTGAAGGAAAGCACCCCGTAAGTGCCAAAAGTGCCACACTTTTTACCTTTGTAACTTGATCCCAAGGCTTCCGCGCTATCTTCAATTACCGGTATTCCATATTTAGAAGCTACGCTATGCACTGCCTCTACCTCATACGGCATCCCATATAAATGTACGGCGATAATGGCTTTGGGCTTTTTTCCTCTATTGATCCTATCGATAATTGCTTCCTCTAAATAGTGGGGACATATATTCCAAGTTCTGGGCTCACTATCCACAAAAACCGGTGTGGCTCCAAGATAGGCAATAGGGTTGGCGCTACCACAAAAGGTAAATGTTTGACAGATGACCTCGTCTCCCTGTTTCACACCGCAGTGTATCAAGGCCAAATGAATTGCGGCCGTACCTGAACTAAGGGCAGAAATTTCAATATCCCCATTTTCTAAATAGGTTTTTAAATCTTCTTCAAACCCATTTACATTGGGACCTAAGGGGGCTACCCAATTGGTGTCAAAAGCTTCTTTTACATATTTTTGCTCTTCACCAGATAAATGTGGTGACGATAACCATATTTTTTCTTTCATCTACTCTTAAATAAATACTATTATTCTTTCTTTTTTGCCGGAACCCCAATATACGTAGCATAGGCCTCCGTATTCCGGATAACCATACTTTGTCCACCAATAACCGAGCCTTCCGCGATTTTCACTTGTTGGATAGTGCAAGCGCCTATTCCTATATCACTGTAGGCCCCAACGTGGGTAAAACCTGCAAAATTAACGCCAGGTGCCACGGTACTGCATTTTTCAATTATAATATTATGTCCAATAGAACAATTCTTGTTTATAATTACAAAATCGCCTATTTCTGATTCATAATCTATAGAAGCTCCAGGGTAAATGATGATCCCTTTTCCAATTGTAACCTTATTAGAAATCCAAGCATTTTTAGCTATGAAATTTGGAAATTTATGATGTTCCCCAATTTTTTGAAGTATTTTCTTTTTAACCAAAGGAAATGCAATTCCTATGACCAACGCTGCCTCGGGGTATTTATTAAGGTCATCTATGGTGCCTAACACCGGGATATTCCAAAAGGATTTCCCTTTCTTTTCACTCGCATCGTCAAGAAATCCAATGATATTATATTGATTATCAAAAATTTCTTGATTTAAAGCTAAAAACCCACCAACGCTACCGGCCCCTATAATAATTAAATTTTCTTTCATTTTTTACACTACCAATTTAATTTTTAATTAAAAGATGATAAATTATACTGCAACAGTTAAGATTACTTTCTAATTTTACTTTACCATTATTCGCAAATCCTATACTTAGCCAGCTTCAATTTATTACATTACGGATACTAATTATGGCCATTAAATCGTTCCATAGGTCGCGCATCGCTTTGATTCACTCCGTCTCTTTTCAAAACCTTAATGACAGTTAACCATAAAATTTTTATATCAAATGAGAATGACAATGAATCCACGTATTCTATATCGTAGCCAAACTTTTTTGCCCAAGAAATACTATTTCTTCCATTTACTTGCGCCCATCCGGTAATACCAGGCTTTACTTCATGCCGTCTTGCCTGATCTTTGGTATAAAGGGGCAAATACAGGGGCAGCAATGGTCTTGGGCCTACCATGCTCATATCGCCCTTTAATACATTAAATAGTTGCGGGAGTTCGTCTATTGAAGCTTTGCGAACCATTTTTCCTAAACGTGTTAACCGTTCGGAATCGGGGAGTAGCTTTCCTTGGGCATCCTTCTTGTCCGTCATTGTTTTAAACTTAATAATGTTAAATATTTCTTCATTCTGCCCCGGACGACGTTGAAAAAAAAATGGGGATCCATTATTTACAAAATACAACCCGATCGTAAAAATAACCAGGATTGGACTCAATAGGAATAAGAGCAAAAATGCCGTTAAAAAATCAAATACTACTTTTATATGCTTTTTATAAGAAATCATAGCCTATCAACATTGTCATAAATTCTTCTGCTGGTGTATTGAAATCCAACAAGCAGTCACAATACCCTTCTTAATCATAATCACTCAATTTTTTCCATGTTCATATGTGCTGAAAGAAAGGCTGGTAAAAATAATAAATGCTCATGTATATGATTTATCCATAATTAGTTGTACCTCACTACTCCATAAACCTATAACGAAATTGAGACGGGGTTAGTGTTTGGAAAAGCATCTATTCTTGCCTTTGATGATAATTTGGATTTACGAAGCAGATAACTTCAATTGTAACCCTTCATAATAAACCTCATCCTCCTCCCGATAGTACAAAATTACACTATGATTTATAAATTATACCGGAATACAACTCAACTAATTTATTTTTTTCTTTTGCTAGAAGATTTTCTTTTGCAGCATCGTCAATTACGAGGGAATTTAATTGGTCGAAAAAATCGACCCTCGGGTAATCAATAAAATCTTCAATATACAATCCAGAGTTATGACTATCAACAAAATCAGATAGTACCGGATTCTCCCTATTCACGATACTGGGCAGTCCCAAAAAATAAGATAAGTACAACCGATTGGGCGCACAAAGCCTATTATTTATATACGTGGGCAAGTACATTACGATACTGGCCCATCCCTTTTTCCAAAATAATGGCAACACTTCATACTTAACCGTACCTATAAAATGAAACTTGTTCTCCGACAACGCATTTTCTTTCATAAATTTAATAAAGTCAGCTTCCGTTCCCCCCAATAACATAATTACATACGGATTGGGAAGATTTTTACTGAAATCAGCGAGTTTCTGCCTTCCCCTTTCTATTTTAAGAGGTCCCTGATGAATTATAAATTTGGTTCCGCGATTAATTTTTGAGTCCAATTCATATAATTTGGATTCTATCAATGCTGAGGGGAGTGTACTTGAAGCAACGTCAAAATAAGGCAAGTTTAAAAAGTACAATAGCTTATTTTTTAAGTTTATTTTTTTGCGTAAGTACAGCATACGCTCCTTATTTGCCATGATTACGGCATCCGCATTTTTTAACAGAAAATTCTCTAATACAACCATAATTTTTTTTGAGTAGGATACGTTTTCATTGGGCACCTCATGATCATCATATATAATAAAACAAGATTTACGATGGAATACCCTATATAAAAGCACTGGCAGGATTATTGAAGAATCTTGTGCATGAAGAATACTTGGTTTTAATTGATGCAATAATCTGAGTGCCTTAAGGGTGAACTCTAGTACCGTAAATACCCTTAACATTTTGTTATGCCTTAAATTGGTATTGATTTGATGAAGGTTAACAGTATCGGCAAAAGAAACGGTCACCTTTTTATCAGGAAATACTATCAAATCAACCACCAAGTCTTTCTTCCATTCCTTTAAGATTTTTAATTGGTTTAAAATCCTGCCATCCGTATTAATATCGGTCTTGGCTATGTATACTATGTTGTTCATGATTCTGAGCTTTTGTTAGAATAAAAATGCATATCAGAAAAAAAATTCCATTTTGCCGCAATATCAGGTCAATGTTTAAGGAAGCTAGAAGGAATAAGATTAGAATGGTTTTAAAGAACGGATTGTTGGAAAACAAGTAGAGTTGCCTTAAAATTAAAAAAATCAGGATAAGGGGAAAGACGCCATACCTAAGCAAGATGGTAAAGATGGAAGTATCCGTAACCCTCATAACGCGATCATCTTGAAACGACCAGCGCGCGGCCCACGTAAATATAGGGGTTTTGTAGGGTAATCCTAGTACAAAATACCCATCAGCCAATTTCTCCTGTACTGCGTTATATATTACTTCCCGGTTGCCCTCTATGGTATTTTCAGCAAGGGTTTGTTGCCCTTCCAGTATGGAAAAGATTCTTTGATCCATTTGATACCGCATTGTTTGGCTATTAAAATAAGCCCCGAAAAAAATGATCAAAGCAAGAAAGCCATAAAAGATAATCTTTCGGAACTTTTTAAAATCAAACTTGGCCCATAATAAATAAATGGTTTCCACTGCCAACAGGGCCAAAAAGGTTCTATTAAAGTTTAGTATGACCGCAAAAACACTTAGAATGGCAGTGATTTTCACCAACCTACCCTTACTGTACCACTGGTCGCTTTCTTGAACCAAAAGATACAGACCGATCAAACCGAACTGAAAATTGGCATTGCCCAACCTCCCTTTTTGTTCCTCTAATATGTTGGCGCTATCCAATTCCTGGTAAATGGGTAGGCTTATAACCAACGACAGCAATGCTATGAGCACTGAAGCGCTTATTGCGAAAAGCAATGTTTTCCATACGATTCTAATGTCGGCTCTTATGCCCTGGGTTATCAGAACTAAGGAAGAAAATAATGGTACCCCAACCCGTATGGCCTTAAAGGCATCCCCGAACGATTGGCCGTACATAAATTTTTTAACCACTACTTCAGTAAATACCACTACCACAATCAAGAGAACAATGTTTCTTTTTAAGCGTGGACTTTTAAAAATCGTACTATTGGGTGAGTAGCAAAATACGTTGATGATGGGCAGCAAGAAAAAGGCGAACTCACTAAGGCTTAATTGCACTCCGGGCAATGGCAAAAAGAAACTGCTATTCGTTGGTAAGAAGAACCCAAAAAATAAAATAATGTAAAAGAAACGATTGAACAGTGTATGCATTTAAAATTTTAGTTAGTAAATAAGAGTTATCCTATTCATAAAAATCCGTCATTCAATTAGTTGTAAAATTATCAAGTTATAATGTTCTAAAAAGTTCAAATATATGAATAACCCTAGGGTAAATTCACGTGATAGTATTAATGCTATCAAAAACAATCTTTTAACATAAGTTAAACATGATGCTTAGTTGTTTGCCAATTGCATGATCCGTAATTGGAAGTCCGCCTTAGTATATAACTTCTTTAGCTTACGAAAGCATGTTAAATTATGTATTATTTCCGCTTTGGTCAAATGAATCCGACCGGTTTCCAAATCCTTTTCTAGATGGGCTATCTCATATATGTGAAGCCCCTCATTTTTTAACCACGTGTACGTTGGGTTTTTTTTGTTAAGATATACCTTAACCCCTTTATGTAGCGCTAAAAATATATTGCCAAGTGCTAGCTGCCGGTAACTATTACTAACAAAGGCAGCTACTGGGCCATAAAAATCAATAAATTCTCCAGCAGGTATAAAGGAATCAAGTAAAGTGGCCTTTTTTATGCTATTGGCACTTTTCCTAACTTTATGAGTGTAGGCATTCTCTGCACCATAGTTAAATAAAATTTTTAACGTTATTTTATCGCTTAAATTACACGTTTCCACCAGCTCCAAAATATCCAAATGATTGTTGTAGTGCGATCTACTGTTACCAATAACCAAGGTATGCTTTTTTGGATAGTCCGTATCAAAATCAATTAAATTGGCATAGTTCATCCCGTCCAAAGAAAGCGGTATAAACGGTGGAAGATGAGTAAAGTTCCCGGATAAATGTTCATATTCCTCTTCAAAAACACAGGTAATTGCATCCACACGCCTTAAGGCGCTGTTAAATCTTTTCTCTTCCAGAAAAAAAACAGGAAATTTTTGTTTGATACCTTGTTTTACAATTCTTGACTTAAAGAAAGATTTTGTTGTTGTGCTCAGATACAGGTGCAGTTTACGGGAATACAGCTCAGTGCCAAAAAACCGCCACACAATCTTAATTCTTTTATCTACCCCGTTTACGATTGGGGATTTGTAAAAATCCAGTTGGTAGATTACTAAGATATCAGCAGTATTGGCTATGGCCAATATTTTATCCAAGTTCTCTGGATTAGGGTCAAAAAAATGAGCCTTGTTGTGATATGCTCTGGTAGCCGCATTTTTGGTCCCTAAAATGACTAATTCATTATCAAAGAATTCACCGTAATATCTTTCAGAACCGCTCACGAATTTATGATCGGTATGAATATGTATAACTTTTTTCATTCTTGTTATTTAGCCATATTGACGATTACCTGAACTAGAGTAATCCTGCTAATTGCCAATGAGAGGTGAATTTAAACCACTTGTTCATTAAATTTTATCACGAGTAAATAATACGTTAGACTACAACAGAAAGCTAAAGCTGCTTGGCTTTTGAAGCCGGCATCGAAAGTATTCCAAGTGTATGTAGCAATTTTTTTTCGGAGTTGTCATAGTAATAGGTATTGGTTAAGCATAGTTTTAATAGTCTCCCTAGAATTAAACATCATCACATCTATTACGGACAGATTTGGAACATACTGCTGGTTAAACTGTGGATATTCATGAATGTCAGATTTCAAAAAAACTAATTGAACCCCATGCTTTTCAAAATATTCCTTATTGTAGATTTCTTTCCCTCCTATAGGGTTTAGATACGTCTGTCCACCTAGTTCTTTGGTGATACTTATTAGTCGATTAGATTTTTCTTGGCCTTTTGTATGCTGAAAGGAGCTGGAAGAGAATTTAAAATCCGTAGTTATTCCTAAATACTTTGATACTTTTTCTACGGAATTAGCCGCCAACCTAGAAATACTACCTTCCTTAGGATCAAAAATCGATTCTAACATTGGAAAAACATCTGAAAAAAAAGGAGCCTTCGCATAGGCGTGTTTTATGGTAAGCAGTAAGGTTTCCGGATATCCTTTGATTTCCCTAGAAATTTGTATTTCATTAATTAATTTATTTTGACTTTGGGAACAAGGTATTGTAATAAAGCGTTCCTCATTTTTAAATAATATTTTATTTCTGTTGATAAAACCACCTTTAATAAAATTTACATCATCGGCAAAAACAAATACGTCAACCGCATTTACCAATTGGAAATACCCAAGGTAAGGGAACAAATACGGTTGCATCATCGCTACGTTTATCATCAATTATTTTGTGCTCTTAATAATAACCTGCAAATCATATCTACTTCTTCAACAGTAAGGTTGAAATACAGGGGTAGGCAAAAAACCCTTTTGGAAATATCGTTTGTTACTTTAAGTTCCTTTGATTCTAGATAAGGCAAACTATCTGCCAAAGATGGGTAAAAATATCTACGTCCAAAAATCTCATTACTCTTAAGCATTTCCATACATTTTAAAAGTAACTTTTCATTATCAAAAACAATTGGATAATACGCATAATTAGACTGTGATTTCTTATGCCAAACCGGTTTAATGGCATTTAAATTCTTTAATTTACTATCATAACGTTCAGATAATAATTTTCTTTTTTCATGAATATCCTGGATATAACTCAAATTTGCGATACCCATCGCAGCATGAAATTCAGAATTTTTTCCGTTTATTCCAAGACCATGAAATTTTTCCGGGCCATCATGCCCAAAATTTCTCATATGTGCCAATTCTTTTAATAGTTTGGCATCTTTTGTAATAATTAAGCCGCCTTCACCAGAATGGAAAAGTTTAGTCGCATGTAGACTACAAGTGGAGATATCACCATAATTAAAAATAGAATTCCCATTAACTTCTACCCCAAATGCATGCGCAGCATCATAGATTACCTTTAATTTATGTTTGTCGGCTATTTTTTGAATCGCTTCAACATCACACGGATTACCATAAACATGAGTTGCTAAAATCGCAGAGGTTTTGTCGGTAATTGCCGCTTCAATTTTGTTTGGATCAATAGTTAAATTTTCACTATCAATATCTACAAAAACAGGTTTGCAGCCTTCCCAAACAATACTACTGGTGGTTGCTATATAGGAGAAAGGTGTTGTGATTATTTCACCTTGTAACCCAAGTGCCTTAATGGCTATTTGTATGGCGATAGTACCGTTGGTAACAAACAATAAATGTTCTACTCCTAAATGCTCTTTAAGTTTCATCTCAAGATTACTAGCCAACGGGCCCATATTGGTAAGCCATTGTCGCTTCCAAATACCATGCAATAAAATATCAAAGTCCTCCTTAGGAGGCAAAAAGGGTAAGGTGACGGGTATCATAACTTGCGGTTTTTTACAATTGTTAATAAAGCATATAAAGGGCTTGCCTTAAAAAAGGAATGAACCACTACATAGAAGGTAATTCCTATTAATGAAGCAAATCCTATTTGAATAATTTGATTATAGTCGCTAAATAAGTGTACTGAATAGTACATCACACAAAAAGTAAGACCGGCCATTAGCAAAATGGGCAGCATATCCAGTAATTGGTTTTTTGTACTGTATTCTATTAATCGGCTACTATAGTGCGTATTGATCAACAAGCTAAGGAAAGAGCTAAAAACAGAGCTCCAGATTAAGCCCATAATCCCAAACTGAAATCCAACTAAAATACTAATGGCCATCAATATTTTTTTTATGACCTCTAACTTTAAAAACCAATCACTACGACCAAAGACTTGTAAAATATTGACATTAAACGCATGGATGGGATATAAAATTGCAGCCAGACTTAAAATCTGAAAAAAAGGGACGGCAGTAAGCCAGGACGGCCCTAAAATCAACTCAAACAAGGGTTTTGCGATAGCAGCTCCGCCAAGCATGAACGGAGCCACAATAAAAAAAGCTACCCTAATCATCTTTCGATATATTTTGGAAAGCCTTGGGACATCATTCTGCAACTGTGCCAACATAGGATAGGTCACTTTTCTAACAATACCCGTGATAGTTACCGAAGGATAGTCATTAAAACGTTTTGCCCTTTCATAAAAGCCGAGGGTCTCCACCGGAAAGTATTTTCCTATTATTATATTATAGCTATTATCGAAAATTGTATTGAGAAGTCCAGATAACATTATTTTGTACCCAAATGTATAGTGGTACACAAACCTTTCTTTAGAGTAGTTTAGACTGGGTTTCCAATTAGAATTTATCCAAAGTAGAAGGGACAAAACAACTTGAGTGGTTAATAGCATTGCAACGATACTCCATACCCCATACTCATAATAACCCAAGGTCAAACCCACTATTACGCCAATAACGGTGCTTGGTGCTGTTAGCAATACAAGTCTTTTAAATTTCATTTCCTTATTCAAAATAGCTAGTTGAACCGCAGAGAATGCAGAAACAATAAAACTTAAACAATACACCCTAATAATTTCAATAAGGATTTCTTGCTCGTAAAAATCTGCGATATAAGGTGCCGCAAAAAAAAGGATTGCATAAACCAGTAAACTCATCACCATGTTCATGTAAAATACCGTAGAAAAATCGGAATCGTCCGCATCAGCAGTTCTGATAAGTGACAAAGACATTCCGCTGTCTACCAATGATCTACCGATTGCAATGAATACGGCAATCATTCCAATGAGTCCAAAATCTGCGGGTCCTAACCATCGCGCTAGAAGTAGCATTGCTATAAAAGAAAGCCCTTTTATTAATACGGCTTCAGCAAAACTCCAAACAACACCGGAGATTGTTTTATGTTTAAGAGACATTTACATGGTATTTTTTACAATTAAGCGGAATAGTCTTTCGCCTAGAATATTAAAATTAGTCTTATTGCTAAACATAACACTACCGTCCATACTATAACTGCTTAAATTATTTTTTATTTTGACAAAATTCTTTGGAATAATTTCTTAGATGAGGTTATCGGTTGTTTGAGTATAGAAAAATAGCTTTAGCGAATCTTGCCAATTTGGAATTTGTATGTTAAAGGTGTCTTTAATTTTTGTTTTATCCAAAACGGTATATAAAGGTCTTTTTGCCAATGTTGGGAATTCTTTGGATTTTATGGGTATTACCTTGATATCCATTTTTTTAATTGAATAAATAAGGTTAGCGAAATCGTACCAGCTGCAGGTTCCTCCATTAGAATAGTGATAAATTTCTATACGGTCATTTTCAACTTTAGGAATTATATCAAGTACTACTTTTGCCAAGTCTCCGGCAAAGGTAGGCGTCCCTACCTGATCTGTAATGACTTTGATTTGATTATTCTCATTTCCTAAATGCAACATGGTCTTTACAAAATTATTGCCGTATTCCGAGTATAACCATGACGTTCTAATAATTACCGATTTTTTTGGGTTAATTTTTTGAATGGCTTTTTCTCCTTTCAGTTTAGTTTTCCCGTAGACCGTTTGTGGATTAGGAACATCATCTTCACCATAGGGTCGGTTTAGAATTCCGTCAAACACATAATCGGTTGAAAAATGAATCAATTTGATATGCTTCCTTTTAGCAATTTTTGCAAGATTTGCTACCGCAAGATTATTCACATTATTGGCTTTCTCAATATCAGATTCGGCTTTGTTGACATCTGTATAGGCGGCACAATTAATTACCACATCAATTTTAGTGATATCAAAAAACCTGTTTACCTTGGAGTAATCGGTAATATCCAATTGCATGGAACTGGTAAAAACAAAATTATAATTGGGGTAATTTATGCTGAGTTTTTGAATTTCTGAACCTAATTGCCCATTTGAACCTGTTACAAGAATATGCAGATTGGAATTCATACTACAAATATTCCGCTTTTTCAAGTGGTGGCAGGTGCGCGTCTTTGAGAGAAAATTCTAATTCATCTACGCTTAATTTCCAATCAATCCCAAGTGTTTCGTCGTCATAAGCAATACCTCTTTCACTTTCTTTATTATAATAATTATCTACCTTGTAGGAATAGATTGCTTCCTTGCTTAATACCACAAATCCATTTGCGAATCCCTTAGGTATAAATAACTGTTTTTTATTCTTATCACTTAATTCCACGGCAACATGATGTCCAAATGTAGGTGAACCTTTTCTAATATCTACTGCAACATCCAATACTTTTCCTTTGATTACCCGAACAAGTTTTGATTGTGTATGGGGGCCAATCTGATAATGCAATCCTCTTATTACACCAAACTTGGATTTGGACTCGTTATCCTGACAAAAACTAATTTTATACCCGATAAATGCGGTAAACTTATCTTCTCTAAAGGTTTCGGCAAAATAACCTCGTTTATCCGAAAAAACAGTTGGTTTGCATACGATGACTTCAGGAATTACCAATCTTTTAAAATGCATCTTTCAATTCTTCAGCACGTTGAATTAAATATTGACCATAATTGCTCTTCTTAAGTGGTTCCGCAAGGTGTAACAGTTGACTTCTAGAAATATATCCTTTTTCAAATGCTATTTCTTCCAAGCAAGCGACTTTAAGCCCTTGACGGTTTTCGATGGCATGGATGTAATTTGATGCATCTAATAAAGAATCATGTGTCCCTGTATCTAACCAAGCAAATCCTCGACCCATGCGTTCAACCTTTAGATTACCCTTTTCTAGATAGACCTTGTTCACCGAAGTTATCTCCAACTCTCCTCTACCACTTGGCTTTACCTCTTTAGCAATTTTAACTACGCTGTGAGGGTAAAAATACAATCCTACTACGGCATAATGACTTTTGGGGGACTTTGGTTTTTCTTCAATGCTCAGAGCTTGACCATTTTTATTAAATTCGACAACACCATATCGTTCGGGATCCTGTACATAATAGCCAAACACCGTGGCCATGTTTTTCTCTTTTACATTGGCCACGGAATTTATCAACAGTTCTTT
The DNA here is from genome assembly GCA_963848865.1 of uncultured Flavobacteriaceae bacterium. GTDB lineage: Bacteria > Bacteroidota > Bacteroidia > Flavobacteriales > Flavobacteriaceae > Maribacter. The sequence continues at coordinate 19,826 of CAWKFV010000009.1, read as the reverse complement.
AAGGCCCTGTCCATAGAAAATATTATCCCCTAATATCAGACAAACATCATCATTACCTATAAACTCCTCACCAATAATAAAGGCCTGGGCCAAACCATCCGGGGAAGGTTGTTCCTTATATTCAAATCGCATCCCAAAGTCGGAACCATCTCCAAGCAATTGTATAAAGCGAGGCAAATCTATAGGTGTTGATATGATTAGAATCTCTTTAATACCTGCCAACATTAATACCGACAATGGATAATAAATCATTGGTTTATCATTAATGGGCAATAATTGTTTAGAAGTCCCTTTCGTTAGAGGATACAATCTTGTCCCCGAGCCACCTGCTAATATTATTCCTTTCATCTATTATTGTTTGTATTGTAATTCATAATATTTTTGGTACGCCCCACTGGTTACGTTATTTAACCATTCATTATTCGATAAGTACCAGTCTATTGTTTTTGAAAGCCCTTCTTCAAAAGTTACTGATGGATACCATCCTAATTCTTGGTTGACTTTTGATGCGTCTATTGCATATCTTAAATCATGCCCGGGCCTATCTTTTACATAAGTAATCAATTTCTCACTACTTCCTTCTTCCCGTCCTAGTTTAGTATCCATTTGCTTACAAAGCACTCTTACCAAATCAATATTTTTCCATTCATTAAAACCACCAATATTATAAGTTTCCTTGTTAGAACCTTCGTGATAGACAAGATCAATTGCAATGGCATGATCTATAACGTATAACCAATCGCGAGTATAATAGCCATTTCCATACACGGGCAATGGTTTATTTTGAATAATATTATTTATGAATAGTGGAATTAATTTTTCAGGGAATTGATTTGCTCCGTAATTATTAGAGCAATTGGTTATAACGTATGGCAGTCCATAAGTTTCTCCGTAGGCCCTAACAAAATGGTCGGAACTAGCTTTGGAGGCCGAATAGGGAGAATTAGGTTCATAGGGGGTGGTTTCTTCAAATAATCCTATTTCACCCAAAGTTCCGTACACCTCATCCGTACTTACGTGATAAAATCTTTTTCCTTCCCAATTTCCATCCCATAATCTTTTAAATTCATTTAATAGGTTCATAGTGCCTAAAATATTCGTCTTAGCGAAAGCCAATGGATCAGCTATTGACCTATCAACATGAGATTCAGCAGCTAAATGAATTACTCCTTCGAACCTGTGTTCGGTAAAAATTGAGCGAACGAAAACTTCATCATTAATGCTACCATGAAGAAATGTATAGTTTTCTTTTTCTTCTATGTCTATTAAGTTCTCTAAATTACCTGCATATGTAAGAGCATCTAAATTAAAGATTTGATATTCAGGATACTTGCTAATAAATCTTCTGATTACATGCGAACCTATAAAACCGGCACCTCCCGTAATTAATAAATTTTTTCTTGAACTGTTTTTTTCTGACATAAGTTGACGTAATTAATTCAGGTACTCCTGTATTCTCTTTTTTACAATTGTTTAATTATAAAACCTAATTGAATGAGTTAGAGTATTTGTCCTTTCAGATAACCAGCATTGCAACTACCCAATTATTTAAAAATTAAATCCTTAACCCGTTTGTTTTGCTAACATGATTTTATTCAATAAATCATATTCATATTTAATTTTAAAATTTACGAAACTACTGTTTGTCTTATGTTAATTCGACTATCATATTTTCACTTTCTACTAGAAAATATGGGGTTTAATTCTATAATAAATGTAAAAATAACGATAACAGTAATATAATATCCAATTGATCCAAATTGGAAGATAAACTGAAAATAGCATCTCTATAAATTAATACTTCAAACCAATCCATTATAGTTTAAATAAATATCGAAAGTATTGCACTTTTACCCTTTGGCAATTTATTTTCGATTAAATACGCTAAGAACTATACAATCTACTTGCATCATCAAAATTTTAACTATAATGAATTTCATGTTTGTGATAATCTTATTTTCAGTTTTGCGTTAGTAAAAACTTCCTACTAAAAGATAAATATTAAATATGTTATTATCTAGTAGTCTTTACACAATTATATTGAAACTATAGAATCCTGTGAAATGTTAAGAAAAATTGTGGGCGGTTTTGGTTACAAGAGAAATTAATTTCTGTATTGTTCTTTTACTTAAAGCGATTTTCTCAATTTTTGAAAGTTGCCTAATATTATGGACATCAGAAGCCAGAAAGTCTATTAAACCCGATTCTATTAGCTTCATAGCACTTCTTTGCACTTCCTTACCATAAAAATCACTCAAGGAAAGGATGTTTAATTGAAACAAAACTCCAATTTCTTTAAGCTGTTCGTATCTTCCTGAGTTGTTATGTAAATATACATAGCGCTCAGGATGAGCTAAAATGGGGAAAAGCCCTTTTTCAGTAACTTTCTTCAAAGATGCATCAAAGTTAATTGGTGCCTGCAAAAATGACATTTCCATAAGCAGATATTTTTTATCCAAGGGCATTACATGATTATCTTCCAATTTTTTCTCAAATCCGGAATCAATCATATGCTCAGCTGACGCCCTAATTCTAACATCTCCCAAGTTGTTCAAGTAAAGTTCATTTTGGAGAACAGCCAAAGAAGTATTAATTGTTTCAGGAGTATTTGGATAGTAGTTCTCCATAATATGCGGAGTGCATATAAAATCGTTTACGCCAAATTCTCCAAAACCTTTTATTAGTTCTAATGATTCATCCACATTTTTGGCACCATCATCAATACCTGGCAATATATGGTTATGAATATCAACAAACCCTTCCAAATGGTCAACAAGAAATTCTTTTTTGGTAAAAAAATTAAACATATTTTGTTTTAAACTTTTATTACTTCCCGATGCAGTATCTTCTTGTTCCCGTAAACATTGGTGTAGGGGCGTTCGAGGTGTAAAAAAGGTGAACACCTTTGTTTTCTTTTGATAGTATCATGCTTTCCATGCTGTTTTTATTGAAGAATAATATCACTGTCAATATTCAATTTTTGATGTAACGCTTTGGCAACATTCAAAGTAATCTCCCTTTTTCCATTCAAATAATCGCTTATTCTTGAAGCACTTGTATCTAGTAGTGCGGCTAAATCTTTTCGTTTCAGACCCATTTCAAACATACGTAGTTCAATCATTTCCTGCAAGGTAGGTAAACCGATAGGAAAATAGATTTCTTCATACTGTTCGATAATATCTGTAACCTCCAGAAACTCCTTCGCCAAAGGGTCATCCGTTGGGGTAATATCATCCACAACATTTATCAACTCTTCTAAGCGAAGATTCGCTTTTACATATGCCGCGTGTGTTATTAATTTTCCCATAATCTTATAATTTATCTATATTCTTTATTTTGTCGTAATCCCGGTGATTGCCCACCCATCGTATTAGTACTTTCTTGAACTTAAATCGTACTATGGCAATAACTCGGTAATGATTTCCTTTGACGTTAAAAACAAACCTGCCATTTCCAACGCTGTCAGCTGAATTGAATGTGTTCTTTAAATCGGCAAAACTATCCCATTCAGCTTTATTTGCTTTTTTATACCAATCTTGCAAAGCTACTTTAGCATTGGTTTCTTTCGAAAAATACTCTCTTAGCTTTTTAAATGATATTACATGCACTTGATATGATGTTTAATTAGAATGCAAAGATACTAAATAAATTACATATTTGGTAATATAGTTACATTTATTGAAATATTTTGAATAATCCCTAATTATCCAAAAACACTCTAATTTACTTTGTAATTATTTACTATAATCACTTGGGTTTTTAGTATTACCATCAATAAATACGAATATTTGGAAAGGCTTATGAGCCACATCTGTATTTTCAAATCCGTGCGTCATAGGTTGATTCAAATATATATTATTTATGGTAGGACTAGGTGCGTACTTTTTTTCTGTCAAATCCAGAATACAGATTATAGATGCTAACTTTGAAGAACCACTAGCATATGATTGCGCCTGTGATTCGTATTTACTTACCATCTTCATTCGGTCGGACAGTGTATACTCTACTTTTAATTCAATTATAAAACCTTTGTATTCAATCTCTACTTTTCCACCTGCTATTTCCGCTTCTTTCCTAATCTGCCCTCCAATAGTTGGATTGGCTATTAAATGCTGAATTAAGTTATCTCTAAAATCATTTTCCAAGATCTTTGCAACCTTTTTATATATCCCATTTTGAATGCAAAAACCCTGATAATTGATTGTAGCATTAAGTAGTCGAAAGAAATCTGTCCTTTCCGATTTTTCCAATTGCTTAATTACTGGATTCTTATAAAATTCAAATACCTTTTTATTCATCATGTCAAATCCGGTTTGAAACAACTCATTATTTTCGTCTATAACTCTACCAATTAATTCATCGTAACCAATAACGGTTGGATACATCTTTATACCACCTCTTTCATAGTAAGGCACTAGCTTTATAGAAATGATTTGGTCAAGGTCGCTCATTGGATATTTGAATAATATATTCCCTAGGACCGAATACTCTGAACTACTATTGAGTTTGATTTCATCTAATTGTATATCATAAATTTCACTATTAGTACTCGCAGGAACAATATGCAAACTATCATATCCTTCCGGAACCTTATTCATACGTACTTTACCCTCAATGCTATAAACTACCTTAGGTTTTATTATTTGAGGATTTGCCCACGGCACGCTACTTAAATATAATTCGATAGAGACGAGATTGATATCCGCTATTTTTTTATCATGCTCTTCAAGCTCACTGACCCTAAACATTTTATTGTCCTTGGTTAGATGGTAAATAATGGGAATATTTAATTTGGCAAATGAACGAACTATACTGACAAAGTTGGTTTTGTTAAATTGGGAAGTTTTATTGATATTATCAATTAACTCCAAAACGTCTTTTTCAAGGACTGGCAAATAACTGAAGACGCCTTTGTCAACCACTTCCAAATTCGCTTTGGCAGCTACAAGTTTAGCCTGTTGTATTAAATCTCCGTCAAGTACAGCTGTGCCCCATTCCAGGAATGAAAAAACTGCTTTACAAAGCAATGAAAAAGCCATAAAGAGATTTTTCTCTTCTGATTCATCGCAAATTTCGATTAAGCGATTATATCGTTTGAGCAAATATTCTTTTCCCGACAAACCCGCTTCCAACACGATAATGTCAAACTCATAATATAACGCTACACGTTTTGAAAATATATCCGCTTGAAGCTGAAGTAGTTCATTATCAATCTGCTTCAAATTCTTTATTGAATCATTAAATTTTTGGGGATTGGCTTCTCCATGAATCGCAATAGAGGCATTTGTGAAGTTTTTGAACAAAGTCAGTTGATCAAAAAAATAGTTTATCGACTTGGTCTGATTAACGTTCTTTTCTATGTAGTGTATCAATTCATTCAAGTCATCGTGTAGATTAAAGAATGATAAAATGTGTAATATATATAGGGACTCAAAACTATATAAGTCAAAATCTCTAATGATTGCATTCTTTGTTGAATTTTTTAAAGAGTCAATTTGATTAACAATGGTTTTTAAGTTTAGTGTTGCAAAATCCTTGTAAAGCTTATATCTATCCGAATCCCAGAAACCTTGTAATCTATGAGGCTTAAATTGATTTAAAAATAGAAGGCTATTTCTTAACCAAGTCTCTTCATATTCTGAGTTTTGATTTTTAAACTTAGACAAGTCTTTTAACGAATCCAATCTAGAATAATAGTTCCCATTGATACAATAATCAGACAAATACTTTTTTATAAGTGTAGGTTCGGTAATTTGCAAATGCTTTGGATTTATTTCTTTGCTCAAATAAATCAACTGCCTAAACATTTTTTTGCAAAACTCAATATCTATTTGTTCTTCTTCATTGTAAGCCCAAAATAGGTGAAATAGGTTTTGGAACAATTGTAACCTTTGCTTTGCATTTATTCTCTCGTATAGGTCATAAGTAATTTCGGTTACAGTTTTGTGGATTGAAACATACTTATCCTTATAACAAGCCAAAAGTTTATCAATAACTACTTCATCCAATTCCTTATCTCTTCTAATTATTTGTTTAAAGCATAGAATCGTATTTTTTTTGACCCAATTATCCTGATCTTTAAGGAATATTTCTAATAAGTCAAGAATGGTTTTTGGAACAATCTGCCAGTTGTTTTTTAGTAATTTCTCTACAAGCTTTAAGGCTGCAACTCTTAAAGAAGGGTTTTTAAAATCCAAAAGCCACGTGTAGATATCCGGTAAGACATCTATCAAAAGAGCTGAATCTTTTACACCATCTCTTATAACTTCGATCAACCTATTCTTTAATCGTTTTTCATCTTCATTTTTGATATTGGTATTTCTTATAATTTCAATTAAACTCTTGTAGATTTGTGGCGCATCAATCGTCAAGAGGTTTTTGGAAATTCCTTTAAGTTTGTCTATTTCATACGCCATTAAATTTTCATCTAGTAGGATCGAGTCAAAGGGTTGATTTTTTAGGGGATTAAAGGTTACAGTATTATTATCCAAATTCTTTTTATGCCACTCAAAGTTAATTTGGTTTCTGATTGAATGTGCTAATAAACCTATCACGGAATCACTTTTGCCTATTAGCAATAGGCAATTAGTACGACTTATATTTTCCAGCACATCGATTGTTTTTTTTCGTAAGTCCGGATTTTTTGGGCTAAGGCTGATGGAAATTAGTTCGTCCAAAAATGTATTCTCTTTACTCTTTTTCGCTTTTTCTAATACATCTTCATAAATCCCTAACAATTCAATTTTCCCGCCGGTTTTTAACAGATTTTTATTTCTATCGATTGCCTCTTTTATTTCTTTTGGAAACTTTTGATAAATTTTGGCAATTGTCTTTGTAATAATATAATCAGGAGATAGGTAATTTTCATAATCATCCAAATTCAAAGACAAAATCATTTTATCAATAATTTTAAATTTCAGATTCTTATCATTCTTAGATAGGTGGTAAATTATTAATGATGAAAAAGCTCTTACTCGTCCATTCTTGTCTTTTAAAGTATCTTCCAAAAGTCTGTAAAACTTAGTATTGTATTTATCATGAAAAGAATAGATGAATTGCAATAAAGCTGGACTGTGATTCTCAAAATGGTCATATCTATGGAAGGAGTTAGGGTCGTATCTGGATATTATGGTCTTACAAACATGGTACGCTCTGGATTCGTTGAGTTTGGAAATTGGCAATACTCTTATCAAGATATTTAAATTGTCTTCTTTATCTAAAAGACCAATTACTTTTTCAATGAAGAAATCGGAAATAACATCTTGGTTATTCGCAATAACATTGAAAGAGGTGTCTAACAGATTATTCCCAAACTGATCATTATCAAAAAAAACTGATAAATAATCGTTTGAAAGGCTATTGAAGAAAGAAGGTGAAATTTTACTGGCTTCCAAAAGTTCCTGTGATACTACGGAATGATTACCCTTAGGGTTTTTAAGTTCCAACAGTTTTCTAAGAATGGAGAGTTCGGGAGTATAAGAATTTTCATGTTGATTTGATATTCTTGTTTGGATAAGGGTTTCCAATTTAGAAGTGATTTCGGCCTCCTTTTTTTGTTGCTCCTTTTGTTTAGAAATTATTTTTTCATAACTCTTAAGAGTCTCTCTTCCAAAATTATTGGTGGTTATTTCCTTATGATATTTACATTCTGGACAATTCTGAATAATAAAATCATGAGCTATCCATTCAAGGTTCATTGCTCCACCTCCTCTGGCTTGTGTGCAGGAAATAGTGTTCATCGTAGGATAGCCCATTTGCCCTATTATTCCACCATATTCCGAATGGATTTCAATATTTAAACACCAATTTTTAATTCTAGGAGCTAATATTTTACTCTTTTTTCCTAATTCTATTGAACTTTCGAATTGGTTATCGTTTTTTTTATTTTTTGACATCTACCGTTAGTCTACTTCAGAAGTTTAAAGGTAAGTTGATATCAATAGAAGTCAAAAAAACCTTACACTTTTCAACCAGTCGTCCCAAATCTTACCCCAAAACTTTGCGCGTGGATCCTGTCCGGTTTTTGTAGTGATTCCGGCAGATAAGCGTAAAGCAAAAACCGGATAGGGCGCACCCTACTTTTTGCTTTGCGGCTCTCGCCATTCTTGGTAGAGTTCGCTGGCCTCTGGGCTGGCCTCGAAGAATGCCCTGAAATGCCCGACTGCTTTTTCCTCTCCCTGTCCAAAAGCTTCTTGCTTTATTTCAGGGATTCGGGAGACTTTGTAAACGGAATACCCCAATACCAGAAAGATAATTACCAAGAGACCCCAAAACAGCTTTGTTGCCCATTTCGGAAAAGTCATTGACTTTTTAATATAGTAGACCACGTTTCCCATCAGTTTGTGTTGGTTTTCAATCGCCTTTTTTTGATGGTCGTTATATTCTTTTAGAATAAAGTCGATATGTGAGGTATCGGCTTGTACTTTATAGGTCATCAAAAAGGCTTTCAATTCTTCCATTCGGTTGACCGAGTTTTCGAAGCCTTTGATTTCTTCCGTTAGCAATTCTGCTATTTCATCTAATTTTGCCATAATCTTATATTTCCATTCCTAATCCAATTGATTTCTTCATAGCAATTTTGATAACCTTTTTAGCAATAGTAGCTGCGATATTGGGAGATATGCCTACGGTCTTGCCAAGTAATTCTAAGGTATTGTTCTTCACTATCTTTTGGGAAACGGTCTTATCAAAACCTATCCGCTCGGCGATTCTTGCCATTGACATGGAGCGGTGTACTTCACTTCCCTTTAGATTTTGACCTTTGTATTCAAAGCGAAAGCCCTGCAACTGATTTGATTTGTTGATACTTGGAATAACTTCTACATTTCTTTGTTTCATGTATTTGATATACTGGTCAAAATCTTTGGGTTTCATTTCGGTAATAACCTTTTGGTGAATTTGTTTTATTTCTTGTCGTACACTTTGAATTTGATTCAACCTTTCTTGCTGTACCTCCCGAACAGTGGTCAATCCCATTTGCTGCGCCACCTTTTCTGCAGCCTGCTGGCTTCTTTTTCCTATAAAGTTGTCTTTGTAAGCCTTACCATCGAAACCGATACGGTTCACATATAAATGGATGTGCAAATGACTTTTATCCCGATGCACAAATGCAATCGCCTGTCTTTCTTGTAATTTCATTTCTTGTACAAACCGTTGTGTGATTTCTGTAAGTTGTTTGTTCGTCAAATCTTGACCATCTTTTATAGTAGGGCTTAATACAAAACTCATAGTATTCTTTTTACATCGCTGATTCTGTGTTTGAATTATTTTGAACTCTTGGGTAATCTCTTTTGGGTTGTCGCCCGCCAAATGTTCTCGATAGATAACTTCGGCCTCTTTTTCCTCATCCCATCCATAGCCCATGGAAGCACCTGTGTGCGATATAGATTTTCCCATTCCTATCATTTTTTAAAATTGTAAAGATGTTTCCGTATTTCATTAGCCAACTGTACCACCTCTTCTGATAACTTTGGATTTCTCTTTTTGTACATATTTCCAATACGTTTAAAATTGACTTGATACTGAACCAGTAATTTGTAAACATTGATTTGTTCATCAGAAAACCGTTCAACAATCCTATAGTCAAAAGCAGCACGACGACAATATTCACTTATGGAAAGCCCACTCTTTTTTGCCTTTATTTTTAAGAGCTTCTTTTCATAAATAGAACATCGAAATTGTACAAACTCCTTTTTCATTTAAGGTTTTAAAATCTTTATTCATCGAAATACTTTATACTAAATCACACATCGAAAACTCGGTTGCCAGTTCCTATTCTTTTGCGACCTTCGGGAGCAAAAGCAAGATTTGTCATGACAATGACACATCTTGAATTCTCACTCAGATGTAATTATTAGTACTGTTTTCATTCTTTTTACTTCTCCCTATCCAAAAAAAATTAATCATGTTTTTTCATCTAAATATTTGGTTTGAAGAAGAGTTTCATCACGATTTAAATATTCATTTACTATTCTAAACCTGTCTATTTTTAAAGGTGTAATCCAACGCTTCTTTCTCAATTTCAGCTTTTGATTTTCTACGATTTTGCAGCAGCCAAATATTCAGTTTTGCCTTTTCAAAAAATAACATTTTACCGTTGGGTTTAGAGTGGGGGATTTCCCTTGCTGCGGTTAACTTATAGAGGTAGCTCCTTGATATACCCGTGTATTCGCAAGCTTCCTCAAATGTGAGTACTTCTTTATTTGCCACCAATAAGCGTTCGATACGGTCGAGCCGTTCTTGTAATTCCAGATAGTCCATTTTTTTCTAATTTTGGATTAAACAATAGACAAAACTTTTGTTCTTATTAATAGAATTCTGGTGCTAAACTAGTATAGGAAGTAAAGGGAAATGTGTGCAATTCATGCAATGCACATGTAATTAGGAAAAATGCAAGCAAACGAAACTAAAGACGAGAAAAGATGGTTTTAAGTTCTTCACTTTTTTTAGATATCGGAGTTCTCGATTTGGCATCTTTTACCGTGGAGTATTTATAAGCTTTGCCATCTTCCCTACGGATAGTGTCCGACCTTTTGAAAAAGTCGATGACGCTCATTGTGTTTTTCGGGAAGGTAACTTTAAATAATTCGTAGAACTCGCGACAACTTGGAGCATCAAGTTTGAAATGTATTTTAGATTTGTGGGTATACCAATCCTCCTTAAAAACTTTGATGAAATCATCTTTATCCGTTCGCTCTGATAGTATCATATCGTAGTTAACCAATCCACTATATAACTCTTTCAGTTGGTCATTCGTAGCTGAGAGGCTAAAATTGTTCTTCTTTTTAAGTTTTTCTTGAATTTTTGGGATAAAAACGTTTTTAAACCTTTTGGACCAAGTTATCTGGCTCATTGCAATACCACCTATGAACATTAGACAATTAGCATAAAAGAAAAACCCTCGAAATGGTTCAAAATGTTCGAGTATAGCCGAATAACTTGAATGCATTAAAAGGAGTCCAATACCATAAAAAACCAATCTTGGTTTTTCAATATATTTATCCCATTGTGTGGATTCATTGAACATATAACGAGCAAAGAATCCAACATACGGAATTAGCAGTCGTATATAAACATATGCGAAAGATGCCAATAGTAGATATTTAATGAAATCAGGCATACTTCTAAGTTACTATTTTATGTGGGTAATGACATGAATCATAGATATACTGAAGGGTTTTTGGGTGGAAGAGATAATAGATGATTAATTATTATCGAGATATTTCATTACGAGGTATTGAAGACAACCTGAAAAGTCATTGAAAATTTCATTTAGTTTACTACAACTATTTGTGGGTAGGGGAAGGAAAGGTCAAGCGGTCTTTTTACCGCTTGTGCTTTCTTGCGGCTCTGAGGATGTCGGGGAAAACTGGAATGGAAAGACTTCACTAGCGTACCGGCATAGCGTGTGCGCTAGGGGAGGGTTGGAGAGGAAGGTTTGCATGACTTCCGCAAGGGCTTGGGGTTTTTAAGTGAACTTTTGTCTGGTGAAAAAAGTTCTGATTACAAGGGTTGAGGTTCTGGCATGATTGATTTTGATGGGATGAGGAACAGAAAGTCTCATAGAATATTAATTTATGAGACTGGTAAACTATCGTATGATTCATCATGTTTTTGTACTATTGGTAAAAACAAAAAAAACAGCACAGAAGAAAGAACTTTTTAATAAAATGGCTCTTATGAACGAAATAGAAAAATTGCTGGAAGAAAGAAAAGTACGCCCCACAGCGATGCGTATTCTGATTTATAAGTTTATGGCACAAAAGGATATTGCGGTAACCTTGACAGATATCGAAAGCGCCTTTGCAAAAGCGGACCGGACTACATTGTACCGCACTCTGAAAACTTTCGAGGAAAACAGTATCGTGCACCAAATAGAGGATGGTACTGGAGTTTCAAAATATGCCCTTTGCGAGTCAGGCTGTAATTGTGATATCGAACGGGATTTGCATCTTCATTTCCATTGTAGCAACTGCAATGAAACGGTCTGTCTAACTGAACATAAGATTCCACATATTAACCTCCCTGAGGGTTATGTTGCCGACGATGCAAACTTGGTTTTGAAGGGAATCTGTGACAAATGCAGCGTGCAATAAATGCACTTCTGTTGCATGATTCCATAATGTACCTTGCATTAAAAAAATAGTAATCCATGAAATTCAACACAACTATTCCAAGCGGACTAAAAGGACATTACTTAAAAGAGATAGAACAATATCGTTCACACCTTCAGAAGAATGATTTAACAAGTGCATGGCATCATCTTGAACGTTCCCATATTCTAGGCCAGTCTTACCCCATGGAGCATAGTTATACGCATTGGTTAATGCTGAAATTTGGACTTCGTCATAGAAATATTAAAGAAGTTTTTGGACAAGTGATACGGCTTTTATTCGGGGGTTGGAAATCATTTATAGACCATGTTCCTCTTGGAAATACAGGTGGTAGTAATGTACCACCTATGAAGAAGATGGAAATGCCACGAGACTTAACCCTTATTTTGAATAATTACAGAGAAGGTTAATGAAAAAGAAAAAACTAAACTTAAGAGACCTTGATACGAAAGAACATTCAGGGGAGCACAGTCACGATGATGGACACAACCATAGCAGTCCAAATGAAGTGTCTAATTTTAAAACGTATCTGCCTGCGATTTTCAGCTTCGTAATGCTAATGATAGGTATTGCGGTTGATTATTTCGATGCTATTCCTTTATTCAAAGGATGGGTCAGAATTATTTGGTACACGATAGCTTACATTCCAGTAGGATTTCCAGTAATCAAGGGTGGATGGAACAGCATCAAAAACGGCGATTTCTTTACGGAATTCCTATTGATGTCCATTGCAACGTTGGGAGCTTTTGCCATAGGTGAATATCCCGAAGGTGTAGCCGTAATGTTGTTTTATGCAATTGGCGAATTATTCCAACAAGCAGCCGTTAATCGGGCGAAAGGAAACATCAAGGCATTATTAGATGTACGACCTAATGAAGCTCTGGTATCCCGCAATGGCGACTTCATTTCTGTTAATCCTGAAACTGTAGCGATAGGCGAAAAAATTCAAGTACGTGTGGGCGAGAAAGTACCTCTAGATGGAATTCTACTTTCAGATAAAGGTTCTTTTAATACTGCAGCCCTTACGGGAGAAAGCAAACCCGATACCCTCCAGAAAGGCGCATCTGTGTTTGCTGGAAGTATTAATCTCGATGGGGTAATAGAATTGGAAACTTCGAAAGAGTTCAAGGACAGTTCCATTGCGCGTATTCTCGATATGGTTCAAAATGCAACCTCTCGCAAATCTAAAACCGAACTTTTCATTAGAAAATTTGCTCGTGTTTATACACCTATCGTTGTTTTTCTCGCTATAGGTCTAACGTTGCTTCCCTATTTCTTTGTTGATGATTATGTATTTAGAGATTGGCTTTATAGGGCTTTGATATTCCTTGTAATTTCCTGTCCCTGTGCATTGGTCATTTCGATTCCTTTGGGTTATTTCGGTGGTTTGGGTGCGGCATCTCGAAACGGGATTCTGTTCAAAGGCGCTTCTTTTCTTGATGCAATGACAAAAGTGAATACTGTTGTAATGGACAAAACGGGAACGGTTACTAAGGGGGTATTTAAGATTAAGGAAGTAGTAAACAGCTCGTCTTTTACAGAAGCTGAATTTATGCAGTATCTAATGGCCATGGAAGAACAATCTACCCATCCGATTGCAAAAGCAATTCTGGAATATAAAGCCGAAGGTGCGGATTTTGAAGCCACCGAAGTCACAGAAGTTGCTGGAAAGGGATTGAAAGGAACTGTTAATGGAAAAACAGTTTTCGTTGGCAACAAAGCCCTGATGACCTCGAACAAAATAGAAGTGCCTTCAGAAACGGATATTATCGTAGAATCAATTGTAATGGTCGCCATTGACGGAAAATTTGCAGGCTACGTTACTATAGCAGACGAGTTGAAAGAAGATGCGCATCAAGCCATAAAACAAATTAGGGAATCGGGGATTTCCAAAATCATAATGCTTTCGGGCGACAAGGATTCCATTACGCAACAATTTGCAAAAGAATTAGGTATAGATTCGGCTAAGGGCGGTCTATTACCGGAAGATAAATTGAACGAAGTCGAAAAACTCAAAGCACAACCAGATACGAAGGTTGCCTTTATAGGCGATGGTATCAACGATGCTCCCGTTTTAGCTGCAAGTAATGTAGGGATTGCCATGGGCGGTTTGGGCAGCGATGTGGCTATTGAAACAGCTGATGTCATTATCCAGAATGACCAGCCTAGTAAAATTGCACGTTCCATTCAAATAGGTCGCTCAACAAGAAGTATCGTATGGCAGAATATTGCCTTGGCTTTTGGAGTTAAAATCATAGTACTCATTTTGGGTGCAGGTGGCCTCGCAACAATGTGGGAAGCTGTTTTTGCCGATGTGGGTGTGGCATTACTTGCAATTCTCAACGCGGTGCGATTGCAGAAGATGAAGTGGGATTAAATGTAAAGTATTGTTAAAGAGCACAACAAATTGTAATATTTCGTAGTTTTGTTTAACGAATGAGAGAAGCACTAGGTAAAATCACCTCTATGTCAATGGCAAATTATCGTGCTATTATCCACAATGTCTTTTTCTGTGGATATGCATTACTGTGGTGACCATTTGGTAGATTTCAGTATGTTCGACAAGGTAGACACCTGCATGATGAAGGCAGAAATGTCGAAAGACTCTAATTCCTGTGAAGATATGGAAATGGAGACCGAGACAAGCTGTTGTTCCGATATAGAAGTTACAGTTGAGGGTCAAGATGATTTAAAAATCTCATTCGACAACCTTACTTTTGAACAGCAACAATTTGTTTATTCTTTTGCTTATTCTTTTATAAATCTCTTTGATGCGGTAGACGAAAATATAACTCCGTTTAGAGATTATGTCCCGCCTCCACTATTACGGGATGTTCAAATTTTAGACCAGACTTTCCTTATTTGATTATTAGACAATTAAGTGCGCCCTGCGATAGCCATCGTTTAGGGCTCAATTTGTTGTGTTTGTTTTTCTGTTTTCTAGAATTTCAAATCTTTCATAACCGTTTAATTATCAAATCACTGCTTAATAAAGCTATCAAATTCCTTATCGATAACAACTCGTTGCAGTATTAATGCTCGCCTTATTTGTAGGTTGGGGTATCGTAAATGCACCGTTTGGTTGGAATACAGGCTTTCTGCCTTCAAACCCCGTGGCCGTAGATGCTATTCCGGATATTGGTGAAAATCAACAAATTGTTTTTACGAAATGGAAAGGTCGTTCTCCACAAGATATTGAGGACCAGATTACGTATCCACTAACTACTTCTTTGCTCGGTATACCAGGAGTAAAAACGATTCGTAGTTCTTCTATGTTCGGTTTTTCGAGCATCTATATCATTTTTGAGGAGGACATCGAGTTTTATTGGTCACGTAGTCGGATTTTAGAAAAGCTAAATTCATTACCTGCTAATTTATTGCCAGAAGGTTTAAACCCGGCTCTGGGGCCCGATGCAACGGGATTAGGCCAAATCGATTGGTATACTTTAGAAGGGCGTGATGAAAGGGGAATGTAACTGGTGGTTGGGACTTACAGGAACTGCGCAGTATTCAAGACTATTATGTGAAATATGCGCTTTCAGGTGCTAGTGGTGTCTCGGAGGTTGCCTCTATTGGTGGTTATGTACAGGAATATCAAGTTGATGTGAATCCTGAAGAAAATGCGCCAATATAAAATTAGTCTTGGTCAAATTGTAAAAGCAGTAAAAGAGAGCAATCAAGATATAGGTGCGCAGACTTTAGAAATAAACCAAGCTGAATACCTGGTTCGAGGTTTAGGCTATGTCAAGTCTATTGCAGATTTAGAAGTAACGCCGTTGTTTCTTCTGAAAATTTCACAGCACTTCGAATTAAGGATGTAGCCAACGTAAGTCTTGGTCCAGCAACTAGGCGTGGTATATTAGATAAGGAAGGTGCAGAAGTCGTTGGTGGTGTCGTTGTTGCTCGCTACGGTGCAAACCCTATGGAAGTCATCACGAATGTAAAAGCACAAATTGATGAACTTAAAGATGGCCTACCTTCAAAAGTACTGGCAGATGGCCGCACATCTCAACTTACCGTTGTTCCTTTTTACGACCGTACAGAACTTATTGAAGAAACACTCGAAACACTCAATGAAGCATTGACATTAGAAATACAAATTACCATTCTGGTAATTATCATAATGGTCTTCAATTTAAGGGCGTCCATCTTAATTTCTGGACTATTACCAGTTGCTGTTTTGATGGTTTTTGTTACCATGAAAATCTTCAATGTAGATGCCAATATAGTTGCGCTTTCAGGTATCGCCATTGCTATTGGCACCATGGTTGATGTTGGTGTTATTCTAGCCGAAAACATGATACGGCATATTGATGATACAAAATTGCGTTTTAGCGAAAGCGGCACGGAATACACCACAAATGAAATTATCTATAATGCCACGTCTGAAGTTTCTGGAGCAATCTTAACGGCAGTCCTAACTACAATCATAAGTTTTGTGCCAGTATTTACTATGATTGGTGCAGAAGGAAAGCTATTTCGGCCACTTGCTTTTACAAAAACAATGGCGCTTTCGGCTTCATTGATTATCGCCTTATTCATAATCCCACCATTGGCGGCATATTTATTTAGAAAGAAGAATCTAAAATCTTCGTTTAGCTATGTACTTCAAATTTCGCTTTTACTCTTGGGAGCAATCGCAATGTTTTCAGGCTATTGGTTAGGGATTGTTTTGATTGCTTTTGGTGTAACGGGACTTTTAAATTTAAGGGGTAATCTTGACGGCAAGAAAGTTAATCTGATTAATATTATTATATCCTCAGCTGCTATCGTATTTCTGCTTGCAGAATATTGGAGACCGTTAGGCTTTGATAGAAGTGTATTTGTCAACTTGATTTTTGTAGCGCTAATTTGCTTTGGAGTTCTAGGGATATTTTCTGTATCAGAAGGTATTATGGTCAGATTTTGGAATGGGCATTAGCGAATAAACTCTTGTTCCTAATCATTCCTACAACAGTACTTATTTCTGGTGTGTGGATTATGAATAACACCGGAAAGGAATTTATGCCATCCCTAAACGAAGGCTCGTTTCTTTTAATGCCTACCTCTTTACCGCATGCTGGTGTAGAAGAAAACAAAGGGGTATTGCAACAACTGGATATGGCAGTTGCTACCATTCCTGAAATAGAAACGGTGGTAGGTAAATCCGGAAGAACAGAATCCGCACTCGACCCGGCACCGCTATCCATGTATGAAAATATGATTCAGTACAAATCTGAATACATGCATAATACAAAGGGTAAAAAGCAACGCTATAGAATAAATGACGGCGGGCTTTTTGTACTGAAAGATGGTAATCTCGTTATCAACCCGAATACGGATATAGATAGTGAAAATTCGAGTTACGATACATCAAGATTAAGAGACCCATTTGCTATTCATTCGAAGCATTTGGTTGAAGATGACGATGGCGAATTCTACCGTAACTGGTGACCAGAGATTGATAGCCCAGATGATATATGGAATGAAATCGTTAAGGTGACCAAATTGCCAGGGGTAACTTCAGCACCGAAATTACAGCCTATTGAAACCCGATTGGTCATGTTGCAAACAGGAATGCGAGCACCCATGGGAATCAAGGTAAAAGGGCAAGATTTAGGGCAAATACAGGCCTTTGGCTTACAATTAGAAGGTATTCTAAAACAAGCCGAAGGTGTTAAAGAGCAAGCTGTTTTTGCAGACCGTATTGTGGGTAAACCCTACTTATTAATTGATATCAAACGAGAGCAACTGGCGCGATATGGAATATCGATTATGGATGTCCAGCAAGTTCTAAAAGTAGCTGTTGGCGGAATGCCTTTGACGCAGACAGTTGAAGGTCGCGAGCGTTATGGAGTTCGTGTGCGCTATCCGAGAGAATTACGTGGCAATGAAGAAGACCTTAAAAAGATTTATGTTCCTGTAGAAAAGGGAAGTCCCGTGCCATTGGGCGAACTCGTTGACATACGTTACGAACAAGGTCCACAAGTGATTAAAAGTGAAGATACCTTCCTAATCGGATATGTACTGTTCGATAAGCTTGATGGTTTTGCTGAAGTAGATGTCGTAGAAAATGCTCAGGCTTTAATCAAGGAAAAAATCGGTGCTGGGGAATTAACCGTTCCTAAAG
Organism: uncultured Flavobacteriaceae bacterium; assembly: GCA_963848865.1. Classification (GTDB taxonomy): domain Bacteria; phylum Bacteroidota; class Bacteroidia; order Flavobacteriales; family Flavobacteriaceae; genus Maribacter. Next base: position 1,604 of record CAWKFV010000009.1, on the reverse strand, counting down.
GAATCAGTTATCAATTTACTGGAACCTATGAAAACCAGTTGCGAGCAGAGAAAACACTTTCAGTTGTAGTTCCTTTGGCACTATATATTTTCTTGATTTTGTATTTCCAGTTCAAATCGGTTTCTACTTCACTTATGGTCTTTACAGGAATCACGGTAGCTTTTGCAGGTGGTTTTATTATGATTTGGTTGTATGGTCAAGACTGGTTCTTCAATTTTAATTTGTTTGGAGAGAATATGCGTGACCTATTCAATATGAAAACTATCAATCTGAGTGTAGCAGTATGGGTCGGGTTCATTGCTCTATTCGGTATTGCTACCGATGACGGGTGTGGTAATGGCAACCTACCTCACACAAACCTTTGACCGTGATAAACCAACAGATGAAAGGGTATTAGACATTCAGCATTAGAAGCTGCGAAAAAAGCGAATACGTCCTTGTCTAATGACTACAGTAACTACAATTCTTGCTTTACTTCCCGTATTAACATCCACAGGAAAAGGAAGTGATATCATGATACCAATGGCCATCCCAATTTTTGGAGGAATGGTGATTGATATTACATCCTATTTTATTGTACCGGTCTTGTACAGTTGGAGAGAAGAGTTAAAACTAAAAAAGAGCAAACTAATGAGAACTATAAATATCGTTATCTGTCTTTTGTTTGTTTCCGCTTTTTCGAGAGCGCAACAATTACAATCATTTATTAGCGAGGCAGTAGGTAATAGTCCTGAGATTCAGGCTTACAATCTTCGTCATAACATAGCAGAAGAAAAAATAAACGAAGCCGTTTGGATTCCCAATACAGAATTCAGCGCAGGCTATTTTGTGAGTGAACCCGAAACTAGAACGGGCGCGCAACGTGCTCGATTTTCGGCGAAGACAAATGTTGCCTTGGTTCGGTACGATTACTGCTAGAGAAAATTACGCGAGCGCAATGGCAGATTCAGAATATGTAGAAATCGTGATTGCAAAACGTAAACTGGCACTTTCGGTTTCTCAATCCTATTATAGACTCTAGTATAAAGGAAAAACAAAAAGTACTTGAGGAGAATATTCAGTTATTAAAAACCTATGAAAAACTGGCACTTACTTCTGTAGAAGTTGGAAAGGCATCTGCAGTAGACGTATTGCGGTTACAGATTAGACAAAATGAGCTGCAGCAGCAAAAAGAAGTATTAAATGAAGGGTATTTAGGGGAGCAAACAAACCTTAATAAATTGCTTAATCGAGATGGGAATACACAAGTAGCTGTTCTTGGAAAATTAATGCTCCCAGATGAAGATGGCGTGTTTGCCAAGGATGCTTTAATGCTTAATCCAGAATTGCTCAAATATGACAAACTCTATGAGTCAGTAGTGCAATCAGAAGAGTTAAATCAAGCAGAACGCAATCCCATGATTGGTTTTGGATTGGATTATGTCCCTGTTTCGGAGCGAGCTGATATGAGTTTTAACGATAATGGTAAGGATATTTTTATGCCAATGGTTTCGGTTTCGGTTTCCTTCAATAAGAAGACAAGTCTACTTCAAAACAGAACGAACTGAGACAGCTTGAAATAACAGCTCAAAAACAAACAGTTGCTTAAACGTTTTGGAGTCTGC